>JANRKS010000027.1:0-113133 GCA_033763315.1 Deltaproteobacteria bacterium
GGAATCGCCAGGTACGTCGGCCACATCCAAGGATTGTTCGCCCCCTGGCCCCGCCACCCCCACGCGCAGCCATCCGTGGCAGGGGGCTCCGAATGTCAAAGCAAGCGTCATCGAGTCGCGGACCTATCTGGCTAACGTGTGGAGTTCAGCTGCAAAGCTCAGCTGCGTGCACAACCCCAATGGTGCTGGAAACACCAAAGCGTGTCTAGGTTTTAGTTGACGCCTAAGCTTTGACAGCTGAAACGATCGGTTGTGCAGCGGGGCTACAACCAGCGGCGCGATGAGGTTCGATACGCAGCCGAGCACCGACCCCGGTGGCCGGGTTGCACAGGGCCATCGCCGTTGCGCGCAGCGATACCCTGTTACCGCGTGCCCCTTCTTGTTGTTGAGTTTGCAGCATCGTTGGCACGTGCGGCCCGCTGACGCCCGCATACTGAGCTCGAACGTGCACTGGTGCATGCCCGGTGGCGAGTCAACACCAAGGGCGTTTGTTGGCCCGCATGCGTAGCCACTTCACCGCCCCTGCACCGGTACCGAGCTCGCGCGTCCTGCACGTCTCGTTAGACCTGTGAGCCCGCCTTGCGCAAGAGCGCGTTCGCAGCTGGGTGGTTCTGCCAGAGTCACTGACACAGACGGCGCGATTTGTTGCGCGGCCAGCTCATGCAAGCTTGTTCGATGACTGAGCCGCGTGTCTGCACAACGTGTGTGGCTTAAGCTGCGGCGCCCATTGAGGCCCCAAGACCGCATTGTCGCTCGCAGACCGATAGCATGTCTAGGTTCAAAGTGACCTCCGAGGCGCCGTCTGCCTTCAAGCCAGAGTTATGCGGCGGCCTCAGTGTCGAGGTGAACGTCAAAGATGCTTTCGGCGTTTGACGTAGTCGCTGACGACGTTCTCTTTGAACTCCTGGAACGTCTTGAACAACGGGCCTCCCGCACCTTGCACCGCTCCGGTCTCTGCGTCGACTCCTACTCGCTTGTTTGACGGTTGGCCTGCATATCCAAGCCTGAGTTCGAACATCCATGTCTTACCCTGCAATACGGGAGGATTCGGCGCTCCGCAGCCGGCTACGTATTCGTTCATGTATGCCTGCGCAATCCGTTCAGCCTCCGCCGCGTCGATGCCATCAGCGGGATAGACGGTCGCCAGCTCTGACTCCAGCTTATCGACTTCAGCTCGAAGATGCTCGGGCATGCATTGCGAACACACGAGAAGTGCGCTCATGCAGACCTGCAACATTTGCGATCGCTGTTTGCTCATCGTCCGGATAACGTGAAAAATTCAGCTGCAAAGCCCCCTGAGGCTTAAGGCCAGATTGTCGCCCGCATGCCGACCCACTGTCTAGGTTCAAAGTGACCTCCATGCTTTGTCAGCTGCAATGATCGGTTAGCCAGCGGCAAAGCAGCAACTCACTCTACCCAGATTTGCTGCGCCAATCTTGATCGTACCATTGCGGCCGTTGGTCTTCGGGACCGAACCACCCCCAATCAGCAAGTGTCTGCATGAACCGCCTGCGCGAGTAAGGTTCGTAGTAGCGGGGACTGAGACCTGAAGTGCGATATGGGGTGTCGTCAACGAGTTCGTACAGTTCGTCAGGATCGAAGCGGCACGTAAGTAGCATGCCGTCTTTACATCCGAAGTCAGGTAAGAAGACGCCGACTGTCTCTGCCGCGATACCCGACGCCGTGGTGAACCGAAAGGGGTGCACAACGCGAATGCCGAGGTCGTCCGCAGCATCCAACCAGCTTTGTGCCATAGGATTTGTCATCGTGTCAGTCTGGCTAACTTATAGGTTCTCTCGAGTTCGATGATGCCACGAAGCACAAACGAACGTAATGACATTCGAGAGAACCGTCGTTGAACTTAGCCGCTGGCCAGTTGCGTTGCGACTATGGGAGATTCAAGCGCGGTGGTGCGGCCGAACAAGCGATCTGCGCAAGGAGTGGATGCGGCGGTAGCCGTACGAAGCCCGCTGGCCGTATTGGCTGAGGTTTACAGGGCCAGCGGATTTCGTGGCGACGCTCACGAAAATGGCGACACAGGGATGTCGCGAGCGAACGGGTGCATTGAAGCTCAATGGATCCAAAAGTTGGTCGCGAGTTTTGTGGTTTTGGTTTGCGCCCATGGCGATTCAGGAGGTGTTTGGCGTTCGAGGTTGTCCTTTGCGGTCAGTGAGGGCTTGTGCTCGACACGAGTCGCATAGATCAACGTCGATGCCAGTAAGATCTTCAAGAAGCTCTTTCCAAGAGCGGGTGGGCGCTGCTAAACGGCCAGACACTTCGGCGTCGTTTGATGACGCTGAACTCAAAATGCCTCGCGCAGTGGCCATGCTACCGTTCAGATTCGCAGATGCCGCCAGCCCATAATGCCGTATTTTGACGAATCCTCTGGGCAGGACATGACAAAGGAATCGTCTGATGAATTCGATGGGATCCAAAGAAGCCACCTTGCCGTCTTTCGTGCTGAAGACCACGGCTTCTTTGGTAATGGAGCGGATCCTGTAGTTTGAAATGCCAACGCGGTGAGTGTACTGGCCCAAATACCGGAAGATTGCTTTGGGCCCCGCGAAGGGCTTTTTCGCATACACGCCCCACTCAACAGAGAAAAGCTCCCGCTTAAGCTCGCGAAGGTCTTCAAGTTCTAAAGGAATTTCGTCTGCCATCACGAGCTTTGTCAGGCCATCCAAAAACTTCCCCCGAAACAGTCGCGACAAAAGCTTTACGGGCAATAGATATTGCCCCGATGACGAGACCCAAGCGGTGGAGTCAAGTGACAAGCCACCGGCGCTCACGATGCAATGCACGTGCGGGTGAAAACGCAGGTCTCTTGTCCATGTGTGAAGGACAGACGTGATGGCCAGCTGGCATTTCAGTTTCGTTTGAGCGGCGTCAAGCAGGGTCTTACTGCTGCTTGAAAACAGCAGTGCGTACATCGACTCTGGATGAAGCTTGCAAAACCTCCGCAGCTGCTGCGGAAGCGTGAAAACAACATGGAAGTATTTCACAGGAAGGATCTTCGCTTCGCGCGCCTGAATCCACCGAGCCTGCGCGAGACCTTGACACTTTGGACAATGCCGGTTGCGACACGAATTGTAAGAAACGGTTGTCTTGCGGCAAGCGCGACAAGTTTCACCATGGCCACCAAGCGCAGGCGTACGGCACTGCACAATGGCGTTGATGGCACGCCTTTGAACATGAGTGGTGCGATGCGATCCCAGATAGCCGCTGCCATGGCGAGCAAAAATTTCCGCCATGTCCCAACGAGGGCGTGCGCCACCGCTCCCAATGCCTGGGTGCTGATGCACGATGACTCCTCGTGTCGTTAACGCTTCGCTTTTGTGGTTACATCAAGAGGGCTCGTCGTGCGGCTTAGGTGTCGTGTCGACACATGTACGTATCGAGCGGTAGTAGATGGCGAACTGTGCCCCAGCAGCACTTGAATTATCCGCAGATCCGCACCGTCATCGAGGAGATGGGTGGCAAATCCGTGGCGCAACGAATGCAAGGTGAAGTGCCTATGCGGCAGTGTTGTCGAGACGACGGTCTTGAGCACCTTGCGAACGGCATCAATGCCGATGTGTGTGCCTTCAGCCGCGCCGGGAAACAAGAAAGGTCCTGAGGGACGCTCCTGTCGCCAATATGCACGAAGCACCTGTAACGAACGCTGACTTAGAATGACCGTGCGATCCCTGCGAAACTTTCCGTCGCGGATGCGTATCACCATACTTTTGCTGTCGACGTCTTGCGGCGTAAGTCGAAGCGCTTCGTTTATGCGAAGCCCTGAGCCGTAAGCGACCATGAGAATGGCCCTGTATTTCACTGATTTTATGGCAGCGAACAGCTGTTCAAGCTCATCGCGCGTAGGGACGGCGGGAAGCTTGTGCTCGACTCGCGGAGGACGAAGTTCTGCGCCAACACTTGGTTTACGCAAGGCAAACCGATACATGAACTTGATCGCTGACAGCGCTTGAGCTTGGCTCGAACGAGAGACCTTACGATCTCTAGCAAGGTGCAGCATGTAGGCTTCGATGTCATCGTCCCCCATGTCCGCGGGGTTTCGCCGGTGAAAAACAACGAAGCTTCGGCAGTGCATGAGATACGACTTGCGCGTTGTCGGGGCGATTCGCCGAATCTCAAACTGCTCTTCCAATCGATCACGTATCCAACCCATGGCCTCGTCCTTTCTGTGGTAGAAAGAACAAGATCTCGGCGGATTTACCTCAACACCTTCTCCCAAGGTGCAAGCGGCCACCGGTAGCCAACAGACCGCCGCGCCAGCGGCTTAGTTCAACGTGAATTGTACCGTTCAAGATATCCGATCTTCTCGACTTTTGGCAGGGCGCCTATTTCTTCGGTCGCATCGGGACGCCATGTTTTCCCTCAGCCAAAAGTGTCGATAAACCAATATCTCGAACCGTAAGTGCGGATAAGCCAATATTGGTGTTCGAGTTAACTTGATTTATTCGAGCAGACGTATCCAAGGGACTCGATACGCCCATGGGGCCGCGGTTGAGGACGTGGGTGTAGATCATGGTGGTGGTGACGTCGCTGTGGCCAAGCAGCTCTTGGATCGTTCGAATGTCTTGACCAGCTTCCAGCAAGTGCGTGGCAAAGGAATGCCGTAGCGAGTGAGCCGTAGCGGGCTTCGTGATGCCGGACTCAAGTACCGCTGCACGAATAGTTCGCTGCACGCCAGATTCGTGAAGGTGGTGCCTTCGCATCTGACCTGACTCCTGATGAAGATAAAAGCCTTTGGCAGGAAAGATCCATTGCCATGCCCATTGCTTTGCGGCCCCGGGCATCTTTCTGGACAGAGCGTTGGGCAATGCCACAAACCCCGCACCTTGGGCTAGATCCCGTTCGTGCTGTTGCCTGCAGCGAAAGATGTGCCTGGCGAGGTCGTTTGCCACAAAATCGGGCAGCATGGTGTGGCGATCCTTGGCGCCTTTGCCACGGCGAACGGTGATCGTGCGACGCTCAAAGTCCACGTCTTTAATTCTCAAAGTTAAGGCCTCCATCAAGCGCAGGCCCGATCCATAGATCAAAGCTGCCACCAGCCACGTTGGCTCACGCAACCTGTTCAAGACTGCAAAGACTTCGTTGCGGGTAAGCACACAGGGCAGCTTCGTGGGGCCCTTGGCGCGCTGGACACCATCAAGCCAATCAAGGTCCCGCCCGAGGACGTGCTGGTAGAGAAACAACAGGGCCGCAAGCGCCTGACTCTGCGTCGACGCACTCACCTTCTTATCGATGGCGAGATGGCTCAAGAACTGAGTGACCTCAGCTTCACCCATTTCTTTGGGATGGCGTCGGTTGTGGTAGGCCACGAACCGGCGAATCCAGTGGCAGTAGGCCTTCTTCGTGCGGTCGCTGTAGTGGCGAACGGTTAAGACCATGCGCGCTTGTTCCAGCAGCGTTCGGGGCTTGGATGGTGAATAGGCAGACGCCGTCGTTTTTGATTCCACACCTATTCTTCGTGCGCCAGCAGCAAAAGTTGCGCGAATTGGGACGTAAATGGAGCTCCTGGGCGCTTTTCTCCCGCTTCCAATTGACAACGATTCTCAAAGTCAATAACACAGCAAGAGCCATATCCCATGCGAACCCTTGCCTTGAGTTTTGCCCTCGTTTTCGCTCCCTTGGCGCTTGCGGCACCCTTGTCCCAGGCGCAAGAGCCCGTTCCGCCCGAGAACACAACGGCGCCCGCGACGCCTGACACCGCAGGCGAAACGCCCACTGAAACGCCCCCTGCCCCACCGCCATCGCCCCCGCCATCGCCCCCGCTACCATCGCCCACGGCGGCCCCGACCGAGGCGCCCCCCGCCAAAGCGGAAGCCCCCTCGCCGCCACCCGCCCCGCTTCCTCTGCCGCCGCCCGAGGCGCCCTCGCCTGCTGCGAAAAGCGATCCTGGCATTGAGGTGACTGTGGTGGGCACGTCCACGGCGAAGACGGCTGGATCGGCGCACGTGTTGAAGGCAAAGCAGCTTGAGCGTTTCGAGTACGACGATCCGCACGCGGTGGTGGCGCAGGTGCCGGGCGTTTATAGCCGCGGTGAAGACGGCGTTGGCTTGCGGCCCAACATTGGCTTGCGGGGCGTGAACCCCGATCGCAGCAAGAAGCTTACGTTGATGGAAGATGGTGTGTTGTTTGGCCCCGCGCCCTACAGCGCGCCCGCCGCGTATTACTTCCCGCTGATCACGCGCATGAGCCAAGTGAAGGTCGTGAAAGGCCCCGGCAGCATCAGCTTCGGCCCGCAAACGGTGGGTGGCGCCTTGGACATGCTAACCCGGCGGGTGCCTTCGTTCTTTTCAGGTGGCGTGGATCTGGCGATCGGCCAATACGGTTACGGCAAGGCGCACGCATACGCCGGCAACAGCGACGGCAAAACCGGCTACGTGATTGAAGGCATTCACCTTCGCGATGATGGCTTCAAAGAATTGCCCAATGGCACTGACATTGGCTTTCACCGCAACGAGTGGATGTGGAAGGGTTTCTATAAATTCGAGCCCATCCGCGGCCACGCGAGCCAACTACAACTCAAGCTCACTTATGCAGATGAGCTTTCCAACGAAACGTATTTAGGTCTCACCGACGCAGATTTTCGGCGCAACCCTTACATGCGTTACGACGCCACGCAGTTGGATCGCATGCAGTGGTTCCGCACCAGCGCCGTGGCCAGCTATCAGCTTGAGTTAAGCGACAAGGCCACGCTTAGCGTGGCTGTGTACCGCCACGATCTGACGCGCACGTGGCGCAAGGTGAATGGGTTCGTCGGAACATCGCTGTTTGACGTTCTAACCAATCCCACAGATCCGCGTAACGAGCTCTATTATTCGTTGCTCTCTGGGCAGCGTTCAAGCACCCAAGCGGGCGACATCCTGATGGTGGGCCCTAACCAACGCGACTTCGTTTCTCAGGGAATTCAAGCCATCATTCGATGGAACCCACAAACCGGCAGCGTGAGCCACCGCGTAGAAGCGGGAGCACGATTGCACTACGATCGCATTCGTCGGCGGCACAGTGAAGACGGCTACCGCCTGCAAGCGGGCCAATTGGTGGCAGCGGGCGTGCTTACCAAAGTAACAGCCCTAAACGAAGCCACAGCGTTGGCAAACGCGCTGCACTTGACGGACGCGATTACATGGAAGGGTTTGAATGTGACGCCCGGGGTGCGCGTGGAACTTATCCACACCGAATACTTGAACCTAATTCCCACGCCGCAAGGCACGTTTGAAGACAACAGCCGCTTTCAGGCCGCCGTGTTGCCGGGTGTGGGCGTTTACCAAGCGTTGACGAATAGCTTTGGCCTGCTGGCGGGCGTTCACCGGGGGTTTTCACCAGCTGTGCCCGAGGCGGCCAGCAACACTTCACCTGAAAAAAGCATCAACTACGAAGGTGGCGCGCGCTTTGCCAAAGGCGCGGCGCAGGCGGAAGTCATCGGCTATTTCAATGACTACCAGAACTTGACCGACGTGTGCACGCTTTCAAGCGGGTGCCTGGACGCGAACATCGATCGGCAATTGGACGCGGGCAAAGCGCGCATCTACGGCGTGGAAGTTTACGGCCGCCACGAAAAGCGTGTGGGGGCCTATACAGTGCCCGTCACGTTGGCATACACCGCCACCAAGGCTGAGTTCTTGCGCGATTTCGCGGCCAGTGACCCCATTTACGGTGAAGTGAAAAAGGGTGACCAACTGCCCTATGTGCCGCGCCATTTGTTGAACGCGGCCTTGGGGCTTGAACACATGCGTGGCGGCATCAACGTTTCGGCCACGTATGTTTCGGCGATGCGCGAACAACCGGGCAAGCTTCCCGTAAGCCAAGTGCTGGCCACAGATCGCCAATTCGTGATGGACGCGTCTGCGCAAGCCCGGCTTCATGGCCCCTTCGTGCTTTACGTGAACGTGCGCAACATCTTCAACGAAGCCTATATCGTTTCACGTCGGCCCTTTGGCGCCCGCCCCAACATTCCTCGTTGGGTGCAAGTGGGCGTGCGGGCCACGTTCTAACATTGCGGCTCGCCCGCTCTCAGGCGGGCCTGCAGCCACGCCTCGGCCGCAGGAAGACCGTCAAAAATGCGCTGATCACGGTGCGCGAGCCGCGCTGATGGCTCGCAAGCGGGGCACTGGCAAGTGGGGATCGGGGGCAATCCATGCGGCCTTTGCGATGCCGTCGTGCGTTTGTGCGAGGTTCACGTTGGGGTCGATAAGGTAGGCCGCCGGGCGGCCATTGAGCGAGGCAAGAGCTTCCACCTTCACTTGCACGGGCCCCAGGCCACGCGCAACGAAGTCGCGTTCGATGTGGTGGGCCAGCTGCAAAATGAGATCGGGTTGGCCCGCCATCTCGTTTTCTTGAATGCGGTTGAGGTAACGGCCGGGGCTGACCTCCCATTGCCGGCCCGTGCTGGTTTGCTTCACAAGGTAAGTCACGCTGCCGTTCTTTTCGCGCACCATCACGCGCCAGGAAAAGCGCATGCCCTGCTCGTCCCACAGTACGTTGCCGCGGTAAAGCCAGTGGCGCAGCGGCATCAGAAGCTGAAACACAACGAACACCGAAGCGAATGCGAGGACGGCCGGGGACCACGTGCGATCCACCATGGCTGGCATTGGGGGCGACGACGACGCGCGCCTGCGAACCCGCGCCCACAGCTCGCGTGGCCACGAGGGCGGAAAAAACACCAATGCCGATAGCACCATGATCACGGGGAACATGCCGATCGGGAACAGCACCCTCGTGAGGATGTGAAACACGATGATGATGGCGTAAGCAAATGGGCGCGTGCGCCGCCACGACATCCACACCACGATGGTGGCGTCGAATAGAAAGCCTGCCCAACTCATAAGCAGCGCGGCCGGATCCCACGCAAACAATGGCCCAAGCACAGGCAGCGTTGTGAGGGACGATAGCCAGATCCGCAGCGGCTGGCCTTCCAACAACCAATCGCTTTGCGCCTTGGCCAGGCCCGCGTAAGTGTAAACGATGCCCACCTGCACGCGCAGCAGCCACAACCATCCCGCAGGTACGTGTGTAAGGGCGCGCTTGCGCCGCCAAGCGTCCACCGACCACGCACGATGTGCGGGTGAAAGCGCCAACAGTGCCGAAAGCAGCAACGCCAGGTAGTAATGGTTGAGGTAGGTGGTGGCGTCGATCAGCTGAATGTACGCGAAGCCCACGGCGAACAGCGGCGCCGCCACACGAAACCAAGCGCCCACGCACACGCAGGCCGCGAGCAACGCCATCACCCAGAACAACGCATGCGCCACGGTGTGGCTGGGCGCTGGCACCCACGCAAAACCCCAGTACTTGAAATGGAACGTGGGTTTGACGAAGAACTGATCGATCCAGCCGTATGCAATGAACCGAAACATGCTCACGCTCATGATGAGCCCAAACAAAAAGCGGAACGCGGCCAACCAGGCAACGTCCACGGGGCGGTTCACTGCCTCACGCAAGCGGGCAAGCATCGTGCGCCTCAGTCGTTGTCGCCTTCGACAGACATGGGAAGATCCAAATTCAATAGGCTTCTGAACTGTGTCTTTAAGAAAGTTGTCAACGCTCCCACGGCGGTTCGCACCGCAACGACGTTACCGGGCGCCGTTGTGATCGCGTCTTCCAAAGGTGGCGCCAGCGTTGTTGCCGCACCCACGGCGTTGCCAAACAGACCACGCAGCTGTTGCGCTAGATCTGCTTGACCTACAGAGATCAGCCAATCATCAAAACCGATGCCCTCACCATTGGCATCGCAGCCCAACAATACGCGCTTGAGGCCCACAAGATTGTTGACGATGTTCGCGGTTGATTCGCGCGCGTAGGGAGATTCAAGGGCGCCTGGGCAAGGCGTTTGCGCGCAGTTTTCTGTGCCGCCCAGGGGATCAAGGGTCTTTTCATGACGAATCGCATGGTCTACGGGAAGCACGCCCGCGAAGATTGCGTTAAGCGCCGCCTGATCCGTGGTGAACAGCTGGCTTGATTTGCCTGCCGCCTCCAGCTGATTCTTAAAGCCTCCACCTTCCCATGCGTTCACCAGCGCCTGGCTTCTTGGCACCAGGGCCGCCGCAACGGCCGCGGCATAGTCGGCACGACGCCTGGGCAGTTCAGCCGCAGGCACGGCGGCCCACGTTCCTTTGACGTTGATCTCACTTGAGACGGCACAAGCGTTCGTTGTGCCTGCGTAAAACAAGAGATACTCCAAAGCACCAAGACCCCGTGCGTTGATGAACGAATTGCCGAACTCGGGCTTGGCATAAAGTTGGTTCACGAGCTGAATGTCCACCTGGCAGCGCGACACCGATGGGAATGCATAAATCTGATCGCGTAAGCCTTGGCCACCCAACTCGGCGGATCCCGCGGCGGGCCCGAATAAAAAGGCCTCGGCCTGCTGCCACGTGGCCATCGCCAATCGCCAAGCCGTTTGAGCGGCGGCCAGATCTTCAGGTGAAAGCGTCGCAGCGTACGCGGCCACGGCCGCCTGCAGCCTACCTGCGTCCAGGGCAAATTGTTTATAGAGGCCTAGCGCACAATCACCGGTGGCCTTGATCAAAGCAGCTTTTGAAAACTGCACAGGGGTGACTGGTGCGTCGGGGTCAAAGCCACCATCGCCCAGACCGCCACCATCAAAAGTGAACCCTCCCGTTCCTGGGGCGGCACCCATGCCTGTGGCGGGAGTGCCCCCGGTGCCGGTGAAGACGGGCTCGCGCGGCGAGTTCTTCTCACATGCCCAAACCAGCGTTGCGATCGAAATCAGCGCAAAGAGCCCGTACTTCTTCATTGTTTAGTTTCCTTCTGCGCGGCCCGCCAGCACAACTTTGCCGTCAGCTTGCACCACCAAGGCGGTGGCCGCTTCTAAAATGCCGTTACCAACAGATACGTTCTTCTTGGCGACGCCGGCCGCTCCAAACGTATTGTCGCGGGTGCCATCGGCATTGTACCGGACGACCACAAGGGCCGTGTCTTTGTCAGATTCAGCCACGAAGCCCGCTGCATAGAATTTGCCCTCGGTGCCGAAGGCAACCGCGGCAAAGCGGTCGTGCCCGCTGTCAGAAACGGGATCAAGCTTCACAGCCGCTGTGCCTGTGCCATCCAAAGGAATCACGCCAATCACGGCGTCGTCGTCTTGGTTGTTGCCCGTCGAAGCTCCCGCAACAACGGCCACTTTGCCGTCCGTGCTCGTGGCAACGCCGAAAAAGGCGTCATTGGCGCGGCCCAAATCCCAAGCCTTGTATCCGGTGGTGTTGAATGTTGTGTCGAGCCCGCCATCCTTCGTGAGCACGGCAACCAATCCATCAATCGCGGCCGTACCTGCGGCGGTGGCTGTGCTGCCCGCAACCACGATGCGACCATCGGGGAGCATGGCAAGGTCGCGACCACGGTCGTCAAAGCTGGTTGCAGAAAGATCAACCACCGACGCGCCCTGGTTGCCGAAGGTGGTGTCAAGCGCACCGCTGGCGTTGAACCGAGCGGAGATCACGTCTACTGTGCCTGTGGCGGCGGCGCGGCCGTAACCCGTGGTGACGTAGTTGCTGTCTTGAAGCCCCACGGAGTAAGCCTCGGCGTAGCCCCAAAGCGTGTTCGCCACGTTCGATCGGAAAGGATTGCTCACGGAAACGCCGCCCACGCCAAACCCGTTGTCGGGTGTGCCGTCGGCGTTCAAACGCAAAAGAACGATCGCGTTCGCCGTTTGCGTGCCAACGCCGGTGGGCAAGGGTGAATAGCCGGACGAGATGATCTTGCCGTCGCTTTGCACGATGCCACGACGAGCGTTGTCGGCCACGTTGCCCATGTTGAGGACGTAGACGTTGTTGATCCCGTTGGCGGGGGCGGAGGGGAATTGGGGAGACGCAACGAACGTTGTATCAAGCGCACCTCTATCAGTTAAGCGGAACACGACACGATCAGCATCGCTGCGATCCTTGCCCTTCACGCCCCCAAAAACCACCAGACGGTTCTGTGCATCGCGAGCGATGCTTGCAGGCGTGTCATAAACGCTGCCCGCGCGGCCGCTGAGGTTCAAGGTGGCCACACCTGCGGTGCCGAAGTCGTTGTCGATGGTGCCATTGGTGTTGAAGCGAACGAACACCATGTCCACGTCAGGCTCAGCCATCACGATGGGTGCGGTGTCGCCGCCTGCGTCCGTGGCGCCATCGGTGCGGGAATCCACGCCGCCGTCGCTGCCGCCCTGGGCGGGGCCGCCACCTGTGCCGGGCGAGCCGCCTGAGCCACCCGTGGCCGCGGCATCGGGGTTGAAGCCCCCGTCGGGGCTGTCGCTGTCGGAATCGTCACATGCGGCGAAAAAGCCAGTAAAAACAAGGGCGACGGCCAGAGCGCCGGCCGGCCATCGGGAAGAACTTACGGTCATCTACGAGCTCCTACAACAGGTTGCTAGGGAAAATGAATTTGAGAGGCATTCTCAACACGGAATATGATATATTGAGAATGAATGTCGGGTGCAAGATCAATCTCACTTCCCCTCGTCGATACCGATTCGGAGCCGAAGGCTCCGCAAAAGGTGGCTGCGCCGGTGGCGATTGAACAACAGCCTGCAGCGCCGTTTGCGCATTTCATGGTGGCGCATCAACGCATTCCGGCCCGCACGCGGGGCAAGCAATCACTGTTGTTGGCTTTCGTTGCGGTGCTGCATGTAGCGGCGTTTGCCGCGGTTGCGCGCCAACGGTTGAGCGGGCCGCGACAAACGAAACCGCCCGTTCATTTGTTGCTGCCGCGTTTGGCGCCCCCGCCCCCGCCACCCGTGGCAGCGGTGGCAACCGTGAAGGCTGAGTCTGCGGCACCGCTGCGCAAAGGCCACGCGGCTCCCCCTCCCCCGCCACCAACGCCAACGCCTGTGGCTGCACCTGTGGAAGTACCGGCCGCGCCTGTCGCGGCACCAAGTGAAGCGCCCGTGCAAGCCGCAGGTCCAGTGGGCGATCCGCAAGGGCCTGCCACGGGGGGCATCGCCGCAGGCGTTGTGGGAGGCACAGGCACAGCGGCCGTAACAGCGCCCGTGGCTGCCGTCGCCGCACGCACGTTAGATCCCAGTGAGCGGCGGCGTCTGCTCGAACAGTATCTGCGCGAGATCATGGCTTCGAGCATCAACAAGAAGCGCTTTTATCCAGCGGAAGCGGAAGAAGCAGGCCTGCAAGGCGTTGTGGTGGTGCGCGTTGTGATCGATGGTGCAGGACGCTTGCAAGGCGCCAGTGTGATCACGGGCGATCACATGCCTGTGTTGGCTCACGCCGCTGTGAAGACGATTCAGTTGGCGCAACCGTTTCCACCACCGCCAGAAATTCTAGGTGGCCGCGTGCAAGTGGACGTTACGCTGAACTACGAGTTGCCGTAGGCGCGCGGGCTACCGAATCGCTTCGATCTCGGCGGGCCACAGCTCGAGTTCGGGATCTACGGCCAGTGCAGACAGGAAGTATTTCCGCGCGCCATCGATGTCGGCGCGGGCGAAACGAACGCGGCCCAGATCGCCCAGCGCCACTGAATGGCAAGGCGCCACGGCCAAGATCTGGCGCAGCTGCGCTTCGGCCTCGGGAAAGCGTCGCGCCTTCGATTCACGTTCAGCGGCGGCCAGCAGCGTGGCCACTTCAGCATTGGCTCCGCCTTTGGACGCGGGCAAGTTGTGAACGGCTTTTTGCAGCAGCGATGAAAGTTCGGTGACACTGGCCGCGTAGTCGCGCTCAAGCTCGGGCTCTTGGCCTTCATCTTCGGCGCGCGGGCTGTACTCCTCAAACAGCATGGCCATGCGGTTGAGCGTGCGGATCAGCGTGCGCGGTGGCAGCGGGAGGTTGCCTTTGCGCAACACCGAGAGGCGCGCCTCGCATTCATCGCGGAATGATGTGCGAGCTCCGCATTGGTTAAAGGCGCGTTGAACGCCTTCATCGAAAACCATCAGCGGCTCGTTGATGTAACAAAAGTCGCCAGACACGAACAACTGCAGCGCCAGCTCCATCGCCGCCGCAAACGCCAGGTCCGATCGATATCGAAGCGCCCGCAGATCGATGGCGCTTTTGCGCATGAGGTGAGCGCTGGGAGGCCCTACGAAACTGCTGGACGTGAGCGCGTGCACCAAGGCGCTCGGGCCCGTCATGCTACGCGGCCCCGCGAAGGCAGGCGTCTCGATCAGCTGCCCTTCACGCAGAACGGCGGCGCTGCAGCGAAGCAACGCGGTCTCTGGATCACTTCGCATCATTTCGATGGCGCAAGCCATGAAGACGGGCAGCAAATAGTCGGGCGCCTCTAACAACTTCGTAAAGTCGCCGAAGCTCAAGTCTAAGCAGCGGCTCCACAAGGCGCTGCGGCCCATAGGCTGAGCCGCCTGGTAAACCACCACGTGCGGGTGTTGATCGGCAAACTCGCACGCCATACGGTGCGAAGAGTCGCTTGAAGCGTTGTCGACGATGATGATCGCGAAATCGCGGAAGGTTTGCGCCACGAGTGACGCCAACGCGCGGCCAAGCACGGCGCCTTCATTCCACACGGGCACGCATACCGTGGCCGCAAAGGGCATGGAACGCAGCGACTGATGGCGCCCTTTCGGGTACGCCAGCATGCTTTCGCCCCTCACGCTGATAATTTCGGAGGACGCAAAAAGCCCCGCGGAGCCACTCATCTGTTCCATTGTTGAGCTCAAAGGTTCAACAGTGACTTCGAGTGATCCCAAGCGGGACTTGATGCGCGTTGCGGCGCGCAGGTGCTTTTAAATCTTTTGCAGGCCAAGCTTGGCGCGCTGGGCCGCCGTGACCTTCTCTTGCACCAAGCCAGCCAAAGACGGATTCGTCAGCACGGCATTTTGATAAAACGCGATGGCGTCATCATATTGCGTGGTGACCATCGCGATGTCGCCTGCCAAAGCCAAGGCTTCGCCATCCTTGGGATTCGCGGTCAGCACCGTTTCAAGCGCGCGGGCTGCGGCGGCCGGCCGGCCCCGCGCCATTTCGATGGCCGCTTGGTTACGTAGAACGTTTGGATCATTGGGTGCCAATGCGAGCGCAGCCGAGATCGCCGCGTAGGCGTCTTCAAGCTGGCCCTTGGCGTGATAAAGCACGGCCATGTCATTGTGCGCGTCAACGAACGAAGGTTCGTCCTTCACAAGCGTCACAATCTGAGCCAGAGCCTCATCGATGCGACCTTGTGCGGCCAAGGATTCGATCGGGGCCAGACGCTGCTGGTTGCTCTGTGTCACTTGCATGTCTTCATTTCCTTTGTTCGTAAGTGCCAAGGTCCACCTCTGGTCGAAAGCAACCGGCGGGCCAAGCGGCGCGCCTTTCACCCGAAGCATGGAATTCGTGGGAATTGGCGCAGAACTTTAGGAAAGGCCCACATCAAATCGAAAAATCGGCCACAAACATGACGCCGCCCGAGGGGGGACTGTCGCAACGTTGACAGTTAGGCGACGCCGCGGCGGGGGGGCGCGGGGATCGAAGACGTGCGGATGCGCCGGGTGGTCTTTGATAGGCGCAAGGCTTGAATTGCCTTCGCCATCAAGGTGCGCGGCGAATTTGCGTCGTTGGCCATGGCCGCACAGCCAAACGTTGCTGTCACGCTGACCGATCGGCCCGCTCCAACCTCGAAGGCCGCTTCACCCAATTGCCGACGCAAGCGTTCGGCCACCAAATCCGCACCGGCCAGCGGTGTTTCCACCAGCACAAGCACAAAGGCAGCGCCCTCGAAGCGGACGCACACGTCGCGGCCACGCAGCCGCATTTTGAACCAGTGGCCCAAGACCTTGAGCAAACGATCGCCCACCGCGCGGCCCAGATTGGTGTTCACACGCGCGAAGCCGTCGATGTCCACAAGCACCACGCTGAGAACTTTGGAAGCGCGCGCAGACTCTTCCACCATCATTAGCAACGCCCGTTCAAGAGCTGGCTCTTCGTAGTGCACCAAAAGTTCGTTGCGCAGCTCCTCACCCAAAGGATCGTCTGGGTCCACCAACGGTTGGGAGGCCTTCTGGGCGGCGGCCACGGGATCAAAACTATCGATCTCCCCGGGACGCAAGCCCACAACCACGCGCTGCAAAGTGGTTTCGACTTCTTCTTTTGAGCCAACCGAAATGTCAAACAAGCTAGCGGCCTCTTGCAGCGACGAAGCGATCGCCGCGAATAGAGTCTCAAGCGCTTTGACATCAAGGCCCAAAACTTCATCGGCAAGGCCCGCGAAGGCACGCGCAGCCAACGCGCCATCGCTGGCCAGCCACACATCGGCGGCGGGCCCCGAGAGGGACATCACACGTGAGGATTTCTCCTCGCCTTTGGGTGGCGGCGGCGCTTCAAGCGGATGCGTTTGGGCGGCCAGCGCCTGGATCTCGCTGGGCAGACGCCATCGCTTTAGCAGCCAGCGAGAAACGGAAGCGTGGCTGTCGCCAAACTGCGCCTTTTCCTTCTCCAGCAAAGCGTCGTGCGGGCCATTGTTGGCAAGCAGAAACTCACCGTAAGCCGGCTCGATCTGGGCCAGCGCCAACATGCCAATGTCTTGCGTGAGCGCCGCCAAGAATGGCTCTTCGGTGCGCGGCAAACCTGCGAGCTTCGCCAACTCGCGCGCGGCCACGGCACACACCAGCGACCGACGCCAGTAGGCTTCGTAATCGAAGCCGGGCTTCTCCGCGTCGCGAACGTCTTTGACGAGCGCGAACGAAAGCGCCACATTGCGAACCGCTTTGGCGCCCAAGAACATCAAAGCTTGTTGTATGGCGGTCACTTCACGCTTGATGCCGAAGGCGGCCGAGTTCACTAGACGCAACACCTTCGCAGCCAGCACCGGATCGCTGCTCACGGCGCGCGCCATGTCTTGCAGATCAAAATTGGGGCGCTCGCACAGGCGCACGACGTGCAACGCGACAGCGGGCAGCGTCGGTAAAGTCCGACACCTCTCAAGCCGGTCTTGTAGCACTGCGCTAACCACTGATTGACCCCTCGTTAGTCATCGTCAGAAACAAGATTGGACCGTAGCCGCTTCATCGCGTCGCCATGCAGCTGGCACACGCGCGGCTCGCTGACCCCCATAATCTGGGCGATTTCCCGGTAAGACAGGCCCTCAACGTAGTGCAGCGACACCAGCACTTGCAGGCGTTCGGGAAGGCTTTCCACGGCTTTGGTTAGGTGAGCCAAGATTTTTCCTCGGTCTAGGTCGTTTTCCACCTCTGACTCGAACGACAAGGTGGGCAAAATGCTTTCAAGCGGCACTTGCGGTTCACGCAAGGCTTCAAGGCCGCCCAGATCTTCGAGATCCATCTCCATCTCTTCGGCCAGTTCCTCTTGCGAGGCCTCGCGTCCAAGCTCGTCTGCCAGCTTCTTTTTTGTTTTGTCGACCTCATCAGTGCGCGCCCGCAGGCGCCGGGGCAAGTGATCCAAACGCCGCAGTTCATCGATCATGGCGCCGCGGATGCGGTGTGCGGCAAACGTCTCAAATGATGCGCCTTTGCTGGCGTCAAAACGCGCGTGTGCCTCAATCAAACCAACCGCACCTGTGGACCACAAATCATCGTAGGCGCTGTGTAGGCCCGTGCGAAAACACACCCGTCGAGCGATGCGGTCAATTAAGGTTCCGTATCTCTTTAAAAGCTCGTCGGCTGAGTTGTTGCTCGCCGCCGCGTATTTGGCCAAAGCTCGATGCATCGAAGCGGGGCGGCTTCCCTCATCCGGCAATGGCCTGCGATTCGCGCAGCAACCGCTGCCACATGAACTTCAGGCCGCTTTCCAAATTTGCGTCGGCGTCGCTCTCGAACAATCGTTCGGCGGCGCTGGCGTAGGCGCGGGCTGATGGCGCGGAGGGAAACATGTCCACCACCACGCGCTGGTGCATAACGGCCTTGTGAACGTTTTCGTCACGCGGGATGTAGCCCAGAAGGCGAATTTTGGCCTTCAGAAACCGGCTGACCACGCTGGTGAGCTTGGGATAAATGTCACGTGCCGCCAGCTCGTCGACCACGGGGTTGATCAGCACCGCAAAGCGGCTTACGCCCGCGTCTTGCGAAAGCACCTTGACGGCGGCATAAGCATCCACCAAGGATGTTGGTTCGGGGCTGACCACCAAGATCGATTCTTGCGCGGCGCCCGCGAAGAAGCAGACGTTGTCGCCAATGCCGGCGCCCGTATCGATGAACACCACATCGAACTTATCTTCCAGCGCATCCAGACTATTGATGAGCTGCATCTTCTGTTCGGTCTTGAGCTCGGTGAGGCTTTGCACACCAGAGCCCGCCGGCAACAAGTAAAGCCCGTGAGGCCCTTCCATGATCACATCATCAAGTGACACGCCTTTATAAAGGAGATCGCCGATGTGGTGCTTGGGTTTGCAGCCCAATAGAATTTCGATGTTCGCCAGGCCCAAGTCTGCGTCTAACACCAACACGCGTTTGCCCGCTTTCGCAGCCAAGACGGCCATATTGGCGGTGGCGTTTGTTTTGCCTACCCCCCCTTTGCCGCTCGTGACCGCAAACACGCGAAGCGGAGCGCGTCCAAGCCGCCCTTTCGCCGCCAACTGCCTAAGACCTTCTGCCTGATCCACATGACCTCCAAAGACTCAAATGCCAAGAACGATGCCTGCGATGCCTTTGGAGGACGCAGCGACGATGTCTTCGGGCACGCGTTGCCCGTTGGTCATACAACTGACAGGACGTGGCAACTGCGTGAGCGCCGACATCATGCTGCCAGGTCCTTCTGTCTCATCCAGTTTGGAGAAAATGATCGCGTCGGGTGCGCACTCGGCGTATCGCTCGGCCATCATGCCGATTTCGCGGCCACCTGTGGCGGCAGACAGGACGAGATGCGTTTCCACTTTGGGCAAAGCGCGCAGCAGGCGCATTTGAGCGCGTCGGGCTTCGGTATCTGAGCGTCCCGCGGTATCAATCAGAACGAGATCGAAGGGCCGGCATTTTTCAGCGGCTTCTTCGAGCGATTTCTCGGTGTTGGCAAGGTGAGTGGGCACGCCCATGATTTTTCCGTACCTGGCCAGCTGTTCACTGGCTCCCAGGCGGTATGTATCGACGGTGATGAGTGCGACCTTGAGCTGTGAGTCAAGCAAGGCGCGCGCGGCTATCTTCGCGATAGTGGTCGTCTTTCCCACGCCGGTGGGCCCGACCAGAGCCATGAACCGGGGCCGGGGGGCGGTGCCCAGGTCGGGCATGCGCCAGGGTGCGTTCACACAAGCCACGCGCTTGCGGATGAGCTTGCCAACTTCTTCGTTGTAATCGCCCTTGCGCGCGCCCGCACCCATGCGTTCGGCTTGGCGCACGAATTCAAAGGCCAAATCTTCTTCCAAGCCACGCCGCACGAGACGGTTGTAGATGGCGGCACGCTCAGATGGGTTGCCCCCCTCGCCCACCGCGGTTGTGGGTGTGGGCTCGCGCATCTTATCAAGCTGCGTTTCAAGCCGCCGCGCGACGCGAAGCAGTTCGTCCCATCCCGCGGCCGAGCCCAAACGCTCCGTGGTCTTGGCGGGTTCAGGCGCCACAGGTGCGGCAGGCACAGGCGTTGGTTGGCTGGATTTGGCGGCTGTGACTTCGATTTCGCGACGGCCGAACAATCCTCCCACTTCACGTGTGTCAAGAATGACAGCGTCGGGCCCAAGCGCGGCCTTGATGGCAGCCAACGCCGAGCGCGTGGTTGAGGCGCGAAACGTACGGATATCTGACGCGACAGGTTCTTTATAGGCTTGAGCGTTCACGCGGCCCTCCCAATGGCACGGGGTCCAAGTTCAATCGTTCCCACCGGTTGAACCGAAGTTCCCGGCGTCAGTTCGCGGGCTGTGACAACGAACAGGTCGTTCACAAAGCGCGAGCCGAAGTCAAACAGCGGCCGGCGCAGGTCGGGCGAGGTGATCACCACCATCGATCGGCCTTCAGCCGCTTGCCTTGCGGCCATCTTTTCAAGCTCAGCCACCAAGCGGCGAGCCGTATCAATGTCAGGCGCTAACACGGCTTCACCTTCGCTTGCGCCAAGACTGCGACGCAGAACATCTTCGCTTTCACGATCCAAAGTCACTGCATGAACGGTGCCGGTCGGATCCGCGATGCGCGCGGTGATCTGACGGAACAAGCGGCGGCGCACTTGCTCCACCAAGAACGCTGGATCTTTGCTGCGAGGCGCGGCGTCGGCCACGGCTTCAAGCACGCTGGGCAGATCGCGCACCGAAAGACTCTCACGAAGCAGGCCGCGCACCACCCGAACGAACTCGCCCAGGCTGACGGCGTTGGGAATCACATCCTCAACCAACTTTGGCGATTCTTTGCCAATCACGCCCAGCAGATCTTGCACTTCCTGCCTGCCAATCAGCTCGTGGGCGTTCTTCTTGATCGTTTCAGATAGATGCGTGGTGAGCACAGAGGCGGGATCGACGATCGTTAAGCCGCGCATTTCGGCCTGGGCGCGGTTCTCGTGGGGAATCCAAACCGCTGGCAAGCCAAAGGCGGGCTCACGCGCGGGGATGGCGTCAACGTCATCGAGTTGCGGCTCGGCGCCCAACGGATCAAGCGCCATCAAACGATCCGCGTAAGCGGTGCCTTTGCCGATGTCCATACCGCGCAAGCGAATGCGGTATTCGTGGGCATCGAGGCGCAAGTTATCGCGCAAATGCACAGGCGGCAGCATGACGCCGAACTCGGTGGCAATTTGCCGGCGCAAGGTGGTGACGCGGCCCGGAAGTTCGCCGCCCCGTTCAAGGTCGATCAGTGGCAAGAGCGAATGGCCCACCTCGACTTCAAGGACGTCGAGCGATATCAGATCTTGCAGACGATCACCTTGAGGCTTTTCGCTTTCGGCGGCCTTGGCAGCCGCGCGTGCCACCGCTTCCTTTGTGGGCGGCTTGCGCCGCGAAAGAATGTAGGCGCCCGCTGAAAGGCCCAAGAAGGGAATGGCTGGCATGCCCGGCAGCAAGGCAAAGACGCCCATCGTGACCGAGGCGAAGCGCAGCGTGCGCGGCTCGCCGAAGATCTGCGAGGCCACTTCAATGCCGAAGTGTTGGCCGCTGCCCGCGCGTGTGACCACCACGCCCGCTGCGGTGGAAACCAGTAAGGCGGGGATCTGCGACACCAAGCCGTCGCCAATGGTCAAGATGGTGTAGGTTTCAAACGCGTTGGCGAGGCTGAGACCATCGCGCACCATGCCGGCCACCAAGCCGCCGATGATATTGATAACGGTGATGATGAGGCCGGCCACCACGTCGCCGCGAACGAACTTACTGGCGCCGTCCATCGCGCCGAAGAATTCAGCTTCACGTTGCAACGACTCGCGCCGCGTGCGGGCCACAAGTTCAGTGATATTGCCGGCGGCAAGATCGGCGTCGATCGCCATCTGCTTGCCGGGCAAGGCGTCCAAGGTAAAGCGCGCGGCCACTTCAGCGATGCGGCCCGAGCCCTTCGTGATGACGGCGAAGTTCACCACCATCAAGATGGTAAACACCACGGTGCCCACAACGATGCTGCCACCGACGGCGAAACGGCCAAAGGCTTCGATGATGCCGCCTGCCGCACCCGCGCCCTCGCCACCCGTGCCCAAGATCAAACGCGTGGTCGCCACGTTCAAGCCAAGCCGGAACAACGTGGTCACCAGCAACATGGAGGGAAACACCGAGAACTCAAGCGGCTGCTTAAGCGACAGCGAGATCAGAAGAATCAGGATCGAGATCGAGACGTTGAACGCGATGAGCACGTCCATCACCGGCGCCGGCAGCGGCAGAATCAAGATCGAAAGCACGCCGACCACGGCCAAGGCCATGCCGGCTTGCGACGAGGCTATGCGTTTGTCTGAAACTTCGTTCATAGGCGGGCCTCACGAACAGCGGTGGCGGGCGCCGTGGGTGCACGGCGACGGGTAACGCGGTAAACGAACGCCAATACGGCAGCGACGGCCTTATACGTTTCGGAAGGAACGGCGCGCCCCACCTTGACCTTCTTGTGCAGCAAGCGCGCGAGCGGAATGTCTTGGTAGATGGGGATGCCGTGCGTGCGCGCCAACTCGCGCATGTACTCAGCCAATTCGCCTTTGCCCTTCGCGGTCACAACGGGGGCGCGGTGCTTGCCGGGCTCATAACGAATGGCCACGGCGATATGCGTGGGGTTCACGATCAAGGCATCGGCCTTGGGCACTTCGATGGCGGCGCGGCCGCGGGCGAGCTCTCGGTGCTTGGCCCTGCGACGCGCGCGAACTTTGGGATCGCCTTCATCGTCTTTGGCTTCACGTTTGAGTTCCTCCTTGCTCATCTTCAGGCCCTTGAGGTGCCGGTACTTGGTAAGTGCAAAATCGAGGCCCACCAAAAGCAGCATCGATGCCAGGACTTTGACGGCCGCGTGAGCCAAAGGTTTGAACATCAAGCCGAATTGCTCGGCTTGCGGCGCCAGGGAGATGTCAGGCAGTGCCATGAAGTCGGCGCGCACAGAGCGCCAGAACACCCACACCACAAACGCCGTCTTAAACAGCGAGATCACCAGATCCAGCATCATCTTTTTGCTGAACATGTTGGTGAGGCCGCGCGCGGAGATCAGGTTGTCGAAGCCTTTGAAGATCAGGTTCGGCCAAAACCGCCCGCCGGTTTGCGCCACGAAGCCGACGATCACCGCCAACACCGAAAGGCCACACAAGCCAAGCGTGACCTTGATGGGCGGCACCAAGAGCGGCCACAGCCGGCTGGGATCGGGATCCACCATCATGGTGGCGCTGGCCCTGAACATCGCGATGAAGGACTCCTGCAAAGTGCCGCCCATCGCGAACAAACCAACCGTGCCAAAACACATGCCCAGCCACTGCGGAACATCGCGTGACAAGGGCATCTGACCTTCGCTTACCGCTTGGCCAAGCCGCCTCCCAGACGGCTTTTCTGTTTTCTCTCCCTCTTCTTCGGCCACGCGGGCCTCCCTAGCGACGCAGGTTGATGGCGGCCAGCGCTTCGCGTGCTGCGATCTCCATGATCTGCGGCGTCACCGCCGCAGCCACCGCGGCCCCTGCGACGATCGTCACAGAAAAGCCAACGCTGGAGATGTTCAGCTGAGGAGAGGTTCGGCCCACAATGGCCAAGCCCACCTGACCCACCAACACCGCCGCCAACACCGGGTACGCCAGCTTTACCGCCAAGCCGATCGACTGCAAGGAGCTTGCCACCACGGCCCAACTTACGCGTTGCACGTCAAACTCACTGCCCGGAGGAATGTCGACCAGCGATCGGCTGAGCCAAATGATCAACGTCTCGATGCCACCCATCGCCACGAACATCACCATCGCCAACGTGCCCGCGATTTGGCCGGTGGACGATGTTTCACCACCTTCGTTGGGATCCAACACTTGCGCAAACCCAATGCCCATCGCCAAGCCGCCGAGCGACCCCGCGGCTTGTGCGGCCAACAACACCAAGCGAACGCATGTGCCTGTGGCCAAGCCTAAGAACACTTCTAACAACGCGCGCATCGCGTACGCGGCCAAATTCGGCGAGGCGTCTTGCGGGAAGTTTGCGCCGGCAAACGCGGCAAAGGCCACGGGCATCGCGACCGTCAACCGCAGCGGCATCGGGATGGATTGTGCGCCAATCACAGGCGCGCCCACAAACAAACCTCCGCAACGCAGGAACACCAGCCAGTAACCCAACATATAGGGTTGCCAAGCTTCGATCATGGTTCAGGCGCCTCCGGCGATGCGCTCGATCGCCGAAGCCAAGTACTTCGCACACCGTTCCATCACCCAGCCGCCCATCAAATACGAGCCGAGGATCGCAACCAACAAGCGCGGCAAGAAGGAAACCGCCGGATCGTTGATTTGGGTTGTGGCTTGAAAGATGCCCATCACCACGCCAACCACCAACAAGCCCAGCACCAAGGGGCCGCCAGTGGCGCCCAACAACGTGAAACCTTCATGGGCCACCGCTGATACGTCGTTCATGCGAAGCTCCGCACCAACGCTGACACCACCAAGTGCCAACCACCGGCCACCAAGAACACGCCCACTTTGAGCGGCAATGAAACCATTTGCGGCGGCACCATCATCATGCCCAACGACATCAAGATGGCGGCCACCAAGACGTCGATCACCAACATAGGGATGAAGATGAACAAGCCCATTTTGAACGACGTCGTCAACTCAGAAACCATGAACGCCGGAATCATCACCGACATCGGCACCACTTCGCCGCGCGAAGGCCGCGCACGACCCGAGACTTCATAGAACAGGCGGATCTCTTCGTCGTGGGTGTGCTTGGCCAAAAACGCGCGCACAGGCTCTTCAGAACGCTCAAGCGCTTCGGACAGCGTGATTTTGTCGGCGAACAACGGCTCCAAGGCCTTTTCGTGAACCGCACGCGCGGTGGGCGTCATGATGAAGATCGTGAGAAACAAGGACAGCCCCATCATCACCTGGGTGGGCGGCAACTGCGGCGTTCCCAAAGCTTGGCGCAGAAACGACATCACAACCGCAATGCGGATAAAGCAGGTGACGGAAGTGAGGATCGCCGTGGCGAAGCTCAACAGCGTCATCAGCAGGAACAGCTTCACCGCGGCTGAGCCCCCGGCGGGGGTCATGGCGCTGGCGGTGTCTATGAAACCCGCCAACCCAGGAGCGCTGGGCGCCGTGGGGTTCAACGTACGCGGGCCTCCATGCCCATGGCCAACTTCTCGCGCAGTTCTCGATCCTCAACGGATTCTTCCATCAAGCTGGCATCCAATACGTTGGCGAAAGGCCACGCTTCGGGAATGTCTTGCCGGCGCTTGCGAAACAAGCGCGACAGCATGGTGGCTTGACCATTTTCATCTTCATCGTTGGCGGGTTTGGGTCGAAAATCTGCGGGCAGAACGTCCGCCCATTTTGGAGACACATCAATGTCTTCTTCGGTCTCGGGGCGCATGGAATCTTCCACGGCGTTCGAAGGCCGCACCTGAATCAGCGCGATGCCCGCTTCGCTTGCGCCTAACAGCAAGGTTTCGTTGCCCACCTTCGCAACGATCAACGAACGCTTCGGCCCAAGTTGCGTCGTTTCGAGGATCTTCACGTGGCGGCCCACCGCCCGACGCTTCTTTGCGAAGCGCAAGCCAAGAACAGCCAGGCCGCCCAGCAACAACACGGGGAACAGAGCCTTCATGGCAGCGCCCCACAAGCTGGCCTGTGTCGCTGCCGGCGCGGGTGCAGCGGTTTTCACGGGAGCCGCCACGGCCTTGGGAGCTTCTGCGACGGGTGTTTGCACTTTGGGTTCAGGCTTCACTTCGGGCTTAGGCGCCGGCGTGGGCTTTGCCAATGCGACAGCGGCAAGCAAGGCATCGTTTTCTGAGGCGCCTGGTGCCTCTTTGTTCTCTGGCGCGGCCTTAGCCGGCATCGCCTCCACAGGCTTCGCCACAGGCACGGCCTTGGGTGCAACCACGGCCACAACATCCACCGTTGAGGCTTGCTTGCCGGCAGCGAGCGTCGGGCAACTGACGCTCGCCACAACCACGCCCTCGCCTCCCGCCGCAATGTTGACGCGGCCACCGCAATCGCTGGGCAAGGGCACTTCGAGTTCAACCTTGCCTTCATGTCGGTGCGCTTTAACGCGCTCTTGGCCTTGGCCCCAGCTGCGGTTGTCGGCGCGCACTTTGCCGCCCACCACGTAAAGCGTGAGCAAGCGTTTGTCCAAACGCGCTGTGACCTGTGAGGGATCGATGGCTGATTCGCCGCGGATCTCAACCACGTATTTGCCACCGTCCGCGCTGCCATTGGCGGCCGCCAAGAACACGGGATTTGCTGTAAAAAGCGCGAGCAATGACAATACGGGTGACATGGCAGCTCCTTAGCGCAGACGCGCCACACGTTCGCTTGGGCTAATGATGTCGGTGATGCGCACGCCAAACTTGTCGTTCACAACGACAGCTTCGCCACGCGCCACCAGCCGTTGGTTCACCAAGATGTCGAGCGGCTCGCCCGCCACCTTGTCGAGTTCAACCACCGAGCCGGGGCCCAAGTTCAGCAATTCCTGAATCGACATACGTGAACGCCCAAGCTCAACAGAGATATCGAGCGGCACGTCCAACAGGATCTCGAGGCGGCGGGATTCGATCTCTTCTTTCGAGCGTTCAGTGGGATCCATGTTTTACCTCGGAGCTGTCAGACATCCGTCTTACGGTGCAGTTATGCAGGTGTGGTGCCATCGCGTTTGGGCAGCCCGGATTTGCGTTTGGGCAAGGTGGGCGCCTGTTCGATGACAACAGCCATGCTGCCACTCGACACACGCGGCCACCCCGTAAGCTTGCGCTTGCCCTCGATGTAGATCGGAATGGGCGCGCTCTCGTTCTGATCCAAAGTGATGAGATCGCCCACCTGCAGCTCAAGCAGCTGCGAAAAAGGCAACCGCGCGCGGCCTATCTCCGCACGCATCTCAACCTCGACCTGCGAGATCTCGCGCGCCAACAACGCCGACATGCGTTCATCCACAGCGCCGCTTTGTCGCGGTGGCGACGACAGAGCCTTCTTCACCGGCTCAACCGTGGCGTAAGGAATGATCACCTGCAGACGACCGCTGGCGGCGCCCGAAAGTTCATAGCCGCACAAGAGGGCCAAATCGCTGGGGGCAGCGATCATCGCCATGCGCGGATCGCTTTCAAAGCGCAGCAGTTCAGGATGAATCGGCAAAATCTCGGCCCACGATTGGCTCATAGCATCGCAAAACAGGGACAAAACGTGACGCAGGACCAAGCGCTCCACGTTGGTCAGATCGCTTTTGCCATCCACCGGATCCACGCTGTCGGCGCGCGCTTTGCGATCGCCTAAGGCGCCTGCCACCAACGCGCGGGCCAAGGTGTGCTCAAGCGTGGCCACTGCCAACCCGTGACCGGGCCCCAGGGTCATCATGCCCACCGTGGCCGGTGGTGTGAGCAAGGCTGACACGTCGACGAACTTCAACAGTGTGGCGGGTGTGGCCATCACGCGGATGTCCAAACGAATGCGCGCCGCCAACGCGCCACCAAACAAAGACGCGGTTCGATCGTCGATCGAGTCGAGCGTGGGCATTTGCCCGCGGATGATGCGATCTTGGTTTGTAAGATCGTAACTCATCACGGGGCCGCCGCCGGGGCCGCCCGCTTCGGAGGACACACGGCCCTCCTGAATGGCGGCCATTAAGGCATCGACTTCGCTTTGATCGAGACGCGATGAAGACATGGTGGTGTGTGTGACCTATTGAACGATGAAGCTTGTGACATAGACGCTGCGAATGCGGCGCCCTGGAACGACCTCTTGCAAGCGATGCAACACTTCCGTTTTCACGTTGGTCATGCCCTCGCTGCCGCGCAGCTCGTCGGCGGTGCGGTCCGCGAGGTAGCCGATGATCAAGTCGCGGATGCGGGGCATGTAGTTGCCCACCACTTCCTTATCTTTCTCATCGCCAAGCTCGATCTCCATTGTGATGTGCGCGTACTTCTCAGCCTCAACCGCGCGCAGCTGAACAATGAAGTTCTCAAGCGCCACGGTGGGCCCCACGGCGTTGGGCTTGGGTCCCGCCCCCTCACCTTTTTCGCCGTGTTCTTCCGGCTTGGCCTCTTCGCCATGCGCGGGCTCTGCATGAGCTGCCGCCTCGCCCGCCGGAGCCGGTGGCTTGCGCAAGAGCGTAAAGGCCAAAACACCCGTCACCAAGAGCGTGTTGACGCCAAGAAGCATCGGCACCAATTTGCTCTTTTTGGCCGGGGCCTCTTCTTCTTCAATTTCGTTTGTCTTTTTCTCCGCAGCTGCCATGGCACCTAGATCTCCAGGCAGCGCTTAAAGCAAGGCTTGTACCGCACCGCTTCTGGCGTTAAGTGGCCGGAAACAAAGGCCCGCCACCCGTCAGGGGACTGACGCGAGGCCCGCGCCGTCAGGGAAATGACGAAGTCTGGGCGAGGTTACGTTTTAAGCTCAGGCTTCGTACCCGCGCTGCCGATGCCATCCGCGTAGATGACCTTGCCTTCGGCACCCACGAGTGCAGACAGCGGAACCGTTGAACACCTACTGAAGCCGGCGGATCCGGAAGTGGCCGAGCTGCGCTTTGCACTCGATCAAATTGGAATCTCACTAAGCACTTCGCAAACGCCTCCCCGTCGCAGCTTGCCGGAGGTCGCAACGGAGCTCTTACGCGTGGTGCAGAATCCCAAGACCGACGTCGCTGCGATAGAACGCATCGTCTCGCGCGATCCCTTCGTCAGCGCTCAGGTTCTGTCAGTGGCAAACTCGGCGCTTTACTCGCCGCGCAGCCCGATCACCAGCATCAAGGATGCGGCCGTGCGCATCGGAATGGAAGCCGTGCGTGACATCGCCTTGATGGTGATCACCACGTCGCGCATGTTCCGTGTGGCAGGGCTGGAAAGACAAACCACCATTCTTTGCAACCGCGCCGTTGTTACCGCTGTGGCCTCGCGAAAGATCGCGCAGCTGTTGGGCGCGAACACAGATTTCGCATTTCTCGCCGGCCTGCTGCACGACGTTGGGCATTTGCTGATACTGGAACAAGCCTCGAACGACGGATTGGTGTCGCGGCATTTGCTTGGCAACGCCGATTTGCTTACCGTGCTGTTCGAGAAGTCAGGGCAATACCATCAAAGTGTGGGCGCCGTTGCGTGCGCTGGATGGAAGCTGCCGCAGGCAGCCGTTGATGCGGCTTTGTTCCATCACCGTTACCGTCACGAAGGTAAGCATTATCTGGCAGCTCACTTGGTCGCCGTGGCTGACACGGTGGCCGACGCCCTAGGCGTGGGTTGCACCCCCTTGCCAATCACGGCCGATCACCCGCCTTTTTCTGACATGGGCCTAAAGCCAGCGATGGTCAAAGCCCTGCTTGAAGAAACGCGCGCCATCTCAGTGTCGCTGGGCGTGCCCATTTAGAATCTCGCGCCCGAGCTGCTAGATTGCGCGGTTATGCGCACTATTTCGGCAGCGTCGGTGATGGTTCTTGCTCTGGGTCTTTCGCCGGTGGCTTTGGCAACCCCTTCGGGCTTGGTTCAACCCAATGGCCGTTTGGAACTGGACTTTGGTTTTGGCTTGGCCCACAGAGATCCGCCCGACGTTACCGGCATGGGCTTTAACATCGAAGGGAAATACGGATTGGGCGGCGGCACGGAGTTCGGCTTCCGCACGGCGGTTCGCAGCGACGATGGACGTGGCACCGGCGCTGACGTTTACGCGCGGCCCTTTGATCGCGAGACATTCGGCACGGGCGGTGACACGTTCGCCAACCCCGAACTGCGATTGCGTCAGTTGGTCACAAGCGCGCTTGCGCTTGAGGCGCGTGTGTATGTGCCGTTTGACGGCCCCTTCGGCTTCATGTTGGCTGCGCCGCTGCAACTATCGGGCGGCAACCTGCGCTTTGACTCGGGTGTGTATGTGCCCATCATCTTTGCCGATCCATCCACATTGAGCTGGGTCAGCATCCCCGCACAGCTGTGGTTTTACGCTGGCAGCGCGTGGCATATCGGCTTGCTGTCGGGTGCGCGTTTATCGAACCCTGGCGGCGATTGGAGCGTGCCCGTGGGCGTAGGCCTTGACCGCACCCTGTCGCAGGCCGCCGACTTGGTGATGTGGTTTCTGTTTCCGGACATCACACAAGACAGCGCCGCCAAACAATTTGGCGCCGGTGTGGGTTTACGCATCCGGATCTAGCGTCGCGCGGGCTCGACCGCGAACTGGTGTATCATGAAACGATGAGCGAGCCCCAGCTGCCACGCGGCCGCCTTTATGCCCGCGCCATCTTCATCGGATGGTTGCTCGCGGCGCAGGGCTTGGCTTGGCTTGGCGGCTGGGTGTGGTTGCGGTTGCGGCTGAAGAATAAGGCGGAACGCAAAGAGTGGTTTGCGCACAACGTGTTGGCGCTGTTTCGCAAGCTCGGCGCCACGTTCATCAAGGTGGGCCAGATCATGAGCACACGGCCCGATCTGTTGCCTGGCCACATCACACGCGCGCTGGAACACCTGCAAGATGACGTGGGCCCCTTCCCATTCGCCCAGGTGCGCGAGATTCTGATTGCCGATCTGAAGCGCCCGCTTGAGGAAGTGTTTGCAGAGCTTGCGCCAGTGCCCATTGCATCGGCATCCGTATCTCAAGTGCATAAGGCGCGCTTGCCTGATGGGCGCGTGGTGGCCGTGAAAGTGCGGCGGCCCGACATTCACGAGATCTGCACCTTCGACCTCGCCGTCATGCGCTTCGTGGCGCGCACGCTGGCTCGCCTGCCTCGGTTTGCCAACCTAGATCCAGAAGGTGCCGTGTCGCAGTTCGGGCACGCCGTGATGGAGCAATTGGATTTTCGCAAAGAAGCACAGAACAGCCGGCGCTTTCGCCAGAACTTCGCCGGCGATCGTGACGTGGTGTTCCCCGAAGTATTCGAAGACCTGTGCAGCGCCCGTGTGCTGTGCATGACCTTCATCGAAGGCACGAAGATCTTGGCGGTGGGCAACACGCGGTTTGATCCGCAGCACGTGGCGCGCGTGGGCCTGCGGGCTTTGTTAAAGATGATCTTCGAGGACGGCTTCGTTCACGCGGATCTGCACCCCGGCAACATCCTGGTGACCTCCTCAGGCACAGTGGCGCTGCTTGACGTGGGTTTGGTGGGCGAGCTGGATGTGCCCCACCGCGAACAGTTTGCGCGTTTCTTCGCGTCGTGGGCCACGCGCGATGGCGACACCATGGCCAAGCTGATGCACAGCATGTCGGCCGACCGACCCATTGACCCCGAAGCGTTTGAAAAGTTCCGCGCCGCGATCATCGAATTTGTGGGCAAGTATTGGGGCCAGAGGCTGGGGCAAGTTCAGGTGGGGCGCGTCCTGCTCGATTTGATGGCGATCCTGCGGCAACACCGCATTCGCATGAACCCCACGTTTACAATTGTGAACATCGCCATCGCCGTGACCGAGGGCATCGGCAAGCAGCTCGATCCTCAGCTCGACGTGATGAGCGAGGCGCTGCCGTTTTTCATGGCCCATCCGGTGCACAAAGCTGACCACGCGTAAACCGGGATTTCCGAGGCGCCTGCGGGGCTGCTAGGCTGCGGCCCGCCATGAGCCAAGATTCTCACCCCCTGTCAGCCTTCCGTCCCGTCCCTCGCACTGGCGTTATTTACGTCACCACGGAGGCCGGCAAGGCCGGGTTTGATCCAGCCGACGCCGACTGGTGCAACCTGGGTCAAGGCCAACCGGAGACAGGTTTTCTGCCTGGCGCCCCTGATCGCATGCCCTCGGTGCCCGTAAACCCCGGCGATGTGGATTACGCGCCCATCCCTGGCATTTGGGAATTGCGTGAAGCGATCGCGCAGCTTTACAACCGGCTTTACCGCCGCGGGCACAAATCGCAATACACCGCCGAAAACGTGAGCGTTTCGGGTGGCGGCCGCGCGGCGCTCACGCGCGCGTGCGCCAGCTTGGGCCCGATCAATCTGGGCCACTTCTTGCCTGACTACACAGCCTACGAAGAGCTGTTGGATATTTTCAAAGCGTTCACCGCCATTCCGATCTTGTTGGAAGGCGATCGTGGTTATGCGTTTTCGCCCGAAGATCTGCGACGCGAGATCCAAGGCCGCGGGTTGGGCGCTTTGTTGCTTTCGAATCCGTGCAACCCCACCGGCAAATTGGTGCAAGGCGAAGATCTAGAAAAGTGGGTGGGCTTGGCCCGCCAGTTCGATTGCTGCATGTTGCTGGATGAGTTCTATTCGCACTACATCTGGACGGCGCGGCCCGGTTCACTGCCGATCGAAAGCGCGGCTCGTTACGTTGAAGACGTGGATAAGGATCCGGTGGTGATCTTTGATGGCCTGACCAAGAACTGGCGTTACCCTGGCTTGCGCGTGACGTGGACCCTCGGTCCCAAATCTGTGATCGAAACATTGGGCAGCGCGGGCTCATTCTTAGACGGCGGCGGCAACCGGCCGGCACAGCGCGCGGCCGTTGCGCTGCTCAGCGAGGATCATGTGCAACGTGAAACGATGGCCATTCACGAGGCGTTTCGCGAGAAAAGACAACTGATGTTGTCGCGCCTGGAACGCATGGGCGTGCGCTTTGATCGCGCACCGGAAGGCACCTTCTATGTGTGGGGCAACGTTTCGAAACTGCCGGCGCCGCTTAACGACGGCATGAGCTTCTTTCGTGCGGCCTTGGCTGAAAAAGTCATCACAGTGCCAGGTGAGTTTTTCGACGTGAATCCCGGCAAGCGGCGCAGCGGCCAGCACTCGCGCTTTCGCTCGTATGTCAGGTTCTCGTTTGGGCCCGAACGAGCTCAGCTTGAAAAAGCTCTTGATCGTTTAGATGCCCTGGTCGCGCGCGTTTCGTCATAACTTTTTGTTCAACGCCGGCGCCAGCCGTGGCACGCGTGTTGCTGCTGTTTTGCGCATGGTAAACGCAAATCAAATCAAACCGCACACGCCCGTCGTTTGTTCAAACAACGGGCAATTCGCCGAAGTCGATCACGTCGAAGGCACCACCAGCATCAAGCTTAAGCGCGATGACAGTGGCCAACACCATTATATTCCGTTGAGTTGGGTCACTTTCGTGGACGACAAGGTGCACGTGGATCGCCCCGGTGAGCAGGCGATGCAGGAGTGGAGCAACCAACCTCCGTCAGGAAACGCATAACGGTTTCAACATACAGCACCGTTACGTCAAGCCCTCTTAAGTGCGGGCGAGTTACGTGACGGTGCGATCGGATTGTTCATTGTTCGCGGCAATTGTTGGTTGGGCCAGTTCGGCCATCTTGTGCGGTACGCTCATCGCACAGGTTTATAAGCAATGGAAGGCAAAGCGCGCCGCGGGCGTATCGCCTTGGCTGTACGTCGGGCAAACGGCGACATCGGCCGGTTTCGTCACATACAGCGCCCTCAGAGGCGATATGGTTTTCATCGTGACCAACAGCGTTTTGCTGGTGGTGGCCTTGGTAGGTGTGTGGATCGATCGACGCTCACACAAGACGTAAGCTACGGCGGCATCCACTTGGCGCCGGTCTCACAATCCACGTGCCAAAGCCGCAGTTGAGCGGGCGTCAGCTCAAGCACGCCAAACGCGATCGGCAGCGCAAACCGACGCGGCCCGATCGAGCCCGGGTTGAAGATCGTAAGGCCTTTGTCCACGCCAATGAAGGGCACGTGGGAGTGGCCGCATACAACGATCTGGGCGTGCTTTTGTGTGGCCGCACGTGCAGCGTCAGCGCGCAGCTTCGGGCCATTGACACCAATATGCAGCAGCAGGAGGCGCGCAAGGGGTGCCTCGCCCTCCCCCGCTCCCAAGTCGATGGCGAGGTGATCTGGCAACGACGGTGCGTGACCATCGATGTTGCCCCGCACAGCAAGCACGGGCGCGATCTGCGCCAGCTGCTCAAGCACATCTAGATCGCCGATGTCTCCCGCGTGCAAGATCGCCTCGGGTTTGTGTGACGCTATCAGTGCCGCGCTGTTGGGGTGCGGCTGGCTGTGCGTGTCCGCGACAACCACCAGGCGCAGACCGCCGTCGGCACGGCAAGGCACGCTCGCCTGCTTTTCGAGCAGCGGCGCGCCACCGCCCCAGGCGCTCTTGCGTGCGTAAGCCATCGCGAGACACTAGGCGGTGGCCAGATCCGGTGCAAGCAACGGCGCCGCTGCTCTCGACGGGCGCTGGACGGCGTGAGCATGCTGCCGGACATCGGGCGACATGTGGGCAAACTCTTTTTACGTTCACATAAATATCAGCATAAAGAATGTAATGAATATAACCGAGTTTATTATGCATGAAGTTCGGGGCCCGTGGGCGGTCGCTCGGGAGCGCGTGGATTGCGCTGATCCTCGGACTTTTGTCTACGGCGTGCGGCGACAACAGGGGCCCTGAATCTGTTCACCGGGCCCTTCCCAACCGCAACGTCCTGCAAACCTCAGATGGCGTGCAGTACCAAGCACACGAAGTGATCGTGAAGCCTGCGGCAGGGTTGGCGGCAACCGATTTGGATCCTTTGCTCGCATCCATGGGCGCGTCTCGCTCGCAAGAAGCGGTGGATCCCGCGTGGCCCTATCTCAAAATTCAGTTGCCCGCGAGCATGACGGCGGATGAAGCCATCGTGCAGTTACGTGCGGCTGGGCTCGTGCAAAGCGCCGAACGAAATTTTATCATCATGCCGTTTGCGAACGCGGTCACGCCGAACGATCCGCGCTTCGGTGAGCTGTGGGGCTTGAAGAAGATCCAAGCGCCAGAAGCGTGGTCGTTCGGCACGGGCTCGGCCACCATTGTGGTGGGCATCAGCGACACAGGCGTTGATTACAACCACCCTGACCTTGCCGCGAACATTTGGACCAACCCCGGTGAGATTGCCGGCAATGGTAAAGACGATGACAACAACGGCTATGTCGATGACGTGCGCGGTTGGGATTGGTTAAACAACGACAACGATCCCATGGACGATCACGGACACGGCACACACGTCTCCGGCACGATCGGCGCCGTGGGCAACGAGGGTGTGGGCGTGGCAGGCATCAACTGGCGCGTAAAGCTTGTGCCTTTGCGCTTCTTGGGAAGCTCGGGCGGCACGCTGTGGGCAGGCGCGCAAACGATCTTGTATGCCGCAAAAATCAAAGCGCGTGTGTTGAACGCCAGCTGGGGTTGCAGCGGGCCGTCTTGTTACTCGTCGTATCTAGAAGATGCGATCAAGCAGCTCAACACGGCGGGCGGATTGTTCGCCGCCGCGGCAGGCAACAATTACGGCAACAACAACGACAGCTATCCCACGTATCCAGCGAACTACGATGTGGCAAACGTGCTGGTGGTGGCGGCCACCGATAGCAACGACAACCTGGCCAACTTCTCGAACTATGGGCCCACGAAGGTGCACATCGCCGCCCCTGGGGTCAGCATCTTGAGCAGCCTTCCCGGCAACAAATACGCGGCGTGGAACGGCACCTCGATGGCCACGCCGCATGTGGCGGGGGTGGCCGCGTTGATCCTCTCGAATCAGCCAAACCTCACCGTGGCGCAGCTGCGAGACAAAATCTTGAGCACCGCCGATAAGGTTAGCGCGCTGACCGGCAAGGTATCGTCAGGCGCGCGGCTCAACGCTCAAAAGGCTGTGTTTGCCGACAATGTGCCGTCCGCCGTGCCCGCCAACCTCAAAGCCACGCCCGGTGTGCGTAACGATGTCACTGTGACGTTCGATGCGGTGGCCGACGCTGACGTGGCCGCGTACCGCGTGTTCTGGGGCACCACGAGCTTGGCGTATACGGAGCAACGCGATCTCGCAATCGATCAAACCCAGCTCTATCTCAGCGGTCTGCCAGCGGGAAAAACTCACTTCTTCACCGTGCAAGCGATCGATCGCGCCGGCAACGCCAGCGCCAAGGCTCCTGAAGTCTCGGCAGGCATTGTGGATGCCACGCCACCGCCGCAAGTGATCGACTTGCAAGCCAACACGATCCCCGGCAACCCCGCTTTGGTGCACGTCTCAACCGCAAGCGGGCAGTTCTCGTCGTATTGGGCGGCGTCGTTTGCAGCCGATGGCAACATCGATACAGCGTGGGTGTCACCCGGGCGTTTTGTGCCACAAGAAGAGTCCATCGTGGTGGCCCTTGAATCGCCGTACATGATCGATCGTGTCGAGCTCACACCACCGCCCGCCTACCCCCAGTTCTTCCCCATCGACTTCGACATTGATGTGTCGCCTGACGGCCAAGATTGGACCACCGTGGGCGGCATGCGCAATGCGAAGGTGGGCGCAGGCCAAACGCTGCCCATCTTCTTCCCCGGCACGTTCGCCGCGGCCGTGCGTGTGCGTGTGTTGACGTCGCGGGTTCACGACTCGGGACTATCTTATGCTGGCATCGCAGAGATCGCGGTGCGTGAGATGTCATCAAACCCTGACGGCATCGAGTTGCGGTTCACCGCCCCCGGTGACGATCCCGGCAGCGGCGCGGCCACAACCTATGAGCTGCGGTATTCGACAAGCCCCATCACAGAGAGCAACTTCAGCGCCGCCACGCGCGTGAACACGTCGCAGCCCGCCGTCTCGGGCTTGACAGAGATCGTTTCGGTGGCCGGCATGGCGGGCGAAAGCGGCTACTACTTTGCCGTGCGCGCGATCGACGACGGCAACAATGTTTCGCCGCTCTCGAACGTGGCTCACACGCAGCCCCTCACGATTCCGCCCGGTGGCATCAATGATCTTCGCCAAAGCGATGGCGGGCCCACGTGGGTGAAACTTTCGTGGACCGCGCCCGGCGGTGACGGCGCCTTGGGCCGCGCGGCAAACTATGAGATTCGAATGTCTTCGGAGCCCATCACGCCTGGCAACTTCGGCGCGGCGCCATTGCTGCCAAACCTGCCCTTGCCCAGCGTCTCTGGCACCACCGACAACTACGTTGTGGAGAATCTGCAGGCCAACGTGGTGTATTACGTCGCGGCGCGTGCGTTCGATGCGCAAGGCACTGTGGGGCCCGTATCGAACGTGGTGACGCTGCGGCTGGAGACGACGCCCGACACCACGCCGCCAGCGATCATCAAAGAGCTGCAAGTTTATCCCTCGCAAGCGCAGCGCAAACTTTCTATGGTTGCCGAGTCTTCGTCATCGTCGCTTTCAACATCGCTTATCGCCAGCCGGTTGGTGGATGGCAACATCGATACGGCGTGGGTGGCCACGTCAGAGGCACTCGACACGCCCGCGTGGGTGGTGTTCGATCTTGGCAGCACAACAGCGCTCACACGCGTGCGCATGAACCCGGGCCTGACGTCATCGAACCTGGCCGCTTACCCGCAGGCATTCGAATGGCAAGCGAGTGCCGACAAACAAAACTGGGTGGCCCTGGCGCAAGTTCAAGATTACAAGGGCCGGCTTGGCGAGTGGGACGAATGGAGCTTTGCCCCCACAAGCACACGTTATCTGCGGCTATGGATCAGCAAACGCGGCGTCGCGGGCGGCGTGGGTCCGCAATATGTGTGGTTGGGCGAAGTGGAGGCTTATGCGCTAACCCCTGAGCTGGAGGTGGATCTGACTTGGCTCGCGCCCGGCGATGACGATTATGTGGGCACGGCCACACGATATGATTTGCGCGTCGGCAACGGCCACATCACGGAGGCGACTTTTGCTTCGGCCACGCCGGTTACCACGGGAGTGCCCCGCCAAGGCGGCAACATCGAAGTGCTGCATTTGCCACCGTTGCAGCGCGAAGCCCTGCAGTGCTTTCGATTGACCGCCACCGACAACGCCAACAACACAAGTGGCCTATCGAACGAAGCGTGCCTGCAAACGCCGGGCATTCCGCCCGCACCCACGTCTGATCTCGCGGCCTCGAGCGTGTCACGCAACGCCGTGACGTTGACGTGGACCGCCACGGGGGACGACGGCTTGCTTGGCACCGCATCAGCTTATGAGCTGCGCTATAGCACGCAGTTCATCACACCCGATCGATGGAACTTGGCTTCGGCGTTCGCGGTGGATGCGCCTCGTGCGCCCGGCAGCAAAGAAACCGCCACGGTGACAGGGCTTGCTTCCAACACCACGTATTACTTTGCAGTCAAAGTTGTGGACGATATGGGCAACCGCTCGCTCGTATCGAACGTGGTTTCGGCACAAACGTTAGATGGCATGACTCCTGCGGGTGTGGTGGATCTTTCCGCCAAAGTTGTAACCAGTGAACAGACGGCGCCCGCCGCGGCCACGCTGCTGGAATCCACGGGCGCCTATTCATCACAAACCAAAGGCGACAACGTATTGGATGGCGATGTCAACACAGCGTGGATCTCCGCGGCACGCGCCGCCATCACAGAGGAGTCGCTGCGTGTTGGGTTCGCCAGCGCCAAGGCAATCGGCAAAGTTCGGCTGCGCGCGGCACCTGGCTATGTGGATCTGTTCCCCGTAGATTTCCGCGTGGAAACCCGCCCCGACGCCACAAGCGAATGGACCCCGGTTATTTCCGAAACGGGATTCACTTCCGCGGGTGACTGGGAAGAATGGGCCATCGGACGCGCCACCGCGCTTGAGGTGCGCTTGGTGGTCACGAAGACGAAGACGTGGGCTGGCGCTTACTACACGGCTTTAGGTGAACTGGAAATTTACGAAGACGGCGGCGACAGCACCCGTTTGCAACTGACGTGGACGGCCACGGGCGACGACGGCACTGTGGGCAAGGCAACAAGTTACGATGTTCGTCGTGCAAGCAGCAGCATTACGGCCGCTTCATTCACTGCGGCCACGCGTTTAACCGGCGCCCCCACGCCGCGCACCAGCGGATCGCTCGAGCGCATGGATGCCACAGGGCTTACGCCACGCACGCAGCATTGCTTCGCGCTCACCGCCACGGATGACGTGGGCCTCACGTCGCCGATATCAAACAGCGCTTGCGCCACCACGCCAGGTTTGCCGCCTGGCACGATTTTGGATCTGTCGGTGGGCGCACTTTCAGCCAATAGCGCGGTGCTTTCCTTTACGGCCCCGGCCCAGGGCAGCAGCGCGGCCAGCCGCTATGACGTTCGCTTCTCCACCGCGCGCATCAATAGCAGCAACTGGGATCAAGCCACGCCCGCGACAGGCTTGCTTGCGCCGAAGGCACCAGGTGCCGCCGAGTCGATCACGATCAGCGGCCTTGCCGGCGTCACCACCTATTACTTCGCCGCACGCGCCGTCGATGCCGATGGGGTCAGCGGCGCGCCCTCGAACAACGCCAAAGGCCGGACGCTCGATAACATCGCGCCCTCTGCGGCGAGCGGTTTGGTGGCCACCACGGTCACAAGCGCGGGCGGCACAATTCGTGTGGCGTTCACTGCACCCGGTGACAACGGTCCCGTAGGCCAAGCGCTGCGCTACGATGTGCGCGTATCGCCGACCGACATCAATGCCAGTAACTTCGCGAACGCCACCCCGGTGGCCGCCCCAACACCCAAAGCCGGGGGTCAAACTGAAGCGTTCGACATTTCGGGCCTTGGCGCCGAACAGTTGTATTTCGTGGCCTTGCGCGCGGTTGATGCCGCGGGCAATGTGAGCGATCTATCGAACACGGCGAGCGCGCGCACGCGCGACGAAGCTCCTTCCGCGATATCGGATCTAACGTTTACCGGCGGCAGCGGCACGCAAAACGCGTACCTCGTCTTGCAGTGGACGGCGCCCGGCGACGACGGCAGCTTGGGCACAGCCACGGCGTATGAGATTCGCTATTCGACCACGGCGATCACGGCCTCAACGTTCGCGCAAGCGACGTTGGCGGCCGCACCGCCTTTGCCTAGCATCTCGGGCAGCAAACAAACGTACACGCTCACGGGTCTGCAACCGGGCACCAAATACTACGCAGCTATGCGCGCGGTTGACGATCGCGGCGTGGTTTCCGCGATGTCGAATGTGGCGTCGTTCAGCTTGCCCGACGAGTGGGCGCCTGACGCGATCACGGATCTCGTCGCACAAACAGGGATCTCGCGCGGCACAGTAAAGTTGACGTGGACGGCCCCCGGCGACGACGGCCGAACGGGCAAGGCAACAAAGTATGAATTGCGCTACAGCAGCTCGCCTCTGACCACGGCGAATTTCGCGGCAGGAACGCTGCTCACAGTACCCACGCCCAGCGCCGGTGGCACGGTTTCCACCACAACCCTGGGGGGCCTGCCCGATGAAACGCAGCTGTACTTCGCGATGCGTGCGCAAGACGATGGCGGCAACTGGAGCGGCGTTTCCAACAGCGCCGCCGCACGCACGCCCGACGTCGCGCCGGCGGCGATCGCAAACCTAGCGGTGGTTGCACGTACCAACAGCAGCGTGACCCTCAGCTTCACGGCCCCAGGTGATGATGGCAGCGTAGGCACGGCCTCTTCCTATGCGCTGCGGTTTAGCTCGCAGCCAATCACAGACTTGCTTTTCAACACGGCCACCACGGCCGCAGCGCCGGCGCCTGCGGTGGCGGGCTCACAACAAACGGTGACGATCAGCGGCTTGCAATCAACCACCACATACTATGTGGCGATCAAAGCCACGGATGAGCGCGGCAACGTGTCAGCATTGTCGAACGTATTGGCGGCTTCGACGGTGGATGAGATCCCACCCGCAACGATCACGAACCTCGTGGCCACGACGGGCAGCGGCACGGGCACAGTTGTGCTGACGTTCACGGCCCCGGGCGACGACGGCCCGCAAGGACGCGCCACATCGTATGAGATCAGACGCTCGGAGGCTCCCGTCAACGCGGCTAACTTCGGGAGTGCAACACTTGTATCAGGTGCGCCCTCGCCCAGCATCGCCGGCGCCAGCGAAACTGTCACAGTGTCGGGGCTCAGGGGCGAAACAATTTATCACTTTGCGGTGCGCACGATCGACGACGCCAACTTGACTGGTGGCGTTTCAAATTCGGCGAGCGCCAGCACGCGCGCTGTGCCGCCCGCCGCCGTGGTGGATCTCAAGGCTGTGGCCTCCGCCGGCGCGGCCACGCTCACCTGGACCGCGCCGGGCGACGATGGCAACGAAGGACAAGCGACGTCCTACGATCTGCGCATCAGCACGCAAACGATCACGCAGCAGAACTTTGATCAGGCCACGACCGTCCCCGCGCCCGCCCCCGCCCTGGCCGGCAGCGTGCAATCCACAAAGCTCACGGGCCTGCTTGAATCCACAACATATTACTTCGCGCTCAAGACAAAAGACGACCTTGGCACCTGGAGCGGCATTTCCAACGTACCGCAAGTGACCACGCCGGACGTGACGGCGCCCAGCGCACCGCTGAATTTGCAAGTGCGCGCGCCCGATCCGCGCGACACCACCGTGCTTCCGATCAAGGGTGAGGCGAGCTCGATCTTGGGCCCCCCTTGGAACGTGACCTATGCGGTGGACGGCAACGAGATGACTTCGTGGGCCTCTGCGGGCAGTGCGGATGACGTGGCGCGTACGTTGACCGTGGAGCTTGAAGCCACCAAAGACATAGATCGGGTGCGCTTGCTGCCTGACACGTTCTATCCAGGCTTGTTCCCGCGCGATTTCACAATCGAGGTGAGCCAAGACAAGCAAACCTGGCAAACGGTGGCGATCGAAGAAGAATTCTCCAGCAGCACGGCGTCGTGGTTAACGTGGGGTTTTGCACCAAAAACCGCGCGTTTCGTGCGGCTTTCAACCTATGCCACCAATATCAGCGACGGCCAGCACTACGCGCTCGTGGGTGATGTGCAGACGCAAGAGGCGGATTGGACGGACGGACGGGCGATGCTCACGTGGGTGGCCCCTGGTGATGATGGCGCCAAGGGCACCGCAACCAGCTACGAGATCTACTATGCCACCACGCCGTTCGATGCCTCGTCTTTGGCCAGCGCAAAACAAGTGGTGGGGCCGCCGAAACCCGGTGCCGTGGGATCGCTGCAGTCGATGACCGCCACCGGATTGCAAGGCGAAGCCACGTACTATTGGGCGGTGCGAGCGATCGATGAAGCGGGCAACGCAGGGCCGCTCTCGAACGTTGTGGCAAGCAAAACGAACAACGTGGCCCCCGGCATCGTGAGCAACCTAACGGCGAAGACGCTGAGCGCGAACCGCGTTTCGCTCACCTGGACAGCCCCCGGCGACGACAACCTAACCGGCAAAGCCACAAGTTATGAATTCCGATACGCGACCTACGCGCTCGGCACCCAGAACTTCCCGTTGGCCACGCTTGCCACCGGCGCGCCGGTGCCCGCCAATCCGGGCACCAGCCAAACCTTCGAGATCGCCAACCTTCTGCCAGGCAAGGTGTATCGCTTTGCGATGGTCACGCGCGACGAAGCTGGCAACACGTCATACGTGTCGAACGTGGCCGTCACCACCACCACGCGCGCGGCCGACACCACGGCGCCTGATGTGATCACAGATTTGCAAGTGCGCTTGCCGCAAGCCGCAGGCGAGCCACTGCCGGCCACCGCCTCGGCGTCATCAAGCGCCCAGGCGCCGCAATTTCCCGCCACCGCGCTAACCGATGGCGACACCAACACAGCGTGGGCCAGCGCTGCACGCACACAAGATCAACTTGAATGGGTGCGTTTGGATCTGGGCACGAGCAAAGCAATCGATCACGTGTCGTTGTGGCCCGCAAGCACGCAGTCGGATCTCTTCCCGCGCGGCATCGACATCGCGGTCAGCAACAACGGCTTGTCGTGGCTGGTGGTGTCGAGCCTCAAAGGCATCGTGGCGGTGGCGGGGCAACCAGTGGTGGCCGCCTTCGCCAATCAAAGCGTGCGCTACATCGAGGTGCGCGCCACCTCGCTGGCCTCTTACAGCAACGGCCTTTACTACGGCGTGATCGCCGAAGCTGAAGTGACCAGCGCGCAGGAGCCGCCTGGCACCATCTACACGTCGTTCACGTCGCCTGCCGACGATGACGCCACGGGGCGGGCCGCAAGCTACGAAATGCGCATGAGCCCGTGCCCATGGAATTACCCCGCCGCCTGGCTGTTGACCACCAGCGCACCGCAAACCGCAGGCACGCCCGAGCGTTACCGGTTCACAAACATCAGTAAGGGCGAAAAATGCATCGCGGTTCGTAGCAAGGACGCCGCCGGCAACACGAGCGCCTGGTCGGCGCCCGCCGCCTTCACGATGCCTTAAGCGCGCACCAGCGTTCCCACGCCCTTTTCGGTAAACAGCTCCACCACCACGCTGTGCGGGGCGCGGCCATCCACAACATGCACTTCCTGTACGCCACCTTCAAGCGCCGTGAGGATCGCTTGCGCTTTGACCTGCATGCCGCCCTTCACGTTCGATCCCTCTTGCAGTTTCTTGCGCAACTCATCCGCGCTGATCTCCGTGATCAGCTGCCGGTTTTCATCCAAGATGCCCGCCACGTCAGTTAAGAAAATCAGCTTCTTGGCCTTGGTGGCCACAGCGATCGCGGCGGCCGCCACGTCCGCGTTGATGTTGTAGCTAGCGCCATCGTTGCCCAAGCCCACAGGCGATACCACGGGCAGGTACTTGCGATCCGCAAACATCTCTAAAATGTCGGCGTTCACCTGTTCGATTTCGCCGACGAAACCCAAGTCGCGCTTGCCCGGCGCCGTGGCCATCTTGCGGGCCTGCAGAAGTTTGGCGTCTTTGCCTGAAAGCCCCACGGCCGTGGCGCCCAAGGTGTTTAGCAACCCGACGATTTCTGTGTTCACGCGGCCCGTAAGCACCATTTCAACGATGCGCACATCTTCTTCACCGGTGATGCGCTGGCCCTCGAAGAACTCGGTGGTTTGCCCCATTTTATCAAGCGTGCGCGTGATCTCAGGCCCACCACCGTGAACGATGATGGGACGCAAGCCGGCCGCCTGTAGCAACACCATATCTTGCGCGAAGCTGCGTTTAAGCTGTGGATCGATCATCGCGGCGCCGCCGTATTTGATCACGGCGCGCGTGCCCGAGAATTTTTGAATGTAGCGAAGCGCTTCAACCACAAGGGTGCGCTTTTCCGCCAGCGAGTCGCCGGTTTCTTTGCCCGCAAGCACTTCGCTGAAATTCAAATTCGGTGTGGTCATGGCTGGTGTCCCATCAGATCATCAAGGGCCAAAGTTTCGGGCAAACCAAACATCAGGTTTGCATTCTGCAGCGCCTGGCCGGCAGCGCCTTTGACAAGGTTATCGATCGCACCAAACGCCACCACCACTTTGCGTTCCACATCCGCGCGCACACCCATCACCACACGGTTGGTGCCCACCACGGAATGCAATGTCACGGCTTCCGCATCCACGACGCGCAAAAACGGCTGATCCTTCGCAAAACTTTGCAAGGCGGCTTCCGCAGCTTTGCTTGCATCGGCGCCCACGCCATCGGCGAGCCGCCCGTAAGCGGTTGCCAAAATCCCGCGCCGCACGGGCAATAGATGCGCGGTGAAGGTCAGCTTGATGTCAGGCACGCCGCCCAACGCCAAAATGTTTTCGATCTCAGGCGTGTGCTGGTGCTTGAGCACGCGGTAAGCGCGAAAATCATCGGCCACCTCTGAGAACGACATCGCTTCGGTGCCCTTGCGCCCCGCGCCCGTGGTGCCACTTTTGGCGTCCACAATGAGGCCTTCACACTCGATGATTCCAGCGCGCAGCAATGGCAACAGCGGCAGTGACGACGCCGTGGGATAGCACCCAGGGTTCGAAACCAACTTTGCCGAACGCAAAGCTTGGGCGGTGTTCGTCACCTCGGGCAACGAATACACAGCTTGTGCCAGCAGCGCCGCTTGGTGATGCTCAAAGCCATACCACCGGGGGTAAGCGCTGGCCGGCAAGCGGAAGGCGCCTGACAGATCCACCACGCGCGCGCCCGCAGCCAAAATTTTTGGTGCGAGCTCGATCGACACTTCCGGCGGCGTGCACAAAAACACCACCTGCACATCACCAAACCGGCCTTGCCCCTCTTCCTGGGTCACACACAGCAAGCCGTCAAGCCGCGCGCCCACAGGGCTCATGCTGCCCAGCGTTTTGCCCGCCCAACGATCGGTGGTGGCCCATTGCACCACGAACTGCGGGTGGCGCGACAGCAGGCGTGCCAGTTCCACTCCGGAATAGCCCGAAACCCCGACGATGCCTGCTGTGATCTGCGCGTTGGCCATAGCGCGCGTTATCTAACAGGCTGCGGCCCTGTTGCAACAAAACCCCCGCGCCAGATCGTCTCGTGGCGGCGAATGACACCCCGCAAGATGGTCTCAGGCGCGTCCCCCGCTCGTCTTGAGCGGGCAGACGTCATGGCACCACGTCGTAGATGTCGCAGGGATCTTCAGGGCAAGCCACGCGATGGCGCAACTTTGCGCCCAACGCTGCAACCACACGTGCGGCAGGTGGCTTGCGCCCCAGCAAAACACCACGCACACGGTTTTCACGCAACCACGCGACCGGATCGGCCGGGGGGTTGGTGACATCCAGATGCACCACGCGGGTGCGGCCGTCGCGTCGCCACAACAAGCCTGGCGCTTCAACGGAATTGTCGTACGCCAACGCTTCGCCCGGCCGCAGGGGCGCTTTGAGCGCGTGCCACAGCAACGGCGCCCCATCGATGCTGACCGCGCGCAAACGTTGATCGAAAGAAGCGTTCACCAGCGACAGCAGCGGCGTGCCATCGTTGCCTGTGAAGGCCGGCAGCGCGCGCACCACCCCCACCAGCGCCGCAACAGACAGAACGCCCACCGCCGCCGTACGCACACGCTCCCCTGCCCGCTCAATTAACAACGCCGCCGCCACCAACAAAGCGGCGGGCACAGCCAACGAAAAACGCGGCCACTGCGCCATCGGCAACGCCGCGGTGGCACACACCACCAACGCGGGCCCCATCAGGGCGCGGGCCGCTGGTTTAGCCCACCGGGGGCGTCGCCACAGCAGCACGATCGCGACCACCGGCAGCACCACCATCAACAACTGCACCAACGGCCCAAAGCCACCCAAGCGCATGTCGTAAAGGTAATGGCGCGGCTCTGCCAACAACGACACCACAAATCGCAGCGGCGCCGGCAACGCCGCCACACTTGGATCCAGGCCTTGCACATACATGGGGCCCACAGGATCTTGGCCCGCAAACCGCAAAGGCCCCAGCACAACTTCCACGGGCCACACGGGGTTGCCGTAACGAAGCAGGTTGCGTGCATACGCCCCGCAGCCGCAACAAGCCCCCACACAAGCCACAAGCACAAGCTTTGGTTGGTGCGCGCGAACCGCACGCACAAGATACACACCACCGCAGACCGCTGCCGGCACCAAGGCCACCGCTTTGCAGGCCAACAACAGGGCCAAAGCCACTCCCGCAAGCACGGCACGGCGTAAGTCCAGCGCGCCGGTCACAAAGTACGCGGCACACAAAAGCCAGCACGCAAAGTACACGTCCACGTAGTTCGTGGGGATTTGCAGCGCCACCGCCGGCACCGTCAACCACAAGCTTGCGCATACGAACGCCAGCGGGGCGCGCACGCCCGCACGCCGCGCGAAAGCAAACGTCACAGCCGCCGCGCCCAAGGCGCCCGGAAGCTGGGCCAAATCAAGCCACGTATCATCACGCAGCAGCAGGCGCGCGAACGCAAACAACCGCTCACCCCCGCGCGGATACACGTTTATGTAGGGGATATGCGTGGGCACCTCCCGAAATTGGCGCATGTCCATCGCGTCGTACAACAACGGCAAGTGGTAGCCCAACGAATCCCAAGACCACACTTCAAGGCAACCCGCCGCCACCACCACCAGCAGCATCGTGATCACCGCGGGCGCCAACGCCACGGCGGCCATGGGCGAGCGAAACGTGGTGACCACACCAATCATGTACAAGCGAGCGTCTTGCCATGCGCGATTGCGTGCGGCCGCTCCCGCGACGGCGCCCACCACCACGGGCACGACGCTGCCGAGCAGCACCATCGGCAAAGGCGAAAGCCGCCGCGCGGTTGACAGCGCCGTGACCTCAGCGATGGCCAGGGCGGCTCCAAACATCACCGTCGCACACAACCGGTCACCGCGGTCGCTCGCCTGTGGGAGCAGACGCGCGGACAGCACCATCGCGCTCACGACTTGCAAGGCCGACAAAACGGTTGGGAGAATCAGTTGGTGCAGCACTGGAATGAGACACGCGCAGCTTACACGCAACCGCGCGCCAGGCCATCCGCGCACCCGGCACCGTGAACTCCCGAGCCGCGCCGAGGGGGGCCGCCTGTGGAACACTTTGGGTCCGGCGAGGGCATCATGCCGGAACTGCCTGCGTAACCGATCCTCGTGCCATTGGGGCTCAGGTCCACAAAGCAGCCCCGCCCAAGGACTGCCGTTCCTCAATTGCTTCTGGGGCGTCGGCGCTGTTGCCTACGCCCTGATGCTCAAGACTGACGGCAAGCGGGACGTCTCGGTTTGGCAAAACGGTGCACGCGGCCGTTCGGCCCGGGGCGCCCTGATGGTTGTCGGCACGTTGGCAGGTTTGCTGCTTGCCGGGCCAGGGCACGCGGCAGGCCCCCTTGACTTCAAGACGGCGATCGAACCCATCTTCGAGGCGCGTTGTTGGAGCTGCCACGGAGCGGATGCACAACGCGGGGGTATGCGCCTCGACGTGCGCAGCCAGGCTCTTTACGACGATGGCGTCATCGTGCCCGGCAAGCCCGAAGCCAGTTCGCTTTTCCGTTTGCTCGTGGCCGAGGATCCCTTGGATCGTATGCCGCGAGAAGCGCCGGCGTTACCCGCTGATGAAATTGAACGCATCAAACGGTGGATTGAGCAGGGCGCCCCTTGGCCCACGGACGCGGCGCGCACGCCCTCGGCGAAAATGCATTGGGCCTACGTGCCCCCCACCCTGCCACCGCTGCCGAAGGTCCGACGCGCTGGATGGATTCAAACGCCCATCGATGCCTTCGTTTTGGCGCGCCTCGAGCAGGCTCACCTTTCGCCTTCACGCCCGGCCGATCGAGAGACGCTCATTCGCCGCGTGACGCTGGACCTCATCGGCCTTCCACCGTCGCTTGCCGAGATCGATGCCTTCTTGAAAGATCGCACGGCGAACGCGTTTGAGCGCGTGGTCGACCGTTTGCTGGCGTCACCTCACTATGGCGAGCGCTGGGCACGCCCTTGGCTTGACCTGGCCCGCTACGCCGACTCGAACGGATACGAAAAAGACAGGCTTCGCTCGATCTGGATGTACCGCGATTGGGTTGTGGCCAGCATGAACGCCAACCTGCCCTTCGATCAATTCACGATTGAGCAGATCGCCGGCGATCTGTTGCCGGGCGCCACCGTGCAGCAGCAGATCGCCACTGGCTTTCACGCCAATACGCTGCTCAACGAAGAAGGAGGCGTGGATCCTCTCGAAGCGCGCTTTGAAGTGATGGTGGATCGCGTGAGCACCACCGCAGCCGTGTGGCTGGGCTCAACCCTGGGATGCGCCCAGTGTCACAACCACAAATTCGATCCGTTCTCGGCGCGCGATTTTTTCCGCTTCATGGCGTTCTTCGACAACACGCAAACCATCACCACGGGTGACTTCGCGGGCAATGGACGTCCCATGGGAGATCCGAAATTGCTCGTGCCCAATGAAGCGCAGGCCCGTGAGCTGGCGCGGCTTGAACGTCAAATGGAAGACGTGCGCACGCGGCTTCGACAAGACACACCACAGCTTACGGCTGAGCGGCAACGTTGGATGCAGACCACGAAGGACTGGGCCAGCGCGTGGCATGTGCTTGAGCAGGTTGAGGGGCGCTCGTCGCGCGGCACGCGCTTCACCAAACGCGCCGATCACGCGCTGCTTGCCACGGGCAACGTCGCACAAACCGATCGTTATCAAATCACTGCCACAAGCTTGTGGGATGGCCCAGTTCACGGTTTGAAATTGGAGGTGTTGCCGGATCCGTCCTTGCCTCAGCATGGCCCAGGCCGCGCGCCAAACGGATCATTCATGATTTCTCGGCTCCGCGTGTTTGCGGCGCCTCGAAAGCAACCCCAAGCTTGGCAGCCTGTCCCGCTTGACGAGCCTGTGGATTCCGTGGGCAACAAGACGTCTTTGGCCCGCGACATGCTTGATGACGATCCGCAAACGGGTTGGTCAATCGGCACGGACATGGGCAAGGCCAATCTGGCAGCCGTTCGTTTTGTTGCGCCGGTGTCCCATGCGGGCGGCAGCGTCTTTCGCATCGAAATTGAGCAAGAGAGCATTCATCCCGAACACCTGCTCGGCTGTTTTCGTCTTTCGATCAGCACCAAACGCGAGGCGATCGACTTTCTCAAGTTGGCCGCCCCCGTGCGCGCCTACTTTGATCAGCAGCCCGGTCAGCCCGTGCCACCAGTGGTTGTGGAACATCACCGGGAGATGGCCACCACGCTTCGACCTTTGCGCGAGCGTTTGGCCGCGCTCGAGAAGGAGGTCGACTCGCTCAATGTGCCAAGCACGTTGGTGATTCGAGAAAGCCCAGGCACGGCCACGCCGCGGACGCGTTTCCGCGAAAAGGGCGCCTACACCAGCCCGGGCGATTGGGTGGAGGCAGCCACGCCCGCTATTCTGCCGCCTCTGCCTTCGGGCGTACGTGCCGATCGCTTGGCGCTTGCCAGGTGGCTCGTCTCGCGACAGAACCCGCTGACGGCGCGTGTGGCGGTGAATCGCGCCTGGGAAACCTTCTTTGGCCGCGGCCTGGTTGAAACCGCGGAGGACTTTGGCACGCAGGGAGCGGCGCCTTCGCATCCAGAGTTGCTCGACTGGCTCGCTGTCACTTTCATGGACGGCGGTTGGGACCAAAAGGCGATGCACAAGCTAATTGTGATGTCGGCGACGTATCAGCAAAGCTCCGTTGCCACGCCCACGCTGTTGAAAAAGGATCCGGCGAATGTGTTGCTCGCGCGCAGCCCCCGCTTTCGCGTGGAAGCTGAGATGTTGCGAGACATCTCGCTTGCCGTCAGTGGCCATCTTTCGATCAAGCGCGGGGGGCCGAGCGTGTTTCCGCCCCAACCCGACGGTGTTTGGGAGATCCCCTACAACGACAATCCAGACGCGCCCCGCTGGGCAACCGCCGCGGGCCCCGATCGTTTCCGCCGAGGCCTGTACACGTTCTTGAGGCGCTCGGCCACTTACCCCTTGTTGACGACTTTCGATGGCAGCAGCCGTCAAACGTGCACCGTGCGTCGCATCCGCACGAACACGCCTCTGCAGGCATTGAACCTGCTTAACGACAAGGCCTTCCTTGAGCTGGCCCGGGGCTTGTCAGAACGCATGGCCGCCGAGGGTGGCCCGAGCCTTACACAGCGTTTGGCGCATGGGTTTCGACTCGCGACCGGCCACCACGCGCGACCGCGCGAGCTTCGAGAGCTTCTTCGCCTGTACCACGCAGAACGTGCTCGCTTCGTCACGGTGGGAGGCGCCCAGGCGTTGCTGCTTGACACGCAAGCGGGATCGCATGGCCCCACCTCAGCGGCTGCGGTGGGGTCGATTGAAGATCAAGCGGCCCTCCTATTGATCGCCAACGTTTTGCTTAACCTCGACGCCACCTTGAGCAAGGAGTGAAGATCATGGATCACCAGCGGCGTATGCAGCGGCTCACCCGACGTCACCTGCTCGCGGGCACGGGGCTCGGCGCTTTGGCGTTGACGGATCTCATGTCCAGGGACGCTCACGGCAAATCCGTGCGTGGGCTTGAAGGACTGCACTTTGCCGCCAAGGCCAAAAGTGTGATCTTCCTCTTCATGGCGGGGGCGCCGTCACAACTCGATCTGTTTGATCCAAAACCCACGCTGCAACTGTGGAACGGAAAACCCTGCCCCGAAGAGCTGATCAGGGGTGAGCGGTTCGCGTTTATTTCCGGCCGTCCACGCTTGCTGGGATCGCCTTATAAGTTCGCGCGGCACCAACAGTCGGGCCGTGCCGTGTCCGAACTGCTGCCGCATTTCGCCAAGGTTGTCGATGACGTGGCGATGATCAAATCGATGCACACCACGCAGTTCAACCACGCTCCCGCGCAGATCTTCATGAACACGGGGCACCAGATTGTGGGCCGTCCCAGCATGGGCTCATGGCTGACGTATGGCCTTGGATCAGAGAACCAGGACTTGCCGAGTTTTGTGGTCATGCTCTCGGGCGATGCGGCGCCGGATGGGGGCAAATCATGCTGGGGCTCGGGGTATCTGCCCACGAGCTATCAAGGCGTCGAGTTCCGTAGCAAGGGCGATCCCGTGCTCTTCCTTTCCAATCCCAACGGCGTGACGCCCGAGGCTCGCCGCAACACCATCGACACCATCAAAACCCTCAACGGCTACCGCAAGCTTGACGTTCGCGATCCCGAGATCGACACCCGCATCTCGGCCTACGAGATGGCGTACCGCATGCAAACGAGTGTCCCCGATCTGATGGACATCTCGAAAGAGCCGGCCAGCACGCACGCCATGTACGGCACGAATCCAGGCCAAACGTCATTTGCGAACAACTGCCTGTTGGCCCGCAAGCTTGTGGAAAGCGGAGTGCGTTTCGTGCAGCTGTTTCACCGCGGGTGGGATCACCATGGCAACTCGGAAAAAGGGGATTTGGTGCACGGGTTGCCCGCACGCTGCAAGGAAGTGGATCAAGCTATGTCGGCATTAGTCACCGACCTCAAACAGCGCGGCTTGCTGGAGACCACCCTGGTCGTCTGGGGCGGTGAGTTTGGCCGCACCCCGATGAACGAAGAGCGCGGCGGCTCGAAGCTGCTGGGCCGCGACCACAACCCCAAGGCCTTCACTATGTGGGTGGCGGGTGGCGGTGTGAAACCGGGGATCGAGATCGGTGAAACGGACGAGTTTGGATATCGTGCGGTGAGGGATCCCGTGCACGTACATGATCTGCACGCCACGGCGTTGCATCTTCTCGGCGTTGACCACACGAAGCTGGTGTTCAAGTTTCAGGGTCGCAATTTTCGCCTCACGGACGTTCACGGGAAGGTCGTTCAAGCGCTCGTGGCCTAGGCCCTTGGTGACTTAAAGGATCGTGATACGTCGCCCGCATTCGATCTCGAAATGGCGCTCCAGGGCCCCCGGTCGATGTCGCCGGGGGCCCCGAGCCCTTTGTGTGGCAATCCGCGCTCAGTCGAATACGCCCTGCGGCGCATCGCTGCTGATGTTGGACGTCACGAGGATGCGTCGCAAACCGGCGCCATCCTCACGGTAGCCGAATTCGATCGAGTGGCTGCCTGCCGTCAATGGCAAGAGCACCGGCTGGCCCCCTGTGTCGGAGTTGTTGATGTCGTCCCAGTTGTACGGTTCCCGCGGTTGCATGTTGTTCCACTTGAACCACGTTCCGTTGTCGATGCGCACCCACATTGAATCGTCTGCCGCGCTTGGTGCCACCACGATGGCCCAGAACCTATAGGTTGCGGTCGTTGGCACGGTGAAGTCGTAGCGGGCTCGCCCCGTCGCTGGCGGTGCGTTCAGGCTGTTGTTTCCAGGTTGAACCAGCAGGGTTTCGGTGTTGTCGTCGAAATATAGCGGTGCTGTGATCACGCCAGAATCCACGTTGATCACTTGGTACACAGGCTCGCCTGCTTGTGCACACGTTTCGTTCGATGTTCCACCTGCCACACCGTTGCGCAACGAGACCACTCGGTAGCAGTACACCTCGTACGCAGACGCGAAGTCGACGAAGGTGAAATCGGTTGCGGTCCCCAGCACATTGAACGCACCGGAGAAGCCGAGGCGTCGCTCGATACGGTATGAAGTGGCGCCACGTGCGTAGGTCCAGAAGATTTGGTTTGCGTCCCACCTGGCATCAATGAATCCCAGTGACTTGGGTGCTTCGGCAGGCGAGACCGCCGCCGTGGGAGAGAAGTTGGCGTCGTCGGTAAACACCATCAGGTCGAGTTTCGTGTTGCTTTCGCGCGACGAAACCTCGAATACGTGGGTGCCTTGGCTCAACGCGAACTGGACTGCTGGCTTGGCCCCATTGATGTTGTCGTGCACGAAGTCCCAGTGCCAATCAGCGCCCAGCGCGATGTCCATCCACCGCACCCACGCACCACCGTCCATACGAACCCACAGCGAGTTGGAAGCGTTGTCAGGTGCCTTCACACGGCCAAACACTCGGTAGTTGCCTGCTGTGTTCACATTGAACTCGTATGCCGCTGCAAATGGCAAAGGAGCCGCAAAGGCATTGGACTGCGCCACAATAAAGCTGTTGCCGGAAGCAGTTGCTTCGTCCAGCAGCTGAAATGTGCCGTATTCGCCCCCTGGGTTGTAAACCGGGCTTTCAACCTCTTTCCAAACAGTGTCGGCAAATGCTGGCGCTGCCGTGAAGAGCAGCGCAAGTGCGGCGCCATACTTTAGGACTTGTTTGTTTGAATGCTTTAACACGTTCTTGTTCTCCCTGGTTGGTAGTGGATTGAGCACGCCACCGAAGGATCGAAATCGCATCCCTTGCGGCGGCCTTGATCACCGCCACCGTAATAGGGGTGTGAAGTGGTGAACGATAGTTGAGCAACCTCAAGAATCTGGCCCAAAACAGAAGTGTTTCTGTGCGCGTTCCATTTGTGAACGACGCATGAGTTGCAGCGACCTTTCCTATGAAACTTTGTCTGAAAATTTTTGCGACAAAACCTTTCGGCATCGTCATTAAAAATCGTCGTGGGAGCGAAGAGCTAAACGTTTCCATGTCGGTTGCGGCGCGTGGAATTGGCGGGCGACCAGTCTGTCTGTACCGCCCTCGCCCCACGAGTGGTTTGGTCCCTTGCCTATTGACGGACCTCAACACAATCAGCGGGTCGTGATGGAATAGGCTTGTGGATGCGGTGCCTTTGCGCTGCGTTACACCAAGGGAGTACGATGAGTGTCACACGCGTTTACAAAGCGGCTTTGGGATTGACGCTGGTCTTCGCCTGGGTCGGCTGTGCAGGTTCAACGAGCAACGACGACGAGGTTGAAAACTCTGGTGGCGCTGCGGGCGACGACAACCCGGGGGGCGGTGGTGCAAAGGGTGGCGTCGGGGGTGAAAAAGCTCCCAGCCCTTCACCCCAAGGTGGCAAGGGAGGCACGGCACAGCCCGGCACTGGTGGCGCCGCTGAACCAGCCGGCGGCAATGGTGGCGGGGGCGCCGCGGGCGGCATAGGAGGGGTCGTGGGCAGCGGGGGCAGCCCATCCGGCAATGCTGGCCAGGGCGGATCGCCCACCGGCAGCGGTGGCACAGCAAGCCCAGGCGATGAACCGGGCCCAGCCCTGTCCTCCGAGCAGCAAGACGCCGCTATTGCATTTTGGAAGAGCAAACTCGATCGAGTCGCTGGCCGTCGCGAGAACGGTCAAATCGTTGAGCTGGCTTTGTGGGAGCCCATCGGCGCTGACGCACCGGCATCGCGCATGACCGACGAAGTCTTGGCGAAGCTGCTTGGTTTCAACAAACTTCGTCGCCTCGAGATCCACCACCCAAACATGACGAAGGAGGGCGCGCAGGTCATCCGGCGGCTTCCTAGCATTGAATTCCTCGGCTTCCAGTACACGGCCAACACCAACGAGACGCTCGATCCCGACTTCATGTTGGTTGCCACCGCCCACCGCGAACGGCTCAAGGTGTTGAGCTTGAAGCATCTGTTCTCTCAGAAGGGTACGTCCGTTCACAAGCTGGGGGTCTTTCCAAAGCTTGAGTATGCCGTGCTCGACAACATGACGGCTCAGTCCGAGGGCGTGCAGTTCCTCAAGCAAAACCCAACCATCGTGGGCCTCGAAATGCACCGAACCAGCATTTCGGGCGCCGAGCTTAAGGAGATCGCAAGCGCCCTACCGAAGCTTAAATGCTTTCACCTGAAGAAAGCGGGTGGCAGCCTGTCGAGCGCAGACATCGCAAATGCATTCCGCAATCATCCCTCGCTTGAGGTCTTCTGGCCGCACGGGATCAGCGCAAGTCTGCCGAACGTTCAGGTTGTCAGCAACGACAACAACGGTGTGTTCAGCAAGCCGTGCGGAAACCTGCGCCCGGTGGACAAGCCCGACAACACTTTCTGATGTGTGAGTGACGTCAGAAGCGTCTGGCTTGGTACACTCGGCCATTGGGTCCCACAACCGCCCATCGGGCGCGACAGAATGCCTGGAATTATCGGCAGGCGTTGATATGCGACCTGCGGCTCCCGTTGTGGATAGAAGGGGCCTAGGGCACGCAAGCACCAAACACGGCGTGATCTGGATTCGTAAGCTTTTGGCAGCTGCGGCCGGCTTGGCACGTGGTGGGCTGGTCGAGGCGGCAAATCGGTCGACACACGGGCACGCCAGTGTTTACGCAGATGAGACCGGGCCCGCAATCGCCCGTGGTTGTGCAAGCCCCACCGTCAACCCCCACGCGTTGAGGGGTCACACATTCGCAGTCAGTGACTTCGCCGGGCAGCACAAAGCAACGCAAGCCAGTGACACAGCCCTGTTGTGCAGCGCCCCGCGGATCGCACGGCTGCGAACACAGGCGAGCGCCCGCGGCAGGTTCGTTGGGGCATGACACAAAGTTTGAGCAAGTTCCTGCCATCGGGCATTGCGCGTCTTGCGTGCAGTAGCGTCTACACACGCTGATGCCACACCCACGGTTGTAACACTGCGAACCAGGCGCGCACTCTGCGTTGCCGGTGCACACTTCGCCCGGTTGCTTTTGGCCTGCGGGAACGCACATCGTTGCAGCGTTGCCTGATGCCAAACACGACAGCACACACGCTTGCCCTGTTGTGCATCCCACCGCCGTTGCCGGTGTGCAGATGGTGGTAGGTGTGCCAGCGTCAAGCGCCCCCGCGTCTGCAGTGGGCACCGCAATCCCTTCGTCACCGGGCTCTTCAAGTGCAAGGCCCCACAGTCCGGATCCGCTGCTATCGCCTTCCCACTGTTCATAACCCTCCACGTTGGCGCTTGCCGCTTGAACAAGACGCGCGCGGCCCCGCACCAAAAATTTGTTTTCCCCATCGGGCACAACCACCACGCGATACACGCGGCCCACGGGTGGCGGTGGCACAAACTGCCGTGTGCGTACGGGCACGGCGAACGCCGTGTTCTGGGGTTCGATCAAAACTGCCGTATCGGTCAGGGGCGCACGCCCTCGCCGCGCCACGCCTGTGGCCAAGCCGACGCGCAACGGTCGAGGCGTCGCCAAAGCGTCTGCCGGTATGAACAACTCCACGCGCTGGCGCCCCTTGCCCAAGGTCACCATCGCATCAGTGCCGCCCGCTTGCACAGACTGCTGCTCTGCCAGCACGTTGAACAATTTGTCGGTGTCGCCAAAACAAGCGACCACCAGCGCCGCAGATACCGTCGCACCCAGCACAACAAATTTCGCCGACCGCATGTAAGCCAACATCGGCAGAAAGGCGGTCAAGCCTTAACAACGTCCCTGGCACCTCACGGCAAAGATGGCCCCTTAGTCACCAAAGCCACCGCCTGAGTCACCTCCGTCCCACCCGCCTCCGTCAGAGGACTCGAAGCCACCGCCCCCGTCGCCATCATACGCGGCGTCCCACACGCTGCCCCCCTCATCAACAGAGCTCATGTCATCACTATAATCATGCGCCGCCGTTTGTTCGGCGTAGGCGATGTTGTCGTCAGACGCCAACGAAGGTTCGGCCTGAACATCAGCCAAAGACGCAATGGGTGCACCGCCCGAACTGTAGAGCATCATCGGCGACGGCATCATCATGTGCATCATCGTTGAGAACATCATCATGTCCAACATCATGCCCATGGGGGATGGGTAGTAAGTGACGAATGGATCGTAGCCAGGTGCCATCGGTTGTGCTGGTCCCTGCTCAGGGCGCGCCAGGTCTTTGCTGCGCGGCTTCACCAAGCGTGATTCGGTCTTCTCAAGCACCACTTGGGCCTCAGGCAAAGCCGCCGCAAGCGCTGCCTGCAGTCTTTGCACAAACGACTCGAACGCCAAGCGCGACGCTTCGAGCATGCCCGCCTGCTTCACCAAAGGTTCAACGCGCGCCTGGTATGCATCTGCCGTCTCGCCAGGAAAGGGCTCAAGGGTACGAATGCGTCCCCCCACCGAAACAATGGCCGCGGGCTCATCACGCAAGTGCTTCGTGCGGGCCCGCGTTTCGATAACCATGTGAACGCCCGCTTCCTCGTGTTCTGCTGCAAAACGCAGCTCTTTGAATCCGCGGCCAAACACAGACGCGTGTTCCGAAAGCGCTAAAATAAGATCGCCCAAATCGTCGGGGCGGCCTTGCGTGTCCGAGAAGATCGTCGTGTCATCAATGACGAGTGACAACGCGTTCGTCACGCCCAGTTTCGCCAACGAGCGTCGCGTGCTGTCGACCACAGCCGTCGCCTCAAGCTCATTCTCCACTTCGCCGGTCTCAAGATTGACCTTCGCACCCAAGCCCCCCTTCAAACGTTCCCACATCGTAGGATCCCGCCGAACCATGTTGCCCCTCACCGTGATGTGAATCTGCCCGACAAGCCGCATGCTGTGCTTCTACTACCCTCGGGGCCCAGATGCCATTGGGGAACCCATCAACGGCAACACGGACGTCGCGTTCTGCACGCCCACTTTGCGGTAAGTGCTTCCGGTCAATCCCTATTCCGCCGCGCCAAGTGCCTTGCGATCACGCCCGCAGCACGTCTTTGATCGTGCCCTCGCCTTTTCCAAATTTCGTCACGTCCGTAAGGTCCGCGGCCTGGGCCAGCGTGGCGTAGGCCGCCCCCATGTGCTGCGACCCCTTGAGCACGAAGTCTTTGTCGCCCTCGTCAGGCACCTCGCGCGTGAAGAAGTCGGGCCAATACGGCGCCTTCACCCGCGTGTTCTTGCCAGCCAACATAAACAACAGTTGCGCGTCGAAACCGTTGTGGTGCCGCAAGCCGCTGTTGGTGAGCCAGATCATCACAGTGTTTTCGCCCATCGTGCCCGACCCCTCGGCGAACTCATCCATACGCTTGCGCATCCACGCGATCTCACCCGCTACGTATTTGTGGATCTTCGCACACTCAGTCACAGCCGCGTCGGTGCGCGAATGAAAAAGGCCATTGTGCATCTCTCCATAGTTATTGAAGTCGGGACCCGCCAAGTTCTTCCACGGATCTTCGCTGAAATACGCAAACCCGTTTAGCGTCAAATGCGAGACGTGGGTTAGCTCATAACCCTGCACAAGCACCGAAAGATCTGCCAAGGCCCGCACCACATCACGATTCATCGTCGTGTCATCCAACGTTGGCGCCGGTGGCTTCTCGCCTAAGCGCGAAGGCGTCTTCGTGAGGCCCGTGGCTTTGCGTTCGAATTCACGCAGCGATTCGATCGCTTGATCCAATTTCGCCCTATCGGCCCCCGCGGCCAGCTTCATGCGCGCCCGGTTGAGATCGTCCACCATGCCGTCAAACAGGGATTTCTTGTCCACCAACGTTTTCTCAACGGCCGGCGTGGAGACGTTCATGACCGAGCCAAAGTAGGCGGCATACGCTTTGACGGGGCTTGTGTAGCAAGGCGCCAATTTTGCTGCATCATCATAGCTTGGGCACGCGGCGCTTTTGTACGTGCTGCAGAACGGTCCCATGTTTGTGGACTGGTGAACGTCGCCATAACGCTGCTGTAGGCGCTTGCCAAGGAACCTATCGATCGAAATGCCGCCCGCCGCGGGTTCGTCGAACGTTTGCCGAAAGTTCGCGGTCAAAAGCATGGAGTCCATGCCGTGGTTTGGAAAGAACGTCAGCGAATCGTTGTATCCGTAAAGGCCAAACCACAGGGCCACGTCGTTCTTGTAGGGCGCAAAGCTTTGGGCCCACGCGGGCAGATCGAAATCTGTGGGCGAGGCATAACGTGCAGAGAAAAGTTTGCTCTTCTTGCCGGTGTTCGTGGCAGCCGTAGAGCCAAGCAAATCCGCTGAGTGCGACCATGCGTTTCCCTGCGTGAGAAACAAAAAGCGGCGGCTCGGGCCCGAAGCCGCGCGCGCGTCCGAGATGATGCGACCCATGAGGCCGCCCAGCAGCGGCGACGCCGCACCCAACCCCAAACCTTTGATAAGCGCTCGACGTTTGAACAGCATGCGAAGGTCGTCCTTTCTATATGAGGCGGGGGAAAGCTATTGATCGCGGGGCGCCGCGCGGAAGCGGAACGCCTCGCTGGCCACGGTCTCGGCAAACAAGCCAAGCACATCGCCGTCGACAGCGGCGCGCGTCGCCGCAAGAGCGGCTACGTGGCATTCATCGGTCTCGCTTTGCTTGCGGCCTTGCAGGTACTCAAACACTTGACCCGCAAAGCAGGATCGTACGGCTTGTGACTCCGCCAGCTTCAAACCAAGCGCACGCGCGTTTGCCACCTCACCCGAAAGCGTGGGCAGATCAACTGTGGCCGATGTGGCAAACGGCTTCGACGTTTCGGGATCTTTGTCGCGCCACACGCCCAAGCGATCGTAAGCCGCGAAGGGTTGGCCCAGCGGATCCAGTATCTTGTGGCAAAAGGCACAATCGGGGCGGTTCACGTGCTGGGCCCGCGCCTCTTCCGTGGTGACGGAGCGGCCCACCATGGCCTCCAATGCCTTCTTCGTGGCATCCAGATCGGCAGAGACGTTGTTGGGTGGATCGGGCACCGGCGTGCACAGCAAGCGCTCACTTACAAAGCGACCGCGCGCACTTTGGTTCGTGTGCCGGCCCATCACCAAACCCAAACTCAAAAGGCCCGCCGTGTCGGCATCGGCCTTCGGCGTGTACTTCATCCACATGCCCTCGGGCACGCTCACATTTGCGTTTGTCAACTTCGCAAGGGGCGCGTTCAAGAACGTGTAGTTGGCCGAAAGCAAAGTGGAAAGTTTTCCGCCGTCTTGCCACAACACTTGGTCTAGGAAGCGTCTGGCCTGCTCGGCATAATCGGCGTTGGCGGCGGGTTTGCCTTGGTCTACGAAGTCCTCGAAGAAGGCCTGCACACCCTGTGCGAGCGTTGCGCTTTTGAGAATGCGTTGTGCGGCCTTACGAACGTCCTCTGCAGACGCCAATTTGTTGTTGGCCGCGGCCTGCAGAAGCTCCGCGTCCGGCGGCCCATCGGTGAGCCCGTAAGAGAGTGCGGATGCAATTTCATATGAGGACAGCGCAAACGTAGCGCCACGTTTTTGGCCAATCTCAAGACGAAACAAGACGTCGGGTGCCATCAAAAGTCGTTGCACAACGAACGTCAGCGCTTGCTGCGGGTTGGCTGCCTTGCTTACTGAATCGAAGAAGCCAAGGTAGATGTCACGCTCTTCCTTTGTGAAAGGCCGGCGCCAGGCGCGCAGGCCAAACCCGTCCAGCATCTCGCCCACGCAGCTTCTATTGATGCCTTTGCTCATGCAGGCGGCCAGGCGCTCGGGGTTCGCGATCGCCGCCGCCGCCGCGGCTTCTACGGCTCCCATCAGCGATTCAGTGACGCCTAAGTTGTTCGAGAGCACCTGCTCACCATTCGAGAACGGCTGGGTGCGCGGCAGGTTCGTCTGCAGGTCTTGAATCAACTTCTTGTCGGGGGCCGCTGGCCCCAGCAGCGCCGCAAATGTGTTCTGTAGCTGCACCGGCGTCAGACGGTATATGCGCTGTGGAAGCACAGCACACGCCTGGCCATTGGCACCACCTGCCGAAGGCTGCTCGGGCACGCCGCCATTCGCCGTGTCACCAGCGATGGTGCCCGAACAGCCGGCAAGGCTGACAACAAGTGACAACATGCCCGCGGGGCCAACTACCAAACTGCCCATAGAAAGCCGCATGGCCATACCCTCAGCAAGGATGGTGCCGCATAACCAATGCATCCACGCTCAAGCCAGACGCACCTTTACGTCGATGCTAGCTGTGCAGATGTGCACAGGTGCAACATTCGCGCACACCGCACAAAGCATTCGGCCACGAATCTCCTTACGTGCCCGATCCCAAAACACAATGAATGTCCTATGATCTCTGTTGTGCGCGCGCGACCCGCGATCCGCTTGATATTCACGCTCGTCTTCGGGCCTGTATCCGCTTGCACGCTGGTGGTGGATCCGGGGCACTATGGCGAAGGGGCGAACGAAGCGTCGCCCGCGCTTTTGCTCGGCGGCGAGCGTGCGTCCAGCCAACCCACGGCCACGGCCGATACGCTGCTCGCGAAAGCCACGGGCGAAGGGCTTCCGCTCGGTTGGTCGCCGCAATTGGCTTTGCCGCAAGCGGGGATTTGGCACGGACACGCGTCCGCCAAACAAGTGGTGGCGTTTTGGTATGATCGCATGGGTTCGGTTCTGGCCAACGCATCTTGGAACGGCAAAACGCTTGGCCCGTGGACAAAACAACCCGGCCCACTCGTGCCGGTCGAGCAGTTGGAAGCCGGCCTGGCTCTCACCGAGGGCGCCATCTTCTTGGTGGGCAGCACACAAGGGCCAGGTGACGACGACAAGAGCAAAGTCTCCATCGCTCGACGTAACAACGGCGCGTATGGCGAATTCGAGGCCGCGCCCGTAAGACTCATCAACGGCCGGTTCCGTCCCACGCTGCTCGTGTGCCAGGGCCATCTGCTGGTCTTGGGCGGCGAAGGCAACCATCTTGGCGATCCTGTGCCGGTCGAACACTTCGATTTCGCGAAACTCACGAACCAAAACACTGGCGTCGCCCAATTTGCGGCGGGCCCAAGCTTCGCCATGGATGGGCGTCCCCACCGCGTTTCAAACGCCGCTGCGGTCTGCGCGTTTGGGTCTGTGTATGTCCTTGGTGGTCTTTCCCCCACCGTGAACGAAACCACCGACGTGGTGTTATCGGCAGCGTTCACCGCCGAAGGGCGTGCAGGCCCGTGGAGGCCACAAACACGTTTGCCATCCCCTTTGCGGCAAGCTGCGGCGTTCGTTTCCGGGCGGCGTTTGGTGGTCGCGGGAGGCCGCTCGGGACCAAACGCCCCGGCCAACACCAAGGTGATCTCGAGCCAAATCGGCGCCGATGGGTCGCTGAGTCCATGGGTCACCGAAACCGCCGCCGCCTTACCCGATGGCTGGGTCAACGCGCGCGCGGTGCCGCTCTCCAACTAGGCCGCCCCACACACATAAGCGCCACTCACGGTATGATAGATGTGTCCTTGCCCATGAACGAGCTTCCCGAGACAGCCCTTGACGCTCTAGGCGCCGCGGAGCCCTCGCCTGCCATTTCGCGCGTGCTGCTCATCGTGGAACGCGCAAGCGCGGATGCCACAAGCGACGTGATCGAACTGGGTGAAGGCGCAGAGCTGCACATCGGACGCGTGGCTGGCACACACACGCTGGCCATTGACGATCCGCGCGTGTCGCGGCAGCACGCCCGGGTGTGGTTGGAAGCGGGCGTGCTGTCGGTGGAAGATTTGGGCGGCCGCAATGGCACGCTCGTCAACGATCGCTTGCTGATGAAGGGTCGCTTGCGCGTCGAAGGTGGCGACTGCATCAAAATCGCCAACGTCACAATCACCGTGGGCGCGTTTCGCGCGCGTGAGGTGGCCGCCGATGTGACGTTTGAATCACAAGGCGAAGTCACGCCTGGCGCGGGCGTCATCGTGGCCGAGGCGTCTATGAAGCAAGTGTTTGCTTTGGCGCACCGCCTGGCGCACCTGCCCACCACGGTGCTTTTGCTGGGCGAATCCGGCGCGGGTAAGCAGATCGTGGCCGAAGCGATTGCGCGCGGAGGCCCCCGGCATGCCGCCCCGTTTATTCGCGTCAACTGCGCGGCGCTGCCTGAGCAGTTGGTGGAAAGCGCGCTCTTCGGTCATGAGAAAGGCGCGTTTACGGGCGCCGATCGGAGGCACATCGGGTTCTTTGAAGCGGCAGGCAGTGGCACGCTTTTCCTCGACGAAGTTGGCGAGTTGCCCCCACCCGCACAAGCCAAGCTGCTTACGGCGCTCGAAAGCCACGTGATCATCCGCGTGGGCGACACACGCGAGATCCCGGTGCTGGCGCGCGTGGTGGCCGCCACCAACCGCGATCTGTGGCAAGAGGTCAAAGCGGGGCGGTTCCGCGAAGATCTGTTCTTTCGGTTAAGTGCATTCACGCTTGAGGTTCCGCCGTTGCGAACGCGGCCCCAAGAAGTGCGCCTGTTGGCAGAAGTGTTCGTCAAACAGCTGGCCAAAGCGGCCGCCACGCCCGCCCCCGTGATCGCGCCCGACGCGCACGCGCTGTTGCGAAGCCATTTTTGGCCCGGCAATGTGCGCGAGCTTCGCAACGCCATGGAATACGCATTTGTTGTGGCGTCCGAAGGCGTGATTCACGCCCATCACCTGCCCACGAGCGTAAGCAGCAAAGCGCAAGGTGTGCCCAATCCATCTGCATCGGCAAGCGCGCTGCCCGATTCGATGGACGATCTTGAACGCCGCAGCGTCGAAGCCGCAATGACCACGGAGCGGGGCAACCAAACACGCGCCGCTTTGCGCTTGGGTATCTCGCGGCGCGCGCTGATTCACAAGCTTGATAAGCACGGCATCTCGCGCCGCCATGGGGCCCCGCCGTGAACGCGCGCGCAGCCAGATTGGCGGCCGCACCGCCACGGCAAGTGGGTCGGTGTTTGTTGTTTTCTCCGCTGGCCTCCGGTGGCATGGCAACCGTGTTCTTGGCGCGCATGCAAACGGCCGCGGGCCTGGTGCGCACCGTGGCCGTCAAAGAGATGCACCCGCAGTTTGCGAATAACCCTGACATCGTGGCGATGTTTTTGGATGAGGCCCGCTTGGCCACCCGCATCGCCCACCCCAACATCGTGCCCACGCTCGACGTGATGTTGGAAGCCGGTGGCCTTTACCTTGTGATGGATTACGTGGCCGGCGAGCCTTTGGGCAACGTGCTGCGCAGCTGCCGCAAAGCAAGCCTCAAACTCGATCCCGCGTTCGCTAGCGCTGTGATGCGGGACGCGTTGATGGGTTTGCACGCCGCCCACGAAGCCACAGATGAATTCGGCGAGCCCTTGTCTGTGGTGCACCGAGATGTGTCACCACAAAACATCATCGTGGGCCAAGACGGCCTTTCGCGCGTGCTTGATTTCGGGATTGCGAAGGCGCGTGGGCGCGTGCAGGAAACAACTGACATCGCCGTCAAAGGCAAGCTTCGCTATATGGCGCCCGAACAGCTCACGCGCCAACCGATCGATCAGCGAGTGGATGTGTTCACCGCTGGCATCGTGCTGTGGGAATCACTTACGGGGCGTGCGTTGTTCGAGAGTGAAGACGTAGGCAGCGCGCTTGCGGCCATCTTGCACGCCCCCATCGCGCCGCCCAGCCACTTCGATTCGCGTTTGTCTGCAGCGTGTGACGCCGTGGTGCTGCGCGCGCTTGAGCGTGATCCACGCAAGCGCTTCGCGAGCGCGCAAGAGTTTGCGGATGCGCTAACCAAGGCCATCACGCCCGCGACGCCGCAACAAGTGGCCGCGTTGTTGGCCAAAACGTGCGGCCCCAGCCTGGCTGCGCGCGCTGCCAAGATTGCCGATATAGAAGCGGAGACTCTTGGCGATGAGTGGCCGCCCAAGCACCTGCTCACTCTGCGCACCGTGCCGGACGTCGCCACCAACCCCGCGGTCACCGCGCTCACAAAGAAGCGGCCAACCACACTCTGGTTGTGGCTCGGCGGCGTGGCCGCGGTGGGCGCGGGTGCGATCTATCTTAAGGCAACGCCGCGTGAGCAGCCACGCCCCCAAGAGATGCGGGCTTTGCCCACGCCTTCCCCTACCGTGACGCAAATCGCAGCTCCACCCGCGCCGGTGATTGAGACGCCTGCGATCACAGAGCCCATCGTTGCAGCACCCGCGCCGCAAAGAAAAGCGAAGCCACGCCGCGCGCCCATCAAGAAGGCCGTGGCAAACAAGGCCGCAGCCAAGCCCCCCGCAACGCCCGTGCCCGGCAAGAAGGCGGACTGCGAGATCCCCTGGGTCATCGGCCCGAACGGCGTGCGAACGCCGAAGGCGGGCTGTTTCTAGAATGCGCTGCTCAACACCAAGCGTTGCGCCGCGCGTGTGTTTGGCCACCGCCCTCCTAGCGATCTGTTTGGCGTGCTCGTCGCGCGCACAAGCACAAGGGCCAGCCTGCATCAAAGCGTATGAAGAGGTGCAAGTGCGTCGACGCGAGAGCCAATTCATCGCGGCCCGCGACGCGGCCGTGACGTGCGCTTCGGGTTGTCCCGCCGTGCTCGCCAAAGACTGTGCCACGTGGATCGGCGAACTGGAAGCCGCCATTCCGCGCGTGATGCTTGAAGCGCGCGATGGCAACGGCACGCCCCTGGTGGACGTGCAGGTCACCATTGACGGCAAGCCTCGCGTGCAACAACTGCAGGGACGCGCCATCGAAGTTGATCCCGGCCCGCGCACCTTTGTGTTCTCCACCAAAGGCGCCGGTGATGTGCGCGTGCAAACGGTGGTTGTGGAGTTCGAGAAAAACCAGCGTGTATCGGCGCAATTTATGGATCTTTATCCAACCGCGCGTCACACACCGATCCCCACGTCGACGTGGGTGTTCGCAGGCGTAAGCGCCATCGGGCTTGGAACGGCGGCGGTGTTCGGAACGATGGCCTGGTCGCTGCGGCAAGATCTCGAAGACAAAGCGTGCGCACCCGATTGCCCCGGCACCGACGTGGCTCGCCTTGGTCGTCTCACCACGGTCACCGATGTATCGCTCGGCGTGGGCCTCACAGCCGCCGTGGGCGCTGTAGCCATTTGGTTGGCCACGCGCCCCGCGCCGCGCCCGCCGCGCCAAAATCTGAGCTTGCGTTCACCGTGGGCGCCCACGATGTTCGCGCACCCGGCAGCAGGTGGTGGCAAGGTCGGCGCGGCGTGGGTTTGGTAAGGGCGGCCTGTGCAAACTTGCACAGGTGAGCCTATCCGCACAGAGACCTGCGCCAAAAACGCTTGAAAATGGCGGGCGCGCGCCTGGCACAACCCTTGCGATGTGCTCTGTTGTGAACAAAAACCACTTTGCAGTTTCATGGTTCTTGTTGGCCCTCGCGGCCTGCAGTGGCGACATCCAAGGCCCGGCCATTGACGACGACACACCCGCTCCCAGCTCACCTGACGACAACCCGAGCGGCGGCAGTGGCGGCGGTCAGAAACCCGGCCAGTCAAGCGCGCCTCCCGCGGTAGACGATGCGCCCATCACCACCCCCGGATCGGGCGGGGGCATCCTCGATTGCCCCACCGTGGATTATCCCGGCACCACGTCGGCCACGGTGAAGCTGTCGGCCAACTTCGCGCGCAATTGCGGCACCTGTCATGGCGGCTCGGGCGAGGGCAAGGGCCCCTATCCCGCGCTGCCGGGCAAATTGAGCAAATCGGAATTCATTGACAAGGTGCGCGCCGGCGCCAACAACATGCCCAGCTTCACGCAAGCCCTCGTGGATGACCGAGCGCTTGAACAGGACTACGACGCTTTGGTGGCGCGCACAAACGCCTCCAAGCCGCTGGTCCATCCCTCCTTGCAGTGGTCAGCCACCGAGGTGCAGGCCAAACGCGAAGCGGGCCTTGCCCTGTGGCGCAAGCCCGACAAAGAAGGCGCTGCCTGCGCGAGCTGCCACAGCCCCGACGCGATTGATCTTGCAGTCATCGGCTATGGCGACGACGCCATCGTTCGCCGCGCCACACTTCACCACCCACCTGACATTGCGGTGCAACTTGTTGACTTCGTCCATGCACAACGCAGGCACTTCAAAATCACGCGGCCGTGCTCACCAAAGTGGCGCGTGTTATCGCCGGGTGGAGACGTGTTGCCTGGCGACACGGTGGAGCAACAAGACAAGGCCCTTTGGGACGAACTCGTTCGCCGCAACATATTCGTGGCCACAGGCACGGTGCAAACCATTGAAGACGCCGACAAAGCCTGGGATGAGCTGGCCAAGCTCAACATGCGCCGCTTGCCCTTGGGCATTCCGCTTGCCCGCTGGACCGAAGACAGCTTCAACGGCGACGAACACAAGACGATCAACGATTGGATTCCTGCTGTGCCACGCATGGCCACCAACGACACCTGGTACGCCAAAACCGACGCGTACTTGGCCGATCCCACGGTGGATCGTTTGCGCGGTCTACTTGCAGATGTAGCGACCCTCACGCACGACGGAGGCTTTGCGAAGCAACCTTTCGGTGATGGCGATCCCTCGGCGGTGATGACGTCGAAGTTCCACGGTGTGCAGATAGCGGCACACTATTTCCGCATGGCTCTGCTGAACAAGCCCGGCTGGTTTGAATCTGCCGATTCGCCCCCCGAGGTTCCATCGACCCGCGGTGAGGGCACCAACAGCCCCTTCGCTGGCATTGGTTTCGCGTACCAAGAGAACCACTGTTACAACGTGGTCCAATGCCCGCCCGGGCAGTTCAAGGCTTTGCCGCCCATCGCGCAGATGGAGTTTGACGCCAGCACGGCTTCGATGCCTTCGGGATCGGGCGGCCTGGGCTTCAACGCCATCATGCAGAAGGAACTCACTCACCCTTGGTGGACGTTGGGTGGGATCTGGGACGCCAGCTTCTCTGGCGGTCGCAGCTTGGTGATGCATTACTGGCTCGAAAACGCGCTGCCTACGGGTGGCAGCAATTTTCCTCACCGCACATACCACCGCCCGTTCATGATGGGTGTCGCCATGGTCAAGCGTGCTGTGAAGCTAGAACAGGCCAAGGTTGCGGCGGGCGTACCGGGCGAGCTCTACGGCAACATCATGATGGGCTACGAGAATACCATCGGCTCCACCATCGGCCGCACCCCGGAGAACACACGCCTCATCTCCAACATGATGCGCATGCTTCTCTTGCGACAAAAACGCGCGCTGTCGAAGGGCGCCTCCACGATGAACCCCAGCGCCTTGTTATCAGGCAACGGCCAAGGGCAGTGGGCCACAGGTCTTGAGATGGCCGCCAAAACCCCCGGCGCGAACGCGACGTTGCTGACAAGCACGGCCGCGCTCACCCGTGAAGTGCTTGGGCTTCTTGCCAAGGCGCCGGTCACGCCCGTGACCCAGGGCTACCAGATGCCCCAGTAAGTGCTTCGCGACGGCGTCCTCTACCCCCGCCCTGTGTGCCCGAACCCGCCCGCGCCGCGCACGGTCTCGGAAAGCTCCGACACTTCTTCCACGTGCACCTGCACCACAGGCGCTATCACCAGTTGCGCCACGCGATCGCCCAAGGCAATCGTGTGAGGCGCATCGCCCAAATTCACAAGCAGCACCATGATCTCGCCGCGGTAATCGCAGTCGATCGTCCCCGGTGCGTTCACAACAGTCACGCCGAACTTGCTGGCCAAGCCCGAACGCGGCCGCACTTGGCCTTCGTATCCGGGCGGCAACTCCATCGCCAGCCCCGTGGGCACCGCCAGTCGCTGGCCTGGGGCAATCACGATGGGTTCCACCGCGCTGCTGGCTAAATCCATACCCGCCGCCCCCGGCGTCATGTACCGGGGCAGGCGTGCGTGCTCCGAAAGCCGTGTGAAACGTACCGTCGGAGCACTTGCCATCACAGGTCCTGCTCAGGCGTCCGCGTTGCGGCTTGCCAACACGTCGTCTGGGTTCTTGTCCATCGCCTCTTTGCGCGACAGACGAATCTTGCCGGTTTGGTGATCGATTGCGATCACCTTCACGAGCATCTGATCGCCTTCCTTGCAGATGTCGTTCACGGCGCGCACGCGTTCTTTGTCGAGCTCGCTGATGTGCACCAGGCCATCCGTGCCCGGCAAGATTTCCACGAAGGCGCCGAAATCAACGATGCGCTTCACGGTGCCCATGTAGTACTCGCCCACGCTGGCTTCCGCCGTGAGGCCCTTGATGATGTCGATCGCCTTCTTGGCGGCAATGGCGTCAGGTGATGCCACATGCACTGTGCCGTCGTCTTCCACATCGATGGCGACACCCGTCTCCGAGATGATGCCGCGAATGGTTTTGCCACCCGGCCCGATGATGTCGCGCACCTGCTCAGGACGCACGCGCAACGTGGTGATGCGCGGGGCGTATTGATTCAGCTCAGGACGCGCCACAGACAACGATTCAGCCATGCGGCTCAAGATCCAGATGCGGCCGTCTTTCGCTTGTGAAAGCGCTCGCTCGAGAATGTCGCGTGACATGCCTTCGATCTTGATGTCCATCTGGATGGCGGTGACGCCGTCCTTGGTGCCACAGACTTTGAAGTCCATGTCGCCCAAGTGATCTTCGTCGCCCAAGATGTCAGACAGAACCGCGGTGCGATCGCCCTCTTTGATGAGGCCCATCGCGATGCCCGCCACCGGCGTCTTCAAAGGCACGCCCGCGTCCATCAATGACAACGAACCGCCGCACACCGAGGCCATCGATGAGCTGCCGTTCGATTCAAGGATTTCCGAAACGATGCGGATGACGTAGGGGAAATCCTTCTCAGAAGGCAACACCTGGGCGATCGCACGCTCGGCCAAGTGGCCGTGGCCGATTTCGCGGCGGCTGGCGCCACGCAACGGCTTCGTTTCACCCGTGGAGAACGGCGGGAAATTGTAGTGCAACATGAAGCGCTTCTCGATGTTGTCGACAAGCCCATCGATGAATTGCACGTCTTGCTTGGTGCCCAACGTGGTGGTTACCAAGGATTGCGTTTCACCGCGCGTGAACAACGCCGAACCGTGCGTGCGTGGCAGCACGCCCGATTCACACGTCACCGTGCGGATGTCGGCAGGACCGCGGCCATCGATGCGACGGCCTGTGTCCAACACCATGTTGCGCAGGTGCTTCTTCTTCGCCTTCTCAACCGCTTCTTTGACTTCGCCTTCGCGCTCGGGAAATTCTGCGCCCAAAGCCGCCAAGGTCTCCGTGGAAACGGCTTCCAAAGCGCCGTAGCGTTGTTGCTTCTCGCGAATCGCCATCGCGGCTTCAATCTTCGGGTTGGCAAACGCGGTCACGCGGGCCACCAAAGCTTCGTCGGCCTTCGGCGAGACGAAGTCGCGCTTGGGCTTGCCCACAGCGGCGCGCAGCTTGTCTTGCAGATCGATCAACGGCTGAGCCGCGCCGTGCGCGAACATCAACGCGTCAACCAGCAGCGTTTCCGAGATCTCGGCAGCGCCACCTTCCACCATCACGATGGCGTCGCGGCTCGCGGCCACCACGAAATCAAGTTCAGACTTTTCACGCTGAGCAAACGTGGGGTTCACGATGAACTTGCCGTCCACGCGGCCCACGCGCACACCGGCGTAAGGGCCGGCCCAAGGAATCGTGGAAAGGTGCAACGCCGTGGACGCACCCGTCATCGCCAACACGTCGGTGGGGTTTTCGCGATCGGTGGAAACCACCGTGGCGATCACCTGCGTGTCAAAGCGCCAGCCCTTGGGGAACAACGGGCGGCAGGGGCGGTCGATCAAACGCGAGGTCAAAATCTCGACCTCTGTTGAGCGGCCTTCGCGCTTGAAATAGCCGCCGGGGATCTTGCCCGCGGCCGACGTCTTCTCAAGGTAATCCACGGTCAACGGCATAAAGTCGATGCCGGGGCGCACGCCCTTCGACGCCACAGCCGTCACCAAAACCATCGAATCGCCGTAGCGAACCAAAACCGAACCATCGGCTTGTTTGGCCATGCGGCCGGTTTCAATCGATAGCTCTTTGCCGCCGAAATCTACACCTTCACGAATAAACATCTTTGTCACTCCTTGGCAGAATGACCCCGAAGGCGTTTTCCCTCATCTCGGCGTTCCCTCAACAAGCGCCACGCGCGCCTGCGACGGACCGACGGGAAAAAGGTCGAACGCACCTCCCCGGGGCCGGTTGATTAAGAACGCGAACGCGCCAGATGGTTGGAACAAACGCAGAGCAAGGAAAGGCCCTTAACGCTTCCGAAGCGAAAAGAGCCCTCCTTGAGTCGCTGCGCTTGCCCCAAAGGTCCCAAGAATTCTTGGAACCGTGCGAGCCCGCGTAAGCGAAAGCGTTATTTACGAATGCCGAGAGATTGAATCAGCGTCTTGTAGCGCTCGATGTCTTCCCCACGGAGGAAGTCCAGCAGGCGACGACGACGGCTGACCATCTTCAAGAGACCACGGCGAGAGTGGTGGTCTTTCTTGTGAACACGGAAGTGCTCGGTCAGGTGGGTGATGCGCTCTGTGAGCAGCGCAATCTGCACCTCGGGGGAGCCGGTGTCTTCTTCGGCTCGCTGAAACTTCTTCACTACTTCCGCTTTACGGACTGATGCCAACGCCATGAATCACGCTCTTATCTGTTCGGGTTCCGAAACTATTTTTTGGGGGTCAAATGTTCTATGAAAACCACGCGCCGTCAACCGTCGCGCGCAGGGCTGTGGACGTTTCCTGCGTCAATAGCACCAAAACCTTCCGAATTCCGCCCGCTTGAGGATAAAGGTGCGTCGGTTTCGGGCAGGAACACCCGGCGAAGGGATGCCAGGCCCGCGTCGTTGCGTTCGGCCACGGCCAAGAGGGTGCCATCGGGGCGCAGAAGGCACAGCAGATCTTGGGGGTGGGCGCCCTCGGGATCGAGATCCGCCCATGGCAGCTTTTGGCCCATGCCCACGCGGTGCGCTTGGTGCGGCGTCAAAGTGACAGACGCCATATGCGCCAGGGACTCGGTGAGTCCCACGCCAGGCAGTGGGGCCCCCTGCTCGGCGCGGGCGGCCAGGTCGTCCAGCGTGATGGCTTGCGCCAGGCTGAACGGCCCTGAAGCCGTGCGGCGCAACGCGGATAGATGCCCCCCCGGCCCAAGCGCCAAGCCAATGTCCGCGGCCAACACACGAATGTATGTTCCCTTCGAGCAGCGCGCGAACAAGCGCAGTTTGCCTCCTTCGTAGTCGATGAGACGCAACTCGAAAATTGTAAGCGCCCGCGCTTCCCGCTCCAGCTCCTGGCCTTGGCGTGCATATGCATAGAGCGGTTTGCCATCGCGCTTGAGCGCCGAATGCATGGGCGGCACCTGGGTGATGGCACCGCGAAAGCGCTGCAACACAGCTTCGATGTCGTCGAGCGAAAGCGGCGGCACGGGCGCCTCGGCCACCACCTGGCCTTCGGCATCCAGGGTGTCCGTCTGCACGCCCAGGGTCACGGTGCCCTCATAAGCCTTGTGCGCGTCCAACAGGAACGGTGCCAGCTTTGTGGATTCGCCAATACACACGGGCAACACGCCCGTGGCCATCGGATCCAAGGTGCCACCGTGGCCGACGCGCGAGGGATCCGGCATGCCCTGCCCGCCCGCCTTGCGGTAGGTGCGTACGTGGCGGGCCACGGCCTTGACCACCGCAAACGAAGTGAGCCCCTGGGGCTTATCAATCACCAAAACGGGCATGCGTCCTAAAGCGGGGCGGCGGTATCACCAAACACAAGCCCCGGACAACCCCCGTTGCACCGTTGCCATCGCCTGCCGATCATTCGTCCGACTTTGGCGCATCCGCGTTTTCGGCGTTTGCGCCTGATGCCAAAGCGGCTTGCGCTTCCGCCTCGGCCTTCGCCTGCGCTTTACGCTCGTCGGAAAGGTCCGCAAACACGCGTTCGACGCGCGCTTCACTCTCAAACACACGATCCACCTCAAACGTCACCGTGGGCGTGAACTTCATACGCACGCGCTCGCCGATCTTGCGACGCCATAAGCCTGTGGCCTTGTTCAGCGCCTGCTTGATGCCCGACATCGTCGCTTCACTCGCGCCGTGCACCATAAACAGCGCGCGCGCCGTGCGCAGATCGCCGGTGACCTTGACGTGCGTGATGGTGATGATGCCAGCGTCCCACATGCGCGGATCTTTGACCTCTTGGCGTATCAACGCGTCGGTGATAGCCAATTTCACTTCTTCAGCGATGCGCTCGGGGCGTGCCGTTGCCATGTCTATTCGTACCTAAAGCCTAAATCGTTGTGGGCCAAGGGCTGCTCACGCACTTGAAGCTCGCGCTCCACGTTGGTGACTTCCGCTTCCGCGCGAATCAGTCGCACCACTTCATCCAAAGCTTGGCCGACGAAGCGGGATTCGTTCCCTACCACGGCCACGCCCAAGACGCCCTTTTGCCAGACGTCTTGATCTGAAACTTCGGCAATCGCGGCGTTAAAGCGCGCGCGCACCTTGTCTTTCACCCGCCGCACCACCATTCGCTTGTCTTTGAGCGAATGGCTGGCAGGGATGAAAAACGTCAGGCGCGCGATGCCAACCACCATGGTTCGAGCGGCAGATTACTGCCGCGCTGTTTCGCTGATCGCGGCGTCCAAAATCGCGGCAATTTGCTCGATCTCGAACGATTCGAGCACGTCGCCTTCGCGCAGATCGTTATAGCCATCAATGCTGATGCCACACTCATAGCCCTTGTCGACTTCGTTCACGTCGTCTTTGAAGCGACGGAGCGAGCCCACGCGGCCCGTGTAGATGATCACGGAGTCGCGCACCAAGCGAACCTGGTTGCGACGCGCAATCTTGCCTTCGGTCACCATGCAGCCACCGATGGAGCCAATCTTCGCGTTGGTGAAGACCTGGCGAACCTGCGCCTTGCCCACAACCTTCTCGCGTTCGACCGGAGCCAACATGCCCACCATCGCCTTCTTCACGTCGTCGATGGCGTCGTAGATGACCTGGTAAAGCTTGATGTCCACGCCTTCTTGTTCGGCCAAGCCCTGGCTCTTGCCTGCGGGACGAACGTTGAAGCCCATCACGATGGCCGAAGAAGCCTTGGCCAACGTAACGTCGGATTCGGTGATGCCACCCACGCCGCTTGAGATGACGTTCACGCCCACGGTGGGCGTAGACAACTTGCTCAGCGCTGCGGACAAAGCCTCTGCAGAGCCTTGCACGTCTGCCTTAAGAACAATCTTGACCTCTTTGACTTCGCCTTCGCGAATCTTGTCGAGGATGTTCTCAAGCGACACACCACGTGGGGCCGATGCCGCCGCCTCGCGGCTGCGACGGGCGTCACGGCGGTGTTCGACGATCTGTTTGGCCAACTTGTCGTCGGTGACCACGTTGAACGTATCGCCAGCCTCAGGAACGCCGTCGATGCCCAAGATCTCCACGGGTGTGGACGGACCGGCTTGCCCCACGGGCTTACCATGATCGTCCATCATCGCGCGGACTTTGCCTGAGAAACCGCCGGCCACAACCAAGTCGCCGGTGCGCAAAGTGCCCGCTTCAACCAACACCGACGAGATCGGACCGCGGTTGCGGTCAAGGCGAGCTTCCACGATGTGTCCGCGCGCCGCCTTCTTCGGGTTGGCCTTGAGCTCAAGCAATTCCGTTTGCAACGCAAGCATCTCAAGCAGCTTGTCGATGCCTTGCTTCGTCTTCGCCGACACGTCGACGTAGATGGTTTCGCCACCGAACTCTTCGGGGACCAAACCGTATTCCATCATCTTCGTGCGGATCTTTGCCGGATCGGCGCCAGGCTTATCGATCTTGTTCACCGCCACAACCAAAGGCACTTCTGCGGCTTTGGCGTGATTGATGGCTTCGATCGTTTGCGGCATGGGTCCGTCGTCGGCCGCCACAACCAACACAACGATGTCGGTCATCTTGGCGCCGCGGGCACGCATCGCCGTGAAGGCTTCGTGGCCGGGGGTGTCCAAGAACGTGACGTCGCCCTTGTCAGAGTGAACTTTGTAGGCGCCGATGTGCTGCGTGATGCCGCCCGCTTCGCCTTCAGCCACGTTGGCCTTGCGGATCGAGTCGAGCAGCGACGTTTTGCCGTGGTCGACGTGGCCCATGATCGTGACGACCGGTGCACGAGGCACCAAATCCTCAGGCGCGTCCACGTCTTCTGTGGCATCGAGCAGCTCTTGCTCGCGGAACGCCTTGGATTCAATCGCCCAACCAAACTCGTTCGCGATCAAGCTGGCTGTGTCTTGATCGATGCTTTGGTTGATGTTGATGCCCATCATGCCCAAGCCCCACAGGCGCTTGACCACTTCGTTGCCCTTGATGCCCATTTCACGGGCCAAATCGGACACGGTGATGGATTCAGCCATACGCACCACGCGCTTGTGTTCAGCAGGCGTCGTGAGTTGTGTTTGCTTGACCTTCTTGCCAGCGGCCACCTGACGCTTGCGCGGCGGGGGCCCCATGTTGCGGCCGCCAGGTCCAGGGCTCGGAGCGCCCGGGCCACCGGGGGGACGTTGACCAAAGCGGTTTTGGCCGCCCGCGGGCAAGCGACCAATCACACCACGGCCAAGACGGCGAAGTTCTTCGTCGCGATCGCGGATTTCAACACGCGGAATCGTGTTGTTCTCGCCACGACCGGGAAGCTGAATGAATTGCCCAGTGGCAGCAGAGCCCGTCACCACAGGTTGTGGAATTTGACGGAAACGCGGCCGCACCTCGGTTTGGCCTTCGGGCGTCGCCGCCGGCGGAGGAGGCAAAGGAATGATCGGGCGAATCTCAACCACAGCGGGCGGCCCCGAAGGTTCGGGCGCTGCCACCACGGGCTCAGGTTCGGGTGCAGGTGCCTCAATCTTAGGTTCAGGCTTGGGTTCGGGAGCGGGGGCCTTGGCCACCACGGCGGGCGCTGGCGCTTCGGCTGGCTTTACAACCACAGGCGCAGACGCGACAGGCTTGGGTGCTTCGGGCGCCTTTTCAACCACGGGCGCGGGAGCCGGAGCGGGCGCCTCCTTGGCCACGATTTTTTCGGGAGCCGGAGCGGGCGCAGGTGCCGGTGGTGCTGCCACAACACGCGCGGGTTCACGCGGCGGCGCGGGCGGCTTTTCCACCTCGGGCCGCTCGGCGCGGACCTCCGGACGGCTCTGCACAGGTGCAGGCGCCGGCGGTGCCGCGGCTGGCGGTGCCGCGGCTGGCGGTGCCGCTGCCGGAGCAGGAGCCGGAGCGTTGCGCGAGCGGCGACGGATCACCGTGGAGTCCAACCGCACCTCTTCGAGCGTGTCCTGGCGAGCTTTCACCAGGTTTCGACGAATGCGATCAACGTCCAGCAATTCCAGCGCCGACATATGGTTGGCGACAGAAATACCCATGCCTTGGATCTTGGCGACAAGATCCTTGTTGGCGATGCCCAATTCTTTGGCTAGTTCGTAGACCCTCATGCTCACTCAGGCTTGCTTGCGGCGGTGCTCCCAGTTTACCGATCGATTCACTCGGAGCTTTCGTGGTTGTTGTGTCTTTTAATACAGAGCCGGTGCGATCAGAAAGCCGGTTCGATAGAGAGTAGTGAGAAAAGATGCGCTTCGCTTGGAGTGGTTACCTGCGTCTTGAACGCGCGGGCAAAGGCTTTGGTGCGAATCGCCTTTTGAACACAGGAAGCGGAGCGGCAAATCCAGGCGCCCCGTCCGGGCTGTCGAGGGCGCCCAGCCAAAACCACGGCGCCATCGACAAGAACCAAGCGGGTTAAGGCCTCGGGCGCGAGTTGCTTGCGACAACCCACGCATGTCCGGGTGTGGACAGAAACCGCGACCTCTACGTTCAAGGGTGCCCCGCTTCAAGTGGTTACGCGTGACCTTCCGCCGTGTCCGGCTGTCCGTCCGCAGGTGCCGCCGGCAAGGCAGCCGCCTCGGCCGCACGTCGTGTGGCTTCTTCGGCGTCGCGTTTGCGTTCAACCTCGGCCGCCCGTCCGGCTTGCGCCTTCAAAGCAGCGATCTGGGCCGAATCATTCCCAATCACGTGAGCCAATTCAGCGGGAGGCGCGGCCGCAATCTCGGCGGCAGAACGCCACCCATCGCGGAACAGCGCTTCGGCCACATCCGGACCCACGCCTTCGATGGCGCCCAAGGACGCGCGCGACTTGGCCTCGGATTCACGCACCTTCGATTCCGAGTGAATGTCGATGCGCCAGCCCGTCAGCTGGCTGGCCAAACGAACGTTTTGCCCCTTCTTGCCAATGGCAAGTGACAAGCGGTCGTCGGGAACCACCAGCTCCATCGTGTGCGAGGCGGCGTCGATCAACACGCGAGACACTTCGGCCGGCGCGATGGCATTACAGACAAAGCGAGCGGGATCGGCGTCCCAAGGAACAATGTCGATCTTTTCGCCACGCAGCTCTTGAACCACGGCCTGCACACGTGAGCCTTTCATGCCCACGCAGGCGCCCACGGCGTCAACGTCGCGGTCGCGAGAAGAAACGGCAATCTTGGAGCGAGCGCCGGGCTCACGGGCCGAAGCCTCGATGCGCACGATCTGCTCGAAGATTTCAGGCACTTCCATCTCGAAGAGCTTCTCCAGCAAACCCTTGTGGCCGCGGGAAACGATGATTTGCGGGCCGCGGGCCTGCTTATCAATGTCGAGGACGTAGGTCACAACGCGATCACCCACGCGGTAAGATTCACGAGGAACCTGCTCGCGCACGGGCAACACGGCTTCCGCGCCGTTAAGATCGATAACGATGTTGCCGCGTTCAAAGCGGCGGACGATGCCGGAGATGAGCTCGCCCTTTTTGTCGCGGTATTGGTTGAACACATTGTCGCGTTCAGCCTCACGCACACGCTGCAGAATCACCTGCTTGGCCGTTTGAGCGGCGATGCGGCCGAACGTTTTCCACGCCCGGTTCAGCTTTAGAAGCTCGCCGTACTTGGCGTCTTGATCTTCGGCGCGCTTTTGATCACGTTCGCTGTAGAAGATTTGAAACAGCAGCTCGTCGCCGAGCTCTGCATTGAGGTTGAAGCGCTCCGCTTCCTCGAGCGAGATTTCCTTGCCGGGTTGAGTGACAGGATCCGCCACGACAATGATTTGGAACAGGTCGACCTGCCCCAATTCGTCATTGAACTTTGCTTCCAGCTCGCGCTCTTCCCCGAAGGCGCGCTTGCCCGACATCAAGATGGCCTGTTCGAGCGCCTCGACCAGGATATGACGCTCGATATTCTTGTCCTTTGATACTTGATCAAGGACTAGGCCCAAACCTGAACCTTCACTCATGGGGCGCTCCTCTCTTTTTCCGTTGGCTTCGCGTTTACCGGTAATTTGTCGCCGGCTTCGCGTCGCTGTTGGCTTCGCGCTTCGGATTTGCGGAACTCTTCCGCCCAATCCGGCACCAGATGAGCCTTGGCGACAGCCGCCAACGGCACCCGGCACACGACGCCGTCACAATCAATAAGCACGGCGCCATCGCTGACACCCTGCAACGTCCCGCTGAAATTGCGCCGCCCGTCCACCATCTGATGGGTGCGGATTTTTGCCCGCTGCCCCGTAAATCTTTGGAAGTCGGCCTCGCGCCGAAGGGGACGTTCGATCCCGGGCGAGCTCACTTCCAACCGATAAGCATGAGTAATGAGTTGTGAAACATCTAAAGCAGCCGAGAGGTCGCGGCTGACGCGTTCACATTCTTCGTGGCCCACATAGCGGGGCTCGAACAAGTCGGATTCGGTGCCGGCGGGTGCGCCAGGCAACGTGGGCCCCGGGGACCATTTGTGGTCAATAAAGACGCGCAAAACGAAACCTTCAGGCTCCCGCCCAAACTCCAATTCGACAAGGTCCAGCCCAGCATCCCCCACGTAAGGTTCGATGAGGTTCCATAGATCGGAGAAGCTGGCTTTCATGACGGCTTGTGGCGACGGCGGGTTTGGTGGATTGAAGGTTGATTTGGGGCTCCCGAAGGGATAAATGACGAACAAACGGCCCGATTTGGCACACTCAGGACAAAAAAAAGGCGGGCAATCGGCGCCCGCCCTGGAATATTGAAGGGTGTGCCTGTTCAGGTAAGGCGGAGTTGTATCACGCTGAGATCAGGAAGGCAACATTGCCGTTAACGCTGCGGTTTTGGCTTGCCGACGCTACGTGCTAGCGTAAACAGCGATGGAAACGCCACCGCCTGCCCCCGACATCTCGAGCCGCGGTGCCAACCGCACGCCTCGTTTCGCTGCTGTGCAGACGTGTTCTACGGAAGACATCGCGGGTAACCTGTCACGATGCGCTGTGCTCGTTCAGCAGGCAGCAAGAGACGGCGCCAACTGGGTCGGCCTACCGGAAAATTTTGCCTACCTGGGTGGTGGACGCGACCACAAACTGTCGATCGCTGAACCCCTGGAGGGGGGGGCGCCCGGCCCCATCTTGGCGGCGATGCAGACGCTGGCCCGGGAAGCCGGCGTGTATCTATTATTGGGAGGCTTCCCCGAGCGCATCGCGGACGAACCAAACCGGATCGGGAATGCGAGCGTGTTGCTCGACCCTTTGGGGCAGGTCGTGACGCATTACCGCAAAGTCCATCTATTCGACGTGGAAGTGCCGGGGGGCCAGAAGTTCAAAGAGTCCAATGACATCGCTCCGGGTGGCGCGCCATGCACGGCGGAATTGCCCTGGGGCCTGCTTGGGCTCTCGATCTGTTACGACCTGCGTTTCCCGGAGCTTTACCGGGCGTACGCCGCGGCGGGGGCGCGTTTCATTTCGGTGCCGGCCGCTTTTACAAAGCAAACGGGTCCCGACCATTGGCACGTGCTGCTGCGAGCCCGCGCGATAGAGAACCAGGCGTTTGTCATCGCGCCCGCGCAATGGGGGCAACACAGCGAAAAGCGCGCGAGCTACGGCCACGCTTTGATCATCGACCCTTGGGGCACGGTCCTTGGGGACTGCAGCGACAAGGAAGGCTACGCCATCGCTTCATTGGACCTGGACTTTCAAGATAGCGTTCGCGCGCGGCTACCGTGTTTGTCCCACCGTCGCTTGTAAACCTCGTCGCCACGGGTTGGGATTTTGGTGGCGCCGGCATTACGATGCGCCCATGGACGCCCAATACGCTTCGTTCTCCTGCGCCCCCGCCCAGCTGCAACACCACTATGGAAGCGAGGTGCACATCCTCTCCGATCCTCTGGCATTGGGCATGCTGGCGCGCGCCTGCCAAAAGGGCGTGGTGCAGCCGGAGATGAATCACTTGGTGCGCGAGCTTTACCGCCTGCTCGCGCATGTGGTGATCGCGACGGAATTTCCCCTCCTGGTCAAGCGCACAGAGACGCGCATGATCGAGCACACGCCCTTGGGTGCGTGGGAGGGTCCCACGGTTGATGTCAACACAAAGGCTGTGGTCGTCGCGTTGGCGCGCGCGGGTTTGCTGCCGTCGCAAGTGACCTTCGACTTTTTGAACCAAGTGTTGATGCCCGAAGGTGTGCGGCAAGATCATTTGTCGCTGGGGCGTGTGGTGGACGGCGCCGGGCAAGTGACCGGAGCGGCGCTGGCGGGCGTGAAGATCGGCGGGCCGGTGGCTGACGCCGTGATGTTGATTCCAGATCCGATGGGCGCCACGGGCTCTACCGTCACGCGGGTAATTGAGCACTACGCCGAAACCGTTGCGGGGCTGCCACGGAAAACCATTGCGATGCATTTGATCGTGACGCCGGAATACCTGCGGCACATTCGGCGCAAACACCCCGATCTCGTGGTCTACGCTTTGCGCCTTGATCGAGGCTTATCGCCCCCTGATGTGTTGGCCACAGTGCCCGGAGCACGCTGGGACGAAGAGCGTGGGCTCAACGATCACCATTACATTGTGCCGGGCGGCGGAGGCTTGGGCGAGGTCATCAACAACGCCTATGTGTGAGGGGCCCACGATCGCGGTATGATCCAGCGTGTGTCAAGCGCTGCGCCAGCCAAGACCGCTCTTCTGCGTAAGCTCATGCACGCCCGCCGAAGGCAGCGTTTGCGTGTGGCCATCGAGGCGCTGATTGTGGTGACACCCATGCTGTGTGGAGCCAGCCATTGGATGGCGACGGGCGCCGTTGTGGGGGGGCTGTTGGTTTTAACCGTGGCCGCCTTGTGGGTGTGGTGGCCACGCGGAACTCTGCATCGTGTTGCTTTGAGGTTTGATCAAGTGATCGCTGACGGTGGCGCGCGTGACGATCGCGTGTTGTGTGCTTATGAATTTATCGATGCAAACACGCCTTTATCGACGCTCGCTTTGCAGCAAGGCCAGCAGGCGGCCGCGCGCGTGAAATTGCAAGCGGTGGCACCTTTGCAGCCGCGGTTTCCTGCGTTGGCGTTGGCAGGAAGTCTGGGTTTGGTTTCTCTGATGGCGTTGGTGCAGCCACCGGCAAGGTCAGCGGTGGTTGCAAGCGGTGAACGTTTGGTCGCCAAGAACGTTCTTGCACAGAGACATCAACCCAGGCGTAAGCGTTTATCTGACGTGATCGGCGAGGCGTTCAAAGCGGCTCCAGCTCTGGAACAGGTGGGTGAGGCCGTAGCGGCGCAGGACACAATGGCTTTGCAGGCGGCGACCGCTGCGCTGAACAAAACGCTGCCAGTGCAAGCACCGCATGTGGCCGCGGGCTTGGCGATCGCAAGGTTTGAACTTGCGCAACAACGCCAAGCACCTCCCTTCGCACCTCAAGCCATGGCGGCAGAAGATGAATCCGACGAAACGCAAAACGGTGCGCAAGGCACGAACGACGACGAAGACGAACGCACACTTTCGCGTCTTGAGCGCGGCTTAAATGAAGCCGAAGACATTTGTGCCCGCGACCCGCAAGCATGTGCTGACGCTGTTGCCAACTTGAACCAACAACTGGAACGCCTGGCGGCCAAGCAAGCTGACGGCGAAGCCCAAGCGCAGGCACAAGCCGAGACGCAAGGATCGAAGATGGCGGCGCCAACCCAGGCAGAAAGCGCACAGCGTTCCATGCAGGGTGCACCCCAAGCGCCACAGGCCTCCACCACGACTGGCTCGTCGCACCCGGATCCGCAAGCTCGTCGGCCCGCACCGGCCATAGCGGGGGTGGCCACACAGGACGTGGCTGTGAACCTGGGCGGCGCCGCGCCCGATCGCGCTGAGCTCGTGGCGGCCACGGGCAAAAGCGCCGAGCGGCAGAGGCCCGCACAAACCCGCTACAGTCTTTACAGACAACGGGCCGAAGCTGTGGTTGCCAACCAAGCGATCCCTGAAGATCGCCGCGCGGTCGTGCGCAGCTATTTTCAAAGTTTACGGCCACAACAACTTGCGGGCGGAGCCACACGTGACTGAGAGCCAAGCAGGCATAGAGCAAGAGGTGCAGCGCTTCGCAAGCGACGTGGAGCGCATAGCGGATCAAGTGGCCCAACGGGTGGTCGGCAACCGCGAGGTTGTGCGCTTGTGTTTAACGGCGCTGCTTGCGCGCGGCCATGTGCTGCTTGAAGGTGTGCCGGGTCTGGGCAAAACGCTGTTGGCCCGCACTGTGGCTGAGGCGTTGAACCTAAGCTTCGCTCGTGTGCAATTTACGCCTGATCTTATGCCGGCGGACATCACGGGCACCACCATGCTGTTCGACGGCAACGCGGGGCGTGCGCTCACGTTTGTGCCCGGCCCTGTGTTCACAAACATTCTGTTGGCCGACGAGATCAACCGCGGCACGCCCAAAACCCAAAGCGCGTTGCTTGAAGCGATGCAAGAAGGCGCCGTGACGGTGGGGCGGGAACGACATGTGATCGAAGCACCGTTCATCGTCGTGGCAACGCAAAATCCCATCGAAATGCACGGCACATATCCGCTGCCCGAGGCGGAGTTAGATCGCTTCTTGTTCAAGGTGTCACTGCCCTCGCCCTCGGCCGACGAACTTCACCGCATCTTGGATCTCACGACGCAAACCGCGGCGACAGTGGCGTTGTCGGCGTTGCCGCGAGAACGTGTCCTGGCGATGCAAGAGCTCGTGTGGCAAGTGCCGTTGGCGCCTTCAGTGAAAGACTTTGCCGTGCGGCTGGTGCAGGCCACCCATCCCGAACGCAGCCACATGGCTGCCGTGAAGCAGCACGTGCGGTATGGCGTTTCACCGCGGGGTGCACAGGCCTTGGTGTTGGGTGCGAAGGTAAAAGCCCTGTGTGAAGGACGAGCCACGCCGTCGTTCGTCGACGTGCGCGCGATGCTGAGGCCCGCCTTCGCCCATCGGTTGCTGCTTTCGTTTGCGGGTGAAGCCGAAGGCGCCACCGTTGAAGGGCTGCTAGCGCAGATTGAACAGCAAACGCCCGAGAGGGTGTGATGACAGCTCACGCTGCGGGAGATGATGTCTCGCGGGCGTTGCAGGCGCAGGTCATGCCATTTTTGCGCCGCCTGCTGGTCAACGCGCCGGCGGGGCGATCGCGCGTGCAGAACGATGGCATAGGCGTGCATCTATCCCCAAGGATTGGCGGTACGGGTTCCGAGTTTGCCGATCACAGACCCTATCAAGCGGGCGATGATCTAAGGCAGGTGAACGCGCGTTTGTGGGCGCGCCTGGGCAGGCCCATGGTGCGTCAATACCAACAAGAGCGTGCCAGATCCTTTTTGGTCGTCGTTGACCGCAGCGCTTCGATGTCGCTCGGTGTGCCACGCAAGTGGGATCAAGCGTGGCCCTTGGCCAGCGCCGTGGTTTGCGCAGCGGCGGGTAACCACGACGCCTTTGCGGTGCTGGTAGCAAATGAAGACAGCGCAACGGTGATCAAGAACAATCCGTTGGCCACCGCGGAGACGTTGGCAACCACAGACATTGGCGGCCGCACAAACCTTGCCGCCACCGCGTCCGCGATCGTTGCGTCTCGGTTCGATGCGAACACAGAAGTGGTCTGGGTGTCAGATTTTCTAGATCGCGCCGGGATTGAGCCCGCGCTTGCGCGTTTGCGACGCGTGCGGTGCACGCCTTTGCTTGTGTGCACGCCAGACGTGGCCGTGAGTGCGGGTGCAAAGCCACGCACGGCGGGCGAACTCGTGAGGTTGCGCGACGTGGAAACGGGCGAAATTGCCTTCGTTCCAATGACGTCCGAGCGCTTGCGGCATCACGCAGCCACGTTGGCCGCGTACTACGGAACGCTTGCACGCTTTTGTGCGCACACGCGCGTGCCCTTCCTGCGGGCTGGTGCCAGGTTTGAAATCAACGCGCATCATTTGCTGCGCGCCGCGGGGCTCCGCGCATGAGCCATTGGGAATGGTTGGGCGTTCCCGGTTGGCTCGCGGGCGTCGTGGGTGCCATGGCGGTCGCATCTTTGTGGGCGTCTGCTTGGCGCAAGCGACGTGCGCGGCTGATCGAAGTTAGCTTCCTCGCGCTTTGGGTGAGCACCCGCGATGAGACGGCCACCCAACGCTTGCGACGAGGATCCTTGGCGCTGTGGCTCACCGCGATCGGGGTGATGTTGTCGCTGCTCGCGGCGCTCGTGCCGTGGCCGCGGCCCACACTCACGAGTGGCAAGCAAGTGTTGTTGCTCGTGGACGAGTGGGCGTTGCAAACGCCGGACTCTGCACACGCCGCGCGAACGGCCATCAGGAAGATGGTTGCCAACCTAAGCATTGCAGATCGCATCGCGTTGTGGTCGTTCGATGAGACCCCACGCCAATGGATGGGCTGGCAACGGGATCGAGCCGCACTTGAGTCGATCTTGGAGCAGCTGGCTCCGCGCACACACAGCGCCCGCACGAGCGTGGCCAACCTGCCACGGCGAAACGTGAAACGGGCCTTGGCTGAAGCCACGCCAGAGCTGCCTGCGGGTGGCTACGTCGTGCTTGTGGGACCGAAGGGCTACAGCGCACAGGCAAATCATGAGGGCCACGTGCGGTGGCTGGAGGCGGGCAGCAACGCAAGCAACGTAGCCGTTGAAAGCCTTTCGTTTCAACGCCGCGGGCCTTCAACGGAAGCAGCGTTGCACGTCCATAACCTGAACAACCACGTCTGCAAGGCAGCCATCGACGTGACGGATGCTCGCGGCGAACGGCTGTGGCACACCGACCTTGAACTGGCTCCCAAAGCCCGCACGGGATTGGCCATGGCATTGCCTGTGACCAACACCAAACTGCTGCGAGCTCACATCAGCTCACCGTGTGACGAAGTGCCCGAAGACAACATCATTGCCTTGGCGGCGGCCGCTGCGCTGCCAAAGCGAGTGCGTCTCTTCGGCAAGCCCAGTGCGTTCATCGTGCAGGCTCTGCGTGCGCTACCCCACCCCGTCGTGATCGCGGATCACACGCATGAGCGGTTTCCGCCACGTGACGCTGATTTGCAAGACAACGATCTTGTGATTTTTAACGACATGGCCGGGCCACCTTTGCCACCGCAAGGGCACTTCGTGTATTTCGCCACGACGGCGGCGGCATCGCCTTGGCCTGCCACAGCTGTTGCCGCCGCAAACAAACGAAGTGTGTTGCCTAACGGATCATCGCTGTGGCGAGATGTTTCGCTGACGGACGTCTCATGGCGGCGCTTGCTGAAGTTACAGCCGCCCGCTGACGCTGTAGCGTTGGCATCAACGAACGGGCGTGTTGTGGCGGCCGCCCGCTCATACCCAGGCTTTTCGCAGACTGCGTTCGGGTTTGGGCCACAAGCCAGCGACTTGCCCTGGCATGCGGGCTTTCCGCTGCTTCTCGACAATCTGCTGACCAGCGCCAGCGTTGCAAATGCATCGGCTTTCGGCGCCCGCGATCTTGTGGAGCCAGGCGATGCGACGCCCGCCATGGCTTGGCATGCAGCGAGCGAAGGCATTCAGTTCGGTACGAATGTAAGCCGCTGGGCGGCCGGCCTGGCATGGCTGTGTGCTGCGGTGTTGTTCCTTGGGCTGCAACAAGGCGTGGGAGCGCTCGCCGCGCATCGACGCTGGCGGTGGTGGTGGCGCAGCTTGGTGCTGGTGAGTTTGCTGCTCGCCGTTTGGGCACCGCACCAGCCGACGCCAAACGTGCAAAGCGTCCCCGCGCCAAAATCACCGACTGATCCTGCACCCCCGTTGATGCTGAAAGCCCTCGTGGGACCAACGATGGTTGCGCCGAACGAGCGCTTCGAGGTACGAGTCCCTCTTGCAGCCACCTCACCAGGTGTTGCCACGCTGCAGATCGAACAAGACGCTGCGGCCGCGGTCGAGGTGACGGGTGCGCTAGCGACCGCCGACGGCTGGCGTGTGCAGGTGCTGCCTGGCACCACATGGGTCACCGCCACGTTATCGGCACCGGCAAAGAAGGCGCAGACGCAGATCGTGGCGCGTTTGGTGCCAACCCAGCCAACCGCATGGATGGCAGGCCCTCACAACGAAGCGAAGCTGATCATTCCCTACAAACCGGCCCCGCGCGTATTGCTGCTCTCAGAAGATCCACAGGCGGATGCTTTGGGGCGGGTGCTGCAAACGCAAGGCTTCGACGTCACCGCGGTGACGCCTGCACGCGCGCCCTCGCCGCAGGGGTGGGCAGCCATCGTCATTAACAATGCGCCATTGGCAACGTTACCCCGGGGTTGGACGGTGGCCGCTGCCAGCGCGATCAACGATGGTTGTGGGTTGCTCGTGGCCGCGGGCGGCAACCTAAGCTTCAACGCCGCGTGGGAGCAAACCCCATTGCAAGCGTTGTTGCCCGCTTTGATCGAAGAGCAGGCGCAGCGGCCCGTCGCGGATCTGGCCACGGTCTTGGTGGTGGACCGCTCAGGCTCGATGAGCGGCACAAAGCTCGCGCTCACACTTGAGGCCATCAAGGCCACCACGAATGCCATGCGGCCGAGTGATCTCATCAGTGTGGTGGCATTCGATAGCCGCGTGGAAACACTGGTGCCGCTGCAGATCGCCGCCAACAAACCGCGCATCTGGGCCCAGATGGAAAAGTTGAGTGCAGGCGGCGGCACCAACCTGTGGCCCGCTATGCGAGAAGCGTATCAAACGCTGTTGGGTGCCCCAGCGTCGCGCAAACATATGGTGGTTCTCAGCGATGGCCACACGCCATCGGCGGGCATGCAAGAGTTGATTGGCGATCTCAGCGGCGCCAACATCACGCTCTCGACGGTCGCGTTGGGTAGCGGCGCCGATGCGGGCTTTTTGCGTCGCTTGGCCGATCAAGGGGGCGGGCGCAGCCACATCACTGATGATCCAGCGCGCGTGCCCCGCATCTTCGCCAACGAGATCGCAGCTGTCAGCGCGATGCCGCAACCCAAGACGTTGCTGAAGGTGAAGAGCGTGCGCACCAGTGCCCGCACTTCCGGCATCAATTGGACGCAAGCGCCGGGTCTGCGCGACGTGGCGCATCTGCGTTCACGGCCAGGCAGCCAGACCTTGCTGTCACTGCCTGGCGGCGAGCCGGTGCTGGTGGGAGCCCATGCGGGCGCGGGGCAAGTGTGGTTGTGGGCGGCCGACGCCTCGGGGCCGTGGGCGTCCGCGTGGCCCGCATGGCAAGGTTTCGCCCCGTTTTGGTCGCAGCTGGTTCGCTCCTTGAGCGATGCACGCACGGGTGACATCCAGCCGATCATCGTCTCACAAAGCGGCGTCGCGAAAGTGGTCTTGAAAACGCCACCGGGCCCTAACGCCAGCAGCGCGATCGGCAAAACCGGGCGACTCGTGATACGTGGCGGCGAAAACAACACAAGCGTCGCGCTATGGGAGACGGCGCCTGGAACGTACGAAGCCCAGCTCCCGCTAAGGCCGCCAGGGCTCCAGCGTCACGAGCCAGCTGCGGCCGCCTTAGAAGCGCAATTTGATGAACTCCCGAACGCAGGCCTGGGTCATACGTCGTGGCCAGGCTTGCCGCTTGAGAAGCCCGTCGCCACCGCGTTGCCAGCCGAGGCAACGGCCCCACCCTACCGCTCTTGGGGACCCTGGTTTGCGGCCTTGGCGGCCCTGCTTTTTGTTGCGGAAATCCCAAGGCGTCGTGCTACATTTCGCGCCTCAAAAACTGAGACATCGGGGCGTGGCGCAGTCTGGTAGCGCGTTCGGTTCGGGACCGAAAGGCCGGAGGTTCGAATCCTCTCGCCCCGACAACACAAGCGGAAGCGGCGTGCATCGCCGCTTCACAGACGCCCAAGCTCACTCGCAAACGCTTAGATGGCCGGGGCGTCATTCGCTGCGTCACCCGCAGCATCAACGCCAGCCTCCGTCCCCCCGTCCTTCGCGCCGTCAACCGCGCCATCAGTGGCCCCACCATCCGCCGTGTTCCCATCCACGCCGCCCTCGAAGGCGCCGCCATCAATGTAAAGCACGCCGCCCTCGGAAGTGCCGCCATCCATGGTCGAGCCCGGGAACAGGTTGAACACGAAGCCGATGCAACCCGCTGGGAACTCCTGCGATGCGAACCACGTGGCCACCGCCACATCCCCCCGCTTGGCCACAGCCGTGACCACCACACGCTTGCCAGCGGGGTAGCCCCCGGGCAGCGTGATGTCCGCCTCCACCTGCGCGGCCCCCGGTGAGACCGGCAGACGCTGCATGTGCACCAATTGCCCCGCAATTTCAAACGAAACATCGACGGCTGTCACCCCAGCCGCCACCTCGGCGGGAATGGTGGCCGCGACGCGCACGGTACCGCTAGTGCACTCCTCATCGGAGCAGCCCGCAGGCAACAGAGCCAAAGCCACAAACACCACAGGGAGCAAACGGCGCATCAGGTTCATGATTCCGCCGAACTTTACACCAAGCGCTTGCCGCAAGGCCATGCACACGATCTTGTTGATCGACGAATCTTGGGTTTTGATATCAATGTGAGCCATGGCGCCTCGGCAGGTCTAAGATGAAGCGGCCCTCGTTGCGCGTTTTGGTTTTGATGCATCAAGAGCGGGTGCCTCCGGTCTCGTTGGTTGGCAGCACCGAGAAGCAACAAGAAGAGTGGAAAACGGAGTACGCGGTGGTCACGGCCCTGCGCAAGCTCGGCCACGAAGTGATGCCGTTGGGTTTATGGGACGAGGTGCGGCCCATCCGGGACGCCATCACAGACTTTAAGCCTCACATCGCTTTTAATTTGCTCGAGGAGTTTCAAGGCCAGCCGCTATTCGATCAGCACGTGGTGGCGTTCTTGGAGCTATCGAATCTTGCGTATACGGGGTGTAACCCGCGTGGGCTCACATTGGCGCGCGACAAGGCCCTGACCAAAAAGATCCTCACCTACCACCGCATCGACGTACCCGCGTTCATGGTGGCGCCCCGGCGGCAACGTTGGAAGCGGCCGAAGGTTTTGAAGTTTCCGTTGATCGTCAAAAGCCTCACCGAAGAAGCCTCGCTTGGCATCTCACAGGCAAGCGTTGTGGACACGGACGAGAAGCTGCAAGAGCGGGTGCGGTTCATACACGAAAGCATCGGCACCGACGCCATCATCGAACAATACATCGACGGCCGCGAAATCTATGTGGGCGCGCTGGGCAACAAACAAATCACCGTGCTTCCGCCTTGGGAATTGGTGCTTGATCATTTGCCTGCGGACGCCGTTCACATAGCCACGCGCAAAGTGAAGTGGGACAAGGCTTACCAGCAACGTCACAAGATCAAATCACAAGCCGCCCAATTGCCGGACGCGATGATTCGCAAGATCACGCACCTCGGCCGCCGCATCTACAAGAACCTCAGCCTCAGCGGCTACGCACGTATGGATTTTCGCGTGACCAGCGATGGCCGCGTGTTCCTGGTTGAAGCGAATCCCAACCCCGGTGTGGCGCCGCAAGACGAGTTCGCCGAGTCCGCGCAGGCCTACAAGCTTGATTACGGCAAGCTCATCTCAAAGTTGCTCACGCTGGGCCGCAGCTACAAGCCGGGCACTTATTAGATGCGAACGGCTTCGCCAGCTTTGCGAATGGACGCGATGGCCTCGGCATAATCGGGCCGCCCAAACACGGCCGCCCCCGCGATGAGTTCGCTGGCGCCCGCACCCACCACCATGGGAGCCGTCTTCGCATCGATGCCGCCATCCACGCCAATCACAACGTTCAAGTGTTGGCGATCCACCTCGTCACGCAGCTCTTTGAGCTTCTGGACGCTTTGCGGAATGAAGGCTTGGCCCCCAAAGCCCGGGTTCACGGTCATCACCAGCACCGCGTCCACATCGCGCAAGATCCAACGAATGGATTCCACGGGTGTGTGAGGGTTCAGCGCCACGCCCACGCGTTTGTTCAATGCGCGAATCTGCTGCAAATTCCGATGCAAGTGCACGCACGCTTCGACATGCACATAGATGGTGTCGGCCCCGGCCTCGGCAAACTGGGGCACATACTTTTCAGGCTCTTCGATCATCAAGTGCACGCCCAGCGGCAGCTTGGTGGATTTGCGGATCGCCTTGACCACCAAAGGGCCAATCGTAATGTTCGGCACGAACCGGCCGTCCATCACGTCCACGTGGACGCTATCAGCGCCCGCCGCTTCGACGGCCTTCGTTTCCTCAGCCAGGCGGCCAAAGTCGGCGGACAGCAGTGAAGGCGAAACCTTGACGAGCATGCCCTAATTTATGGCAGGTGCGGGCCGCCACGTCACGCACAGGCGGCAACGCTCACCATCAGGCAGCTATGTGAACTGGGCCCCCACACCGATGCCGCGGCCCGCGATCACAGCATCCACAGGCAAACGTTTGCGGCCTGGCAACTGAAGCTCCGCGAACGCCACCGCGCCCTCGCCACACGCCACGTGAAGGCCACGTTTGTCAGCCACCACGACCGTGCCAGGCGTTCCCTGTCCTTCCATAACCCTGGGCCGGAACAACTTGACGGGTTGGCCGTCCAGCAACGCGAAGGCGCCTGGCCACGGATCCACACCGCGCGCCAGCGCCGACACGAGGCGCGCGGGCTTGCTGAAATCCAGATGCCCCGTGTCTTTCTTCAGCATCGGCGCCAACGTCGCTTGCGCGTCATCTTGAGGCACGAACCGCGCGCGGCCCTCGGCGATGTCTTGCAGCGTCTTCACGAGCAATTCCGCGCCAAGCGTGGCCAAGCGCTCAAACAACTGCCCCGCCGTTTCGTCAACGCCAATGGGCGTCCGCTCCACCGAAACCATCGGGCCAGTATCAAGCCCCGCCTCCATGCGCATGATCGTCACACCTGTTTCGGCGTCACCATTGATGATCGCCCATTGGATCGGAGCGGCACCACGGTACTTCGGCAGCAAGGACCCGTGCACGTTGAACGGCCCCAGGCGCGGCACATCCAGCAACGCTTGCGGAAGGATCTTGCCGTACGCCGCCACAACGAACACATCTGGCTGCAAGGCTCGCAACTGTGCAATGAAAGCCTCTCCCTCCTCGCCCTTGAGGCGCGTGGGTTGCGCCACGGCCAAACCGTGTTCTTGCGCCCACACTTTCACGGCCGGCGCTTGCAAGGTTTGCCCCCGGCCCGCGGGCTTGTCGGGTTGAGCCACAACCAAAGGCACACTCCAACGCGCAGCCACAGCCGCCAGCGTTGGCACAGCAAAATCGGGCGAGCCGAAGAACACGATCTTCACGTGCCACTCCCATCACCGGCGTTTCGCGCTTGCCACAAGATGCCCAACACCCCAACGCTGACGTCGGCTTTCTTCGGCCGCACCTCAACGCGTTCCAGCGCCAGCTTCTGCACATCGGTTTTCGCTTCCACGTCGCGCATCTTTTCGGTGAGCTCCTCGTTCAACATCGCCAAAGCCGCTTGCGCCGCTTCCCGTTCGCCTGCCGCCGCCTCCACGTCTTGGCGCTCGCGCGCGCGTTTGCTGGCACTGCGCACCACGCGCCCCGGCGACACACGACGCCCCATCAATGCCCCCAACACTTCGGCCCCCATGGAAAACGCAGCGTCGAATCCCTGTTGGTCCGCTTGCATCTCTTCGCGCGCCACGCGATCTTCGGCACGTCGCACACGATCTTGGGCGCGCGCGAATTTGTCGGCGTATTTGCCATGCAGTTCCGAAAGCATTTCGTCGCGCCACTGGCGCGCCGCCAGGGCCATGCGGGCCCGGAAGGCGGCTTCATCTTCACCCGCGTTCGAATTGGTTTTGAGCGCAGCACATCGATAGACAACCAGCGGCCGCTCGTGCACCAAATGATCGATGAATTCCTTTTGCCACGTCTTGTGCGTGGCAGCGCGCAAAGCCGCACCAGGCAGTGGCAAGAACGCGCAGCCGTCCGCGGGCTGCTTTTGCAGCGATTGCGTTTCGGCGTCGAAAGGCAATGCCTCACGCCAAGGCAAAGCATCGGCTGTCAGCGGCACGGTCAACGCGAACGATTGCAGCTCGCTGATGCCGAGCTTCGCGCTCGCGTAGCGCACGCGGCCCGAGGCAAACACATGCGGTTCATAAACAACACGTGATGCGGTGCTGGCGACAAAAAACTCCGGCACGCCGGTAGGCAACACCGGACGCGGCGCCAAGGTTTGCGGTGGCGCCATTGCAGGCTTGGCGGGCGCAGGCGCGGGCGGCGTCGCCACAGGGGGCGACAAGCGCTGCAGTTGCTCGCGCGACATCGGACCACGCAGATACGAAAGCGCCCAGCGCGTTTGAAACAAGGTGGGTCCGTCGTCATGCACGTTGTTCATCAGAAACACGCGGTTGCCCAAGCCCGACAGCAGCCGATCCAAGTGTGCGCGATCGAAAGCTTGCCCCGAAGACGCCACGGCGCTTTCCAATCCGTCGAGCAGCCGCAACTTGTCGCGCTCTGTCTGCAAGCGCCCCACGAACCATGTGCCTGTGTTCGACAAACCCTTGTAGTCGAGATCCACCGGGTTTTGCGTGGACAACACCACGCCCAAGCCAAAGGCACGCGCCTGTTTGAGCAACGTCAACATCGGGCGTTTCGATGGCGGCGCGGCGTTCGGCGGAAAGAACCCGAAGATCTCATCCATGTACAGCAGGCCACGCAGGCTGCTTGTGCCAGCTTGCGCGCGCATCCACGCCACAACCTCACCCAGCAGCGTCGTGACAAAAAACATGCGCTCGGCATCGCTTAAGTGAGACAGGCTCATCACCGAAAGGCGTGGCTTGCCGGACGGCGACTGCAACAGCGAGCCCACATCCAGGGGATCACCTTCGGTCCAGGCAGAAAACCCTGGCGAGGCCACAAGGTTGTTCAACAGCATCGCCAGTTCTAGTCTGTCTTTCGCGGGAAACACCGTTTCCACGTCGAACACACCCAGCTGCGCGAAAGGCGGCGTCTGCACCGCACGGATCAGATCGGCCAGTTGCACGTCACGCCCCTGGGTCCAGGCGTGCTCAAGGATGCTGGCCAACAAAATGTGCTCGCGGCTTCGCAACGGATCGGCGGCGATGCCCGCCAGCGCCAACAGGCCGCTCACCGCGCCGCCGATACGCTCGCGCATAACATCGGGTTGGGCCACAACGGCGGCCGGCGGCGCCGCGAACGATTTGAGCACCGAGAGCCCGCGTCCAAATCGGGCGCCGGGCGTATAGATCACCACCTCTGCGGCGGCCTGCAGGCGCGCCACGCGTGCTGCATCTTGGCCCCACGCGGACAGGCCCTCGCGCCATGTGGTCGACACTGACTGCGCCCAGGCGTGCGCTGTTGTGCCGCGCCGCCGCGCCTCATCTTCATCCAACCAGGGCTCAAAATCTTCGGCACGCAACGCCGGGAACGTCAACGCCAGGTTCCCCATATCGCCCTTCGGATCGATGATGATGGCACCGATGCCGTCGATCGCCGCCTCTTCCAGCAAAGCGATGCCAAGGCCGGTTTTCCCGCTGCCCGTCATGCCCACAATCACCGCATGCGTGCACAAATCCCGGTCCTTATAGAGAACCGGCTTTGTATTGGCTTGGCCGGCGGCGAGATCAAAGTGCCGCCCTAGATAAAAAACACCTAGCTTCTCAAAATCGTCGTTCAAGTGTTCGCACCATCAGGAAGAGCGGGCTGCGGCGGTGACCGCGCCTGCGATGTGTCGCGTGTACGCCGCGCGCAGCGGCTCTTTTGTTAGCACCGTGAAAGCTTCGTTCAGCGCGGAACGAATCTCACCCAAGGCCAACGCCATCTCAACCGCCAGTGCAGGGCCCACCGTGCTGTCAGACAGCTCGCGCATGATGCGGTCATAGGCCGAGCGAATTTCACCTGGCGTCGCCGACGTTGAAACGCCCAGCACTTGAAAGTAGTCGCCTTCTTGCACCAACGCCAAACGCGCGGTGATCCGTTCGCGATCAATTTCACGATCGCGCGTTGAAGCTGAATCCGCGGCCGCCGGCAACGCTTCGCCACTGTGTGCGGTGGTGAGCAAGCCGAACGCGCGCAAAACCACGGCCACCTGCCATACGTTTTGCTTCGGCTGCGCGCTCGCACGCACCACCTCAACCAATGACCTCACGCCGTCAAACAACACCGGCACCCGTGAAAGAGCTGGGTCGCCACCGCTGACCTCAAGGAGAATGTCGGGGGCGCTCAGCGTGCTTTCCAAGCGCCACGTCGCCGCTTCGTTGCCAAGCGCACGCAGCAAACGATTTTCATCGTAAGCACGCGCGACGCCTTCCAAAGCCAGGGCGGCCGGATGACGCAACAAACGAACGCGCCGCGGGTCCGCCGTGGTGCCCGTTTCAAAGCGGAAGCTGCCTTCGGTCCACTCGAACAACGAGAAGATGATCTCTTCGTAGTGCTGGCGCACGGCGGGCAACAGCTCGGTGCTTTTCAGAAAGCCCAAATCCACCAGGACCGCGCCCATGCGGCGCCCGGATTCCGTCGCAACGTCGATCGCGGTGCGGGCTTGTTCGTGGCTAAGCCCGCCTTGGCGCACAAGCATTTGCACCATGCGATCCGCAACCGCGCTCGACACAGCGAGAACAGGTCGCCCGGCCTCGAAGAACACTGACTTTTCCGTGTCACCGTGGCGCACACGCAAACGCCCCGTCACGCCTTCTTGCAACGCCAAGCCCAGCAAGGTTGGCAGCGACGTACCGGAAAGCTCACCCGCGGCTGGGAAACCAGCGCGTCGACCGCCGCGTCCCGAGCGCGCAGCGTCGCTGAACAAAGAGGCGGTGCCCAGCACGTGGCGCGCGTCCGCCAAGATCGTGTTCACAAAATCCTGCGGCACTTCGCGCGTCTGTTCATCCATGCGTTCGCCGCGCAGCTTGGGCGCGGGTCCCACTTGGCTCAGCGTACGCTCCATCTCGGCGTCGAGCAGTTGATCAATCGAATCGGAGATCCGTCGCAACAGCGGCGCAGGCAACGCCTTCGTTTCGGGCGGCGCGCTGGCCGAACGACGCCGTTCCACTTGCAAAGGAGCCAAGCTGGGCAAAGCGCCATCAGGCGACAACGATCGCAACCGCGGCTCCGAAGGCGCTTTGCGCGTGAGGCTTGAATCGCGCTTCTCGAATTCAGCGTTGGGAGCCGGCGACGACCCCACGGCGGGCACTTCGGCGGTGGGCGGTGGCGGCACTTGCGAGGCCCGTCGACGGGTCACCAAGCCGCGCGCGGCTTCCACCACGGCTTGTGGCGCCACAGGACGCACGAACGCAACATCGGCCACCGCTTCAGCTTCAGCTTGCTCGGCCGCATCACACAACATGACAATGGGCACGTTGCCACCCGGCAAACGCCGCAGCGCCAAGATCGTTTCGGGCACCTTGGCTTTGACGGCGCGGCTCGTGACCACGATGGCGTCGGGGCGAGCCGCCGCGACCCATCCAGAAAGCGAATCGCCCGCTTCGATGGCCAAAGCCTCGCAGTCGGCCGCGAGTGCCGCGCGACGAACGAGGTCCGCCTCATAGGGTCCGGCAATGATCAGAAACTTCACGCGATCGACATCAAAGCACGCTCTGGGGGTCTACGTCGACTGCCAGACGAACATCCGGCGCCAACGGCGTGCCTGCCGCGGCCTCGGCCGCGGCCACCAGCTCCGCGCGGTTGGGGCTCGAGAGCCACACCTGCCAACGCACGCGGCCCCGCAAGCGTGGGATGGGTGCCTCCGCGGGGCCCAAAATGCGCAGCGTGGGGCCGCCCGCCGCACGCGCCCGCGCCGCAACGTCGGTGGCAATCTTCTGCACCAAGGCCGCATCCGGGGCATCAAGCCTCACGGCCACCAAACGCAAAAACGGCGGAAACGCCGTGCCACGCCGGTGTTCAAGCTCCTGCGCGGCGAAACCGTCATAGTCATGCATGGTCAACGCAACGATCGCCGGGTGCTTGGGGTTGTACGTCTGCACCAACACGCGCCCGGCTTTGTCAGCGCGCCCCGCGCGGCCAGCCACCTGCTCCAACAACTGGAATGTGCGCTCGGCGGCGCGAAAGTCTGGCAAGTGCATGCCTTGATCAGGCTGCAAAACGCCCACCAAGGTCACCCCCGGGAAGTCGTGGCCCTTGGTGACCATCTGCGTGCCCACGAGAATGTCGATTTCACGCGCGTGCACCTTCGCCAAAATCGCCTCCAGCCCGCGGTTCGGTGCCGCCGCGTCTTCGCTGCCCCGGCGAGGCTTCACCGTGGGCCCGGCCGTGTCGCGATCCAAGCGTGCCACGCGGGCGCCGGGAAAGCGCTCGCGCACCACGGCCTCCACACGCTCGGTGCCGATACCCAGTTGTTCAAGCGCGGGCTTGTGACACTCGGGGCAACGTTCAGGTTGCGTTTGGTTGCGCCCACAATAGTGGCAAACCACTTTGCGTTGCCCTAAGTGAAAAGTCATCGAGACGTCGCAATCGGGACAACGAATCACGTGGCCACACGCGCGGCACAACACAACCGTCGCAAAACCACGCCGGTTTAAAAACAAGATCACTTGTTCGCCCGCGGCCACTGTCGCCTCAATCGCGTCGGCCAGCGGCTTCGAAAGCAAACCATCGTTGCCCACGCGAAAGCGGCGCAGATCGATGATGTCGACCTTCGGCAACGGCCGCGTGGCCGCACCGGGCGCCGCACGCACAGGCAAGCGCAAGTTGGTGTATTTGCCCTGCTGCACGTTGAAATAGCTTTCTAGCGACGGTGTGGCCGACCCCATGATCGCCACGGCTTCCGCTTGCCGCGCGCGCACCAGCGCCAAGTCACGGCCATGGTACCGCACGCCTTCGTCTTGCTTGAACGAGGGATCGTGCTCCTCGTCGATGACCACGACGCCCAACCGCTGCACGGGCGCGAACACCGCTGAGCGGGCCCCTAAGGCAATGCCCACCTGCCCCGCCTTTAGCCGCCGCCACGCACGCAAGCGTTCCGTGGCAGGTAAAGCGCTGTGCAACACCGCCACGTCATCGCCAAAGCGTGCGCGAAAGCGCGCCGCCAACTGTGGCGTCAGCGCAATCTCGGGCACCAACACCAAGGCGCCCCGCCCTGCTTTGCGCGCCTCTGCAATCACACGCAGATACACTTCGGTTTTGCCGCTGCCGGTGATCCCCTGCAACAAGAACGGCGCAAACGTTTTTCCCAAGGCCGCGGTAAGCGCGTCGAAGGCCGCTTGCTGCGGTTCATTGAGCGGCGGTGCCACATCGGGCGTCACCGCCACGTCGCCCTGCAACTGCACCGCTCGGTTTTCGACGCGGGCCAAAGCGCGCGACATCAAAGCACGCAGGGCTGTGCGCTCCGGTGGCGTCAAGGCGTCTACCATCACCCCCGCGACGCCCGCCTCGTGAAGCTTTCGCCACAAGGTCAGTTGTGTGTGGGCGCGCAGCAAACGCTGCTGCGCTATAGTCGCGTCGCCAACACCGAAGGCCCACTTAACCATCGGCCCGCGCTGGCGCTCCGATACTTCATCCCCCACCTCCAGGAAGCCTTCGCGCACCAAACGTTCGACGCGTGCAGCGCCCACTTTTCGATCGCGCTCAAGGGGACGCACGCCCAACGATCCAGCTTTTTTTAGGCGCAGCAGCAGCGCACGATCGCCTTCATCAAGCGCCAGCAACGCGAGGCCCAGGCCGCCCGCATTGCGATCTGCTGCGCCAAACACCGCGGCCGCCAAGCGCTCACCCTCGTCTGATAAGCGCACGCCACGCCGAGCGGCCGCGCGTTGGCCTTGCGGCAAAGCCGTCTTCAGCACCTCTCCCAACGGACTTAAGTAATACGAGGCCGCCCAACGGCACAACGACAGGACCTCGGGCTCCAACAGCGAATCGTCGTCCACCACATCCAACACGTCCTTCACCACGCCGGGCGCGGCTTGCGGGTGGCCCACGACAAACCCCGTAACGACGCGCGAACCAAACGGCACAACAACTTGGCTGCCCAGGGGCAGCGGCGTGCGGCCCCGGCGGTCGCGGTAGGTGAACGTCTGTCGCAACGGCAAAGTGATCGCCACCTCCACCAGGTGGTCGTCGGGCACAAGCGGTGCGGGAGAAGAGTCGAGGCGTTCAGTCACGGGTTCGCCGGGTTGCCGGGTTCGCGTTTCTTTAGCAACACCTGCGATAAACGCTGGCGTTCGCGCCGCAAAGCCGGATCTCCAAACGTCCGCCTCGCTTCTTCATCCACTTCAGTGCGGCTCATGCGTAAGGCCTGCCGCCAACGCCACCGTTGCCACAAAAGATCGACCCCGGCGAGCAGACAAAGCGCCCCGCACACACTCAGCAGCAGATGCGCTGTGAGGCCGCCGGCTTGTCCAAGAAATGTGGCTGAGCCGGGCCGTGCCATGCGCATGAGTGCACCTCGCTGCGCCCACACAACAACGGCGCCTATGGCCAACGTGGCCACCATGACAATCACCGGGGCTGCACGGCCCGCCTTGTGACGGGGTTCACGCACGCCCGGCAACTGCAACCGCCCTCGTGACTGCAACAACGCCAGCAAAGACGGCAACGCCCACGCGGCCAGGACCACGGGGCCCAACAGCATCAGCAAGAGCGGCAAACTTTCGCGCAAAACCGACGAAACGCGCAGGTCGAAAGCGCCCACTGCGAACACGTGCCGCAAAGTCGAGCGCATCAGACCCACGAGCTTCACCACGGCCCAGCCGGCGCCGGCCATGCAAAGAAGCAGGCTTCCGCTTAACCCCACCACCGCACTCAACACGTGACTCGTCGGCACGTGCCCCGCGCGTATCGCGTCTGCCAAGCGGCGCGGCGACGCTGGTGTCGTTTTGTCAGCGGCCTCGCTCATGCGCCGCTGGCCCACAAAGACAGCGTGTGCAGCACCATGGAGGGAACGCGCGCCAAAGCACCTTCGAGCGCTGCCCGCACAAGGCCCAAGCTCAACAACACAGCCCCAAGACCAAGCAACGGCGATGATGCCCGCACAAGGTTGCTAAGGTCCACCCCGCCAGAGCCGGCCACCCGCGACGCCAACGCCACCACCACTTCACTTAGCCACACAGCAAGCAAAACAGGCGCGGCCATCGCGACGGCTGCCTCCAGCATGCCGCCCACGGCTTGCGCCACCACCGCCCACACAACCGGTTGGTTGGTGCCCTTTAAGCTTTGCTGCAGTGGCAACACCTCATACGTGCGCGCCAACGCTGAGATAAAGTGTGCTGGGCCCCCAAGAGCGCAAAACAGAACCACGGCCAACAAGCCAAACAACACCGACAAAGGCGTGAGACCTTCGTTGGATGCGTCCAGGGGGTCCACAAGCGTGGGGCCATCCGCTCGGCGCCCCAGGTCCGCCACGTGCCCTGCCACCTCTGCGGCCTTGAACACAAGTGAAGCGAGCCAAGCCAGCACAAACCCGATCGCCACTTCTCGCACCAACAGCCACGGCCAATGCCCATCGGTTCCACCCCAAAAGGCCGAAACCGGCAGCACGGCGCACAGCCAAGCGGCGAGCCCCCCGCCCATGCCCAATCGCAGAATCAACGGCAGCGAGGCGCCCCCAAAAAACGGCAACAGCACGACGGCCGGGGTCACGCGTGCGGCAATCAATACGAACACGCGGAAAGCTTCATCGAGCGATGTCGCAGCCAGCGTCACCGCACACCCGCCATTAGCGAAAAAACAGACGTGGCAAAGCGCACCATCTGTGCGCCCAAATAGGGCCCCATGAGAACCAAACCGAGCAACAGGACCACCAAGCGAGGCACAAACCCCACCGCGTGATCATGGATCTGCGTGAGCGCTGAGAACGCACCCGACACCAAGCCCACCACGAACGTGGCCAGCAGCAAGGGCGCTGAGACCAACACCGCCAACAGCAGGCCTTCGCGCAACACCCGCAACACCAGATCAATGGACGAGGCGTTAAACATAGGACGACACCAAGCCACGCAAGATCAGGTTCCAACCATCCGCCAACACGAACAACAAGATCTTGAGCGGCAGCGCAATGACAGTGGGCGAAAGCGTTTGAAGGCCGAGCGCTGCCAGCAGGTTTGCGATCACGAGATCCAAAACCAGAAACGGGATGAAGATCAGAAACCCCATCTCGAAGGCACGCCGCAGTTCAGACACGACAAAGGCCGGCGCTAACACCAACACATCATCCGCATGAACGGTGCCCTGCGGGTCACCTGACCGCAATCGCTTTGCCAGCGCAAAAAACGTGTCGCGGTCGCGGCCCTGCGCGAATTTGGCGAGAAATGCTCGCACCGGTGGCTTGCCCGCGGCCACGGCGTCTGAGATGACGCTAAGGCCAGCCGGCGTCGTCAACTCAGCCTGTGAACCTTGCCGCCACACAGGCTCAACGGCGTTCATCACTGCCTCGGCCGTGGGCGCCATAATGAACACCGTCAACAATAACGCCAGGCCACTGATGACCTGCCCCGGCGGTACCTGGCCCGCGCCAAGCGCGCTTCGCAGGATCGCCATCACAACGGATACCTTTACGAAGCTTGTCAGCATCAGCGCAATGAAGGGCACCAGCGACAGCGCGGCCAGCACCATCACCACAGCCAAGGGCCGGCTGCCCGTTTCGCTCACCGCCGCGCCAAGGCCTGCCAAAACCGCGGGTGCCATCACTTAACCTTCCCCACAAGCCGTTGCCACAACGGCCCCGCGACCGCCGGCGCCGCTTCCGCCGCGACCTTGGCCATTGTGTCTGCGTCCACCTCAGCGATGAGCGCCACGCCCGCTTCAGACGAGGCCAGCAGAAACCCCCGCCCCGCCACGTCAACCACCAGCAAACTGCGCCGCGGCTCAAGTGGCGTGCGCGCCACAACCCGCAACGCGCCCCTGGCTGCCCCAGCGGTCCGCGCGCTAATCAATCGAAGGGCTACATAAGCCACAACGCACACCACCCCCAAGGAGAGAAATGAAACCGCCAACGAGCCTCCCGTGGTCCCTAGGTCTGCCGCCGCATCCGTCATGCCGCGATTATTCGCGCGGCCCCACAAACGAAGTCAACGGGCAGCGTGCGCCGTGTGGCGATTCCCCTCCCCAGACGCAAAAAAGGCCCGAAGTTGCCTTCGAGCCTCATCGCTGGTTCGCTTGGGAAGCGTGTTATTCCGCAGAAGCGGCCGTCTCGGCCTTCTTCTTAGAAGCCTTCGGCGCCTTGCCTTCGGCTTTTGGTTCCTTGGCGGCTGGAGCGTCGTCTGGCATCAGCTGCAGAATCGACATCGGGGCTGCATCACCTGGGCGCTGACCCACCTTCACAACGCGGGTGTAACCACCGCGGCGGGCTGCGTAGCGCGGGCCGATTTCATCGAACAACTTTTGCACAGCTTCGCGGCTCTTCACAACCTTGCGAGCTTCGCGCATGGCATTGACCACGCGGGCTTGCTCTTCCGTTGTGCGCTTTTCCACCGATTTGCTGAGCACGTCGCTCAAACGACGAGCCAACGAGATGGTGCGTTCGGCAATTTGGGCCGTGGCGCGCGCCTTCACGTGCGTAGTCTTGATTTCCTCATTCGCAAACAAGGCCGCAACCAAGTTTGAGAACAACGCCTTGCGGTGGGCTGGCGTGCGGGAAAGATGTACCCCTGCTTTACGATGTCGCATTGTCGAACCTAATTTTTCTCAGAATCGGTAAATCAAAACCGAGCAGCGGCACATTGCCGCGGCTCAGCGTATTGCTCGTCAGACCCGCTTTAGGCCTTCTTGGGCGGACCGTCGCCGGGCCAACCGTCAATCTTCATGCCCAAGGACAAGCCCATCTCCGACAGGATTTCCTTGATCTCTTTGAGCGACTTGCGGCCGAAGTTCTTTGTCTTCAGCATTTCCGCTTCGCTCTTTTGCACCAATTCGCCGATGTAGCGAATGTTTGCATTCTGCAAGCAGTTGGCCGAACGCACCGACAACTCCAGGTCGTCCACAGACTTCCACAAGTTCTCGTGGAGCTTGGCTTGCTCTTCGCTGACCTTCGACTCAGCCACAGGTTCAGCAACTTCTTGGAAGTTGATGAAGATAGAGAGCTGGTCCTTGAAGATCTTCGCGGCGTAAGCCACGGCGTCTTCAGGCTTAACGGTACCGTTCGTCCAAACTTCCAAGCTCAAACGATCGAAGTCGGTCTGTTGACCCACACGAGCGTTCGTGACGTTGAAGTTCACCTTACGAACAGGCGAGAACAGCGCGTCGATGGGAATCACGCCCACCGACATGCCGGGGTGCTTGTTGCGCTCGGCCGGAACGTAGCCACGACCTGTGCCGATCTCGAGCTCCATGCGCACGCGGGCGCCCTTGGCGCACGTCATGATGACGTGGTCAGGGTTCATGATTTCCACACCGTCGACCGTTTGAATGTCGCGCGCGGTCACCTTGCCTTCGCCGTCCTTCTCGAGACGCAGGATGCGAGACTTCGAGTCGTAGCACTTGATCACAACCTCTTTGAGGTTGAGCACCACGTCCGTCACGTCTTCCATGACGCTTGGGATCGAGGTGAATTCATGATGAACGCCCTCAATCTTCACGCCGATGATGGCGGAGCCCTGAAGCGACGACAGCAGGATGCGGCGCAACCCCACGCCCAAGGTCGTTCCGAACCCGCGCTCCAATGGCTCGCAGGTGAAACGCGCGTAAGTCCCCGAGGCCGACGAAGGTTCCGTCTCCAACTTTCGGGGGCGGATCAGCTCGCGCCAATTCCGCGCAATGTAGTTCGTCGCGGGCTGCATCGAGTGTTCGCTGGCAGTCGACATTCAGTTCTCCTCTTTCGAGTCTCTCGAGTCTTCGAGTTTCTTCAAATCCGTCAAATGTTGCGAGCCCCGCAGGGCCCGCGAACTCTGGGCTAAATCTGTTACCGACCGTGTCCGAACTACTTCGAGTAAAGCTCGATGATGAGCTGCTCGCGGATCGGCATCGTCAAATCTTGACGAGATGGAAGGTCAACGAGTTTGCCCGTGAAACCGTCCTTGTCCAATTCAAGCCACCGAGGCACACCCCGGCGATCCACTGTGCCAACGCTTTCCAAGATACGCGTCACCTTGCGGGACTTGTCGCGCACCACGATGGTGTCAGACGACTTGCACAAGAAGGAAGGAATGTTGACGCGCTGACCATTCACCGTGAAGTGACCGTGACGAACCAACTGGCGCGCCTCTGCGTGGTCAGAAGCAAAACCCAATCGGTAGATCACGTTGTCGAGGCGGCGTTCAAGCAGCTGCAACAAGTTTTCACCGGTGACGCCCTTCATGCGGGCGGCCTTGAAGTAGTAACCGCGGAACTGGCGTTCTGCGATCCCGTACATACGTTTCACTTTTTGCTTCTCGCGAAGCTGCGCGCCGTAGTTTGAAACCTTGCGGCGGCGTGATTGCCCGTGCTGACCAGGAGCGTAAGCGCGACGTTCATAACCGCACTTATCGGTGTAGCAACGATCGCCCTTCAAGAAGAGCTTCGTCTCTTCGCGACGGCACAAGCGGCAAACTGGACCAATGTATCTCGCCATATTTCGTCTCGTTCGGTCTGGAGAAAAATCTAAGGAGTCTAAAGAGCCCGCGTCACACGCGGCGGCGCTTCGGAGGACGGCAACCGTTGTGTGGAATCGGCGTCAAGTCGCGAATGAAGTTCACCTTCAAGCCGCTGGCGCCAATGCCGCGCAGCGCGGATTCGCGTCCCGATCCTGGACCCTTGATAAAGATGTTCACGTTGCGAAGACCATGGTCCATCGCCTTGCGGGCGGCGTCTTCAGCAGCCAACTGGGCGGCGAACGGCGTCGACTTGCGCGAGCCCTTAAAGCCGCGCACGCCAGCGGACGACCACGACAACACGTTGCCGGACACGTCCGTGATCGTGACCATCGTGTTGTTGAACGTCGCGGTAATGTGAACATTGCCGCTTTGAACGTTCTTCTTAACTTTCTTCTTCTGCTTATCCGTAGCCATGTTTAGGCGACCTTCTTCTTCGCGATTTGACCCTTACGTGGCCCCTTGCGGGTACGTGAATTCGTGTGCGTACGTTGACCGCGCACTGGCAAACCACGACGGTGGCGCAAACCACGGTAGCAGCCCAAGTCCATCAAACGCTTGATGTTGAGGCCGATCTCACGACGAAGGTCACCTTCGATCTTGATATCGAGTTTCTCAATAATCTCGCGGATTCGGCGACTTTCATTGTCGTCCAAATCATCACTGCGTTTATCCAAGGAAATCTCAGCCGCATCTAAAACGATGCGCGATTGGTGAATACCAATTCCGTAGATATAGGTGAGCGCAATTTCCATGCGCTTATTACGGGGAAGATCGACGCCTGCAACACGAGCCATTCCGGTTACCCCTGCCGCTGGTTGTGACGGCGGTTATCGCAAATCACCCGAACGACGCCACGTCGACGGATAACTTTGCATTTTTCACAAATCTTTTTAACGGATGCGCGAACTTTCATGAATGATTTCCAGAGCAATTCAAAGATTGGACAGATGCGCCGCTCGTATCGTCGGCATCAGGCTTGCAGCCTACAGGACCGAAATGGGGCGGAAAGCTACCACCAAAGGTGCAAGCCGTCCAGCCAACAATTTTTCTAGATGTGCGTTTTCTTTCGACAAAGCTGAAAGAAAAGTTGTCTAGGCCTCCACCGGGGTGGTTGCCGTGACTGCGCGGCCACGGATGCGCGGTCCCTTGGGACCCGTAAAACCTTCATAACTCCGCGAGATCAAGTGCGACTCGATCTGCTGAACCGTATCCAGAGCCACACCCACCACGATCATCAGGCCCGTGCCACCGAATTGAAAAGGCACGCCCATCTTGGTGGACAGAATCGAAGGCAACACGCAAATCGCCGAGATGTAGAGGGCACCGCCAAAGGTGATCTTCGTCAGAACGCTATCGATGTACTCGGCGGTCGCTTTGCCGGGGCGAATGCCCGGAACGAAGCCACCGGCCTTGCGGAGGTTGTCGGCCACGTCAACGGGATTGAACGTGACGGCCGTGTAGAAGTAACAGAAGAACACGATCATGCCGACGTACACCACGTTGTAGCGCCAGTCGCCGGGCCGCAAAGCCTCAGCCACCGCACGCGACCAGGGGTGGTCGATGTAGGAAGCCACCTGCGAGGGGAACATCAGGATCGATGAAGCAAAGATCGGAGGGATGACGCCTGCGGTGTTGACCTTCAACGGCAAGTGCGTTGACTGGCCGCCATAGACGTTGCGGCCCACCTGACGCTTAGCGTACTGCACCGGAATCCGGCGCTGCCCACGCTCGAAGAAGATGATCAGCCCGACGACGGCCACCACGATGCTGGCCACAATCAGCAGCGTAAACAGCGTGATTTCGCCGGCCTGCGCCTTTTGAAACAGCTTCACTGTGGCGTCGGGCAAGTCGGTGACAATGCCCGCGAAAATGATCAACGAAATGCCGTTGCCAATGCCGCGCTCGGTGATCTGCTCACCCAGCCACATGATGAAAGCCGTACCCGTGGTCAGCGAAATCATCGTGACCAGGTAGAAGTGCCAACCTGGATCGGGAACCACGGGGCCAAGCTGCGCATAGGCCACGTTGTTCGACACCAGCCAGCGGGCAATGAAGAACGACTGCACCATCGACAGCAAGACGCTGCCGTAACGGGTGTATTGGTTCAAACGTCGACGGCCGAGCTCCCCTTCCTTTTGGATTTGGTCCAACTTGGGAACCACCACCGTCAGGAGCTGCAAGATGATCGACGCCGAAATGTACGGCATGATGCCGAGCGCGAAGATCGACATCTGCTCAAGGGCGCCGCCCGAGAACATGTTGAACATGCCCAAGAACGTGCCCGAAGCTTGGTTGACGATCTTATCCATGACCGAGCGATCGACGCCCGGCGTGGTTACGAAGACGCCGACCCGGTAAACCGCCAGCAGTGCCAGGGTAAATAGAATCCGTCGACGAAGCTCTGGGATCTTCCCGATTCCTTGAAAGCTCGACGCCATGTTCGTCTCCTAAGCCCTTGCCTCTGGCAGTTTCAAATTAGGCGCCCGCAACTTCAGCGGCGCCGCCAGCCTTTTCCAGCTTCTCTTTTGCAGAGCCAGAAAATGCATCAGCCTTGATCACGAACTTCTTCGTGACTTCGCCCGTTCCCAAGATCTTCACCTTGTCGGCGTTGCGTGGCACAAGGCCCGCTGCCTTCAAAGCAACGACATCAAGCGAACCAGCCTGGCAAGCCTCTTCGATGTCGCCCACATTGACCGCGAAGTATTCGACGCGGAAGGCATTCTTGAAGCCGCGCTTTGGCAAGCGACGCTGCATTGGAATCTGACCGCCTTCGAAGCCGAAGCGCGCGCCGTGGTGGCCTGTGCGGGCCTTTTGACCCTTAACGCCCTTACCAGACGTCTTACCGTGACCCGAACCTGGACCGCGACCAATGCGCTTGCGCTTCTTGGTGGCGCCGTCGGCCGGCTTGAGGGTGTGGAGTGTCGTACCCATGTTCTTGTCCTATTTCTAAGGAGTCCAGCTATTCAGCCGGCTCCACCTTCACGAGATGGGAAACCGAACGAATCATGCCGCGAACGGCCTCGTTGTCCGGAACCACGTTGCTGGCATGAACCTTACGAAGGCCAAGGCGAACGATCGTCGCCTTTTGCCTCTCTTGCCGGTTGATGCCGCTTCGCACCAGTGTCACTTTGAGATTCTTTGCCATGACTAGATGACTTTCTCGACGTAGCGCTTGTCCGTCCGTGCTTGCCCGAAGGGACAAGGACTAAACGTACAACTCCTGAATGGTCTTGCCGCGCAGGCCTGCAACGTTCTCCGGGCTGCGGAGCTGTTGCAAAGCATCGAGCGTGGCGTGAATGACGTTGTGTGGGTTGCTGGTGCCGATGCACTTGGTGAGGATGTCTTGCACACCCAAAACCTCGAGCACAGGACGAACCGCGCCGCCGGCGATGACGCCCGTACCGGAGTGAGCCGGACGAAGCACAACGCGGCCAGCGCCAAATGAACCCACAACCTCGTGGGGAATGGTGCCGTTGACGAGCGGGATCTTGATCAAGCTCTTGCGGGCTTGCTCGGTGCCCTTGCGGATGGCTTCGGGAACTTCGTTCGCCTTGCCCAATCCAGCGCCAACATAACCCTTCTGGTCACCAACAACGACCAGAGCAGAGAAGGAGAAGCGGCGTCCGCCCTTCACAACCTTTGCAACGCGGTTGATGAAGACGACGCTGTCAACCAGCTCGCCAATCTCATCGTAATTCACTGCCATTTGAAATCCTGTCCTAATCTCGAGTGAGCGAAAATGGGTCTAACAACTAGGCGTGGGCCTAGAAGTCGAGGCCGCCCTCCCGAGCGCCATCGGCAACCTTAGAAACACGTCCGTGGTAAAGGTAACCAGCGCGGTCGAACACCACCTGCTTGATACCCTTCTCAAGGCAACGTGCCGCAACAACTTTGCCAACTTCTTTGGCGCGTGTGCTCTTGTCGCCTTCGATGGCCGCACCAGGCTTGCCATCTTTTTTAACCACCAAGTCAGAGGCAGAAGCCAACACCTGGTTCGCCGTGTCGTCGATGACTTGGCAGTAGATGTGGCTCGAGCTTCGGAACACAACCAAGCGCGGACGCTCGGTCGTGCCCGTGATCCGCTTGCGGATTGAACGGTGGCGACGTTTGCGTGGGTCCGTAATCTTCTTAATCGGCATATTCGACTCCGGTGGGGACTAGCTTGCCCCGGACTTACCGGCCTTGCGCCGGATAACCTCTTCAACATACTTCACACCCTTGCCCTTGTAGGGTTCGGGGAGCCGCATCTTGCGCAGCTCGGAAGCCGTTTGACCCAACACCTCTTTGTCGGCGCCCGACAAAATGATGCGGTTCTTATCAACCTTGGCCGCCACACCCTTGGGCAGCTTGTAGTCGATGGGGTGCGAGTAGCCGAGGACCATGTTCAAGCTCTCGCCCTTGACCTCAGCGCGGTAACCCACGCCGTTGATCTCGAGTTCGCGGACCCAGCCTTCGCTGACGCCCTTGACCATGTTCGCCAAGTGGGAGCGAGCCATGCCGTGGTTGGTCCGCTCTTCGCGGGACTCACCGGCACGGGTCAGCACCAACTTGTCCCCTTCCGTCGTCATCTTGACGTTGGAAGGAAACGGACGCTTGAGTTCGCCCTTCGGGCCCTTAACGGCCAACTGGCCGTCTTTCACGTTGACCGTAACCCCTTTGGGGACGGTGACTGGTTTTTTGCCAATGCGAGACATGGTTGTCTTCCTATTACTTTCGCGCTTACCAGACCTCGAACATCAGTTCGCCGCCAACGCCAGCTTTGCGAGCGGCGCGGTCTGTCATCAAGCCCTGCGATGTTGAAAGAACGCCCACACCGAGGCCCGAGCGGACCTTGGGAATCCCAGTGGACTTCACGTAGACCCGCTGACCGGGGCGTGAACGCCGGCGCAGACCCGTGATGGCGTTGGTGCGCCCTTCGGCCCACTTCAACTTAACGACGATTTCTCCGGTAACTTCGCCTTCGCGAACCTGGAAACCCTCGATGTACCCCTCGTTCTGGAGGAGCTCAGCAATGACCTTCTTGGTCTTTGAAATCGGAGATACTGCCTCTTGGTGGCGCGCCAGGATGGCGTTCCGGATCCGCGTGAGGAAGTCGGCAATTGGATCTGTCATCGACATGATGCTTGTCCTACCCTAACAATCAGTTTCTGAAGGGCATCCCGAGATGCCTCAACAAAGCCCGGGCCTGCTCGTCAGTGCGGGCCGTGGTAACAATCGAGATATTCATACCCCGCGCCCGGTCCATTCCCTCGAAGCTCGCTTCGGGGAAAATGATGCCTTCGCGCACACCCATGGTGAAGTTTCCGCGTCCGTCGAAGCCTTTGGGCGAGATGCCCTTGAAGTCGCGAACCCGTGGAAGAGAGAAGGAGATCAAGCGATCCAGGAATTCATACATTTGATCCTGTCGCAAGGTCACCATCGCGCCGATCTTCTGGCCTTCGCGCAACTTGTAGGTTGCGATGGCCTTCTTGGCGCGGGTCACCACCGGCATTTGCCCGGCAATGAGAGCCAACTCCTCAACAGCGTTTTCCAAGATCTTCTGGTTCGCCGTCGCGTCGCCGAGGCCCATGTTCAAGGTGATCTTCACCAGCTTGGGCACTTCCATGACGTTCTTGAGACCGAGCTCAGCTTGCAGCTTGGAGCGCAGTTCATTGGCGTAGATAGTGCGCAAACGCGCCGGGGCTTTACGTTGAAGCTTAACTTCAGCTTTCTCGGTAATGCGGCTGACAGCGCCAGCCTTGCCCTTTTTGCCCTTGCCCTGTGTCTTGGGCTTGGCTTCTGTTTTGGTTTCCTCAGTTGCCATTTAGAGGACCTCCGGCGCAAGCGATACAATCTTCATGAACTTCTTAGCGCGCAGCTCTCTGGCGACTGGGCCAAAGATGCGCGTGCCGATCGGCTCGTTGTCTTTATCCACCAAAACGGCCGAATTGGCGTCAAAGCGAATGTAGGATCCATCAGCGCGCGAAACCTCTTTGCGGGTGCGGACGATAACGGCTCTGGCCACATCGCCCTTCTTCACCTTGGCATTGGGGATCGCTTCTTTGATGGAGACGACGATCACGTCACCAATTGAAGCGTACTTTCGGCGTGTGCCGCCCAAGACGCGAATACACATAATCTTCTTCGCGCCTGAGTTGTCGGCAACGTCCAGCGTTGTCGTAGTTTGAATCATTGGTGGTCCCCTTAAACCTCAGCGGGCCGCTCGATGAGCCTTGCCAAACGCCAACGCTTGTCGCGCGACATAGGACGGCATTCGACGATCTCCACGCGGTCGCCAGCTTTTGTTTCGTTCTTCTCGTCGTGCACCTTGTAAGTGCTGCGATGACTGACGAACTTGCCGTATTTGCTGTGGGCCGTGCGGCGTTCCACAACAACAACGCGGGTCTTGTCCATCTTGTCGCTCTTCACCACGCCAATCAGGCTGCGGCGACGACCAGTGCTTTTTTCGGCGATTGCTTCGCCCTGTGTCGACTCGGTCACGGGACCTACTCCTTCTGCCCAGCAGTGGCTTGGCCACGCTTTTCGTTAAGAACGGTTTTCACGCGGGCGATGTCCCGGCGTGATTTCCGAATCAACATTGTGTTTTCAAGTTGATTCGTCGTTTTCTTAAAGTTGTACTGGAAGTTTTCCTGCTGCAACTTCGTCAGCGTTTGGCCAAGCTCTTCCACGCTGTTGGCGCGAAGGTCCTTGATCGTCAATTCAGTGCTCATATCACCTGCTCCCGGGAAACGAAGCGAGACCGGATGGCCAACTTATGTTGTGCCAACAGGAAGGCCTCACGGGCCAACTCTTCCGGAACGCCTTCCAATTCGTACATAACTCGTCCCGGGCGGATGACGGCGACCCATTCCTCGGGGTTACCTTTACCTTTACCCATGCGGGTTTCGGCAGGCTTCTTCGAGATGGGCTTGTCCGGGAACACGCGGATGTAGAGTTTTCCACCGCGCTTTACCTTACGGCTAATGGCGATACGTGCCGCTTCGATTTGGCGAGACGTGATCCAACCGCATGTCGTGGCTTGAAGACCGAAGTCACCGAAGGATACCTCGGCGCCTCCCTTGGCTTCGCCAGTCATGCGACCCTTAAACCGCTTGCGGAACTTAAGTTTCTTTGGTGCGAGCATGTTCTAATCTCCTGCCAGATCTGACGTTATGTCAGGCGTTGGTTCCGCGTTGGCAGAACTTCACCCTTGAAGATCCAGCATTTGACGCCGAGGGCGCCGTAGGTCGTGTGAGCTTCGGCCGTGCCGTATTCGATGTCGGCGCGGAGCGTGTGCAATGGCACGCGGCCTTCGCGGTACCACTCGTAGCGCGCCATTTCAGCGCCACCCAAGCGACCCGAACATGCCAAACGAATGCCTTTTGCACCAAACTTCATGGCCGTCTGCACAGCTTTTTTCATGGCGCGGCGGAAAGCCACGCGGCGCTCAAGCTGCGTTGCCACGTTCTCGGCCACCAACTGCGCGTTGGTTTCGGCCTTACGCACTTCTTGAATGTTCAAGAAGACTTCGTTTTCCGTGAGCGCTTGAACTTCAGCCTTCAGCGTTTCCACGCCGGCGCCGCGCTTGCCGATAACAATGCCAGGGCGAGCCGTGAAGATGTTGAGCTTGATCTTGTTTGCGGCGCGTTCAACTTCAACAGAGGCCACACCAGCGTGGTGTAGCTTCTTCTTAACGAAGCCCTTGAGTTTGACGTCCTCGTGAAGCCACTTTGCGAAGTCTTTGTCGGCGTACCACTTCGAGGTCCAGCCGCGGATGACGCCGAGGCGAAAGCCAATTGGATGTGTTTTCTGACCCATAGACGCGTCCTTTATTCCTCGGGCAAATCAACTTCAACGGTGATGTGGGCGGTGCGGCGGTTCAGGCGGTTCGCCCGGCCCATCGCGCGCGGCAGCCAGCGGCGCTGAACGGCGCCACCATCAACACACACCTTCGTAATGAACAGCTTGTCGGCATCCGCCTTTTCATTCTCGGTGGCGTTGGCCACTGCAGAATTGAGGACCTTCGTGAGGACCGTGGCGGCTTTGCGCTGCTGCAACTTCAAAATGGTCAGGGCGTCAGCGACGCTTTTGCCCCGGATCATTCCGGCAACGACCCGCAAGCGCCGTGGCGACTCGCGAAACTGCCTAAGAATTGCCTGTGCCATCTTCGTAATTCCTTGTTTCCTAAGACCAAGAAGGGTTACTTCTTGTCTTTCTTGTCACCAGAGTGACCGTGGAAAGTGCGCGTAGGTGCGAACTCGCCCAACTTGTGGCCAACCATGTTTTCTGAAACGAACACCGGCAGGAACTTCTTGCCGTTGTGAACGTTAAAGGTAAGGCCAACCATCTCGGGGAGAATGGTTGAGCGGCGCGACCAAGTCTTGATCGCCTTCTTCACCTTCTGCTGCTGAAGATCGACCACCTTATCCATGAGGTGGGCATCAACGTACGGACCCTTTTTAATTGAACGTGGCATGGTGCTTCTCAGTTCGTCAGCTAGTTCTTTTGGCCGCGACGGCGGACAATCATGGCGTCAGTACGCTTGTTGGACCTGGTCTTGAGACCCTTGGCCTGTTGGCCCCAGGGAGAACAGGGGTGACGACCACCGGAGGAGCGACCTTCACCACCACCCATGGGGTGGTCGACTGGGTTCATCACAACGCCGCGGTTGTGGGGACGGCGGCCGAGCCAGCGCTTACGACCGGCTTTGCCGACCGACCAAGCGTTGTGCTCAACGTTGCCCACTTGACCGATGGTGGCGCGGCAATCGAGGTGTACGCGGCGAACTTCGCCGGAGGGCAAGCGGAGCTGCCCCCAGTCGCCCTCTTTCGCTAACACCTGAGCGCCAACACCTGCGGAGCGCACCAATTGGCCGCCACCGTGGATCTTGATCTCAATGTTGTGAACCATCGTGCCGAGCGGAATCGCACGCAAAGGCAGGCTGTTGCCTGGCTTGATGTCCGCGAGGCGAGATGAGGTGACCTGGTCGCCCACGTTCAAGCCGATCGGCGCCAAGATGTAGCGCTTCTCGCCGTCGGCGTAGTGCAAAAGAGCGATGCGGGCGCTGCGGTTCGGATCGTATTCGACCGTCGCAACACGAGCAGGAATGCCCACCTTGTCGCGCTTGAAGTCGATGATGCGGTAGCGACGCTTGTGACCACCACCGCGGAAGCGTGAGGTGATGCGGCCGTAGTTGTTACGGCCACCCGCGCCAGACTTCCCTTCCACGAGGCTGCGCTCGGGGCGGTTGCCGACGGTCAGGTCAGCAAAGTCTGGGGCCGTACGACCACGTACGCCCGGGGAGGTTGGATTGAGTTTGCGAATACCCATCGTTTGAGCCTCTTAAAACCTAATTAAACGCCCTCGAAGAACTCAATCGCTTGACCAGGCGCGAGCGTCACAATGGCTTTTTTCCAAGGTGAGCGGCGTCCGACGAAGCGCCCTACCCGCTTTTCGCGGCTAGGCATGATCTGCGTGTGAACGCTGACCACTTGAACGTTCCACATCTTTTCAACGGCGTGGCGGATTTCGATCTTGTTGGCGTCCTTGGCAACCTCAAAGAGGACCTTAGACTTGATCTCTTCCTGTGGAAGGCCTTCGGCCGACCCGCCGGTCTCTTTCAACTGGCTACCCTTCTCCGTGAGGAGGGGGCGCTTGATAATTAGTTCTGCACCGCGCATGTTCCGATTCCTTTTCCTCAGGCGGCTTCAGAAGCGTCCTGCGCCTCGGCAGCAACCACACGGCCCTCGACCGCGCTCAGGACATCTTTCGATATCAACAGCGTCTCGTGGTTGAGGATGTCGTAAACGTTCAAGCCCTCTGGTGGCAGGTACTTGGAAGACTTCAGGTTCCGCATCGACTTGACTGTGTTCACGGCTTCTTTGCCCGTGACCACTACCGCCGACGAAGCGCCGATCGCCTTCAAAACCGCCGCCATTTCCTTCGTCTTGGGGGCGTCGAAATTAAGACCATCCATAATGACGATCTTCTTCTCTTGTGCCCGCAAGGAAAGTGCTGAAGCCAAAGCGGCCTTCTTCACCTTCTTAGGAACTGTGTATTCGTAGCTGCGTGGGTGGGGACCGAACACCACGCCACCGCCAACGAATTGCGGGGAGCGTGTGGAACCCTGACGAGCGCCGCCCGTGCCCTTTTGACGGTATGGCTTTTTGCCACCACCGCGCACGTTTGCGCGGGTTTTCGTGGAGTGCGTGCCAGCCCGGCGCGCGGCGCGCTGGGCTTTGACGATCTCCCACAGCAGGTGCTCTTTGACCTCTTGGCCAAACACCGCGTCGGCCACGTCAACTTGGCCAACCTTCACACCTTTAATATCGACGACGTCGAGTTGCATCGCAGGGTCCTTCACAAATTCTTCAGGTCTTGATCTCGACGTCCACACCGGCGGACAGATCGAGCTTCATGAGGGCATCAAGCGTTTGCTGGGTCGGCTCGAGGATGTCCATAAGACGCTTGTGCGTCCGGATCTCGAACTGTTCACGCGACTTCTTGTCGACGTGAGGACCGCGCAAAACGGTAAACTTGTTGATTTTGGTGGGCAAGGGAATGGGTCCCGCCACCTTCGCACCAGTGCGCTTAGCCGTGTCCACAATCTCGCTGGCCGATTGGTCCAACAAGCGGTGGTCGTATGCTTTCAAACGGATTCGGATCTTCGGAGTCAAGGTAAAAGCCCCCTTACTTTGCTTAAGGCTTGCTCAAAAATCACTCAAGGATTTTGGCAACAACGCCGGCGCCGACGGTGCGGCCACCTTCACGAATCGCGAAGCGAAGACCTTCTTCACATGCGATCGGCGTCAGCAATTCAACCTGGATGCTGATGTTGTCACCAGGCATCACCATCTCCA
>JANRKS010000028.1:0-218239 GCA_033763315.1 Deltaproteobacteria bacterium
CGCTCCATGTACTCCGACATGTCGAAGCGCACGAACTGAACGCCTAGGTTTTCCGCCAATTGCTTGGCCAATTCGGTTTTGCCGACGCCCGTGGGCCCAGCAAACAGGAAGCTTGCGATTGGCTTGTCTGGGTGACCCAAGCCCGCGCGGCTCATGCGAATGGCCTGCACCACCTTTTCCACCGCGTGATCCTGGCCGTAAATGCGCGCCTTGAGCTCGTCTTTAAGGTTGAGCAGCTTCTCGCGATCGTCCGAAGCCACGCGCTTTGGCGGTATGCGCGCCATGGTGGCCACAACCGTCTCGATGTCCGTCTCACGCACCGTGGGCACCTTGCCTTGCCCTTTGCGCTTGATCTTCAAAGCCGCGCCGGCTTCATCGAGCAGATCGATGGCTTTGTCTGGCAAGCGCCGATCCGTTAAATGCCGATCAGACAGCTCAACCGCCGCACGCACGGCCTTATCCGTGTATTTTACGCTGTGGAACTCTTCGTAGTGTGGCTTCAGGCCGCGCAAGATCTTAAGCGCGTCTTCAATCGAGGGCTCACCCACTTCGATGGGCTGAAACCGGCGCGCCAAAGCGCGATCCTTTTCGATGTAGCTGCGAAACTCTTTGTGGGTTGTTGTGCCGATGCAGCGAATACGCCCCGACGACAACAACGGCTTAAGCAAATTCGACGCGTCCATCGCACCACCTGAAGCGGCGCCCGCCCCCACGATGGTGTGCAACTCGTCGATGAAAACGATGGCGTTTTCCTTCTCTTCGAGCTTTTGCAACACGGCCTTAAAGCGCTCCTCGAAATCGCCGCGGAAGCGCGTTCCGGCCACAAGCGAGCCCATGTCCAAAGCCCAAATTTCCGCGCCCTTAAGTGCGTCGGGGGCCTCCCCCAACTCGATCTGGCGAGCCATACCCTCGACGATGGCGGTTTTACCAACCCCGGCGTCACCGATGAACAAAGGATTGTTCTTGCGGCGGCGGGCCAGCACGTGCAGCGCGCGTTCAACCTCGGCGTCGCGTCCGATCAGCGGATCGATTTTACCCTGCCGCGCACGCTCGTTGAGGTTCATCGCGTAGGCAGTCAAAGGGTCGGCAGCGGGCCCCTCCTCTTCCTGATCTTGGCTGGAAGGCGGCACGCCCCCGGCGTTGCTGGGTGATTTGGCCGGCAACAGGCGAGACACGCCGTGCGAGATGTAACTCACCACATCGAGGCGCGAGATCCCCTCTTCCTTAAGGAAGTAGACCGCGTGCGATTCTGGCTCCGAGAACATCGACACCAAAACGTTCGCGCCTTGCGTGGTTTTGCGGCCTGCCCCCAACACATGGTTGACGGCCCTTTGCACCACACGGGCGAACCCCAATGTGGGTTGAGCAGGCTCGACGTCACCGGCGTCCCCTTCAATGGCGGGGATCTCGGACGATAGGAACTCTTCCAGCTTTTGCCGCACGCGCGGGATGTTGCCGCCACAGTGCCGGATGGTGTCTGCCGTTTTCTCGTCGTCGAGCAACGCCAACAGCAGGTGTTCAAGGCCCGAGTACTCATGGCGACGCGCGGTGGCATCATCCAAGGCGCGGCGCAAAGCCGCCTCAAGCTCCGGGCTCAACACCGAAGGTTCATCATCATCGTTTTTCTGAGGCGGGGTATTTGCCACTTCAATGCTCCTTCGGAACCACGCTTAACCGGCGGTCAAGGATCAGCTACCGCCTTGGGCGCGAATTGATGCCTGAAGCGGCATCTCATGCTCACGCGCATATCGAATCGTTTGCTGCGCCTTCGTCTCGGCCACCTCGTAGGTGAACACGCCTGCCACGCCCACGCCTTTGGTATGTACGTGCATCATGATCTGGCGCGCCTTCGCGGCGTCATGATGAAAGAAGCGCATCAACACGAACACCACAAACTCCTGCGTGGTGTAATCGTCGTTGTGCAACAAAACTTCGTAGAGTTTGGGCTTTTCAACCTTGGGCTTGTCCAAGGTTTGGAGATCTCGCTCCCCTGCCCTCTCCGTCTTCGCCATTGTTGTCTCTAGCTTGGCACGACCACAGGGGGCGTCAAGAGTTGCGTCAGGCCGTGCCCATGCGGGTCCTGGCTCACGGCACGAGCCCACCCGAGAAGCACCTGCCAACCCCCTACGAAACCAGCGTTTTTGCGAGCTCGTCTTGCGGCAAAGCCACCACCGGATGGGTGAGGGCTGGCCGCGCCTCTTGTGGCGGCGTTCGCACCGTCAGCGTGGTGGCACTGCTACGCGGCTCGTCCGTGCCGGCTGATTTGCGCCGGGCAAGCTCCATGAACCTCACCTGGGAACGCACAACAGGCTCGGCTTCCCCGGGCTTGCGGCGCTCGTAAGCGCCGTCGGCGTTGAGACGACAGGCTTTGACGTTGTCGGCTAGCTGATTGGCGAGGATCTCATCAATGATCCGCCGCCGCAGCTCCGGCTCTTCGATGGGAAACAAAACTTCCACGCGACGAACGAAGTTGCGCGGCATCCAATCGGCCGACGACAAATAGACCTCGTCGCTGCCGCCATTGCCGAAGTGGAAGATGCGCGCGTGTTCCAAGAAGCGATCCACGATACTGGTGACGCGAATGTTCTCGCTCGTTCCGGGCACACCGGGACGCAAGCAGCAAATGCCACGAATGAGCAGATCAATTCGCACCCCGGCGGCAGACGCCCGGTAAAGCGCGCGAATCACGTCAGGGTCGACCAAAGAATTCATCTTGGCCACGATGCGGCCTTTGTCTTTCAGCGTCGTTTCGCGCTCGATGAGTTCGATGATGCGTTCGCTGAGTCCCACCGGTGCCACCGCAAACCGCTTCCACGAAGGCGGCGACGAGTAGCCCGTGATCAGGTTGAACAGAGCGCCGGCGTCGTCGGCAAACTCCTCGCGCGCCGTCAGCAACGACAAATCGCTGTAAAGACGCGCGGTGGCCGGGTTGTAGTTGCCGGTGGAAAGGTGAACGTAGCGTTTGATTTTGGTGCCTTCACGGCGCACCACCAAACTCATCTTGCAGTGGGTTTTGAGCCCGACCAAGCCATACACCACGTGCACGCCCGATTCTTCCAGCATGCGCGCCCATTCGATGTTCGAGCCTTCGTCAAAGCGCGCCTTCAGCTCCACAACCGCCGTGACTTGCTTGCCGTTTTCTGCAGCGCGCATCAACGAGCGCACGATCGGAGAATCGGCGCTGGTGCGGTAAAGCGTTTGTTTGATGGCCAATACGTTGGGATCGTCAGCGGCCTCCGAAATGAACTCGATGACGTGATCAAACGTTTCGTACGGGTGGTGCAGCAAGATGTCGCGTTGCCGCAAGACCTTGAAAAAATCATCGTATTCCTGCAACGGCGGAACAGGCTGCGATGAAAATGGCTCCTCACGAAATGGCTTTAACTGCTCGCGGCTATAGAGCGGCAACAGATCGCCGAGGTTCAACGGCCCATTGATGAGATAGGTATCCTCGGCTTCCAGACGCAGGGCTTTTTGTAGAAACGTCACCACCTCGGGGGGCGCGCCCATGGCGATCGTCATTCGCACCGCCTGGCCGCGCTCGCGCCTGCGCAGCTCTTTTTGAATCGTCTTGAGCAGATCGTCCGCTTCGTCTTCGTCGATGTCCAAATCGAAGTTGCGCGTGATGCGGAAGGGGCTGCACGACAGCACTTTGAAGCCCGGAAATAGATCGCCCGCGTGCATAGCAATCACGTCCTCCAGCAACACCACGTGGGGCTTATCAGGCGAGATGTCCACAAGACGCGGCAAGATCGCTGGAACCTGCACCACGGCGATGATGGTTTCGCGGCGGAGCATGGGCTCGTTTTCTTTGCGCAACAGAATCACGAGGTTCAAGCTGCGGTTGCGCAAAACCGGAAACGGATGCCCCTGGTCCACCGCCAACGGCGTGAGCACCGGCCACACGTCTGATTTGAAATAGGCCTGGACCGCCGCTTTCTGCTCGGGGGTCAGGTCGTTGGGCAGCAGCAAACAAACACCCGCCTTTTCGGCTAGGGCCGGTGCCACCTCGTTGCGCCAGTTGTCGTACTGGCGCGTGACCATGTCGTGCACCAAGCGGCTGATCGCACTTAACTGCTCGCGCGGGCTCATGCCGTCCGCGGCCGTGTCTTCGATGCCGCCGGTCAGCTGCTGCTTGAGGCCAGCCACGCGCACCATGAAAAACTCGTCCAAGTTCGAGTTTACGATGGCCTGAAACTTCAGACGTTCAGCGAGCGGCGTTTGTGGGTTGCACGCCTCGTCCAGAACGCGGTTGTTGAAGGCGAGCCACGATAGCTCCCGGTTCAAGAACAGCTGGGCTTGCGAAGCATCGCGAGGGCGAAGGTCGGTGGGTCGCTTCTTGGGTCGCTTTGCTCGTTTGGCCATGTTGCAGCCGCATCATCCTAACGGCCGCCGGGCGAGAATCTCGCTTCCACGGCAACAGTTCTGCAAATTCTACCAGCCCCTCCGCAATGCACACCCTCAAGCGAATTTCCTTTTAAGTTTCAATCTGTTCCCGCGCGAGCTGCACTGCGCCACGAGCGGGGTCACGCACCACCACGACCTTGCCGATGGAGCCCCGCAAGTGGCCGAGCAGCGCGTCACGCAGCGCTTTTTGTCGCACCAGCAAGCTGCCGCCGAATGCCAAGGGAGGACGCCGCAGCCCCAGTTCCCGGCTCACGGCTTTCACCAACGCGGCCAAGGCGGCCGCTGCGTCGTCTACCAATCGACGGGCCAAAGGATCGCCTCGACCGGCCAAACGGAAAACAACGGGGGCCAACCTCGCCAGCTCCGCCTTTGTCACCTGCGGGCCGTAGATCAAAGGCAAAAGCCCCGCGGGGTCTTTGCAGCCATAAAACCGCAGCACCGCCTGAGGCAAGGGCCCCCACGGCTCCCGGCCGTCAGCGGCCGTCACCGTATGTCGCATGGCTTCGATGGAAAGCTGGTAGCCCGATCCTTCGTCGCCGATCAGGTGCCCCCAGCCTCCCGAACGCGCGTGCCGCCCAAGCGTGTTTCGCCCCCAAGCAATGGAGCCCGTGCCGCTCACCACGGCCACGCCCTCTTGCTGACCGGTGGCGCCCAACAACAACGCCCCATCGTTCACCACCAGATTGTGGTCCGCCAAGCCTTGGCGTTTGAGCCACGCCAACGCATGCCCCTGGTCCTTCACAGAGTCGGCACCCGCAATGCCCACACAGGCGGACAAGGCCCGTTGCTTCGTGGCACCCGCCTCAGCGTTTGCCGATCCAATGGCCTGGGCGATGGCGGCGAACGCTGCACGCCAACCCACAACATGGTGATTGCTGGTGCCGGCCTCGCCGCGGCCCTTGATGCGTCCCTGATCATCGGCCACAACCGCCACCGTCTTCGAGCCGCCGCCATCGACGCCAATGATCCACCCCACGGGTGGTTTCACGGCCTTGCCAACCGGGCGGCGTTTCGAGCGTGAAGCGGAATCCATGCGGGGGTCGCGAGTATATGTCAGCCGGGCCTCGTATACTTGTTTCATGGATTTGTCGTCGTTCCAGGGCGCCCCGTTCTCCGCGCGGCGCGATCGTTTGGCAAGGGCTTTGGGCAAGCAGCAAGCTTTGGTGGCGGCGGGCGTGCCCTCGCCTCGGAACTATCTGGCAAACACCTATCCGTATCGGGCCAACAGCCATTTCCTTTATCTGTTCGGCCTGCCTTTGCGCGGTGCCTTTGGCCTGTGGAACGGGGACAACTGGCTGCTGTTTGCGCCCGAGCCCGATCCCGCGAGCGCTTTGTGGCATGGGCCTGAACCCACGTTGAAAGATCTTGCGGAGGCCGTGGGCTGCACCGTGTATCCAGACACCCAGCTTACGTCGCATGTGGAAGGTGGTGTGCAGACGCTGCCGGCGGCCGATGCGCGCACGTGCGCGGTGCAATCGAAGCTGCTGGGGCGAGCGATTGAGACGGGCTCCGTTGCGGAGCAAGATCATCCGTTGGCTGATGCGATGTTGGCGTTGCGCTTGATCCATGACGAGGCGGCGATCGCGGAGATGCGGGCGGCGGTTGCGGCAACGGTGGCGGCGCACGCGGCCGGTATGCGTGCCACGCGCCCCGGCCGCAAAGAAAGCGAAGTGCGCGCGGCGATGGAAGCCGAGATCATCGGGCGCGATCTGACGACGGCTTACGGCTCGATCGTGACGGTGCACGGCGAGGTTCTGCACAACGAATACCACCACCACGAGATCATGAATGGCGATCTGTTGCTGGCGGATGTGGGCGCCGAAAGCGCGGGTGGATTTGCCAGCGACGTGACACGTACGTGGCCTGGCAACGGAAAATTCTCGGACACGCAACGCGCGCTTTACAACGTTGTGTTACAAACGCAGAAGGCGCTGATTGAGGCGGTGAAGCCCAACGCGCGCTACCGCGAGATCCATATGTTGGCTTTGCAACGCATGGGCGAAGGTCTTAAGGACGTGGGCATATTGCAGGGCCGCGTGGAAGATCTCGTGGAAGAAGGCGCCGTGTCGCTGTTCTTCCCGCACGGCACGGGCCACCTGCTGGGGTTGGACGTGCACGACATGGAAGATCTGGGTGATCGCGCGGGCTACGCGCCGGGGCGCCAACGCACAAAGAACTTCAAATTGCGCACGTTGCGCTTGGATCGCGATTTATTGCCGGGCATGGCCGTGACGATCGAGCCTGGCTTTTATCAAGTGCCTGCGATTCTGCAGCATCCCGAACTCGGCCGCGATCCCAAGCTCACGACGATGGTGAACTGGGAGCGGTTGGCGAAGTTTGCTGATGTGCGGGGCATTCGGATCGAGGACGATGTGCTGGTGACGGAGAGCGGGCACGACGTGCTGACGGCGGCGATTCCGAAGGAGATGGCGGATGTTGAAGCGGCGGTGGGGGGGTAGCGACGACAGAACGGCGTGGGTCGCATCGCGTTGCACGATGGCGATGGGATGGCACCGCAGGCATCGGCTCGGTGTTCGCGTTTTCTACCATGCCGCCCAGTTCATGTGACGGTCGCGAGGCTGCTTCGGATGGCATCTCCAATTGTGGAATCAACTTCAAAGAGACCTTCCATCACGTCGGGCACCTCGCTTGCCTCTAAGTCGTTCCAAACCGTCTCGCCAAAGATGAGCAGGCCTACGGGACTGATTCTCCAGAAGATCATGTTGTTGGGGTAGTAGAGTTGGTAGTCGAGTCTCAGTAATCGGCCGCGTCGGCAGACATCGCATGATGTTCTTAGGCTTCCCCACTCAAATTGCCTGATAAAGCGCATTTCATGCGGATAGTTTTCAATCTCGCTTCTTGGACCGAACACAGCCTCCAGACCCTTCCGGATAGCGCGACACATTGGACTTCGCCGGGAATGGGTTTCCACGGGCGGCGAGGCGCCTCTGATCGAAAGGTCGTGGTAACGCCGAACTAGAGGATGTGCATCGGCCAACCTCAGGCAGTTTTGAAATTCAATCAGGAGAGTAGATTTCTCCTCTTCGGACCAAGTCCGAGTGATCTCGAAAAACCTCGCAGCGCCATCCGCAAGGCGAAGTGCCTTGAGAAAGGGACACCCCGTCTTTGCCTGCTCTACGGCAAACCGTTTGCACCAACCGTATAAGGCAAGACCAAAATCTGAATGAAGATCCACGGGAAAACATAATAAGAGGGATGAAGGCGCACCTCAAATCGGCGCTAGGGCGCCGAGGAGGATGACCGCCGCAAGGCCCAGAAAGGCTGCAATTGCAGTAGCACTTCACCGCGCCTCTGCCGCCAACAGCCGTGGCAGTTCACTCACCATGTAAAACGGTACGGACAACAGCGTGAACTTTCGCGACGGCCCGATAGGCAAGGCCGTCTCAAGCTCGCTCCTTTGCATTGGCTGCGAATTAACCCGCACCGCTAGCGACAATGCCTTTTCTTGCACCATCATCTGCAAGCTACGTAAGCGTCCCGTGGCGCCCGCTTTCACTTCCACCGGCACCACCTTGTCAGACACCTGCAGCACATAATCGACTTCAGCGTTGCTGTTCTTCGTTTCACGTGCCCAAGTGAAAAGCTGTGGCTCTTGATTGAAGGGTCGACACGCGCGCAGCTCTTGGCCCACCAGCTGTTCAGCCAGTTGGCCATTGTTGATCAACGTGAGATCATCACGCGTGCGTATGTTCGCAGCGTCCACGCCTGTCATGTTCGTGTACAAGCCAACATCCAAAAAGCACACCTTCTGGTAGCGCTCGTCGACCTGCGCGCCAAGTGGAATCCCATTGGCAGAAGTGCGGTGCACGGGCGTAACGACGCGTGCGAGTGACAACAGCCGGAAGGCATCTTTGAGATTCAAAGATTTTTCATCTCGATCAACTTCCGAAGGCATGAACTTGCGCCCCACAAGCTGAGGCAAGGCAGCGAATACCTTTGCTACCCGCAACCTGCTGACCCGCGAAGACAAGGCTGACTCGTACTTGTTGAAGTCGTCCCGAATCGTCTGCAGCAAATCTCGTTGTAGATCCGCCACCGCTTCGTAAGATCGTGTTGCCACCCACGCCGCCACCGCCGCTGGCATGCCACCCACAAACGAGTAGACACGCACCAGGTTCATGAGTTGGTCGTGTATCGGTGCAGGCACCGGCTCGGCCCAACCGGCCGCGCGAACAAACGTCAGCAACCGCTCTTCGCCACAGGCCAGCAGAAATTCGGCGAAGGTCATTGGTTCTACGTGCCCATAGGAGATGCGCCCCACCGGCATCGAGAACGCAGGGCTGGCCAACGCAAAATCCAGGAGCGACCCCGCGGCCACCACATGCAATTCGGGCAACTCTTCGTGAAACCATCGAAGCTTTGCGAGCACCTGGGGAGCCGCTTGGATTTCGTCCAAGAACAACAAGTTCTTGCCCGCCGTAATGGGCCGCTTGAGCAATGCCTCAAGCACAGCGACGGTGGCGCGGGGGTCGTTCGAGGCGAAGCCTTGTGCAAGGCTCGGGTCTCGCTCGAAGTTGAGGTAGACAACGTCGCCCCATAGCTGCTGACCCACATTCTGGATCAGCCAGGTTTTGCCCGTCTGCCGCGCCCCACGCACAACCAACGGCTTACGCGCTACGTCGTCTCGCCGGGTTTTAAGAAAAGGGGCCCAAATCCGCTCCATAGACTAAAATACTATAGTATTTATGACCGATGAGGTCTAAAAAACTATAGTATTTTGCAAGAGCGGCTCTACGCCTTATACCGCCCCAAGATCACACACGCGTTCGTGCCGCCGAAACCGAAGCTGTTAGACAGCGCGGTCTTCACGGGCACTTCGCGCGCCGAGTTGGGCACGTAATCGAGGTCGCAGTCCGGATCCGGTGTGGTGTAGTTGGCCGTGGGGGGAACCACCCCGCGAGACACCGTCAAAGCGCAGATCGCCGTCTCGATGCCGCCGGCGGCGCCCAGCATGTGGCCTGTCATCGACTTTGTGGAGCTGACCATCACCTTACGCGCGTGATCGCCAAACACTTTCTTGATAGCGATCGATTCGTTCTGATCGTTCATCTTCGTGGATGTTCCGTGCGCGTTGATGTAGTCGATGTCTTCGGGCGCAAGCTTGGCGTCTTTGAGCGCCAGCTTCATGCAGCGTTGCGCGCCTTCGGATTCTGGCGCTGGTGCCGTGATGTGGTGGGCGTCTGAATTGGCCGCATATCCCAACAGCTCCGCGTAAATCTTCGCGCCGCGCGCTTTGGCGTGCTCAAGCTCTTCAATCACCAAGATGCCTGCGCCTTCGGACATCACGAAGCCATCGCGATCTTTATCGAACGGCCGCGACGCCGTGGCCGGATCGTCGTTGCGCGTGGACAAAGCGCGAGCCGCGTTGAAGCCGCCCACGCCCAGCGTGGTGATCGTGGCTTCCGTGCCGCCGCAGATCATCGCATCGGCGTAATCGTGCTGAATCAACCGCATCGCATCGCCGATCGCGTGCGCGCCCGTGGAACACGCCGACACGTGGCTGTAATTTGGCCCCTTGGCACCGTGGCGAATCGAGATCTGCCCGGGTGCCAAATTGATGATGATGCCTGGCACGAAGAACGGGGACACGCCGTGGCGCGGGCCCTTTTCCTGCAAGGTATCGTGCGTGCGTTCAATCGTTGTGATGCCGCCCAAGCCTGCACCCACGAACACGCCCACCCGCTCAGCAAATTCACCCTCGATCTTGAGGCCTGAATCTTCAACCGCCATCGCGGCCGCGCCGATCGCGAATTGAATGAACACGTCCATCGACTTCGCTTCACGCCCGGCAATCCAGCGCGTGGGATCAAAGTCTTTGACCTCGCCTGCGATCTTCGTGGCGAAATTTGTGGTGTCGAACTTCGTGATGGGCCCGATGCCGGAACGCCCCGCAAGCAGCGCTTGCCAGTTCTCTTCGGTGCCGATCCCAAGCGGCGAGATCATCCCAATGCCCGTGATGACCACTCTGCGACGTGACATGAAGTTCAAAGCTCCCTAGCGATTAAAAACTGAACCCTGCGGTGGCCTTGCGCGGCCACCCCGCAGGGACGTGACTTACGATGCGTGGTTCTTGATGTAGTTGATGGCATCGCCGACGGTCTTGATCTTTTCCGTCTCTTCGTCGGGGATCTCGAGCTTGAAAGACTCTTCGAGCGCCAGCACCAGCTCGACAATGGCGAGCGAGTCCGCCTTCAGATCCTCGGTAAAGGATGCGCTCGGGATCACCTTGTCGGCTTCCACTTCGAGCTGCTCAGAGATGAGCTTGATGACTTTCTCTTCAACGTTATCGGCCATTGTCTCGTTCCTTTTCCGTTTGTGTTCTATTTGACCCGAAGCGTTATTTTCTTCAGGGTCCGGTAACTTACATCAGAAGACCGCCATTGACCCGCAAAACCTGACCCGTGATATAGCTCGCGGCAGGGCTTGCCAAGAACGCCACGGCTTCGGCGATGTCCTCGGGTTTGCCCACGCGCCCCAGCGGTATTTGCTGCGTCAATTCAGCGCGTTTGGCCTCGGGAAGTTCAGAGGCTGTCATGTCAGTGTCGATCCAGCCAGGCGTCACGGCATTGCACGTGATGCCGCGGCTTGCGTACTCGCGCGCCCAGGTCTTCGTTAAGCCGATGAGGCCCGCCTTCGCGGCCACGTAAGGGGCTTGCCCGGCGTTGCCCATCTCGGCGACCACGGAGCTGATGTTGATGATGCGGCCCGCGTCGCGTGCCTTCATGAGCGGGCGCAAAGCCGCGCGGGTGCAGTTAAACGAGCCCGTGAGGTTGATCGACAATGAACGTTGCCAGTCCGCATCTTTGGCACCCAAGGTAAGCGCGTTGACAGCCACGCCGGCGTTGTTCACCAAGATGGCCACGCCACCCAATTCAGCAACGATGTCTTTGAAAGCGGCGTTGACGCCCTCGGCGTCGGCCACGTCGAAACGCTTTACGAAAGCCTCGCCACCTGCGGCGCGCACGGCGTTGGCGGCTTCGGCTGCCGCCCCTTCGTTGGCCGTATAGTTCACAACCACTTTGGCACCAAGACCACCCAACGCCACGCAAATCGCGCGCCCAATGCCACGGGATCCGCCCGTAACAACAGCAACCTTGCCTTCTAAGCTTCGTGACATCACATGCTCCTTTGGTTTGCGTTAGGCGGACAGCGCGGCAAGCGACGAAGGATCGTTGATGCCCACCACCGGCAGTTCGCCCGCGATGCGCTTTACAAGACCGGCCAACACATTGCCATGGCCAAGTTCATAAGCTTTTGTGACACCCAATGAAACCAAGGCCTTTACGGATTCTTCCCAGCGCACTGTGCCGGTGACCTGCCGGGTGAGAAGGTCTGTGACCCGTCCCGCGTCCTGATTGGCAACGGCTTCCACGTTCGTCACCACAGGGATCTGCAGGGGCGACACCGTGACTTTGACCAATTCGGCCGCAAGTTTTGTGGCGGCCGGCTCCATGAGGGCGCAATGGAAAGGCGCGCTGACTTGCAAAGGAATGGCACGTTTGGCGCCGCGGCCTTTGGCCAGTTCGCAGGCGCGATCCACGGCCGCTTTTGTCCCCGCAATCACCACTTGGCCGCCGCCATTCAGGTTCGCAGGCGAGACCACTTCCCCAAGCTCCCCCACCGCCTCTGCGCATGCTTCGGCGACCGCCTGACCTTCCAGCCCCAAGATCGCAGCCATCGTGCCGGTGCCAGGGGCCACAGCCTCCTGCATGTAGCGACCACGCAGGTTCACCAAACGAACGGCGTCAGCCAAGGTCAACGCGCCCGCGGCCACGAGCGCGGAGTACTCGCCAAGCGAGTGTCCCGCGACAAAATCAGCCTTCAGATCTGTTTTCGCCTGCAGCACCCGCAAGGCCGCGATGCTCGTGGTCAGGATCGCTGGTTGGGCGTTCGCGGTGAGCGTGAGTTCTGCTTCTGGGCCCTCGAAACACAGCTTCGACAGAGAAAATCCAAGCACGGAATCCGCCTCATCGAACACCGCCTTCGCCTGCGCAAAGCCATCGTAAAGGGCGCGGCCCATGCCAACTTTTTGCGAGCCTTGACCAGGGAACAAGAACGCGTTCATTGTTTTTCTTCGGTGTTTGAGTTTGTTAAATCGTTGATTCGGGCTCACCAACGCATAACCGCTGAGCCCCAGGCGAACCCGCCGCCAAACGCGCACATAAGCACGTTGTCGTTGATCTTGCACTTACCTTGCCGAACGGCTTCGTCCAAGGCGATCGGCACCGACGCCGAGGAAGTATTCCCATACCGAGACAGGTTCAAGAAAAATCGTTCCAAAGGCACGCCCACGCGGGCCGCCACACCTTCGACGATGCGCAGGTTGGCTTGGTGGGCAACCACCAGGTTCACGTCGTCCGCGGTCAGGTGGTTGTGCGCCAGTGCCTGTTCGCAAGCGGCAGAAAGATTCTTCACGGCATAACGAAACACCTCGCGGCCGTTCATCGTCACCTTGTTGCGTTTTTCAGCCAATGCTTGCGCTGTGAGCGGCTCCGCAGAACCGCCCGCGGGAATGCACAAGTCTTTGGCAAGCGAACCGTCCGCGTGCAGGTGCGATGACAGCAAACCACGCTTGCCGTCGGATTCGGCCGTCACCAGCGCTGCGCCGGCGCCATCGCCAAACAGCACGCAGGTGCTGCGGTCACTCCAATCGATGATGCGCGACAAAACTTCCACGCCCACCACCAAGATATGGCGGTACGAACCGCGCGCGACGAAGGCATCGGCAACGCTGAGACCATAGAGAAACCCGGCGCAAGCGGCAGCGACGTCGAAAGCGGGTGTCCCGGGCCGGCAGCCAATTTTGTGCGCGACCAGCGCCGCACAAGAAGGCATCGGCATGTCAGCGGTCACGGTCCCCACAATCACGCAATCAACGTCGGTGGGCGGAACGTTCGCAGCCTCACAAGCGCGGCGGCAAGCGGTGGCGGCCAAGTCACTGGCGGCTTGCCCTTCCTCCAAAATGCGGCGCTCATGAATGCCCGTGCGTTCGACGATCCACTCGTCCGAGGTCTGCACCATCTTTTCCAGGTCAGCGTTGGTTAGACGCCGCTCCGGAAGAGCACTGCCGGTACCGACCACACGGGCACGGTTCACGACACGATGCCTCCAGCAGGGGCCGATGGCTTCGGCTCCCAAATGTAAGATGACGTCTCGATGTCGGTGGCGAGCGCGGCGCTTAAGCCCGAGCGCGCGAAACTTTCAGCCTGCAGGATGGCGTTCTTGATCGCCTTGGGCCCTGAACCGCCGTGGCAGATCATGGCCACGCCGTTGACGCCTAAAAGTGGTGCGCCGCCGGTTTCAGCGTAGTCGGTTTTGCGCTTTAGCTTGCGCAACGCCGGTCGCATCATCATCGCGCCTAGTTTGACCAAAGGTCCGCCCCCTAGCACTTCCGCCTTAACCATTTTGAACACGGCATCCACCACGCCTTCACAGCCCTTCAACAGCACGTTGCCGGTAAAGCCGTCTGTCACCACCACATCAACGTCGCCGCGAAACACATCGCGCCCCTCAACATAACCCACATAATCGAAGCCGGGGACGCCTTCGTGCTTGGCCTTGGCCAGCAGTGCGTGCGTTTCACGCGTCAGCGCCGTGCCCTTGTGTTCTTCAGAGCCGTTCGACAGCAACCCCACGCGCGGATGCGGCTTGCCGTGTTGCAAGCGCGCGTAAACGGCGCCCATCACCGCGAACTGCGCCAACACCTGCGGCTTGGGATCCACGTTGGCACCCATGTCCAGGATCGCGCATTCGCCCTTGATCGTGGGGAACGTTGTGATGATGGCCGGCCGGTCAACGCCGGGCAGGCGGCCCAAAACAAATAACCCGCACGCCATCATCGCGCCCGAGTTGCCTGCTGAAATCACAGCGTCCGCTTCGCCGGCCTTGACCATGTCGAAGCACAAACGCATCGAGGACTGCTTTTTACCTTTCACCGCCATCGACGGTGCGTCGTGCATGGTGATGGCTTCGGTGGTGTGCCGAATGCTTAGGCTTTCGGATACACCTTTCCCCTTCGCACGTAAGTGCGGCTCAATCTTGCTTTCATCGCCGACGAGCACGACATCGAGCCCCGACGCCGCAATGGCCTCCACCGCACCCGCCACCTCCACCCACGGCCCTTGGTCAGAGCCCATCGCATCGACGGCGATGCGAAAACGGGGGGTGGTTATGCTTCTTCCTCGATCTTAAGGACCTGGCGGCCCTTGTAGTAGCCACAGGCTTTGCAAACGATGTGCGGGAGTTTCATCTCGCCACACTGCGCGCAGGGGATGCCCACGGGCGCTGTGCGCTTCATGACCTGCGCACGACGGATGCGCGAACGGGACTTCGACTGACGCTGTTGTGGGACTGCCATTGTTCGTTCCTTGTATCTGACCTAGCTAATTTGGAAACTGTTTTCGCGGCTTTTTTGCGGCGTTACGACGATTTCAGCTTCGCGAGTTCGGCGAAGGGCAACCGTTTGAGGTTTTCGCGCTCTTCGCAATCGCACGGCGTTTTGTCGCGGTTCACGCCGCAAGTGAGGCAAATGCCTAAGCATTCCGGTTCGCAGCGGGGGCTAAACGGCACCGCCAAGAACAGCTCCTCGCGAATTTCGGGGCCAATGTCGATGATGCCGTTTTGGAATACGGCGATGTCGCCATCGTCGCCTTCGGCCAGGTTAACGACGTCCTTGTCTTTGTCTTTCGCCTTGGCCGCCGGCGCGTCGCCTTCGGGCCCTTCAACAAAGATCACCGCCACGTCCACATCAATAGGGAGCGTGGTGGGCTCAAGACAACGCACGCAGGTCAGCTGCAGGGAGCCCGAGAGCTTTCCGCGTAGCAGGAAATCTTCGCCGTTGGCATCGATATGGCCCACAAAACGCAACCCCGCCGGCCCCACTTCGCCACCCAGCTCTGCACATTCTTGTGCCAGCCAGGCCGGGGTCACCGGCACGTCAATCGCGAGCCCAGCCTCGCCGATGTCGTTGGTTTTGTAGCGCATGAAAGTCACGTTCCTTGGGCTTTGGTGCCCAGGGAGGTCGTAACTATAAGGGTCGTCGGCCTTCCGTCAAGGAAAGGCGACATGCGTCATTTACTCGACCCGGACGCGGATCCAACCGCGCTGCCGCCAAACAGCAGCAAAGACTTGAGGTCTTGGTCGTTGAAGATCAGTTGCAGCCCCAAGAAGCCGTCGATAAAAGCACCGCCACCGCCGGGCGCACGCTGGTGGTTGAGCACGTCATCCGCACCGGCGATGAGGTAAAGCGAACGACCGTAAAGGGCGAGAGCGGCACGTGCCTGAACGCGGGGGTAGACGTTGGATCGCGTGTCGAACGCGTCGAAGGATAGGTTGAGGCGATCGCGAAGGAAGTGCAGATCGACACCGAAGCCACCGGTAGACTCCTTGATGCCAAAGCGTCCCGTTACATTGCCCCAGCGTTTGCCGAACATAAAGCTGAAGCGCAATGCTTCGGAGATCGTTATCGTGCGCTCCGATATGACGCCGTCCTTACTGGAGTCGATCGTTTTGGTCTGAGTGCTCTTGAAACCACGCGGATCATCGACCAGCTCGATCAGATAGAACTTGTCGGGACGCGGGGCCAACTGGATCGAAAGGTAGGTCTTGAAAGAGTTGGCCAGGTAATTGTATTCGGTGCGCAGGCCCACGATCGTCTGCAGGTTCGTGATGCCCTTGACGAACGTGCTGGCGTCTTCGGTGAAGCTCTCGATGTTGTTGGCAATCTCATCGTCGGTGACCAGCCGCCCCACGGTGCCCTTGCCCTCGGCGACCGAGCCCGTGATTTTCTCAACGTTGGTTAAGGAGCTTTCAAGCTTGTCCACGCTAGCTTGAATGCGATCCAAGGACGTGCGTAGCTTCTCGCCCGTTTGTGAAACGGTGCCTTCACTCGTGCCCACCAAAGACTTTATGCCTTCGGTGATTTCGCGAACGTTGTTGATGGCGACAGCGATGTCATCCGATTGTTCGTTCGTCAGCTTCTGTATGTGGGCCGCGATGTCGTCCACGCGCAACATCAAGCGCTCGATCACCACCGAGTTGGTCTTGATGGTTTGGTTCAGCCCGTCCGCGATTTCGGCGATGCTTCCGGACGTCATGCCACGCACGTCTTTCAAAATGTCACGCAGGATCGGAATCGTGTCCTGCACAGATTCCGTCACGTCCGCGATGCTTGCGGGCTCGGTGACAAACTTTATCTCTTCGCCCTCTTTAAGGACCGGCACGGCTTCACCCGTGCGCGGATCCGTGGGGGTGCCAGGATCAACTTCTAGGTAGAACTCACCCAGCAACGAAGCAGATTTTTTGGCCACCAAGGCGTTGCGGTAAAGTGTGATCTTGCGGTCGATGCGAATATCGACGCGCGCTTTGCGGCCATCGAGCCGCTTCGAGATGATGTTGCCGATCGGAATGCCCGCCGTTTGCACGCGCGATTTCTCGAACAGCCCCAAGGCGTCGTTGAACTTGGCGTAAAGCGTATAACCTTCGTCGCTTTGGTGCTCCTGCACGTACTTGAACAGCGCGAAGCTCAGCACCGACGCCACCAGCACCATCAGGCCCACCGTCAGGGGCGCAAAACTGCGTCTCACTTGCCGCCTCCCACAGGGGCGGCCAAGAGCGGCTTTTCACCCATGCCTGACATCTCCAGGAACTCACGCAGCACCGGATGATCGGATTGCCGAACCTCCGCGGGTGTTCCCGAAACAGCCATTACCCCTTCGTATAGCATCGAGACGCGGTCGCCGATGCGAAACGTGGACGCCATATCGTGCGAGATCACCACCGACGTCACGGCAAATTCATCGGCGGTTCGGCGAATCATATCGTCCACATTCTTCGTTGCGATGGGATCAAGGCCCGTGGTGGGCTCATCGTAAAGCAAAATCTCGGGCCGATCGATGAGCGCGCGCGCCAGGCCCACCCTTTTTCGCTGGCCGCCCGACAATTGGGAAGGAAATTTCATGTCGACGCCAGGCACTTCTGCCAAGGCCAGGCGCTTGAGCAGATCCCACACGCGCCCCTCCACCTCTTTGACGGGCAGGTGGTAACGCTCAAGCAACGGAAACGCGATGTTCTCCATGACGGTCATGGAATCGAACAAAGCGGCATACTGAAACACCATGCCGAACTTGCGCCGCAGCTTGCCGAGGTCCACCTCGCCAAGGCCCACAATGTCCTGCCCATCCACATAGATGTGACCGGAATCAGGTTGCAGCAAACCCATCAGGTGCTTCATGAACACGGACTTGCCCTGGCCCGAGCCGCCGATGATGATGTTCGTTTTGCCGCGCTCGATGTCGAGATCGATGCCACGTAACACGTGCTGCGGACCGAACGTTTTGTGGAGGCCTCGAATGCGGATCTGCCAACGTTCATCACGCTTGTCGGGCGGTGTGGAATCGGCAATCCCGGGCGACAAGGTTATTCTCCGGAAATCGGCCAAAAAGCGTTGAGCACTTCGATCAAGAAGTAATCCAACACGAGAATGCACACGGAGCCCGTGACCACCGAGCGCGTGGTGGCCAAGCCCACTTCCTTGGCGCCGCCACGAACGTTGAAGCCCTGGTAACAAGCGGCCAAGGTGAGTGCGAGGCCAAACACAAACGCTTTGCACAAGCCCTTGATGTAGTTACGCGGATCCACCCAATAGGTGAAAAGCCCCGTCACCTGGCCCACGTCAAGGTTGTGGACGGTAATGGAAACCAGGTAAGCCCCGACCAAACCGATGATGTTGAAGGCCATGGTCAAGACCGGCACCATCAGCGCCCCGGCGACCACGCGCGGTGTGATGAGGTATTGCGTGGGGTTGACGGCGAAGGTGGTTAAAGCGTCGATTTGTTCGGTGATGCGCATCGACCCCAGTTCAGTGGCGATGCCTGACCCCGCGCGCGCGGTGATCATTAATCCTGCGAACACGGGCGCCAACTCTTCGGCCAAGGAAACACCCACCGTGACGCCCACCCAGCGCTCTTGATCGAAAATCGATAGCGCGTTAATCGCTTGCAAGGCGGAAACCGCGCCCGAGAAGAATCCAACCAACATGACAATGGGCAACGAGCCCACGCCGATGAACTCCATTTGTTCCCAAAACAAACGCAGCCGAAAGGGGCGCCGAAACAGCCACACGAAGGCTGAAAACAGCATGATCATGTGCGCGCCGAACGCGCTGATGAAGTCTGCAAACGGCTTCAAAATGCGGCCAAAGACACCAAGGCCCGCCGTGGGTTTGCTATCGGATACAGCGTTAGCCAAGCGGGCTCTCCGCGGGCACGGGTGAGCTTGCATCGGACTCGGAGCTGACGGTGTCGCCATCGCGGTAAAGCCGCGGCACGCGCTTGGATAAGCCGCAGGTGATCTCGTAATTGAGGGTTCCGGCCCAGGCGGCCACGTCATCCACCGTGATCGCTTGTTCACCATCACGGCCAATCAAGATCACCGGATCACCAACACTGACGCCCACGACGTCGGTCACATCCACCATCATCATGTCCATACATACAACGCCGGCCACGGGCACGCGCTGGCCACGCACAAGAACTTGCGCCCCTGACACGTGGCGAGGGTAACCATCCGCGTACCCAATGGGCAAAACGGCGATCCGACTGGGCCGTTGGGCCACAAAGCGGTGGCCATAGCTGACGCCCGCCCCCACGGCAACATCGTGCAACGTCATCACGCGCGTGCGTAAGCTCAAAACACTGGTCAGGCCTGCGCTCGACACAGCCGCACTCGGGACGGCGCCGTAAAGCGCCAACCCCGGGCGCACCGCTTGATACCGCGCGTTCGGAAAGCGCAGTGCCGCGGCCGTGTTTGCCGCGTGAGTGACCTCGGGAATCAGCCCGGCCTGTGCGACGTGCGCGCGCACTTGCTCAAACCGATCCAGTTGTAGAAGCGTCGTGCTTTCATCCTCCCCGTCGGCACAAGCGAAGTGGGTGCATAAGCCTTGCAGCCTCAGACGCGGGCGATTGGCCAGAATGCGCAGGGCGTCCGACAACGCGGGCCCCACCACACCCAAGCGGTTCATGCCCGTGTCGGCTTTGAGGTGCACGTCGATGGGCCCCAGATCGTTGCGCCCCGACGAACGCCGACGTGACGGGGCCGCGGCGAATTTCTCGAGGTCCGACGGGTCGTAGACAACAGGGGTCAGCCCCGCCTCGATGATGTCCGAATGCTCGTTGCCGTAATAGGCGCCGAGCACAAGGACGGGGGCGGTGATCCCCGCTCGCCGCAACTCAAGGCCTTCTTCGGCCAGCGAAACCGCGAGCACGTCACAAAGCGGAGCCAGGGCGCGGGCCACCACGACGGCGCCATGGCCGTAAGCATCCGCTTTGACCACGCCGAACAGCTTCACTTGCGGCCCCACCACTTGGCGCAAGTGCCGGGCGTTCGCGCGTAAGGCCGCCAGGTCGACCTCGGCCACGGTGGGCCTGATCGACGTGCGCAGGTCCGCTTGACGAACCCAACCGGGTGACGCCGGTGATTCCGGAGGGTTGTCGTTATGCGAAGGCATACGACTTTGCGGGGCAGCCCCAAGCGATTGGGTCAAAGTGGGCGGATTCTTCCACCCGCCAACCTTAGCGTCAATTGGCGCAACAGTAACGAAAACAGCTGGCCTTGGTGCGCGGGTGCACGTTTGGTCGACGTGCACCGCACAGGCCTGTTAGCTCACGGCGAGGGCTGGCTCTTGCGTCATTTCCACGCCCAAAAACTCGGGCGCGAGCGTGAGTTTTCGGCCCGCCAGGCGAACCAAACCCTTGCGTGCGAAGTCGGCCACGATGCGGGACACCGTTTCACGACAGGCGCCAATCATCGTGCCCAGCTCTTGTTGCGTTGGGCTCTTGCGAATGAGCGTGCCTCCGGGCACAAGCTCGCCTTCTTCTTGCGCCAAGCGCACAAGCACGTCTTTGAGGCGTGTTTCCACATCGGCCAAGGCCAAGCCCGCGGCCATCGAGCGCGCGCCTGAAAGACGACGTTCGAAATCCTTCGCCAGTGACAACGCGGCTTCGGGGTTGCTGCGTACCTGCGACAACAGGGACTCCCGCGGCAGGAACAACAAAAGGCTGGTTTCGGAAGCCATCAAGTCGTGCGAAAGGCGGCCGCTGGCGAACAAGGTGTCGATGCACACCGTGCCCTCGCGGAAGATCTCCAACGTGACCTCGCGGCCCTTGTCAGCGCGGCGAACGGCGCGCAGGCGGCCGCGCACCACCACAATGACTTCGTCGGTGCTGGACCCTTCGGCCAACACGACCTGACTCGAACCAAACGACCGCAACGATCCAACGAGCGACAAAGCGGCCAGTTGCGTTTGCGACCACCCATTGAAGAACGGGCAGCAGCGCAAAGCCGCGAGAACGGGCTGTACGGCGGTGGGGCGGCTGGTGTTGGCTGGGTACGACACGCGAAGCGGGGTAGTGGACAAAGACATGGGACTCCTTTGGTACGGCGGACATAGCCTCAGCAACAGCGATGCCAACGCATACCCTAAGTTCGTCTAAGGGTTAGGGGCCTGGACCGGTTGGCACGGCGGCCTTGCCTGTGTCGTTTGTGCCACAGTGTTTGATTCCCACCACGAGCCACACAGCCACACCCCCGGGTTCATGTAGGCCGCGCGGCAAAGCTGGGCTAGGATCGCGCCCCTACCGTGACGTTATCAAGGATGGTTGTGTTCTTAGGGGTTGTGCTGACGTTGATCGGCAGCATCCATTTTTATTTTTGGCTGCGGCTCGTGAGGAACACCGCCATGCCGATGCCCTACCGGGCCTGGGTGGGCGCGGCCCTCGTGGCGTTGGCGCTCTCAATGCCGGTGGCCTTCTTCGTGGGCCGGAGCGTGTCGCCCCCGGTGCGCGCCGTTTTGGCCTGGCCGGCTTTTGTGTGGATGGGGCTGATGTTCTTACTGCTTGTGGCTTTGGCCGCGACGGATCTGGTGCGATTGGCCTTGGCGGTGGGTCAAGCTATGGGTGGCGCGGCGGCTGATCCCGCACGGCGCACCTTCCTCGCGCGGGTCTTAGGGGGCTTGGCTGGGGGCACCGCGGGCCTTTTGGGTGGACTCGGGATGGCCAAGGCGTTAGCCCGTCTGCAGATCAAAGAGGTGAAGGTGGCGCTGGCCAAACTGCCCGCCGCCTTGAACGACTTCACGATTGTGCAGCTCACTGACATTCATCTTGGCCCCACCATTGGCCGCCAGTTCGCAGAAGAGATTGTGGCGCTGACCAACGCGCAGAACCCGGACATCATCGCCATCACGGGTGATCTGGTGGACGGCAGCGTTGAAGATCTACGGCACGCGGCCGCGCCTTTGGCTCAGCTTCGGGCCAAGCACGGGGTTTATTTCGTGACGGGCAACCACGAGTACTATTCGGGTGTGGATGAGTGGCTGCGCGAGTTGGAGCGGCTGGGCATCAAGGTGCTGCGCAACGAGCGGGTGCTGCTGGGCGACGAGGGGGCCCAGCTGGCCATTGCTGGCGTGGACGATGCCAGCGCGCATAGGTTCGGTGATGGGCACGGCAGTGATGTTGAACGTGCTCTGCAGGACCACCCGCCGTCCGTCCCTGTGGTTTTGCTCGCTCACCAGCCGAAAACGATCCACGCCGCGGCCAAGGCGGGCGTGGATCTGCAGCTGTCGGGGCACACGCACGCGGGGCAGATCTGGCCGTTCTCTTATCTGGTGCGGCTCGACCAACCATTTCTGTCGGGCCTCCACCGCCAAGACGGTACGCAAATCTACGTCAGCGCCGGCACAGGCTACTGGGGCCCGCCATTGCGGCTGGGGACGCAAGCCGAGGTCACAAAGCTCGTGTTGCGAACCAGCTGGTCGTGAGCGCCAAAGCCAACATTCACCACAAGGCGAAGCTGCTTGACTCGCGGGAGACAAGCCATAAAAGCTAGCTAGGCCACTTCATGACAGCTTTGTCTGGTGTTGTTCGAGATCTCAGGTCGGCCTTGGCCCCTCGGGCCGCCGTGGGGCGCCTGGCTCAACTGGCCCGACGTCCCGGACCCGACTTCATCATACTTGCGGCGCTCTTGGTGGGGGCGAAGGCACTTGTTGGTAGCCCTGTCCTCACGGCATGGCGTTCAGTGGACGTCTTCACATCACCGTTCTTGCTTTGGCGTTTGATCGTCGTCAACGCGGAATGGCTTCGCCTTTTGTTCCCGCACGCTGTGCTGCTGGTTCTGGGTGTTCGCCCACGCTGGGAAAGTTGGGAGTCAGGCCAGCGCTTGCGCGTCGTCATCATGGTGTTGAGCACCGCAGTCGCGTGGTCCGCTGCAACGTACTCGTACAATGAGTATTTCGGCCATGGCCATTGGCTCGATCGGGCGTTGGTGCTGATTCTTGCCGGAATCGGTTGGAAACGTCCAATGGCGGTTCCCTACCTAACAATGCTCGCCTCCGTCTTGTTGCAGCAGGCAGGTCATCCGATAGGCGTCGACAGCTTTGATTGGCGGCCAATCTTGGAAGTGATGTGCCTGTTTTCGTGTTTCGTGTGGCTCGCCTTTCTCCCTAACCTCAACACCCGCCACTTCGTTCTGGTTGCTTTGGCGCTTATTGGCACCTACTACTTCGAGGCCGGCATTGCGAAGATTCGGTTCCGTCCCGTCGGGTCGTGGGTCTTCGAGGACGATCTGTCCAATCTCTTAATCGCGGCCCACATGCGAGGGTGGTTAAGCTTCATCCCCGATGCGTGGATCTATGCGGTCGCGCACCCATTGCGAGCCTTGTCACCCGTTCTCACTGTTTTCACAGTCGTCACGGAGCTGGGGTTCTTGCTGCTCTTCATGCACAGAAGGCTCACGCGCCCGTTTCTGCTGATGGCGGCCGCACTTCACGTTGGCATCTTCTTGCTGGCAGGCATCTTTTTTTGGAAGTGGGTGCTGCTCAATCTTCTTTGGTTCTGGTTCTTCAAAGCTGACCAAGCGGACGTTCGCAAAAGTTGGTTCGATCATCGACTCACGGCGGCTTTCGCCGTGGTACTCGCCGTGTTTGGCGGCCGACAATACTTTAGGCCGCAGATTGGCGTCGCCTGGTGGGATACAAATTTCAATGAGCTCTATGAGATCAATGCCATCGGCAAAAGTGGGGCAAGCTACCGCGTCGCACCGGATGAATTTGCACCGAACGATGTGACTTTGGTCCAGGCAAATTACTGGAAGTTGGTGAACGGACCGTCCTTAATGAACGTGTATGGTTCAGCGTACAACCACGATCTTTACGTGGCACTGAAGAAGGCAACATCGCTTGATGAGATCCCCCCCATCTATCGTCGCTTCGCGCAGAACCGGTACAACGAGGGTTGGCAAAAGTCATTCGACGAGTTGATGCGTCGCAATTTTAGAAGCTGGAACCAACACGGCTTCCGCCACCGTTGGCTCAGATGGATAGGACGCCCTCCGCACCTTTGGGTTTTTCCACGCAACGCCGTTGCAAAGTTGCCTGAGACCATCGTTCGGGTTGACATCACACGGCAGCCTGTACTCTTTTCATCCGATGCCGTGCAACGAGGCAGTCGAGACGTCATTCATTCGATAAAGATCGACTAGGCGGTTCTGCGCGACAGGAAGGCAGTGCGCTTTACGGTGTCGCCGGCGCTTCGTGTTCCACGCGGTAAAGCCGCCACCGACCGCTCTCGGTGATGCGCGTGACATAAGTGCTGGTTCCCTCGATGGGCCCTTGCACGACCGGATCGTGGGTCAAGCCCTGGACAACGATGTAATCAAAGGCCGGCGCGTGCTTCTGCATCGAGAAGGCGGCCATATCATTCCACCGCGGACGTGGCGGTTGGGGCGCTTTGCTAAAAACGATGGGGTGGCTTGGGTTGTTAAATAGGTAGGGATCGTAGCCACCTTTTTCGGCAACGATATAGGCGTGAAACTGGTTGTATGGAGTCCGTTTTGATACGGGGTCGTGGTCGTCGAGTGTGAGCGTAAGTATCCGGCTTTCTCGTGGAACCGCCGCAATGATGTTGAGGAAGGGCGCGGCCCGCGTACCAAAATCTGCCACTTGCACAATGCCCACCACCATTGCCAAGACGGCGGCAACAAGGCCGGGCACCAACACAGTGAAACGGCGGGCATCCAAGGGCGGAGCGGGCAGAAACAAACCCAAAAGTACAATGAAGGAGGCTTGCCTTTGGTAGATGAACTGTTGATTGATGGGCCAGTAGATTCCAGAGGGGGCTGTCAAATACAGGAGCCAAGCCAATCCGTAGAGGCCCCAAACGATGCGCCAGTGCGTGTCCTTCGTCCGGTGTTTCAACCCAAGCAGACCAAGGAGCGGCGGCCCCAAGAACAGGGTCACAAACACCGCAAAGAGCAGCGTTGGCACAAGCGGGCCCGTGAACGTGAAGAACGTATGGTCAAAGAGGCTACTCCACCTTTGTGAGAAGCTTGGCCACGAGGGAGACCGGGCCTTTCCGCCCGCCCTCGCAGCGATGCGGCTAATGATCCACGGCAACATTGTTAAGATCGGCGCGAGTGCGGCAAGCCCATGAAGCTGCAGCCGGCGACGCCTATCTTTTGAGACAAACGCTGTGACCGCCGACGCGGCCATCCACACCAAAGTGGCATGTGCATGAGTCAGTGCCAGCAGACACCCGATCCAACTGCTTCTCCAAACATCGCGGAGAGACATCATTTCGATGGTTCGCGCAAGGTAAAGCAACGCCACACCAAAACCGATGACGTGCGCGAGAAATCCCCAGCTCACGTTGTAGTCCCAGGCGAAAGCAAAAGCGCAGAGGCCCACGCGCGGTGAACGCTTCAAGGCGATGGCCATTCGGATGGCCCCCAATGGGGTGCAAATCGCGGCGATGAAGGTGAGCAGCTTCGCGGCGACCAGCGGGCCGGCACCCCAACTCCCTAAACCCAGAATCGAATAAACGGTCCAGTACGGGACAGGGAAATACTGCAACTGGTAATGCCGCCGCGACACCTCGCCCCCAGACAAGACATGGCGCATCAAAGCGGCCAAGCCTGTGTGATCGGGCAAATCCTGCAACGGAAGGAATGGCGTCAAGAACAGCGGCGCTGCAGCCAGAACCGACAAGAAGCAGAACGTTGCGAGTAAAAACCGATCGTGTGCGAAAGCCGGCCAAATACCTACCGCGGTAGCCTGAGGCTCATCGCTGCGCACCGACGCACCATTCTCGAGCTCTTCGGCCATGGCGTTGCTGCCTGCGTTTCGCCGAGCCGCGCCTTGCGACTCACAAATCTGCGTGTGCACCCGACATGAGTCGAACATGTAACCCCAGGCTTCGTAGGCCTGTGCTCTATCCAATTGAGCTACGGGTGCGTTTCTTCAGTTTTGGGAAGCTGCTCTTACGCTGCAGGAAACCTGCAGTCAAGAGTCAGCTGATCGCGGAGGAGAGAGAGGGATTCGAACCCTCGGTAGGGTCGCCCCTACGACGATTTAGCAAACCGTTGCTTTCGGCCACTCAGCCACCTCTCCAGTTGCTTGTTATTCAGTTTTTCGGGCTAATTTAGGTTTTTGAGGAGAAGGAGGGATTCGAACCCTCGGACGGTTTCCCGTCAACGGTTTTCAAGACCGTCGCCTTAGACCACTCGGCCACTTCTCCAAATTTTCCTTGGCCGAACTTGGTACCCGAACCCGGTTCCCCGAATCCGGCGGGGCCCCTAGTTGTACAAGCGAAGTGCAATGCCAGCAAGGGGCCAAACCGCAAAGGTGTGGCGATTGCTGGACCTATTTTTGCGGCGGCGCGTTCACAGCCGGCCAAGCCCCGGGCCTTCCACGACGCGCGCGGCGGCCTCGGCCGCAGATTGTGCGGCAGCCAACACAGGTTTTCCCGCGGCCAAGCCAAGCGTGAGCATGACGGCAAAGGTATCGCCTGCGCCCGTCGGATCCACTTCAACAGCCAGGCATGCGGGTACGTGATGTGTGCTGCAGGTCCCGTTGGTGGAGGGCACAAACAATGTGGAGCCGCGCGAGCCATGGGTGAGCGCGACGACGGCCCCTTTTGTGGCAACCGCTTGCGCCACCACCGCCGCGTGCGGGTGATCTTCATCAGAAAGCACCGCCACCTTCGCCGAAGCCGGCCAAGCGGCAAGCCACGCGTGGGGCCAGGTGGGCCGCACGGCGCCATCATCAGCCACAACCCGCATCACGCCTTGCATGCCGACGCCCACAAACGCGTTCGGAAGTGCCTGCACCAAACCCGGGGCGCATTCGTTGGCCACGGGACCGATGAACGCCGCCTTCGTGGACGTCCAGGCGGCCGGGAGCATCGACGGCTGAAGATCATCCGCTCTGGCCAGCAAGCGCAGCGCCCGCGGGGTGACGCTGTAGTCTAGAGAAAAGGTGGTGGCTTGCGCGCATGGATGCAAAGCCACGCCGATGTTTGCTTGATTTTTGAGTGCGACAAGCACGTCGAGATCAGCCGGCGCTGCCGTGACCACGCCCACCGTTTCGCCCTGGCGCTCCGCCACGCGCGCACAGAAGCTGGCCGCCCCACCCAAGCATCGGATCACGGCGGTGTCAGCCGCACGCCGGATCAGATCCAGCGTGACATGGCCGAGCACCACCAATGAAGGGCTCACGCCGGCTCAACGGCTTCGGGCGGGCAAGCCGGGCAAGCCGATCCGGGAGGCAAGGCCGACTGAGGCGACGCCGTGGCCACCACAGCGCTTTCCTGACGACGTTCGTCGTTGCGGTTGCGCCGATCGATCACCGTGCGCCAATCCACGGCCTCCGAAGGCGTTTGCAAAAACGTCTCGGGCTCCGCCAGCACAAGCGCCGTGCGCAGCACTTCGTCCACGTTTTCGACGGCCACAATTTTAAGGGCTTTCAGCACGCGCTTGGGCACTTCGCGCAGCTCGCGGACGTTGTCGCGCGGAATGATCACCGTGGTTACGCCCGCTCGGTGCGCCGCCAACAACTTCTCTTTGACGCCGCCGATCGGCAGCACGCGCCCGCGCAAGGTGATCTCACCCGTCATCGCCACGTCTCGGCGCACGGGCACACGCAAGAGGGCCGAGACCACGGCGGTGGCCATGGTGATGCCAGCAGACGGACCATCTTTGGGGATGGCGCCTTCAGGCAGATGGATGTGAATGTCGGCGCGGTTGTGAAAATCAACGTCCAAGCCCAGCGACGGGGCTCTTGAACGAATGTACGAAAGCGCCGCTTGCGCTGACTCTTGCATCACGTCGCCCAACTTACCCGTGAGCACCAACTTGCCTCGGCCGGGCACGATGGAGACTTCCGTGCTGAGCAAATCGCCGCCATACGAAGTCACGGCCAAGCCATTGCACAAGCCCACCGAATCCGCGGTTTCCGTTTTTCCTGAACGAAACTTGGACGGGCCCAAGAAGTGGCCGAGGCGCTTGGGCGAGATCTTCCACGTGTTCAAGCTGCGGTCAGCGACGTATTCACGCGCGATCTTGCGGCAAATCGTGGCCAGTTCACGCTCGAGGCTGCGCACACCCGATTCTTTGGTGTAGCCGCTGATGATGGCGCGCGTGGTTTCTTCGGGCACTTGAATCTTTAGGCCTGCAAGGCCGTTGTCACGTTGCTGCTTGGGCAATAGATGACGTTCGGCGATCGAGATCTTCTCGAACTCGGTGTAGCCCGGCACGAAGATCAACTCCATACGATCGAGAAGCGGCGCCGGTATGCCTTGCAGGTAATTTGCTGTGGCGATGAACATCACGTTCGAAAGATCGTAATCAAGCTCAAGGAAGTGATCCATGAACGCCTTGTTCTGTTCCGGATCCAAAACCTCCAGCAGCGCTGATGACGGATCGCCGCGGAAATCGGCGGACATTTTGTCCACCTCGTCCAACAAGAACACGGGGTTGTCGCTGCCTGATTTTTTCAGCGACTGGATGATCTTGCCCGGCAGCGCACCAATATACGTGCGGCGGTGGCCGCGGATCTCGGCCTCATCGCGCACGCCGCCCAAGGCGAGGCGCACGAAATCGCGACCCGTGGCGCGGGCGATGGACCGCGCGAGCGAGGTCTTGCCCACGCCGGGCGGCCCCACCAAGCACAAAATCGGCCCCTTTTGTTTAGCGACGAGCGACTGCACAGCCAAGTACTCAAGGATGCGCTCTTTGACTTTGGTCAAACCAAAGTGCTCTTCATCAAGCACCACTTGCGCTTGCGCCACATCAATGTGGCTTTGGCTGCAATCGCCCCAAGGCAACGCCAAGATCCAATCGATGTAATTGCGCACCACCGCGGCCTCCGCGCTCATCGGCGCCATCATCCGCAGCTTCTTGATCTCTTTTTCAACCTTGGTTTTGGCCTCGGCGGAAAGCGCCTTATGTCGGGCGCGCTCTTCGAGTTCTGCGATTTCCGATTTAAACTCGTCGCGGCCATCGGCTTCTTTGCCGAGCGACTGAATTTGGTCGCTTAAGTACTGCTCTTTTTCAACGCGCTCGGCACGCCGCTTCACTTTGGTGCGAATGCGACGTTCCACTTCCAAGACTTCGACTTCGGCTTTGAGCAATTCAAGCAATTGCGTCAGCCGTGCCCAAGGCGAAATCACTTCCAGCAGCTTTTGCTTGTCGGCGAGCTTCAGCGGTAGATGGCCAATCACTGTGTCGGCCAGCGCGCCCGCCTCTTCGATCGTTTGCACGGAAGCCAAGATCTCGGGCGTCACGCGCTTGTTCAGCTTCACAAACGTCTCAAACGATGCCTGCACTTGCCGAACCATGGCGGCAAGCTCAGCCGCGTCTTCTTCGGGCTCGGGCAGGGGCTCCACGTCAACCACGTAGCAACCATCGGTTTTGACAAAACGGCGAACCACCGCGCGACGGCGGCCTTCCACCAAGACCTTCACGGTGCCGTCTGCAAGGCGCACCACCTGGATGATCCCCGCAAGCGTTCCCACGTCATGAATGTCTGACGGGTTCGGCTCCTCGGTGCCCGCTTGCCGCTGCGCGGACAAGAAGATCTCCTGGTACTCGCCGCTCGACATGGCTTCTTCGAGCGCCCCCAAAGACTTTTCGCGCCCCACGAACAGGGGCACAACCTGAAACGGGAACACAACGATGTCCCGCAATGGCAATAGCGGTGCGGGGCGAATCCGGGTGTCGTCGGCCATGGGATCAAAGCGTAGCCCCACCACCCCAGCCCCCGAAATTTTCGCATACGCCTTGGTCCGGCGGGCAGGAAACGGTCCGCCGCTTGCGCCAGGGGGGACGTCACCATAACGTCACGGCGTGGCTTGGACGCCTTTGGAATCGCTGGTTCACGTTTTGAAGAACGCGTATTCGGGGGAATTGGCCGCGGCGTTGGCCTACGAGGGACACCGCAATTCAGTTCGGAGCGAGACGGAGAAGGCCGAGATCGAGCTCATCAGGTTGCAAGAGCTGCATCACCGGGAACGGGTGGGCGAGTTTTTGACAAGGCTCGGCGCCGCGCCCTGCCCTCGCCGCGAGCGCAAATTCCGCCGGATAGGCAAGGCGATCGCGTTTTTGTGCCACGTGGGGGGCTGGTTTTTGCCGATGTACGGTGCGGGTAAGTTGGAAAGCACGAACATCGTTGAATACGAGAACGCCGCCCGGTACGCATTGGCCGCGGGGCACCCCGAGCTTGTGGACGATCTCCTGCAAATGGCAGAGGTCGAGTGGGATCACGAGCTGTATTTTCGCCAAAAGGTGGCGAATCATTGGCTGTGCAAGTTGTTCCGGCTATGGCCGGTCCCGCCACCACGGGCACAGATTCGCCACGGCTACGCCAATCTGTTGCTGAGCGGTTGGAAGGCGCAGTAGGCGCGTTTTACGAAGAGCGTTCACCGCCCGCGGCCACGGCGCCCTTTTGGTACGTGACCAAAGGTTGGGTGCCGTGCTGGATCGTCTCTTCGCTGATCACGATCTCTTTGATCGGAGGCGTGGCTGACGGAACCTCAAACATCAGGTCCATCATCGCTTGCTCTAAAATGGCACGCAAACCGCGGGCACCCGCCTTGTGCCGCAAAGCCTCGCCCGCGATCGCCGCCAGCGCGCCCTTGGCGAACCGCAGTTTCACACCATCGATCTCAAGAAGCTTTTGGTACTGCTTGATCAAGGCGTTCTTGGGCTTCGTGAGGATGTCGACCAGCGTTTCCTCGTCCAAATCGTGCAACGGCGCGATCACAGGCAAGCGACCGACGAATTCGGGAATCATGCCGTACTTGAGCAGATCCTCCGGCTGGGCCTCTCGCAACAGATCCCAAATCTTGCGATCTTTGTTCGAGTTCACCGTGGCGCCGAAGCCGATCTGCTTTTTGCCAATGCGCTGCTCGATCACATCTTCGAGGCCCACGAAAGCACCACCGCAGATGAACAAGATGTTGGTGGTGTCCACCTGCAGAAACTCTTGTTGCGGGTGCTTGCGCCCGCCCTTGGGTGGCACGTTGCACACGGTGCCTTCCAAGATCTTCAGCAGCGCTTGCTGCACGCCTTCACCCGAAACGTCGCGCGTGATCGATGGGTTTTCGCCTTTGCGCGCGATTTTATCGATCTCGTCGATGTACACGATGCCGCGCTCGGCTTTTTCGATGTCGTGATCGGCGTTCTGCAACAGGCTGACGATGATGTTCTCAACGTCTTCGCCCACGTAACCGGCCTCGGTGAGGTTGGTGGCGTCGGCGATGGCAAACGGCACGTTCAACACCCGCGCCAGCGTTTGCGCCAACAACGTTTTGCCTGATCCCGTGGGGCCCAGCAGCAGCACGTTTGACTTGCCAAGCTCGACCTCGTCGTCGCTTTCAACCTTGGCTTCGATGCGCTTGTAATGGTTGTGAATGGCCACCGCCAAGATCTTCTTGGCGCGCTCCTGGCCAATCACATACTCGTCAAGGATGCCCTTGATTTCGGCGGGCTTAGGGACGGAGGTGAAGCCGAAGCCTTCGGACTCCTTCTCGATCTCCTCGGCGATGATGTCGTTACACAGACCGATGCACTCGTCGCAGATGTAAACCGTGGGGCCCGCGATGAGCTTCTTCACTTCCTTTTGGCTTTTGCCGCAAAAGGAGCAAGACAAGCTGCCGTGTTCTTCTCGTTTTCTTTCAGCCACCGAATCAAAACGGTAGCACGACCCTGACCAGGGGGCTACGGCAGTGCCCCCCGAGCCAGTTAGGTGCGCGTACTAACGCACCTTTTCGGTGGTCTTCTTTTCAATCACTTCATCGATCAGGCCGTATTCCTTGGCCTCGATGCCGCTCATGAAATAATCGCGTTCCGTGTCGTTCTTGATGCGATCCAGCGGCTGGCCGGTGTGGCCCGCAAGCAAGTTGTTCAAGGTGTCGCGGGTGCGCAGAATCTCACGGGCGTGAATGTCGATGTCGGTGGCCTGGCCCGAGAAACCGCCCAAGGGCTGGTGAATCAGGATCCGGGAGTGCGGCAAAGCGTAACGCTTACCCTTGGCACCGGCAGACAGCAGGAAGGCGCCCATGGAAGCCGCCTGGCCCATGCAGAAGGTGGCCACGTCGGGACGCACATATCGCATGGTGTCGTAGATGGCCAAGCCTGCGGTCACCAACCCGCCGGGCGAGTTGATGTAGAGCATGATGTCTTTATCGGGATCTTCGCTTTCCAAGAACAACAGCTGCGCGATGATGATGTTCGCGATGTCGTCGTTGACCTGGGTGCCCAGGAAGATGATCCGGTCTTTGAGAAGACGGGAGAAGATATCCCAGCCGCGCTCGCCCCGGTGGGTTTGCTCGATGACCGTGGGAATGATGATATTGCTGACGGAAGGGGGAAGCGCGTCGTATGGGGAGCGGGACATCGTCACCTCACTTGAGATTTAGGGAAGTAGTATCGCCGGAAATAAGACGCCTGTCGCGCCTGTCGGGATTCTAAACTTCTACTTCCCCGCCTCTGTGGCCTGTTGAGCCTCTTCCGCCGATACGTCAGCGATCTTAGCCTGGGCCAACAGCAGATCAAGCGTCTTGTCGTCTTGGATCTGGCGCCGCAAGCCGTGGATCTGGCCTGATTTTTCGAGGTCGGCGCGCAGCTTTTTGACGTTCTCTTGGCGGGCGGCGGCCAGTTCTGCCAGCTTCTTCTGCACGTCCGCGTCCGTCACTTCGATCTTCTCAACTTCGGCGATCGCGGCCAACAACACCGACGCGCGCGCCTGGGTTTCGGCTTCCGGCAACGAATCGTTGAACATGCGCTGGTCGTCGATGCCGGCAGCGCCAGGCTCGATGCCCATGCGGGCCAACTGGGCCTTGAACTGTTCCACCATGCTCTTGGCGTAACGTTCAACCATCGAACGGGCCACGGGGAAGTCATTGGCCTTCACCAGCGCCTTCACCGCCTGTTGTGACAATTCGGCGCGGATGCGCTGCTTATCGGAATCTTCAAGCCGCGCGCGAATCTTTTCTTTGAGGCCTGCGAGCGTCTCGGCTTCGCCCGTGTCTTTGGCGAGTTCATCATCGATCGCCGGCACCTTACGGCTGCGAACCTCTTTGACGGTGACCTTCAAGGCCACGTCCTGGCCAGCCAGCTCGCGCATCGGCACGTCGTCGGCGATCTTGTATTTGACCTCGTGATCTTCAGCTTTCACCGAGATGCCATTGAGCTGCGCCGCCAAACCAGGCAGGGGCTCGCGGCTTGGATCCGACAGATCCACGGCGGCAGTGCGGTGTTTAATCTTGTGGGCGCCGACTTTGCCCGTGACCTCGACCAAAACGAGATCGTCCCCTTTGGTAACGTCGCGACCTTCTTCGATGGGCAAGTACTGCGTGAGCTGGCGCTGGTGCGTTTCCAACTGTTGCTGGATCTGCGCTTCGTCCACTTTGGCGGGGCGGCGCTTGAGTTCGAGGCCCGTGTAGCCCTTCGGAACAACCGTTGATTTGATTTCAACCAACGCCGAGAATTTGAAGCCTTGGCCGGCTTTGAGTTCGAGTTTGTCAACCCGGGGTGGGGCGACGGGGGCAATTTGTTTCTCTTCAATCGCTTGGCCCAACGACAACTCGATGATTTCGCGCGCCACTTCGTCTTCGACGCGGGGGCCGTACATCTTCTCAAGCACGGACCGCGGCGCCTTGCCGGGGCGGAAGCCATGCAGCTTCACTTGCTTGCGCAAAGCACTGTAGGCACGTTCCAACCTGGGAGCGACGTCGCCCCAGGGCACTTCAAAGTCAACGCGCTTTTCAACCGGGGAGATGTCTTCAATGGAGAGCTGCATGGGAAGGGCTAAGGTTATTCAGGACTACGGCCCCCACGTCAACAGCCACGAAGCCGCCGAATGCTGGGGCGACACAAGACATTGCGTCGCGCCAGAGGGTTTAAGCTTGCGCCAAACCCCGCGCTCGTACACCATACCGCCCTTACATGTCGTCAGGAGGATTCAGCACGCTAGGCGATCGCCTAGGTATTAAGGTGGCAGAGTGCCGCGTGCGTGGCTGCACCCGTACCTGGACCGATCTGTCTAGCAATCCAAAGCTGGGCGACGCCGGGGTCACCGACGACACCAAAGGCATGTGCGAGTCATGCCGCCGACGCTGGCCGAAGCTGGCCGACAAAGACATGCCGTGCGCGCGCGAGGGCTGCGAAGGCACATGGCGCTACAGCCGCGAATCGCAACTAGAGCACCTGGCCTCGGGCCGCCCCGATCCGAAGCACTTCTGTGGCGCCTGCGACGAAAAGCTTAAGAGCCTCGAAACAGTTGAAGCCACCTGCGCCGTCCCCGGCTGCGGCCGCACGGCACGCCTGACGCCAAAACAACAATTGCTGGGCGATGTGGGCGGCGTTGACCTTGCGGAAGGTGGCATCACCTACACGGGGCCGCTGTGCAAGCGCTGCGCGGAAAAAGGCCCGTACATCAAAGACGTGGCCGTGGCTTGCGGCATCCAGAAGTGCAAGCGCACTTGGACATGGAAGGCTGATGAGCAGATGCAGGCGTTTGCTTCTGGCAAGCCGAACATCGCTCCTCGCCGCATGTGTGACACCTGCCGCGATGCTTTCGGTAAACTTTTAGACCGCGACATTCGCTGCCGCGCTTCAGGCTGCAAGAAAACCTGGCAGTGGACGCGCGAACAGCAGCTTGACGCCGCGGTTGCAGATAAGCCGCTGCCCAAGCCTCCGTCACATCTTTGCACAGACTGCTTCAAGATCTGGAGCGGCCTTAAAGACGAAGAGCGACCGTGCCGTCGCTCGGGGTGCAAGAACACCTGGACAGAAAAGCGCGGCGCCCAACTGGCCCGCATTCTGCGTGGCAAAACCGGTGAGCCGTTTCCTCAGTTCTGCGCTTCATGCGCGGGCGAGGTGGAACACCTCAAGGATCGCGAAGTGCCCTGCAAGAGCGAAGGGTGCAAGCGCACCTGGACCTGGACGGCGCAACAGCAGTTCATCGCGGGCGTTCGCCCCCTGCCCTCGCAGCTGCCCAAAGTGGCGGTTGAGGCAAAGCCTGCGGATCCGAACGCATCCAGTGGCGCTGATGAGTCGGTCACGCACGAGGCACAGCCAGCGGCGGTGCAAGCGTCGCATGAAGACGTTCAAGCCGAGGCCGCCGGTGCGGATGAGGCCCACGATCACGACGAACAGCACGATGATGTGGGAGCCGAGCCGGCTGGGGCCGAAGGCGCGGAGGCCGAGGGCACCGAGACGCCCGAGGGTGGTGAGGTCAATGCATCCGAAGCCACCGGCGCCAACGGAGAAACCGCCACCGCAGCGCCCACAAAGAAGCGCCGCCGCCGGCGTCGCCGCGCGCGGAACCACGTTCACGCCCCGAGCCGTCACTGCGGCTTTTGCACTGATTTCCTGGCCAAGCACAAGACCATCGAATTGCCCTGCGCCAGCTGCGGCACGCCGATTTTCTGGCCGCCCGAGAGCCAGCTGCAAACCGAACTTGGCAATTGGGAGATCCCGAAGCTGTGCGGGGCGTGTAAGCGCGACGCCACAGAGGCCGAGCGCATCCGCGCCAAAGAGGAAATCATCAGCCACGCGCCTCACGCGGCCGGCTCTGCCCACCCGGCTCCCCAAGCGCCCGTCCCAGAACCAGAGACGCCGCCTGCCGAGGCGCCGTCTGCTGATTCTACGCCTGCCTAAACCGCTGCTGCAGCCGATGCACCAGCGGAATGTCCGCGGGAGGCAGTTTGAGCGTCAGCACGTCACTTAGCGGCACCCAACGTACGTCGTGCACCTGCACGGCCGTGGGAGCGCCGCGCGTGACCGTGCATTCATATAGCAACATGTAGAGGTCGAAGGACTCGTAGGCGTAGAACACCACGTCCACCACGCCACCCACTTTTATCTCGCAGCCGAGCTCCTCCGCTATCTCGCGGACCAGCGCCGCCTCTGGCGACTCTCCGGGTTCGATCTTGCCGCCTGGGAACTCCCAACATAGAGGCAGTGACTGGTCGGGTCGCCGCTGCGACAAACACACGCGATCACCATCGCGCAGCCATGCCGCCACCACCAAAAGCCGTGATCGCATAAGGCGATCAATGCCGGATTTGGCTTGGATCAGCAAGCTCTGGCAAACGCAAAACAGGGCTGCGACGTGTGCCTTGGTCCTGCGCCAGCGCATCGATGCGCGACAGAAGTTCATCAAGAGCGAATGGTTTGTGGATGCACGCCGGAGGCGACTCCTCAAGGAAACGCCGGGCTTCGGGGGCAAAAGCCCCGCCCGTGATGAACAAGAACCGCTGCGGCAGTTCAGGATAAAGTTCCCGCACAGCCGCGAAGAATTCTGCGCCCGACATCCCAGGCATCTGCAGATCACACAAGATCACGTCGAAATCGCGGTCAATGGCCAGCAGCGCGAGGGCTTCTGTGGCGCTGCCCCGGATCTCCACATCATGATGATCGATCAGCATGCGGCGGTAGGCTTTCAGCAGCAATGTTTCGTCGTCCACCGCCAAGACGCGGCGTCGCCGACCGGTGCGGCCTTCAACCTTAGGAGATGGAGGTTGATCTTTCGCGGCCAAGAACGGCAGCGTCACGCGAAACAAAGCGCCGCGCCCTGGTTCACTTTCCGCTTCGATCTTGCCGCCCAACGACAGGACGATGTCACGCGAGATTGGCAAGCCGAGGCCGGTGCCAACGCCACGTGGCTTGGTTGTGTAGAACGATTCGAACACGCGGCTCATCACGTCGGCGGCAATGCCGGGGCCGCTGTCTTGGATTTCAACGACGACACCGGACGGGGTGTCGAAACTGCGCACCCACAGACGGTTGCGCTCGGGGCCACCTTCAGACATCGCGTGGGCCGCGTTCAAAATGATGTTGAGGAAAACTTGGCCGAGACGAGCCGCGCCGCCCGGCACATGGCGTGTGGCACGCAGATCGCGGATGACTGTGGCGCGGTAACGAAGCTCGTTGCGTAGCATCGACAGCGCAGACTCCAAAGATACATTCGCGTCGGTTGCCACCTGGGTGTCGTCATCCACACGCGAGAACGAATGCAAATCACGCACGATGCGCGTGATGCGTGCCATGCCCTCCTTGGATTCTTGCAAAATGCTCATGGCATCGAACATCAGCGCCTGCGCCCCCAACGAACGAGCCACGCGTGGCTGGCTCGCAAGCTTTTCGTCCATCGTCTGCAACACCGACAGCACAGAATCTAGGTTGTGCAGAACAAAGGAAGCGGGGTTGTTGATCTCGTGCGCCACGCCCGCAGCCAGCAAGCCGATCGATGCCAGCTTTTCTGCCTGTAGACGCCTCACTTCGAGATCGCGCGCGTCCGTGACGTCGCGCATGTGCAGAAGCACGCGGTCTACCGCGGGGTAGGCGGCCACCAAGAGCTGCCGTTGGTCGCGCGATATCACGAGTTCGACGCGCTGGTTGGAGTGTCGCGCCTGGCTTGCCAGCGCCGCTAGATCAGGATCCACGATCTCTGCGGCAACATCGCGGGGGTCACGCATGCGTCGGCCGGCGGTGTTTTCAAGCACAACCACGCCGTCGTTGTCTAACAGCAACACACCATCTTCAATCAGGTTTACGGCTTCTCGAAGCACGTCCCGTTCACTGCGCACTTCGTCGGCCAAAGCTGCGACTTTGCGCGTGTGTTCCACAACTTTGATCTCAAGCTCCGAGTTGTGACGGCGGGTTTCCGCGGCCAAGCGCTTCGAACGCAAGTTGAGATCCACGCGGCCACGAATCTCATCGGCCGAAGACGACGACAACAACATGTCATCGAGATCGCCTGGCAAAAGCGTGCCCGGCGCGCCGAGTTCAGGCCACGCATCAACAATGAGGACGGTGGGCAACGATCGCAAGCGACTCAGGCGGGCGACCTTGCCGCACAGGGCCTCCGCGCCACCGCCCTCCAGCAAGATGTGGACGAGCAGCAGATCGCTCTCCCGCACACCTGACAACTCTTCGAGCGCTGAATTGACGTCAGAGCAAACGGCGACCACGTGGCCCGCCTGGCCTAAAGCCACAGTGAAGTGGCGAGAAACGCCCGGAGCCGAAGCGGCAAGAACAAGGCGGGCCATGCGCTATCCCTGATTGCCGAAACGCGCGCGTGTTGAAACCGTCCTGCGCAGGCCGGGCATGCACAAAACGAGCAAGCGCGCGAAGGCAACACAACCAGCCCCGCACACCCCTTTACCATCCAACAGCGAACAGAAACTCGTCATAGATGCGCAAGACCTGGCTTGCGCCTCCTCATAATCAGGCCGAAACCCGCGATGAGGCAAGTTCATTTCGTAATCGCTGACGCGCATACATCTAGGTACACAGGAGCCAAGCGTTGTGACCGGAATGGGCTTTCGCGGCCATTCTGCTTCGTTGCTCCGTTGTAACGACGGTGACAAAGAAGTAAGTGGGTGAGCACACAAAGACGTTACGGGACCCGCTCAAGGCGGTCTGCTAGCCCGTCGATGCTATGGCTCATGAGCGAGTTGGTCAATGAGGAGGTGCCGGCGGCGAAAGTCCTTTACGTGGACGACGAACCCAACCTTTGCCGCGCGTTCTTGCGCATATTTGGCAACGAGCCCGGCTTGAACGTACACGTGATGACGTCCCCAGCGGCGGCTTTGGATCTCATCGACAAGGAATCGTTCGATGTGATCGTATCGGATCTGCGCATGCCTGAAATGGATGGCATCGCCTTTTTAGCGAACGCGCGGCGCCAACGCCCTGAGGCGCGGCGCCTGTTGATCAGTGGATACGCCGATTTCGAGACGGCGCTGGTGGCGATTAACAAAGTTGGCGTCGATCGGCTGCTCACCAAACCCTGGAACACCTACGAAGTTGTGAGTGCGGTGCAGGCCGCGGCTGATCACGTGTCATTGCTGCGAGAGAACGCGCGCGTTCACGAAGAGCTACGGCGAAAGAACAAAGAGTTGGGGAGGATGAACCGCCAGCTCGATTTGATGCTCGAAGAACGCACAAGCAACCTTTTGGATAGCCTCGTGTCGGCGCTCGATCTGCGCGACTCGGAGACGCAGTGGCACTCGCGGCGCGTGGGCCTTTACGCGCGTCGCCTCGCCAGCGAGCTTGGCATCGCTGGCAAAGATCTGGACGACATTGAACGCGGCAGTATTTTGCACGACATCGGCAAAATCGGCGTTCGCGACGCTGTGTTGCTGAAGCCGGGCCCACTCAATGACGAGGAGTGGGTGGAGATGAAGCGCCATCCCGCGCTGGGTTTCGAGATGCTCAAGGACATCGGCTTTCTTGAACACGCTCGTTTGATTCCGCTGCAGCACCAAGAGCGGTACGACGGCTCGGGCTACCCTGGTGGTCTGCGGGGTGAACAAATCAGCATTGGGGCGCGAATCTTCGCGGTCGTCGACACCTACGACGCCATCACCAGCAACCGGCCCTATCGCAAAGCGCGCACGTACGCCGTGGCCCGCAGTGAAATCGAACGGTGCGCCAACACGCAATTCGATCCCAAGGTGGTCAGCGCGTGGCTACGGGTTCCTGAAGGCGACTGGCATGCGATCCGCCAGTCCCTAGAAGCCAAGGGCGCCGACGATTAGATTAGGCTCGATCGCCAAGCTGATCGATTCGGTCGATTTTGGCGGCCAGAATGAAATCGTTCTCGGACAAACCACCCACGTCGTGGGTCCAAACCGTGACATTGACGGTCGCGTAGCTCACGGCAAAATCGGGGTGATGGCCTTCGGACTCGGCAAGTTCCGCCAGGCGATTCACAAACGCCATCGAACCGCGGAAGTCACGAAACTTGAACTGACGACGTAGCTGACGCTCATCTGCGATCGTCCATGCTGGTATCTCGACCGCGAGCGACGCAATTTGTAGGGCGGTCAGTTTGGCGATTCCACCTGTGCAGGGCGCACACTTTCGGCTCGAGAGGTCCATGGACACGTAGGTTACCAAGCGGGGCAGCCACGTCACCTTGTTATGCGGTTGCGCTGCGCGCCGGCCTCTGGCAGTTTTGCCGGATGTCTAGTGCGGTCACCAACGGCATTCGCGTCACTGTGAAAAGCCAATACATCGCCGATCGCTCTGCCCCGCGCGAACGGCGGTATGCCTTCTCTTATACGGTCACAATCCGCAACGAAGGCGCGGAGAGCGCGCAGCTGTTGAGCCGTCACTGGATCATCGTGGACAACGAAGGCGGCCAGCAAGAGGTCAAAGGTGAAGGCGTGGTGGGTGTGCAGCCGATGCTTCGGCAAGGCGAGAGCTTCGAGTACACCAGCTGGTGTGTGATCCCCACGCCCTCGGGCGCCATGCGCGGCACGTACCAGATGGTGGCAAACAGTGGCAAACGATTCGACGCCGAAATCGCCCCCTTTCGATTGGGCTTGCCTAACTCTTTGAACTAGGTGGCGCATGCGCATCTTGGCAGGGACCAGTGGGTTTTCTTACGCGCCTTGGAAAGGCTCGTTTTATCCCGAAAAACTGCCTAGCAAGCAGATGCTGGCGTTTTATGCCACGCAGTTGCCCGCGGTGGAGATCAACAACAGTTTCTACCGCATGCCCAAACCAGCGGATCTGACGGCCTGGGCCGATCAAACGCCAGACACCTTTCGGTTCGTATTGAAAGCCCCCAAACGCATCTCGCATGTGCAGAAGCTTGTTGAGTCGGGGTCGGACGTCGCTCGGCTGGGTGAAGTGGCGGCTGCATTGGGGCCGAAGCTGGGACCGGTGCTGATACAGCTGCCGCCGTTTTTGCGGGTGGATGCGCCTCGCCTGCGGGCCTTCTTGGCGGTCCTGCGCGAGGTGGCGCCGCGTCTGTCGCCTGCCTTTGAGTTCCGTCACGCCTCTTGGTTTTGCGAGGAAGTGTATGCGGCGCTATCGGAAGCCAAGGCCGCGCTGTGTATCGCTGACGACGAAAAATTGACCACGCCGATGGTTGCCACCGCCCCTTGGGGCTACCTGCGCCTACGGCAAGAGGGGTACGACGACCAGGCTTTGGCTTCCTGGTGGGACCAGGTGCAAAAGCAAAGTTGGTCGGAGGCCTATGTCTTCTTCAAACATGAGGACGCTGGGGTTGGTCCGCGGTTGGCCAAAGCGTTCCTGGGTTTAGCGGGTTCCCCAACCCCCGCGCCTTGAGGGCCCGACGCGGTAGGATATGTAAGTTTTTTGCCTACTGCGATTTGAGCCTATACTGTGAAGCGCATGGCAGCGCGCTCCATAGCAAAGGGAAGCATCTCCTTCGGGTTGGTGGCAATCCCCGTCAAGCTTTACCCGGCCACCCAACCGCAGGCGGGGTTGTCGTTCAACTTGCTCGACAAGGAAACGGGGGGGCGACTCAAACAGCAATACGTGCGGGCCAGCGACGGCGAGATCGTCGAGCGCTCACAAATGGTCAAAGGTTACGAATTCGCCAAAGGCCAATACGTGACGTTTACGCCCGAGGAGCTCAAGTCCCTTGAAGAGCGCGGCAGCCAAGCCATCGAGATAGAGGAGTTCGTTCCCCGGGCGGCGGTGGATCCCATTCACTACGACAAGCCTTACTATTTAGGCCCCGAGCGCGGCGGCGAGAAGGCCTACCGTTTGTTGAGTGAAGTCATGACAGAAACCGACCGCGTGGCGATCGCCCGGTACGCGGCGCGCGGCAAACAATATCTCGTGATGCTTCGGCCCGCAGAAAAGGGGCTGGTGATGCAACAGCTGCTGTATGCGGACGAAGTGCGCCCGATGAGCGACGTGCCGATCCCCGACGTTGAGCCCAAGCACGGCGAGTTGCAGCTGGCGCGCCAATTGGTGGAGCAAATCTCGAAGCAGACGTTCGACGTCAAAGCCTATAAGGATGAAGTGCGCGAACGGATCAACGCTGACATTCAGCGGAAGATCGAAGGCCATGAGATCGAGCAGTTGGAAGAGGCTTCGGAGCCGGCGCAGGTGATCGACCTCATGGAAGCCCTCAAGGCAAGTTTGGCCGCCCACGCCGCTGCAACTTCTGCCCAGGCGGAACAGCGCCGGCCTGCCAAGCTTTCAAGCGATTCACCACCGGCCCGCAAACGCTCCAAGGCGGGGGCCGAATAAGCGCGATTGCTCGCATCTCAACGCCGTCAAGCGGCGACGCGCAATTTATCCACAGGGTCAGGGTCGCAAAATCGCTCACTTTTCTGCGTAAGAAAAGTGTGTTGTGTTTTTTGTGATCCGCAAAACCGCGTGGGTATTATCATCACGCCGCCCATGTATTCTGTACAGAAGGTCTCCAACGTTCTAGGCGTGCCCGCGGATCGCCTGCGTTCGTACATGAAGGCCGGGTTTGTGACCCCGGCGCGTGACGAGGACGGAGAACTTCGTTTGTCGTTCCAGGATATGGTGTTGCTTCGTAAGGTGGAAGGGCTGTTGGGGCAGCAGATCCCGGCCAAGCGGGTGCACCAAGCCCTGCGCCGTCTGAAGCAAACGTTGGGCAGCACCCGGCCGCTGGCGGGTTTGAACCTCGATGTGGATGGCGATCGTCTCATCGTGGACGAGGGCAACACGCGCTGGGATCCGACCTCGGGGCAGATGTTTTTGTCGTTCGCAGGCGGCGCACGAAAGCACTCGCAGGCCTCAGAGACCAACATCGCTCCTTTGGCACTGGCGCGCGAAGCCTCGGCGCAGGAGTCGCAAAAGCGAAAGAAGCTGCGCGGCGAACGCGGCCCGGACGGCCTGACGGCGCACGAGCACTTCGAGCGCGGCTGTGGACTGGAAGAGCAAGACGCGGCGGCCGCGCGCGACGCCTACCAGGCGGCGATTGATTTGGATCCCGCGCACGCAGACGCGCACATCAACCTGGGGCGACTGCTGCATGAATCAGGACACCCGGAGGCAGCACAGCTGCACTACCGCGTGGCTTTGACGGTGCGCCCCGAGGATCCCACCGCGTTCTTCAATTTGGGCGTGGCCCTCGAAGACACGGGCCGCCGTGCCGAGGCGGTGGAAGCCTATGAGTCGTCGATTGGCATCGACCCCTCCAACGCCGACGCCCACTACAATCTGGCGCGCTTGCTTGAACAATTGGGGCGCCCCGAAACAGCCGTCCGTCACCTGTTGATTTACCGCCAGCTGACGAAGCGCCGCTAGCCGCGGCCACGCAGGCCTGCGATGCAGGGCACATTCACTGAAAAGCACCTGCTGGGTTTGTGCGTGATTGCGCGCGATGAAGCGCACAACCTGCCGCGGCTGCTGCACTCAGCGGCACCGTGGGTTGGCGAGATGGTTGTGGTGGACACGGGGTCAGTGGATGACACGGCCGCCGTGGCCACAGCGTTAGGCGCCCGCGTGGTTCACTCGCCCTGGCAGAACAGTTTTGCATTGGCCCGCAACGCTTCGCTGGACGCCGCCACGGCCCCCTGGGCGCTGGTGTTGGACGCAGACGAAGAGCTGGTGGTGACTGACGCCAAGGCATTCGCCCACGCTCTGCAAACCGTGCAGCATGCGTTCGCGTTGGACTGCCACGATCTGCGCGACGATGGCTCATTTTCCGTGGCGCCCCTGCTGCGTTTGTTTCGTAACAAATCACCGTTGATGCGGTTCGAGGGCGCGGTTCATGAGCAACTTGTGGGCGTGGCGCGTGGCGGGGTGGGTGTCGCGCACGCGGCCTTTATGCACTTCCTTCACACCGGCCACACAAGCCAAGTGCTGGCGCAAAGGCATAAGGACCAGCGCAACCTGGATCTCGCGCGCGCGCAAGTGAGGCAAACGGCAGACGATCCCTTCGCGTGGTATTGCCTGGGCCAAGCGTTGCTCACGCAACCAACCCGGGAGCGCCAAGAGCAAGCCATCCTTGCTTTTGGCCAAGCCATGGGGCGATTGACGGCCGGCCACGAAGGCGAAGCGTATGTTGTTTCGTTGTTCTTGAGCCACGCACAAACACTGTTGCAACTGCAACAGACTGACGAAGGGGTGGCGATCCTGAACGTGGCGTTGGCTGGATTTCCCGATAGCCCCGATCTGCGGTTGGCACGGGCGCGCGCGTACATGACGGCGGGCGATTATGCGCAAGCCGAGATTGATCTGCGGGCGTGCTTGGATGACAACGCAGCGGCCTTCTTCGTGCGGTTGAATCCCACGGCCACGGGTTACGAAGCGCGGCTGACGTTGGGACTGTGCTTGCTGCGCCAACAGCGTTGGAGCGAAGCTGAAGGCCATCTGCGCGCCGCAGCCGCCACTGCGCCTGCGGGAGACGAGCGCGCCAACGCGCTGCTTGGCACACTCAACTCACGATGACAAACACGCAGCAACTCACGGTGGTGGCACGAAGCCCAAGCGAGACCCAAATGTGGGCTGAGCGGTTGGGGCGCGCCATGGGCGCCGGGGACGTATTGGCACTGACGGGTGGATTGGGCAGCGGCAAAACCACGTTCTGCCAAGGCTTGGCACGCGGCCTCGACGTGGGCGCTGATCGCGCGGTGGCCAGCCCTACGTTTGCTCTGGTGAACATTCACCCTGGACGCGTCACCTTTGCGCACGCCGACCTCTATCGCCTTAAGAGCGAAGCTGAACTTGAAGAGCTGGGCCTCGACGAGGCGATGGAACAGGGCGCGGCCGCCATCGAGTGGGCCGAACGGTTTGCACAGGTGCTGCCAAGCGACCATTTGTCGCTGCTGTTGCTCGCCGACGAAGCAGGCGTGCGCACGCTGGTGTTTAAAGCTCACGGGCCACGGGCCGCGCGCCTGTTGGCGGCCTTAGGCCCAAGCGCCTCGGTTGTGTGATCGCGCCCCGCAAGCACAACAACGCCCCCGGCTCTTGCGAGGCGGAGGCGCGTTGTTGTCGCACTGACTGTTTACTATTTCGTAATCAGTTTGAATTCGATGCGACGGTTTTGTTCGCGGCCCTTCTTGGTCGCGTTCGGAGCGATCGGCTGGTCAGGCCCGTAGCCTTTGCTCTCGATGCGGCTTGCATCGATGCCCGCCGAAACGAGGTACTCCTTCACGGAGTCGGCGCGATCATGTGACAGCTGCATGTTCTTCTCAGGTACGCCTTCAGAAGAGGTGTGGCCTGAGATTTCGATGCGCAGATCTGGGTAATCCTTCAGCACCTTGACGGCGCCCGCCAAGACTTTGAAAGAAGACTTGGCGATGGCAGCCGAGTTCTTCTTGAACGTGATGCCCTGAATGACGCCCGTGAACTTTTGCACCTCTTTGGGAAGCTCGTCGGGGCAGCCGTCACCGTCTTGGAAGCCGTTTTTGGTTTCAAGTTCGGTGGGGCACTTGTCGTCAGCGTCCAGCACACCGTCGCCGTCGTTGTCGGGATCGGGACAGCCATCTTCATCTTGGAAGCCATCGGCGTCTTCGGCCTCCGTGGGGCATTTATCAGCGGAGCCGAACAGACCATCTTTGTCTTCGTCGCTCTCAGGGCAGCCGTCTTGATCGTCAACGCCGTTCATGGTTTCGGCTTCAAGCGGGCACTTATCCACGCCATCGAGCACGCCATCGTTGTCGTTGTCAGGATCGGGGCAGCCGTCTTCGTCTTGGAAGTTATCGACGTCTTCCTTTTCCGTCGGGCATTGATCCTCTGGATCAAGCAAGCCGTCGCCGTCTGTGTCTGCAGGCGGGGGTGGCGGTGGGGGCGGTGGGGGCGGAGATCCACCGAACTTCACGCCAAGACCGGCCAACAACTCAAAGCTGGGTGTAACGCCGCCATCGTGCCAGTCGGGCAACCACGACGTGCGCGCGTCAAAGCGTGCAAGCAGCGTCTTCGAAATGTCCCACTTCATGCCGGCGCCGACGTGGAAGCCACCGTCCTTATCCTTCTCTTCAATGCCGCCCTTAATGGCGCTGCCGTCCGTGTCGGCCACTTGGGCCAAATTCACACCGGCGAGCACGAAGGGACGGAAATCGCCCCACGTGGCCACGTGAGCCAGCAAGTGCAGGCGGTAGATCATGATGAAGGCAGCGATGTCGTCGCGGCGATCGGAGGTGGGAAGGCCCGAGACTTCGCTTTCAATCCCGATGGTCGGGAGGAAGTTCAAAGCCAAGCGCAAACCAAACTGACCCGAGAAATTGGGGCCACGCCCGGGGCTGTCGGCCACGCCCAGTTCCAGGTCCTTCGCCCACAGGTGATACCCCCCGAACAGCCCGAGTTCGACCTGCAGGCCACGCGGTTCACCACTGGGGGCGGCCGCGGCCGGCGGTGGAAGCTCGAGCGTCTTGTCCGCTTCGATGCTTTGGGCTGGAGTTGAAGCCGGAGCGGCAGGCGCTGCGGCGGGGTCTTCGACCGCAGGTGAAGCTGGCTCTTGGGCGTACGCCGTTGCGCCAACCCCCAACCAAATTCCACAAGCGGCACTCAGGATGTTTCTTGATTTCGTCCGTTGCATTCCACGTCTCCCGATGGCTCTCTAGCGGTGCCAGTATATCGACGCAGCCGGCGCGCGGAAGTTTTCTTGACGCAAAAAGGCTTAAAGTTGCATACAGTCGCCTCACCTACACATTCGTGCAGTCATGGGCGTTTCAGTTAGGGATCAAAGGCCGCCGGCGCGCCGCCCGGCGTGGCTGTGGCTGCTGACCTGCCTCAGTTGTTGTGCGGCTTCGCCAAACGTCGCCGCGAACGAGAATGTGGTGATCTCCATCGTGGGCACGAGCGATCTGCATGGGCACATCGAGGTGTTGCCCACGCTCGGCGGTTATGTGAAGAACCTGCGGGCCGCACGCAAGGCGGACGGCGGCGCGGTGTTGCTGGTGGATGCCGGGGACATGTTTCAGGGCACGCTGGCCTCCAACAGCACCGAAGGCCAAGTGGTGGTCCAGGCCTATAACGAACTGGGGTATGCAGCGGCCGCCGTGGGCAATCATGAGTTCGATTTTGGTCCTGTCGGCCCACGAGACAACGCCGGCGATTCGACCGACGACCCCCGCGGCGCTTTGCGGGCGCGCGCGGCCGAGGCTCGCTTTGCATTCCTGATGGCCAACGTAGTCGACGACGCCAAGGGCAAACCACTGACCGGGAAGAACCTGATGCCAAGTGTTTTGCTGAACGCTGCGGGCCTAAAGGTGGGCGTTGTGGGCGTGACGACGATCGACACACCCAAATCCACGTTGGCGGCGAACATTCAGGGTCTGCACATGCAACCGCTGGCGCTGGCCGTGGCCACCCAGGCACAAGCGTTGCGGCAGCGTGGCGCACGGATTGTGTTGGTGTTGGCGCACGCGGGAGGCTCGTGTCGCCGCTTTGATGTTCCCACCGACATCGGTTCGTGTGCCACCGGCGCGGGAGACACCGAGATCTTCGATGTGGCGCGGGCCCTGCCCCGCGGTGCCGTTGACGCCATCGTTGCGGGCCACACCCATGCGGCCGTGGCTCACGAGGTTAACGGCATTCCCATCGTGCAATCCTATGCGCACGGGCGCGCGTTTGGACGCATCGATCTGGTGTGGGACGCGAGAGCCAAGCGCGTGCGGGAACACCATATCTTTCCCCCACAAAATTTGTGCAAAGGTCGCTCCGCGAAATCGCCCTCCGGGTGTGTTGCCTTCCCCTATGAAGGCCGCAAAGTCGAGCCCGATCTTGCGACGCAGAGATTGGCCGCGTCCGCTGAGAAACGGGTAAATGAAGTTTCGTCGCAACCGTTGGGCGCCACCGCCTCGGCCGCCTTCCAACGCGACTATGACGACGAATCGGCGTTGGGCAACCTGGTTGTGGATCTTATGCGTGCGGCGCGGCCTCAGGCCGACGTGGCTTTGACCAATGGCGGCGGCTTGCGCAGTGATCTGGCCGCGGGCCCGATCACGTACGGGCGGCTGTTTGAGGTTGTGCCGTTCGATAACACATTCGCTTTGGCCAGCGTGACCGGCAAACAACTGGCCGCAATGTTCGCTCACAACTTGAAAAGCAAAGGCGGCTTCCTATCACAATCGGGACTGCAGATCACATCGCGCTGCGAAGGTGCAAAGTTGCTTGTGCGGCTTGCAAGACCCGATGGAAAACCCATCGAAGAGGGCGAGACCCTTACGATGGTGACAAACAGCTTCTTGGCATCGGGAGGAGATGCTGCATTTGAAAAGCTGCCTTTCCAGGTGGAAGCCGCGCCGCCCTTGCGCGATGAACTCGTTAAAGTGATCGGCCAGCGAGGCGGTGTGATTGCGCCTTCAGAGTTCACCGCGCAACGACGCCACCAGTATCCGGGGCCGCGCCCCGTTCGCTGCCCGCAGAACTAAAACAGCAAGCGGCTAAGAGACGGCTTCGATGAGGCGCTGCGCCGCCTCGATAGATTCGGTCGTGCCCGTGATCGCCAATACGTCGCCTTCGGACAAACGTTCGTGCCCCGTGGGCACCACAATCGCACCACCTGCGCGCGTGATGGCCAGCACGGTTGCACCAGTGAGCCCGCGCAGGTTCAACTCAACCAACGTCTTGCCGATCGCCGGGCTGCGAGGTTTAACAGGCAAAGGCACGGGCGCGCCCAACCCTGGCAGGGACTGCTTAACAACGCTGAGGTTATCCATGGTGATATGCGTACCGCTTTGGTTGGGGTCGTGGTGCGGCTCGGTGCCTTGCGCCGCCAACACTTCAACGATCACCTGCGCGCCGGCCCGCACGTGCCCTTGCAGATTGGTGGCGCTTCGCCAGAAGGTGATCCCCAGCACGGCCACCACCAACAAGAAGACCGCGGCGCCCTCAAAGCTGGGCAAGAACGGTTGGGTCACAGCCACCAGCGGCGCCCCAAACACCAACGCAACGGCTAGCTGCAAGGACACCACAAACGCGCGGCGAGGCGCCGCTGCCAGATCCAACTGCCCCTTGCCCGCACGAGGCAACGCGAGCTCGGCCAGTTCACCCCCAATTGTGCGCGCCAAGCGAATGGCGCCTAAGCAAAACGGAGATCCAATCACCACCGCGACGGCCACAACAACGATGTGAGCCAACCAGACGTTGCCGTGCAGGAAGGGTGACACGCGTTGGACCAATGACTTTAACGAGAGGCTGGCGCCGATGATCACGGCGGCGAGAGCCACCACGTCCCCCAACATCAACGCCAAACGGCGACGCATGCGGCGGGCTGGCGTTTGCGGGCCGCGCGCGGGGGACGACAAGCGTTCGAACCATGTACCGTAAAGCGCGCAGAAAGTTTGCAACGCCGGCGGCAGACGTTCGTAAAAACGCGCCGACGCCCGGCCTGAAGCTTTCACCAACAGCGGCGTCAACAACGTGGTGGCCACAGAAACGGAAACAACCACCGGAAAGAGAAACGGCCGCACCACGCCCAGGGTGAGGCCCAACCCGACGAGGATGAAAGAGAACTCACCGATCTGCGCCATGCTCATGCCAGCCTGCACAGATGTGCGGACGCTGTGGCCCGACAAGAACGACGCGACCGACACGGACAAGAGTTTGCCGGCAAGCACCACCGCGGTGAGCACCAGGACGGCGCCCCAATTGGCGGTGACCAACTTTGGATCGATCAGCATGCCCACCGACACGAAGAAGATGGCGGCGAACATGTCGCGGATGGGTTTAACGAGCCTTTCCACGCGGTGGCCCGCACCACTTTCAGACACCAGGGAACCTGCCAAGAACGCGCCAAGTGCCACGGAATAACCGAATTTCTGCACCAACAACGCCATGGCGAAACACAGACCCACGCTGGCCACCAATGTTGTTTCGGAACGGCCGAGGCGCAGGATAAAACGCATCAGACGCGGCACCACCATCATGCCCACCACCAACAGCACCACCAAGAAACCCAGCAGCTTGCCGGTGGTGGATGCCAACGTGCCCATCGTGTCGTTAACCGATCGCGCCTGCCCTGAAACCACGGCAGGCAGCGTGGCCAACAACAAGATGGCGATGAGATCTTCGAAGATGAGCACGCCGAAGACAACTTCTTTGATGCGCTCATCGATCTTTTGCTCTTCGAAAGTCTTGGCGATGATCGTGGTGCTGGAGATCGACACGGCGGCCGCGGTTAACATCGCTTCGGCCGGGCTCCAGCCAAACAGCTTTGCGGTCACGAAACCAAGCCACAACATGGCGCTGACTTCGATGGCGGCCACGGCGGCGATGCCGATGCCCCGGCGCAGCAGCTTGCGGATGCTGAACTCAAGCCCGAGTGAAAACATCACCAGGATCACGCCGAGTTCTGAGAGCGTTTCGATGATGCCCTGGTCGGCGAACAGGGGCATCGGAAAATGGGGGCCCACAAGCAGGCCCGCCATCACATACCCAAGCACAACCGGTTGCTTGAGGCGCTGAAACAAGACGGTGGTGACGGCCGCCACGCAGAGGACCAGCGCTAGGTTGGTGAGGAAGACGTGAGGGCCGTGCACAGCCAAAGTATCCAGCGTTGGCCCGAGCGCGTCCAGGTTTTGCTATTGTGGCGCCAGTTACATACGGTCCCGCACCGGAGGAATGAAAGTGCCCCACGATAAACCTGCCGCCTTGAACGAAACCAGCAGCTGGAACGCCCTGCAAGCCCACGCCCAGAAGTTGGGCCACACCAGCATGCGCGCGCTGTTTGCGGCGGAGCCCGACCGCGCCCAACGACTCAGCCTGGCGCTCGGCGGTTTTACCGTGGACTTCTCAAAGAACATCGTCACCGATGAAACGTTGCGGTTGCTGCGCGACCTGGCCCGTGAGGCCGGCGTTGAACGATTGCGCGACGCCATGTTCGCGGGCGAGAAGATCAACATCACCGAAGATCGGGCGGTGTTGCATGTGGCGTTGCGCAACCGTTCGAACCGGCCGATCGTGGTGGACGGCGAAGATGTGATGCCCCAGGTGAACGCCGCACTGGCGAAGATGAAGGTGTTCTCGGATCAAGTGCGGGCGGGCGGCTGGCTCGGGTTCACCGGCAAACCGATCAACACGATTGTGAACATTGGAATTGGTGGGTCGGATCTGGGCCCGGTTATGATCACCGAAGCGCTGAAGCCCTATGCGAAGCGTGACTTGGCTGTGCACTTTGTTTCAAATGTCGACGGCGCGCACATTCAAGAGACGCTGCGGCTTTTGGATCCGCAAACGACTCTTTTCATCGTGGCGTCGAAAACGTTCACCACGCAAGAGACCATGCGCAACGCGCATACAGCCCGCCGTTGGTTCTTGGCGCAAGCCACGGATGAAGCGCACATCGCCAAGCATTTTGTGGCGCTTTCCACCAACAGCACGGAGGTGGCGAAGTTCGGCATTTCAACCAGCAACATGTTCGAGTTCTGGGACTGGGTGGGCGGCCGTTATTCGTTGTGGTCCTCGATCGGTCTGCCCATCGCGCTGGCGGTGGGGTACGACAACTTCGAGCGATTGCTTGCAGGGGCACACGCGATGGACGAGCATTTTCGCACGGCGCCGCTCGAGAAAAATTTGCCCGCCACGTTGGCGTTGCTGGGCGTTTGGTACAACAACTTCATGAACGCCGATAGCCACGCGGTGTTGCCTTATGACCAGTATCTGCACCGGCTGCCCGCTTACTTGCAGCAAGGCGACATGGAGAGCAACGGCAAGCGCGTGACACGGCAAGGGGCCGCCATCGCGTATCAAACGGGCCCGATCATTTGGGGCGAGCCTGGGACCAACGGCCAGCACGCGTTTTACCAATTGATTCACCAAGGCACGAAGCTGATCCCGTGCGACTTCATCGCGTCGATCGAGGCGCCTCATAGGCGGGGCGGCCTCACGCCGGCGCTGGCGTGCATTGAGGAGGATCTCAACGATCACCACGAAAAGCTGCTGGCCAACTGTTTTGCGCAATCGGAGGCGTTGATGCGCGGCAAAACGGAGGCGGAGGCGCGTGCTGAACTGGATGCCGAAGTGGCGGCGGGAAAGCTTTCAGGGGCCGCGCGAGATGCCTTGCTGCCGCACAAAGTGTTTCCTGGCAACCGGCCTAGCAACACGATCTTGTATCCAGCGCTCGATCCCTACACGCTGGGGCTTTTGGTGGCGCTTTACGAGCATAAGATCTTCGTGCAAGGCGCCGTGTGGAACGTGAACTCGTTCGATCAGTGGGGCGTTGAGCTGGGCAAGCAATTGGCCAAGGGCGTGTTAGCGGATCTGGGCACCAAAGCCACCACCACCAACCACGACAGTTCTACCAACGCGCTGATCAACGCCGCCAAAAGCGTGTGACCAGCGCGTGGGCGCCGGGGCGCATGGCTTAAACCAGCGTCTCGGCGAACTTCTCGAGCTTGCGGCCGTCCGCGTAGAACTTGCGAATGCCGTCCGATAGCTTGTCCACGGCCATCGCATCCTCGTTATGCGCGAACCGATAAGCCTTTTCATCGAGGTGAACCTTCGGAACGTCTGCCTTCTTGGCCGCCGCGGGATCCAGGCGACGGGGCAAGGTGCCTTCCTTTTCCGACAAGGTGGCCAAAATGTCGGGGCTGATGGTCAGCAAGTCGCTGCCACACAGGCGCGTGACTTGTTCCACTTTGCGGAAGCTCGCGCCCATGACTTCGGTCTTGTAGTCGTATTTTTTGTAATACGTGTAGATGCGTTCAACAGAGGCCACGCCGGGATCCTCTTCGGGGGCGATGTCTTTTACGCCGCGCTCTTTGAGGTAGTAATCGTAAATGCGGCCCACAAACGGCGAGATCAGCGTGACGCCCGCTTCGGCACAGGCCACCGCTTGCGCGAAGCTGAACAACAGCGTGAGGTTGCAGTGAATGCCCTCTTTTTCCAGACGTTCAGCGGCTTTGATGCCTTCCCAAGTTGAACCAAGCTTGATCAAGATGCGGTTGCGATCGATGCCGGCCTTGGCGTAAAGTGCGATGAGCTCGCGCGCTTTGGTCACCGAACCTTCGATGTCGAAGCTGAAGCTGGCATCCACTTCGGTGGACACGCGGCCGGGGATGATCTTCAAGATCTCGCAACCAAAGTTCACGGCCAATTTGTCCATGAAGGCGGTGGTACGCGCTGACTTGTCACCACTGATGGAGTTCGAGAACTTGAGCGCCTCGTCCACAAGCCCGCGGTATTGGGGCATCTGGGCGGCCTTCAACAGCAGCGAAGGGTTGGTGGTGGCGTCTTGCGGCTTGTGTTTGGCGATCGCTTCAATGTCGCCTGTATCGGCAACCACAACCGTGTGCTGTTTCAGTGATTCAAGCAGTGTCATCGTGGGACTCCTCGGGCCTGCGGGCCCCCTGGGGGCGTGTGCTTTGTGTTCAGGGAACTTTAGCGGACGCGCCCGGCCGGGGGTAGCATGGGTGGTGCATTTGTGGCCCGATGACGCACGCCCTGGCGCCTTACCCTGATCCCGAAAGCCGCGACACAACGACGCGCGGGTTGGCCGACGCGTTGGGCGGCGAGGCCATAACGTATGGCCAAAGCGTCGAGGGACGGCCTTTGTTGGCCGTGCGCGTGCCGGCACGGGTGGCTGGAGCACCTCGCGTGCTTGTGACCGGCAACATCCATGGTGTGGAGTGGATCTCGTCGCAAGTTGCTTTAGGCGTGCTGCGCGTGCTGGGCACGCCTGCCGGCGCCCCCTTGCGGGCAAATGCGGAGGTGTGGGTGATTCCGTGCCTGAACCCCGATGGCTACGCGCGTACGTTTTTGAGCGGTGGCCACGGTTCACTCGCGGGCCTCCGCACCAACGCCAATGGAGTGGATCTCAATCGGAATTTTCCGCTGCCGGCCGGGCACGTTCGAAAGCGGTTGCCCGGGGCCGGCTCAAGCACACCCGGCAAAGCCACGTACGTGGGGACGGGGCCGCTGAGCGAACCTGAGAGCGAGGCGTTGGATCGGCTGCTGCACGACCAACAATTTCACGCTGGCATCAATGGCCACAGTTTCATGGGCAAGGTGATCCCCGCCCGCGCGCTGCGCGCAAAGGAAGCATCCGTTTACAAAGGCCTGGCGCGCGCGTTGGCGAAGGCGCAAGGCGCGTTTCGTTATGGGCGTCTGGCAAGCAACTGGATTGATACGTTCACCGGCGAGCTTGAAGATCACCAACATCACCACCACCGCATGTGGGCGGCGTGCTTAGAAACATTCACGTTCGGCGCAAGCGTGCGGCAACACTTGCGTGCGCCAAGTTTGTTTTGGCGTTTTAACCCGCACGATGTGCAGCGCTGGTGTAACAATGACGTGCCGGCTGTGGCGGCGTTTTTGTTGGCCGCGCTCAAGCAACCGCGGCCCGCGGGGTGAATTCACCTCCCCCGTTAGGAGCGAAGGGGCCAAAGGGAGAGGGGACACCCGGAGGCGTTAGGTTCCGGTGGCTATGGCGTGGCGGGCGCGTTGGCTCGGGGCGGCTGTGGCAGCCAGCGGTTACGTGAACGGGGAACACGCGGCGGCAAGGGGTAAAGTGAGCGGCACTCGTGCACCGTGTGGTAGCCATAGGCCGCCGATGCGGCGGTGACGGCAGCCAACACCAAGGCGCCAACGCCGAGCGTGATGGCGGCGTTGGCGCCGGTGTGATCAGGCGCGGGATCCCAACTCGGTTGCACCGCATTCGTGTCACTCGAACGCGCGAGGAAACCAATTCCCGTTAAAAGGAGGCCGAATCCGCCAACGCCCGCGGCGCCCACGGTATCGAGCACGGGCGCGGCCATGCGCCTCGTGCATGGCGCGGTGGCTTGAGGAACGAGCGGTGGGGGTTCCTCATGGCGCACCGGCGGGGGGACAACCGCCAAGAAGCTGCAACCGGGTTGCCAAACAAGCAAACCAGACAACACAGCGGTCAAGACACCTCGAGTGTTAGCGGGCTTGTACATCGCACCTCGATGGAACGTACCTGAGCGACACGGCGATCGCGTCGGCGCTGAACCTCAGATTGTTTTCATTCGGTTGCTGGAGAGTCTCCGCTCTATAGGGAGACAGGTAACAAGTTTGCAGCTCTTCGTTCCCCTCGAAGCCGTCGATGAGTTGCAGCAGTCGCAGGCACAGGGGACGACAAACGCAATCGATCTCGTCCTGTTTACAGCCTGCGGAAGCACCGTCGCGCTTACAGTCCGCGATCAGGCGCTGCAAATCCTCGTCTGGGGCATTCACGTAGACAGTCTGTTGGATGGGCGGGCAAGGCTCATCACACGCGGCTGAGCCAGTGAACAGCCACGCCAAAAACACGACCCGGGGCAAACGCAATTGCAGCATCACGCGAGATCCTCTGCCAGGTGCTGCAAGATCAACCGGGTGTTTTCACGGCACGGGAATCCCAACTGCGTACGCACGTACTCTGGGAGGGACCGCGCGTGCGCCAACCGTCGTAGCTCTCGGGCGCCCGCCTGGGCCACGCCCGCGCGTTGCCGCGGCGACAACTGCGGCAAAGCCCATGAACGTATCGCACGCGCCAAGGTGGCGTGGCGAAGCTCGTCTGGTGCAATGCTTGACATGGCCGCACGTACGCGCGTGTCGCCGGCAACCGCGCCCTGGTGTGCGGCCACCAAAGCGCCGAAGCTTTCACGCACGCAGCCTTCCACTTCATTGGCGCGAGCGAGTTGCGCGAGACTGGGTAGACGAGGCTCAGCGGGGCAGCGAGGCACACCTGGCTCAATGCCATGCGATCGAACGATGGCACGCAGAGCGCGCGCATGACGGATCTCGTCGCGAGCCGCGGCGCGCGCCGCCTCCACAAGCTCAAGTGGCGCCTCGTGATGGCGCAGCTGGCGGGCCAACCGCCGGAAAGCGGGCACTGAGGCAGCTTCGAGTTGCGACATCCGCGCCAGCCACTGAGCCACTGGGGGCCCCGCTTTGCCATCGGCAAAACGCAGCCGAGACGGGCGACGACCTCCAGTACAACTCGGCTCGCTACCGACGTGCACGCGCAGGTATCCGTCTTTATCGCTATGCAATTCGCAATGCACAATTGCGTAAGCATTGCTCACGAACTCACACAGAGGCCGGCAATCAGGATTCACGGGGCGCCGGCACGCCTGCACAAGCGGCGCGATCGATTCGTCTGTCTCGCGGATCAAATACAAGCGGTCATCAGGCGGGCAGTCACACCCGCCTAACCCGATCAAGGGCACACCGGACGCGATGAGGCTGCGGAGGATGTTGTTAAACCAGCGGCGCGACGAAATCTCTTCGAGCATAGGCACCTCGTGCCTTTGACTCTGCAGCAAAGGCTGGGCCAATTGCAAAGGCGGGCGTTCTGACGAACGGCAGCCGTTTTCGGAGCCCGAGACGGTGACATTGGTGTCGCGGTTACGTCGGCCGCGCGTGATTGACGAGATCAAGGGCCAGCATTTCTCACGCACGGGCGAACTCCTTCGCATCCACAGCGACGCCCCTGCGTTCTCAGATGCAATCGCACAGGCAACAGGCCGCCCCTTTCATTCTGGGGGCACCCCGGCGTTAGCGGCCAAGCCCTGATCACAGTGCCGATTCACGGCGTTCGCAATTTCCTGCTGGAGATGGTGGTTCAGCAGAGGGTGCAGGGGCAAGTACACAGTGTTGGGTAACCAGGCCGCGGCTTCGATTGGTTTTGCACCAGGGTGTTGAGCGGGAGAAGGCGCCACCACCAGGCGCGACGCACGCGACGTGGCGTCGTATCCCGCTGCGCGCAACGTCTCCACCAGTTGCAAAGGGGCGTGACAACGGATGGGATAGACCCAGCGTGTTGGAAAATTTGCGGCAGCACCAACCAGACAATCCATACGAAGCGTCCGGCGATATTCATCGGCAAGCTTTTGCTTCCATCCCAACTTCGTCCCTCCTTTTGAAGTCAAGCGTTGTCGTAGAAACTTTGTGAGGGCGTCTGATGGCCGGCATCGCATCCGAGCAAAGAGGTTCTCGCCGGCAAACCCCTGAGAGGAAAGGTTCAACAGTTTTTCCAAATCGGTGCCAACAAGCCGGCACGCAACACCTGTGGCAGAAAAAGCAAAGCCGCTTCCCAACAGTTTCAAAATCGCGAGGTCGGTGAGCGCTCGGGCATACGCGGCGCGTGACTGCTGCGGGAAAGTGGACTCAACCTCCTGTGTGGCCAACGCCAAATCCGGATCACGAAAAAGCACCAAGGCCCCGCCGGCCGCGGTGCGGGTCTTAATCTTGCCGAAGCTAAAGAACGATACGTCCGCCGCAGGATCGGCAACGGGCACATCGGCGTTATAGCTTTGTGCAACGTCTTCCCACAGCGGCAGGCTGTTCTGCCGACAAACAGCACCAATAGCCTCTAGCCTGGCCTTAGAACCGAAAAGATGCGTCACCATCACCGCACGGGTTCGAGGCGTAATTTGCCGAGCCACTTGCTCAGCCGTGGGTGCAAGAGTATTGCAGGGAACATCTAGCGGAACGGCGACCAGGCCGTGCTCCTTGATGATCCGCAACATGTCGGCAATCGTAATTGCGGACATGAGAATTTCGCTTCCGGGTGCCCAGTCCATGGCAGTGAGGAGCGCATCAAAAGCTGTTCGAACAGACAGACTGAGGAAACCACAGCGGCCCGCAGCGATGACGGGGTCGGACCAAACACGGGATCTTCCGGACCTTGGATCGAGGCAACCAAACCCCGCCCGCAGCACATTTGCCCATTCGATGTCGACGATGCCACGGGGAATCACGGAGGAACCTGGCCCCACACTAACACTGCGTGGACCAAACGCATCCCCAAGAACGCTGGCGGTAAAAGCGCTGGTTTTCTGCGATACTCCTCCCCATGGCATCGCGAAAGTCTGAACCACAGGATTCGTTCGACTCGCCAGTGGCGTTTGCCCCTTGCTCCAATGGCGAGTATTGCCCGCCTTCTCTCACCGCAGCGGACGCACGCGCAGAACGGCTGTGGCGTGAGTTGGTTGAGGACAAGCACAAACGCGTGGGGATGTCGCGGAGGCAGTTTGCGCAGAGTGCATGTGGAACGGCGACGGCTTTATTCGTGATCAACCAGGTTTACGGATGTGGCGGCAACGATTCATCGCGGGTAGGGACGGACGATGCTGGGTACCGCATTGATGCCGGCGCGATGGAAGATGCGGCCCAAGCATGCGAGGCGCTCGGGGGCGATGAGTTCGTGTTGGATGTGCAAACGCACTCCGCGGCACCGCGGCCTCCGTGGATGGAGCCAGACGTATGCCGGCCAACGAATGAATCACAGTCGTGCATTGGGCCGCTGCGGTTCATCAAGGAGGTGTTCGTGGCCAGCGACACCGACGTTGCGGTGCTCTCGGGTGTGCCTTCGGTGCGCGAGCAAGATCCACTGCGCATCGAGGCGCGCGACGAGATCCGCCGGATCGTGGATCGAATGGGTGGCCCGCGCCTATTGTTACACGCGAATGTGAGACCAAATGAAGGACAAGTGGCGCTTGATTTCATGGAAATCGACGCGAAGCAATTCCCGATTAAGGCCTGGAAAGTGTATCCGAGCGATGGAAACTGGCGCCTGGACGAAGACGTCTACGGAGCCCCGTTTCTTAGCAAGGCGCGCGCTTTGGGTGTGAAGGTGGTGGCCGCTCACCGTGGAATCGCGGATGATCAAAACCGCTACACCGATTTTTCGTCGCCGCGTGACTTGGCCGGTGCGGCCAAACAGTTTCCCGACATCGCCTTCCTTTGCTACCACTCGGGATGGGACGGCAAAGTGGCTGAAGACCATCCGTTTGATCCAAGCGAAGCAAACCCGCGCGGCATCGATCGTTTGATCAAAGCCGTGTTGGATCACGGAAGCGTATCGAACGTGTACGCGGAGCTGGGGTCAACGTGGCGCAATCTGATGACGCGCCCCGAGGAAGCGGCCCACGCGTTAGGAAAACTGCTCAAGTACTTGGGGCCCGACAAGATCCTCTGGGGCACAGATGCGTTGTTCACCGGCAGCCCACAGGAGCAGATCGTGGCGTTTCGTGCGTTTCAGATCCCCGAGGCGATGCGCGAAAAACATGGCTATCCGGCGCTGTGCGCCGAGACCAAACGCAAGATCTTGGGGTTGAACGCGGCAAAGGTGTACGGCATCGACCCCGCAGAGAAGCGCGATGCCATCACGGACGATGAGGTTGCGCAGTGGAAGTTGGCGATGGCGGATGATCCGGCTAGCGTTCCGTTGCCCGCGCAGAAGTCGTACGGACCGAAGACGCGTCGGGAGTTCTTCGCAATGATGCGCCACCAAGGCGGACGGCACGTGTGAGCCTCGCGACTCGTTCCTGCGCTGAAGCCGATGTTCCAGCGAAGGAACAGGACCGCCATGTTTAAAGGCGTATTGAGGCGCAGGGCCTCGCACGGGATGTGCATTGGGCTGACCCGTGAAGAACCAAGGCACGGCGACAGACGAATGGCCGAAATCGGCGGCGGGCCCGCGCGAGCGCTTTGCGCAAGTGACAAACATGGTGGCGGTTGGCACCGTGACCCCTGCATCGGCGAGATTTTGGGCACGGGTTGAAAAGCAAGGGCGTGTGCGGCTGCTTTTGAACGATGGCAAGAGCAGCGTGTGCAGCCAATTGTTCGATCCAGCCTACACCCCGGAATCGACGTGGGCTGTGACGTATCCCGATGATCTTGTTGACGCCCTGCCCTTGCGGCCGAACACGTCGTACACGTTCGAGTTGCAGGATGAAGTCGGTTGTCTTGTTGGCGCCGGTAAGTTCAAGACACCCTCGGAATGTCTGGAAGCCGTGCCTGCTCGTTGGTCGCTGGCGTTCTTGAGTTGCCATCAACCTTTCGGCCCCGACGGCCAAGTGACACCGGAAGCTCACAACATGTTGGCCGCCGTTCGAAAAGCCTTCGCGCTTTGCGAGCCCGAGCTGGTTCTGTTCTTGGGCGATCAGGTTTATTCCGACGCGCCGAAATCCATGTCGTTGTTCGAGGATCGCGAAGGCGAGCGCAACGTTTTGCACGAAGCTCCAAACGAAGTGCGGAGGCGCTTTGATTTGCGATACCGCCAAGCGTGGCATGAGCCCGCGTGGCAAGCGCTGCACGCCTGCGCCGCCACAGCGTGCATTCCCGATGATCACGACATCATCGACAACTGGGGATCCGATGTGGAGCACAATCAACCTTCCTGGCAGAAGGTGCGCGACGCCGCGTTGGAGGCTGCCTTTTCGTGGCAAGGGCAGCGTTCCTCAGCCCTTCGCCCCCCGCCGGGCAACTTTCAACAAGAGTTCCGGTGGCACAACGCGGGCGTGGTGCTGTTGGATGTGCGCACACAACGGCGCGTTGGCTACGCTCCGGAAGACAGCCAGATCGTGGATCCCGTTGCGATCGACCGCTTGGAACGATTCTTACGCCGCAACGCCAGCTTGCCCGTGATCTTCGTGGCCGTCTCGGTTCCGATGATTCACATCCCGCAGTGGCTATCGGACGTGGGCCACGCCTTGCCTGTGGGAGGCATGGATTTGGCCGATCGATGGTCGAACCCAGCGTGGGCAGACACGCGTGATCGGCTGCTCACCATGCTGAACGAGCACCGCCGTGCACATCCGCAGCAGCAGGTGGTGTTGCTATCAGGCGACATTCACGCGGGTTGGGCCGTAAAGTTATGCGATCCTCACGACGACGTGCGGGGCAGGCCGATTGTGCAATTTGTTTCAAGCGCCATCACCAACGGCGAAGGTTCTATTGTGGGCGCCGTGAGCAATGCCATGCTGCGCGCCGCACAGGCTGTGTCGGGGCCAGTGGCGGGGCTTCATGTGCAAAACGTCCAAGGTCTAGCAGAAGCCACCGGCAACCCTTTTGGCGGACTGAATGTGGGCGTGGTGGACGTCATGACTTGCGCCGGGCAAACACAAATTCGGCTGCGGCTCTTTAGCCACGGCGAAGGACTTCATGCCGCCGAAGCGGTGTGCGTGTTCGACAGTGGCCCGTTATAGGAGAAGTGCCGAAGGGCTTCGGGATTTCGAGCTTAAGGTCGCCAACAAGCCCCCTATGCTCCGTCCTCCACCTTTGGCACAACCTTCGCCTTGCGCATCGGCTTCCACAAGCCTTGTGACAAGAAGGCAGCCCACACCCAGCGGCTCCAGCGCAACAACGCAAGCGCAAGCCACAACGCCCAGGCCATCATGGCGATGCGGTAGACGAACAGCGGCACCGAGATCACGAGAGGCTGCGGCAACGTTGCCAAAGCTTGGTCGCTATACCAACGCAACAGCGTTTCATCTGAGCCGTTGCCCATGACCTGCATATCAGGCGATTCGAGCAAACCGGCACGAATGGCAGCGAACACCAAGACGGCGGCGATGCCTGTCCATAACACAAACGTAAGCTGCGTGAAGTTATAGGCCCACGCCCGCGCTGGTCTGCGAATGCGCAAGCGCCAACCAAGCAACAAGAAGAACCCGCTCACGAATGCCACCGCGGGAAGTCCCACTTGGACAAGACCTAAGCCTAAAAGGGCCCAGTCCAACATTGATAAGGGAGACAACTTCGTGCGCGCCAATACATAGCCTAGCGCCACGAGCACCAGCAGGTAGCTCCAGAAGAAGACCGCGGGGCCAAGCAATGGACCGGCCGTCCACAACACCCACCGTCCGGCGGAGCGCAACTGCACAACCGTGGATGCATTCGTGCTCTTCACTCCAAGGTTCACCGCGGCGGGTTTGAAAGCGAACGCATGGCCTGCGGGATAACGCCAATCCATAACGAGGCTGTTTGCGCCAGGCACCAACGTTAACGTCACTTGCGTGGCATGCTGCGTGCTGGAGCTGCGTACGGGTGTTGAGGTGCCATTGATGGATAAGGCACTGAGCACGGCGCCTGCAGGCAACGTGATCACGTGCTCGCGGCCACGGCTTGTGCGGCTTTGCCATTGCAAATTCACTTGCGTGCTGCGCGGCCCTGGTGAGTAGGTGGCGCTGCTGTTGTCGATCGTTAACGTTTGCCCTTCAACGCCGCTTGGCCGTGTGATCGCAAGGGATACAGATTCATTCGGCCACGGACGCCACAACCACATACGCTGCGCATCCGTGTTGCCTTCACCGCGAAGCGTGGGGATGCCCTGCACATCAACGTGCCACATCGGCGCCGCCGCCACCTGCCACTCTTCAACAAAAACGCGATCCGCCGAAGGTGCTTTTAACGTCAGTGCCAATTGTTGCGATAATGTCGCGTCCCACGTTGCCGAGGCCGTGCCTGGGCTCAAGTTTAGTGCCACAGCACGCCCATTGGTTGCCAAGACCACACCCGCACTTGTGACCGATTCACCTGGCAACAGGGGGATGTCGGCCAAAACGGGCGCGATGCTTTCGCCGAGACGTTCAACCGTCGTGTGAGTGGTCCACCGCAACCCTAGCGTGATTTCACGGCGTACCAGCAGCAACGGCACCACGCCATCGGCGCCTGCTGCATCTTTGCCTTTGCTTTCGGCGGCCGCAACAACGCGGGTGAATTGCAGCGTTTCACTGGCTTGTCCATCCGTTCGCAGCCCCTCAAGCTGCACGCCTTGCAGTCGCGCGCGGGTGAACTTTGGTATCACAGGCAAGGTCAGCGACAGCGATTCTTTGGCGGGGAAGGCGCCCTGCATTTCAATGACGTTGGCCCCCTCGTTGACGACCGCCCACAACACACCTTTATCATCACGCGACAAAGCCACGGCCGCTTGGTTGTTCACGCGCACCTGCGATGGCAGCCAGCCATCGGGTTGACCGGGCAACGCCACAGCGGCACGGGCCAGGGCTGACACCGTAAAGCGCAGCTTCAACAACTGTGCTGAGGCATCCACCTGCAACTCATCCACTGTGGCGCAGTGAGGGCTGCAAGTTGGTGGGCGCACCAGGCGTTGTTTGAGGGTTTCTAGAACGTCCGCTGGCGGCGCCACCGGCGCGGGCTCGTCTGCAAGAGCCCGAGAGGGCACAAGTGCAAGCAAGATGAAGGGCATTGCGATCGCGACCGAGGCCAGACTTAACCGGTGGCGCTTGAACATAAGGAAGGCAAGCGCCGCCAGGAGCACAACACGCAAGATCGCGAGGAAACTTGTGAGCCACGGAGGCAGTAGCCAAAGCGAAAGGCTTTGATCCGCCTGAACGGGACCGTTATAGGAGAAGCTGATGGTGTCCCACTGCCATGATGGAATGCCGGGCCCCGTTTGGACGACGACGGACTTGTCCCAGACGGCGAGGTTTTGCGTCGTCTGCGCATTTCTCTTTGAGAATGAATCCCTCTTTCGGCCATAGAGGCCATGGAGGGAGTTCGCCGCAGGTGCGCCTGCCCCGACGCTTTCCACAACGCGACCCTCAACCGATTCTTCGATTTCCTCAGGCTCGGCCGCCGGCGCGTCGGCCTGCATTTTTGCATACTGTTGCACCGCCGCCGGCGCCGGCGCGGCCCCAGGCATGGGGATTGACCAACCACCACTTCGAGTGGCTGCGGGATGCAAAGCCAAACGCAGGTCTTGAGCGGCAAACGGCACGAAGATAAACAGCCAAACCGCCCAACTGCCGAGGCGCAAAACGCGAGGCACCCACGCCAGTTTTCCCGGCGGAACCAAGCGCAGCAATGCCTCGGCTATGACAACAGCCAGCCACACCCAGGCGGGGGCATCGCCTTCATTGAGGCTCAGCAGCAAAGCCGCAAATGCCACGGCGCCCACGCGGTAGCCATAAAGGCGTTGCACGCTCACGGCCACGATCAACAACAAGAACAGATCCAGTAGCGACCACGCCTGTACCCAGCTGCCGTTGACGTGATCGGCCCCTGCGCCAAACAATAACTTCCATCCCGGCCCCAGGTGCACTTGCCCGGAGAGCGAATCGAAATCCTGGTGCCACGCCACGGCGGGAATGGTCATGCCTGTGCGAGGAACGCGGCTGTCGGCTTCAATGCGCGCGTTCTGCACGCGGATCTCTGCGCCCCACAGGCCGCCACTTTGTTTGTTATCACCGAGCGTTGTGATGAACTGGTCTTCGCCATTGACCGATAGGCGCCCCAGTTGCGCGGGTGGTTGCATCGACAGGCGCCAACTGCGGGACAGCGTGCCGTTGATGTTGTCGCGCACGGTGAACGCGGCGCCATCGAAGTCGAGCCATAGCTGCCGCGACAGTGACAACCGATCTGGCAACGGTGGTTCGTTGCCACGCTGATGTTGTACAAGCTTAAGCGTGGCGCCTGGTTCAACGGCGTAGGTTGGCAGCGCCTTCCACTCATCGGGCAGCGTGGTTTGCTGCGGATCAATCGCAGGCACACCTTCAATAGTGACCGAGCGAACCGCGGGAGCCGCTGCAAAAACCCACGCCTCTTCGCCTTCTTTCCATGGACCCTCGGGTGCGGGGCGCACCACGCTCTCAACCTGAGCCACGTTGCGTGCCACAAGTTCGATCGTCCATTGCCCTGGCCGCACCTGCGTGCGCAAACGCCCATCGGGTTCGATGCGCACCGGCAAGCCGCTGCTGAGCGACAGCGGCACGAAGCCCTCTGGCAACGCCCGACCCAGCACCAATTCGCGGCTCTTGCCTGACACGGCCAGCGTGACCCGCGTGGTGAGCAACACGGGCACGCCGTCTTGCAGTTTGCGGTGAACGGTGATGTCAACGCTGTCGCTGTCGTCCTCTGCCACCGCCTTCGCAAAAAACACACGGCCGTCGCCCGTGCGTTGCGGTGCCGTGAGCGCTTTGCCTTGCACAGTTACCGATACCAACGCCACTTGCTGTGGCACAGCCAACGATTCAGGCAGCGCGTCCCACGCGAAGCGACCCGTGACGGAGTGTGTGCCAGCCGCCAGCCGCACAAACGGCACGCCATCGCGTTCCACCACCGCGACTCGCTTGCCATCTACGTTTACATCAAGGGGCCAACGTGCGCCCGCTTCATCCTCGGCGCCACCGGGCAAGGCAAAGCTTCCCTGCTCGTAGACTTCGTAGCTTTGGCTGAATTTGCCGCCATTGGCGTCGATGTGCAGTTGCAATTGCCCTGGCCAACCGCACACCGGCTGCGCGTCTTCGTCCGCCTGCAGTCGCGGGCAAGGTAGGCCTTGCACATCGTGTAACACCCACGGCACCCACGGTTTCAACGGCGCCGGTACGGCTTCGGGCGATAGCGGCTTGCTGCCCTCGCCCCAAGCAGCGCTGCCTGCCAGCGAAATGGCACCCACAACGATCAATCCCCAAGCGTCAGTCTTCCGCGGTTTGTGCATGACCCGCGGTTAGTGTCTGCTTAGACTGGCCGGGCGGAAAGAAAAAACCAGAACGAGCGGTCTAAGCCCGAGCAGATTTGACGCCGGGCCTATGAGCCCGGTCCTTAGGATCGTCGCCCTCCAACGGCATCTGCTGCCCGTTCGAGAGCGCGGTCGCCCAGCAATCCTAGGGTTCAGTAAGCAATCAGCCGGACGCGGCGAAAGCGAATACCGATGAGCGCCGACGGACTATATCCATCCCGCCCCAACGCCACGTACCGCACCTCATCAATTGGCAACGCTGGCGAACAAATGGTCGTTGGGCATCGGTGTACGCGGTCTTTGGGGTGATGAACGATGGCTACGCCTTCCTTCCATTCAAGGCGCACCGTCATCTCGCCGCTGTCGTTCGTGATCCAGGCAGCCCGATCCGCAGCGCTTTCTGCGGCAGGTGGGATCCTAAACCACTCCTTCGCGTCCACGGCTTTTCCGTAGGCCTTGGGCATGGAGAAGCCGTACTGCTCCTCACCCGTTCGAAGAAAGAACAAGTCGCCGCCGGACCGCTGGTGAAGATCCGCCGCCTCGAACACACCTATCCAATCGAGCTTGCCGCCTTGGGTCCAGGGCGTACCCTTCATCGTGAAAGTGGCCTCGATGAAGCCGGCGGCAATGGTTTGCCCTGCGTCGATCACTAGCTGATCACCAGCGGCCACGGTTCGCCAACCTTCTTGCCAAACGCCTCCGGTCACTTTCACAAGGACGCCATTGCCAGGTGACGTGGGCGCGCCGGATTTAAAGTCAAAGTCGAAGATGACTCGCCCTACACCTGGCACCATGGGCGTTGCCGCATCCGCCACAGCGCCGCCATCGGCCGGGCTCGTGCCGCCGCTGCTAGCGATAGCAGCATCATGAGGCCCCCCACCAGTGCCCCCTGACGCGCCACCTAGCGATGTAGACGAAGCCTTGCCCGCCGCGCCACCCGTGCTGCCACGGACACCAGCCCCACCTTGGTCCGAGGCATCTATGACGTCCTCGTCATCCACGTCAGTTTGGGCGTTCTTCGGTGACGTGCATCCGAGCGCAAACGCAAGGACCATCCACCATACATGGCTGCCGTGCGCGTTCATCGGCAAAACCTTCCCGCAGCCAGGGCCCAGTCGGACATGCGAGGTGCATCGAAGATATATGCCCCGGGTTCTTTGACGCCCAAATCAATCTCCTGGTACGGCGTCGTCGCGTCTACCGCAATGACTTGCTTGGCGGCGCCCACCACGCTGTACTGCACCTGCTTTGTGGCTTGTGCGAAGTAGATTGCATGCGTGTCGCTCTGTTTGAGGGCAAAGCCACCTGTCACGAGGGTGTTGTCGGGCACCATATCTTTGAAGAAGCGGCCTCGCCAAAACTCTGCGTATGTGCGCAAAGCTGCTTTGTTGGGATAGGCGCGTGATGTACCAGTTTCCGATCCAAGGTAGCCGTAGATGCCAGCGACGCCGCCGGCCAACGACGCCAGCCACAATGTCACCCGGGTCTCTTCTGCGGTGAGATCTTTGTCGCGCCCGCGCACGCGAAAGCGATCTTCGGAGAAACTAGGTTTTTCGGGTTGATGCTGCATCAGCCGTCGGAACAGGGCGTAATCGGGTTTGTGGTTCTCGTAACTGCTGTAGTCGAGCCCACCGTAGATCTGATTGACTTCGAGTTTCTGTGCTCTGGCCCCGAGCAGGTGCATGAACTTTGGCTTGGCATGCATGTAGTCGTGCCAGCGCTTGAGGAGATCGGCATCTACCCATTCGTGCAAGTCGAAGCCGTAACCCATGGACCACCCGGGTATTTCGTTTAGCTCGCTGTAGATTTTGTCGAGTAAGGCTTTTTCTTCTGGTCCCATGGCCCCACCTGCCAAGCTGCGGCTGGTTTGGCCACGCTGCTCGTCCCCCCACAACCAAAGGTGCGTGGCGCCGCCCTTCGCATGAACGGCTTGGAGGATCATCTTGAGGGCAGCGAAGGTTCTAGTGTCAGGTGTCCTATCTGACGCCGACACAGTGTAGTTTCCAATGTGGAACCACTGACCCAACACCACCACATGGACGCCGTTGAATCCGTGGCCATCGAACATCTCAGTAAGGAATGCATCGAGTGAAGACTGTGTGATCTTGCTAAGGTCGGTTCCGTCGTTATCGCCAAGCATAACGAAGGCGGGCGTAAAGGTTTCACCGGAGCCCAGCCACATGAATTTGTCGCGGTACTTACCCAGGTGCCCGCGTGATGAATGAGGCGGGCAGGCCCCACCGCCGCCAGATGCTCCACCGGGCGGTGGCGCACTTGCGCCGGCTCCGCCCGTGGCTGCCACGGCTCCGCCTGATGCCGTGATGCCACCACCACGGCCTCCAACGTCGCTTTGTACTCCTGCTGCACCGCCTGGGTTGGCAGGGCCTCCGTCGGCGGCGTTAGACGCTTCGTCTTGGCCGCCCGCCCCGGCGAAGGAAGGTTGCTCCTCGGGTGTGCCGCTTTGCCGCCCGGCGCAAGCAACGAAGAGAAAGAGCATTAGGCAAACGCGCGGCGAAGGGGCACCGGACTTCATGGTCCAGCAACGCTACGTTGTTGCAATGGCAAAAACAAGCTAAATAATCGATTAGCTGAGCGAGCTTTCGTCAGGTCAATCTTGAACGCGTCATCGGTTGAGACCTGATTGAAACATTTTCTGATCCAGCGACACCAACGATGACTGGATGTGCCAATGCCAATGAAGTTCTTGGATGGAGTCCTCAAGCTGCGAATCGGGATCCTAAGCTGCGTAGCTGCGTGCGGTGGAGTAATTCCCAACGGGTATACCGAAGATGACGCTCCGACCGCATCAGGCGGAGACCGAGGCGGCGAAGGCAGCGCGGGGGGGGCGAGCCCCGCTCCTGCCTCTGGAGGCCTATTTACCTGCGAACGCGGAAGCGTTGCGGCCACGCCGAAGCGCATTTGGCGATTGTCACCGCAGCAGTACAGCAATACCGTCGAAACTCTGTGGGGGGGCCGTGACCGCCCCACCAAAGCGAACGTCGAGCGGCCCTCTCCCTTCGATGACGAGCCAGTCGTCGACCGCTTTTCCACCTTCTCGCGGGCTCACCTGATTAGCGACTTGGCGTTCGGGCGTGTACTGGATTCTGCGTCACGGGTAGCGAATGAGTATGTTCGTTATTTGCATGCGCAACACCGCAGCTGCCCGACCAACGACAACGTCTGCGCCTTTGCCGTGGTGCAAGAGGCCGCAGAGAAACTGTTTCGCCGCCCGTTGCAGCCCGTAGAGGACGACCAGTATAAGAAGCTTCTCACCGAAGGACGCGCGCTGTTGGGCGATGAGCAGGGGCTGGCGCTGGTGATCGAAAGCCTTTTGTTGGCGCCCTCGTTCCTTTACCGGGTGGAACTTGGCCGAGACGAGCTCGACGATACCGGACGCACCCGCCTATCGTCGTATGAAATTGCGTCTGCGATTTCCTATAGCCTCACGGACGCACCGCCCGACGAGGCGTTGTGGAAGGCGGCGCAAGCCAACGCCTTATCGACCGCGGATGACATTCGCGCGCAGGTGCAAAGGCTAGCCAGCCTACCAGCGCACCGAAACACCGTAATGCTTTTCCTAAAGGAATACTTTCGCCACAGCATGGCCCAAGACGTGTTCAAGGACGACAAGCAAGTGCCTTTTCACGATGCGGCCCTGCTCATTGATGACACCGATCGCTGGCTTGCTGAGGTGTACGAGCAGACGGGGCGAGACCAATTTTTAAAGGGTCTTTTGACATTTGATCAGGTGGTGGTGCGAGGCAAAACGGCACCCAATTACAATCTTGAAAAGGAGATCGCCGCAGACGCGGCCCCCAAGCTGGTGAGAGCGCCCGACAACCAGCGCGTGGGCATGCTTGCGCAACCTAGTTTCCTGACAGCACTGTCCCACAGCGAAGCGACGGATCCCGTACGACGCGGCCGTTTCGTGGCTGAAAACCTGTTGTGCGTAGACATACCAGAGTTGCCAATTGGGCTTGTCCCTGAGTTACCCGAAGCAACGGCGGAATCAACGCTCCGCGACCGATTGAAACAACACGTGGAGGATGATTCCTGCAAGGCTTGCCACAAATTGATGGATCCCATCGGGCTCGGGTTCGAAGGATACGATCACGTAGGCCGCATTCGCGCAACCGAGGGAGGAAAGCCCGTAAACACCCAGGGCGTCCTGGTAGGCGCCGACGTGCAGGAGGAGCCGTTCGAAGGCGTAGCGCAGCTGGCACAAAAATTGGGAGACAGCTCGTTGGTGAGCCAGTGCTTTGTGCGGCACGGGTTTTCTTACTGGTTAGGTCGAGCGACGGAGGACAGCGATGGCTGTGCCTTGCAGGCAGTTCACGACGCGTTCGTCAAGTCGGGGCAAGACCACGTGGCTTTGCTAACGAGCCTGTTTTCATCTGAACCGTTTTTACTTCGGAGGCCATAAGCAATGTCAAAACCGAAACCGCTTGGTTCATCCGTGGTTCGCTGTGCACCGTTTACGCGACGGTCTTTACTGGAACGGCTGGGCTTTGGTGCCGGCGCCGCGTTGTTGGCGCCAATCACGCAGTCGTTGTTGTCACAGGCGCAAGGCGCCACGCAAACACGCAAATGCGCCGTGTTCGCGCTGTGCGGAAATGGCTTGCACGCGACGTGGAACTTCCTGCCCCAGGAGTTCAATAAGTATGAGGCCACCGAGAAGTACTTCAACACCAAGTGGGACATGCGCCTGCCCGGAACCACCACCTACACGCTGCCGACGTTCTTGGAACCGGTGAAGCGGTGGCGGGATCGCATGCTATTGATCGATGGGTTAGAGAACAAAATCCCACGTTCTCAACACTCCGCTGGATACGGCGCCCTTTCTTGCACCGCTTCGCCCAACGACGCCGCGGCTGAAGCAGGCGGCCCACCTGGTGGTATCACCATCGATCAGCACATCGCACAAGGCATCGGCAAGAACACAGCGCACAAGTCAATCCTGTTTGGATTTAACAAATATAAAGAGACGAACACGATCTTTGCCTCAGGGCGCGACAAGCCACAGCCCAACTTTGTGAATCCGAACGAAATGTTCAAAACTCTGTTCGGTTCGATCACCGGGGGCGAGGGGCTGCAAAAGGCCAACGCGCGTCAGCGTCTTTTGTTGGACGCGATGAAGGCGGACATCGCGCGCCTGCAGCGCGAGCTGGCTCCCGAGGAGAAACGCAAGCTTGAGGTGCATCTTGCGGCTGTAGAGGACTTCGAGCGACAACAGGCCTCGCTCCTAAACTTGAAATGCGATGCACCTATAGCGCCGGCAGTCGACATCAACGCAAAGGTTTCGGTGCCGGAAGATATTTTGGAATCCATGTGGTCGATGGCCACCCTGGCGCTGGCTTGCGGTATGACCAACGTGGTGGGCATGGCGTGCAACACAGGTATGTCGCACCAGAGGTTCGTTCCCTTCCGGCGCATACACGTGGGAACACAATTTGAGGCGGGCGGTTCAGTTCCAGGTCACGGCCACGAGGGCCGTTCGCTCCAAAAGCCTGCCATGGATCTCATCCATGGTTTCAACATCGGCTTGATCGCAAAAATGATCGGCATACTTTCGTTGATCAAGGAGGGTGATCGAACCATTTGGGACAATATGGTTGCGGTTTACACCAGCGACAACGGAGAGGCCCACCATAACAGCGGCGTACGATGGCCTATCGTGGTGTTGGGGAATGCTGGCGGCGCATTGAAGTCGGACGGGCGATACCTTGCTTATCCCTCTCGCGGCACGAAGGTGGAGGCCGAGAAGGGGAAATGGCGACCACTCGCCGACCTTTACAGCACTCTCGCTACGGCGGTAGGCGTGCCCACGACGGCTTTCGGAACCGGCGGTGTTTATCAGACGGTCAAGGGGCCGCTACCTGAAGTTCTTGCGTGAGTCCACAGGCGCTGCAGGTGGTGACCACGGTGCCACCACCTACAAATTTCATAGGTGCTGGCGGCGTCAGCGTTGGATAGTCCCACAGGTTTGGCCCGCCGCCTGTACAACGGCACCCGCCGTCGGCTCGACCGCAATCTGATACATCCCATCTGGAACGTCTTGCCACTGCATGCCCTGCGCGCACGGCGAACGATTGTTGCTCCAGGAGTTGCCGACGGCGACAACGGAGAGCGTTGGATTCCCGGTGGACCCTGGCGACATGAGCGCGAGATCCACTTTCGCATCAATGCCGATCGAGAACACATTGCCGCCCGGCGCGCTTTCGGTGCCGAGGTCATAGGCTGTTCCCGAGATAGGATCGATGAGCAAGCCAGCTCTCCTCTGCGCCTTGAAGCTTGAAGCACGCATCACCAACCCGCGAGAGAACGCTGCACCGAAAACTCCGTCAACGATGGTGGCTCCCGTCATTTGCGTCGGGCTGTCGCTGCGAATGCCGGTGCTATTTGCCGTCGCTGAGAGATCGATGCGGGCACGTTCGATGATGAGTTCGCCCGCGCCGCCTTTGTTGATTCCGACCGCCCACTTTTGCGCGTCTTCGGCGGCGTAAGCGAACGTGATAATCGTATCACGGATGAATGTTGTGGTGATTTGTCCACTGAGGTTGTCCTGCTTGACGTTGACCGCAGGGGCATCGCTGCCAAGCCCCGGATCTGGGCCGATCTTCGCTACACCAACTGTCAGGTTTGCGGCGTCCAAACGCACGAGGTCGTTCGCGTTGATCGCGGGCGTCACAACCGCGTTGAAAGTAGACTGCGTGATGGTCACCGAGGCAAGGGTCCCAAGGTTAACACCGCGACCGATGCCCTTGCCGTCGACGACGAGTTTCTGGGCCTCGAACGTCCCCAGCGAGGTTCGACTGGCGTCGCGGTCGCCCCCTGCAGACAATGCCCAGGCATTAGGCTGAGCTGGACTCAACGAAACGTCCGAGAATACAACTGTGTGGCTGCCGCCGCGCATATCGAGCCTCACTGCCGCGCAGTTCTGGCAAGGGACTGTCCCCATCCGGTCAATGGAGAGACCACTGATCTGTTTTGAGCCCCAGATCTGCAAGACGGCCGGACTCGCGCCGGTCTCGTCAAGCAGCGTGGTCACCCCCGCGCCGGCGCCACGAATCGACTTGTGCCGATCACTATCCAGATTCAGCGGGAATGTTTCGCCGCCTGCCACGCTATAAAGGCCTGGGGCGACGACGATGTCAGCGCCTCCGCGCGCGAAATTAAGCGCATGGGTGATCGTTCGGAAGGCACTGGTCGGCGAACGACCGCTGTCCGAATTGTTGCCCGCGGTGGCGTCGACATAGAAAATGCCGCCCGAGTTATCTTCGCCGCAAGCGACGAGGTGAGCGCCGCCTGCCATCACCAACACCAACAGGGCCAGTGCGCGTTGAGCCAACGCTGATGCAGTGTTTTTGGATCCTAGATGATTCATGACAATCACTTTGCAAACTTGGTGCGCAAACTCGCTTAGTAGACGTCCGGAGGCAGACGTTGCGCCTGGACGCCATTCATACACGCGGGAAGCTCACCGCAATCCTTCCGCGCACAGGCCTCAAATTCGGGCAGAAATGCCGGTTGAAGATACCCGGCGAGAAACCAACAGCTCTCGTCAACAAGCCGAAAATCAGGTTCGGTCTCCCCGCAGGCTCGCACCTTGTCCACGCAGGTCTTAACGGCACCGTACCAAGGTGGATTCGCGCACGCATCCGGTTCTGCACTGTTGAAACACGCGCCGATCTCGGCTGCGTTGGCGTACTTGCCATCGAGCACGTCTGCAAGGGCGATGTAGGAGCAGCCCTCAATCAGGGCCCCGCCGCTCTCGCTTTCTTTCAAGGCTTCGCAAATCAGCCGCGGCGGCGTCGCCAAATAGCAACGTTCCAAGGCCGGTCGCAGCGCAGGGTTGACGCTTGGAAGCGCGGCCTTGGTGAGCTGCTGTTGGCACGCGGCCTCGAACTCGGCCACAGCTGTGGCTGCAGCGCTGGGGTTGCAAGCCTTGAAGCCTTGCGCCGCTCGCATGCAGGCCAGCGGATCGGCTTGGGCCGCGTCGGGCACCTGCGCGGCATCACCAACCGCGGCGTCTGTCGCCATGGTAACGGCGGCGTCAGCTGCGGCATCCGGCCCACGCGCTGCAGGGGATTTGTCATCGTCGCAACCAAGCAGCACGGCGGCCGCGCTGAAGGCCGAGACAGTGAAGAGGGCAAGTGTTTTGTGGGCGTTCATAATGGTTTCCTTACGTGTTGGACCTAGTCCGCGAATCGTTGATTCAAAGGCGACACAAGCGTTTAGTTGCGAGGAAAAAGAATCGCCCCTTCAATGATTCACGACACGCAACCCACGTCCTGCGGACACCCTTGCCAACGACGGTCGCGGATTGTTGACCTCGCTCGATCTTCAAGATGCGTGTCCAGAAAGCTCGGGTGAAGTGTCCTCCATTGGCCAACTGGCAAATCACAAAATTGGAAGGACGTTACATTGATGAAGAATTTAAGAATGCCTTGCTTACTGTTGTGCACGCTGTACGCCGCTTGTGGCGGAAACGACGATGAAGATCTGTCCGACGCCGCGGTGTGCGCCGGCATGTTGGAGGTGTTTCGCGGCTGCTTGACCCCGTTGCAAGTGCCACAAGCCGCGCAAGCACAAACTGCGTGCACCAAGTGGCTGGTGGAGATAAAGGACGAAGCCACCAGCGCACAGCAGAAGCAGCGGTTGGGTTTCCCTGAAATCGAAAAGCGCGCGAAGCGCTATGTTAAGAACGGGTTTGGTTGCTACCTTGAGGGGCAGTCGGCGGCACAGCTCGGCTTCGATGAGTTTCTGAGCGCCTACGGCCAAATCGCAGTTCAGTTGGCCGCATTCGAGATCATGGACGGCACCTATGTTGACGTTGCCCAGGTGAAGCGATCTTGCTTCACGAAAGAAGCGACGCCCACATCCTGCGAGAGCGATTTCCTCAAAGGTAGCGCCCGTTTGTGTGACCAGAAGGTTGAGATGTGCCAGCAAGAGTCTGATGATTTTTCCAGCGGCGACGACGGTTGCTGGATCGGGCCTGCGCTGCTCGGAAAAAGCGCCTGGCCGACCTTTGAGACATGCGTCGCTTCGACCTCGTGCGCAGCCTTCGACGCTTGCCTCGAAAAAATATGATCGCAGCAGGCACCCGATAACGTACCCAGCGCCACTGCGCATCCGCGATAGTCTCGAAACGTCGTGCTCCTGATCTTCACGCACGCGGCCCTGCTTCTCCAAATGCTGTCAAGGTGATGACGGACAAGCGGGGCCTACAGACTGCCACTTCAGCCCGGTGTTTGTGATCAATCCGAATCGCTGAAGGCCCACCCCCTGACGGCCAAAGCCGAATCGAAGGACGCCATCAGTGACGATCATCTGAAGCTCCTCGGTTTCGGCCCCCGTTGGGGAACACCCCGAGGCAGCCAAGGAAGCGGCGAAAGCGGAGCCTTCGGGAATCATGGCAATCATCTCATCGCTAAAGACGCCTATATGATCAACTATCAGATCGGTGCGAATGCCGGCGAATTGGCTGAGCACGAACGGGCTGCCGGAGATCGCGTGGGCAGCGTTGTAAGAAACCGTGATCATTCGGCTCAAGGGCGTAGACACAAAGAGAAAGGTCACGTTGCGAGCCGGTGCGTTTAAGGGGTCCAAGGCAACGAGTCCCTGATTGTTCAGGCCCGTCACGGTGACACGCCCGAGCTTCGCGTCTGGATGGGCAGCCCGCGCCTCCTGCACTGCCGCAGCAATGATGGTCCGCAGGCTGGAAGTGGAGGCAACTGGCGTCGCTGGCGCTGCAAGCGGCCGCAAGACGCGAAGATCAAAGACGTCGTCTCGCTCACAAGGTGTCGCGCCGCTCATGGTACCGAGATCCGATGTCAAATCGATCTGTGTGGTGGCCTCATCGACGATCTCGAAACCAAATCCGAGAGGGCTCTGCGGATCACAGCGCACGCGCGCCAAATGGTAGGGCTGCCGAATCGCCGCGGGATTGATGATTCCCTTGGCACAGCGGGGCGTGCTTAATGCCGCCTTTAGCGACGGTGCTGCGGCCAGAACCACTAAATTGCCACCGGTGGCGAGCAGATTCTGGAAATAGCGGGAGGGCAGCCCCGGAAGCTGGGGCCAGGGCAAAGCACCCTGATTCGGCATGGACTCTCCCTCAAGCAGGATGTCTGCAACGTCGAAACACGCTGGCCAGCCTGCCTCGGCAGACGCGGTCGAAGCCGCCTCTAAGTAGCAGCTGACGAGCGGCGCGAACGTTTCGTCGCTCACAGGCGGCGGCACCAGCTGGGGCAAAAGCACAAGCTGCGACCAAGCGGACTGCAGGCGGGTATAAGCCAACGCAGGATCTACGAACGCATGAAGCGCGACAAAGTGCAGCTCGCCCTTTAGGCGTGCCATCATTTCCGCGTCGGTTGTCTTATCGGAGGCCAACAGGCGATGAGCGACGGGCGGGGGGCAAAGTCGTTCCGGTGGGATCAAATCGTCTTGCACGATTGAGAAGGTAAACTCAGCGGGAAAGGCGGTGGCGACGATCGGCAACGCCTGGTGCAGCGGGCGAACGGCAGAGGTCGACAAGGCAGCGGCGGCCGACGCACGATGAGCCCAGGCCAGCGAAAGGCGTAGCCGCTCCCCTTGGCGGACCGGTCGTGCGAAGGACGACATCACACCCGCTCCGAGAAACTTCGGTGTGCCCGCGTAGCCCTTCTCGGCAAGGGGATCGCCACACGCGCAAAACGCCAACCAGAACAAAACAAAAACGGCCTTACCAGTGACAGCCAAATCCCGCTCCTGGCATAGGGCGCACATCGATGTGTGCGCCGGTTTCGTTCGTGGAATCAACCGTTGCGGTTGATGACACCAGCAGCTCGCTTTCGATCGAGGCGAAGCAGCTCTCGGCGAGCATGACATCCGCACGTGCAACCATTGCGGCCATGGGCACCCACCGGGCCCGAGACTGTTCACCCGCAGCGTGAAACTCCTGATGGACCCAACCTAACCCCAAACGTAGCCCCGCGGATGCCGAAACACGGCCAAAGTCGAAGACCTTCCTGGCGCCCATGCGCAAAGCACTTTCACGCAAAGTGGTTTGTGCGCCAGTTGGCTCTGCCGCCGTTCCCTGGTTATAGCCGCCAAGGACGTCGAAGGTCACGGTCCGAAGGTCAATGGAGAACGTCGCTTTCACCCCCGGCCCCCAACCGTAGTCAAGGAGCGGTCGGGTCCACCCACCGTAAAGGCCTAAACCGTAAACACGCGAGGGCCCGCTGCCTTTGCGTAAGAGTTGCGCGTTGCGGACGCGCGTAAAACCTTGACCAGTCAGGTTCACGGTGACGCCCGCTTTCGCCTCCACGTGGCCTTCACGGATTTCGTCGGCCTCGCGGATCTGAACGAAGTAGCGCCCTGGCTCCACCCACAAGTTTTTCGGCTGGCTTGTCACGCTGGCTTCGGCCACCACGGCGCCGTCTTTGCCCCCAAGGAAGATCACAAAACGTCCTGGACGTTGCAGGCGAAGGTGGCTCGCGTTCTCTGTGTCAATGGGTGCCGCCAGTGTGAGATCTGCGCGCCCCTTGAGCTCGTAATTGTAGGTTGGATGTTGAATGCCAGCGCCGCTTCCTGCGGTGCTCGCCACGGTGCGTTCGGACGTATAAGTGTAGGCTTCCGATAAGCCAATGCGCCCGTCGCCGTTCACGTCGGCAGCGCCGTGCAGCGCAGAGATCAGATGATGTGTGAAGAAGGATGCCTGGAGCGCATCCGATTCTTGCGCGTCTTCACCTTCGGCCGCCGAGGAAAAGATGACAAAGCCCTCTGGCATGCCTTCCTGATCGGGCGGCATTGCGAAAGGCGCAATGGGCTTGATGCCCTTGACCCGCGTTGCCACGCCCGAGCGACATGCATCCACGAACAAGAGCCGCACGTTCGCTGATGAGCTAACGGTACCCTCGCGCAGTTCATCCCAGCTCAAGCGTCCGTTGCCCAGGTGAAGCGAGAGGTGATCGCCGTGGCCTGAAAAGAACACCAACACAACGCTGCGTCGAGCCGCGGAGACCTCCAAACGGATCCGGTGGTTCAAGCGGCGAAGCGCGTCTCGAACCCGATCGGCCGTGGGTTGCTCAAGCACGATCACGTTTTCGGAGAGAAACCCTCCCACAGACTTTAAGGCCTGCCCCACGCGAACGGCGTCTCGAACAGCGTAACGAAGAGGCACTTCATTTGAAGCGCCAAGGTTCGCGCCAATGATCAAAGCGTACCGCACCTCGGGAAGCGCCTCCGCTTGGGCCATTGGCGCTTGGAACGCTCGCCACAAACAAAAGGCGAGCGCCAAGGCTATGGCACCACGCAACGTCAAGGCGGACTCTCGACGGGAATGCTGGCAGATGACGACGCACAATCTCGGGGTGGGTCGTCCTTCTTTGCCAACTTGCAAAGCCGCCATCGCAGACGCACCGGTGCCCCCGCAGTCACCTCGAACCCCAGCGGGATCCAATCTCCGGATTTCACAGCGCCCACGAAGACCGCCTGCCAGCCGGCGTTGGTCTCGACTTCGAGCTGCAACCAATTCTTGGTGCCAACCGCATGAAACCGCAGCTTGTCGCCTGCTTGCAGCACAGACACCTCCCGAACCTCCATGACGGCGACGTTGCCATCGTGGTCGCGCACACCCATCTTTAGCGAGGCTTCGCCCTTGGCGCGGACGGTTTCGTCGTGCACGATTGTCGACGGCCTTGGTACCGAGAAGAAGAGCACCAGAGCCATCGCTGGTACCGCCAAGGCTCCCACCCACATCCAAAATGGATCCCGCCGCCGCAGGTTACCTTGGTGGGGCCTCACGATTTGCGCGGGTGCGAGGCTGCCAGCCGACGATCGACGCGCCGCCTCGACCTCTGCGAGAATTTTTCGGCTGGCCGCCGAGTTCCTCGTCCTGGCTTCAAAAGCCGCGCGCTCGACGTCGCTCATCTCGTTCAAGGCCCAACGGTGTGCTTGCCACTCGGAAATCTCGCATTCCGGGTCGCGCTCGCGCGTGAACAAATCTTTGGATGGGGCGGCGGACATCAATAGGCCTCGAGCAGGCGGCGCGCCTGCTTGGTGAAGCGCTCAATCCGTCGGCCAACCGTGCGGCGGGGCACGCCAACAAGGCTGGCGATCTCATCCTGATCCATTCCGTCGATGAAGTGATGAATGGCCACGATGGCATTCTCTGGATCGACTTGTCCCAACAGCCAACGGATGTCTGCCCGGAGGTCTGCTTGGGGGCCCGCGAGGGGTGCATCCGGTTGATACACTTTCTCGCGCAAAAGTCTCTCTCTGGTCTTGCTGTCCCTTAGAACGTTGAGCGCCAGGTTGGTGACGGCACGGAACAGAAAGGCCGCCGCGTGTTGTTCCCTACCGCCCCTTTCGCGATGAACGATGAAACTAACAAACGCTTCGTGTGCCAGATCTTTCGCGAGCTCTTCATTGCGAACCAATCGCGTTGCACGACGGCGAAGCAGCCCTATGTGAGTTCCATAGAGTTCGTTGACGTCGTCGACAGCCGAGACAGCGGTGGAAGATGCCGTGGATGGTCTTGATGCTTGGACAAACGCTCGTGCGCGCCGCGGGACGAGCCGCCAAAAAACATCGTTCGGGACGGTTTCTAATTTTGACATCGTCTGAACTCGTGGACCCTTGAAGCCTACGGGACGGCTAATCGATTAGCCAGGTGAATTTCTCGACGCCGCGTCTCAAGTCAGCGGCAGCAGACGCCTGTCGACCAGTTGTGAAAAGGCGTTAAACTCTTGGAGATGAAGCCGCTTACAGGCGCGATTGTTGGCTGCGGCATGATTTCCGAGTTCCACTTGCGGGCTTGGCAATGCCTCGAAGGCGTTGACATCACGGCGTTTTGCGATGTGGACGAGGCTGCTGGCTCGCGGCGGCGTGATGAATACTTTCCCAACGCAAGGGTATACAGCGACCTTGCGGCCTTGCTCGCGAACGAAGACGTTGACTTTATCGATGTGGCCAGCCCACCGGACTTCCATGCTGCGCACGTAAGCCTGGCCTTGGCCGCCAACCGCCATGTGATCTGCCAAAAACCACTGACCTCAGACGCAGCGACCGCAACCGCATTGGCAACGTCCGCGCGCGAACGGCAGCTTACGCTGGCGGTTCATGACAACCACAGGTTTCGTCCCTGGTTCCAACGCGTCCTCGCCGCCCACGCCCGCCAACAGTTTGGCCACGTGGTGCATGTGCGTTGGCACCAGTACGATGCAGCGGCCCCTTCGCAACGCTACAAGGTTAAAGCGCCCCAAGGTGTGCTGTTCGAGTACGGCACGCACTTCATTGATATGATGCTGGCATTGCTCGGCGAACCCAAGGATGTATCGGCGCAGCTGTCTCGTATCAACGAAAGCGTGGCGGGCGAGAGCTTCGCGCACCTCATGTTTCGTTATGAAAACAGTGGTGTGGACATTTCAGTTGGATGGAAGAATGCCGGGCCACTTTCAGCCGGGTTTCATCTCTTGGGCACAACCGGCGAAGTCATCTATGAAGGCACGCTCACACGGGGGCCACAAAGCCATCTGCAAATTCTTACTTCAGGAAAGCTTCTTGCCGACGAGCGAAGAGATCCCACGGCCGATTACATCGAAAGCTTCATTGCTTACCAGCAGGCCTTCGTGGCGTCGCTGCGTGCCACCCCACAGCCACCACCCCCCATTACGGCCACCGAAGGTGCTGCCGTATTGGCGTGGACCGAGGCTGCATATGAATCTGCGCGCACCGGCAAGCCTATTGCTAAGCGTCTGTGATCGATGCCCATGAAATCCACCCCTGCCAACGTTGTCGGCCTTGTCGCCGTGGTGGCGCTTCCCCTCTTTGCCGGTTGTGCGCCATCCCCCAACGCGATCCCTACGTCCGCGGCAAGGGACGATTTGGTGCGTTTTGGTGCGCCTTTTACATCCGTGTTTCGCCCAGATCCTGAATCGCCCTATCACCTGCGCAACCAGGAGGGGCAGCACCTGTTCATATTGGCCAAAACCGCATGGCATTACTTCAACGCCAAAGATCCCCAGCAAGTGTTGCAGCACGCGCGTGCCCTGGGCGCAAACGTGATTCGCGTGGCGCTTGAGGGCAATCTGTATTTTGAGGAGTTGAGCATCGATGCGTGGCCGTGGTCAGGAACCCGCAAGCAGCCGCACTTCGCGACCTTCAACGAAGCATACTGGACGCGGGTGCAAGACCGGATCGAGTTGGCGGGGCGAGCCGGCATCGGCATCGATCTGGTACTCTATGCTTCATTGCATCTGAACGAAGACGCCGTGCCCGAACAGCGCCTGTATTGGCAACGTGTGTTGGAAAGGCTGGGTCGCTACAGCAACATCCTTACCTGGGAGATCCAAAATGAATACGTGGCAAATGAGCGTTTTCAAGACGAAGTAGCGGCGTTCTTTCAGCAGCACGATCAACATAGACGGCCGATCATCACCTCGAATGGCACGCGTGACGTCCCCACGTGGCCGGAAAAACCATGGATGGGCATGGCCATCACCCACACGTGTACAGGCTCCACCAATAGTCATCCGCTGGGGCGTTGGTACCTGGCGGTGGCACGCAACGCACGCACATTCGGCAAGCCTTCCTTCAACAACGAAACCGGACGAGAGACTCGTCATCGCAACGATGATGGTGTGCACAGGCGCAAACAAGCGTGGCTGTGGAGCACGGCAGGAGGCTTTTGGACGTGGCACAGTTGGGATGGGTGTGAAGGCATCAACGATGCCACCTACAAGGCGCCTGGCGAAGACTTCATGTTGCCCCTGGCCACGTTCTTTCGGTCGCTACCGTTTTGGCGGCTGCACCCGGAACACGTGGCGGTGCAGATCTCAGACGACCGTTTGATCCACGCGGCGCAGGCCAACGTTGAGCGTGAATACGTAATGACTTATGTGGCCACCTTAGCGACAAATGCGCAGGTGCAGGGAGCCCAGCTTCAGTATCGTTTGCGTGATGGACGCTACCACGTGACGTTTCGGGATCCGGCGAGTGGCCGTGTGGTAGATGAAACCGACCTTGAGGCCAAAGGCATTGGCACCGTGGACGTGTTGCCGATACCAACTTTTCGCGACGATTTGGTGATCGAGTTGCGCCGAACCAAAACCGCAAAGGTCACAGAGATGCCGGCCACCCACTGAAAGCGAAGGTCGTCGGCATTGTGCTGGCTGGCGCGAAGGCGCATGGCAATGTCCTTGCCACACGCCTTCGCCAATTGGGCCTACGCTTTGATCTGGCCCAGAACTTTATCCCGCTGGGCAGCGTCTTTGGAGAAGCCCATGAACTGGTTCACGCCCAGTCCCTGCAGCACGGCGTTGTAGAAGTTGGAGGCATGGGTGTCGAACATGAAGGGTTGCCCCGTCTTAAAGCGCCCGTTGGCGCCCGAAATCACGTGCAACACGTTACGCGTGGAATGCCCGCCGCCCCCATCTCCCAACTCTGACGACACCATCACCGGATTGGCTTCAAGGTACGTTTTGCCGTTTTCTGCCTGGATTCGGTCCAGCCGCGACAGAAAATATTCGACCTGGGCAAGCATGTAGAGCGAGTGCATGCGCGCGCCGATGTTGGCGCTGCTGTTTTCGTCATTCGCGACATTGTGGTAGTAGCTCAGGTGATTGGATTCGCCGTTGTCTGCGAAGTTGATGGTCTGATCTTTGTACTTCCAAGCCGTCTTGAACCGCACGTGATCACCGGCACCTTGGAACGTGATGTTGCCAAAGCGTGCGATGTCGCAGGATAGGGCCATCGCATACGTGTCGGCCATCGCTTGCCAAACCTTCTCCCACATCACAGCATCCACTACACGATCGTTGCTTCCGGCTCCCTCCTTTTCAAGGGCACGACGACTTGTTGTAACCTGAGGCGCACTCAGCGTGCATGCTGCAGAGGTTCCTCCGCCATCAGCTTGAAGCTGGCCAATGCGCAGCTCGAGGCTGCGGACCTCTTCAAGGTGGTCACGAAGGCGGGCTCGGCTGGAAGAACTCAACCCTGCGGCATCGGATGTCCAATGTTTGTACTCTTCCATCGCGGTGTCGAGCACACTCTTGGCGTAGATCTGCTTCTTGTTGTCAACAGGTGCGCTGCCCATAGGTGGTTTAGGGGCTGGCGCGAGACCCATGACCGCCTTGAACAAAACATCTACTTCAGAATAGGGCTCGGCGGCCACCTGCCCGTCCTCACGCCACGTGTGCCGCTCGTTCGAATAGTTCCGAGTGTTAAAGTATGTGGCCGCCGCCAAGGTTTGGATTGGCGAAGGAGAACGGCCACCAGCGTAGCCGTTCTTAAGAACCACCTGATCAATGGATGCGCCCTGGGCGCGAATGCTCGAAGTTGAGCCCCGTCCGGCGATACCCGTGAAGCACTGCACGCCAGACTGCGCGTGCGTGCCGCTTTCAGTTTGATGAAGGCCGCTGTAGATGCCGAGCTTCGACCGCAAACCGTCGAGCGGCAGCAAAGGGTCGGGCGCCAAGCGAGGGCCGGCTCCATAGTGCGTTTGAAACCAACGGCCGGTCACGCCGTGGGCGAAGAACACCGTGACGAAGCGTGCTGGCACAGGCTCGGGGGCGCCGAAGGCACTGTTGCGGCGCATTTCATCCAGCATTGGCATGCCGATCAATGCGCCGGCGGCGCTTCGCAAGAACGTGCGACGCGGAAGAACGTGGCGATACTTAAGATCGAGTTTCATCTGAGGCTCCCTGCGTTTGATAAAGTCACTGCGCAGCTCGCACCATGCGAAATTGCGGGTCTTCCACCACCGCGGCGAACAGCGCGTACAAGCTGTTTCCATTCTTCGCGGCCCTTGCACGAATGTTGTAAACGGGGCATGCGTCTTTGCCTTGAGTCTCAAGCCCCCGGCCCCAAGCGTACTGGGTCACCTTTTGCGAAAGACAACTTCGGAAGCGCACGTCTTCGCTCAGCAGCCTTAGGAAGTCGCGATGACCCTCGTAGGGCCGATCTTCTTCAACGTCGGGCGAGCCCATCCACAACATCGTGCCATCGGTTCGCAAAACGTTATCGTTGCCGTCACGTTCAACCCAACGACCCGTGCCGTCAAAACGTTCAAAGGGAAACGCCAGCGGATCGAAGCCGCTATGGCAGGCTCGGCAGGTGCCGTTCTCGGCTCGCGCGTCAGCATTCATGCGCTCGGTGACCCCCGGCCCTAAAGGCCGTTGGTTCAATGCCGTGTTCACGTTTGGCCCCGGAGCCGCGGGGCTTTGGCACAAAATTGTCTTGAAGATGGTGAGTCCGCGTTCAACAACTTTGGGAATGTCGGCACCAGCATGGGCCATGAGGAATCCAGCATGTGTGAGGAAACCCAGTCGTGGTTGGTTGTCTGGCAGTTCAACCCGCCCGAACGTGTCGCTGGCATTCGCAGCACCTACGCCCGAGTGCTGGGCTAAGCGACGTGACGTAAAGGTGAAGGGCGCCGTTGCCAGCTCCCACGCAGGCGTATCTCTGTCGTCGAGAAAGTGCTCGAACAACTGCAACGACTCTTGCACCATGTCGTTGCGAAGCTCAGCGCCAAGCGGCACATCGCTCTCGTCGCGTGTGGTGTCTGCAATTAAGTCCAAGCCCAACCACTCGGATACAAACGTGCGGAGGCCCTTCTTCGCGCGTGGATGCTTCATCAATCGCTCAAACTGCGAGGTCAATCCAGCAGCGCGATCGAGGTCGCCCTTCTGGGCCGCATCCAGGAGCTCTGCATCTGGGCCCGAGCCCCATGCCAAGAACGCAAGACGCGTGGCTAGTTCATAACCATCTAATTTTCGAGCGGGACCATTTTCTGGCGCAGGTTCTAGCCGGTAAAGAAACTGCGGGGAGGCAATCAGGGCGCGAAGAACCAACGTCGCGCCCATGCCGAAATCATCGCCTTGGTCCTTGGCCACCTTAAAGAGGCTCTGAAACCGCGACACTTGGCCTTCATCCAGGGGATGCCGCAGCAATCGTCGCCCCAACTCCTGCGTGAATCGTTTTTCGCACGGATCGCCGAATGCATCGCACCCAGCCAGCGCCTTTGTTGAAGAGCGTACTTTTGTGGCCACTTTTTCGGCCCATACGTCAATGCTCTGCACGAACTGCTGCGACGTAAGCAGCACCTGAACGTCGTTGCGGAACCCTTCAGGCGCCCGCACACCCACCGGCAAAGTTTCGCCAAGTTCGTCCAGCTCAAGAGCCACTTCGACAGATCTCATGATCTCGTCGGCGCTAAGCCGACGCAAGGGAACCACAGGAACATCCTGATCGTCCTGCATGCACTCGACGGGCTTTTCGCCCACGAACGGCGGTGGTTGGCTGTCATCATCGGGGGGCGGCTGATCGTCGTTTGACGGGTCCTCCTCATCCGAGCTGCGACCTTTGTTGATGCCGCCCGTGCATCCTGCAAAGGCTGTCGCCAACGCAACACCCAAGACAACAAGTCGAAATGGTTGAACAAGCCCACATTCCAAGAACTTCATGGGAACCTTTCTTCAAGCCACGCGATAGGTCGTCCACGCGGCGAACGTTGGAGCGAGCGAGCAGCGCCTGAGCCCCATCGACGTGAGACTATGCCGCCAGCTAAACGCTTAGGCAAGGTATTTTTGCCATATCCAAGAGCGATTTGCACGTCCGCGCGCAGCGGTCTACCTTGACGAGATGGACGAGGCGCTGTTTGCCATTCACCGGCGAAACAATGAGGCCACGCGCAACGCAAACAACACGTTCAGCGCACACCGTCGCCGTCTTACCAGCCTCCTCGTGCAGACTCCTGGCGGGCGGCTGGCGGTGCTGGGGGCCGGAAATGGCAATGATTTAGACTGGAACGTATTGTTAGCTGCCTTCGAGGAAGTGCACGTTTTCGACATTGACGAAGAGGCCACGTCTTACCTCTTGGACGCGCTGCCGAAATCCGCCACACCGGTGGTCGCCCATGCGCCCGTGGACCTTACGGGCACCGCATCACGCTACGCCGCATGGCAAGCCCGACGGATCTCTCCGGAAGAATTGACTCTTGTGGCCACGGACGCGATTGAGGCCGTGGCAAGCGACATTGGTGAAACGTACGACGTCGTCGTCTCCACCTGCCTGCTATCGCAGCTTATGCACGGCGCACGCATCGCGCTTGGCGCGCAGCACGCGGACCTGCGCGCTTTGGCGGTTTGCCTGCAGCTGGGCCACCTGCGCTTGCTGTCACGTCTGTTGAACAGACATGGCAGGGCAATTTTGGTTTCAGACGTTGCGTCCAACGACGACCTCGATTTACGCCCGGTGGTGAGCTCTGAAACAGCGGCCCAGGCCATGGCCATGCTCACAGCCAACGGGCGCTGCTTTACCGGAACGGACCCTCTGCAAAGCCTTAGAATGCTTGAGACGGACGAAGTGCTTGCCACACAGGTGGACGCCCAGCTGCCGCTCAATGCGTGGGTCTGGCAGATGTCCGCTGTCAGGTCCTATCTGGTGGCGGCGCTGACATTCGCACGAAAAACGTTGACCTAATCGATTAGCTGTGACAGTTTTGGGAACACCGCACTCGTAAGAGTCAGGTCGTCATGAGGGCGCAGCTCCGTGACGCAACCACGCACGGGAGAACAGGTATGAGTGGTTCTGTTTTCAGCAAAGGCTCGCTACGAGCGCTGGGGTTTTGGCTTTGCTGCCATGGAGCGGTGGCATGCACGGGCGTTTCATCCAACGAAGGCGGTGGCCAGGGTGGCGACGGCAACGAGGCCGGCAGCCCGGGCAACGGCGGCAACGGCGGCGATGACCAGGGCGATCAATCTGGCGGAGGTGGTGCAAACGGCGCGCAGAAATTTGCAGGCACCACGTGGCGGCGTTTGACCGCTGCGCAGCTCAACAACAGTTTGGCGGATCTGTTTGGCACCGGTCTCGCCGCCGGCGCCCCAGATCCGGACATTCGCGAGCACAACTTCCTTAGCATCGGCGCCGCACTCACGAACACATCATCGGGAGGCGTTGAGAAGCTGCAAACGCTGTCGCATGAGTTGGCTGAAAAGATTGCGCTCGATCCAAACCGCCGCAAGCTTTGGTTCGCATGCGATCCAAAGACGGACTTCGGCGCGTGCGTCTCGGCCTCATTGAAGAAACTGGGCGTCGCTATGTTCCGGCAGCCGCTGCCGAATGAAACTCTTGCTGGGTTGCTGGCATTGGCAGAACAAGCAAAGACAAGTTTCGGTGATCCTTGGATTGGCGTGCAGTACGCGCTTGCCGCGATGATGCAATCCCCCCGCTTTTTCTACATACAAGAGAAAGTGCGCGGCGACGCGAAGCCTGGGGAAAGTGTGGCACTCGATGGCTACAGCGTTGCGAGCCGCTTGTCGTTCCTGCTGTGGAACACAACACCGGATGCGGAACTGTTAGCGGCTGCGGACAAGGGCGAGCTTGATTCCGACAGTGGCATCGAAACACAAACCACGCGCTTGCTGCAAAGTCCGCGCGCCAAGCAAGGCTTCCGGGAATTTTTTGCTTCCGCGTGGGGCATTCACAAAGCAGCCAACCGCAGCTTCGACGTGGAGGCATACCCGATGCTCGCGGCCACAGTCGGCGCTTCAGCGCTGGAAGAAGCGTTGCGGTTCATCGAAACTCACATCATCGACGGCGGCAAACCGTTGGGTCAAGCGTTGCTCTCGAACGAAACATTCGTGAACAGAGACGTTGCTCCGATTTACGGGCTGCCCGCTTTGCCCGGACCCGCTTACGCCAAAACCACTTTGCCTGCCTCGGCCAAACGGCACGGTTTCTTCACGCATACGGCTTTCTTGATCGCAAACTCAACGCCCATCGATACGCAGCCTATGCTGCGTGGCCGCACCGTGCGGGAGAATCTGTTGTGTCAGCAGATACCAGATCCCCCCGCCAATCTAATGGCACAGCTTCCGCCGCTGGAGCCAGGCAAGAAGCAGACAAAACGAGAGCGGTTGGCCGTTCATCGCGAAGATCCTTTCTGCGCCAGCTGTCACGATCCCATCGATCCACCCGGGCTGGCGCTTGAAAACTACGATGCCGCCGGCTTTCACCGCAGCAGCGAAGACGGCTTGGCGATCGACGCCAAAGGTGATCTTGACGGTGCCGCTTTTGACAACCCTGAGGGCTTCGTCAAAGCCATCATCGGGCACCCGGCGTTCTATCCCTGCTTCGTCACCAACCTTTATCGCCATGCTACCGCACATGTTGAGACAGCCGACGAAGAGGAGGCGCTCGCTACACTTGCCAACGAGTTCGTTGACGACCAGGCCAATGTGCCACGGCTTTTATCGAAGCTCACGCGCAGCCGGCTTTTCACCCACGGCACCATGCCCGCCCTTTGAAGGTTCGAGGAGAAAATCGACATGAAGTTCAATCCGCTTTCTCGACGACGTTTTTTGGGCGGCAGCCTGGGCGCTAGCGTGCTTCACGTGGCGCTCCCGCGGTTGTCACCGATGCTTGATAGCCACGGCGTGGCATGGGCCAACGGTGACAAGCCGCTTCGCTACCTCACGTTTGGCTTCGGCTGTGGCGTGGTGACACAACACTGGAACCCCACAGCTTATGGGCAAGGCAGCGCCTGGTCACTGCCTCCCGCTCTTGCCCCCCTGGCCAAGTGGAAGTCGCACATGAGCGTGGTGACCGCGGTGAACGTGGAAGGGGCAGGCTCACACGGCACGGGCAACATCGTCTATTTGTCAGGTGCGCGCGCCAGCCGTAGTACGGGCCCTTCCCTTCCCACATTGGATCAACAGATTGGCGCGAAGACCAAAGCATTCACGCCGCTGAAGTCTTTAGAGGTGGGCCTCATCGACAACCAAGACGATCGCACCGTGGGGCACCTATACTGGTCGCACAACGGCCCGAAGAGCCCTAATCCTCCTCTGTTTGATCCCAAGGCCGTGTTCGATAGGTTGTTTGGCGCCGGCACAAATACGACGCAGCCTGACCCGCAGGCCGCGCAGACCGCAGAGAAGATCCGTGGCATGAAGAAGAGCGTGCTCGACTTCGTGGCTGAAGACGCCCAACGTCTGCGGGCTGAACTGCCCGCGTCCGATAAGCGGCGGCTAGATCAACACCTCACGGCAGTCCGCGAGCTTGAACAACGCTTAAGCAAACCAGTAAGCAGCGATGGTGGCACGCAACCTCCATCCTGCAAAACGCCTGGAGCCGTGGCAGCCTCAGCGCCGCCAAACAGCTTTGCGGGCGCTGATAAGATCGTGCAGCCGATGGCAAAGCTGATGGCACTGGCGTTCGCGTGTGACATCACCCGCGTCGGCACGTTCCAAACCACACAAGCCGCTTCACGTGCGAGTTGGTCGGATCTCGGCATTGCCAATTGGCATGGCACCTCCCATGACGGCTCGGCCGCCGGGCAAGAAAAGATCCAAAAAGTGGTCGTCAAGCACATGGAGTGGCTGAAGGTCCTTGCCACTGAGTTCGAGCAAACACCCGATGGCGCAGGTAATCTGCTCGACGCTTGCGCCATCTTGACTGTGAACGAGGTGGGGCAAGGCTGGACGCACCAAAGCTCGGAGATGCCCACGCTGATTCTGGGCAAAGCCGGCGGCAACCTCAAAGGAGACGTCGCGCTCCGCTTGGGCGGCTGGTGCGGCAAAGTGTGTTTGACCGTGGCGCACGCCGTGGGTGTTCCCTTGACCAGCTTCGGTGGCGGCGGCACGGTTGAAACACAACCCATCGCGGCCCTGCTCAATGTTTAAGCCGTTTTGGTGTTCACGCCCGCCGACGTGACCAGCCCTCGAGGTCGCGCCCTCGACGCGCATATAGGGCTCAGAGCTTTCGTTTTTGTGGGTTTGCCAAACTTGCAATCGAGGCCGGTGGTTTACCAGTAAGCGTTCTAAGGAACGCCACTATGTCATCCACCTCGTTGGGCTCAAGGATGATGCCCAGCTGAACCTCGGCCATCACTTTGACCGCCTCGGCCAAGGTGGCCGCTGAAGCGTTATGAAAGTAGGGCCCCGTCAACTCAACGTTGCGCAACGTTGGCACTTTGAACCGGTGCAAATCAGCTTTGCTCTTTGTGACGTTGAAGCGCCCCATGTCCCGGCGTTGCGTGCTGCCGGCCCCTTTTAAGAACGAAGGTTTGCCAACCACGCCAAACCGCTCGAAGGAGACGCCCCCCAAGTTGGAGCCATTGTGGCATTTGTCACAGGACCGTTTTTGAAAGGCCTCGAACCCGCGCAGCTCTTGAGCGTTCAGCGCCTTTTTGTTTCCAAGCAAATATCGGTCGAACTTTGAATCGAGGGTGATTAACGATTTCTCAAAAGTGGCAATCGCGTCCCGTACGTTTGAAGGAGTCACGCCGTCTTTGTATTTCTTTTGAAACGCGGTGGCGTAAGTGGCGTCGCGCGAAAGGCGCTCGATCACCACAGGCCACTCGGCCGCCATCTCAGCTGGGTTCGTGACAGGACCGTCAACCTGTTCAACGAGATCAGCGGCGCGGCCATCCCAGAATTGTTTGAAGTTGTTGGCCGCGTTGAAGACCGTGGGCGAATTTAGCTCACCGACCCGACCTCCCACACCCACAGAAAAGGGTCGCGGATCGTGGCCACCTGTGGCCAGGTCGTGACAAGAGGCGCACGACAAGGTTTCGTCCTTCGACAGCTTTGTTTCGAAGAATAAGCGGCGGCCGAGGGCCACCTTCTCTGTGTCCAACCCTTTGGGAGCCACAAGTGGTTCGAAAAGCTCGGCATGCGCCCCAGAACACACGCCTGCAAACAAGGCAAAGGCCAGAACGACTTTGGGGCAGGTTTTGGTCACGCTCACGAGAAACGCATCGACGAGACGAAGTTGTAACATTAGGGCCTTCGTGTCACGCGACGGCTTGTTCGAGCGTTCCAAACACCGAGCCCGTGTTGGGGAACGTAAATACAAACGCTGTGCCTCGGCCTTGCGCCGTTACCACTTTTACCTTGCCGCCCAAGAGTTGGGTGGCCGCCTTGACCGCAGCCAAGCCAACCCCGCGCCCTGAAGTCACGGTGACCTCGTCGGCCGTGGATACGCCATCGTGAAACAAGGCGTTTTCCAGATCCTGTGGGGTGCTGCTGGGCAGACCCGCGGCTGCGGCTTTGCGAGCCACCTTTTCCCAGTCAACGCCGCGGCCATCCTCTTCAACCCGAAGTTCAAATGAATCTGGTAGCGCCTGAACTTCCAATCGCAGCGTGGCCGCATCCGGCTTTCCGACCGCGCGGCGCTGCTCCAACGTTTCAACACCGTGATCCACAGCGTTTCTTATCAAATGTGAAAAAGCATTCCAAAATGGCGCCCAGGTGGCTGGATCTAAGCGCACGCCGCCGTCGTCGATCTTGACCTCAAGGGGAGCCTTGCCAAGGCGGACTGAAAGTTTTTGCGCCTGTTCACCAAACCGGTGAAGGCGCGCGGCTACGGGATCCATCGTCCAAGATGAGATCCACCGTTCCAAGGCCTCGACCGGTGCGCGCTGGCGCAAACGTTCGATAAGCAAACGATGATCTTCCACAGAAATCTCAACCGCCTTAATGGCTTTGTTACCCAGAAGGTCAGCAATGGCGTTGGCCGATCTGTCCCATTCGCGCCGAATGCTTTGCCGATCGATGTCGCTCAAAGAACGCGACTCTTCATCAATGGCTGTCTCCAACCCGTGGCAAAGCGTGGCCAATGAATCAATGCCAAACAGCGCACAGATCCCTTTGAGGGTGTGAACCAACCGCTTCTCGGTTGCCAAGTCCTTGGGGCCTTCATAGATCTGCTGCGCAAGCGTCTGCGCTTCGTTTAGAAATTCAAGCACGCCCGTTCGATCCTGAGCGATGCGCTGGAAAATGCGCATCATCTCCCGTTGCTCCTTTTCCGCGCGCTCGTGAGCCAGTTGTTCGGTGATGTCGCTGACCACCAGCAAAAGGCCCGAGGGAATTTCGCCAGAACCAAGAGGGATATAGGAGATCTGCAGCTCGCGCGCGTTGGCCGTGATGTGTTTCGGCATCTGGTCCAAAGCCAGTTCAGCAGGCAAAAAACCATCCCGCACCTGCTCCAGGCCCATGCCAAAGGCACTCGCCACACGCGCGTCGATCGGCTGCACAAGGCTTTGGAACGTAGCCTGGTCTTGCGCGTTGCCAAACCATTTGTCCATCATGGCGGACCGCTCAGGAGCCATAACCCCTTGCAGATCTATCATGGCCAAACCCTGCGCCACGTTGTTCAGAACCACGCGCATACCTTGATTCGCTTTGTCCAGCTGCGAGGTGCGCTCGGCAACCATGCGCTCGAGGCCGGCCGCATAACCAGCCAACTGTTTGTCACGCGCCAAGATGGCCCGCGTGAAGAACACAACGAACCCGATCCCGCCAAACAAAGCAAGGAGGCCGGCCACCGCGGTGGCAGCTTTGACCTTCTGAAGCAGCGAGCGGCTTTCCACCAACCGGCGGGTGCTGACCACAACGCCAACGCTGCCCACTTGGTTGGTTTCAACGAACGATTTGGACCAAGACGAAATGTAGGAATCGTTGGTCACGATGGTGTCGGGTTTGGTCCCGAACAACTTCTCGTTGGCCAGTGGACTTGTCCCGAAGGTCAGGACGGGCTCGCCCTTGGCGTTAACCGCAACGATGGCAAGAATGTCGTCGCTCTTCTTGAAGTCGGCGATGGCATCCTCGACCATCGCCTTATCGTCGATCGCGAGGCCAAGCTCCGCGGTGCGTGCGATCTCTGCGGCGCCTCTCTGCGCCTTCCACTGCAGATCGCTGCGCACCCCTGGGCCGAAATTGTCGAAGATCCTTTGCAGCATCAGGAATGTACCCGCTGCAAACACCAGAACCGACGCGGTGAGCACAACGATGATCAGGCGCCGAAGGCTTTCCACCTTTAGCCCCGCTTTGACGTCACTCTTTACCATTATCACTCCCGCAATGGATCCTCAGGCACCGCTGCTCCGCCCTTGATGGCATCGGCGTGCCGCACCGCTCGCTTAAGCCAACCCTCCGTATGGCAAACGACTCAAGTCTGATTGCGCGCCGCCCGATGCAAAACCACGCATGAAAGAGACGCGCATGTTGGCGATGGGCACAGGGATCTTAGGGGCGTTGGTCGCGGCCCTGTTGAGCTCTTGTCTCATCGATGATTCGGAACGCTGCGGCCCCAACCAAGTCTATGACTCGCATATGGGCTGCGCGTGTGAAGCGGGGTCCGTTAAGACCGACACCGGTTGCATCAAGTGCGGCGCCAATGAGGTTGCCAAGAGCACCGCTTGCGAATGTGCGGAAGGATTTGCCCGTAATCCAGCCACAAAGTTGTGCGAGGCCGGTAGCCCTTGTGGAACCGCGTGCGACGCAGCGAAACCGCGCTGTGTGGCCGCCAAAGGTGGCGCTTATTGCGCCGCCGCCGGATGCACCAAAGAGGCAGGTTGTGCAACGGGTGAAACCTGCGCCGTGTGGGATGCAAACCCTTACTGCATGCGTGCTCCCACGGGCGTCGGCAAAACGTGTGCGGCCGCGGCGGATTGCGCGGGCCAAGACGCCGACTTTTGCGAGGCGACCCAATCCAAGATGTGCCTGCCCAGTGGCTGCACGCCCAGCAAAAACGATTGCGCGACGGGGAACTCGTGTTGCGATCTGTCCGCCTTCGGCTTGACCACGCTGTGTGTCCCCACAGGGAGCTGCCCGATATGAAAACTTCAAAGTTGCTCGCCAACGTTCTTCTTTGCACACTAAGCGCGCCAGCCTGGGCACAGGCACCCGATGCCCAACCGGTGCAGGCCGAAGCACCAGCAGCGCCAGCGACCGAACAAGCAGCACCGCCTGCCCCCGCTCCCGCCGACGCGCCAAGCGAAGCGGCTGCCCCATCGCCCGCGACCGAGGAAAGCATCGATCTTGCGGCCTTGGGCATCAGCGACGCCAGTGGAGGTTCAGCGCAAACAGCCGCCGATTCACCGCTGCAGTTTTATGGCTTCGCTGATTTTGGTGTGATGGCGCCGCTATACAAGAAGGACAGCTTGTGGAGTGGTGCCTATGCCCCCAGTTACAGCTCTGCAGCGATGGGGAACCTCAACCTGTACCTAGCCAAACAACTCGACACGAAGTGGCGCGCTTTGACCGAGGTCAGGTTCCACTATGCGCCCTTCCAGTCTTATGACGACCCCGCTGACAGTTATCGTCCAGCCATCCTAGGTGCGATGGAGATCGAGCGCGCGCACATCGATTATCAAGCGCATCAATGGCTCAATGTGCGAGCGGGACAATGGCTCACACCCTATGGCATCTGGAACGTGGATCACGGCACGCCAACTCTGATAGCGATTCGCAGACCGTACTCCATCGGTGAGCAGCTGTTTCCCGAGCGCCAAACGGGCTTGTTGGCCTTTGGTGGAGATTACGTAGGCCCCGTTCGTCTCGGCTACCACTTCGGCGTGTCGAACGGCCGTGGCCCGCGTGATTCCGTTGTGGATTTGGACAAAAATAAGGCCGTCACGGCGCGCGTCGACCTTGCCTATGGTGGCAGCATCGGAGACGTGAAGTTGGGTTTCACGTTCTTCAGAGGCAAATACACAGCGGCGGGCGCGCCGAAGGTCGATTTTGCCACCGGCAAAAGCCAAGAAATGTTGACGACCGTTTACGATGAGCAATCGGTGGGCGCCGATCTGCAGTACGACTTCAAAGGCTTCGTGCTGCGCTCTGAGTTCCTCTACAACGAGCGCAAGTTCCAAGATCCTTATCGGCCGCGAAACGACTCGGGGCTGTTCGCACCTAATTCTTCACGCTGGGGGGCGTACGGGCTGGCGGGATATCGCATCCCTGTCATCAATCTGATGCCTTACTTTCTCGTGGAACGCTATAGCTTCGGCCAGGGGCAAAAATACATCCCGAACGCCGGGATCTATTACATTGGCCTTAATTGGCAGATCGTGCCGAGCGTCGTCGCCAAGGCCGAGTTCATCGTTGTGCAGTTTCCTGGCTCCGATCCGCTCATCGATCAGGCCGGCAAGATGCGCTTCTTGTCAACGCAACTTGCGTGGGCGTTCTAAGGAACCAACACCATGAGCACTTCAAGACGCGTGCTTTTGATTCGTTCGGGTTTGTGCCTCGCCACCGCGGCCGCTCCCACCCTCGTGCGGGCTGCAGCGCCGCTGGCTGTGATCGTAGGGACAGGCTGCAAACTCGACAGCGTGAGTAAGGCAGAACTCAAACGCTTGTTCCTTGGTGAAACAGACAACATATCTGGCAACGTCCTCGTACCTTTCAACATGGCGGCGTCGCTGCCCGAACGATCGATTTTCTTGAAGGCGGTGCTGGGTATGACGCCTGATCAAGAAAGCAAATACTGGATCGATAGACGCATCCGTGGCCAAGGCGGCTCGCCCAAGTCAGCGCCCAACATCGACGCCTTACTGAAGGTGGCGGCGAAGTTTCCCAAAGCGATCACTTATGTGCCTGCGACGCTCACCAAGCCCGATGTTAAGGTGTTGCGCGTCGAAGGTAAATTGCCGACCGACGCCGGCTACTCCCTGGTGGGATAGGCCGCCTTCATCGCCTCGCATGTGCAGCGCGGGTCAAACCGATAACATCAGCAGCAGCTGCGCGATCAAGATCTTGCCGATCATGGCCACAGGGTAAACCACCGCATATGCGACGTACGTTTCCTCCGAACGGCCGGACATCTCGTAGGCGGCGGCCAACGTCGCGGGTTGCGTCTGCATGCCGCTGCACGTGCCGAGCGATCGGGTGATAGACGTCCGCGCGAACAAAGGCGCGACGGTCAACACCAGCCCTGAACAGACCAAGGTGATCACCGCGCCAAGCCCCACAATTGAAAGCCCCACGGTGCCGGGCAGGTTGCCAAGCGCCGCCCCGGCTCCCACGCCCACGCCGGCCAAAAACAGCAGCAAACCAAGCTCACGCAGGGCCACGGTGGCTTCATAGGGCATCGACCATACGAAGGGGCCCGTGCGCCCGGCGCGGCCCAAGATGAGCGCCACGATCAACGGCCCGCCCGCAATCCCCAACGTCACGTTGCCGGTGGGCAAAGGCAAGGGGACGCGCGCGAGCACCAGGCCCGCCAGGATGCCCAACGCCAGCGACACGAAATCCACCTCGGCCAGCGACTTTTCGGAATCGCCGAAAAACGCAGATACATCCTTGAGGCGGCTGCACGGCGCCACCACACGCAGCCGATCACCAATCTCAAGCCGCACTTCAGGCGAAGGCAACATATCGAGGTCGGCGCGGCGCAAGCGCGTGACCTGCGCATTGAAGCGGCGCTCAAGATCGAGATCGCGCAAGGCACAGCCCACGAGATCGCGGCGCGAGACGAGAATGCGGCGCATGTCCACATCTTCACGGTTCATCTGCAGTTGTTCGTCGCTGCGCGCGCCAAAGTATGCTTCAGCGGCGGCCAAAGCGGAAGCGGACCCCACGACTGTGACGATATCGCCTTCGTTTAGCACGGTGAACTTCGTCGGCACTTTCGTTTGCCCGTCATGATGCCAACGCGACACCACCACGCCCACGTCATGTCGCACGCGCAAATCGCCAATGGAACGGCCTGCGATTGCCGCCCGCGTGATGCGAAAGTTTGCCGACAGCAACTGCCTTTCCGCGCCCGACGATCGTTCGTCGATTTCCCGCTTGAGAGCCACGGCCTTCGCCCGCGCCGAAAGGCGCAACAACGCCAGCCCACCTAGAACGCCCAAAGGGTAAGTAAGGGAGTAAGCAATTGCCGGATGCGTGCCAAGCGACGTACCCTGCAAACGTTCGGTGGCTGCCGCCAGCGCGGGCGTGTTCGTGAGCGCGCCCGTGAACATCCCCGCAACATAGCCAGCGTCGAGGCCAAGCCAGCGACCGCCCAAGTAAGCGATCGTGGCACCTGTTAACAACGCCGCCAACACCAGCGCGCTGGCGCGTTGGCCACCTTGCCTCCAGGCTCGAAAGAAGCCCGGACCGCTTGATAGCCCCACAAGATAGACGAACAAAACCAAGCCGACGTCACGCAACGGCGTGGCGAGGCGCAGTGGCGATTGCGGTTCTGTGAGCCACGCGCCTAAACCCAGCCCAGCAAACAAAACACCGGCCACACCCAAGCGAAAGCCGCGCACCGAAACGCGGCCCAACGCGAGCCCCACCAGAACCACAGCAAACAGCAGCAACAATTCACTGCTGAAAAAGGCGTTCGCCAGAACCTCCCGCAGATGGATTTGGTCACTCACGTTTGTGCGCAGCATAGCCGCTGCACACGCTTGGCGCGACGTGAATCAAGGGGAGACAGGCGCCGCTTGGCACACGTCTGATTTGCAAACGCCACTGCAGCATTCCTTGTTGGTGCCGCAAACAACGCCCACAGCGCTGCACGCCGGCTCGTCCGGAAAATTGAACGAAACATCTACGCGACCATTGCGGGTCATATTGAATTCCACGCGCGTTTTCGTGCCCTCAACAATTGAGATGTCTTTTGTGTCGCTTACCCATGAGGGCGTCGCTTTGCTTGTGACCTTTTCGCAGGCGCTGCCAAACGCTTCTGCGGCGATCTTGACTTGGCCCAACGGAAAGCCCGTGAGCACTTGGCTCACGCTTGGCCCGGGCACCACGTCAACGTCCGCAATCTTTTCACGCGTAGGCCCTTTGGCTGTGATGCGCACGCACGCCACATCAGCAGGCACCGCCATCAACGCCATTTCAATCATGCCCACATCCTCGGAGCCGGAGGCCGTCACATCTTCCGGCGGCGCTTCAGCGTCCAAATTGCCACAAGCGGCCACGGCCAAACCCAAACACATCGTCAGCGCTGCAAGTTTCATTTTCTGTTCTCCTTCACAGTAATCGGCCGGCCCTCACGGCCAGCCTCACTTCGCTTTTCGGGAACGAAGCGGCAAAGTTGCGTGAAAAAGCACAAAAAAAGCGCCTCAGCCATATGGGACGGCGAGGCGCTTGCGCAGACGTGCGTGGCGCTTATTTCTTGTCTTCGACGCCCAACAGAGCCGCCACTGTGCGCTCTTCGCGCGCTTCCAAGCGGCCCAACGACGACAGTTGGTGAATCAGCAGGTTACGCCCATCGAACACCGAAAGGTTCTGCAGCTCCAAAGCACCCATGCGGTCTTCGGGTGTGAAGGCGGACTCCACCTTCTCCATCGAAAGCTTGTGCGGATCGTACGCCATATAATCAGCCTGCGTGTTGACAATGGTGTAGTCATCGCCACGGCGCAGTTCCAAGGTGACGGTGCCCGTGATCGGATTTGCCACCCAACGCGTGAGTGACTCCTTGATCATCATGGCTTCGGTGTCGTACCACTTGCCTTCGTAAAGAATGCGGCCCAAACGGCGCCCGAGCGACGTGTAGAGATCCAAAGTGTTTTCGTTGTGCACGGCTGAAAGCAAACGCTCGTAAGCGATGTGCAACAACGCCATGCCGGGCGCTTCATAGATCCCGCGGCTCTTGGCTTCGATCACGCGGTTCTCGATTTGATCCGACACGCCCAAACCGTGGCGGCCACCGATGCGGTTCGCCTCAAGCAGAAGATCCATGTAACCGGAGAACGCCTTGCCGTTGAGCTTCGTGGGCCAACCCTGCTCGAAGGTGATCGATACGCGCTCGGCCTTGATCTCGGTTTCGGGCCGCCAGTGGGGAACACCCATGATCGGGTTCACGATGTCGAGGCCTTTGTCCAAGAACTCGAGGTCTTTGGCTTCGTGTGTGGCACCCAACGCGTTGGCGTCGGTGCTGTAGGCCTTTTCCACGCCCATGCGGTACGGCAGACTAAGGCCCACCAAATACTCGCTCATTTCTTTGCGACCGCCGAAGCGTTCGACAAACACGGGATCAAGCCACGGCTTGTAGATCGTGAGCTCGGGGTTGGTGAGCAAGCCGTAGCGATAAAACCGCTGGATGTCGTTGCCCTTGTGCGTGCTGCCGTCGGACAAGATGTTCACCTTGTCTTCTTGCATGGCGCGGATGATGGCGGTGGTGGTCACCGCGCGGCCAAGCGGCGTGGTGTTGTAATATTTGCGGCCAGCTGTTGAAAGGTGGAACGCGCCACACTGAATCGCGATGAAGCCTTCACGCGCCAGCGCTTCCTTGCAATCAACCAAGCGCGCGGCTTTGGCGCCGTGCTCGATCGCCACAGGCGGAATGTCGTCGCAGCTCTTCTCGTCCGGTTGCGCAAGGTCGGCCGTGTACGAATAAACTTCCAAGCCTTCGCGCGCGAACCACGCCACCGCGCAGCGGGTGTCGAGGCCACCAGAGAAAGCCACTCCAATTTTCGTGCCCTTGCCGGGCAATTTGCGATGAATGCGAGCCATAGCGCTGCTGCGTTTAACACGGAAGCGGCCGGGCGGGTAGACGCCGCGGCCCAAAACAAACTCGCATCGCGTCAGCGGGCTCTTTGGCGCGCGTGGGCTCCCAACGGCCTAATGTGCCGGGTCCGACGGGGGCGAAGCGGCGGGCAGGGCTTTTAACCTAAACCGGAGGGGGAAACAGAAGGGGGTGGCAGCCCCCTCGCGCATCAAGGGACGCCAACGCCATTTCCAAAGGGCATCAATGACCGCTAAGTCAAACGCAGGATCGCTACGTTTGGTGAGGGTCACGGAATCCGGATGCCCGTCTACGTCGACGCACACGCGCGCATCTGCGACAGCGTCGACGCCGGGCTGAGCCAAGGCCGAGGGGCTGCGCGGCGCAACCCGGACCTCCGAGAGATCGTTGCCTTCTCGTAAGGAAAGATTGGTGTGCCCCACCGTGATTGACTCCAGCTCGGTCGCGGACAGCCAACGGGTCTCGTAGACGACGTCCGGTTTATCATCGACACCCGCTTGTTTAGCCGTGATTTGCAGCGCCTCTGCGTCCTGGGAAAGGCGGAACTTTTTCTCGAGCATGAAGACTGACCGCGCATCGTTGTTCGACGGAGCCGAATGCTTCACCAGCAAGTTGACGAAGCATGCACCGCTCTCTTGCGTAACGGTCGACTTCAGGGCTTCAAGAAAGATCCCATGATTGCTTGTTGACTGGCGATAGATGACAGAAGGTGCACAGTCGCTGGCGGCTTTGGAACCCGCCGACCCCTCTCGCACGTTCTTTACTTCGGCTTTGAAAGTCTTTTCTTCAATTGGTCCCTGAACCTTTAAGACGTTTCTTTGAACATAACAGAACGGGACCACCTGGCCGTCTTTCAACATGGGTTTGAATCTCCACTTCGATACGGCGAGCAAGACCGCTTGATCAAAGTCGTGTTCGGACGGCTTCACGATGTCTGCGCTTGTCACAAGGCCCGCCTTGTTCACGCAGATCCTGATGAGATCGAAAAGTGAGACGTTTTCGACTCTGTATTTCAAAGGAACGACGGGGTCAACACGAGAAACCAGCTGTGTGGTCCCCACGATTGGAGAAAGCATAGGTGCCTCAGGTTCTGGCGGCGGGGGAAGCTCGATCCGGCGGGGTGGCGCTGGGCTGGCGCAGGCAACACAGTGCAAGACGACGAGAAGCAACCATAAGTGCGTCTTCTTCGTAAGTTGCGCATACCTTGCAGTGCGGCCGGGCCACTTGTCAGCGCGCACCGCGCCGATCCACACCGGCAAACGAATTTCTGGCTGAAGCGCCCTCAAGCCGCGGGCGCGACCTGCCGATGAACCCACTCGAGGGAACCACTGACCACGAGGGGGCTGCGATGAAACCGGTGCCATTGACCGCGGGGCTAGCGCTTTTCGTGCTGTGGAGCTGTGGAGGGCCATCGAGTGAGACTTATGTGCCGTTGGGCGGCGAGTTTCAGACCGGGCCGCACGCAGATGGAGGAGCCGGAGGCGCAGGAGCGATGGCCCCTGGGGGCAGCGCGGCCGGGGGCAGTGCCATGGGCAGCGGCGGAATCACAGGCACCGGGGGACAACCAGCGCCCGGCACTGGGGGCGTGGCGCCGGCCACCGGGGGCGCTGGCGGGACCGCCAACACGGGCGGCAAACCCGGCACCGGCGGCTCGATGAGCACAGGAGGCAGCATGGGCACGGGCGGCGCGGTGGCCACAGGAGGCGCCGCCGGATCGGCGCCATCAAACAACGGCGACGCCGCGGTGTGGAATTTTGAGCAGGGCGTTCAAGCCTGGAAAGCATTGCGTGGAAACGACACCACCAAGGTGGCCACGAGCACCGTATTCAAAGGCAAGCAGGCGCTCGAATTCCCCGTGGTCATCACCGCCGCGGACGTCACAGCGGCGGGGTCCGATGGCGTTGAGCGCGCGGTGGGCATTGCCAACCCCGACTTTGCCGTGACTGCAGGCATGCCGTTTTGGTCAGGCAAGACGATCACGTTTCACGTATGGGTGCCAGCGAGCCTTCCCAACGGCTATTTCACCACGTACGTCTTGGGTGCCAATAACCCTTGGAAAGATTCAGGCAACGCGAACCTTTCCCGCGGCGCTTGGACAACCATCAACTTGGTCGCGCCCACGGTCACCGACCCCGGCGCTTACCTTGAACTTGGTATTTATTTCAAGGGCGTAAAATCCGCGTGGAGTGGCAGCTTGTTCGTGGACTCTGTTGAAGTGAAGTGATCCTAAAGGCGCCGCGCATGAGCCCTAAAGCGTTGGCGCACGCCATTCGCACGGCAGCCGCGCAGGCAGGCGCTCCGGGGGCACGACGTTTACGCGCCGGGGCCAGTCCTGCACCAACGCGGGATCACCCACCAGTTGATGAGCGGGCAGCTCTGACCACAAGGCTGCTGGAATCTCTAATTGATAGCGGCCATGCAGCAGCGCCTTATCCAGCGGCAAGGTGAACATGCACGCCTCAGGATGTTCCGCCCTGAGGCGACGAAAGTTCACAAACCAGGGCTCAGTTGCGAAGCCGTGATAATGCGTAGGCTGCAGCTTGGGCAAACGCTCGCGATAATTGCGCGCGTGCACAACGTCAACACTTAAGCTGACGACGGCGCACAAAACAGCGAAGGCCGCCACGAGCGTCTTGTGTTTTGCCACACGCGCGGTGGCCATTGCAGCACCCGTGGTCACAAACAGCGGCACAAACTCATAGCGCTTATACGCGTCCACCGGCAGATCTAGATAAAGGGCCGTGGCCAATGCAATGGCGGCAAACGCAATCATCCAAACCAAGCGCGGTGTGTGGTGCCGTCGCCACACTGAAACGGCGGCTGCGACGATCAACACGAACGCCGCCAAACCGACCGAAGTTAAAGCATTCGAAGTTGCAGTGTAGGGGCCCACTTGCCCCGCGAGACCAGCGCCCAGCTGCGCCAGCACGCGCCTGCGTTGCAGCCATAAGCTTGCAAACTCCGCTAAGCTTGTGGGAAAGAAGCTGGGCGAGGGACGCGAAAACAAGGTCGCGAACAAATCATTTAGGCCATCGCGTGCCCACAGGCCAAAAGCCAGAACGAAAGCCACCAACGTGACAAGGGCTGCGCCAATTATCAGCGCCACATCACGCACACGCACGCGTGGGGATCGCTTGCCGCAGACCGACGCCACATAGATCGCCGGAAAAAGATAAAGCCCCGCCTGCCACGACATCAACACGCCACACGCCCCCAGAACGCCGGCTGCAACACTTCGGCGGGCGGTCCAAGCGTGGACATGGCGCAAGGCCAAGCTCAGCAATGCCGCGCCAAACGGAAGATAAAGAACGTTGTCTTCTAACGTGAGCAGAAGCTGCGCAACGCCCCACGAAGAGACGTAAAGCAAAGACCACAGCCCGCCTGCCACGCCAGCAAAATGGTGACCAAAGCGCGCCAACACGAAGGCCGCCCCTGCCAGTGCGATTGCGTTGACCGTACGCACGCCATCGAGCCAGGAGCCGCCCCACAAGCGGGCCAGCCGCGCCCCACCCGCGTAAACGGGGCCTAAACCGAAATGCGAATTCCACGGCAGCTGCGCGGGGGATCCCTGGCCGCTGGCATAAAGTGCCACGTAACTGGCCGTATCCCAGTTTACGCCGGATGCCAGCCATGGGCCTGAAGCCACCCAGGCCCAAAGCAAAGCTATGAACGCGATCGCCACGGGCAACGCAATATCAGCGCGTGAGCGAATGAGGGGTGCGTGGGGTTGTTCCACCAGCGCTTGTATACCGCGCGCCACCCCGGGCTCGAAGCCGTTCCCACACGGCTGCGGGGCTGTCCGCGGCCGGGATAAACAACGCAACGCGCCTACGCTCGCAGCAGACTCAAGTAACCTGGGTGCCGCTCCGATTAACCAGGTCGCGATTTGATTTAAGACCCCGGGGGCTTCGGGCTGTGACCGTTGCCTAGGAAGGCAACACCATCATGCAGATCGAAATTCTCGAAAGTTCCTTCGGGCTATTGGCGCCTCGAGGCAGCGAGCTTGTGGCGCGCTTTTACGAACGATTGTTCGAGCAGTACCCTGAAGTCAAGCCGATGTTTCGTCACGTTGATATGGCGAAACAAGAAAAGGCTTTGTTGGGTGCCCTAGCACTGGTGATCAAATCATTGCGATCGCCCGATGTCTTGATTCCAACGCTAAAGCAACTGGGCAAGAAGCATGAGGGCTATGGCACCAAGCCAGAACACTACGATGCCGTTCGACTGACGCTTATCGAAGTGATGAAAGAGATGGCGGGCCGTGCCTTCACGCCAAAGATAGCCAGGGCGTGGGATGAGGCTTTGCAAACCATTGCGGATGTGATGACGGGAACGACAGCAACAGAGCGGGGGAATACCATGAAGAAGACCAAAGTCGGCGGGGATGAAATGGTGAGCGCCGAGGTTCCGGCAGGCTCTGTGCAAGCTGATCAGGACAAGTTGCGAATGCGGGCTATCGGCGGCGTCAGCACCGCCATCATGATGATCGACCGTGATCTCGTGATCAATTACGCCAACAGGGCGACTGTAGACCTCATTCGTAAAAACGAGGCTGAATTCAAGTCTGTTTATCCATCATTCAACGTAGATGGCTTGATTGGCACGTGCATCGACATTTTTCACGCGCGGCCTGAACATCAGCGGCGAATGCTGTCCGACGAACGCAACCTCCCGCATCGAGCGGACATTCGCGTGGGAAAGCTGATCTTCCAGATCAACGTCACCGCAATTATTGACGACGCGGGCCACTACGTTGGCAATACGCTTGAATGGTATGACGTGACCGCCATCCGTGCGAAGGAGAATGACGTCGCGCGACTTCAGAACGCAGTTGAGGGCGTCACCACGGCGATCATGATGATCGACCGTGATTTCGTTATAACGTACGTCAACGAAGCCACGCGGCAGCTGCTGGCGCGACGTGAAAGCGAAATTCGGAAAGTCTTCCCGAAATTCTCGGCCGCGACCATCCTCGGGTCCAACATTGACATATTTCATAAACACCCAGAGCATCAACGCCGGATGTTGAGTGATCCATCCGTGTTGCCACATTCGGCTGACATCAAGCTCGGGACCTTGACATTTCAGATCAAGGTCAGCGCCATCAAAGACGCGGCCGGCAAGTACGTTGGCAACACCATGGAGTGGTCCGACGTAACCGAACAGCGAGACGCAGAACGACAGATCGAAAGCTTGATCACTTCTGCCACTGCGGGACGGCTGGACGATCGCATGGATGCGGATCGCTATGAAGGGTTCGTCAAGAAGGTGGGCCTGGGCGTTAACTCAGTAATGAACGCCGTTGTTGTCCCGGTTCGCGAAGCGATTCGCGTCATCGAAGCTTTGGCTCAAGGGGACCTTACCGCAAGCATGGCGGGCGACTTCAGCGGTGAGTTCGCCACGCTTCGTGATCAACTCAACGCCTCGATGAACACCCTGAAGAACACCGTTTTGCGCATCACCCAATCGGCGCAGACGATCAACTCTGCTGCAATGGACATCTCGGAAGGTAACGCGAATCTTAACAAGCGCACCCAAGAGCAATCTTCTGCGCTTGAAGAGACAGCCGCAAGCCTTGAAGAAATGACCGCAACCGTAAAACAGAACGCGGGCAATGCAATGCAAGCCAACCAACTGGCGTCAGGCGCGCGCGATTCCGCCGAAAAGGGTGGGCAAGTTGTCAACTCTGCTGTTAGCGCGATGAGCGCAATTACTGAAGCGTCCAAAAGGGTCGCCGACATCATTGGCGTTATTGAGCAGATTGCTTTTCAAACCAATATGCTCGCGCTGAACGCGGCTGTCGAAGCCGCGCGCGCTGGGGATCAGGGGCGCGGCTTTGCCGTTGTTGCTGCCGAGGTTCGCAACCTTGCCCAGCGCAGCGCCGGTGCCGCAAAAGAGATAAAGTCTCTCATCCAAGATAGCCAGGAAAAGGTTGAACAGGGCGCGAAGCTGGTCAACCGATCAGGCGAAACCCTGCAGGAAATTGTTGGGTCAGTCAATAAGGTGAGCGACATCATTGGTGAGATCAACGCGGCAAGTGAAGAACAGGCCTCAGGCATTGATCAGATCAACTCCGCCGTGACTTCGATGGACAAAGGCACACAGCAGAACGCCGCCATGGTCGAGGAGGCCGCTGCCGCCGCTGAATCGCTAAGTGACCAGGCGCGAGAAATGTCCAACTTGGTCTCGTTCTTCAAAGTGGGTGATGAGCCGCAAGAAGCTAGCGTGACTGCGGCAGCACCCGCCAGACGCGGCACCGCGGCTGTTGTTTCCAGCAACGGCCGCCCTAGGGTTGTAGGCACGCAGACCATGTCGCCCGCCACGGCTTCGAGGCCTCGCGAAACATCGGTTGCCACGCGCCCCGCCACCAATGGTAGTCCTTCAAAAACGAACGGCAACGACGGAGGCTGGAACGAGTTTTAGCCTAAACGACTTTAGAAGACCCTCCGATGTTACAGGGATGGCGAATGTGGAGGGTGCGCTGGTGGGCGCGACGAGGCGTAAAGGGTTCGCCCGTGTTTCAGCTGGATTGCTCTTGTTGGCTGCTTCGGCGGGCGTCACGATCCCCGCTTTGAAGGCGCTGACGGGCTCGGGGCTGGCGGGCGGCCTGTTCGTTGCTTCACACGTCGCAGGAACACTCGTTGCAGCCAGTCTATTGGGGCGCCTTTCGAGTGCGAACCTGTTGCGACTTCAACGGCGCGTGGCCTTGTTGTTGGGCGTGAGTGCGGCGCTCAATCTTGGCATGTTCTTCGCTCGATATGAGCTCATGCTGCTCCTGCGTTTCGTCGAAGGCATGTCACACATCGTCCTGGTGACTTTCACCATGTCACAGCGGTTCTCCGCATCACCGAAACTGCACCAACGCGCATCCACGTGGCTTGGCGTGATTCTGGTTATAGGGGTCGGGATGGGGATGGGTATCGGGGGTGGTCTCGCTCATCAAGGCGTACGCTTGGGTTTCGTGGGCGCTGCACTGTTGTGTGTGGTTGCTGGATTTGTTCTCACCAAACCGATTTCGCAAGGCAGTGAGCTCGTGCGGACCCATCTCAAGCAGGGCGTGGCTTCAGCTTCAGCCTTGCCAGGCGTAATGGTGGCCGCTGAACGTTTCTCGCTAGGGCTACTCTCAGTGGTCTTGCCCTTTGCATTGGGCAGCGCAGCTCTCAGTGGCGCGACGTTGGGGATCATCATGCTGAGCTCCGTCATCACTGCGCCGTTGGCTTACTTGTTGGCGTCGCGCACGTCGCCGCGAAACGCCTGCCAGATCGGTGCCGCCGCCTTGGCTTTGGCCTTGGTTGGCTTGGGGGCTGTATTGACGGCCTCAGACGCCGCAATGTTTGCCGTGGCCGTTTTCACGGGGGGGGCTGCGGGTTTGGTCTTCACAGGTGCCATTTTGCAGGCCACTGCACAGCCCGACGAAGAGCGTCGCGCCCGTTGTATGGGCCTCTTGCACGCGTTGGGTGGGTTGGGGTTCTTCGTGGGCTCGCTTGTGGGCGGCGGTGTTGCCTGGTTGGGAACCCACGGCATTCGTCCCGGAGCCGGAGTCGCCTTCTGTTTTGTTCCGCTGCTGCTCGCGATGGCGTTCGCTCGCTTTCATACTCGTGCTGTTTCGCCGGGCCTACCTCACTGATTGGCCGCCTCGCCCTTTTGGATCGGCGCTGGAGGCGGCCCAACGTGCAAGACAGGCACCCGAACACCTATTCAAGGTCTTTGCCACCGCACCCGTGCTCGTGTACCTTCGCAAGTCGGATGCGCGCCACGCGTTTGTTGTTGGCATCGAGTTGCTTGCTTATCGCCTCGGCCGCGCAGGCGGAGCCGCCGCAAAATGGTCGGAGTTTCGAGATCGATGTAATCCGTCCACCTCACGGCGTGTCTGCGCTCGCGCTTGGACGCGCTGACGGTGCGCTTTACTTCGGTGGCTTTCAGCAAGTCATCCGTTACGACGGACTGTCGTTTACGGTCGTTGCACAACCGCCCCTGACCACAGGTCGATGGATCACATTTCTCGAACCACTGGCCAGCGAAGGCGTGCTGGCGATTGGCGGAGATTGGACCTCGTTGGGCGCGCCGGGCGCCGACGCCGGCCGTGTGGGCGTGGAGCCATGGCGGTTGCTAACTGGAACCGCGCGGTTCGAAGCGTGGCCGTTGCGAAAGGATCTCGTGATTCTAAGTACGGTCGCCGTTGCCAATGGCATTTTCGCCGGAACGAACCACGGATTGATTCAGCTTGATGCCAAGGGAATCACGCCCGCCCGCTTCGCGATGGCGGATGAACCTGTCACGGCGCTCGCCGCTCGGGGCGACCAAGTGTTCGCCGCAACACCTCAGGGGATCTGGGCTTCAAGCGCCAAGGACTTCGTCTATGTCCGCGGCCTGCCAGGGGTGCGGCACATCGCCGTGGGAAGCCAGGGACGCCTTTGGGCGGCCACAACGAACGGTCTTTATCGCGTGACCAAAGATGCGGAACCGCTCGCGTGCGACATGAAGACTGTGACCCAACCGCTTGAAATAAACGCGCTGCTAACAGATGCACAGGGTTACGTGTGGGTAGGCACGAATCAAGGCCTTTACACATTCGACGGCGACGGAATGCCAGAACGGCATTGGGGCCGCGCCGACGGACTTTCAGACGACGCGATACTAAGTCTTTTTGAAGATGACTCTGGCGCTGTGTGGGCGGGCACGCGCGTGGGTGGCGTTGCACGGATTCGCACCCCTGTTGTGAGCAACTTTGGAGCGCCCGAAGGGTTCTCTGACGCAGTCACCAGCACAATCGAAACCTGCGATGGCGCGGTGTGGACTTTAAGTGAAGGCGCGGTGGTGAGGGCGCTCGGCCAAAACAAGCAGATCTGGCGCATCGGCGCGCAACTGACCGGCGACAAACTGCAGTCCATTAGTGGCGTAGGAGGCTGTCTTGACCCAAGGCTCAAAAGGGAGTCTGTGCCCGTACTCGTGGCGCCAGCAAGGGGACCCCTGCAATTGATTTTGCCCGCGGGCAAAATCCGAGTGGTGCCACAGTCCACGCAACTCACGGGACAAATACAGGCGCTGGCCGCGAACCGAAACGGCAAGGGTGATCATATCTGGCTTGTGAGTGATGCAGGTGAAGCTTTGTCGGCGACCCTTGCCGTCGACGACGGGCGGTTGATGATCGATAGGCGAGTGGCTCCGAGCGATGGACTCTGCAAAGGCGCGATACGCGGGATCAGCGTTGATGCCCGCGAGGGGCTTTGGCTGGCGGGCGAAGGAGGGATTGGCCACGTTGCGCCCGACGGATCTTGTGAGTGCCTGGCGCCCGAAGGGTTGCCGATTGCCAACTTGACGTCGGTTGCCTTTGACGGCGAGCGACTTTGGGCGGGAGCGCGCGAGGATGGCGGAATTTTCTTACGCGAAGCACCCGGCAAACCGTTCATGCAGACGACAAGCGTTCATGGTCTTTACTGCGACAGCATCCTTGCCCTTGTGCCCGATGACAAAGGCGGGATTTGGACCGCGTGCGGGCATGGCATCCAATGGATCGACAGCGCGCAAATGATCGAACGCGCTCACGGAGGCTTTCCGATTGTGGCGGCCGTGGGTTTCATTGAGAGCGATGGTCTTCGCAGCGCGTTTACGGCGCCGGGTGGCTGGCCCACGGCATCGCTCGCCAATGACGGCGGATTCTTGGTCGCCACGCGGCTGGGCGTCAGCCGTTTGCAACCGGTTCACAAACGCAGCGACCACACCTTCCAGCGCGGGCCTTCGCTTGTGGCTGTACGATCCAATGGCGTGGCCGTGCCCCCGGCTGCCCTTCTCAAGCTGTCTACAGATCACGCTTCCATAGAGGTAGACATCATGGCGGCCACGTTGAAATCACCCTCGCGCGTGGCCCTGGCCCATCGATTGCGCGGGCGAGACGCGGGTTGGGTTGCGTCGCCACCCGGTGAAAGAACGTTGACATTCTCGGACCTAACACAAGGGACGTACGAGCTTGAAGTCCGGGCCAGCGATGGTGATGGTGGCTGGCAACCACGGGCCATCCACATGACGATTGAACTTTCGACGCCGTTGCGAAAACGCGCGTGGTTTTTGCTGTTGCTGGCGTCGGGGGCTGCTTTGCTCTTGCTCGGCATGCAAGGCATTCGCATGCGACGCCAGCGGGCAAGGTTCTCAGCGCTCACCGCGGAGCGGGCACGTGTGGCGCGTGAGCTACACGATGTTTTGGGCCAAACATTCACGGGCGTGGCGCTGCAGATGGACGCAGCCGCACAGGTGATTGACACCTCCCCGTCTCGCGCCAAGCAATACCTTGACCGCGCACGCTCCATGGCCCGACACGCCAAACACGATCTGCGGCACGCTATCTGGGATCTGCGTAGTTCTGAACTGAACCGGCGCGGTCTTTCGGACACACTTAAAGTGCTTATCGAAGAGATGCAGCAGGGCGCCCCTGAAGGTCTGAAGCTGCACTATTCGGCGGCGGGCCCCGACGTGGTGCGCTCAGCGCTTCGCGAACACGAACTGCAGCAGATTACGCGCGAGGCAATTTGGAATGCGTTTCGCCACGCCACAGGCGCCACTCGCATCGACATCGAATTGACAACGGATCGGGACACGATCGAACTCATTATTCGCGACGACGGGCCCGGATTTGATGTCAACACCAGTCGCTCGACCGACGAAGGCCACTTTGGCATTATCGGGCTTCTTGAGCGCGCCAAACGGATCGACGCTGAAGTAACTTGGTCTAAAGCCCTTCCACATGGGACTATCGTCAGCGTACGAATGTCAACCAACCCGCATTTAGCGCGCGAGACTGAGGCATGACGGCGAACCAACCTATTCGTGTGTTGATAGCAGACGATAGCCAGCTGGCCCGTCTGGGCATCGCAGCCCTCATTGAAACCTCTGCGGATATGACCCTGGTTGCGCAGGCGTGCGACGGCGCTTCCGCGATAGAGCTTTATCGTCAGTGGTTGCCGGACGTGCTCCTTGTCGACTTGAAAATGCCTGGCATCGACGGCGTGCAAGTGGTGGCAACTCTTGCGAAGGAGACGCCTCCCGCCAAAACCATTGTTGTGAGCCAATTTGAGGGTGACGAAGGTGTCTTCCGCGCGTTGCGCGCGGGGGCTTTATCATATGTGACCAAAGACGCGCAAGGCAGCGATATCCTTGCAGCGATTCGATCGGCGGCCGCGGGCAAGCGCTTTTTGCCTGGCAACATTGGCGCCAAACTGGCGGACCGCGTAACGGGAGAGCTGCTTTCGCTGCGCGAGCTGCAAGTCCTTAAACTGCTCGCCGACGGCCTATCAAACCTGGCAATCGCCAAGTCGTTGAGTTTGTCTGAGCGCACAGTTGCGGTGCACGTCGCTCACATCTTGGAGAAAATGGGTGTCAAGAACCGGGCGCAGGCCGTCGCGTCTGCAATGAAGCGAGGCATCTTGCCATAAGGAAAACATAGTCATTCGCTGCATCTCCTTGTGACAGCCCTGATCGCAGCTAATTGGTAGCGCGCGCGCCAGTCTGTCGTGAGCGGCGCCCCTTGCTGGGGTCGTTCCTGCGCCAACACGGGAGACGTAAACGAAATGCGATATGATTTGCGCCTATGCGCGAAAGTGGCCTTGGCACTGATTTGCTTCATCTGGGCGTGCGGACCCACGGTACAAGACATCTCAAGCGACGATTCATCCGATGATGAGCCAGCGGCAGGTGCCGGTGGAGAGGATGAGTCCGGCGGCGCAAGTGCAAACGGGGGTCGCGGATCTGGAGGCAAGGCGGGCGCCGGGGGTTCAGGAGGCGTCGGTGGGGAAGCCACGGCGGGGGGCGGCGGCAAGGGAGCCGTGGCGGGCGAGACGGGAACGGGAGGGAGCGCAGGCAACGGCGGCGTGGGTGGCACAGGCGGGGCCGCTGGCCAACCGGCGGGCGGCCAAGCAAGCGGCGGCGTGGGTGGCACAGCCGGGGCCGCTGGCCAGGCGGCGGGCGGCCAAGCCGCCGGTGGCGTGGGTGGCACAGGCGGCTCCAACACAGCGGGAAACATGGGCAATGCCGGCGCGGGCGGCGCGGCGGCCCCCCTCACCATTCCGGTGGTTCTCAAAGGCCGCGAGCGCATCTTGTGGGTGGGCAACAGCTTTTCCGAATTCTTCGGACCCGTTTCGTCGGCGGTGAATGCCTTGCTCAAAGCGGCCACGCCCAGCATCGCCGATGTGACCTTCGTCGAAAAGGGCAAGGGCATGGGAATCCTGCAAGAGTATTACGAGTGGACGTCGCTGGGTGTTCTCGATGCCATCGAGAAGGGCGACTTCGACTATGTTGTGATCCAAAGCTGGGAAGACGCCATCAGTCGAAGTGGCCCCGAAGTCTGGGAAAATGGCGAGAAAAATCCAAACTACGCCGCTGCGTACGAAACGGTACAAGCAAACTTTGTGAAGTACGTCGGCTTGTTTAAGAAGGCTATCGAATCTGCGGGCGCCAAGATGATTCTTTATCAACCCCATGTGTCTAACTGGGATTGGGAAGCTCAATATCCGAAGAGCCAAATGAGCCACGCGAAGGCACGAGACGCTTACCCCGATCTCATTGTGTTCTCGACTTTATCGGCGTGGGATCAGGTGCGAAAAGACTATCCCACAAGCATGTATCGGTGCGCGGGCGATGCGGATCGCACGGTTGCAAATCCTGACTTCATTTCGCTTCTCTACAGCGACTGCGGCCATCAAAACGGAATGGGAATGGCGCTCGACGCCTTCACGCTTTACAGCTTGTTCACCGGCGGCCGCTCAGCCGAGGGCCTCGTGCCGGTGTGGCCGGGTGACATCGGCAAGGCGCGCTGGGATGTGGACCGTTTGCCTTACCTCGCCAAAGTGGGCCACATGGCGGCGCAAAAGGCGATGGGTACCGCCAGCCCCTAAGCCGTCACACGAACCCGCCCGACGTTGTCGCGCGACTACGGGCGCGCACCGAGGGGCGAGGAAGTCTTGTCCTCGCCCCTGCGTTCATTTACAGACCTTACCGGTTTGCAGACGGCCAAATGCCAACGCCGTGATGATGGTTCCGGTGGACGCGACCACGCGTTTCCACACACGCCCATCCACGCTGCGGAAGAACCGATCGCCATTTTCATCCACGCCCACAAAGGTACCTTTATCGCTCACCGCGACCGAACTAACCCAGGTGTTTTGCTCAAGGCTGTGTTTCTGAGTGACCCACGTGGCCCCATCAGGGCTCCGGTAGGACTCTCTTAAACCCGTGGCGTAAAAATCGTGCCCTGTCCAAATCATCGTTCCGGGAATGTTGGGAGCGGTCACGGGGATCCAAGTGGTCCCCCCATCATCCGAACGGCATCCCCCGCCTCGACCCACACCAAGAATGAAATCATTTCCTGCGGCAACGGCGGTGTCGAAGCGCCCCAGACATCCTTGGGGAAGCGATAAATTCTTCCACGTGGCCCCACGGTCGCTGCTGACAACCACACGCCCGTTGTCCCCAAACGCGATGAACTTGCCCTTCGCATAAACGAGCCGACGCAAGACAGGCGCGTCCCCACCCCACTGCACCGTTTTCCAGTTCATGCCAAGATCGTTTGATATGTGGGCCTTGCTGCGATCGGCAACCGCAAGAAACGCCCCATCGCCGAACGTGATGGAAGTCGCTGTGGATCCCGTCTGCGACACGCCAAAGGTTTGTTGCCAAGCAACACCATCTTCGCTGCGGAACAAACTCGCGGTGGGCACGCCCCAACCGTAAAGCGCCACGAACACGCCATGACCGTAAGCCAGCCCCATGCCTGACCAGGTGGCATGATCAGCGTCGCTATCGTTTACTTTGACTTCATGCGACCACGTGGCGCCGTCGTCGCACGATGATAGCCTCCGCCCTCCGTGCCCAACCGCCACAAACACGCCATCGCCTTGCAAAGCAACCGGTTGCGCGTCTTGGTTCGAAGACGTCGGATTGCTGCCATCGGGCTTGATTTCAGGCGTGGCAGCGTCGCGCGATCCACTTTCGCGGGCATCCGCGGACATGCCACCTAAGGGCGAATCCAAAGGAGGGTCCACAACCGCCTCGCCGCCTTGCCCCAGGTCGCCTCCTTGTCCGTCATCCGGGCCTTGCACCTCGCCCTTGGGTTGAACGCCACACGCAACGGTGCAATAGCAAGCGAACGTTAGCAGCAACGACTGGAACTTCATGCGTTGGACCTCGCCTTAAAGACTTGGATGACCGTCGCGCAACGGCCCTATGTGCAAGCAAGTTAAGTGATTATAGGCAGCGGCTCCGAAGCCGCCGCGAGCTCTCCGGCGACATAGCGGCTGGCGCCCATGAACTTCGAATCAAACGGCATGTTCGGGTAGCCGGGGCCATCTGGCCTTTGCCACTCTTGGCGGGAAACCCCCATCGCTCCAAGCGCCGTGGCCAAAAAGCGGGAGTGCGGAACGCCCAGCCAATTCGGGAAGGCCTTTCGCGCCTCACCTCCGCTGCTCGCGCACATCGGAATCTTGTTGCGGTAATCAACATACATTCCGGTCTTGATGGCGCCGCCTGCGCCGCCCATGGTGACCACCTCGAAGTCAACAGAGTGGTGGCTGGGCGTCGCGCACTCTTGGCCCCACAGGACCAAAGAGTCGTCGAGCAACGTGTTGACGCCGTCGGCAGACGCTGAATCAAGTTTTCGTGCAAGGTCGAGAACAACGAGTTCAAACATCTTCTGGTTGGCGGCCCAAAGCACGTTTTGTTGCGCTTCTGAATCACCCGCTTCATGTGCAACTGTGTGCCAGTCTCCCGCGTGCACCTTATCAAACGTTTCGGACGCACAATTGATCGAGAACACCCGCGTTACATCACACGCAAAAGCCGCCGCAATGATGTCGTTCATCGCTTGAAAGTAGGGCAGATCCCCCCAGCCTGGGTTGTCATCAACCTTGGGGTCGGTGCACGTTACAGGCTTATACATTTCAGCGCGCTTTTGAACGTCGTACAGCCGTTCCATATGCTGGTCGAGGCGAGCGCGATCCGCCGCCGAAAGCCGCGTTGCGCTTTGTCGCAACCGTTTGTAATCAGCGAGCGCGGCATCAACAATCAATTTGCGATCGGGACCGTTATTGCTTGCGGACGTGGGCGTTTGATTTGTGAACAACATCTTCGGCAAAGTCGACAGCGCGTAATCCACCCAGGGCGCGCCTTCGATTCCCGCTGAGGGGTTCTTCGGATCCTTGTATCGAAAGGAGCACTGGCTTCCTGCGGTTCCCGTGTAAATCGACCGCGCACGCATCGACACCCCGCTTGGGTAGACCCCCGGGCTTGCGGCCATGATCTGATCGATGGTCGGAACGGTGAGTTCTGCAGGCAGCGGCCCCGAAGCGCTGTTGTAAGTACCAAGCACCCCGCCCGTGTTATGCGCGAGATAAAAGCTTACATCCAGGCCGCGCAGCAGGTTCATCTTGCCGAGCAAGCGCTCGGAGAACAGACTGTCAGGCGCGCTCAAAACCTTTGACACCACAGCGCGGCCACCAGACACCTCGCGCTTAAGACGGCCCCACGAAACTTCGTGCCCCGGAAGCAGCGTTTCACGTTCGGTCAAGGTGCTTGCGCTGGGCAAGAGGTTCTCTTCCCAAATGCCCCCATGCCCCGTGCGAAAGGCAACGAACCGGCGCGGTCGCTTCGTTTGGGCCAACACGCTCCGTGGCAAAAGCGATGAAAGAAATGGTATCGCTACTGAAAAACCACTCGCGCTCAAGAACATGCGACGCGAGGACATGTGAACACCGCTCATTGTTTTCCTCCGGCAGCAATACCAATATTCTTTTCGCGGAAAGCATTCGACAGCAAGATGGCCTTGAGGCTGTCATCCAAGCTGTCACCCGCCGCGCTTCGGATTCTTTCTAGAGTGCACCCGTCCTTCTCCTCGTCCTCGACCCGCGCGAACGTGTAACGAAAGTACTGTTTTGCAAGGCAGGCGGCCGGCTTGCCGGATTCCTCAAGCAAATCCGCCAAACCCTTTGCATCCGAAACTTCACGATCGTCATCAGGCGTGACTCGTGGAGCCACTTTTGTATCCACCGCTGTCGTAGAAATCACAGACCCACTGCTCACATCAAAGCGGCGCTCCATCGTGCGCGCCCGTCCAAGCGCATCAAAGCCTTCCGTAACGAAGCCGAGCGGGTTGATGAGGTACGTGTGGCAAGCCGCACACGAGGTACCCGGCGCTTCCGTCAGCACAGCGGCAATTTGCCGCTCCGTCGTGGCTTTGCTGGTATCGGTCTTGGCAGCTTCAGCAAGCGCATTGGCAGGCGGTGGCGGAATTTCATCGCACAAAATCGAGCGCCGAATGAACACGCCCTTCATGATCGGGTTCGTGCGCCCAGCGGGGTTCGCACGGTATAGAAGCGCGGGCCGCGTGAGCAAACCATCGCGGCCTGGGGCACGACGAGGTTCGCCGCTTGACCACGTCGAAACACCATAAATCTTCGCCAGCGCATCTGTAGACGGGAACACCGCGTTCGAGCGAAACAGATCTGAGAGGCGTCCACCATCACCCCCGCTGCGAATGTAGTTCACGAATTCCAAGACATCGCGAACCGCCGCCGGCTTCCACGTGGCGTCAGGCAAGTCACCACCCGCAAACGACTTATAAGCTTTCTCGTTCGACAGCCCCGCTGCGTCGGGCAATTCATCGAGGTGCCACCATTCCTCGAAGAACTTCTCCATCGTTTTCTTTGCGCGCGCGTCTGACGTCACGCGGTTCACCGCGGCTTTCCATTGATCCGGGTTAGAGAGACCACCAGCGCGCGCCGCCTCCAACAACGAATCGTCGGGCGGCGCGTCCCACGCTTGATACGAAAGTCGCGACGCCAGCTCCCAGTCATCGAGAGCGTAGCGGCCCTGCACCCCGGCAACCGCGTCCTTGCCTTGCTCCACCAGATACATCATCCTCGGCGAAATCAAGATCGTGGCGACCACGTTTGCAATGCCCTTGGCTGTGATGGGACTTGCACCGGCCACCGCCACGTAGCTATCAAGGTCCTCCTTGGCAAGCGGGCGCCGCTGCACCCGAGCTCCGAACTTTGCCACAAACGTTCTTAAACACGCGTCGTCGTTGGCTTTGTCTGTGTCCGTTGCACAGGCACCCACAAGCTCAGGCAACCGCAACGCGGTTGTGGCTTCCGACGCCACCGCCATGGCCACGTCCAACCACGCGTCAACGCCTTGTTGTGTGATGTCCTGGGCCAGTCGGCGGAACGTGCCGTGGGGCTCGTCCGCGATCTGCGGTCGCAACTCGATCGGCACAAGTGCCAGCTGGCGGTCGACGGCCTGCATGACCTCGGCGCCTGATTTAGGCAGTGAATAACGAACAACGTCACTCAGCGTGTTTTTGATCTGCGGCGCTGTAAGCTTGCGCAGCGGAGCGTCCTGCCACGTTTTTGACTGATCGCAGACGAACGACTTCGGCGAACCCTCACCATCCACGCCGCCTGTACCAGGGGTGTCGCTGCCGCCCCCGCCCCCGCTCCCGTCGTCAGGAGAATCGTTTGAACCACGCCCTTGGCCGTTGCTGGTGACCTGTCCGGAGCAGGCCGCGAGGCTTAAACAAACAGCCATCGTCAAGAACAGCGGGCGCGCGTAGGCGGGATCTTTGAACATCTTAGAAACTCCAACCCTGTTGAAGCTTCACTGTCCCAGGTCGGATCGGCTCCGCCCAGCGCCGCGGCTACAGGATAGACTGCGCGAAATACTTAGTCGCAGTGCCGGCCGGGCTTTGCGATGGCGTTTATGTGCGCGCCAAACACGAGCGGCCTACCCGCATCGGCCCCTGCGCGTCAGGCCGCCCGCGGCTGCGGCGGCTCTAACGAGGAAAGAAACGCCATGAAGGCTTCGTTCGCACGATCCAACTTCACGGCGAAGCCCTCATTCTCAACACGCACCACACGCGCCGCCGCCACGCAGGAAACAGCGCCTGGCAACACAAACCCGAAGGCAACCATTTCGCCAACGCTCACGCCGGGTCCCGGCTTGCCCACGAAGCGACCACCGCCCCAGGAAACGTCTTGCAGCTCTATGTCTGCCGAACGACGGCCGCTGTCGAAGTGCACACGGATCGGCAAGCCCAAGTGATGGCGCTCATGAACGCGGCGCTCGCGTCCTGTCTTCTTCTGCTGCTTCACAACACTTAGGCCCATTGCACTGTCCTCCTGCGGCGCTCTTTTGCACGAGGTTGTTCGGCACGAAGAGGAAACGCCTTAAGTACGAATGCAACAAAAATCGCCGTGGCAGCACAACACGCGAGTGCTTTGTAGGCGCCGAGGTTAGCCGACCTTGATGATCTTGCGTCGAAGCAAACGCGACAGCGTACGCAGGGCCTCGAAGCGCCCCATGCCTGAGATATCTATCAACGTTTCAATCGGCAAAGTGCCATCGATACACGAAAGCAAAAAGCCCGTGCGGTGATCAAAACTGCTGGCATTCACTGTGGCGTCATCCACGGCCATCGTGGGCACACCGTGGCGACCAAGATGTGCGAAGAAGGCGCGCTCCAGCGCCGAACGTGCAGGTTCGATCACTTCTGCGATGCCGGGCGCGGGCGATTTTTCGGCGATCTGCAACAAGTCTTCTGCGGTATTTGCAGCCAGTTCGTTCTTGCCCGCCGCCAACGCTTCGTTGACCTGCTTAACCAACATCTTGCCGCGGTCGCGCGCTTCGGCCAACGCAAGATCTAGGGGCGTGTCAGCGCGAGATGGGGGGCGCGAGGCAGCCACGGGTGGCTCGACGCCCACAGGGCGGGTGATCACATCGGCCACGGGTGCTTGCGGCACGGCATCGTTGAACGAAACCGGCGCGGGGCGCGTGGATGGCTTCGGCAAAGCCGCGGGCGGCATCGGCGCCGCCACAGGCTTAACTGCCGTAGGAGCCGCGGGTTTGGGCGGAGGCGCGGGCATCGCGGGCTTGGGCGCCACGACCGCAGCGGGCGACGATGGTGGCGACGGCACGGCGGTGATCACTGTGGCCGTTCGCCGCATGTTTTCAGGCAAGGTGCTTGGCGCCAACAATTCGGGCAGCGTAGACACAAGCGTTTGACGGCGCTTGCGCACGCCTTCGTCCGCGTCAGCATCGTCTTGACCAGCAAACGTTGACGGCGCCTCACCTCCGGGCGCTGTTCCTTCGTTCGTGCTCCAATCATCGGCGTCACTTGGGAACGGCGAGGGCTCACGCGAGGACGCTTTCGGAGGCACGGGCGTCTTCGCCGACATGCGCTCCTCGACGAACGAAACGAGCTTGCGCGCCTCCTCGTTGCCAGGATCGATTTGCAGCGCCTCTCGCCATAGGCCCAAGGCTTGTGGCAGATCGCCCCTGCCATAACTGGCAAGGCCACGCTCGATCAAACTGCGCGCGTCTTTGGCTCCGGCAGGCACTTTTGGTTCCGCTTCTATTTCTCGGTGTCTTTCACAAGACTCTTGAACATTTGCAATGTGCGCCCCATGGCCGCCTTCATGCGTGCCAGTTCTTCTGGGTCTTTGACCGCCAGGGCCGTTCTCGCCTGCTCCACCGTCGAACGCGCGGCCTCCATGCCCTGGGTGCCTAAGGCCGACTGTGCCAGGGCCTTCTCCACGCGGGGCATCAACGCGGTGGCTTCATCCACCAACTTCTCCACCGCTTGGCGCTCCTTTTCCACGCCTTCGTCGGCCCGCACCGTCACCATGTATTCGTTTTGCTCGGTGGCCATGGCGACGATCTCGGCTTCCGTGAGGCCGCTGGTTGCCGTCACGGTGATGGATTGCTGCTGCCCGGTCTCCATGTCGCGGGCCGAGACGCTCACGATGCCGTCAGCCGAGATCTCGAACATAACCTCGACTTCCACTTCACCCCGCATGGCTTTACGCAGCCCCGTGAGCACGAATTCGCCCAGCAATTCGTTTTCGTCGGCTCGGTCATTTTCGCCCTGCATGACCAAGATCTTCACCGACGTTTGATCATCGCGCGTGGTGGTGAAGATGTGGCTCTTGGCCGTGGGTATCGTTGTATTGCGATCGATCAAGCGGTGAAAGTAGCCGCCCATCACCATGATGCCCAAGCTGTGCGGCGTGACGTCCAACAACAGCATGTCGGCCGTGTTCTCGATGAGGGACGCCCCCTGGATGGAAGCGCCCATCGCCACAACTTCGTCGGGGTGAACGCCTTTGCACGGCTCTTTGCCGAAGAACTCCGCAACCATCTCTTGCACCTTCGGCATGCGGGTCATCCCGCCCACCAAGATGACTTCCAAGATGTCTGTCTTTTCGACGCCCGCGTCGTCCAACGCGCCTTTGCAAATGCGCAGCGTGCGTTCGACCAAATCATGCGTCAGCTCTTCCAGCTTGTGACGCGATAGCGGCCGCTGCAAATGCAAGGCTTGGGCGCGGCCCGTGGAGATCAAAAACGGCAAATTGATTTCCGCCTCACGCACCGCCGAAAGATCGCATTTGGCTTTCTCCGCCGAATCTTTGAGGCGCTGCAAGGCCATCATGTCGGTGCGCAGATCGATGTTGTGCTCCTTGCGGAAACCACCCACCAACCAATCGATGATGCGTTTGTCGAAATCCTCGCCACCCAAGAAGGTGTCGCCCGCGGTGGACACAACCTCGAACACGCCATTTGAGATCTCAAGGATCGAAATGTCGAAGGTGCCGCCCCCCAGATCGTAAATGGCGATGCGGCCTTCGATGTCTTTGCCAAAACCATAGGCCAAAGCCGCGGCGGTGGGTTCGTTGATGATGCGTATGACATCGAGCCCTGCGATGCGGCCGGCGTCTTTGGTGGCTTGGCGTTGCCCATCGTTGAAGTAGGCAGGCACGGTGACCACGGCCTTGCGCACCTCTTCACCCAGGTGATCCTCGGCCACGCGCTTCATCTCTTGCAGCACGAACGCAGAGATCTCAGGCAGCGAAAACACTTGCTCGCGCAGTTCCACGCGCACGTCTTGGTGCGGACCTTCCACAATTTTGTAAGGCACCATTTCGCGGATCGCTTTGACGGCGGGCGAGCTCCACGAGCGGCCGATCAATCGTTTAACGGAATACGCGGTGTTTTCGGCGTTTGTCACCGCTTGACGCTTGGCTATGTGGCCCACGAGGCGCCGACCGCTCTCCGAGATGGCCACCACCGAAGGCGTGGTTTTGTAGCCACCACGGTTGGGGATCACCACCGGCGCGCCCTCCTCCACCACTGCCACACAGGAGTTTGTCGTCCCGAGATCGATGCCAATTACACGTTCAGTCATCGGACCCAACCTTCACGGTAACACGGTGCATGCAACAAGCCACTTACTTGCCATCGGCAACTACGCAGGATCTTGTATGTATCCGCTGGTGGGATTGAGTCGCACCCCCGCACTGCCCCCCTGCGCTGGGTCAAAGGGCGCTTTACAACGGGCCGGCAAACGCGCCGTGGCCGCCATAGCCCGATCGCTCGTCCGCGTCGTCGTCGGTGCGCCGCTGGCTTTGCGCCTCGTCCAAACGGCGGGCGGCTTCCATCAGGAGGAACGTGGTGTGGCGTTGAATTTCGTCGGGGCCAATCACATCGGCCTGCCACAGTTCAAACACGCCGGTGTTCCACGCCAACAGCCTCATCACCGCGTCCACACCACTTTGCCGCTGTTGGCCTTCAATCTGCGCGCGGATGACCCGGCCATCGCGCAAAAACAGGCGGCCGAGTTGCTTGCCCCGCTGCAGGATCAAGATGCCGCCGCGCTTTTCCATATCGAGGATGGTCAGCAAGGTTGGCAGGCCAATCTTGTCTAAATCTCCACGCAGTATGGATCGGGCTGGGGTCATGTTTCCTCGCGAACTTCGACATGTTCACGGCAGCTCACGAGAAGCGCAAAAAATCAAACACAAATTCCCGGCGCCTCCACAAAGGCCAAGCCGCTGCCACCGGCTGCTATTCTTGGCGAGATGCTAAGCGAAGTGGCCGCCGGGCCCTACAACATAAAAGGGGTCTCCCTGGGCGGCATCTACACCTCGCTTTATGTGCCTGAACTGGACGCCCTGTTGGACGTGGGCATGGCCCCGCGTCAGTTGGCTTCGGCCCGCAACCTGTTTATCAGCCACGGCCACGCGGATCACATTGGGGCGATTGGGACCCTGATGGGCATAAGGGGGTTGCACCGCGCGCCCGCGCCGCGCGTGTTTGTGCCCGCCGCCATCGCGGATCACCTGCGCGAAACATTGCAGGCCTTGGCCAAGATGCAGCGCTACGACATGGACGTGGACCTTGTGCCCATGGAACCGGGCGAAGAGCGGCCCTACAAGGGCAACATGTTCGTGCGCGCCTTCCGCACGCATCACCCGGTGCCGTCGCTCGGTTACCAGTTTGTTAGGCGCACGCAGAAACTCAAACACGAGTTCGCCGGTTTGCCGGGGCACGAAATCGCGAAACGAAAAGCCGCCGGCGACGACCTGTTTTTCAGCCATGACAGTCTGGAGCTGGCTTACGCCACCGACACGTTGCTGCGGGTGATCGACACGCACCCGTCGCTGCTGCAAACGCGCGTGCTGATCATGGAATGCTCGTTCTTAGATGAACAGAAGGATTTGGCTTCCAGCCGCGCCGGTTGCCACATTCATTTGGACGAAGTGCTTGAACGCGCCGATGACTTTGCCAATGAGGCGTTGGTGCTTATGCATTTTTCGCAGCTCTACGAGCCGCATATGGTGCGCAAGATCTTGCACGAGCGGTGCCCGCCCGCTTTGATGGCGCGCGTTGTGCCATTCCTGCCCCACAGTGATTTGTGGCAGATCTAAGCCAAACGGCGCCACCACGGCACGAGCGGTGCCCTAGGAAGCCAAGGTACCGCTTGAGGCCAACGACGGCACCGACGCGTCTTCGACGGTTTCTTTGTGATGGGTCTTCGCCATCAATACGTAAACAGAGGGCACCACGAACAGCGTGAACAACGTGCCGATCGTCATGCCGCCCACCAACACGATGCCGATCGAATTACGAGCCACGGCGCCTGGGCCTGAAACCAGGGTGAGCGGGAAGTGCCCCACCACGGTGGCAATGGTGGTCATCAAGATGGGACGCAAGCGCGTGATGGCGGCCGAACGAACCGCATCCAACTTCGACATGCCCTCGGCTTGCCGTGCGTTGGCGAACTCAACAATCAAGATGCCGTTCTTCGCCACCAGGCCCACAAGCGTCACCAAGCCCACCTGCGAATAGATGTTTAAGGTGGTGGTCCACCCTTCTGTGAGCCCGAACGAAAGCCCCGGCGGGCCCGCAAACTTCAAGAAGGTGAAGATCAAAGCACCGAACATGGCCAACGGCACCGAGCCGGCCAAGATGACGAACGGATCACGGAATGAGTTGAACTGCGCCGCCAGCACCAAGAAGATGAGCAAGATGGCCAAGCCCATGGCAGGCAAGAATTTGCCACTCTCTTGGCGCAGCTGCCTTGATTCGCCGGTGTAATTGATCTGATAGCCGGGGGGCAAAATCTTCTTCGCCGCGGTTTCCAGCACCTTGAGGCCGTTGTCGAGCGACTGCGGTGCGAGGCCGGAGATCTTCACCGAGTTGAGCTGCTGAAAGCGGTTCAATGTACGCGGTTCGACGCTGTTGCGAATCGTTGCCACCGCAGACAACGGCATCAACGAACCGTTGGCGCCCGTGATGTGGATGTCTTGCAGTTGATCGGTGGTCAAACGGCCGGCTCGCTCGGTTTGCGCAATGACCTTGTAGCTGCGGCCTTCAATGTTGAAACGGTTCACATAGTTGCCACCCAACATCGTGCCCAGATCGGCGCCCACCTGCTGCATCGTGAGGCCCATGCTGGCGATCTTCTCGCGGTCCAAAACCACTTCGGCCTTGGCCTGATCGATGCGCACATCGGTGACGGGCGGAAACGCGAACTGGCCGCTTGTGGTGGCCGTCAACACCAATTGTTGAGCGTAGTCCACGATCTCTTCGTGCGGGGCCGTGGACGAGATAACGAATTCCACGGGGAACGTGCCGGGGCTGGGCAGCGCGGGCGGCAAGAACACGGGCGCACGCACGCCCGGGTTCATCATCAACATGCCGAACACCTGCGGCTGAATCTCAAAGATGGTGCGTTTGCGCTCGTCCCAGGGCTTGACGATCATGCCGCCGAAACCACCCGAAGGAAACGTGATCTGGAAGCTGTGATCAAATTCGGGGAACGACATAAATACGTTGTTCACGTACTCGGTAAAGGGTGTCACCTGTTCAAGAGTGGCGTTGGCCGGCACGTCAACGGCGCCAAACACAACACCCTGGTCTTCGTAAGGCGCAAGCTCGGCAGCCGAGAACAAATAAAGTGGAATGGCCAACAGCGACAAACCAATCCACACCACATAAACGGCGGGCCGCGCACCCAGCGTGATGTCCAACAGCCGGGTGTACGTGCGCGACAGGCGCGCAAAGCCGTTGTTGATCACATCGCCAAAGCGCGTGTGATGTTGCGCCTTGAGTAGCTTCGACGACATCATCGGCGACAACGTCAACGCCACGACGCCCGAGATGAACACAGCGCCCGCCAACGTAAACGCGAACTCCCGAAACAGAGCACCGGTGAGACCGCCCTGAAAGCCGATGGGCGTATAGACCGCGGCCAAGGTGATCGTCATGGCGATGATGGGGCCCACCAATTCGCGCGCGCTCAACATGGCCGCCTGGAAGGGCGACTTGCCTTCGCGGATGTTGCGTTCAACGTTCTCCACCACAACGATCGCGTCATCCACCACCAAGCCTACCGCCAGCACCACAGCCAACAACGTCAGCAAGTTGATCGTGAAGCCCAGCAGCTGCATGAAAAACACAGCGCCGATCAGCGAAACCGGAATCGCCACCAGCGGCACCAGCACGGTGCGCACGGAGCCTAAGAACAAGAAGATCACGATAATGACGATGCCCACCGTTTCAAGCAACGTCTTGCGCACCTCGGAGATGGCGCTTTGAATGTATTTGGTGGCGTCAAAGGCGATGTTGGCGTCGAGACCCGAGGGCAGCTCTTTTTGCAACAAATCCATCTCTGTGCGCACGCGGGCAATCACGTCCAACGAGTTCGCCGTGGGCAACACCCACACGCCCATGAACACCGCGCGCTGGCCTGAAAAGCGCACGTCTTGCTCATAGTTGTCGGCCCCCAAGACCACTTCTGCAACGTCTTCGAGGCGCACCAGGGCGCCATCTTCCTGGCGAATCACAAGCTTACGAAAATCATCCACGTTCTTGACGTCGGTGCTGGCCGTCAAGTTGAGCTGAATGTATTGCCCCTTGGTTTGCCCCACCGCGGAAAGGAAGTTGTTGGCCGAAAGTGCCTGGCGCACCTGCGAAGGGCTTACATTCAAAGCCGCCATGCGATCAGGCTTGAGCCACGCGCGCAAAGCGAATGTGCGGCCGCCCAGAATGTCTGCGCGCTGCACGCCCTCCAACGCCGAAAGGCGCGGCTGAACGACGCGAATCAAATAATCCGTGACTTGGTTTTCCTGCAGCAGCTTGGACGCGAAGCTTAGATACATCGAAGCGAACACGGAGTCCGAAGGTTCCACGTTGATGGCGGGGATTTCGGCTTCAGGCGGCAGATCCCCACGCACTTGGTTGACGCGCGCGCTGATGTCCGAAAGTGCGTTGGCGGGGCTGAAGTTCAGCTTCAAGCGCACGTTGATCGTGGAGAGCCCCTGGTCGCTTTGCGATTCGATGTAGTCTATGCCGTCAGCGGCCGCGATGGCGCGCTCGAGCGGCGTGGTGATGAAGCCGCGCACCAGATCGGCGCTGGCGCCCACATAAGGCGTGCGCACGGTGACCGTGGCGCTTTCAAGCTTGGGGTATTGCCTGACGTTGAGCGTTTTGATCGCTTGTGCCCCGGCAATGATGATCACCAGGTTTACGACGATGGCCAAAACCGGGCGCTTGATGAAAATATCTGTAAAACGCATGGTGGGTTCAGCGGTTGATGGGGTGCGGATCGAGTGAAGGCGTCAGCTTCACGCTGTTGTTCACAGCCACGGGTGCACCATTGCGCAGCTTGAAGGCGCCTTGCGTGACCACTTCTTCGCCGTTTTTCAAACCCTCTGCGATGGCGACGAAATCGCCGCGCGAGGGGCCAAGCCGCACAAATTGTTGCCGCGCCACCTTGGCCGGCTGGCCGTCCGGTCCTTTAACCACCGCACCCGATTCGTCCTTCTTGGGCTCCACAACGTAGACCGAGTCGCCATAGGGCGCATGCACGACGGACATGGCAGGCACCGTGACAACCGGATCCTGTTTGGGCAATACCACGGCAACGTTCACAAACATGCCTGGGCGCAAACGTTCGGCCGCGTTTTGCACCGTGGCGCGCAGCTTGATGGTGCGCGTGCCAGCGTCGATGGTGGGATCCACCGCAGCAACTTTACCTTGCAGGGCTTCGCCTTTGGCCGACGCGATCGCCACGTTCACGGGCGTGCCTACCACCGCCTGCCCCAGAAACTGCTGCGGCAGCGAGAAATCAACGTATACCGAACCAAGCGATTCCAACACCGTGATGGGTGTGCCTGGGTTTAGGTACTGCCCCAGATTGATGCTGCGAATGCCGAGCCGACCGGCGAAGGGCGCACGCACCGTTTTCTTTTCGATCTGCGCACGCAAGGCCGTGACGTCGGCGAGCGCCGTCCGCTGCTGCGCTTCATCGCTCTCCAGTTGAACCTGCGTGGCGGCACCGCCCTCGAGCAGCCGTTTGGTGCGCGCCCCTGTGGTGGTGGCCAGTTGCAAGCGCGCTTGTGCCGAAGCCAATTGCGCGGCCTCAACGCTTGCGTCGAGTTCAACCAACACCTGCCCCGCCTTGACCACGGCCCCCGATTCAAACCGAATCGCTTTGACGACGCCCGGGATCTCATTGCTGATGGTGACGCCGCGTGCGGGGGCCACGCTGCCCACCGCGGCCAGCTCGCCCTGCCACGTGTCCGTCGAGGCGACAGCTGTTCCCACAGCCTCGGGGGGCGGCCCCGCAACCTCGGCCGCTTTGCCGAAGCCGATCAGCTTCGAAATTTGTTTAAACTTGACCCCAGCCAGGATCACAAACAGACCGAGCACGATGCCCGCAGCAATGAGATAACGACGCATGCGGGCCCTTTGATGACACCCGCGTGCAGAAGTTTCACGCTGTTTCGTGGACCCCACGACGATTTCACGCTTTTGTTTCCACGCTTGAGCAGCCACATAAGCGAAATCTGAGACGCTTTTTTTCAATCCGCCGACGCCAAGAAACAATGCCTTTTCTTTCGGTGGAGGCTTTGGTGTTGCCGCGGGCACAAGCGGACAAGTGTCCGATGCCGCGCCGTTCGGGGAACGGCCAGCGTGATAGAAAATGCGGCTCAGGGTCGTCATCGGCGCGCGGGGCTCGAAGAGCTCGTGCTAAGAAGCCGCGTTTTGCTCAAACCCAGCTTCATTTGGCTCTTGCACCAACCGGCGTCCGCCACATGGTGTAAGCGCGAACTGGCAGAGAAGCGGCCGGACCTGCGTTTTGCGTTTTCGCGGCCTGGTTTAACCACATTTAAGCTGGACGAAGCTCACGTGGATGCGCCCGTCCCCAGCTCGTTCGCGCGGGCCCACGGGTATTCGCTCGGCCGCGCCGCTGACGCTGCCGGTGTGTTGGCCTGGGCCGAGGCTTTGCCTGAGCCACCGTTGCGCCTGCATGTTTTTGAGCGTGACCCTGATAAGCCCGCCGACGAACGCGACCGGAACGTCGCCGGCAGCCGTGCCACGGCCTTGGAACAAGAGCTGCGCGCGGCAGCGCCACATCGGTTTTTGCCTGGCAATGAAGCGCGCGCCGGTGAGTGGGTGCTGGATGTGATCACGGCGCCCGCCGAACACGCCCCCGAAGAACTATTTGTGGGGTGGCACAAACACGATCGCACCCGCGGCCGCTTTCCCGGCGGGGTTGGCCACGCTTGGGTGCCGCCGAGCGCGCCCTCGCGCGCGTGGGCAAAGATTGAAGAAGCGATCGCATGGTCAGGCTTGCTGCCACGTGCCGGTGAAGTGGCCGTGGAGATCGGCGCGTCACCCGGTGGGGCCAGCTATGCGTTGCTTGAACGCGGGCTCACCGTGCATGGCGTTGACCCGGGTGAAATGGCGCCGATCGTCTTTGGCTTTGAAGATCGCTTCGTACACCACGCGCTGCCGGCGGCCGAAGTACAACGCAAGGATTTGCCGCGCACGTTCCAGTGGCTCGCCAGCGATGTGAACCTGGCGCCGATGATCGCGCTTAAATATGTGGAGCGCTTCGTGGCGTTGGCCCACGGTGGCTTGCGCGGGGCGTTCATCACTTTGAAGTTGAATGACGATGGTGTTTTTGCGGCTTTGCCCAAACTTGCTCATCGCATCGAACGGCTGGGCGCACGTGAGGTGAGATACGTGCAGTTGCCCAGCCATCGCAGTGAGATCGCCGCGATCTTGGCGTGGTGATCCAAGCGGCCATCAGAAGATGTGGCCTGCCACAAGATAAACGCCGACGGGACGCGCGTCAGGTGACCACGCCACATCGGCTCGCACCACAAACGTGCTGCCTTCCATCAGCCGCAAGCCGCCGCCCACGCCATATTTGAGACCAAGACCTGCGCCGTCAAGAGCGCGGCTGGGCGGCAGTTGCGACCACACGCGGCCACCATCCAAGAAGACGACCGCCCCCAGCGTGTAGTGTTTGCGCCCCAAATGAAAGGGGAACAAACGCACGCGCAGTTCAAGGTTTGTGAACGCTTTCACCTTGCCGTGGTACCGCTGCGCCAACACACCCCGCACACCCTTTTGACCGCCCACGGCGTTGGTTTCCTCGAAACGCGCCAGTTCGTAAAACGGCGGCGTGCCTTGCAAAGCGTCTGCGACGAATCGACCAGCGAAGATCACGCGCGAGGTGCGGACGGGTTGAAAGACGCGCGCTGTGAAATTGAGCTGCCTGTACGCGAACGGGAAGGCGTCGCCAATGTGGGGGCTGACGCGAAACTGCAGCGTATGATACTGCCCGCGCGTGGGGGCCATCTCATTGTCGCGCGTGTCGAGCGCCAACATCACCTCGGTGCGGGCCACATTGTGCGGTGAGCTTGTGCGAAAGGCCGAGGCAAACCCCTGCGGCGGCGCATTGATGTCAGCGGCCAGCCGCGTCTGCGGTCCCACGTCCAAACGGTTGTGTGAATACGTTTGGCCCAGCTCTAAATTCAAGGGGCCCAACACACGGTAGCGGACACGCACATGCGCTTCGGGGTGCATGCGTTCGTATTGGTTGTCCTGCAGCGTCTGCCCGTTTAATGAAGGGCTGGCATTGCCGAGGCCAAAGTAGTTCAGCGACGTCTCACGCGTCCACGAACCCCGTGCCTCCAGGCGCCCGCGGCCCTGCCACAGATCCAGGTGGCGAAACAGCAGGTACACATCTTGGTAAGGTGAGCGAAAGCCCTTGTCATCGTAGGCCCCCGTGACGAAAGCGCTGAGCTCGAGGCCCCACGTGAACGGCGGGTTCACCTTGTTGGGCACCGCATAGTTGGCGATGCCCCCTACGCCGTAGCCATAATCGCTGGCGCCCCCTGCCACGGGAAACACGCCGAGCTCCGGCTTTGTCTTGCTTGGGGGCGTGGCGGCCGCCGCCGCGGGTTGCGCGGCCACAGGACTGCTCGTGATTGTTATGGCGAGCAGCGCGAACCATGCCACCCAACCATGCTTGAATTTGTGGCTCAGCAGGGATGTCCTCGCGGCCAGACACTTCAAGACGCGTGCCGCTGGCAAGACGCTTCAGGCCGTGGTCAATTGGTTGCGACGTTACGCAGATTACGCAACCAGGGATAGCCACGTCACGACATCGAGACGATCTTTCGGTTTCGCACCGAGCAGGCTGTATTGTGCCGAGCATGTTTTTCTTGCTTGCGGCGCGTGCCCGCGGCCTGGCGTTGTTTCAGCTCATCATCACTTGGGCGCCGTTGCGCCGCGTGTGTGCACGCGCAGACGTGCAGTTCATATGGGTTTGCCTCGTCTTGTTGGGCGCGTTTACGCTGGTACGGCCGCTGTTTGCCGCCGCTGTGCCCGAGGAGGTTTTCCGCTCACGTTTCGTGATGGGACAACTCGCCGTCGACGACTATCGCCAACTCGTTTCAGCTGCGCGTCGGCAAAAGCCCATGGTGCCTCGCGTGTTGTTCGTGCTTTTGCCCGCTGTGCTTTTGGCGTTGGCGGGCGTGCGGCCCCGGTGGCAACAGTGGGAAGCCAGCGGCGGCCTGCGCCGCTTCGTCACCACGCTGGTCGTCGTTCTCGCCTGGGCGGGCAGCACCTACAATTACAACCTATATCTCGACGTGGGGCACTGGTTCGACCGCGCCGGTTTGCTGGCCTTGGCAGCGGCCACATGGTGGTGGCCGCTGGCGCTGCCACCATTCGCCACATGGGTGGTAATCATGTTGTGGGAGGTGTCGTCCGTCGGGCTCGGGCATGATGACTTCGATTGGCGGCCCTTAATTGAAGTGTTGGCGTTGTTTGCGTGCTTTGTGTGGCTGTCATTTTGGAAGCGCCTCAACACGCGTCACTTCTTGTTCGTCGCGCTGTATTCGTTAGCGTCGTATTACTATTTCGCAGGCTACGCGAAGATCTTCTATGGGCCCACGTTCTCGTGGATCATAGACAACCACACGTCGAATCTGTTCTTGGCCGCGTGGCAGCACGGCTGGCTGAACTGGTTCTTGAGCGAGCGTGCAGCACTGGTAGCGACGCGCGCTTTGCGCCACATCGATCTTGCGGCAGGCCTATTCACGGTCTTCGTCGCCGAAATCGGCGTCATCGTGTGGCTGGCCGTGCACCCACGCGCAACACGGGTGTGGTTGTTATGCGCCGCCGGCCTTCATCTGGGGATCTTCGTGTTTGCGGGCGTGTGTTTTTGGAAGTGGATCGCGATGGATTTGGCGCTGTGGTATTTCCTGCGCGGCGAAGGCGCCTCGCTGCATGCCGAGATCTTCAAACACAAAGCGGTGCTGGTCTTCGGCGTTGTGCTGTTGCTGTGCTCAGGGCAACGTACTTACTTTAATCCCACCACGGGCGTCGCTTGGTATGACACCAACTTTAACGAGCTTTACCATCTGCAGGCCGTGGGAAAGAGCGGCAGAACGTACGACTTGGATCCAAATGTGTTCGCGCCTTATGACGCGCGCATGACGCAGGAAAACTTTTGCTACTTGTCGGATGAACCCTATTTGACGGCAATCTACGGGCAAACGGGAAACCACGCGGTTTTGCGGAAGCTTGAGGCCAGCAAAACGGCAGCCGAAGCCTTGGCGGTGCTGAACGCCCACCGCCGGCCATGCACCGATGACAAACGACGAGCCGCCTGGGACACTCTGGTGAGCCGAACGATGGCGAACATTAACCGTCGAGGCTTGCCTCACCGTTGGTTGGCGCTGCTAGGCCGTTTTGATCACATTTGGTTGCTTCGCAAAGGGCCGCGGTTTTCCGCCAACGAACCTGTGGTGCGTGTGCAAGTGTGGCGTGAACGCACGCTTTTCACGGGCGATCGCATTGTGTCTGTGAGCAAAACGAAAATTCACGAAGTGGACGTGCCGCTGATGCCTTAACGCCACAGCCGCCACCACTTGCGTGGGGGCCGTGGCGCAAAGAGAAAATCGTCAAGCTCGTTGCCTTGGGATTGCGTGCCATCAGGTGTGGCCAATCCGCGCGCAAAGAAATCGTGTTCCAGCCACGCAAAAGGCGAGCGATCATCCACCGCCAGTGACGCTTCGAACAGCTCCGCCGAGGCGGAGGGAGGGCTGGGTTGCTTTGCGCGACGACGTTTGGCCACAGTTCCACTTTCGTTAAGGGGCCGTCCCCGCAACTCCACGGCCGTACCCATCGCCGGCCTCGTCAGGGCCGCTGTCAAGCCACCTCCATCGGTCAAGGAGACTTCTCCGTCTTGTCATCACCAGAGAGCTTACGGACCATTGGGCACATCATAAAATTTTGTGATGCATGTTCCTGATCGACGCGAATTTTGCAGGTCAGCTTGGAGAAGCGAAGGAAGTGCGTCATTTTGGGCCGCCCCCCCGAGATGTCCTTCGCCGGCATGGGCGTTGCATCGGAACAACGCGAACAAAGAAAGGGCGTCAGCTATGATCGCACGCATTGAGAGTCACAAAGTAGGGTTGTGCCGGGGTCCGAAAGACGCGCCCATTCGCACGTTGGACTTGAGTGTGGCATGCGAGGCCGATCCGGGCGTACGCAAGGTGTTCTTGCGGTTCTACGAGCGCAAGCAAGACACGCTCGGGTTTATCAACGCCGTCAAAGACAACGTCATCGTATTTTTACCTTTGGACGATTTCGCCCTCACTCGCGATCTACTGGATGGCCCCGAAGATGTGTTTGTGGCTTGGATTGCGAACCAAGAGGGCACACTCGTTTGGGCAGAATTAACCACCGCTGACACGCCCTTGCGCGCCCACCATCTGCCTGAGGCCAACATCCTGCACCTGGTGGCGCCCGAGGAGAGAAACGAAAGAAACGAGCGGAACGACGAGGTTCTAGCAGGCCAATAAAGCCGGCCCCCGGCCGTGCCTTTCGATATATCCTAGGCCTTGTGCCAACGAGGACGACCAAGGCAGTTCTGTTCGTCGTGGGGGTGACCGTGGTCGCCGCGATCACCGCGTGCTCAACGGACGCTTCGCCACCGCCCGCGTCAGCTGGTGGCGCCGGAGGAGAGGCAACGTCCGAGGGCGGGCAGGCCCAAGCCTCGGCATCGGACGCAGCCTCCACCGGCGGCCACACGCCTATGGACGCCGCCCCCCAAACGGGCGGGATGGGTCCAGACGCAGGCATGGGCACTTCGCCCTTGAGTTCGCTGCCCACGCGCAGCCCCGGTTGTGGCAAACCCGCGGTGGGCACAGGTGCTTACATGCGCGAGAGCATGCAGATCGCCAACAAACCCCGCGCTAATTTTGTTTGGGTACCTGCGAACTATGATCCGAACCGCGCCTACGCTTTGCTGTTCACGTTGCATGGCACAGGGGGCGTGGCCCCCGGCGATGGCAAAAACATCGAACTTAGTGCGGGAAAAGACGCGATCATCATGACCCCGCAGGCGATCGGCGGCACATGGCAGCTGGGGGTGGCTGGCGAAGACGTCATGTTCTGGGATGCCATGCTGCAAAACGCGCTGAACGCCTTTTGCATCAACCCGCAGCGCGTATTCGTCATGGGTTTTAGCCGCGGTGGCGCGATGACGAATTTGCTGGGCTGTGTACGCGGCGACAAGGTGCGCGGGCTTGGGCCACAGGCGGGGTGGCAGCCAGCGCCGCAAACCGCTTGCACCGGACGCCCTGCCGCACGCTTTGTTCATGGCGGCCAGGACGGCGTGGTTCCTGTGGTGCAAGGTTACCGCTCGCGCGATCTGCAAAACGCACGCAATGGCTGTGAGCCCACAACGGATCCTAAGGAGCCAGCACCATGCGTTCAGCAGCGCGGCTGCATGCCGGGCTCGCCCGTGGTGTGGTGTGAGATCCCGGGCGATCACGGCGCTCCCGTAGAATGGTTGGTGCCAGCGACGTGGCAGTTCTTCGAATCGCTTTAGCCATCACCTGAAACGCCCACGCGGGCCTGGGTGAATCGACTTTGAACGTCGCTGCAGAGGGCAGGTAGAACAGGCTTCCCATGAAGCCTCTCCAAGCGTCTCACGTGGCTGGACTGTCAACCATCACTGGAGGCGCCGTGCGCGGCTTCGCCGAGGCTGCGCTGGATCACGGCAGAGGTCTGCTGCGTTTGGCGCCATGTTGGGTGCCGCGTGTGTTTTTGCAACCCGGGCTGCGCTTGAAATTGGATCCGCGCGACACGTACGCGTTTGGCCTCAACCGCGGCGGCATTGATGAACGTTGGTTTGCCTCCACAACGGAAGCCATGAACGAAGATCGCGTGCATGACGAAGGCTTAAGTTACGTGGTGAGCGGAAACAGCCGCGCCACGCTGCGAGACGTGGTGGCTGAACTGGGCGCCGCCGCCGTGGGGCCCGACATCTGGAACCAGTACAAGCGTTGGCCGGTGTATTCAAAGTTCTTTGACAACAAAGGGCCCATTCCGCACCACATGCACCACAACTGGCAACAAGCGGCGCTTGTGGGGCAAGAAGGCAAGCCGGAAGGTTATTACTTCCCTCCGCAGCACAACAGCGTCACCAACAATTTCCCGTACACGTTCTTTGGCTTGAACCCCGAGACAAAAAAAGCTGATGTGCGCCGCTGCTTGGAAAACTGGAACCGCGGCGACAACGGCATCTTGGATCTTTCGCAGGCCTATCGGTTAAAGCCGGGCACAGGCTGGCTTGTGCCGCCCGGTGTGTTGCACGCCCCCGGCTCCTTGTGCACGTACGAGCCGCAGTGGGGCAGCGACGTGTTTGGCATGTATCAAAATTTGGTGGAAGGGCGCGTAGCCGGCTGGGATCTGCTGATTAAGGACATTCCGGCCGACAAGCACACCGACCTCGATTACTTGGTGGCTCAGCTTGATTGGGAACGCAACGTTGATCGCGACTTCAAACGTCACAGCTATCTTGAACCTTTGGTTGCGTCCGCGGCCGACGATGGCGCCTGGGTGGATCGATGGATCGTGTACGGCCGCATTGATGGCAGGCAGTGGTTCTCGGCCAAAGAACTCACGCTTTCGCCGGGCGCCACGTGCACCATCAAAGATGGTGGCGCGTACGGCCTCATTACAGTGCAAGGGCACGGCAAGATGAACCACTTGGACATCGACAGCCCCCGGATGATTGGTTTTGGAGAGCTCACGCGTGACGAGATCTTCTGCACCGAAGCCACCGCGCGCGAAGGTGTGACGTTCACGAACACTTCAGAAACAGAGCCTTTGGTGATGCTGCGCTACTTCGGTCCTGAACGGTTTGCCCAGGCGCCGGCGGTGGGCGATCACCTCAAAGCCTGAGTCGCCATCATGTCGAAACTGCGCGTGGGGATGGTGGGCACGGGCTTTATGGGCCGCGTGCACTCGAACGCTTATCGTCACATCACGTCTATCTTTAAGCCCGCCATCGAGCCCGTTTTGCAGGCCGTGTGCGCGCGCGACGCGGAACACACCACTGAGTTTGCGCGCGCGTGGGGCTATGAACACGTGGAAACCGATTGGCGCCGCCTGATCGCACGCGACGACATCGACGCCATCGACATCTGTGTGCCCAACCACCTGCATAAAGACATCGCCTTGGCTGCGGCCCGTGCCGGCAAAGCCGTGTTGTGTGAGAAGCCGCTGGCAACGTCGTTCGCCGATGCCGAGGCCATGTGCACCGCCGTTGAGGCCGCGGGCGTGGCCAACACGGTGTGGTTCAATTACCGGCGCATGCCCGCTGTGACGCTGGCGCAGCGGATGGTGGCCGAAGGGCGGTTGGGCCGGATCTATCACTACCGCGCCAGCTTCTTACAAGACTGGACCATAGCCGCCGACATCCCCCAAGGGGGCAAGGCGCTGTGGCGACTCGACGCAAACGAGGCCGGCTCTGGAGTGCTGGGCGACCTGTTGGCCCACTGCATCGACACCGCCTTATGGATCAACGGGCCCATCAGCCAAGTGTCGGGCATGACCGAAACGTTTGTGAAAGAGCGCACGCACACCAGCACGGGGACAAAGCAACCCGTGAGCATCGACGACGCGTGCACGTTCATGTGTCGCTTCGGCAATGGCTCGCTGGGCGTGTTTGAATCAAGCCGCTATGCGCGCGGACACAAAGCCAACTACACGTTTGAGATCAACGGCGCCGAAGGCTCATTGCGCTGGTCGCTCGAAGATCTGCATCGGCTGGATTACATGAACCACGGCGATGCCGCGGATGTGCGTGGGTGGCGCTCGATCCATGTTTCGGATCACGGTGGCAAGCACCCCTATATGGATCATTGGTGGGTGCCCGGGCTGCAGATCGGCTACGAGCACAGCTTCATTCATCACGCGGCCGATTTCTTGGCGGCCTTGGCCGAAGGCAAGCCGTGCGCGCCGACCTTCCGCGACGCGCTCGGCACCCAACGCATCTGCGAGGCCGTTTTGGCCTCGGCTGCCGAGGGCCGCTGGTTAAACCTGGCTTAGCGGCCTTCCTCTTCCTTCACCGGCACCAGCAACTTCTTGAGTTCGTCTTCGGATTTCCCGGCCAAAACCACGGGCGGATTGCGAATCACTTTCAGATCACGGTACCGCACCACCTGCTGCGGATCAAAGTGAATCTGCAGCGCGAGCTGACCCGACAATTCGCCCTTCGGATCCTCAACCGCCACCGAGATGGTGCCGTTGACCGCCGTCCAGATCTTGTGCCCCACGGCCAAGATTTCATAGTGGTTCCAACCGCTCCAATCGACGGCCTTTTCGCCTGTGTCTTTGCGGAACAAATGCATGCGGCCCTCTTCGTGGTAGAGGCGCCCCCATAAGCCCGTGCCCACGTCCGCTTGGTAACCACGCGCACCGTTTCCGCCTTCGATGTGTTGGCTGCGAAATTGAATGCCGCTGTTGCGATCGTGCGACGGCGTTTGTTTGATCCACACCGAAAGATAGAAATCCTTGAGTACCGCCGTGTTGTGCCAAAGGAAACTGTTGTGGTGCATATACTGCTTCGAGTCGCCGACGATTTGGCCATCCTCGACGCGCCAAAACCCTGGCTCGCCCGTCCAACCATCAAGGTTCTTGCCGTTGAACAGCTTTAACTCTTCCTCCGGCCCGGCGCACGATTGATTCGATACAGCGCCGATCTCCTCAGCGGCGTGCGTCATCACCTGCACCTCCACGCGTGTGAGCTCGGGATCAATCATATCGATCGCCCATAGACGCTCACCATTCACCTTGGGAAAGTGCTTGTCCTCATGGGCGAGGCCGGTCTTAAAAAGGTGGCAGTACGCAGCGTCGATGTTATCCACCGCGAAGTTGATATGATAGGCGGATCCGGCGGCCCAGCGGTTGATGGGGCCCCATACAAAAATAAGTTCGATCACGTCCTTGGCGCTTCCGGGCAGCAAATACTTGATCAACGTGGGGCGACCGCCCTTGTCGTTCATGCGGAAGGACTCTTCAAGGCCGAGGGTGTCGCGGTAAAACCGCATCGCCGCGTCTTCTTCTTTGTGGTTCACCACCAGGCCCACGTGCTGCAAGTGCTGCGAGAAGCCAGGAGCTGGTTTGGTTGCCACCGGCACGCCTTTGCTTCGCACGAAGCGCAACAGATGGCCGAAGGGATCGCGCACCTGCAGCTCTTGTCCCTGCTTTTCATAGGCCACATTGCGCAGCTTTAGGTTGGCCTCCACGGCCTTAAGGTCTGGCGCAGCCAAACCCACGCTGTGCATGTGAATCACCGCGTTCGGCACCGCGCCTGGCAGAAACTCAAGGTATTGCGAAGCGCCCACAGCGAACCGCAACGACTGGCCCACGCGTTGTTCGCGAAAGCCCGCGCCGTTTCCGTAAAAATCGCTGATGGCCGCCATATCGTGGGCCCGCAGCGTGGCGCCGGCGATGCCATTGATAGGCAGCGGCGGAGCCGCACGCGCACGGGAACCGAAAGCAAACAACCCACCAAAGAGAACCAACGCGCGAAAAAATGTGCTCACAGTTTCACCAGAATAACTGAACCAATTCGTATCAACGTGCGAATACGTCTGCCTGTGTGCTCCAGGCGACGCTGGGCAGTGCCTTATGTTGGGTTTACGTCGTGGCTGCGCAACTGCACGGGCCGGTAACCACCGCGCGACCGGAAGTGCAGCAGAATGAACACGAACGCCACCGCCATCACGGCCGGCAAGAGTGCCGCCACCCGCAACGTGCTGCGACCCGTTTCTTGCAGTTTCGCCAGCAGCGCGGGCTTTTGTGCCGACGGGAACTCGGGCTGCAACACCACCGCATCAGCGTTGATGCTTTCGTAGCGCACGCCAAACAGGCTCTTCTCGGCGTAGATCGGCTTCTTGTCGTCCGATCGGCCGAACGTGCGCTTTTCGCTTTTGATGGCCGCCAACACCGTGGGCGACGCCGCCGCGATTGTTTTGGCGTTGTAGTTGTCTTGCACGGCGCCGAAGAACGGAAAGCCAAAGATGCCCACCGTCAAAAGGCCCATCGCCGAAACTGTGTTTAAGGTCATGGCGCCGCCGCGGGGAAACTGCTCCGAGACCAGGCCCAAAACCGTGGGCCAATAAAACGTTTGCCCCACGGCAAAGAACACGAACGCCAAAAACACCACAAACCCCGACGAAACCGACAAGAAGTAAAGGCCGATCACCGAGCACAACGAGCTGACCAGCAGCAACGCGGGCGGCGACAAATAGCGCAGCGGCACGCCTGCGAAGAAGCGCAAAACCATCATGATGGCGGCTGAGATCACCAAAGCCCAACCGGCGTGTTCGCCCATCGCTGGCTCCATGAGCTTCTTGATCCAACCGTCCGTGCCCAATTCCGTGGCGGCCAGCGGGATCATGATCGCGCACAGAAACACAAACAGCCACCGCCCCTTTGATTTCACCGCAAAGCCCATTGCGGCGCCGCCCACAAGGCCGACCAACACGCAGCTCCACAAGCGCCCATCATCGGTGAAGAAGCCAAGCTGTACGCTGAGCTCGTAGCACAAGAATGTGATCGCCATAAACGCGCCCATGCCACCCAATTCGCGCAACATCTCGAGCGTCGAAATGTTGTTGGCCACGCGCTCGTCAACGGGAAACCGTTTGACCAACGCAAACAGCACGCCGTAAGCAACCACAGGCAACATCAGAAACCAGAACACGGTTTCCGCGGCCTGCCACGTGGTGGCGTTTCTATAAAGCGTAAGATAGAGGCTTCCGCCCATCACCACGCCCAACGGCCACGCGGCGTGCAGGATGTTCAGCATCTTGCTTTTCTGGGTCGGATACACCGACGCGCACAGCGGATTGATGATGGCCTCGACCGCGCCGTGCCCCGCGCCCGCCGCCAAGCACGCCACCCATAAAGCAGTGTAGCTGTGGGCGGTGACGGTCAGAATCACAGACAGGCTTTGCAGCACCATGGCGATGTACATCGACAGCCGGTAGCCGATGCGGTCAACCACCAAGCTGAACAGAATCATCACGACCGCGACCGGCCACAGGCTGGCCCCAAACAGCACGCCCACTTCGGTGGCAGAAACCTCGAAGTGGGATCCCCATAAACCCGGGACCATGGAGCGGAACACAAAGCCCGCCCCCGCCGCCGCCAGCGCCAAAAAACTGCCTGCAAAGAGCAACTGCTTTTCCTTGGTGGTCAGGTCCATGGGGGTTGTTTGTCTTCCCACCTCCGGTGCACACGTTCAATCCATCGAAAGTTCTACGTGTGCATGCTTAAACGGCCGGCTTGACCTGTTGGACCAGCTCAACCTCCAACGAAATCTCCACGGATTCCCCGACCACGACGCCGCCCGTCTCAAGCGCCATATTCCACACCAAACCCCAGTCTTTGCGGTTGATCGTCGCGGAAGCGGTGGCGCCTCGCTTGGTGTTGCCCCAGGGGTCTTTCACCGCCGTGGGCAACGGATCCACGTTCAACGTCACCGGGTGCGTCACGTTGCGAATGGTCAAGTTGCCCGTGACTTCCAGACGACCGTTGGCCAGGGGCAAAACCTTGGTGGATTCAAACGTCACGAACGGGAAGGCCTCCACGTTCAGAAAATCGGCGCTGCGCAGGTGCTCGTCGCGTTTTGCGTCCCGCGTATCCAGTTTGCGCGCGTCAATCTTCACCGAAACGCGCGACTTTGACAGATCCTTCTCGTGCAGTTCAAGCACCCCTTGCACGGGCCCCAATTCGCCTTTGACGTTCGAGACCATCAGATGGCGCACGCGGAACTGGGCGCTCGAGTGCGAAGCATCCACGGCCCACGTGGTGGCGGGTGAAGCGGCGTGCGCGGCCTCGGGGGAAAAGGCGGGAACGGCGATAAGTGTGGCAACGGCAAGTGTGGTCGATTTCATGAGCGTCTCCTTGTGTGCGGACGTTGTGTCCGTGAGTTCAAGATGCCCGTCCTGCTGCGATTCCTCCAGACGATGTTCTTTATGGTCTATATTCGTTTAATGAATAATGCTCAGCGACCACTGTCGGGGTGGAATCTGAATTTGCTCGTGGTCTTCGAGGCTTTGATGGCGGAACGCAACGTCGGCAGGGCCGGCAAACGCCTCGGCCTGTCGCAGCCGGCTGTGAGCCACGCGCTGGCACAGCTGCGCGCCGACTTGAACGATCCCTTGTTCGTTCGCACGGCTTCGGGCGTCGAGCCCACAGAGCGTGCCTTGGCCTTGGTTGGCCCCGTGCAGTCCGCGTTGTCAATCATATCGATAGCCGTGGCGCCGCCCACCTTCGAACCTGCCAAAGCCAACCATACCTTCACCTTGGCCGCGACCGATTTTGCGGAGTTCGTTCTGTTGCCAAAGCTGCTGGCACACCTGGCACGCGTGGCGCCTTTTGTGCGGCTGCAATTGCGGGCGTGGCCACACCATCGCGTGCCACCTTTCCTCAGCACCGGCGAGGCCGACGTGGCATTGGGCTTCTTCGGCGACGTGCCGCCCGCGCACAACCAGTTGCCGTTGTTTGAGGACCGCTTCGTCTGCGCCGCGCGTAAGGGTCATCCCCTGGTGAAAAAGCGGCTCACCCTGCCCGCATACCTAAAGCTGAAGCACATTCTGGTCACAGCCGACCCACAGGCCCGCGGCGTTGTGGATGATGAGCTGGCAAAGCAAGGCAAATCGCGCGAGATAGGCTTGCGGCTTTCGCACTTTCTGATGGTGCCCGCGGTGGTGGCTTCCACTGATCTGGTGGCGGCACTGAGTTACCGCGTGGCCGAGCCCATGGCGGCCATCTTGCCCTTGCAACTTCTGCCACTGCCCTTGCACGTGCCCCGCGGCAGAGTCAGCCTTGTGTGGCACGACCGTTTCACCAAGGCGCCCGCGCATATCTGGTTTCGCAACCAGATCAAAGCCGTGGCCGCCCAAGTCTGAACGAAGCGCCTTGCTTGAACCTCGAAAGGAATTCGATATGTGCCGCAGCATCAAAACGCTGTTCAACTTTGAGCCCCCTGCCACAGATGACGAAGTGCGCGCGGCTTCATTGCAGTTTGTGCGAAAGCTGAGCGGCTTCGCCAAGCCCTCGAAAGCCAACGAGGCGGTCTTCGACGCGGCTGTGGCCGATGTGTTCGCCGTGGCGCGCCGCCTGATTGATTCCCTCGAAACCAACCAGCCTCCCAAGGACCGTGAATTCGAGCGGGTCAAAGCCAAAGAGCGCTCCCTGCTGCGGTTTGCCCGCTAATGCAACGCTCGCGACGGCGGGTCAAGCCGAAGCCGACGAGACCCCGGGGCGCGCCCCTAAAGAGTTTTCGTGGCTGTCACGCAAATGTCACGAAGCGCTTCTAGATTGCCCGGCGACATGAAGCGTCGAACGACAATGAAGCTGAACAATCTGTTTGTGGCACTCGCCGCGGTTGTGCCATTGACCCTGGCCGCGGGTGCGGCACACGCAGGCGCGTTGACGGTTAAGGGTTCGGACACAATGGTGGTCTTGGGCCAGCGATGGGCCGAAGACTATATGAAGAAGCACGCAGAAACGTCGGTGCAGGTGACCGGCGGCGGCTCGGGCACGGGCATCAGCGCACTCATCAACGGCACCACAGATGTTTGCCAAGCCTCGCGGGCCATGAAGCCCACCGAGCAAGACAAGGTGCGCGAAAAGTATGGCGCCAACAGCGTTGAAATCCCGGTGGCCAAAGATGGCCTAGCCGTTTACGTCAACGCCGCAAACCCGCTGACCGAGATCACGATGGCGCAGCTCAAGGGCATTTTCACCGGCAAGATCCAAAACTGGAAAGAGTTGGGCGGACCCGATAAGCGCATCATCATCTACTCGCGCGAGAACAGCTCTGGCACCTACGTGTTCTTCAAAGAGCACGTCCTTGAGGGGGCTGACTATGCAGCCCGCGCGCAGACGATGCCGGGCACCGCTTCAGTGGTGAACGCTGTTGCAAAAGAAAAATTCGGCATCGGCTACGGCGGCGCCGCTTTTGCCAAGGGCATCAAGGTTCTTAAAGTGAAGAAGGACGCGGCCAGCCCCGCGGTGATGCCCGACAAGAAGACTGTGCTTGATGGCAGTTACGCTTTGTCGCGACCCTTGTTCTTTTACGTGCGCGCCAAGCCTGCAGGCGAGGTGAAGAGCTTCATCGACTGGGTGTTGTCGGCTGAAGGCCAAGCCATCGCCGCTCAGGTCGGATACTACCCGATCAAGTAAGACAGCACGGCACCGCCTGCTTCAGCCCAGGTTGTGATACACGTGCTGAACGTCGTCGTCTTGCTCCAACCCGTCCACAAGCTCAAGCACCTCTTGTGCTTTGTCTTCGGGCAGCTCCACGATGTTCTGAGGCACGTATTCTGAAAGCGCGGATTGCACAGCAATGCCGCGCTTTTCTATTGCCGCTTGAAGGGCACCGAACGATACGAACGGCCCGCGGATGACGATTTGTTTTTCGCCCTTTTCGTTGGTGCCTTCGCCCAGCTCTTCGAGCCCTTCGTCGATCAGTTCAAGCTCCAGCTCTTCGAGATCCCGGCCGGCCACCGACTCGGGGTTGATGCGGAACACGCCCATGCGTTTGAACTGAAACACCACGCTGCCTTCGGTGCTCATGCTGCCGCCGTAGGTCTTGAAGGTGCTGCGCACGTTCGCCACGGTGCGCACAACGTTGTTGGTGGCGGTTTCAACCACCACGGCCACACCATGCGGCGCGTAGCCTTCGTAAAGCACAATGTCGTAGTTCTCAGCGCCTTGGCCGCTGGCCTTTTTGATGGCGTTCTCGACCTTGTCCTTCGGCATGTTGGCAGCGCGCGCGTTCTGCAAAGCGCGGCGCAAGGCCGGGTTGGCGTCAGGACTGGGCCCACCCGCCTTAACGGCAATGGCAATCTCTTTGCCTACGCGGGTGAAGGCTTTCGCCATCTTGTCCCAGCGGGCAAACATGGTGTGTTTGCGGGTTTCGAAGATGCGTCCCATAGAGCTTCCGAAATTATCGCCTTGGCGCAGCCTCAGCAAGCCGTTCATGCTGCCGGCCAAGGTAAAGCGCGGTGCCCGCCCACAAAAAGGCCACGGGCACGCCCACAAACGCCAGGCCAGACAACGAAAGTCCGGCGCCGGTTAACCCGGTGGCCACCCAGCCCGAAAGCGCGTCCCCACCCCGGTGTACGAGCGTGTCGATGACATTTTTGGCCTGGTACTTGTCTTCGCTCGAAACGACTGTGAATAAGGCCTCGCGGCTGGGCTTCGAGACGGCGAACTCACCCACCCGCCGAACCGCGCCGAACACCACCAACACCGTCAAGGTTGTGTGCCACCCCAGCCCGGCAAACCCCACGACCGACACCAACGGCAGCGCCACCAACGAAGCCGTCAGCCCCCACTTCGGAAGCACCTTTCCAGTCAGGGTCAGCTGCGCCACCAACGACACCACGTTCACCAGCAGATCTAGCTTGGCAAACAACCGCGTGCGTTCGGCTGACGATGCAATCGCCGCCTTCACGAGGCTGAGCTGTTGAAAATAGAGGAACGTTCCCAAGAGCGTGTAGCAAACCAAGAACACGCAAACGGCCGCCAGGTACCGCGAGCGAGCGATGCGCACGATCCCTTCCATGAGACGCACACGCGGTGGGGCCAGCCGGCCCCGCTTCGGTGGCAAGTGCGGCACGAGCCGTGTGATGCACAGCAAGCTCAACAGCAGCACGCCTGCCGCCGCCAACAGCAGAGTGTTGGCACCAAGCCACGGCACCAAAGTGGCCGCTCCAGCCGGCCCCACAATGGCACCCAAGCTTCCGCCCGCGGAAATAAAACCGAACAGACGTTTGGCCGCGTCGGACGCGAACAGATCCGCCATGAAACTCCAAAACACTGAGACAGCGAATAGGTTGAACACGCTCACGAACACGAAGAAGGCGGGCGCCAGCACAACGCGCGCGACACCCGATTGCAAAGCCGCAAAGAAGCCAAGCATCACGACGGCGCAGCCAAGGTAGACGGCCGGCAACAATCGCTGCGGCGGCAGGCGTTTCACCAGCCAGCCGAACAGCGGCACCAAAACAAGCATCGCGACGAAGGTCGCCGTTAACAAGTGCTGCACGCGGGCGGCGCCGTATTGGATGGCCATCTCTTCGCGCAGCGGCCGAACCAGGTAATAACTGGCCAGAACACAAAAGAAGAACCCGAAAGACCACACCAACGGCCCTGTCTCCTCGGGACGCACGTCAACCACGCGACGCCAAGAGGTCGATCCTGAAGGCATTTTCACGCGCTGGTCTTATCACTTCGGGAGCCGAGACGACAGCAACTGCAGTGCAGCATCATCGGCGCCCCCGGGCGGTGCTAGACTTGCCCCATGGGCATTCTGATTCGATTGGCAGCGCTCGCGGCCACGTTGCTTGTGTTGCAGACCGTGCTTCCCGGCATGCGGGTTAAGAGCAAGAAGACCGCGGTGGTGGTGGCCGTGGTGTTCAGCTTGTTAAACGTGTTCCTCGGCTGGTTGGTGGCGCTGATCTTGGTTCTGCCTGCGCTGTTGACGCTGGGGCTTCTCTTCCTTGTGTTTCCGCTCATCATCAACACAGTGATGTTGTGGATCACGGATCTTTGGATTGAAGACTTTGAAATCAAAGACGCCAAGACCCTGTGGATCTCGGCGGCGGCGATGACGTTGGTCAACGGGGCGGTGGCGGCGTACCTGCGCTGATGTCACTGCCGTCAGTGGCGGCGGCCGTACAGAAGTTGAATTTCTTCATCATGCCAGGGGGGCGGACTCGCTGCCGCTGGGCGCGCCCAAACCGCGTGCTGAACGTGCGCTCCCACGTGGGGTTGCCCTTGATGAGATCACGCACCTTGTCCCACGCCGCCACAGGCGCGAGCGCGCCAGCGGCGGGGGCAGGCATAGTGGTGGGCACGGCGCCGGCGTCGGGAGCGGGAGATTCTACGGGCGGTGGCAAAAGCGCGACCAGGGCCACCAGATCTTCAACAATCGTGGGATCGCGATGCGCCGCGTGTTTTGGGTTTGACAGCACCTCGGTCGCCGCCGGCACCATCACGGAGTCGCGCAAAAGAGCCTGATCGCGGGCATCGATCTGACACCACAGCAGGCGCGCGTGGATTTGATTCACGGCGCGTGACACTTCGTGGCGGGGCCGCAACAAAAGGTCCTTGAGTGTATCGGTGTAGTCGCCGTCAGATTCAAGCACGGTGCTCAACATGAAATCCACCAAGCGAGACCGGCATTCAGCGTTGCAGGATGAGCCGAGCATGTACGTGGAAAGCCATTTGCGCCGAGCGGTGTGAAAGGCGTCGATTTGTTTGGCCTCCGCTTCGCTCACCAGTTCCCCGGTGCGCGCCGTGGCCAAAACCAACGCCGAAACCAAGCGTGCGCCAGGTGAGAACGCCTCAAACTTTTCAATGTCTCGCCAGCGACGGTGTTCGTAGGTGTCTTGCAAATAAGGCTCAAACAACCAAGCGAGTTTGCTTGGCATGGCCTGCACCTCGTCCTCATTGAGCAGCAGCGACATCGGTCCGGCTTTGGCTTCTTTGGTGTTCACCGTTCCCATGAGCTCATCCTCAATCAACGCCGAGATGGCCTCGGAACGGTCCGAGAGTTTATCCCCCTTGCAAACCTCGGCGTCCTTTTCAACGCCGTAGCGTTCGATGCAGGTAAGTTCATAGGCTTGTGCCAACTGCAGGTAATTCTTCTTGTGCGTGTTGGCCAGCACCGTGCGCATATACGAGGCGTTTTCCTTGCCCAGCTCCAAGGCATAGGAAACCGCCAGCTCAGGATCCAGAATGTCCGCACGCGTGAGCGACAGCAACACACCGAATTTGCGATCGGTGTTGTTCTCGCCTTGCGCCGAAAGGACATCCAAATTCTTGGCCAAGATATCAGCCCGGGCGATGCGCCATTCATTGTCGGCCTTGGCCTTCGTGATGGCTTGGTCTGAGGCCGCCTGCGCGCGCGTGATCTCAGACTGCCGGTATTGCCAAATGCTGGTTGCCACCAAACCCGCCACGCCGATAACGAAGCTTGAAAGGAAGCTCGAATAAGATTGGATGAATTGTCCTAAGCGGCTGGGCTCAGGTTTTGAGGGTGCAGATTTATCTGTGTCGGCCACCGGGGTTCACCTCCCAAAAAAGCGAATCCCTGGTCATACTCCGCCCGGGCGCTTCCGCCCAGGGCCCCCCGGCAAAAAGGCCAGCGCTCGACTTAACGGCCGCGCACTTTCACGGGCGCTTCCACTGAGTACGGACGGCCCGTACGCGGAAAGCGCCACCGCTGCGACACTTTCCGCAGACAAAGCTCCAGTGGCGAACCACCGAGGGATGCTCCTTGCAACGCGACGGCAGGCACGCGTCCTTTGGCATCGACCTCAACCACCAAGGTGCCCTCGGCTTTCATGTCCGGCATGAGCTTAAGCTGTCTTTCGACGCACTTTTGCATATCAGCCTCATGGGCCATGATGACAGACCGCAACTGCTGATCGGCGTGCTTACCCGTTCGCAGCGCAACGCCCCCACGCAACGGCACGGCTTCCACCGGCGCGATGGCCGCGGTTGAAACGAAGACGGCGCTTGTGGCCTGGGGGCCGGTTGCGCGCGACTCACCAGCTGCGACTTTCTCGGTCACAATGGTTTCCTTGGGCGGCGGCAGCTCGACCACGGTGGGCGGCGGCGGCAGCTCGACAGATGGAATGGGCGCGGCCGGCACCACCACGGCAGCCGGGGCGGGCGTGGCGGGGGACGTTGACGTCACAGCGATGGACGATGGCGGCTGCGGATCGCGCGAGGGACGTGCAACGGCGACGGCCTGCGGTGCTGTTTCAAGCAAACATCCGCCGAGCATGAAAAGGCATGCGGCCGCAGGCCACGCCCAAACCATCGCTTCACGATCTTGCTTCTTCACAGCCGCACGATCTTGCGTGCGCAGAAACGTTTCCGCCCCACAGTTCCGAAACAGTTTCGTTTCAACGCGGGGCAGCCAAAGAAGCGGCTATTTCTTCAGGCGGTATCCCGTCTTGAACATCCAGGCGACCACCACCAGCAACGCCAGCAAGAAGGCGGACGTCGCCAGCAGGCTGATGCCCACCGCCACGTCTGCCGTGTTGTAGAAGCTCCAGCGAAAGCCGCTGATGAGATAAACCACGGGGTTAAAAAGCGCCACCGTGCGCCACCCGGGCGGCAGCATATCCACGGAATAAAAGGCGCCGCCCAAGAACGTGAGCGGCGTGATGACCAACATCGGGATGAACTGCAACTGCTCAAAGCCTTTGGCCCACACGCCGATCACGAAACCAAACAAGCTGAAGGTGGTGGTGGTCATCAACAAGAAGGTCATCATCCAAACCGGGTGTTTGACCTGCACAGGCACGAAGAATGCGGCCGTCGCCAAGATCGTTAAACCCAGGATGATTGATTTCGTGGCGGCGGCGCCCACATAGCCGATGATCATTTCAACAAACGAGATCGGCGCCGAAAGCAGCTCGTAAATGGTTCCAGTGAACTTCGGAAAGTAAATGCCGAAGGAAGCGTTCGATATGCTGGCTGTAAACAAAGAAAGCATGATGAGGCCCGGCACCAAGAACGCGCCGTAAGGCACCCCATCAACCTGCGACATCCGCGAACCAATGGCCGAGCCGAACACAACAAAGTAAAGCGACGTCGTGATGACGGGCGTCACCACGCTTTGCACGACCGTTCGGCGAAACCGTGCCATCTCGAACTTGTAGATCGCCCAAACGCCGTGGTGGTTAAAAGTGAGGGTGCTCATGCTGCGGCTCCGGCGCGATCGTGAACAAGGTTCACAAAGATTTCTTCGAGGGAACTCTTACGGGTATTCAGATCCTTTATGACCACCCCCGCGGCTGACAAGCGCGCCAGCAGACCTGGGATGTCGGTGGTTTCGTCCTCAGCATCGAAGGTGTACTCGAGCTGCGTGCCGTCTGCCTTCAGGACGAGAGGGAGCCCCGCAAGCGCGTCCGGGATTTGTGAAACGGCGTCGTGCAACGTCACGGTCAGTTGACGTTTTCCGAGCTTGCGCATCAACACGTGTTTGTCTTCAGCCAAGATCAATTGGCCTTTGTTGATGACGCCCACGCGGTCGGCCATTTCTTCTGCCTCTTCGATGTAGTGCGTGGTCAAGATGATGGTGACGCCGCGATCCCGCAAGCCGCGTACGAGAGCCCACATATCGCGCCGCAACTCCACATCCACGCCTGCCGAGGGTTCGTCCAAAAATAGGATTTCGGGCTCGTGCGAGAGCGCTTTGGCGATCATCACCCGTCGCTTCATGCCGCCCGACAGCGCCATGATCTTGGTGTCCCGCTTGTCCCACAAGGAAAGGTCGCGCAAGGTCTTCTCGATGTATGCGGGATTGGGCGCACGGCCAAACAGGCCACGGCTGAATGTCACAGTGGCCCACACCGTTTCAAACGCGTCAGTGCTCAATTCTTGCGGCACCAAACCGATCTTCATGCGTGCGGCGCGGTAGTTTTTCTGAATGTCGTGGCCATCTGCCAGAACCACGCCTCCACTTGGCGTCACGATGCCGCAAACGATGTTGATCAAGGTGGTCTTACCGGCGCCATTGGGGCCCAGCAAGGCGAATATCTCGCCCTTGCGGATTTCCAGATCGATGCCCTTAAGCGCGTACAAACCCGACGCATACGTCTTGGTGAGTTTGGCGATGGAGATAACGGAACTCATGGGTGCGCAAGATAGCGCGAATTACCTGCGCCGGCAGCGCCCACGGCAAGTTTACGGAATCGCTTCGTTCAGCATCAATGCGCGCACGTACTTGGTGGCCGGGGCTCCGTAGGACAAAACTTGATCGTGGTAGCGCTTGAGCAAAAACCCAGAGCCTTGTTTCGCTTGCACGGCGTGGCGCAGGTCCCATTGCTCTTGTAGGCCAACAAAATACGTGGGCAGTTGCGCTGACGTTAACTGGGCACGCGTCCACTTGCCGGCCGCTTCACGCTCCTGCTGAAACGTCTGCCGCACCATTAGATTCATGGCTTGTTCCCGCTCCCAACCCTGCACATGCACCCCGTAGTCCAGCATCGCGTTCGCGATGGCGCGCAAATAGAACTTCGCTTGCACCAAGCGAAACAGCGGATCGGCATCCAAATAGCCCTCGGCCGTCATCATCTGCTCGGTGTAAACCGCCCAGCCTTCGGCAAACAATCCTGATCGCAACACAGCTCGCAGCAGTGAAGGATGTTCAGCCGAATGCACACCTTCAAGGTAATGCCCTGGCATCGCCTCGTGAATCGAAAGCAGATGCATCATGCGCGTGTTGTACTCGCGCAAGAAGGAATCCGATTGGGCTGCGGTCCAATCCTCAGGGATGGGCGAGATCGCATAATAGGTGGCTTGGCCCTTATCGAGGGGGCCAGGCGAATCGCAGTAGGCCACGGCCACACCACGCTGAAATTCGGGCATCAAGATCACTTTGACCGGATCGTTGGGCACCGTGACAAGATCTTTGCTGCGCACGAACTCCGTGGCTTGCGCCAAGGTTTGTTTTGCGGTCGCCACCACCTGGTCGCGCGCGGGCCGATCGGCATACGCGTATTCGAGCGCGGCTTCAATGAGGCTTTGCTGTTGCGCTTCGTCGGCCTGCGCAGGCACCGCGGTGCCTGGCTGCTTTTGTTTTAGGACCTGCACCGCCAGCTTGAACATTTCCGAACGCACGCGCTGCAGTTCACGCTCGGCGCGGGTGCGAATCTCCGCGGCTGACAATGACGAGTCCAACGCATAAGACAGCTTTTGGGTGTAAAGCGCGCCGCCCAAACGGAAGTCGCCGCGGGCGCCAGGCACGAGCACTTTCTCGATCCAGGCTTGATGCACAGCCACGGCGGCCCGCAAAGTGGCGATGGCCGCCTTCAAGCTTTCTTGTTGTGGTAAGGGCAGGTCGGGCAGGGATGGCACCACCAAATCGTCGACGATGCCAATAATTCCGTGGTTCTGCTTCGCCACCGTCTCGGCATGAACTTTGGGGACGCGCGCCGGATCAAGGTTGGCCCTGGCCTGCGCGAGCAAGGCTGGCATCTTCTGCATGCGGGCCGCGGCCGCGCGCATGCGGACGGGCAAGGGCGCGAATTCGCGCGCGAGCAAGTTGTAGATCGCGTCGCCCGCCAGACGGTTGTAAAGCAGTGGATCGGTTCGCCATTCCTGCAACAACTCTTCGTTGAACAGCGCGCTGTGCAACTCATTGCGAAGAATACGCGCGTCCACCTGGTTTTCGCGGGTCAACTGCGCGGTGTCGATGCCTTGCAGTTCAGCCAGGATCGCTTTATCGAAGCTGGTACGCGCCGCGCGTCCCTGCGCACTTAAGTCGTCAACCTCATCATCGAAGCGATGGTCCCCGTACCGTGTGGCCGAAATGGGACTCAGCCGCATCAGCCCGTCGAGCCAATGGTTGGTGAGGTTCGCGAACATAACGTTTGCGTTTTGATTCGGCATCGCATAGTCCCCCGTGCGTTTTTGTGACGGCCCCACACACGCAAAGGTGGCGAGGGATAACAGGCTGATGAAGAGTCGTTTCATATCGTATGCGACCATGGTCGACGGCAAAGCGAAACGATACCACGCTTTGACGCACGGCTTTTGCGACACCGGCCCTCGTCCCCTCGGCGTTCGTGCGCGGCGCGTGGGCGGGCAAGCACAGCAGGCGCGCCCGCGATCCACTTTGCTTGGGCGCGGGCCAGACCTCTTAACCGCTACCTACAGTGGGCACGCGATCGTTTTTTTCCCCTGCAACAGCGGCGTAAGCGCCTGCATCCAGGCGGCAGCGATGCGCTTTTCGCCCGCTTCATTGGGGTGTATGCCATCCGGCAGGAAGTCGGCTTTGGTGAAGCCCGCGAATTGATCCACCACCTGCACGAGCGAGGTCGACGTTGTTTTGCGCTCTGCCACCCCCGGCACACGCGCATTGATCTCGGCGATCGCCGACTGAAAAGGCCCAGGATATCTATCCTCAGACAGAGGAATCACTTTGGCCAGCAGCACCACTACATTGGGGTTCTTCGTGCGCAAGTAATCAATCAACGCCTCGATGCCCATGATCGCCCGTTGCGCGATGGCTTGGTCTGTTTCCGTGCTAACCGTCCACACTTCGTTGGTGCCAGCGTGCAAAAGCACGATGCCTGGGGTCTGCTTGTCCCATGTGGTTACCGCCTTGAGCAAGGCGAGGATCTCGCTGGGCTTCTTCCCCCATCGCCCTTCGTGATCTGCATCGAACGTGGGGTCGGGGTAGGCCACGGTAGGTTCATTGGCTTCGCGTTTGTGTCGCGTCGTTTGCGAACCCACGAAGCCTGTTCTGAAGCCTCCGTCGCGCAGCATCTGCCACAGCCAATAGCGGTAGCTCATGTGTTCGAGGTCGGCCTGTGTGATGGAATCCCCCAGCGGCATGATGCAGGTGGCGTACGGAAGTGCCTGCGCGTCAGGCGCCGCGTCTGCTGATGCAGCCGGACCAGCGTCTGGCGAGCCTGAGCCACCGGCATGGCCTGCAACGGCGCCCCCGGCCTGTGCACCAGCGCTGCCAGCCTCGTTTTCACCACCCGCGCCGCCCGCCCCAGCCTCGCCCCCGGCCGCATCGTCATGGCTCGAAGAACGACTGCTACACGCAGCCATCGCGCACAACAAGGGGATCCAAAACTTGCGTTGCCACTTCGTCATGTTGGGTCGCATGGGTGTTTTGCCGTCGATGAGAACGCCGGGCGCAGCCTAGCGCAAACTCACGCACGCAGGGAAGGCGCCGCCTTGCAAACGATGCTAACCTTTAAAATGACTGACGTCGCTGCGATTCCTGGCTTCTTCCAGCCGGTGAGTTCGCTGTCCCACCTGCTGGCAGCGGTGGTTGCGCTTGTCGGCGCACGGTCATTGGTCAAGCGTGGACGAGGCAACACAGTCACCATGGCGCTCCTCGGTGTGTACGTGTTTTGTGTCGTGGTCACGCTGGGTATTAGTGGCGCCTATCACTCTCTTGCAGAGCGAACGTTGGCGCGCGCGCTCATGCAACGCTTGGACTACTACGCCATCTGGCTTTTGATCGCGGGCACCTTCACAGCCGTTCACGGCATCATGTTCAAGGGCCCGTTCTGGCGCACCGGCATGTTGATCTTCATTTGGGCCTACGCCTGCACAGGGATCTTCTTACAAATCATCCGATTCGACATCTTCAGCGGAGTGCCAGGCCTATTGCTTTATCTTGGCCTGGGCTGGACGGGAACATTGTCCATCGTAAAAATGGGCCGGCAAGTGGGCTTCCAGCGTGTGTGGCCGTTTTGGTGCGCTGGTCTTGCTTACACCGCGGGCGCCGTGCTCGAAGCGGTGGGCCATCCGGTGGTGATCGCACGCTGGGTGGGGCCCCATGAAGTCTTTCACTTCGCGGTGATCATCGGTGTGACGTTGCACTGGTTGTTCATCCACCGGTACGTCAATGGGCACGCGTCGCTGACACCACTGTTGGCCAAAACGCCCGCTTGAGGGTGGACCCACGCCTGGTAACGCTGGGCGTGACAAGTAACAGGCCGCAGTGCCAAACATGCGATTCGCCTGCGCCGCCTTATGGATCGCCGCTTGCAGCTCATTGTGGCGGGGGTGCTGATCATGCGTGTATGGCGACAACATTGGAGCCTGTGGATCTTGGGCGCGTGCGTCTGCACGGCGGGAGCGATGGCCAACAACAGCGGAGCGAATGCGCAAGGCACGCAGCGGCCACCCCGCAAGGAATACCCTAGCAACATCAACACGGAAAAGATCAAGCCTCCCGCGGTGTACAATGACGGGCGCGGCATCGCGCCGGCCTCAGCGGTTGTTGACGACACCGAAAAAGCGGCCCCTGCCGTTGAGGACAAGCCTGCCACAAAATCGGTGGGAACCAATCCGTTTCAAAAACAGATGGATGAACTTTGGCGCTGCCGCTATCAAGTGGCGATGAAGCAACGGATGGCGCCCGCGAAAATACGCGCAGGGCGTGTGCTCGTTCGCTTCAACGTCAACACAAAGGGCGAACCCATCAACACCGCCGTCGTCGCCGTTGAACCGGCGGACGCATCTATCCTCACGTGCGTGAAGCAAGAGGTTGGACGCTGGCGGCTCTTGCCCCTGCCACGCGAACCGATGGCGATTGAAAGCGAGATTTCACTCGCCTTGCCTAAATCCGGCGCTGAAACAACTACGGCTTCGGGGACTTAAACTCTGCAAGGATTAACGCCTCAACTCTATCGAGAAACGCACTTTGTGCGGCGTTGATCTTTTGCCGAGCTTCTTCGAGCAAAAACATTTTTGCCTGATCGACCTCAGGGAAGATTTGCATGCGTCCCGAACGAGGCGGCCATTCAAGGGGGAAGGTTTGTGCACACAACACGAAGTCTGCGGGAAGTTCGCCTTCGAACGCCCAAGCATGCACTTCCTTTCCCGCCTTCTGCGTCACTGATCCCAAGCTGTAGCATTGCTCCGCAGGCGCGATACCAACCTCCTCTACAAACTCACGTCGCGCCGCTGCCTCTAAGGTTTCACCGCGTTCAGGCAGTCCCTTGGGTATCGTCCAAAACCCGAGATCTTTGTTACGAAAGAAGGGTCCACCTGGATGAACAAGAAGGACTGCAAGACCCTCGGCCCGGCGGCTGAACATCATCAGCCCTGCGCTTAACTTGCCGTTCACAAGGCAAGCGTAGCAAAGTGTGACGTCATCTGTGAGTGTTCATTTCTATCGGCGCGGAAGCTTCGTCCTCGCGCACCTGTTGCGGTGCCGCTTCTCCGGGCGCTTGTCGCACAGAACGTTCATCAAGTGGTTGTTCAAGTCTAACTTTTGTAAGCGCGAGCTCATCTGTTAAGTCGAGCTTCAACGGCGTGAGTGAGATCCAATCGCGCTCAACCGCCCAGCGATCTGTGCCTTCTTCGGCCTTTTCAAGCGCACGAACTGTGAACCAAAAAAGATCGCGGCCCAGAGGATCTTTGGTTGGAACGATGCGGCCGTCATATTGACGAACCGATACGCGCGTCCACACCAAACCACGTGGCTCACGCGGAAAGTTGATGTTGATCAAGTTTAGATTGGGCTGCGCAATTACAATTTCAATCGCGCGTCGAATCCAAAGCTTGTACGCGCTGAAGTCCGGCGCCACCGTGGCTGGAGCGCTAAGCGCCACACCACGGATGCCAAGCAATGCCGCTTGCTTCGCGGCCGCCAAAGTTCCTGAATGCCAGATCGAAGTGCCAAGATTGAGGCCAATGTTCAACCCCGAGAGCACTAGATCCACTTCACCCCAAAGGTGTGCACCGAGCGCCACACAGTCAGCCGGTGTTCCATCGACGCGGTAACCCGCAACACCTCCGATGTTGGTTTCACGATAAGAAAGCGGGCGCGTGTGTGTCACGGAGTGCCCCGCCGAAGATCGCTCTCCATCGGGCGCCACCACGCGAACAGATCCAAACTCTGCGGCTACGTCCGCCAGCAACGCGATCCCCGGGCTGTATATGCCATCGTCATTCGATACCAAGATTCGCACCTGCTTGGCTGCAGCAAGACAAGTGCCACGCTGTCGGCGGCCCGCTTCTTGCGCATGAATGAGGACAAACGAGAGGCACTCATGAATGTAGGACTTGTTTATCATCCCGCTGCCGGTGGCGGCGTTTCGCCCGAGGAACTTACGCTTACGCTGTCACGTCAGGGTTACAACGTTGTCGTGACTATGGATCACGTCGAAGACGCAAGCCGTCTGCACCAGCACAACGTCCAGCTGATGGTCGTGGCCGGAGGAGATGGCACAATCTCGCGCGCAGCGCTTGCGCTGCAGAACACAGATCTGCCCTTAGGGATCTTGCCCATGGGCACTGCCAACAACATCGCAACGACTCTGGGCATAAGTAGCGATCCTGAAGAACTGATGCAACGATGGAGAGCGGCAGAGCTGCTGAAGCTGGATGTTGGTCTATTCAAACAAGGGTCTTCGAGCCGCTTCTTTGTTGAGGGTACAGGTGGCGGCCTGTTGCCCGCAGGCATCGCCGCCATGGACGCGGAGCCCCGAGATGAAACGCACGATCCCGCAGACAGCATCCGCCGGGCCATTCGCACCTACCGCCGCGTGTTCGCTTCCTTGGGCGCGCGGCCCATCCATCTCACTTTGGACGGCGAAGACTCGGAAGAGTCATTGCTCCTGCTTGAGATCCTCAACATAAAATCCGTGGGCTCGCAAGTCGTGTTGTCGTTGCACACAGAGCCCGATGATGGCTTCTTAAGCGTCGTGACTGCCGGCGAGGCGCAACGGCACGAGATAGACACCTACCTTGAACGGCGGCTCAATGGCATCGTCGGGCATTTGCCGCTGCCAGTTCGGCGGGCACGGCACGTCAAGGTGCGTGGGTGGGACGCCATGCACGTCGATGACGAGGTCCGCGGCACCAACGCCGATGAGGAGATCGAGATCCAGGTGGTCGAGGGCGCTGTCAACGTCCTGGTTTAGGCGTGACGCTCGTGAGGTCTCAGCGCTGCAAGCAATTTGTCGAGGCTCGCAGGCTTTGTCACGTGCGCATCGAATCCGGCGGCGGCGGTGCGGCGGATGTCATCGGGTTGGCCGTATCCGGTGAGCGCCACCAAATGAATTGAATCCCCCAAAGCCAGCCGCACGCGCTCTGCCACTTGATAACCGTTTAAGTGAGGCAACCCAATGTCAACCATGGCCACGTCCGGCCGCAGCCGCGTTGCCAACCGCAAGCCCTGTTCACCATCTGCAGCCACATCCACGCGGTGGCCGAAAGCCTCCAGCAAATCCTTAAGGCCTTCACGGTTGTCCTCGTTGTCTTCCACGACAAGCACGTGCAAGGACGCATCCTGGATGGCCGCCATTTCAACCGTCGCGGATTGCGCTGCGCGGGACAAGAGCAGCGGAAGGCGCACGGTGAACTCGGAACCTTTACCCTCTCCGTCGCTGCTCACCGCGATGGTTCCCCCGTGCAGCTCGACTAGCCGCCGCACCACCGTCAAGCCGATGCCGAGCCCACCTTGCGAGCGATCGAGCGACCGCTCTGACTGAACGAAAATGTCGAACACGCGCGAGATCACTTTGGGTGAGAGGCCAAGCCCCGTGTCGGCAACTTTAATCACCACCGCATCGCCTTCCACCGACGCCGTCACGCGCACATGCCCACCCGCAGGGGTGTACTTGATCGCATTGGTCAGCAAATTGGTGAACACCTGCTCAAGCCGCGTGGCGTCGCCGTTGACCGTTAGTCGTTGCGAGCCGAGGTCAACGCGGAGACCAAGCCGCTGTTTGGCAAACAAAGGTTCAAGCGGGCCAAGGGCACTCGTCAATATCTCGCGCACGTCGATGTCTTTTCGCGACAAGGAGATCTTTCCCGTGGTCACGCGCGACACATCCAGCAATTCGTCGACCAAACGAACCAGGTGATCGCATTGCCGTCGCATCACTTGCAAAGGGCGGGGCAAGGGTTCCGCTTGGCTCACGCGCATCAGGTCCACAGCTTGCGAGATGGCCGCCAAAGGGTTGCGAAGTTCGTGACCCAACATGGCCAAGAACTGATCGCGTTGCAAGATTTCATTTTCACGGTGGTAAAGCAGCTCGCGGACTTCGCACTGCCGCCGTCTGGCGCGCAAGGCTGCCTTCGTGGCCGACACCATGGTAAAGCGCGACACGGGGCGCTCAAGTACGGTGACGTTTCCCAACATACGTGAGATGCGCATCGCGCGCGCTTCGTCGCTCTCGCCGCGCCCCAGAAACACCAAGATGGGAACGTCAGACCATGGTGGCTGCGACTCGACCGCGGTTTCCATCAAACGCAGATTGCCCGGCGTAAGCGACTCCTGCGTGACAATGATTGCGCCTACGCCGTTGCGCAGCTCATCCAGCAACTGCGCAACCGACGCAAAGAGCGTGGCCTTGATGTTGGCGCCTTCTAGCGTTGAAGACACGATGCTGCCATCACGCCCAAACGGCGCGTGGACCAGCACCCGCTGATCGTTGGCGGTGATCTCAAGCGTCTTCATCGGTTAGCAGCGGCGCTGTTTCGCCTACGTAGGTGGGAATGCCCGTTAAGATTCCTTTGAAAGCTTCAAGCGGCGCACCTATGTGTAGACCGTTCTTTCCGAACCGCATCTCACGGATCGTCTTCTCGTGGATCCCGCCGCGCTTCTTCAACATCGATATGGCATGGCGGATGTGACCAGCGGCCTCGAAATGCCGGAGCATCACAACACAGTCGGCCAGGTAGCTGACGTCCACAGGGGACTGCATGCCAGGCCCCAGCATCCCGTGTTGCGCCATCACAAGGATGCTGATGACTCCGTGTTGCCCAAGGAAGGTCAGCATCTCGTGCAGCTGCAACGTGAGGAAGCTCTCCTCGGGCATCGCCTGGATGTAACCGTTCAGGCTATCGATCACCACCACCCGGACCTGCCGTTCGTCCACGGCGCGCCGGACAAGTGAAGCAAACTCGCCAGGCGACATCTCCGCCGGATCAATCTGCTGCAGTGTGATCCGTCCGTTATCGATGTTTTCCTGTAGTGGAATGCCAAGGTCGTGTGCGCGTCCACACACGGTGTCGCGGTTCTCGTCGAACGCAAAGATGGCGGCGTTCTCGCCTCGGACAGCGCTGGCCACCGCACACTGAAGGGCCAGCGTAGATTTGCCGGTGCCCGTGGGCCCCATAAACACGGTGCTGCTTCCTCGCGTTAAGCCGCCGCCAAAAAGCGCGTCCAGGGAGGGCAAGCCAGTGGATTGCTGTTCGCGTGTGTACGATGCCCGGTGCTCGAAGGCGACGAGGCGCGGAAACGCAACGATGCCCCCACGGCGTATTTCGAAATCATGGTAGCCACCGCGAAAATGAACGCCCCGCAACTTTACAACGCGCAGTCGGCGCCGTGAGGCCCCATACAAGGGCGAAAGATGTTCCAGCAACAACACACCGTGCGCCAAACTTTGCAACTGCAGATCGCCTGCCTCCGATGTGCGGTCATCCAAAAGCAGAACCGTGCATTGACGACCAATGAAGAATTGCTTTAGTGAAAGCACCTGCCGCCGGTAGCGAAGCGCGCTTTGCGACAACAACCGTAGTTCGGACAGAGAATCAAATACAACGCGCGTGGGCCGCACTCGCTCCACTTCCGCCAACAACAAACGGGCCGTTTCGTTCAGCTCAACATCGGCCGGGTGAAACAAAGAGTTCTCTTCGTCCGAAGTCAGCCGCTCAGGCGGCGTCAGCTCAAACAAAGCAATGTGATCGAGCGACCAGCCATGCGAATCTGCCACGCCAAGCAGTTCTTCTTTCGTTTCCGAAAGTGTGATGTAAAGGCCTCGCTCGCCGCATTTGACACCCTCAAGCAGGAACTGCAGCCCAAGCGTGGTTTTGCCTGCACCAGGATCTCCTTGCGCCAGAAACAAACGGTTGCGTGGCAAGCCGCCGTCGAGCACCTCGTCGAGACCTGAGATTCCGGTTGAAGCGATCCGTTCCGCAGCTGCAGCCATCATCGCCAGTTTAGCCGCCTAAAGTTGTGTGGCTAGCCACAAACGCAACCCGCCGGCGCAGAGCAAATCAGGTCTTTTTCGGCGTTTTTGCGCCTTTTGTCTTTGTTAAGTAACACCGCGGAGCGAACAGCGTTACTTGCGTAGGGCCGGGGTAACAAGCCAAATATTTTAGGCCACAAACCGATTTCAATTCCGCCAAATCCACACAACGCTTGGCACACATAGACATGACAGCCCAACCTTGCGATTGTAGGGCATGCGTATCTGCACTTGGAATGTGAACGGCATCCGCGCCCGGCACGTAGAAGTGCAGCGGTTGGCCGACGAGCACCAGCCAGATTTGCTGTGCCTACAAGAGATCAAAGCCACGTCGGATCAAGTCCCCGAGCCGCTCACTTTGTTGCGCAACTATGCAAGTCTGTGGCATGGGGCACCGCGAGGCTACTCAGGCGTGAGCCTGCATGTGCGGCGCAAAGGCGCGGCGGATTCCGGGCCCAACCACAAGATGTTCTCGCACCCTTCCTTCGACTTCGAAGCGCGCATCGTCGAGGCGGACATTGAGACGGCCTTCGGCCTCATGACCATTGCGTCAGTCTACGTGCCCAACGGTGGCAAGGACTTTGGCGCCAAGCTTCGCTTCTTGGAGGCATTGGTGGTTCACGCCGACAACCGCCCCAAGGATCGCCCGTATGTCATCTGCGGTGATTTGAATGTGGCTCACACAGATGCAGACGTTCACGAACGCTTTCGCAAGTTCGGCGTCGTTGGCCAACTTCCCGAAGAACGAAATACATTCACAGCCTTGCTGGCCACCGGACTTCGCGATGTGGTTCGCAGCATGGCGCCGAGCGACGATCAGTTGTTCACTTGGTGGCCGCCCTGGCGGCAAGAAAAGCAGAAGAACCGAGGCTGGCGCATCGACTACGTCTTGGCCAGTGAGACTCTCAAGCCCCAGCGGTTCGAGGTTCTCAGAGAGTTTGGCACCAGCGATCATGCGCCGCTGCTTGTCGATCTTGCGTAGGCTCCGCCCCCTCTAGGCATTTTGTCCTAAGGTAAAAGCGCGGAATGGGCAGGTCCGTCTTACGCCGTTAGCCTTAGTCGCAAGGGGCCATGTGTTGTTGGCCCCAAGACGGGAGGCTTCATGGCAGTTCGTAGGCCCGCCATCGGTGCATTTGGCTTTGGTTTGGCGCTCGGATCTCTGGTCGTGTCCAGCTGTTCGGGCAAAGTGGACAGCGCGGCACAAGGGGAGTCCGGCGAGGACGCCCCGCCGGGCAATGGAGATGATGGTGCCGAAACGGTACCTCCGGGCCAGGTGCCCGATGCCGATCGATGCGCAGAACTTCGTGCCGCAAGGCTGCTGCCGACCTCGGCTACCATGCGGCGGCTGTCGTGGGACGAGATCAACAACGCTTGGACCGACCTGTTTCCGCAGACACGGCCCATCGAGCTTGCCGCGCAGGCCGAAACTTCAAATCTCCCCCTACGTACGCAGACTAACCTGGAGATCAACGAAACCTTCATTCGAACATATCGTCCAGCGTTGGAGACTTTCATTGGCCGCGCCGCTCAAGCGCTCATCACCACAGGTAACTGCAGATCCATGAGCGCCGCCTGCCTTGAGGGCGAACTTTTGCAAACGGCGAAGCGCGCGTGGCGCCATAATCTGGAGCCCGAAGAAAGAACGTTCCTGCAAAGCAAGTTGGCCGCTTGGACGGCAGAGGTGGGGGCCGTGGAAGGGTTCGCGGCCGCCTTGCAATTGGTGCTGACCTCGCCACGGTTTTTGTTCCTCGCAGATCCAGGCGCGTTCAAGAGCGACGAAGCTGAAGACACCCACTATACCGCCACGGGGGACCGGCTTGCAGGTTTGTGGGCCGCCGCCGTGTGGGCCAGCGTGCCCGATGATGCCCTACTGGCAGCAAGCGCCAACGGTGATCTGAAAGACAACACCGGCCGAGAACAGGCTTTGGATCGAATGTTGGCGGATCCACGTGCGAAACGGGGCTTCACCGCGATGTTCCGTGCGTGGTTCGCGCACAACCAAGTGATGAAGGCCGTCAAGGATGAGGCGCTTTATCCAGCCTTTAACGATGACGTGCGCAAAGAGATGTTGGCCGACACCGAAGCCACGCTGAGCGAACTTGTTTTTGACGCCAAGGAAACGCCCAATGCGTTGCTTTCGTCTTCGTTGGGTTCGCCTGGCACCAAAATGGTGGAGCTTCTGGGATGGAACAAGAAAAACATCGCAGCGAAGCGGCAGGATCTACAAAGAGTTGGCCGCCATGGCATCGCCACGCACCCAGCCGTGTTGGCCATAACGTCTAAATCAGCGGGCACCAGCATCGTCAACCGCGGCCGTTTTGTGGTTGAGAAGCTGGCGTGTGGCCACGTGCCGCCGCCACCAAAGAATTTGGACATCGATCAAGTCAAACTTGAGGAGGAAGCCATGCGCCTCTCGGGCCGCCAGGTCGCACAAATGCATGCAAGCGATCCTGCCTGCGCCACATGCCACCGCTTCATGGATCCCTTCGGCATGGCGTTTGAGAACTTTGATCCGATTGGCCGCGAGCGGACGCTAGACAATGGCTTTGCCATCGACACATCGGTTGAGCTCAACGACGCCTTGGGCATCACTGGAAAGTTTGCAGGGGCTGCAGAGCTGCTGAACGCCGTGGCCACAACCGGGCGCGCGGAACACTGCTTCGCCAGCAACTTTGCCGGGTTCGTCATGCCCGTCACATTTTCAGAAACGCAAGCGTGCGCGCTGACGCCTGAGCACAAAAACGGCGAGATGCCCTCGATGTTGAGCATCGCGCGGACGTTCTTGCTCTCTGACCTCTTCCTTCTTCGTTCGCAAGCTTCCTTATAGGGGTGAACCATGAAGTTACGGTTTTCTCGTCGTCGTTTCTTATCGTCAACCACGCTGGGTGCGGTTTCGGTCCTGCCCTTTTACAAGGCCCTGACTCCGCAGGCGCAAGCCGCGCCCAATGCGAAATTTCTGGCGGTGATGTACAACCCGTTCGGCGTTGTGCGCTCGAATTGGTTTCCAGCCACCACGGGACGCAACTTTGAATTCAAGGCCTCAAGCGCTCCTTTGGCCGCGGTGAAGAACGACCTGATCATGTTGTCACGCATCGACAACGCGATGGGTGAGAAGAACGAATGCAAGAACGGCCTCGACCAACACCAAGCCGGCGTCAGTTCCCTCTTCGCGGGCGCCAACATGAAACCCGGCAAGTTCGGCTCCGGCCCTGGTGGCCCCACCATCGATAGCCAGGTGGCCAAACACCTTTTCCCCGATCGCCATCACGATCAAGTTGTGATCAACCTGGGCGTGCGGTCCACCGAGCATGGCGACGCATGGATCCGCTATCTGTTCTTGAAGACCGATGGCTCGATCGTGAATTCCGAGGACGATCCAGGCAAAGCCTTTGCTGCGTTGTTCGGGGCAGGCGGCACCGCGGGCGCACCACCCGCGCCCAAGAAGCCATTCACCGGCCTCAAAGACGCGCTGAAGGACGACTTGCTAACTTTCGAGAAGCGGCTTGCCACGCCAGAGCGCGAACGTTTTCAAAAATACATGGAATCGTTTGAGGCCTACGAAAAAAGCATGGCCGTCCAGATGGCGCCGGAGAACTTGTGCAAGGATCTACCGTCATCGTCTTCCATCGCATCCCAGCTCAAAGCTGGATTCCGCAGCGAGAACATATGGCCCATCGCACGGTTGCAGATGCAATTGGCCGTGCTGGCACTTTCGTGCGGCGCGCGGCGCGTGGCCACTTTGCACCTCACCGATGGCTTCCGCGGCTACCTTGTGCCCCCAGGCGCCACGCCCGACACAGGGGTGTTCGGTGGCCACGATCTTTCGCACCATACAATCAGCGGCGATCCCATTAAGCTGCGAACAAACCTGAATTACAACCACGCCAAACTGTTCGCCGAGTTCGTCACCGCGCTGAAGGGAGCAAGCAACCCATTGTCCGGCAGCGGCACTTTGTTCGACGATGCCGTGCTTTTGTGGGGCAGCTGCATCAGTGGCGAAGGCGGCGGCGGACACTCAAAGCTCCAGGTCCCGTTTACGCTCGCCGCTGGCCGCAACGCCGGTTTCGTCACCGGGCGACACTTGGACGCCAACTTTGGTACCACCAGCATGTTGATGCGCAGCGTGTGCAACGCGTTCGGCATGCCCGACCGTCCGTTCGGCGATGCGGAATTCTGCGCCACGCCGCTTTCTGGACTCACGGAAGACGTGGGGTCATCCGCGCCCTCAGCACGATCGGTCATGGACTATAAGAACCTGACCGATCGCTGCCGAGGACATGCGGCTTAACTTAGTTCACACAAGGCGCGGTTGGCGTTTGGCTGGCGTGCGGGCAGTGCAGGTTGGCGTCACCGCGTGCGGCGTTGACGTGGTACAGACGGCATTGCAGCGTGTTGCCGGTTGTATCGCCGAACATTCCTGTCGTAGCAAAGCCAGCACAAGCCGTCATACATTCAGCATCGCTTTGGTAAAGCTTGTTGTTAGCGGTGCAATTTTTAGCGGCGAGGTAACAATAGTTCTCGCAGAAACCACCGCACAGCCCGCCGCCCGTGGGGCCAGCGTGTGGGCAATGAGTGTTGGCGTTGCCCGTGCTGCCGGCGGCGAGTCCAGCATGATAGCTGCGGCACATCAACGTATTCCCTGTGTTGTCGGTGCCCAGAAGCCACGCCAGCTTGTTTTGGCAGGCGCTCATGCAGTCGCCTTTGTTCATGTACTGCGTTTTTGTCGTGCAGTTGGCTTCGAGTTTGTCGCAGTAGTCCGAACAAGCCGTGGCGCCCGGAGCCGCATCCCCGCCCGCGTCTGAAGAGGCATCGCCCGTCGCGCCGTCCTTATTGACATTGCCGCCACCATCCGTGGTGTTCGTGTCCAGCTTAATCAACACGTCTGTGGAACTTGCATCGACGCTGCCATCAGAAACGTTGGCGTCGGTATCGTCGCCGCCGTCATCATCACAGCCCACTGTTGACAGGCCCAGGCCCATAACGGCAGCCATCACAACCGCATAGTGCTTACTTAATTTCATCTGTCTCCTCCCAATAACGAAGCCAGCGACGCCAGAACGGGCCGCTCAGCGCGGGCATTGTAGGCCAGTCCGCCCGGTGAGCAAAGCGTTCACTTATGGGCGTGTGCGACGCGATCGCGACATGGATGTCGTGAAAATCGGGCGTTACACGTTGCCCACGGTGCAACCTTTTCAATGGTGATCTTATCGTTCCCGGAGCATGGGCTTGCCCATCACTATATCGGGGAAGGGACTGACCGCCGCAGGGGCGACTTCAACTTCACCCTGCACGCGCGGGGCACCGGTGTGGCAGGTGGACTGCCATAACCACGAAAGCTGCAACAGATGTGATCCAAGCGTGACCGGTACGATTAGGAGGAGGAACAGCATCCATCCCAAAACACCCTTTGCGCGCAGGGCACGTAATCGCGCACGGCAGTCCTTGGTCACCATGGTTCCATCAGGGCGCGCGCGCATGCGCACGCACAGGCGCCCCTCGTGAGCAAACACCAGTGCGGCCACTTCATCAGCAGCTAAATGGGAGACGTCATAGACGTTGTGCTTGCAGGCGCCACAAAAGCGCACGCGACCTTCACCCGCCATAAGGTTCCAGTCTTCGAGGCATGGCGACGCAATGCGAAGCCCGTGAGGGCGCAAGGGAGGGGCGGTGGTTGGGATCATGTCTACGTGAACGCACGGAGCCTCCAAAGGATCTAAACCGCGCGAAAATTGCGCCGGAACGCCTTCGTTCGACTCACGGTGGGCTACCGGAGAGCGGGGATCGATGAGCGCGACCGCCGGTCGTGACCAACACTGGTCAAGAATCCGAATGCCGCGGCCGATGGGAAAGACTCCGAATCACGAGGCACAAAGGAACGTCATGACAAGAGCGGCAGAAAACCAATTGGATTCGAACACCCTCGCTATGCGGGGCAAGTTGAACGCGTTAGACCGCGTTCAGGCGGTGATTGAGTTTTCGACGGATGGGGTGGTTCTGACCGCCAACGAGAACTTCCTGAAGGTTCTCGGGTACACCCTCAAGGAGATCCAAGGCCGTCACCACCGCATGTTCTGCGATGCAGCCTATACACAATCAGCGGACTACGAAGATTTCTGGGCGAAGCTGCGACGCGGAGAGTTCGACGCGGGCGTTTACCGTCGCGTCGGCAAAGGCAACAAGGAAGTTTGGATCCAGGCCAGCTACAACCCGATCATCGAAGCTGACGGAAGCGTCAGCCGCGTCGTGAAATTCGCGACCGACATCACCGAACAAAAGAACCGCGTGGCTGAAAGCGAAGGCAAGCTCAACGCCATCAGCAAAGCGCAAGCGATGATCGAATTTTCGCTGGATGGCAACGTGCTCACGGCGAATGAGAATTTCCTGAATGTTGTGGGCTATCAGCTCAGTGAGATTCAGGGCCGCCACCACCGGATGTTCTGCGATCCTGTCTACACCGCCACTCCCGAATATGAAGGATTCTGGGCCAAGCTGCGCCGCGGAGAATTTGACGCCGGTGTTTACCGCCGCCATGGCAAGAACAGCAAAGAGGTTTGGATCCAGGCCAGCTACAACCCCATCTTTGATGCCAATGGCAAGGTCAGCAAGATCGTAAAATTCGCAACGGACATCACCGCCCAGCGCCGCGCACAGGACGAACTGGCCAAGCTGATGACGGAAGTGCAGGAAACGATGGCGGCGGTCGCCGCGGGCGATCTTACCAGCAGCATTGTCGGAAGTTACCGTCAGGGCTTGGAAGAAACCAAGGTCAGCATCAATCTAGCCGTTTCCAAGGTGCGCGACTTGGTGTTGCAGATCGACCAAACGGCCAACACGATCACGTCCGCATCTTCGGACATTGCCGAAGGCAACCAGAACCTCAACGCGCGCACGCAGCAACAAGCTTCGTCGTTGGAGGAGACGGCCGCCAGCATTGAGGAAATGACAGCCACGATTAAGCAAACGGCCAACAACGCGGCCCAGGCCAACCAATTGGCTTCAGGCGCGCGCTCCTCCGCTGAGAAAGGTGGTCAAGTGGTGGGCAACGCGGTCAAAGCCATGAGTGCCATCACCGAGAGTTCGAAGAAGGTGGCGGACATCATAGGGGTGATCGAGCAGATCGCGTTTCAAACGAACATGCTCGCTTTGAACGCCGCCGTTGAGGCGGCTCGCGCGGGTGATCAAGGACGCGGCTTCGCGGTGGTGGCAGCAGAAGTGCGCAACCTCGCCCAACGCAGCGCTGGCGCCGCGAAGGAGATCAAGGCACTCATCCAAGATAGCGCTGAGAAGGTGCAGCAAGGCGCGCAGTTGGTGAATAACTCCGGCGAAACGCTGAGTGAGATCGTGGGCTCGGTCAAGAAGGTCTGCGACATCATTTCTGAGATCACGGCCGCCAGCGAAGAGCAGGCGTCTGGCGTGGATCAAATCAACGCAGCCGTATCGCAAATGGACAAGGCGACGCAGCAAAACGCCGCCATGGTGGAAGAGGCCTCAGCGGCAGCGTCATCGTTGCAAGAGCAAGCCAACGGCCTTGTGGATCTCGTGGGTCAGTTCCGCACGGGCGTCGAGGAAACAGCGCACCAGGCGCCTCCACCACGCAGCGCCCCCACCAAGCCCATTGCCAGTGGACGTGCGCCAGTTCGCGCCACCCCGGCCGCCAAGCCCGCGCCCCGCCCCGCGCCCATCGCGCGCGCCAAAGCGGAACCCAAAGACGACAGCAACGGCAGCGACAACGACTGGCAATCGTTCTAAACGCCTACGCCTGACGATCATCCCAGAACGCCAACGTCGCAAGACAGGCGGCGTCTGGGATGTCGCGCGCGACCTTCATCTCGCGAGCGGCAACCACGGCCCCTTGATCAACCTCATCGGCGATTCAATCAAGGTTGCCGTATGCTTTGGCGACGAGTCCACGAATCAAGCGCAGCGTCTGTGGCGCCACTTGCGCCAGATTGGGTTCGCTGCGCGCCTCCACGCTAACGCCCCCGTGGTATCGCACCTTCGCCAGATTTGCGAAAAACGTCGCATAATCTGATTCTTCTTCGGACACAGGAAAGGCCCGGCCATGTGGATTGGCGATGTGTAGATGGCGAATGTGGGAACCGGCGCGGAGGATGATCGATGGATCCTCGTTCTCGATGGCCATATGAAAGAAGTCGATCATAAGCTCAAAATTGGGTCGCTCAACCGCGTTCACGTAAGCCAAACACTCTGCTGCGGTGTTGAGAATGTTGCTCTCGGAGGATTGCAGGGGCTCGACAACGATCACGATGTTGTGCCGTCGCGCCTCATTTGCGGCCCTTCTGCCAAAGTCAATCAGCTGCAGGATCGCCTTGTCGCGCGCGAACCCTTCAGGAATCGATCGTGCCGGGCCGCTGCCGAATACCACAAGCGTAACGCCCAAGAGCTTCGCACGGGCCAAGCTCACGGACAGGTATTCGTTTTGAGCCGCAACGTTGGCGTGGGGCCCCACCAAGGGCAAGTCGCTGGGGATGAAGCTGTTGGAGAAGGGAACCGCAACGCCCATGCGCTTGACCTGGGCGCGCAGCTTCTGAAAATCATCGTCGCTCAGGCGAGCGTAGTGTTTCACGCCGATTTCGAAATAATCAAAGCCAGCGTCTTTCGTTGGCTGCATGTCCGCCGGAGCGATGGCGCGCCCCACTAAGATTGGAGGCTTCGCCCAAACATCCGGAGCCGCCCACAAACAAAAGCACAGAGCCAAGATACCCGACGCGCGTCGCTGGTGTGTCTGCTTCACGTAATGAGTGTACGGGCGACCACGACCACCTTCGCGCGGTTAAACGCGCGCCGACGGATCAATTAACATTGCTCAGTCTATCTCTGCACAACGCGGGCCGCGGAACCTACCGCCCGCCCAGAACGCCGATCTTGCCGAAGACGGCTTCTGGGATGCGGCGGACCAACATCATGACGGGCCGCCAGTACCACGGAACAAAAACTTCACCGGCGCGGCCGTCGATGGCGCGCACAATGTCGCGTGCCACGCGAGGCGCTGTGGCAAACAGGACGTTCCGAGGGTGGCCCACCGTCATCGGTGAATCGGTGGGTCCAAGCTTGATGTTGGTGACGCTGACGCCGCAAGGGTAAAGCCGGCTACGTAAGCCTTGCAGATACGTGGTGACGGCACGCTTCGACGCGCCGTACGTGAAGTTGCGGGGGCGGCCACGCTCACCCGCCACTGAAGTGATCGCAGCCAAAGCGCCCGCCCGGTTGCGCTCCATGTGGTTCGCCAGGGGCACAAGCAACGACACCACGGATATGAAATTGACGTGGATGATGCGCGCGGCTTCATTAACATCCATTTCGGACTTGAGTTGGTCGCCCAGATCGCCGTGGGCGATGAGGGCCACATCGATCCGACCCAGCTGAGCCACGGCGTCGCCAATGGTGCGCTCGTTGACCGCGAGATCGTCGAACGCTGCCACCACGGCAGCCACCACAGCGGCGCCAAGCTCAGACTTCAAGGCCAACAACTTTTCGGTGCTGCGGCCCACGAGGTAAAGCGCATCGCCCCGTGCAGCCCACAGGCGGCATGCCTCTGTGGCAACGGCGCTGGTGGCGCCCAGAACAAGAATGTTTGCCATCGTTAGAAGCTTGTCCTTAAAAGCTTGTCCTTAAAAGCTAATCTTCCGCATCACGAAGCGGGGCAAGCGCTTGATCACAAGCATCACCCAGCGCCACATGGGCGGCGCATAGAGCACGGGGGTGCCCCGGCTGATCGCGCGCACCACCAACTTCGCGACGCCTTCTGGCTCACCCGCAAACGGTGGCGCCTTGAGTCCGGCCGTCATGGCCGTTTTTACGAAGCCCGGTTTAACGCAGATCGTTTTGAGGCCCGCGGCGCGAAACTTAAAATCAAGGCTTTCCAAGTAATGCGAAAGTCCGGCCTTGCTGGCGCCGTAGATGGCCACGGGCTTGCGGCCACGATCACCAGCGACCGATGAGAACACGCACAGGGTGCCGCCACCACGGCCCAGCAATCGCTTGCGGGCCGCCTCGCAAAACACCACCGTGTTGGTGAAATTCACCAACAACACGCGGCGCGCAAAGTCCGCGTCGGCTTCAAGTTTGTCTTGCGTGGCAAACAAACCCGCGGTCACCACCACGGTGTCGAACCCATTTAGAGCAGCGTCTGCCGTTTGCAACGCAGGTTCGATGGTTTCGTGTTGTTCCAGATCGCAAACAAAGCTTGAGACTTTTCCACCTTGCCGCCGCACGGCCAAATCGACGGCGCTGCGCTCAAGGTCGTCTTTGTCGCGGCCGAGCAGCGCTATGTCATGGCCCGCCTCGAACAACTGGCGCGCCAGGGCGCGGCCCATGCCCTTGGTGCCGCCCAAAATCACGACCTTCACGGCGCCACATCTCCAAGCATGCGCACCGATTGAGCGCTTCGCAGGCGACGTTGCGGATCCCACTTGCGGCGCACCTCTTCAAAGGCGGGCAAACGGGGCTCCATGGCCCGAAAATCTTCGGCGGTGGTGAAGTTGTCTTTCGTCAAATACATGCGACCGCCCTTTTCGATCACAAACTTGTTGAGCGCCGCCACCACTGTGGCTGTGTTGCTTCGGATCGGAAGATCCACGGCGATCGACGTGCCCGGCATGGGGAACGACAGCAACCCTCGCCCCTGCGCGCCGCAGTCCTTGATCACGCACAGCGGAGAGGCCAAGCCGAAGCCTGTCAGCAACTCAAGAAATTGCCTTGGCGCTTGCAGGCCCGCGTGTTCCGGCAACACGCACTGGTATTGCGTGAAGCCCTTCTTACCGTAGCCGCGGTTCCAATGATGAATCGCGTCCAATGGATAAAAGAACGAATCGGGATGGACCACGCCGCGCTTCATTTTGCGGCCGTGAACACGGTAATAAAGCTCGTTGAAGGCACGCGCGGTCAAGCGGTTCAACGCCCACGAAGGCAAGTTGAACGGCAACGACAATTTGTGCTTCTCGGGCGGCGGCGCTTTAGGAGCCTCTGCGGGCGTGGCCCAACGGCCCATCATCAAGATGCCGCGGCCCATGAGCTTTCCTCGTGAAACGCAATCGATCCAGCCCATCGTCATTGGCCACGCGGGCCCCGCTTCTTTGAGGCCGCGCAAGAAATCGTCGATGCTTGGGACTTGGCGGCTTTCCATCCAGATCCACGGCGAAGCGATGCGTTCCATGCGGAACTCCACCTCAAGAATGTGACCTGTCAGGCCCATCCCTCCGATGGTGGCGTCAAACAAGTCGGTGTTCATGGACGGCGAGCATTCAACAACGTCGTTGTTGGCCAAGCGCAACTTCATCCAGGTCACGTGCTCGCCAAAGCAGCCATTGCGGTGGTGGTTCTTACCGTGAACGTCCGAGGCCACCATGCCCCCCACGGTCACAAATTTTGTCCCGGGTGTCACGGGCGTGAACCAACCTTGGCGCAAGAACAGCCGGTTGAGTTCGTCCAGGCAAAAGCCGGCTTCGACTTTCATCAAACCGCTGACGGTATCGAACGCAAGCACGCGATCGGCCAACGGCGTTTGCACCACTTTATCGGTTGGGGCCGCCGGCAAAGACGAATCGCCATAGGAGCGACCTAAGCCGCGGCTTAAAGCGGCGTTGACTGTATCGCGCGCGAGGTCGTCCGAAGCCACGAGCTGGCCCACACCAACCATGCGCCCCCAACTTTCGGCAGCCAGGCCCAAGGTTTTGTCAGCCACGCGGTTTGCCCCCAGGCTTGGTGTTGGTTTGATCTAACTGCTCGTAAGCGTCGGTGATCGCGCGAAACAGTCGCTCGAGCAGCGTGCGAAACATGCCCAGATTCTTGCCGTAGAAGCGATCTGGGTGCAGTTCCTTCGACGCCACAAAGTAGGCTTTCTTGAGCGCCTTGTGATCGGCCGTGGGCGACACGCCCAAGAGTTCGTGGGGCGCCAGCTTCGGCAGCAGGCGCGCCGCCCGTATGAGCCGCGTCTTTAACGTGATCTCGAGATCCGGGCCGTCGATCAAGTCGGCGGGATCGACCGCGGAGCCATCATCCAAGCGAGCCAACACGGTTTGCCCCGGCGGCACGGGCGTTTTGGGTTTTGGTGACGCGGGCGCCTGTGCGGGCGGTGGCGAGCGAGGTGTTTCACCTGGGTTGTAGATGAGCCCCGCTTGCTTAAGCTTTCGCAGGATTTCAATTGTGCCAGCCGCGCCGAGGCCAGTGACATTGCAGATCTCAGCGTAGCTCGTGTGACCATCCACGCGAGACATCACAAACCCTTCGGTGGGTGATAGCTTTACCGCGCGCAGGTCAGCCTTGGGGTTCAACAACGGCTTGGTTTTCTTGGGGCCTAAGCCCTCGATGTCATCCGAAGCGCTCACGGGCGGGGTAGTAAAAATTCCAGCAACGCTTTTTGCGCGTGCAAACGGTTCTCGGCCTGGCGCCACACATGGCTTTGCGGGCCTTCGAACACTTCTTCAGTGATCTCTTCGCCCCTGTGTGCGGGCAAGCAGTGCAACACCATCGCGTTGGGTGACGCCAGCTTCATCAAAGCGCCGTCCAAACAATAACCGGCAAAATCTTTCAGGCGCTGCTCTGTTTCCGCCTCTTGCCCCATCGACGTGAACACGTCAGTGGAGATCACATCGCGGTCCGCCACCGCTTCTTTCGGATCGGAGACCACGGTGATTTTTGCAGCGGCGTTGGCGCGCGCCTTCGCCAAGATGGCGGCATCTGGTTGATAGTTCGGCGGGCAAGCCAGCATAAGATCAAGACCAAGCAAGCCTGCCGCTTCGATCCAGCTGTTGGCCATGTTGTTGCCATCGCCAAGCCACGCATATTTGCGCGCGCTTAAGATAGCGGCCGCATCCAACGAGCCCAGGCCCACGCCGCGGGCAGCGCCAAAGTGCCCAAGCACGGTCTGCAGATCCGCCAACAGCTGGCAGGGGTGCAGAAGATCGGTGAGGCCATTGATCACAGGCACCGTCGCATACTGGGCCAACTCTTGCGCCACCTCATGACCGAACGTGCGAATCATGATCGCGTGGCAATAACCTGAAAGCACCCGCGCCGTATCTTTGACGGGCTCACCACGGCCCAATTGCGAACCGTCACGGCCCAACACCACCGCGAAGCCCCCCAGTTCGGCGACGCCAACCTCGAAACTCACGCGCGTGCGTGTGCTGGCTTTTTCAAAAACAAGCGCCACCACGGAGCCAGGGCGCGAAGCCGCAGCCGTACGCGTGCTGCGCAAAAACCGCAGCTCTTCAGCGCGCAGGAGCAACCCGCACAGCTCATTGGCGGTGACGTCGTCAAACCCTAAGAAGTCGCGTTTAGGCGCCATGAATTTTCGATCCTTATGAAGCGGCGCTGAGGACAGCGTTCAAAATGCCCACAGCTTCATCAATTTCAGCTTTGGTGACCAGCAACGCGGGCACGAAGCGAACCACCTTGCCGCCCGCCACGCTTAACAACAGGCCACGTTCGCGTGCTTGCGCCACGATGGGGGCCGCGTCGCCCGCCATCACCAAACCCTGCAACAAACCCCGCCCGCGTGCGGCGGTGGTTTTCGGATAATGCGCAGCGGCCAAGCGTGCCAGTTCACCATTTAGGTAGGCGCCCATCGCTTGCACGTTCTGCAGCAGCCCCAAGTCATCAATCGCGTGTTGCACATAAAGCGCGGCCGCGCTGGCCAGCGGGTTGCCACCAAACGTTGAGGCATGCACGCCAGGCTCGAACGCACGCGACACCTCAGGTGACGCCAACATCGCCCCCATCGGCACGCCGCCGGCGATGCCTTTGGCCAGCGTGATCACGTCAGGCACCATGTTCTCTTGCTCGAACGCATAAAAGGTGCCCGTACGGCCCACGCCTGTTTGCACTTCGTCAAAGATCAACAACGCACCGGCCGCGTCGCAGGCCTGCCGCAACTGCAACAAATAACCGGGCGGCGGGACCAAGATGCCGCCTTCAGCCGCGATGGGCTCCACGATCACGGCGCACGTGTTCGGCCCCAGGTGTACCTTCACTGCGTCCAAGTTGCCGTAGGGCACGAACGTGACGCCGGGCACGAGAGGGCCAAAGCCTTCCCGGTATTTGGTTTGTCCCGTCACCGACAACGCGCCCATCGTGCGGCCGTGGAAACTGCCTTCAAACGCGATAATCTCGGTCCGGTTCGGCTGCTGCTTGCAAGTCACCTGGTACCGACGCGCGATCTTGAGGGCCGCCTCGTTGGCCTCTGCGCCCGAGTTACAGAAAAACGCACGGCCTGCAAAAGCACGCTTGGCCAAGGCCTCGGCGAACAACACCTGCGTCTCGACGTAATAAAGGTTCGAGGTGTGGATGAGGCGCGAGGCTTGGCTGGCAATGGCGTCGGCCAAGCCCCTGTGGCCGTGGCCCAAGGCACACACGGCAATGCCCGCAGTCATATCTAAATAGCGACGGCCTTCGGTGTCCCACAAAACACAGCCTTCACCACGGCTCATCACGATGGGTGATTGCCGGTAGTTTTGCAGGAGCAGCTTTTCCGCTGCGCCGATGAGCTCTTGCGCGTGGGTGTTCGACATTGGAGCCCAGCAAAATACCAGAATCCGCGGCCACCGAAAGCCAACGACCACGCAACAGCTGGTTTAATGTGACCGCAAAGGTATGACCGGTGTTGTGCAGAGCCGGTGCTAGACTTGGGCAAGTGGCCGCGACGCTTAGCCGCAAAGAGGTGGAAGCGCTGTTCCGCACCTATGGACCATTGGTGCGGCGGCGGGCGCGCAGCATCTTAGGCAATGATTCCGAAGCCGACGACGCCACCTCGGAAGTGTTCGTCAAGGTCTTGTTGCGCCTCGATGATTTTCGGGGTGAGAGCCAGCCATCCACGTGGCTTTACCGCATCACCACCAATTTGTGCCTAAACCGCATCCGGGACGAAAAGCGGCACCGCGCCCGTCTCGAAGAGCTGGGGGAGGCCAGGCAAGCCCACATCGCCGCTGAGCGGCCGGCCACCGGTGGGCCCGAAGGCCGCCTGGCGCTGCAGGTGTTGTTGCAGACGATCCCAGCCGATCTGGCAGAGGTCGCGGTGTACTACCATGTGGACGGCATGGAGCAGGAGGAGATTGCCGCTGTGATGGGCGTGGCGCGCCGAACCATAGGATATCGTTTGGAAAGATTCCGCGAGGAGGCTCGCAAACACCTTGGCATGGACGCGCTTGGTGATGGCTTCAAACAATCTATATCTTCGGTTGATCCCGTTGCCGTGGATCCACCGCTTGGGGGTCCAAAGCCCCAGGAATAGCTGGCACATGCAAACGAAGAACGAAGCCGCAGGGGGGGCACGTCGGGTGGGGCGCGAATGCCTTTCGGACTTGCAGCTCGACCAGATGGAGCTGGGAGAGTTGGATGGCGTGACGAACGATCGCGCCCGCTTGCACCTGGCCCAGTGTGGCGTGTGCAAAGAAGCGTGGGAAGCCCTGGTGGCCGACCGACGCGCGTTCGCCGAAGCGGTGGACGTGCCTCGTGTGGCGGCGCGCATCGTGGCCACAGCTTATCCTTCGGGTGGTCGGGTAAAACGCTGGTTGCGCGGTCTGGCTTTGCCCGCAGCTTTGGCCGCCGCGGCGGCTTCGGCGCTTGTGTTGTTGGCGCAGCCGCTCAAACTCGCACCCACAGAACGCATCAAAGGTGGAGCAGGCGCGGTGACCTTGGCCACATACGTAAAGTACGCGGGTCATGAACAACCCGGCAGCCTTTATATGGGGGAGCCACTGAGGGTGGGCGACCGTGTGCAGTTTCGGATCAGCACGGCCGCGCCGGGACATCTGGCGATCCTTTCGATTGATGGCCGGGGCGATGTGTCCGTGTTCTACCCGTCAGGTTCCACCACGGCGTCGGTGGGTGCTGGCAAGGATCAGCCGCTTGGCAACGCTGTGGAGCTCGACGAAAGCGAAGGCACGGAGACGGTTGTGGCGTTGTTGTGTGAAGCCGAACGTCCGCTGGCCGATCTCGTCACAGCGGCGCGCAAGGCGGCCACACAAGGCGCGGTGCCGGCGCCCTTGCACACAGGTTGCGTGGAAACACGCACAACACTGACGAAAGCGACGCCGTCGCGCTGACCGCGGCCGCGCTAACATGAAGGCTGTGGTTGCTCGCCTGACCCGTCGCTGCCTTGTTCTGCTCGCGTTCGCGCTGGCGTGGGGCAGGATGCAACCCGCTCATGGGGCCGTGCAACGTTACGCTCTGTTGATCGGCGTTAACGAAGGCCACGCACAAGATCCCCGTCTGCAGTTCGCTGAATCCGACGTAGACAATGTGGCGCAAACGCTGGAAGCGGTGGGCGGCTTTCGCAGCGATCGCATCGTGCGGCTGAAAAATGCGACGGCTGAACAAACGCGCAACGCTGTCGTCGACTTGAACCTCTTGATCCAGCGCGACGTCAACGCAGGCACCGAAGCGGTGTTGTTCGTGTATTTTTCGGGCCACGGCGCCGGGGGCGAGCTGCACATGCGCGGCACCACGCTGGCCACGGAAGAGTTATCGAAGCTCGTGAAGCTTTCGGCGGCGAAGCTCAAGCTTTTGATGCTGGACGCGTGCCGCGCGGGGTCGCTCACGCGGGTCAAAGGCGGGCGGCAAGTGGCCCCATTTCAGATCGGCATGGCGGAGCAGCTGCGCAACGAAGGCTTCGCCATCATCACGTCTTCAGCAGCGGGTGAAGACGCCCAAGAATCCGATACGTTGCAGTCATCGGTGTTCACGCATCACTTCTTGGGCGGCCTGCGCGGCTTGGCCGATGCCAACCGGGACGGCCTTGTGACCTTGGGTGAAGCTTATGGCTACGCCTATGCGCAATCGTTGCGCAGCTCGATGACAACGGTCGTTGGTTCGCAACACGCCACGTTCGATTACGACTTGCGCGGCCGCGCCGATCCCGTGTTGGCGAATCTCAATGCCGCGCACGCTGAGGCCGAGCTGGTGTTGCGCGATCCGGGGGATTACTTGATCGCGCCCGCGTCGGGCCCTGGCGCCTTGGTGGAGGCACACGCCACCGAAAACAATACGCGTTTGCGCTTACCGGCGGGAACCTATGGCGTTCGCATGCGTACGCCTCGCCGCATCTTGCAAACGGATGTGGCGCTGACCGCAGCCCACAGCACATGGCTCACCGCGGACGAGATGACCGCATTGCCGCCGGCTTTGGCCGTTCGCAAAGGCGAAGTGGCGGCCACGCTCGTGCATGGCCCTTCGCTGGCTGGATCGATGCACGGGCCGGTGGCCAATGGTTTTTCCTCGACGGTGGGGGCTCAACTCGGATGGGCGTTCGAGTTTCCCAGCATAACGGTGATGCCACGCTTCGGTTTGGGACGCGCCGAGCCCGTTCGTTTGCCGGAGCAGATCCTATCGCATGAGCTCACCGAGTTGAGCCTCGATGTGGCCGCGCTTTATGTGTTTGATCTGGCGGGCGTGTCCGTGGCGCCGCTGGCGGCCCTCGGCTCGGCTATGTTCTCGCAAACGATCGAACGCCTGGATGGCAGCACCACCGCGCGGCCGTGGGCGTTGATGACCAGCGTCGGTGCCTGGGCCAACTGGCCGCTGGCCAAAGGCTTTTCGCTTGAAACCAGCGCTGAATTGGCGGCGTTCTTCGTACGTCGGCAAAGCGAAAATAACGCCGCCGGCGTAACGTCAACGCCGCAGTCCGGCTCGGCCACGTATCGCGTGTCCGTGGGTTTAGGCTACCGGTACTAACAAGACCCGTCTGCTAGGTTTGGACGGCGCTCATGAACCGACCAGCTTTGTATGCGGCGCTGCTAACCGTGCTGTGGGCCAGCCACGCAAGCGCCGACGCTTTATCTTCACACGAAGCGATTGCTTACGAGCGTCAAGCAGCCACAGATCCTGTGTCGCGTCTCGCACAGGATTTGGCTGCAAGCAAACGCAAGCTGTCGAGGGATCGCACAACGGGATACTTGCGATCGTTGTTGGCAGAGTTGTCGATTCCAGAATCGTCACAAACGCTGGTGTTCTCGAAAACGAGCTTTCAACGCGATCTCATCACACCGAACACGCCGCGCGCGCTGTTCTTCAACGACAACGTTTATGTGGGTTACGTGGCCGACGGGGCCGTGTTGGAGGTTGCCAGCGTTGACCCTGTGTTGGGCGCCACGTTTTACGTTTTGGACCAGCGGGCGGCCAGCCCCGCACCCGAACGCAGGCATGAAGACTGCTTGCGTTGCCACGAGTCGGGAATGACGGACGATGCCCCCGGCTTTTTGCTGCGATCCGTGTTTGTGAACCCCGAGGGCCACCCTGCCCTTTCCGAAGGATCGTTTCTCACCAAGCCCGACAGCCCGTTTGAGCAACGCTGGGGCGGCTGGTATGTGACCGGCACGCACGGACGCAGCCGCCACATGGGCAACAGCGTGCTGCAAGCCGGCCAACACAACGAAACGTTTGATCGCGAGACGGGCGCCAACGTGAAAAGCTTGCAGGGGCGCTTTGCTGCGCGTTCCTATTTGCAGCAAAGCAGCGACATCGTGGCCTTGCTGGTGCTGGAGCATCAAAGCCACGTGCACAACATGCTGACGCGCGCGAACTATCACACGCGGATCGCGCTCGCCGACAACCGCGTTGTGAACCAAGCGCTCGGGCATCCGCCTGATGATCTGCGCGAAGCCACACGACACCGCATCGAGGGCGCTGTAGAGCCGCTGGTGCGGGCGATGGTTATGGCTGATGAAGCGCCACTGCCCGACGCCGTGGCGGGCACCAGCGCGTTTGCGGCAGATTTCCAACGCCGCGGCCCGTTTGATGGCAAAGGCCGATCGCTGCGGCAAATGGACTTGAAGCGGCGTGTGTTTGCGCTGCCGCTGTCTTACCTCATCTACAGCCCCGCGCTCGATGGCCTGCCACCGTTGGCGCGAACGCAGTTTTGGCAACGCTTGTGCGCTGTCTTAAACGGCAACGATCCGTTGGCCACGCATCTGAGCCCTGCTGAACGCAACACAGTTTTGCAGATCTTGCGCGATACGAAACCAGGCGCGCCCGCGTGTCGTTGAAGGTGGCAAGAACCTAAACGCAGCCCGTCCTTGACACGCCAGGCGCGAAAGTGCGTCACTACCCGCTATGGCCTCTGTTTGGCAAGCGTTAGGGCGTTTCTTTCGAGCGATCTTTGGGCAATGGCAACCACCACCGTGGGCCGTGTTTCTGGGCAACAAAACCCGGCAAGGCGGACGGTGGGCGACGCAACACAAGCGCGCTTCTGCGGTTTCATTGCTGCTGTTGATCGGCCTCGGTGCGGGTGGCTTCTTCGGCTATCGCGCTTGGAAGAGCCGTCCGCAACCCGAGCTTGTGCAAGTGTCGCTCAACCCGCCCGGCCTCACGGTGTTGCAAGAACATCTGCAGCCCCAGCCCTTGACGGTTGAGTTCGAAAGATCCGTCGCGCCATTGGCCGCGGTCGATAAAGTTCTGAAGGCCGGCGTGGCCCTTTCACCACGCGTGCCGGGCACGTGGAAGTGGATCTCGGATCGCCAGCTCGCGTTTACGCCAAAAACCGATTGGCCCGTGGGGCAAGAAATCGCGGTCACCTTTGACAAGAAGGGCTTCGTCGCTCCGCACATCAAGCTCAAAGAATACCAACTGACGTTCAAGACGGCGCCCTTCGAGGTGCAGCTTGAACAAAGTGAGTTCTACCAAGATCCTGCCAACCCCTCATTGAAGAAGGCTGTGGCGACCTTTGCTTTCAGTCACGCCGTAAACACAGACACCTTTGCTCAGAACCTCAAGCTCACGTTCGAACCCTCGAACAAGGAAGAAGCTGCGTTCGCACCCGCCTTTCACATCACATACGACAAGCTAAAGGGCAAAGCGTTCGTGCACTCGGATCCGTTGCCGGTGCCCCAGAAGGACGCGACCGTGGTGTTGACGCTCAAACCAGGCACACGTGCGGCGGCCGGGGGGCCTGGCAAAGACACAGAGGTGGTGGGCCGCGTGGCAGTGCCCGGCCTCTACAACTTCTTTCGCATCGCAAACGTCTACACGCAGGTGGTGGACAACCCGCGCATGGAGCCAGAACAGATCTTGTTCTTCGACACTTCGACCGGCGTGGCCAACAAAGAACTGACCGCGAACATCGAGGTGTGGACCTTGCCCGTCTACCACCCCACCGAACAAACGACACCCGAGAGCCGCAGCTCGCCTTACCGCTGGAGCAGCCCCGAAATGATCTCGCCCGCCATCTTAAAGGGCGGCCAGAAGTTGAAGCTGCAAGCCTTGCCTACGGTGCGGGAGTACGATGTGCAGCACACTTACCGGCACGAAGCGCCGATCGGTCGCTTTCTTTATGTGCAAGTGAAGAAGGGCGTCAAAGCGTTCGGCGGCTACCTGTTGGGCGACACGCAGACCTTCATCGTGGAGGTGCCGCCCTTTCCTCGCCAGTTGAAGATCATGCACTCAGGCGCGCTGTTGGCCAGCAGCGGTGATCGCAAAGTCAGCGTTTTCACGCGCGACGTGCCGCAAATCAAATTGCAGGTCGCACGCATTTTGCCGTCACAGATCCAGCATCTGGTGGCGAGGAGCCATGGCTCGTTCGCGCAACCGTCATTCTCGTGGGATTTCGATCTCGAGAACATGGCGCAGTTTCAAGATGAGACGCGCACGTTGGCGCAAACCCCAGGAAAACCTGTGTATGAGACGTTGGATCTGACGCCCTATTTGCCCAAAGAGGGTCCGCGCCGCGGGCTGTTTCACATCAAAGTGCAAAGCTGGAAAGACAGCTACGCGCTGGGAGAATCAGATGAGCGCTTCATCTTGCTTTCGGATCTGGGCGTGTTCGTCAAGCGCACCGTATCGGGTACGCGAAGTGTGTTTGTGCAGAGCATCGCGGCGGGCACGCCTGTGGCGGACGCGCAGGTGGAAGTGCTCGGCAAAAACGGCATGGTGGTGGCGCGCGCGCGCACGGGGGCCGATGGCAAAGCCGAACTTGCGAACCTCGAATCGCTGCGCGCGGAAAAGTCACCGGTGCTTGTGCTCGTGAACGCCGGCAACGACACTTCATTTTTGCCGTGGGACCGCCGCGATCGCGAGATGGACGTGTCGCGCTTTGACGTGGGCGGCGTGGCTGAAAGCGAAGAGGCCGGCAAATTGGCCGCGTACGGTTTCTCAGATCGCACGCTTTACCGCCCGCAAGAAACGTTTCACGTGGGCTTCATCGTGCGCAGCCAAGACTGGGCGGCCAACTACAACGGCTTGCCGTTGGTGGCCACAATCACCGATCCACGCGGCATGGAGGTCAAAAGTGAACCGGTGACGTTGGACGCCTCGGGCTTCGCGGCGATTGATTACACCACAAGGTACACGGCACCCACGGGCAGCTATGCGGTAAACCTTTATCTGGTGAAAAAGGGCGTGCCCAGCGATCTGCTGGGCTCCACCACGGTGCAGGTACGCGAATTCTTGCCGGATCGAATGACCATCAAGGTTGAATTGACGAAACAGAACACCGGCGGCTGGACCACCGCACAGGATCTGGATGCCAAGGTAACGCTGACAAATCTTTACGGCACGCCCGCATCGAACAAACGCGTGGTGACGCGGATTTCCCTTACACCTGGGATTCCAAGTGTGCGCGGCATGCCGGGCTTTCGGTTCTACGATCCATTGAAGCCAAACGATCCGGTGCAAGAGACACTGGCCGCGGAACACACGAACGATGACGGAACTGCCGAGATTAAACTGAACCTGCAGCGCTTTGCGCCCGCCACGTACCGCTTGAGCGTGATGGCCGAAGGCTTTGAGGGCGAAGGCGGACGCAGCGTGGCCGCCGAGGCGACAACGTTCGTGTCGCCTTTGCCTTACATGATTGGCTACAAAACCGAAGGCGACCTTTCCTACTTGCACATGGGCTCGGCGCAAGTCGTGCTGCTCGCAGCGGCCTCGCCCGAAGGCGAGCGGATGAGCGTGGGTGGCCTGACGCAAGTGCTCCTGGAACGAACGTACGTCTCTGCTTTGGTGAAGCAAGCGAACGGCACATACCGCTATGAATCCGTGGGCAAGGATGTGGAACGCTCGCGCAAGCCCTTGCAGTTCAGCAAGGCTGACACGGCTGTGACCTTGCCCACCGACAAACCGGGCACATTCTTTCTCACGGTGCAAAACGCCGAAGGGCTGGAGCTGCAGCGCGTGCCGTTCACCGTGGCCGGCCAAGCCAATCTGGCACGAACAATGGATCGCATCACCGAACTGCAGCTTTCGCTGGCCAATGCCAGCGTAGACCCAGGCGCGCCTTTGGAAGTGCAGATCAAAGCGCCGTACGCGGGCTCGGGGCTCATCACGATCGAACGCGATCGCGTGTATGCACACAAATGGTTTCACACAGACACCACGGGCACCATTGAGAAGATCGACGTGCCCGCGGGGTTGGAAGCCGGTGGGTATGTTTCAGTGGCGATGATTCGGGATGCGGCCTCTGCCGATGTGTTCGTAAGCCCGTTGTCTTATGGAATCGTTCCGTTTTCAATTAGCCGCGATCAGCGGCGCATCAACGTCAAAGTGGACGCGCCCGCGTTAGCGAAGCCAGGCGTGGTCATGAAGCTCAACGTCACGGCCGACAAGCCTGGGCGCGCCGTGGTGTTCGCCGTGGATGAAGGCATCTTGCGCGTGGCCAAACATCCCAACCCGGATCCATTGGGTCACTTTCTGCAAAAGCGGCAACTGGGCGTTTCCACAACTCAGATCCTAGATCTCATTCTGCCCGAGCATCGCTTATTGATGCAGGCGCTTGCCCCTGGTGGTGGCGACGAAGCGGATGCCAGCGCTTTGGGTGCCAATTTAAACCCTTTCAAACGCAAGCAAGACATCCCCGCGGTGTATTGGTCGGGCCTGGTGGATGTGGGGCCGCAAGCCAAAGAACTAAGCTTCTTGGTGCCGGATAGTTTCGCGGGCACGTTGCGCGTGATGGCCGTGGCCGCGAATGCCAGCGCCGTGGGTGCCTATGTGGGGCAAAGCTTGGTGCGCGGCGATTTTGTGATCAGCCCCAACGTACCTACGTTCGTCGCACCCGGCGATATGTTCGACGTGCCAGTGACGGTGGCCAACAACGTGGAGGGTTCAGGCAAAGCCGCCAACGTGACGTTAACGCTGCAAACCACGCCGCATGTTGAAGTTGTGGGCAGCGCCAAAGCCTCCCTCACCGTGGGCGAATTGCATGAAGCGGCCACCACTTTCAAGCTGCGCGCCAAAGACACACTGGGCTCGGCAGGGCTGACGTGGAAGGCCACGCTTGGCAAAGCGTTTGGGCAACGCCGGGTGGATGTCAGCGTGCGGCCCGCGGCGCCCTTCCTATCGACTTTGAATGTTGGGTATCTGAAAAACGGCAGCAAGAAGGTGCCCGTGCAGCGGCAGCTTTATGGTGCCTTTCGCACGTTGCAGACGGGGCTATCACCCGTGCCCACCACGCTGTCTTCGGGGTTGGCACGCTACTTGGAGAAATTCCCGCACGGATGCACCGAGCAGATCAGCAGCCAAGCGGTGCCAGCGCTTGTGATGGCAAGCCCGGGGGGCGGCAGTGCACCGCCCGTGGACGCCGCCAACGCGGTATCACGCTTCACCGAGCTGGTGGCCACACGGCAGAACGATGAAGGCGGCTTCGGCTTGTGGGTCGCAACCCCGAACGCGGCACCGCTGGCCAGCGTTTACACAATGCTTGTGTTAACCGAGGCCAAAGATCGTGGCTTTCCCGTCGCTGCGCGCGTGATGGACAACGGCCTGCGGTACTTGGAAACCGTGGCAGACGCCACACCTGATGATCTTGCGGGCGCGCGCCTGCGTACGATGGCGATCTATGTACTGACCCGCAACGCGGTGGTGACCACACGGTACGCGTCGGCGGCACAAAAACACATGGAGGCCAATTACGCCAAGGCGTGGCGTGACGATCCCGCGGCAGCCTATTTGGCGGGCGCATACGCCCTTTTGCAAGATCAGGCCTTGGCTGAAAAGCTGAGCCAACCTCTGGCGCTGGGACGCGATCGGCAACCCGATTACGCCGCTTACTACGACAACATGGCGCACGACGCGCAGGTGCTCTACGTCTTGGCCAAGCACTTCGCACCGCAAGCGGCGAAGCTGCCCTCCAGCGCGCTTGAGGGGATGTTGCGTATGATTGAGAAAGGCGCCTACAACACCTTCTCGTCGGCGTTCTCCATTTTGGCGTTGGATAGTTACGCTCGCGCAGGCGCGGCCGCCAGTGGTGGCCAACGCAGTGTCGCGCAATGGTTGGCGGGCAAGGCGGAGCCGCTCGCGTTGCCGCAAACCGCGGGCGCGATGATCGATTTTTCGCCCAAGGCAAGCGCGTTGGAGTTTAACGTGACGGGTGATTTCGGTGCCTACTTCGTCGTCAGCCAACAAGGCTTTGATCAGGTGCTGCCCACCAAGCCGCGCGCGGAGAAAGTGGAAGTGTTCCGCGAGTACATCGGCAAGGACAACGCGACGCTCACACAGGTGGCCGCGGGTGATGAGATCCGCGTGCGTTTGCGCGCGCGCAGCCTCGACGGTTACATTCCCAATGCGGCCATCATCGATCTGCTGCCCGGAGGCTTCGAGGTCGTGATCCAAAGCGCGTCGTCCGGCACAGCTGACAACGACAACACGGGTGACCAGGGCGAAGCCGAAGGTGATGCTGAAGGCAACGACGAAAGCAACGGCGGCGACGAGGCACCACCTGAAACGCCCGCCAGCGGATTCGGGGTGCCCATCGCCATGCCCGGATCTGATCTGCCCCTGGCCTACGGCGACGTGCGCGAGGATCGAGTTGTGTTGTACGCCGATCTTGGCCCTGACGCGCACACGTTCATCTACACGATCAAGGCCACGAACACTGGCGACTATGTGGTGCCGCCCATCTTGGCCGAATCGCTTTACGATCGCGCGGTGCGCGCCGTGGGCGTCCCTGGCAAGATGACCGTGCAAGCGCCCAAACAATAATTCATGAGGTGGCTGGGCACGCGCAAGACCGCCGCGTTTATCAGCGGCGCCGTTTTCGGTTGGTTGGTGGGCGTAGCGGCGCTGCCCCACCCACCGCTGTCTCGCCGCGCGCCTTTGTCCCGTGCCGTCTACGCCGCTGATGGCACTTTGATGCGCTTAACATTGGCCAGCGACGGCCAGTACCGTTTGTGGACGCCGCTCGCAAACATCTCGCCTGCGCTTGTGCAAGCAACCCTGCTTTACGAGGACAAACACTTTCGCCGCCACCTAGGGATTAACCCATGGGCACTCGTGCGCGCCACCGCCACATCCCTGTTTGGCCACCGCCGCATGGGAGGCTCCACATTGACGATGCAACTGGCACGGCGCTTGTGGAACATCGACTCGCGCGGCCCGCTCGGAAAGTTGTGGCAGATGGCGACCGCACTTCATCTGGAACTGGCCTACAGCAAAGACGAACTTCTTGAAGCGTATTTGAACCTCGTACCCTACGGCGGCAACATTGAGGGCGTGGGCGCCGCCGCGCGCGTCTACTTCGCAAAGGCCCCCCAAGGGCTACAGGTCACCGATGCCGTCACATTGGCGGTGATTCCCCAAAGCCCAGGCGCGCGTGGCACGCCAGTGGCGCGTGGGCACACCATTCCCCCCGCGCTCACGCAAGCGCGGACCCGCTTGTGGGCGCTATGGCAAAAGCAGCACAGCACACATCCATCAGACGCTGTGGTGTTGAGTCAACCGCCCCAGATGAAATCGCTGCGCCAACTGCCGTTTCTCGCCGCGCATCTAACAGAAGAAGCGCTGGCAAAAAGCAAAGCAGACGTAGTGACAACCACGCTGCATCCGCGTTTGCAACGTGTGGCCGAACGTGAAGTGTCACGCTTTATAGCCACGCAAAGAGAGCTCGGCATTCACAACGCCACCGTGCTAATCGCTCACCACGCCAGCTCTGAAATCGTGGCGCTGGTGGGATCGGCCGATTATTTCTCCAACGCCATCGCAGGCGCGGTTGATGGCACAGCGGCGCGCCGATCTCCAGGTTCAACACTCAAGCCTTTCGTTTATGGCTTGGCCATGGACCAAGGCCTCATTCACCCGCAAACGTTGGTGCGCGATGCGCCCACGCGCTTTTCCGATTACGTGCCCGAAAACTTTGATGGTGAATTTGCCGGGCCGGTGTCCGCCACAGACGCTTTGGTGCGCAGCCGCAACATTCCTGCCGTGGCATTGGCGGCGAAACTCACCAGCCCCACATTGTTTGGCTTGCTTCGCCAAGCGGGCGTGGGCGATCTCGTCGATGAAGCACACTATGGTTTAGGGATCGCGCTCGGCGCCGCCGAGCTGACGATGCGCGAGTTGACGGCGCTTTACGCAAGCCTCGCGCAAGCAGGCAACCACCGACCGCTCACCCTATTCAAAACACCGACGCCACAGCCCACGATTTCGCTACTGTCTCCGCAAGCAAGTTACCTGACGCTGACGATGTTGGCGCAAACACCTCGGCCAGACGCTTTGGATCCCGTGGGGGTCATGAACGAGCGCCCCGCCATACCGTGGAAAACGGGCACTTCGTGGGGCTTTCGCGACGCATGGAGCGTAGGCATTGTGGGACCTTACGTGTTGGCCGTATGGGTCGGCGACTTTGCTTCGCGCAGCAACCCAGCCTACGTTGGGCGCAAGGCGGCCGCGCCCTTGTTCTTTGCGATCGCCGACGCGATGTTCGCCAGTGGTTTGGCGAAGCCATGGATGCCATCGCCTCCGCCTGGCGTGAGCCGCGTGCCCGTGTGTGCCTTAACAGGCGCCCTGCCCGGCCCCGATTGCCCTGCCACACACAAGGGTTGGTTTATCCCAGGACGCTCGCCGATCACACGCTGTGAAGTGCATCGCGCTTTGACCATCGACGACAAAACCAACCAACGCGTTTGCCAAGCTGTGCCAGGGCACACAACACACAAAGCGTTGTATGAAGTGTGGCCTTCGGATCTCGCGGCGCTTTTCGTGGCCGCGGGCTTGCCACGCCAATCATTGCCGCCGCCTGGGCCGGGATGCCGCGCGCTTGAGGAGAACACCGGGCAGCCACCACGACTGACTTCACCCAGCGCCAACGCCGCCTTTGCTTTGACGGGCGCGCCAAGTTCGTGGAAGCCCGTGCCTCTGCGCGCCGAAATTGACGGCGACGCCGCCGAGGTCTTCTATTTCGTTGACGGTAGTTTCGCGGGCCGCGCGAAAGGCGGCGTGCCCGTGTTCTGGGCCCCGCGACCCGGCAAATTTCTGGTGCGTGCGATCGACGATCGCGGCCGCGACAGCGCCATCCAAATGGTTGTGCAGGTGGTGCAATGAGACGTGTCTGCGTTGCGGTGGCTGTAGCGCTTGCGGCGGCGTGCAACGTCACGGCACACAACGATTCCACCACCGGCCCTGCGCCGGTGAGCGCCTACTACGTTGTAGAACGGGCCACGCGCACGCTCAACGATGAGCCGCGCGATCTGCTGCCGGGCTTCGGCTTCGAGATCACGCAGGTCAAAAAGATCAACGGCGTGAAGGTGGGTGTCTCGCGCTTGGGGCAGCTGATCCCCCTGTCGGATTTGAAACAGGTCAAGCCATCAACCTTCGAGGGCGTTCACCAGCCAGACCCGCTGCTGCGGCTGGCCTTCGTGGTACAGCCGCTGGCAGCCATTCGCAGCGCGCCCTCACAAGCGGCGCCTGTGATCTCACGTGCGCGTCGACTTGCGGTGTTAACACTAAAGACGCACGACGGACCCCTTGGGTATTACCACACGACACAGGGTTGGGTGGCGGCGAACGACGTGCGGGTGCCGCGGTTGTCGCCCCGCCCACCAAACATCGGCACCAGTGCCAGCGAGGACATCTGGATTGACGTCGACCTTCGAAGCCAAACTTTGGTGGCTTATGCGGCGGAAAGGCCAGTGTTTGCAACGTTGATCTCAGCCGGCGTGGGCGCGGCCGGCTCCCCATTCGCCACCCCCATGGGGTTGCACCGCATCGTGGCCAAGCTTCGTGCAGCCACAATGGATAACTTGGAACACACCAACGTGGTGCCCTACCACTATGAAACCGTGCCGCACACGCAATACATTGGCCGCGTGGCGCTTCATGGCGTGTTCTGGCATGACGACTTCGGGCACCCCAAGAGTCATGGCTGCATCAACTTGTCGATGGCGGACGCCGCCTATCTCTTCGATCTCACTCGCCCCAAAGTGTCCCTCGCTAGGAACGAAGGTAACGGCGCACACGGAACAGTCGTTCAAGTCAGGTAACGCCAGTTTTATGGCGCCGTAGCGAAGCCTTTTTTTTCGAGAAAAGTCTGCCACTATGCACAGATGTCTTTGCTTAAACGTGTTCTAGGGGTTGCCGCTTGCCTTGGCTTGGTGGTGGCGTGCACAGTAAGCGCAGACGGCATTACTCCGCAGGGCACGCCAGGCAATGACGCGTCCGCCATCGAAAACGACAGCGGCGCGGTGGGTACCGGTGGAACAGCGGGAATGGGCAGCGCCACAGGCGGCACCAACGTCGCTGGCACAAGCGGAACAGGCGGCAGCGCCATGATGCCGTCATCCTGCGCCAGTGGCTCCACAAAGTGCGACGACGGCAACGTCTTGCTGTGTTCACCGAAACGCAGCTGGGAGATGGTTCAGACGTGCACCTATGTTTGTTCTGAAGGCGCGTGCGCTGGAGATTGCACGCCCGGCGACAAACGCTGCGCAGGGTTCGTCCCGCAATTGTGCGATACGACGGGTCAGTGGAAGACAGGCCAAGCCTGCGACAAGGTTTGTTTGTCTGGCCGATGCACCGGCGATTGTTCACCTGGATCTCGCCGCTGCCTGAACAACGCGACGCAGATTTGCGACGTGACCGGCACATGGAAGGCTGACAAAGCGTGCGCCAATGGCTGCACCAACGGATTGTGTGAAGGTGAGTGCACGGAAGGCCAAAAGACTTGTAACGGGATGGACGCCCTGGTTTGCGGCTCAGGCCAAGCCTGGACAAAACAAACCACGTGTCCGTTCCTTTGCGACGACGGCATTTGCGCGGGTCAATGCAAACCAGGCAGCAGAGACTGCGCCGGCAAATCACCTCGCGTATGCAACGCCGCCGGCGTCTGGGTGCAAGAGGCCGCCTGCGAGTTCGCCTGCAGCGCGGGTGTTTGCAGCGGCGAATGTGTTCCCACGAGCAAGCGGTGCAACGGCCTCAAACCTTCCACATGCAACGCCGAGGGCCGTTGGGTGGACGCGGCGGCTTGCCCTTTCACGTGCAACGCCGGTGCGTGCGGTGGCACATGTGCGCCCGGCGAAACGCGTTGCGAAGGCAACGCCGCACAGTCTTGCGGAACGGATGGCAATTTCAAAACCGTTTCAACATGTCCCTTCGTGTGCGTCGACGGTCAATGCCAAGGCGAATGCGTGCCAGGCCAAAAATCGTGCAATGGCCAAACACCGCGCACCTGCAACAGCGCTGGCGGCTGGCAAAACAGCACAGCTTGCCCGATCCTCTGCAGCGCGGGCGTTTGCACAGGCACCTGCACACCGGGCACGCGCGAGTGTAATGGCGACACGTCTTCGGTCTGCACGGGCAATGGCTCGTGGCAGGTGGAAGCCACGTGCCCCTTTGTTTGCGCTCAAGGTAAGTGTGGCGGCTCATGCAAACCAGGAAAGCAGGAGTGCTCGGGCAGCACGCCGCAAACTTGCAACATGGCGGGACAGTGGGAAACCGGCGCGGCCTGTTCCTTGGCCTGCATCGACGGCAAGTGCGGCGGCAATTGTAAGCCGGGCGAAACGCGTTGTGCGAACGGCAAGGTCGAGACCTGTTCAAGCACAGGCGAGTGGGGCGCGGGCCAAACCTGTTCGTACCTGTGCCTCGGCAAGGCCTGTGCGGGAGAATGTGTGCCGGGCGACCGCGATTGCAGCGGCAAGACACCGCGGGTGTGCAGCGAGGCAGGCAAGTGGACCGCGCAAGGCACGTGCGCCGGCGCGTGCAGCAATGGCAGGTGCAGCGAATGCGTGCCTGGTGACTTCGTGTGCAGCCCCAACGGCCGGGGGGCCTTGTGTTCCCCGCAAGGCGTCTGGGGTGAAGAGGGCTGCATCGAACCCTGCGGCTACACGAAATCGTGCAAAAAGAAGGACAAGTGAGGGGGGCTGCCACGGTCGTTGCCGGTGAGGCACACTCCGGCATGGCGGCTGCATAAGGCAGCCGCATGCTGAAGACTGTTTCCGGAGACATCCTGTTAAGCGGCGCCAAGGCCATCGCCCACGGCATCGCGCCCAATGATCACTTCGCGTCCGGGTTGGCGCTTGCCTTGCGGGAACGATACCCCGCCCTCGCGAAAGATTTCCGCCACTGGTTTCATGAGGCTCACCCCAAGACGGGGCAGCTGTGGGCGTGGGCCAGCCCCAACGGCACGCGGATCTATAACTTGCTCACGCAAGAGCCCGCTCCGGGCGAAAAAGCCCTGCCCGGCAAGGCAAAGATCGAGCACGTGAACCACGCCTTGCGTGCGTTGCGACACGCCATCGAAGAAGAGAAGATCGCGAGCCTGGCGATCCCTCGCTTGGCCACCGGGCACGGCGGCCTGGACTGGGCCGAAGTTGAACCGTTGGTCCGCCAACATTTGGGGACGTTGAGCATCCCCGTTTACGTGTATTCAAACTACGTGAAGGGTGAAAGGGCGGCCGAGTAACGGGGCATAATTTGCGCCCGCGCTCGCCGCGGGCGCAAAAACCGCCGCCGGTGGCGCCACACACACGTTCGCCCACAGATCACCCCGGCCAGATCGGGCGTCCACCACCGACGACCGGGTGGCGCTCGTAAGCCTTTGCGGCGATGATGGAGTTTCACGTGGCGAACGAACCGTCTCTCAACGGCACTGAGGTTGGTGGATACCGCCTGGTCACTGAACTGGGCAGTGGCGGCATGGGCACCGTCTATTTTGGTGAGCACCTGCTCATCGGCAGGCGTGCCGCCATCAAAATTTTGCATCCCGAGTTCGCGCAGGACAGCGACTTGGTGGAGCGCTTCTTGACTGAAGCCCGCGCCGTCAACGACATCCGCCACCCCAACGTTGTGGAGATCACCGACGTAGGACGCTTTCAAGATCGCCCATACATCGTGATGGAGTTGTTGGAGGGCGAGACGCTTGGTGAACGTTTAGAGCGTGAAGGCCCTTTAGAAGACGCGCCGGTGGTGCGCATCACACGGCAAATGGCTTCTGCGCTGGGCACCGCACACGAACGCGGGATCATTCACCGCGATCTCAAACCCGAGAATATCTTCCTCACGAATCACCCTGATTTTCCCGATCATTTGAAGCTGCTTGATTTTGGCATCGCCAAACTGATCGGCCCCGCGCGCATTGGCAAGAAGACGCGTGCAGGCGTATTGCTGGGAACGCCAGCCTATATGTCACCTGAGCAGTGCAAAGGCGAAGAGGACATCGGCCCAGCCAGCGACATCTATTCGCTTGGCGTCGTGCTTTACGAGATGGTTGTGGGGCGGCCGCCGTTCATGGCAGACAATCTGAACCGCATCATCATCGCGCACGCGACGGAAGCGCCAGTGCCAGCCATTGAACGCAACGCAGACGTGCCACCGTGGCTCAACGAACTTATCATGCAGATGTTGGCGAAGGAGCCCGCGCAGCGGCCGGCCAATATGCGTGAAGTGCGAGAAATGCTTGAGCCGGCGCGGCCGCGCAAACCGACCAAAACCAGCGAGCCCAAGCCGCCCCTTTCGGTGGAAGAGATCGAGCGGCGTGAAGAGGTGGAGGCCCACGTTGTTGTCGACAAGCTGATTCAGCTGTTGATGAAGCGGCTCGAAGCCGACCGGCTCACCTTGCCCACGATGCCCGGCATCGCCGCCGAATGTTTGCAAGTGCTGCGGGATCCCGTGCAAACGTTCGCCAGCGTTGCCGATGTGGTGTCACGCGATCCGCATTTGGCTTCGCGCGTGCTGAAACTCGCGAACAGCGCGGCGTTTCAGCGCCGCACACCGGCAGCCACGATCGAACAAGCCGTGAGCCGCATTGGCACTGAAGGACTGACGGCGGCCTTGGTTGAATTTTCGCTGCATGAAGTGTTCGTGTCGCGCAACAACCAGATTCGCTCGGCGTTCAGAGGCATGTGGGAACACTCGTTGGCGGTGGCCTTGCTTTCGAAAGACATCGCCGCGGCTTACGGGCGCGGTGAGATCGACCCCAACACGGCCTACCTTGGGGGGCTGTTGCATGACGTGGGCAAACCCGTGGTTGCCTCGTTTTTGCTTGAAGCCGAAAAGATGATGGATCCCGACACGGCCAAGAGTGAATGGCTCACCGAATCGGTTTGGAAAAAAGTGATCGATCACGCGCATCGTTCTGTGGGGCAAGCGCTGGCTAGACGTTGGGAGCTGGCCGAAGAGGTGTCGCAAGTCATTGCCTCGGTCGATAAGTACACGACGGAAAAACCGCGCAGCACGATCAATGTGGTGCGACTCGCAAACGCGCTTGCAAAACGCGAGGGTCTTTACGTCGGCAAACCCAAAGAATCCGAAATCCACGATGCGATTGGGGCAGGACGAACACTGCTTGGCTTGACCGACCAAGATCTGGTGCGTGTGTGCAACAACCTTTACGGACGCGTGGGCACGCTGGTCGACGGAAATGAGAAGCGCAAGCCGGGCGAGGCCAAGGCGGGCCAGGAAAAGAAGCGTGCTTAGCGCGATGCCCTAGAGACCGCGGGGGCCCGCGCACCACCCACAGTGGCGGCTTGCGCGCATATGTTCAGTTGCCTGCGGTCGTGTAAGCCAATATGCTTTGATTGTTTTGCTATCGGCACGCTGTTCACGCCGACGCTTCCGCAGGACGTCCCTGCGCGCAGGCTGGCTCCCCACCTTAGGTTTGGTGCTTTTGGGCACCTCGGCCTGTGGCGAAGCCTTGCTGCCTGCGACTTACGAAGGCCCGGCGGCGGCCGAGGTCAGCGGGGCTGTGGTGAGGAGCACCAACGCGGCGGTGACAGAAGCGGGCGCGCCGCGTTTCTCGCTGGAATGGCTCAACGCCGCACCGCGGGCCGATGAGTTTCCCCTTCACGGCCAAACGGTCGGATTCGCGAGGTCCGCACAGCTTCAGAAGGATTGGGATCTTGAGTTCGCCGTGCCTCGGCAGGCCGCGAAAATGACGCTGAACTTCGGCTCTGGCACCGCCACCGTGGCGATCGGCAAACTTGTGTACTTTGACGACAAGAACGGCGACGGCCGCCTCAATTGGCAGTGCGCGCGCCACGACTGCGATCAAGTCAAAGCTCTGGGCGAAGAGTTCGTGGTGTTTATGGATCAGCCGCTGACGTGCACCACGACCACGGCAGAAGGCGTGGAGAAACGCACGCGGCTATCCGCCGGCTTTCACTACTTTCAGTGGGTGGGCTCTAGCGTCAAGGAGGTGAACCGCGACGCGGACCTGCGCTTCGAGCTTGCCGACACGCCCGCCTCCTGGGTTGACCCCACCAGCAACCTGCAACGTTTCATGCAGCAGTTGCAGCGCAGCTACGGGGCAAACGCCCTGGGCGGCTGCTGATCAAAGATTTATCCAGGTAATATTAGATACAATTTATTGCCTGGACAATGTAGTCCCCGTCGTTACACTTGACGCATCTTTGGTTCTCGAAGCTCAGGCGACAGGGAAGAGTTCATGCGCAAAGAGAAGCTTTTGGCGGCGGCAGGTAAGTACCAACAGCGAGGGCAGTGGCCCAAATGCCGCACCATGCTGGAGCAAGCCGCTGGAGTTGATCCACAAGACAGCCGCATCTGGCTGGCGCTGGCCGAGGTCAATTGCCGGCTGCAGGCCGTACCCGCCGCCATCGAAGCCTATGGACGCGCGGCCGAGCTGTTTCGCAAGAACGGCTTCGTGCGCCGGGCGATCGCTGTCTACAAGAACGTTTTATCGCTGGCGCCCGAACGTTTGCAAACCCGCCTGGATCTAGCCGCCGCGGCCACGGACTTGGGGCTGCTCTCGGACGCCGCACAACAGTACGATTCCATTTCGTCGATGTTGCTTCAGGCAGGACGTGCCCCCGAGGCGGTGCCCGTGTTGGAGCGCTGGTGGTCGCTGGACCACAGCAATCTCAACGTGCTGTTGCGCCTCGGCGAGGCGTGTTTAGAAGCGGGTCACGAGGTGGCTGGGCAACACCATCTGTCCGAGGCTGCACAACGGTTAAAGCGTGAAGGTCACCTGAGCGAATACGTGCGCGTGGCCGAGCGCCTGCTTGCGCGCGACGCGCAGAGCGTTTCGCTACGAAAGTCTTTGGCCCGTGCCTACTTGGACATCGGCCAAGCCGACCACGCGTTGGCCCGGCTGGCCCCGTGTTGTCATGCGGACACACAAGATGGCGAACTGCTAACGCTGTTGGCCCAGGCGTTTGAGAGCCGCGGACAAATAGACAAAGCCGTGACCGTGCTGCGTGCGTTGGGTGAGGTGCTGCACGATCAAGGTGCGCTTGCCCAAAGCCTGCAGGCTTATCGCAAGATCCTCCTCTTGAAACCCGAAGACGCTTCCGCCCAAGCCCGGGTCAACGCGCTGGGCATGGGCTTCTTACCGGAAGACTGGCGCACGCCCACGCGTGACTTGGTTTCAGGGTTGCCCGTGGTGTTTCCGCCGTTGGCCGAGCAGCCACCCACAGCCACGCCGGCCACACAGGATGAATCGAACACCGAGCCCCTGTTTCTTGCGTTCGGCTTGCCCGGCGCCACACCGGCCGGTAAGACCCAAGCGCGCGTTGTGGCGCCCGCCCCTCCTCGCCACGCGCAAATGGTGCATCCGCCCTTTGGCGCCCGTGAGCGCCCACGCAGCGTTCTCAACGACGATCCCACGGCCTTGATCCGGCAAGAAGTCTTGGACGCCCAACTGCAACGATGTGATCGGGGAACGCCCGCCGCCGGCGCCGTGTCGCCCCTCCCAGCCAGTGCTTCGCGACCAGCCGACCTCGCCACGTCCGCGCTCGAAACGGTGGACGAACTCTTGAACGAATGCACTGGTCTTATGGAAGACATGGCAGCGAAATTGAGCCGTGTTTTGCAGTTGGCGCCTTCGCACGTGGGGGCGCGCGAGCGGCTGGCCTATGTGTTGTTGCAGCTCGGCCGAGCCTCCGAGGCGGTTGAACACCTGACCTGGTTGTCCGAACGAGGTCGCGTGGCCGAGCCGTCGTGGTCGCCCCGCCGCACTGAACCATCTGCAGTCACGCCGCTTCGCTAGAGCGGAAAAACGGCCGCGCCAGGCGCTGAGGCGCACACAAATCGTGCCGCCCTCACGCGGGCCGTGTATGGTTCGCCTCCGTTTTCATGCTCAACGCTAAGCAAGTCCTCGTCACTATCGGAACCCCTTGTTCTATGTCTGCTGTGGGCAGCACGGAGACCCACCGCGCCCTGGTAAACCGCGATCCGCGCGCCATCGGATTCGCAGCCGCAGACGCCGGGTTGGCTTTCACTGATCCGCATAGCCCGGCCGCGTCGCCGCGCTTCCTAGATGCCGATGGACAACCGCTGGCGGTGGCCGACATCGAGGCGCGCTGGGGCGCGGGCTTGCGCGCCAACATGGGCATTCGTCAGATCGGCCGCGAGCGCATGGCGGACCACGTTCAAACCGACATCGCCGCGCCTTTGCCGCACGATTTAGAAGCCGCGCAATTACGCAAACTGGCGGGCATTCGTTTCGAGGACATCCGCGGCTCGTCGCTCAAGGACATGTTCGGGCTGTTCGATGATGACATCCGGGTTGGGCCTTCGCTGCAAACGCAGCTGTTCATTTACGCCGGGTTGGGCGCCTTGGCAGCGCTGCCAGCGCCACTGTCGCAGTTGCTGCCCGAGCCGCATCGCTTTCGCGTCGCAGCCGCCTGCGCGTTTCATGGCGTGGAATCTGTGGCGCATTGGCAGCTCGGCATGCAACCGCGTTCAGAACGCGTGCCAGACAAAGCCAGCGATAAGTTCGCTTTCCGATTGGCCGGCGCCTTGGCTTCGCACGGGCCGGGCTTGATCAACGCCATGTTGTCTCCTGCGTTCAACCTGAGCCGCGTGATGCGCAACCCAGCGCTGCTCGATGAGTTGCGGCAACCGGGCACCGTGCTGCGACGTGTGCCGCAAACGCCCTTAACTTCGATGGGCGCTTGTGCGAGCGCCACGATCGCTTTGTGTGAGATCGCGCCGCAAATGGTGCTGGATTATCCTGGGCACACGCGCCCGGAGATGGTGCTGTGGACCGGCGCGGATGCAGCCCTGCGCCCTGATTTCACCGTGCTTGAGGCTTTCGGCGTCGGGGCGATGATGAGCCGTGAAAAGTTGGATGCCGCCAACGCCAACCGCGCCGAGCATGAAAAGCGTCTGGTGTCAGAAGCCTTGGCACCCTTCGATGTGGACGCGCAGGGCACCGTCGTGGGCAATGCAGGTTCAGGATTGCTGGTGACAACGCTCGACTTCGCGCTCCGCAACTTCTTGGACATCACGTCAGTGATCGTCGGTTGGGGACAAAGCGGCGAGACCGGCGGCAAGGGTCACTTCGCCGGCGTTGGCTTCGGCGGCGAGAACGCGCTCATCACATCTTTGCAGATGGCACACGATGGCCACGGCTACGGCGTGCAAGATTTCGGGCACTTGGTGGCGCACGCCACGGGCACGCGCACCAATTCCAAAACCGATCTTTCCACCACTCACACCGCACGCGTCGCGGCCGCTGAAGCGCAAGGATGGAAAGGCCGCTTGCCCGACATGACCGTGGGCGCACCCAAGGCGATCGGTGATGGCCACTCCATGGGTGAAACGGGGTTGAAGGCCGCAGGCGAGGCGATTCAATACGTGCTCGGAAACACTACCGTGGGCATCCCCACGTTGCGGCGGCCCGATCCAGATCTCGGAGAGCCCGCGGCGTTCTTCAAACTTTCGGCAGATCCTGTGCCTGGCAACGCCGATGGTGGCGTGCTTTCCGCCACGCAAGGCTTCGGTGGATACGACGGCGCGATGGCCATGCGCGCGGCCACGCCAGAAGCCCTCGGCCGATACACGTTCGATGATCGCAAAGTGTTAGACGCGTACCTCGAACGTTGGGAAACCGTAAGGCGCGAGCGCGTGGAACGTGAAGCACAAACACGTCGCACGTTGGCCTTCCCGCGTTTGATGGCTGAATTGCACCGTTGGCCCGGCGCCCAAGGTTAGTAGCAGCTCATCGAACGCCTCTGGCCCGGCGCCCACAACACGACAACATTGTCGCGGTTCTTTTGAAAGGCATGCCACCAATCACAGCCTTGCTACTGGACGCGCTTGAGAAGGCATTGATGCAAACAAGAGCACGGAACTTGCATAATTGGGCAAGGCGGTGCTCATGGATAAAAGACGAAGAGGCATTTGTTGGTTGGGCATCTGGCTGTTCACCACTCTTGCAGCTTGCGAACCTGGCAGTCCGAGCGGTAGCTCAGCCTCCCCAGATGCTGCAGAGGAGACGAACGGGAAGGACGCCTCGGGTGCGGTTCCGAACGGTTCTTTCTTGGCCCATGTGACCATTCGAAGCCAGACGCCAAGATACGGAGGCACGATCAACCCCAATGAGAAATTATCTTCGTTCCCTGCGTTCTCCCTTTCGATACATGAGTCCAACGGTCAACGTCGAATCGTGATTTCCGACGCGACGTCGGCCTCCAGTGCTCTACTCGACGATGGTAAACCGAGCTTGGTAAAGGCCAGCAGCAAGCTGTATTTAGGCTCCGCAGCGGTGTGCAGAGGCTTGGCGCAGACTCTTTACACTCGGTTCGAGCTGTGGCCGAGCAAGGCTGGCCTCGTGGTTGGCGAAGTTGAGGGCGAATTCACAATTGCCGAGGGAGACACGGGGCGAGCCTATGTCTTTAAGGGTATTGTTGAAACAGCGCCGGATGACGAACCACCTGAGATCCATCTGAACCTGCCATCGAGCTCTTTTCAACTCGACAGGCCGAATGTGGCGAACAACGCGTTAACGCGTCATCCCTTTGACGGCATAGCGATCACGGCATCAGAAGCGCTCCGTCCGCCAGAACGCGTGTTTCTAAGGTCGAGCGATGGCACCGAGTTAGATTTGATGGTTCAGCCCGGCTCCGAGGCAACAAACCATAGCTTTGCGTTGCCTTGGCGCCCGCTGCAGTCTAACACCACCTATACGGTGAACTTTGTGCCGCCCGCCACTGACATCGCCGGCCACCCTGTGCGCAATACCATCTCGTTTCACACGAGCCCTGTGCCGCTTTACGCTGGTGATGATTTCGAGAGCGATAGACCTCGCTCAACCGACGGATTCGTTTTGACGCCGTCAACAAAGGACCCGTCCGTAAACCTACCTGCGATTTCGGGCACCACTTCCTTAGTCATGCTTCCAGCGTCACTAAATGTGTCACGTCGATTCGCCATGCGGTTACCGCTCACAAGCGATAGCAAGCGGATCACAATGAAGGTGCAGTCCGTGGACGGAACCTGGAAGCAAGCGTTCCCACAACTAAACATCATGGTCTTTACAGAGCAGCCGAAGTTCTCCTGGTACGCATGGCCGGATGATACTGCTCCCGCATCCCCGCGTCCTTACGGATCACCGCCCGTGCTCGGGCCACTGATTAATGTGGTTCTACCGCTGCCAGAAGGTGCCACCAAAGAAGTGATGTTATCCATTGAGGCAAAGGGGCCGCTTGGCTGCGGTTTGATACCAACCCTGCCAGGTCTCATCATTGACGACGTCGCGGTACAGTGACACGGTCGGTGATAGGTGTGTGTGATCGCGAAGCGGTCATGCTCCGCCTAACTGGCCGTCGTTCGCGCTGTCCTCGATGTTACCCAGTCACTCACTCCACTTTACACGCGCGAAGCTGGGGGCCAGCAAGTGGTTCAGCACGAACGCCACCAGGTAGGCGCTGCCGCAGATCGCAAACAACACCGTGTAGCCGCCCGAGATGTTGCCTTGGGCGGCGAAACGATCCAGCAGTTTCCCAGCAAAGATCGGGAACAACATGCCCCCCACGGAGCCGGCCATTCCGCCCACGCCGATCACAGAAGCCACCGCTTTCTTAGGGAACATGTCCGACACGGTGGTGTATATGGTGGCGGAAAACGCCTGGTGTGAAGCGCCAGCGATGCCAATCAAGATCACCGCCACCCAATCCGAAGCGCGTGTGGCAAAGAAGATCGGTAACACCGTAAACGCAAACAACAGCATGCCGGTTTTGCGCGCCGCCGTGACGGATTGTCCACGTTGGTTCAAATACCCCGTTAACCAACCACCACCGATGCTCAACACAGTGACGATTGAATAGATGGTCACCAGATGTACGGCGCTTGCTTTGATGTCGAGGCCTCGCGTCTTTTTGAAATAATCGGGCAGCCAAATCAAAAAGAACCACCACACCGGATCGGTGAGAAACTTTGCCACGAAGAAGGCCCACGCTTGCCGGTAACGGAACAACGTGCGCCACTTAACCTTGGCGCCCTCGGGGCCCGCTTCGTCCACATCGCTGCGGATATAGGCGAACTCTTCCGGGCTCAACCGCTTGGAGCCTTCGGGCACGCTGTAAAGCGGCCACCACAACAGCAACCACAGCAAGCCCGCGATGCCCGCCACCACGAAAGCAGAGCGCCACCCCCACGTGACCGCCATCCAGGGCACCACGGCCGGAGCCAAGATCGCGCCCATGTTCGTGCCGGCGTTCATCACGCTGGTGGCAAACGCGCGATCCTTCTTCGGGAACCATAAGGCAATGGCTTTGATGGCAGATGGGAAATTGCCTCCCTCGCCCAGACCAAGCGCCACGCGGGCCACGTAAAAGCCCCTGATCGACCCCACAAACGCGTGGCCCAGCGCCGCGAAACTCCACGCCGCGATGGATACGGCGTAACCGATTTTGGTGCCAACGCGATCGATGAAGGCGCCGAACCCCAGCAGCCCAATGGCATAAGCCGCCTGGAAGGCCGAGTTTACACGCCCGAACTCCTCGTTCGTCCAACCCAGCTCCTGATCCAGCACGGGCTTGAGCAGCGACAGGATTTGCCGGTCAACGTAGTTGATGGTGGTGGCCGCAAACAGCAGCGCACAGATCATCCACCGGACGCGACCGGACGAGTGTGGGGGCGACATGCCCCCGGTTCTGGCTGAGAATCGCTTTTAGGGCAAGACTTTCGAAGCTATTCGGTTAGCTAGCGGAGCTTTCCGCGAGGATGCGCTCACGATTTGGCGGGCACTTTGACCTTTGCCAAAACCTCCGGCGGATAATAGGGCGGGTATTCATCCTTGGCCGGCAGGGCCGTCAACGCGCGCAGAAGGGCCTCGATGTCCGCGGGTGGTGCCGCTGTGATTTTGGGCGGGGCCTCATCGGGGGCGAGATCTTTCGGAATCACCACACCGAAGGGGCACTGCCCGCGCACTTGGGCGTTGCTGGCGATCACTTGCGAAATGTTCTGACGGTGAACGCGCAAGAAGCTGTCGATTTGCTCATTGCTGGCCCCGCCGAGAGCCGCTTTCGCCACGTCAGCCGAGGGCTGCCCCTCGGCCAGTCCGTTCACCAAAGGCCCCATGGCACCGCGGTGGGCGTTGCCATCGGCATGCATGACGTAATCCACCAATGTCATCGCTGTGGCCTGGAACCAGCCTCGGTATTCCGCCTTCGCGTACTGCTCAAATGTTCCATCCCACATGTTCGCGACAGGAATCATCACTTCGCCGGTCAGAGGAAAGCCGAAACACGCAAACGTCTGCCCATTGCCACCACGGACGTCCGAAGTGCTGACGTAGGCCGAGAAGCCCTCGTGAAACCACAGCGGCACCTTGGGCATGGCGCGCTCGATGAAGAGGTGGGTGAGCATCTCTTTGGCAGCCATGCCTGCGGCGTTCCCCATGGCCCCTGTGCCCGCCGCGAACGTGCTAGCCACGTTACCATCGGCCGTCACGCTGGGGTTTATGGACTGAACGTGCGGACGCAGAACCAGCAAACCCTGTTTGCCGATCTTGCCGTCTCCTGGGACAGAGGCCAGCGCGGCGCCTTTTCGGAAGTTTCCAAAATAGGTAATGAAATCGGCATCTTCCAGGAAGAGGACTTCGACATTGCCGATCTGCTTGCCTTTGAAAAACGACGCTGAAAGGCTCGCGTGGGCATTTTCGAGCTGCCGCAAGGTCTCTTGGTAGTGCTCGTCGGTGCTCGTGTAGACGGTGAAGTTTTTCGTCTGCACCTGGTTCCAGCTATTAATGCTGGCACACCCACCGGCACTGACAACCAACCAAGCTGCAACTGCGAAAGCTCTGTTCATGCGAATCTCCTCACTAACGCGTATCCCCCGGCCGCCTGCCACAGTCAAGTCTGGTTTACAGCGACGTTTCCCCGAGGGAACAACCCGTACATCTGTGTCCAAACCGGGGACGCAGGGGCGGTTTAAGAACGTTGACCCAATCTATCCTAAAAAGTAGAGTTTCGTCCCGGTTGGTCAGAACGCGCAATTTTGGCGTCTGCCCAAATGCCTCGGTGGTCGTGAGTGGGTGTGTGTGCAGGCTTGATTAAGGAAGTGGGTACCCGTGAGTGAAGAACACGAAGACGGCGGCGCGATAACGGAACCGAACTTACGAACTGATGCTGTGTGTATCGGCATCGACGTGGGTTCAACAACGGTCAAAGCGGCGGTGGTGGATCCCATCACGCACGAGATCCTGTGGGCCGATTACCAACGACACCAAACCCGCCAGGCGGAAAAGGTGTTGGAGATGTTGGTGCAAATCGGCAACGCCTTCCCGAAGGTGCCCACCTCGTCCATCCGTACATTCATCACAGGCTCGGGCTCTGCGCCCATGGTTGAGCCACTCGGCAGCAAGTTCGTGCAAGAGGTGAACTCAGTCACCTTGGCCGTTGAAAAGCTGCACCCTGATGTGGGGTCGGTGATTGAACTCGGCGGCCAGGACGCCAAGATCATCATCTTCAAAGAAGGCCGCGACGAGGAAGGCAACCTCACCGGCAAAACCGCGATCGCGTCGATGAACGACAAGTGCGCCAGCGGCACCGGCGCCACCATCGATAAGTGTTTCATCAAGGTGGGCATGCCGTCGGAAGACGCGATGATGCTGCGCTTTGACGATTCAAAGTTGCACCACGTGGCGGCCAAATGCGGCGTGTTCGCCGAGACCGACATCGTGAACCTAGTGAAGTCATCGATCCCCTCCAAGGAGATCATGTGCTCCCTGGCCGACGCCATCGTGATGCAGAACCTTTCGGTGCTCACACGTGGCAACACGCTTCGTCACAAAGTGTTGCTGTTGGGCGGCCCCAATACATACCTGCCGTTCTTGCAGGATTGTTGGCGCAAGCGCATCCCCGAGACGTGGGACGCGCGTGGCTACGATTACCCGAAAGATGTGCCGCTGCAGGAGCTGATCATCGTTCCTGACAACGCGCAGTATTACGCGGCGTTCGGTGCCGTCATGTACGGCTTGCATGAACCAGCGGATGTGGGCGTGTACAAGGGCCTCGAAGGCCTCAAGGAATTCATTGCTTCGGGCCGCAAGGCAAAGCTTGGCAGCAACGCGGGCCCGCCGTTGGCGCGCGCCGCCACCGAGCTCGAGCAGTTCCGCATTCAATACAAGATTCCGAAGTTTGCACCGGCGGAACTGATTCCCGGAACGGTTGTGCGGGCGGTTATCGGTATGGACGGTGGGTCTACCTCTTCAAAGGCCGTTCTTGTCGATGAGAACCGCAACATCTTGAAGAAGGAATACCAGCTGTCCAAGGGCAACCCGATCCAAGACACGAAAGAGATCTTGGAGCGCTTGCACCAGTGGGTGGCGGATCAAGGCTGCACGCTGCAAGTGCTTGGCTTCGGCGCCACGGGCTACGCGGCGGACGTGCTTGAGCAAACGGTGAAGTCGGATGTGAACATCGTTGAAACGGTGGCTCACATGATGAGCGCCACCACTTACTTCGGCGACATCGACGTTGTGTGCGACATCGGCGGCCAAGACATCAAGGTTCTGTTCATGCAGAACGGCGACATCAAGAGCTTCCGGCTTTCCAACCAATGCTCGGCCGGCAACGGCATGTTGCTGCAAGCGATGGCCGATCAGTTCGGCGTCAAAGTCACCGACTACGCTGAAACGGCTTTCCAAGCCGAGCTATCGCCAAAGTTCAGCTACGGCTGCGCTGTGTTCCTCGACTCCGATCGTGTGAACTTCCAAAAGGAAGGTTACTCCAAGGAAGAATTGCTTTCGGGCTTGGCGCAGGTGTTGCCCAAGAACGTGTGGCAATACGTGGTGCAAATTCCGCGTATGGCTTCGCTCGGCAAGAAGTTCGTGCTTCAAGGCGGCACGCAATACAACCTGGCGGCCGTCAAAGCGCAGGTTGATTACATCAAAGAGCGCGTGCCCGAAGCGGAAGTCTACGTGCACCCGCACTGTGGCGAAGCCGGGGCCATCGGCGCCGCCTTCGAGACCTTGCGTGTGGTCAAGCGGCGCGGCTACTCAACGTTCATCGGGTTAGACGCCGCCATTCAAATGACGTGGACCAGCCGCAACGACAAATCCACGCGTTGCCACTTCTGCCCCAACAACTGCGCGCGTACGTTCATCGACACGAGCACGCCGCAGGGTGATTCGGCCCGCTACATCAGCGGGTTCTCGTGTGAAAAAGGCACGGTTGAATCCAAAGAAGCGATGCTGGCGTTAACGAGCGATCGCAAGAAGCTGAAAAAGAAGTTCCCCAACATGGTGGACTACGAAGGCAAGCTTCTGTTCCGCCACTTCTACGATCAAGCGCCCATGCCCGAGCACGGGTCGAAGAAGCTGGACGTGGAGGTGAAGCGTTCGCTTACCGGTGTGCGCCGCGTTCAGGTGGAACGCACCTTTGAACGCAGCAGCGAAGCCGCGTGGGAAAAGCGCCGCCGCATCCGCATCGGCATCCCGCGCATTTTGAATGTGTGGTCAACGGCGCCGTTTTGGCGCACGTACTTCGAGACCATCGGCATTCAAAAGCAGCACGTGGTGTTTTCGGATGAGACCACGGAAGAGATCTGGCTTGAAGGCGGCAAGTACGGGTCGGTGGATCCTTGTTACCCCTCGAAGGTGGGGCAAGCACACGTGCACAATCTGCTGTTCCACCACCACAGCCCTGAAAAGCCGCTGCACTTCATCTTCAACCCCACGATGACCCACGTGCCATCGTTCATCGAACACGCGCTCGACAACGCTTCGTGTCCGATCGTTTCGGGTACGCCCAACGTGTTGAAGTCCGCGTTCACGAAGGAAATGGATTTCTTCGCGCAACGGGGGATCACGTACCTGGATCCGGCCACCACGCTGATTGAAAAGCACTTGGTGCGAAAGCAAATGTTCGAGGCGTTGCGTGATCACTTGGAGATCACGGAAGACGAATCGGACTTTGCTGTGGACGAGGCGTTCAAGGCGCTCGCGCAGTTGGATGTGGAAGTGGAAGCCAAGGGTCGCGAGATCCTTGAGCAGGTGGAAAAGGAAAACCGCATCGCCATTTTGATGGTGGGCCGGCCTTACCACCTGGATCCGGGCCTCAACCACGGCATCATGGAAGAGTTCCAGATCCGCGGCTTCCCGGTGCTTTCGATTCGCAGCATTCCGAAAGACAAGGAATTCTTGGATCGCTACTTCGGCGAGGACATCAAGAAGGGCGTCATCAAGAGCGCCTTGGACATCAACGACGTGTGGCCCGAGAACTACTCGGCCAACTCGTCACAGAAGGTGTGGGCGGTGAAGTTTGCCGCGCGCCATCCGAACGTGGCGGTGTTGGATTTGTCGTCGTTCAAGTGCGGCCACGACGCGCCCACCTACGGCATCATCGACAGCATGATGACGTCGGCCGGTACGCCCTACTCTGCCTTGCACGACATCGACGCCAACAAGCCTGGGGGCTCGATCAAGATCCGTGTGAAGACCTACGCGCACAGCTTGGGTCTGCAGATGGAACGTCTCTCGGACATCGAAGTGGCGAAGGAAGAGCTGCGCCAACGCATTGAAGAGAAGCGGTTGCAGCTCTTGGAGCTCAAGCGCAAACAACTGGGCGATCGCAAAATCCGCGATGAAAACGTGGAAAAGCAAATCGCTGAATTGACCGAACGTGTGCGCGCCTACAACGAGGCACGTGCAGCGAAAACAGCGGCTGAGAGGGCCGCCGAGGCCGCCGACGCTGCGAAGAGCGCTGGCATTGTGAAACTGGGAATCAAACGGCAGGGATCTGACGGGATCGCGCGCATCTAGGCGCGAACCTCAAGCGCGGTAGTGGAGATCACCAAATGAACAATACGCAAAACGCTGACAACAAATTCAAACTTCCCGTCTTGGGCGCAAACGTTCCTGAGATGCCCGAAGCCGATGTGGACATCGAAGCCGAATTGGCGCGCTTCGAGGCCGAAGAATCCCAGAAGCTGGGCCTCAAGGTGGATACGGAGCACTGGTTTGACGCCATGGTGGATCCGCAGTTCACAAAGAGCGAACGCGCCGAGACCACGCTGTTGATCTCCGGCCTCACGGCCGCCCACGACTTCTTGGTCAAGGGCGCGCTTTCGGGCGTGGGCTACAAGGTAGAAGTGGTTGACGTGCCTGACAACGATGCCCTTCGTTACGGCAAAGAGTTCGGCAACCGTGGCCAGTGCAACCCCACCTACTTCACCGTCGGCAACCTGGTGAAGCACCTCACCGAGACGTCAGTGAAGTTGGGCCTCACCAAAGAAGAGATGGTGAAGAAGTACGTGTTCCTCACGGCGGGCGCCTGTGGCCCCTGCCGCTTTGGCATGTACGCCACCGAATACCGCAAAGCCCTGCGAGATGCGGGTTTTGATGGCTTCCGCGTGTTGTTGTTCCAACAAAAAGGCGGACTCAAGCAAGCGACAGGCGAAGAGAAGGGCTTGGAGCTGAACCCCAAGTTCTTTATAGGTTTGTTGAAGGCGCTGCTGGCCGGCGACGTGATCAACGGCATGGGCTACCGCCTGCGGCCCTACGAGGTGGTGCCCGGCTCTACGGACGCGGCGATCGCCAAAGCCAAGCAGTACTGCTACGAGGCGCTTGAGAACCGCAAGTCGATCCTCATGGCGCTGCGCCGAGGCCGCAAAGAGTTCGCACAGGTCAAGTGCGACTTCACGCGGGTCAAGCCGCGCGTGTCGATCATCGGCGAGTTCTGGGCGATGACCACCGAGGGCGACGGCAACTATCAGTTGCAACGCTTCTTGGAAGGTGAAGGCGCCGAGAACGACATTCAGTTCGTGACAAACTGGTTGTTGTACATGTTGTGGGAAGGCCGCTACGACACCAAGTTGCGCGGTGAATTGCGTGGTTTGGATGAAGCGCGCAAGAGCCTGAAAGACAGCAAGATTGGCAAGAAGCTATTCATGTTGTTCGTGGCCGACGGTGCGATTCGCGCTGTGTTCCACATCTTCGGAGCGGCCGTGGGCTTCCGCGGTTACCACCTGCCCGATATGGACGTGGTGGCCGAGACGGCGCACGAGTACTACAACAACCAATTGCGCGGCGGCGAAGGCCACATGGAAGTGGGCAAGTTCATTTTGAACGTGCTGCACAACAAGAACCACATGACCTTGTCGGTGAAGCCGTTCGGCTGCATGCCTTCTTCGGGCGTGTCGGATGGCGTGCAAAGCACGATCACCAGCAAGTTCCCGCAAAGCATCTTCTGCGCGATCGAGACGTCGGGCGACGGCAAGGTGAACGTGTACAGCCGCGTGCAAATGTTCTTGTTCAAGGCGCGCTTGGCGGCGCAAAAAGAATACGAAGAGATGCTCGAAAAGTTGGGCACCACAAAAGAAGAAGTGCAGGCGTTCTTCGAGAAGCACCCGCAGTACGCTTCGGGCTTGCACCGCTCGCCCCACGCGGCCGCCGGCACCGCCGCCGATCGTTTGGCCGAGTTCGCGCCTTACTTCAGGAAGCCCAGCTGGCAGATTCCTTTGTTGCGCGTCAAAGACAAGGCCGCGCAAGCTTTGGATGCCGCCAAGATGGCGCCCACATGGATTGCGAAGGCCCGCAAAAAGTTTGCTGAGAAGTCGCCGGTGCTGTTTGCGCAGGCGAAAGAAGAATGGATCGATGTGAAGCCTCTGTTGGCTAAGAAGGTAAAAGACACCACGAAGGCCAGCGTGGATGCCACACTCGCGAAGTTCGGCTTCGGACCGACGGTGGCGCCTGAAAGGGAAGCCCCCCGCGCGGCGGCGTAGTTCTCGATTGCGCTACACGAAGACGCCCGGCTCACCCGGGCGTTTTTCGTTTCGAAAGGCCCCGCGCTAAAGGCAGCCGATGCGAGACGTCGCAATCGCCCAATCGTCGAACCAGATCTCCGCAGACTTTTGGGAGGGTGCGGGTATGAGCCCGACGCGAAAACGCTGGATGCCGGGGTCGGTGGTGCTGAGCAGAGTGTTGACGTCGATGTTCTCGTCCACGAGATTGCCGTCAACGTAAAGCCGCGACCACCCTTTGTTGGGCGACAGCTTTAGCGCCAATTCAACGCAAACCCAACGATCGTGAGGGAAGGTTAGAGCTTCGTCGATCCGTTGCGAGACATCCGAAAGGTTGCTGCCGTAACCCTTGCTGCCGAGATCGAACGAGAACTTGTTGTCGTGGCTAACCGTGCCCTTCATTTCCATGGGCACGAGCCACTGTTGCACGGCCCATGAACTGGGCACATACATGAACACGCGAGAATAGATTTCTCCGGTCGTGAGCGCCTTCGGCAACGAAATCTCAAGATAGCGCAGCCCGCTTTGGTTTCCCTTGCTGCACTTGAGGCTTGCCACGCCCCCATATTGCCGCGCCACATCGCGCACGGCTATGCCCTCCGATCCAATGAACTTACCGCTCCAGCTGTCCGTGGGTGCTTCGAAGTCTTGCAAGTAAGGCAAGGTGATGGTCGAGGGTGGCGACACGTCCGGCGATGTGTCTGACGCCGTCGCGATCGCGTCGGATGTGGGGCCGTCATGAGGGCGCGCCCCATCGTCGCCGTTTGGGTTGGCGTCCGCCGCGCCATCGACTGGATCGACGCTGCCATCTTGGGTGGCGAGCCTCGTGTCCGGAGGCGTTCCCACGGCCGGATCATAACCCACACGGCCACAGCCGGGGCCGATGACCGCGCACAGGGAAACCACCACGCCAACGATGGCGTGGCTGCGGGCGCCAGGGGTCAAACCGCGGATTGTCGCCATGCCGTCTTCACACAATCGGCAGCCGGCGTACCGCAATTAAGAGCGGGAGGCCCATACAGAGGCACCGCCTAGGGCGCCGTTAAAGTCGGCACACAGAACGTAGCCACGTTGTTAAATGGGCCGGTGCGCGCGGCGGTGGCGCCCTCGTTCCGCAGGAAATATTGGCCAAGTCTATCGTCCAATGTGTTCTTAAGCGGGGTGCTGACGGAAACGTTGTGTCCAAGGTTGATGCCGACGCGCTGGCCAGCCGCCAAGCTCCACGTGTTTAGCGACAGGTCCTCCTTTCGAACAAACGCCTCCACCACATAGCCTGCCGGCGTGGCAAACGCCTCGTACTGTCCCGTGGACCAGACGCCCTTCACACTCGTTTGCTCGTACATCGTGGCCTGCTTGCGCACCATTGTGTCGGCCGCAGGCGCCATAACGATGAATTGTCTTGTGCCGGGCTTGTCGTAATCAGGTGACTTCGCAAAAACGCCGTCAGAATCGACATAAAGCTCAAGCGAATCGCCCCAGTACGGCGACGTCGATGCGATTGCGGGCAAAAGATCGGGGTCAACAACATCAATGAAGAAGTAGAGGCCCTCATTGCGCCACGCCACCGCGTAGCGTGCGTGCACACCCACGGGAGGCGCGGGGTCGGGGCCACTGGTCAGCCAATCTTCCGGAACCCAAGGACGCAGCACAACGTCGGCATCAAGTACGCCATCAATCACGGGCGCGTTCGGAAGCGCAGGTATCGCTAGACAGTAATCGGGGGCCACGGCACCGTCGGCGCCCGCGGCACCGACATCGAGCGCAGCCGCAGCGTCATTCGTCTCGCCCCCGTCGCTGCTGCGAACGTCAACATCGTGGGGACCGTCATCGACAGCAACGCCGGCATCCTCGTTATTGGCAGCTGCCCCATCTCCAGGCAGGGCATAAACGTTGACGGCTTCGTAGCCGACGCGGCCACAGGCCACGCCCACAACGGCGGCGGCAAATCCAAGCACGACGATGCGTTGGTTGAAGTGATGGGTGAAGTTTTTCACGCAGCTCCTCATGCCTATCGTCAGAGCTGCCAGGAATCTTCAGCCACGCCCCGGATTGGCGCGATAAGCCACGAGGCCTTACGACGCCGCGCCGGCACGGGGTGAAGTGGCCGGCAGGCGCGCACCAGCACACGTTACGGCATCAAGGTGCCTTCGACCGAGTCGTCCATTGTCTTACCAACCGCCGCTCCAATCATCATCTTGATGCCAGCCACGGCGTTGCCGTGTTTGTTGTCCCAATAATATCCCTGCAATGGCTTGACCCGTATCACCGTGATGCGCGGATCATCCACACCGCCCGTGAACCAGGTTTTGATCACAGGCTCCCACAGCTCTTTGATCTTGGCTTTGTCGCGCGAGATTGTGGCTGTGCCTTTGAGTTGCAGAAAGTCGGAGTGCGGAGAACCTTGAAAAAATAGATTCACTTCGCGATCCTGTTCGACTTCTTCGTTCTTGTGGCTGTCGTTGGCGCTCAAAAACCACAGATTTCCTTCTTCGTCGACCTTGCGCACGTTCATGGGTCGGGTTCCCAGTGACGGTCCCGTAGCCACCTGCGTGCAGAAGAAGCAAGTCTGCGCTTTGCCCACCACCTCCTTGATCTTTTTGACGGCCTCTTGTCCGGCCAAATCTTTGTAATTGTCTTCGGCTTGGTTTTCGTTGATTGAGTCCATGCCTATTGAGATGCTCCCTCTTCGATAGGCGAGCACAAAAACACCGGAAAATGTCGTGGAAAAACGCATGGTCCTGCGAACGTGGGAGGTCCAAAATCATCGAATGTCGCCGCCGAGAAGATGGCGTAACGTAAGTAACGAAGCACAGCGCCGCTGGTTACCTATTCGGCACGATGGCGAGCCTCTCAATTGCAGGTGCGGGCCCTACCTGGTGTTTGCGGCGTTGAGTTTATCGAGACCGCGCCCCACGCGCGCCAAACGGGCCGGATTGGCGAGATACTCTTCGTACGTCATGTGCATGTCGTAATACTTTTCCCCGTCGAGCTCGATCACCCGCTGGGCCAGCGACTCCATGAACTGAACATCGTGGCATGAAAACATCATCGAGCTGTCCGTCTTCAATAGGCCGTTGTTCAAAGCCGTAATGGACTCAAGATCCAAATGGTTCGTGGGCTGATCGAGCAGCAGTGTGTTCGGATCCTGCAGCATCAAGCGCGAAAACATGCACCGCACGCGCTCACCACCCGAAAGGACTTTTACCTTCTTGTGCGCGTCGTCACCTGAGAACAACATGCGTCCTAGAAACGATCGGATGAAGCTTTCATCCGTGCCTTCAGGACAATACTGGCGCAGCCACTCAAGCACAGTCTTTTCGCCTGTGAAGTATTGGTTGCTGTCTTTCGGGAAATAGCCTTTGTGAACGGACCGGCCCCAAGTCATGGTGCCCGAATCTGGCTGCATCTCACCGGCAAGCACACTGAGCAATGCGGACACAGCGCGGTCGTCACCCACCACGGCCACGCGCTCACCACGACCGATGGAGAAGCTGAGGTTCTTGAACATCACTTCGCCGCCGATGGATTTGCTGAGCTTGTCAACCGTCAGCACTTCTTTGCCCAGCACGCGTTCGGTTTTGAACTGAATGAATGGATACTTGCGCGACGAAGGACGGATGTCGTCCAGCGTGATCTTGTCCAGCAGGTTGCGGCGTGAAGACGCTTGGCGTGATTTAGACGCGTTCGCGCTGAAGCGGGCGATGAAGGTTTTTAGATCCTTGATCTGTTCTTCCTTCTTCTTGTTGGCGGCCGACCGCTGGGTCAAGGCCATTTGGCTGGTCTCGTACCAGAACGTGTAGTTGCCGCTGTAAAGCGTGACCTTGCCAAAATCAATGTCGGCAATGTGCGTGCACACCTTGTCGAGGAAGTGGCGATCGTGTGAAACCACCACCACCGTATTCTTGAAGTTCAGCAAGAACTCTTCCAGCCACAAGATCGAGTCGACGTCCAAGTGATTGGTGGGCTCGTCAAGCAGCAAAATGTCAGGGTTGCCAAACAGCGCCTGCGCCATCAATACGCGCACCTTCTCGCTGTCGGAAAGTTCCTTGACGGGAAGGTTATGCTTATCGGCGGTGATGCCGAGCTCGCTCAAGAGCTTTGCGGCTTCTGATTCTGCGTCCCAGCCGTTCAAGTCGGCAAACGCGGCTTCGAGTTCACCCGCGCGCGTGCCATCGGCTTCGCTAAAGTCTGGCTTGGCGTAAAGGGCATCCTTTTCGCTCATGATCTCGAACAACTTCTTATGCCCCATGATCACCGTCGTGAGCGCCGGCACCTCGTTGAATGCGAAGTGATCCTGCGACAACATGCTGAGGCGCTTATCAGGTGGGATGTTGACGCTGCCCGCGGTGGGCTCGATCTTGCCCGCCAAACACTTTAAGAAGGTGGACTTGCCCGCCCCGTTGGCGCCGATGAGGCCATAACAGTTGCCAGGCGTGAACTTGGCGTCCACCTCTTCGAATAAGGTTTGGCTTCCAAAAGAAACAGACAGGCGCTGGGTCGAAATCATGGTCTGCCGCGGGTTTACGCCACGCATGCACCGGGTTCAAGCGATAGGTGGCATTCGGCCGTGGGAAACGCCGAAAAGCCGCAAAAGGGTGGGAGGGGAGCGGGTTTCTGTCATCCGCTCTAAAGGGCCGCACGGATTGACGCGCGCCACGTTCGCGGCTAACTACCGTTGCGTTCAACCAGCGTGAACGCGGCGTCCACCCGCAAAGAGAAGCGGCCACGCGCCGTGGGCACGAGGCGCACGCTCGGGCATTTTTGTTCCAGGCGCCGTCGCAATAGGATCAAGCGACTTTCGAGGTTGTCCTTGATCTCAGGCAGCGCCAAAGCCGGATCCAGTCGCAACTCGCGGTTTGTGAATTCGCTGCGCCCTTCACGCTCGTAGCTCGTGAGAATCTTCCACAAGATGCGCCCAGGTACGTTGCGAATCAGGTATTGGCCATCCAGGAACACGCAATCGTCGTTGCGGTACAAACAAAATTCGTGTGTTTCCTTAGACGTCGCAGCTGCGGGTGCCGGCGCAGGCACGGCAGGCCCACGGGCTTCCTCGGTCTCATCTTGCCCAGCGCTTGCGGTGGCAATGCCCAGCGCCACTTGGCTGGCCACAACCGACAAAAACGCCTCGTGCCAGGCCTCAAACGTTGCGTCTTCGCGGCTTTGCAGCGCCAACACACCCACCAAGCGATCGCGCACCAACAGCGGCAAAGCCATATGGCTGCGGGCATCGGGCAGGCCGGGCAGTGGAACCTCGGCATAAAAGCCGCCGCGCATGGCGTTCATCTCGCCTCGCACGTTGCGTGCGTACTTCAATGCACCATCGAGCTTGCACACGCGCAACAGGCGCTTCTGTTCCGCCACCGTACCGATCAGCCCTTCGCCCATCGCCACTTCGGCGCCAATGCCGCCACCTCCATAGCCCTTGCTGGCGATCGTGAACAAGCGTTTGCCGGTTTCGTCAGGCAACAGCACCATGGAATGCTCGAACCCAAAATCAGTCGCCAGCGTGTCGAGGACGCCTTCAAACAAACATTCCAGATTCGCCGCTTCATTGATGCGCGCTGTGATCCGCTGCAAAGCCCACAGTTCAGAACGTGCCGAGGGAGGCAAGGCGGGCGGCCCGTCAAGATCGGGCAGCTTCAAATCCACAGGCCGAGGTGCATCCATCACGTGCGCCTCCTCCTCAAGATGCAGCACCTCGTAAATGTCAGACGACAGCAGGCGAAACACACCCTTCATACCGGTGTGAGACGCGATGGCATCAATGCGAACGGTCATGGTCTCGAAGATGGGCCCCGCTGTTTCTGAGCGCACGAAACGCAGCCGCAATCGATAACGTTCAAGCGTGAGTGGATCGTAAACGCTTACGAGCGCGCGTGGGTTCTCTTCTACGTTCTGCGTGGTTTTGTTGAAGAACTGGCGAGACAAAGCGACGTGCCGTTCATCCACGTAGTGAACGTGGCTCAGGATGCTGACGTTGGGGACGCCGTCCTTTGAGCATGTGGCAATGATGGATGGAATGATGCCATCGAAGCAGCGGCGAATCGCTTCCAAGGTCACGCTCATTGCCCTTGCCCCCACTGCCGGCCTGCATGCGGGCCTGGCGTTTGCGTATAAACCTCGCGCACACTTACAGTAACAGCGACGCTTGGCCACCAATGCAGGCGCTTCGCCAAACTGCGAGGCACACCCACAATCGCAAACTGCTCCACAAGCGCGCCCCGGTAATTTTCCTGCAGAGCTTGATCCGCGTTCTCGCTGTCGCGCACGCTCTGCAACACGCCTTTGAGCTGCACCGTCTTGTCGTCGGACGGCCGGCAGAATGTGCCTGCGAACAAGCCATTGGCTTTGAGGTTGTTGAGCGTTTCGGCGGCACTGGCTTGCGGTAGATACACCGTGACTGTGGTGCGATCTGGACCAACCTGGACCCCCATCGCGCTTGCAAGCGCGGGGGTGTTCTGTGCATCACGTGTCGCCACGTAAATGACGACGCCCGAGCTCAGCAGCTCAACGACGGAATCATCCAACCGCAGGGGGGTGGTCAAAGGCGTCATGCAGACCCGCAGGATAGCCACTTCCTAAACGCCTGCTTAGGATCGTTTTAGGAAATTCTTACGGCCACACGAGGAAAATCTTAGGAAACACCGCGTCGAAAGCTTGGCACTCTTTACTTCGTGACAAGCTCACTTGCGCTCAACCGAAACACCCGCCGCTTTGCATGGGCTGCGTTGTGCGTCGCTGTCGTAGGCCGGCCGCTCAACGCCCCCGCCGATACGCAGGCCAGCTTGCCAAGCACGCTTGTCCAAACCGGTCTGTGCGCTGACCCAGCGTGCGCAAGAATCGCGGACGACGCCCTGCCATTTTCGCCTCAGTACCCCCTGTGGTCAGACGGCGCCGATAAACGTCGCTGGTTCTCATTGCCGCCCGGTACAAAGATCGACGCGCGGCATGCCGACGCGTGGCGGTTTCCCATCGGCACCAAGTTTTGGAAGGAATTTCGCGTCTCGGGTCGCCGGATTGAAACGCGCTACATCACGCGGGCAAAGATTGGTTGGCAGTTCGGCGCTTACGTTTGGAACAGCGACGGCACCCAAGCGCGCTTGGTTTCACAACAGGGCACCACGGCGCACGTGAATGACCACGTCAGGCATGCGGTGCCTTCAGTGGACGATTGTCGCGCTTGTCATGAAGGCCACGAGCCGCCGGTTCTTGGTTTCAGCCTGCTGCAACTATCTACCGATCGAGATCCACTGGCGCCGCACGCGGAGCCGCGCCGCGAAAGCGATGTCGACGTGGCACAACTGCGCGTGCGGGGCTTGATCAAGGGGCTCTCGCTGGATGCAGATGCCATACGCATCGCTGCCAGCACACCCACAGAGCGCGCGGCCTTGGGTTACCTGCATGCGAACTGCGGCGGCTGCCATAACAGCACGGGGCCGCTGTCTTCGCTCGAGCTCTTCTTGATGTCGTCATCGCGTGCGAGCAGCACGCAGCAAACGCGCAACTCGCTATTTGGTGTAACCAGCCACTTTCAACCAGCGGGGCAAAGCCATATGAGCCGCGCCACGCCGGGGCGGCCCGAGCTTTCAACCCTCGTGGCGCGCATGCGCTCGCGAGATCCTTTCGCACAGATGCCGCCCTTGGCCACACAGCTCGTGGACCGCGAAGGCCTCGCGCTGATTGAACACTGGATAGCGACCGATCCCGCCGGGATCACCACAACAAACAAAGGAAAGTGACGTCATGAAAAAGCAAACCACCATCACCACATTCGCTGCCCTTTTCGCGTGTGCTTTTGCCAGCGCGAAAACCATGGCCGCTGAGCCCAAAGCCCCTTTGACCAAACCAGCCGTCGACAAGAGCAAGGAAAACGATCCACGCGTTAAGCGCGGCGGGTACCTTGTGTGGTTTGGTGGCTGCCACGATTGCCACACGCCCTTGGTGATGAGCGCCGACGGGCCGTTGCCTGACTTCTCCCGCGCGCTGTCAGGACACCCTGAGCAAATGCAAATGCCGCCGGCCCCCACACCGCCACCGGGCCCCTGGATCGTATCCGCGGGCGCGACGCTCACAGCGTGGTCAGGCCCGTGGGGCACAAGCTTCACGGCAAACCTGACGCCAGACAAGGAGACGGGGTTGGGAAGCTGGACGCCCGAGATGTTCATCGCCACCATGCGCACCGGCAAACACATGGGCCGCGGGCGCAAACTGTTGCCGCCGATGCCGGTGCAGAATTTGGCCGGTCTGTCGGATGAAGATCTACGCGCCGTCTTCGCCTTCTTGCAGGCGATTCCGCCTGTGAAAAACCGCGTGCCGCAACCATTGCCGCCCCCTGCACCGGTGACCGCGTCAACTAAAAAAGTGGCCCCCATCGGACAGAATTGAAAGCCCGCTTGATCGCTTGCTTGCCTTCATCGACGCTAGCGGGCCCTATAGCCCGTCAGCGCAAGCCAGCGCAGGACCGAGGGCCTCGACCAAATTCGGCTGGCGTAATCCGCCAGTGTGGGTGGCACGGGGTCCCCGTTAGACAGCAAACGCTGGAGCATCATGGCCAGATCGACGTCGGCAATCGAGAAGTCGCTGGCCAAGAATGTTTCAGAACGCTGAATCAATGTGCCCGCGATTCGATGGAGCCGCTCTGCCGCAGCCGCTGCAACCGGGCTCAACGGTTTAGGCGGCACATTGGCAAACACTGTATCCGTGGAGCGCTCTTCGCGAATCGGAAGGAAGTCGCTTCGAATCAGCGCTTGCACCATGCGTACGCGGGCACGTTCGTGCAAATCGGCAGGGTAAAGCCGCGCGTATTGCGGTGGCGGAAAGCGCTCTTCCAAATATTCAGTGATGGCTGAAGATTCCGATAGCGCGAAACCTTCGTGCACCAACGTGGGAACCCGGTTCGTGAGGGACAATTGAATATGACCGGCTGTGAGGTGCTCGCCGTTATCCAGTGAGAGCTGAACGAAATCGAACGCCAACCCCTTTTCTGCAAGCGCCACGAACACGCTCATCACGTAAGGGCTGGTCAGGGGTTTGTTGCCGTAAAGCACGAGATCAGACATGGTCATAACCCTTTTAGCTTATGGTGAGAAACCGCCACCACAAACGGTTTCGGGCGCTTGGCTATAGTGATCGTCAACGAATTTGTTGAGCACTTTGAGCGCCTCCGCGTCTAAACAATCCGCAGTGAACGTCCATCCCCAAGCGGCCGCGGCCACCTTCGTGGCAAGCGCTGCATCGGGTGTAATGATGAAGCGTTTGTTTGGGCAATCGCGTTCCCCTTTGAAGCCCTGCACGAGCGACGCGAACGCGGATTTCACGTCGCTGCATCCGCTAGGGCAATTGTGAAGCAACACAACGGCGCCATGCTCAAGGTTGTGAATGTAGTTGCAGCGGGGCAATGCAGGAGCGTCGAACGTTGTGTAGGCGCCCCACGTTCCGCAATGTGGGCCAGATGAAGGCGGGTTGGAGTTGTAGATGGCGGGGTCATACGAAGACGCGGCAATGTGAATGCCGCCTTGATCCGCATGCTGCATAACGCGCGCGTTGCAAGCACCTGCCGCGATGACGTCGGGCGTGGTGTCCCCACTGGCAGCCTCTTGCGACTGAGCATCGGAGGCGTTTGGTGTGGCGGCATCCTGGCCACCTTCATCAACCTCAGAGTCGCTGCACGCCACCCACACGAATAAACAAGCGATAAGCATAGGCTTCATGCGCGTCATGATCGGGTTCCCTGGGCACAAATGCAAGCCGCACGTGCACAGCGGACAGGCCACCACAAAAGCGCGAGCGCCAGAACGACAGGCCACACAAACCGATTGGCTGGCGGTAGCACCAGCACTTCGTGCCCGGCCATCAACAGCCATCGTGGTCCGGGGGACAGGACGAAGATTGTGGCCAAACGTTCGGCAAAAACGTTGGCGATGGCAATGTAGAGCAGGCCCAGGCTTGTCAGCAGCGACAGGGGGGCACCGAGGAGCAGCGCGCGTCGCTTGGCCCGCCAATGGACGGGCGCGGTCAAAGCCACGGCGCCCAGCAAGGCGAGCGGTATATGCACATCGCGCCTCACGCTGATGCCGAACAGCAGCTCGCCCCGCGTGGCATTGACGGTGACTTGCACAACGGTGTCGGTGGCAACGGCCTCTTTCACGAGGCGCTCGCTGTCGCTTGCCGGCCGCAGACGCGCGTGGCCTCGCTCGCCGAAGCTCACGCGGTCAAGGATTTGATTCGCCAGGGCTGCATAGGACACGGAAACAAGATGGCCCAGACCGGGCCAAGGTGCGGCCAGCAAGACCAAGATCAAACTGGCGCGAACAACCCACTTTAAGATTTGTGGTGAACTAGGTGCGGGCAAGGGAAGGCTCATGCCGAGGGCGCGCGCTGGCCCACGCGGCCCATAAGGCAAACAACGCGATAGAGAGTACGACCAAAATCACCTGAAGCACCTCCTCGTGAATGAAGTTGAACGAAGCAGGTGCATAAACGCCCACAAAATAAAGCGCGCCGATGCGCAAAACATTGAAGGCGAAAATGATTATGCAACCAACCGCAGCCCCCATCACCCGCTTCCGCCACGCCGCCGGGTAAACGAAAACCGCAGCGACAAACAAGGCTTGGGCATCGAGCGCGGCACAGTCCAAAACGATTCGAAGGGGGAAAGAGCCTCCAATGTCGTGGCCGTCAACAGTGGCTGCGCCATCAAAAATACGGATGAGGGCGCCAGACACCTGGGCCACTTGTTGCAGGTACCAGGTCAGCAGCCGCAAACGAAGGCCGCCGGGCGCCGCGGGCAAGAAGATCAACGCATAAAGCGCGCCTGCCAGCGGCACGCCCCAGACGATTGACCGCCAGCGCGGCCTTAGGCTTTTCGAGATTTGTGGCTGACCCAACACAACAACCCCGCAAGCAGAATTGCGGCTCCGGACGATAGGGCAGGCACACTCCTGGGTGCGGCGTCGATGGTTCCCGGAAGGGTAACGCCGGCCGCTGATCCCGGGTTTGGCAAGCCCAGTCGCCAAACGCCGTTGGGATCTTGCAGTTCCACGCCATTGCTGCGGCCATCTTTATCAGAATCAAGCGCTGCCAAGGCCGCGTTCCAGACAACATTGCCCGCGGGCCCATCGAGAAAGTGATCCTCTATGTCTTGTCCGAACAAGTTGCGGGGGCCGCCCGGATAGATGTGGCAATTGTCGCAGCTCTTGATGCTGCCGTTGGGTATCTGATCAACCCGGAAAGGACGTGCCTGAGCCAACGTAGGCACGCACAGGACAGCCGCCACAATGATTATGCCTCTGCGTCTTGCATATTGTGACCTTCGACGGTGTGCGAGCGCGAGCAGGAGGAAGGCCACGCCAAGCAATGCGCCATTGCGCGCGCCGAGCGCGGGCACAGACGCGGGGGGCGGTGCATCTGAAGCGAGTTTGACCAAAGCATTGCCAAACATTGCGTAGAGCTCACCTTGGTTGTCTTCACCAAACGAGGTGAGGGAGTTGCCGCCATCAAACAAGAGTGTGGACGTCCATGTTCCAGCCCCCGTTGGCGCCAAAGTCCACACGCGGCCACTGCAGTAGTCACCGTAGATGTACTTGCCAACCAGCTCTGGAACTTTTGATCCGCGGTAAAAGTACCCTCCCGTCACCGAACAGTCGCCCGTGCTGCCATGTGGATACACAGCGACGGGCGGCGTGAACGCAGGAGCGTTGCAGCCAGGCGTAGAAGATGGGCACGCCGACGATTCGTTGCACGCGTTGCCCTCCATAATTTTCCAGCCGAAGTTGAGCGCCCCCGAAGCGTTGGCGGGCACATAGTTGACCTCTTCCCACAATCCCTGGCCAACATCACCGATCCACAGATCGTTGGTTTGGCGATCGAACGAGAAGCGCCAAGGGTTGCGCAAGCCAAAAGACCACACTTCATCGGGCACTTCATTTAGGGGATCGCGCGCGCCAACATAAGGGTTGTCACTGGGAATGCCGTAGTAAGGGGCGACGTCAAAATTTTGCCTCACGTTCAGGCGAAGCATCTTGCCGAGCAGGGTGGATTTTGTTTGTGAGCGGCAACCTGGATCTTGTTGGCCACCGCCGTCGCCCATCCCGATGTAAAGATGGCCGTCGCTTTTGCGGACTTGCAGTTGCCCGCCATTGTGGTTGGCGAACGGCTGCGGGATGACCATCATGATTTTGCCACTTGAGGCCACGGCCACATTCGGATCCGAACTCACCAAATAGCGTTCAATCACGGTGTTGCCGGCGGTGTTGGTGTAGTTGACGTAGAACGCCTTCGTCGCCGCAAAGTCGGGGTGAAACGCAAGCGACAACAAACCTTGCTCGGGCCCTAAACTGACTTTGCTGCTGATGTCGAGAAACGGCGTGCTGCGGACCGAGCCGTCGATCACGCGAATGAAGCCACCTTTTTCGATAACAAACAGCCGCTGATCGCCGGGCACCCCCGAACCTGCGAGGTAAATCGGGTTGTTGATGGTGGCCACGGGCACAACGATAACCGCCGCATGGGCGGATCCAACGGTGAGGGCCACGAGCCCCGCAAGCAATGCGCGAAAGAACATGAGCGCATCATGAGCGGCGCGCGTGAGACCGTAGGAATCAACACGGCCACAGGTGTGTTACAGCTGTGAACGCCGCTGCCTCAGGGCAGGCCCCGCATTCTGGCTCGCAAAGCATTCGCGCTTAGAAGTATTGAATCTCTTGAGCAAAAAGTTGTTTCGCCTGAACTTCGTCGGCTTCGATGTCTTCTGCGTAAATCACGTTCGCCCGAACCGAGGGTTGATCGATGTCGGCGGCACCCTTGGCCATCTCATATCGCTTTTCTTGTTTTGATTCGCTCATCTCGCCGATGCGCGCCACGCCGAGTTTGATTTGCTTTGTGTAAATCACATCGGCGACCAACAGTTTGGTTTTGATCACCTTCGCCATCAGGGTGATGTTTGGGATGCTTGGTGTGGCACCACCGGTACCCGGCACGCTTACGGAGGATGAGCCGCCGCTGCCCATCATCCCGCCCGCCGCAGTTCCACCGGTTCCTCCCAGCCCGAACCCAGCGCTTCCGCCGACCCCAGAGCCAGCGTTTCCGCCCGCGCCCGCCATCGACACCTCGGGCATGGGGCCGCCCCCTGCACCACCATTTGTTGTTGGACCAGGAGGGATCCCTGCCCCGCCGGCGCCGCCGGAACTCCCGAGCGTGCCCCCCGCCGCTGGTAAAGCGTTCGGGTCAAGGCTGCTGTCGTCGTCGGGCGTGGCTAAGGCGGCGCCGCGGCCTTTGTTGACGCGTGAGCCCTCTTCAAAGCCTGGGCCGTCAGCCGAGCCTTTCGTTTGTTCGTCAGCTCCGGCGCCCGCGCCATCGGAGCACGCCGCCAGTGCCCCCAAATAGCCGGCTGCGATCACCCAAACACACGTTTTTTTCTTGGTCATGACGACGCCTTCCGGGCTGATAGGTATCAAGCGCCATGCCAGCTTGGTTCGTGCACGAGCCCCCGCGAAACCCCGCGCGCTCACCACCGGGCAGCACGCCACAGGATCGGACGTCCGCTCAGTGGTACGAACCGGGAACGCCCTACGTCGTGACGAAGAGAGAGCCGTCTAGTAAGGAAAGCCTGGCACGTTCAGTTTGATCTCGTGCAAGCGGCCGCTGCCGGTGATGTACAGCGTTTTGCGGTCAGGGCCGCCAAAGGCTGCGTTGGAAGTGGAGTTGCCTTCCACCGTGATGGTCCCACGAGCCGTGTTGTCCGGCCCAATGACATGTACACCCGTGCCGCTTGTGACGTAGAGATTGCCCGCACAATCCACTGCGAGGCCATCGGTGAAGGAACCAACGTTGCTGCCAAAGGTCATGGGGGCACCGTTAAGCGATCCATCAGCCTTAAGCCCCACCTTGCGAATCTGACCTGACATGTCACCGACATACAGCGTGTTTTGATCGGGCGACAAAGCCACGCCGTTTGGCTGGCTTCCCGCAAATAGCCGAGTGATCGTCCCATCTGGCGCGCGCCTGTAATAAAAGGCGCCCGTTTGCCCAGGGCGGTTGCCCTGCTGCCACGTGGGATCGCTGAAGTAAATGTTGCCGTCCATGCGTACGGTGAGGTCGTTCACCGAATTGAATGGCGCGTCCAGATACTTCGATGGCCCCTGCAATGCGGTTCGCGCCTTGGTCTCGATGTTGAACTTCGCCATCCACTGCACCTCGTGAGCGGCCGCGCGTGCGACGTGACGTGCGATAGGACGCCATGCGCGATGAGAAGCAACCAGACACGGCCGGGATATCGTCGGAATGTGAGGGCGCACGCCTGCGCGCCGTGCAGTACCTGCGCATGTCGACGGACAACCAGTCCTATTCGCTGCTCAATCAGGCGAGCGCCATCGCACGCTACGCCGAGGCGCGCGCCATCGACATCGTGGAGACCTTTGAGGACGCCGGACGAAGCGGGCTCACCTTCGCCACGCGTCCGGGGCTCATGCGGCTCATCGCGCGGGTGCAATCGGGAACACTCGCCGCTCACTGCGTGCTCGTCTACGACGTCAGCCGATGGGGGCGCTTCCAGGATGTGGATGAAAGCGCTCACCTGGAGTTCATCTGTCGCAGCGCCGGCGTCGAGGTCGTCTACTGCGCGGAGCCTTTTGCGGAAGCCGACGTGCAAACGGCAGCCGTGATCAAGGCGCTGAAGCGGATCATGGCAGCCGAATACAGTCGCGAGTTGTCGCGCAAGGTCTGGCTCGGGCAG
>JANRKS010000029.1:0-123676 GCA_033763315.1 Deltaproteobacteria bacterium
ACGGCGGGCTGAACCCACACTTGGTTTAGACTTTGGCCCTCGATGCGCCACAGCCCTTCATCGCCGCCGGCCCATACAACGCCTTGGGCATCGGTTTCCAACGCGTGCACGCGGGGAAGCGGCATGGAGACTTTCAATCGGGCTTCTGTGTGGGTGCCGTTTTCGTTAAGCTTCACCAACACAACGCCGGCATCGTCGCCAATCCATACTTCATGTGGAACGGCCAACAAAACGTGCGGCACTTCCAATTGATCCACTGAGATGCGTCGCGTGTGATCACCAGTGATCTGCAGCAAGGCGCCACCATCACCCACCGCCCACACGTTGCCTTTGGGATCCAAGGTTAGCGCGGCGACGGCCCCGGTCAGGCCTTCGGTTTGCCCCACAAACACGAAGCGGCGCCCATCGTAGCGGCTTAGCCCCACGCTTGTGGCGACCCAAAGGTAATTCCGTGGACCTTGCACGAGGGCCCGCACGGGAGCCGCCGGCAACACGTTGCGAAGGCGTTCCAGCAAGCCTGCTGCCGCATGCGCGGTTCTGGCATCACCAGTGGCGCACAGCAAAGCAGCCAGCGTCACAAGCCATCTGCGCCGCCCGCGAACCACTTGGGTCTGTTGCCCTCGCGTTGTCACCTGGGTGCAGGATACGATCTTCAGCGATCCAACAGCCAGGCTTTTAACGCAGCGACGGAGGCCGGCGTTAGGCTTCCCGCACGGCGAGGTGGCATGACGTAGGGAGAATCGGCGGGCAACGTGAGTCGGCGCACGGCTTCAGCGGCAGAGTCTCGCGTGATACGATCGATTGCAAAACGGGCCCGCGCCGATCCCACAGGTGCCAAGGCGTTGTGGCAGCGTGAACACATTTGTTGGAGCAAGGCTTGAGGTTCAAGCGTGTCCTCGCTGCGGCCGCCGACGGCCTGCTGAAACTCGTCGGAAAGCAAATTGGATAGGACGTCGAAAGCACCGTCGGACTTATGCGCTTGCACGAAGGCGGGGAAATCTTCTTGGGCCTCCACCGCGCGTGCTGGGTCTAGGCCATTAAAGGCAAAGAAGGGTACGGGTAGCCCTTGGTTGCGCATGGGCTTTCGATACGCCTGCCACGTGGCGGTGGTGTCTTGGCAGCGGTATTCATCAAGCACATTGCGGGAGGGCATGATGTGTGGCTCTTGACCGCCAACATCGCTCTGCTTTCGGTCAACTTGAAAACGAAGCAGTGCGGAATGCAGATTGTGCCCTGAGGTGCTCTTGAGCTTATCGAGAGGCACACCGCCGTAGGTCTCGTCAGAGCTGTGTGCGTGCTCGAAGCGGACGCGCAAGTCGGGAGGGCTGTGCTTTGCGAAGGTCCCGTCGGGACAAGGCGTGGGCTCACCGATGTACGGCAGCCAATGAAACCACGGCTCGGGAAGATCACGCATCAGCAACCGCGTGGGTGTGCCTGCGCCACCGGGTTGGTGACAAGACGAACAATCAAGTGGCGTGTCTTGCAAGTCGGTGGCGTCGTAAAGCGTCCAGGCTCGCCAGTCACGCTCGATGGCGGGGGAGAGCAGATCGTGCGCTTTGCAACCGGTTACGTTGCAATCTTGGTCGAATACCAACAGATAGAAGTTCAGGCGATCCGCGGCGTGATCGTAGCCAACCAATTCAACTTGCTGTTCGCCGCGCGTGAAGGCCGTGATCGCTACGTTGTCTAACGTCTGCCCCGGAAGGTCGGAGAACGTTAGTGCAAATAGACGCGGATTAAGCGCCGACACCGTCCTAAACGACAGCCCCGAAGAGCTCGAACCCAAAGCGTACACAGATCGTTCGGGCGCGATGCCCAAGGTCAGGTACAGATCTGCAAGGCTTGTTATGGCAGGTGCAGCTTGCGTGCATAGCGCGCGAGCCACGGGATCATCTGCGCCGCGTTCGCAGACTCTCTGTCGTTGTGCAGAACCGGTCCCGATCCGTTCAAGCCAAAAGCGGTCAGGGTCGCTGGGCGCGGAGGGGCTCGTGGCGTCGGGTGGCGTGGAGGCGTCGGGCATAACTGCATCCGTACCGTCTCGTGTACACGAGACAACCGCCAACCATACGATCACAGCGCCGCAGGCTGATTTCATGAGATCCCCAAAAGGAGGCGCGCTTCCTTTCAGAGCGCGCCCTGCCCGTGCGGTGCTTGGGACCGGATGGATTTACTGCGGTACCTTTGTGTAGATGAGCCCGGTGGTTGGGCTAGAGCCGGAGTGGTGGCAGCCCTTGCATTCGCTGACGGTGGAAAGATCACCCAACACCGGCTCGTCCAAACTTGGCGTCTTGCTGCTCTGGACGCAGCGGTCTTTGTCGCCGGCACAGTGGGCCAACCATGCGTTGGCTGCGTCGTCGCTGCCATCGCCAGTCTTCCAGATCGACACATACCCGATCGTTTGAGCGCCATCGTCAAACATCTCCTTTACAATGACGCTGCCCTTTTCATAAACGGCCGGGCTCTTCGTTTGGCCCGACTTAGCCTTCTCGTTGAACCAAACGCGAACTCGACCGTGAGGGGAGATGCTCTTTTTGGGCCGGGGAGCGGCAACGTCCGCTTTCCACCCTTCCTTACGGAACTCGCCGGCCTCAAGGAATTTCTTCCATCCCGCGGCGTCCTGCGCGTCCGGCGTTTGTGCGCCTGGGCCACTGCTGCTGCCGCCTGAACCGCCGCTGTTGCCACCGGCGCTGCCGCCCTTACCGCCTGAGCCGCTGCCGCCTTTGCCTCCGGAGCCGCCAGAATCGGAACCGCCACTGCCACCGCTGCCACCATCATCGCTGCTGGAACAGGCGGCAAGCAAACCTAAGGAAAGGCCCAGGGCCAACACTGTGTTGCGTAAGGTAGAGGTCATGGCCCGGAAGCATACAGGAAGCCCGGCGCGCTCGCATCTACCCCCAAAAACCGGTTCTCGTGGTTGGTGGCCAAGCCCCGAGATACCATACAGGCATGAGCCTTAGAGGTTTGAAGTCGCGTTTCGCATTTGCTGTGGCTTTGTGGGGCACGTTGGCTGCGTTATGCACCACAGCCGGGGCGGCCGATCCCGGCGTTGGCATTCGTTACTTCACCAAGATGCCTGCGGGGACGGCGCCCTACGTTGAGTTCGAGGCCAAGGTGCCCATGACCTCGCTGCTGGTGCGCCTGCAGCGCGACGATGGTCAGGCGGTCAATCAAGGGTATGGCCCCTTGGGTCGTGGGGACCGTGTGACATTGAAGCTGGACGGAGCGCCTGGCCAGCACGCGTACAAGGGCGAGGTGATCGTGGGGCAGGGCCACGCCGACCAAAGCAGCGCCATTGCCTTTGAAACGCAGGTGACTGACAGCCTTGTGGTGATCGTGAACAAAGCCGACGTCGACCTTGTGGCGGGCCGCATGAAGGTGGCGGCCTCACGGCCCATCGCGCGCATTGATGTCACCGCTTTTCCTTCGCTTTCTGGCGCGGGTCAAAAGGTCAGCCAATCGGTGACGGGAAATCAAGCGAATGAACCCGTGAGCGTCGCGTTCCCCTCCTTGGGCGGCAACGTGGCGCGCCTTGATGTTGTGGTGACGGACACTCAGGGTTTTTACAGCGGCGTATCATTGATGCCGTGGTCGATCTTCATCCCGCACGAAGAAGTGATCTTCGAAAGCGATAAGAGCGACATTCGCCGTGAAGAACAGCCGAAGCTCGACGCCAGCGCAAAGCTGATCGCAGATGCTTTTGCCAAAGCGCGTGCCCTGGGGCCCGTACAACTTTTTATCGCTGGGCATACGGATACCGTTGGCAATGACGCCTATAATCTGAACCTTTCTTTGGCGCGCGCGCAGGCCATCGCCTCGTACCTGCGAAAGAAGGGCTTGCGGCTTCCGATCCTGTTCGAAGGGTTCGGCGAACGAGCGTTGCGTGTGGGCACGCCTGATGAAACCGATGAACCTCGCAACCGACGCGTGGACTACGTCTTGGCGTTGGAGCCGCCAGCTTTTGGCAGCGGGATCGTCGCGCGTTGGAAGAAGCTGCGCTGAGGCCAGCCACGTCAAGGAGCGAGCGTCTGCACGCGGTCTAGATTCTCCCGTGGTCCAAGCATCACCAATGTGTCGCCAGGCATCAAACGCACTTCTGTGCGTGGGTTGTAAAGCGTTTGTCCGTCACGCTTTTTTACCACCACCACGATGATGCCCAGCTGGTCGTGCAGATGCGTTTCGCCAATGCTTTTGTTCGCCAGCGTGCTGCCTTCGGACAAGACCAACTCTTCGATCTGCAGCTCCAGGTGCCCCCGCCGCGTGGCCACTTCAATGAAGTCCAACACGGCCGGCCGCAGCACCGCCTGTGCCACGCGCGTGCCGCCAAGGAGGTAAGGCGAAACCACTTTGGTGGCGCCAGCGCGTTCAAGCTTGCGTGCGGCTGTTTCCTCATCGGCGCGCGCCACGATCGGCAGCTTCTCGTTCAAAAGTCGTGCGGACATGGTGATGAATAGATTGTCTGCGTCTGAGCTGAGAGCCGCGACAAAGGCGCGTGCACGAGCGATGCCGGCACGTTTGAGGGTCTCGTCGCTGGTAGCATCGCCCACCAGTGCCACGCCTGCTTCGCCCAGATCTTCAAGTTCGTTCTCATCGCGGTCGATCACGACGAAAGGAACACCCGCCTGGCTGAACTCTTGCGCCACCAAGCGACCCACACGCCCAAAGCCACAAACGATCACGTGTTTATCAAGGGCATCCAATTGCTTCTTCATGATTCGGCTCTCCCAAAGGCGCTTCAGTTCACCGGTGCTGTACGCGCGAAGCACTTCGGCCGTGGAATAGAAAATTGAGAACACGCCGCCCAACGCCAGCACCATCGTGAACGCGCGGCCCCCCATGCTCAGCGGGTGCACCTCGCCAAAGCCGATGGTGGTGAGCGTAATCACTGTCATGTAAAGGGCATCAAACCACGGCCAGCCCTCGATCAGGCGCAGGCCACACGTGCCCACCGAAACGAGCAGGGCCGGGAGCAGTGAGATGATGAGCAGGCGTTGACGAGCCAAGACGCCGTCAGTGTCGCACGGAATGCCGCAGGCGAAAACTGCAAGGTTGAGGCGCGCGCTACGCCAAGCACGCCCTAAACCCGCGCAACAACTCCTCCTCGTCAAGCGCGAAGCCGATAATTACGAGTTGAGAGGCTCGCGGCTGCTCCCCCCACGCTTCGCCTTGTGACACTTCCAGACGGCTTTGCACGCCTTGCAAGATGATGCGCGTGCCGATGCCCTCGATGGCAACCACGCCTTTGACACGCATCAATCGGCCCTCGAAGTTGGCTAGGTCGTTTTCGATCCAATCACCGAAGCGATCTTCGTCAAGCTCACCCTCAGCCTGAAGCGCCAGCGTTTGGATGCCTGCGTGGCCGCGGGAGGGCACAACGGCGCGCAGCACATCGGTGCGTCGCGCGTTGAGCAGAGTTGAGGGCCCATCGTATCCACGCACGAGCCCGCGATCGGCGCACGCGATCAATGCGGTGGGGTTGGCTTGCGCCACCAACAAGCTTTTCGCTTGTACGGCATCGACGCTTAAACGATCGGCGTTCGAGAGCACAACGATGTCCGCGTATCCCAATTGCTCCGCTGCGAGATCTGCGAACGCAGGTTCATTCATGGGGCGCGCCGTGGCGTCCACAACAGTGACGATGCCGTCAAGCCACACATCTTGCGACGCATGTACGGCGCGCACGACGCCCGCAGGGGAAGCCGCGCCCGACGTTTCAACGAACACCCGTTGTGGTTGTTTCTCTGCGAGGATCGTCAGCGCTTTGACAAGCTCCGGGTACGTGCTGCAGCACACGCAGCCGCCCGTGATCTCCACCAGCGCCTCCACGCGGGCGCGCAACACGTCCCCATCCACGCCCACGGCACCCACTTCGTTGACGATCACCGCCACCTCACCGCGCCTATACGTGCGCAACCACTGGTCAAGCAACGTGGTTTTTCCCGCGCCTAGAAAGCCTGTGATCACCGTGACTGGGATGCCATCCACACAGGCAGTGTACCTGAGCCCGTGCCGCGGGCGTGACGGTATCGCAATAGGGATTCCGGGCATCCCTTGCGCTATGCTAGCCCGAATGACGAAGGCACAGGTGGGTGGGGCGATGAAATTGAGCGGCGGCACTTCGATTCCCCAGGTGGGGTTGGGGGTGTGGAAGATCCCGCCAGGGGACGCCACGCGAAACGCAGTGTCTGCGGCCTTGGCAAGCGGCTATCGACACATCGACACGGCTGCGGCGTATGGCAACGAGGCCGATGTGGGCGCGGCCATTCGCGATAGCGGCATCCCGCGTGACGAGATCTTCGTAACAACGAAGTTGTGGAACGCCGACCAGGGCTATGAGCCAGCCTTACGGGCCTTCGATGCCAGCGCCAAAAGGTTGGGACTCGACTACGTTGACTTATACCTCGTGCACTGGCCCGTGCCGGGCAAGCGGCTGGACTCATGGCGCGCGCTGGAGCAGATCGCCAAAGACGGCAGGACACGCGCCATCGGCGTCAGCAACTTCCTCACGGATCATCTGCAAGAGCTCTTGAAGGTTGCGGAGTTACCGCCGGCGGTGAACCAGATCGAGTTGCATCCTTTTCTCCAACGGCGCGACACCGTTGCTTTTTGCCACTCGCACAACATTTTGATCGAGGCGTACAGCCCGCTTACGCACGCCATTCGTTTGACCGATCCAGCGATCATTTCGATCGCGCAGGACGTGCGACGCACACCCGCGCAGGTGCTGCTGCGGTGGAGCTTGCAGCAGGGCAATGTTGTTTTGCCGAAGTCCACGAACCCCAAACGGATCGCTGAGAACATCGCGCTGTTCGACTTCAAGTTGGAGGACGACCAAGTGGCCAAGCTCACAGCTTTGGACGAAGCTTTCGCCACTTGTTGGGATCCGGCAGATGTGGAATAGGTTACCGTCACCCAGATGGAGTTTGCCGCACGCCGTGTCTCAAAAATCTGCTTCGCCGTTGCCCTGCTGAGCGTTCTAGCCGTTCGCAGGGGGCATGCCGCAACTGTTGCCAATGCGAAGGTAAAGCTGACAGTTCCCGGCAAGGGTGGTGCGTTGTGGAATTATGCTTCCGATGGCGTGACCATCCCCGTCGCGGCACCCGTATTCATTATCGACGGCAAACGTGTCTCTGGCGCGGTCACGAAGCTCAAAGAGGTGGACCCTGCGCGCACTTTGGCCAACGGAAGCAACGAACGGCATTTCCGTGGCCAGCTTCAAGCAGACACTACCCTTGCACTCGACCTTGTGTTTCGCGTTTCGGAGCACTCACCCATCGTCCGATTCAGGTATCGGCTTTCGTCGACGGATTCACACGCATTTGGCTCGCCGAGCGCGCAGGGGGTGGCTTCGTATTTTGGGGTATCGCTCGCCACGTATCCGCTGGCCAAGGAAGTTCGGCTCGCGGAGTTCGTAGATCTCTTTCACAGCTACATGCCACATGAGGAACCGCTTGAGGCGCGCCACTTTCAAGGCGGCGCCAAGCTCATCGGGCCGCTGTTGGTCGCATCAAGCGGCGCGCGTTCGATGGTGTTGGCCTACGAACACGGCTCCACCTCGGTGAACGCATTTTTGTCGTACGTGTTGGGCCCTGACCGTCGCGTAAGGCTGGAAGCTGTGAAGGCCAACCACAGTGGGCACGTGCTTGATGAAATGCATCCGTTTGAGTCGCTGTGGTTTGACATGGGCGCCGTGGCGGGGAACGAAGACGAAATGGCTGCCACGTTTCGCGAGTTCGTGCGGCGTGATCTGGCCGCCTCTGTGGAGTCGCGCAAGCCATACATTTTCTACAACACGTGGAATGTGCAAGAGCGCGAAAAACAGCGCGGCAAACCCACGTACATGACCACGATGAACACCGAGCGTATCCTCGCCGATATCGATGTGGCGGCGGCGATGGGCGTTGAAGTGTTTGTGATCGATACGGGTTGGTTCACCAACACCGGTGACTGGGAGGTGAACCTCAAGCGGTTTCCCGACGGCTTGGCCCGTGTACGCAAGCGTTTGGCTGAACGTGGAATGAAGTTCGGGTTGTGGTTCGATCCTGTGATGGCCGCGGCGGCTGGCAAATCCTATCCCGCCAATGCGAAATACCTGGCGCGACTGGTGGGCAAGGAACACAAGGCCAATGTGTGGGAAAGCGGCGATAGTTTTGGCATGTGCTTGGTCAGCGACTGGGCCGACGTTTTCGCCGATCGTCTGATTCAGGTGTCGCGCGAGTTGGGCGTGACGTATTTCAAGTTGGATGCTTTGCGCACCGATTGGTGTGATTTGCCAGGGCATCACCACGGCGACGAAACAGCGACGGCAAAGGAACGCGCCGATCGCTACGCATACTTGTTGCCTGGCGTGTTGGCGCGCATGGCTGAGAAAGTTTCTGCCGCGGTTCCCGAAGCGATCGTGGATCTGGATCTCACCGAGGACGGCCGCATCATGGGCCTGCAGTATCTTACGGCAGGCAAATACTTCTTGATCAACAACGGGCCGTACACTTACGACTATAATCTTCCGCGCAGCCCACTGAACGTGAATTTGTTCTTCTATCCTGGGCCGGCGCGCGGCTGGATCGCGCGCGCTCCCCTTGGCTACGATCGGTGGCTGCCGTCAAGCCTGTTACTCACCCATTTTTTTCCGGACGATCCGATCATGTCGCAGATGAACAGCGTCGGCTCTTTGGTGTTGGGTGGCCACGGCATCTGGGGCGATCTGCAGGAAGTGTCTCGTGAAGGCGTGGCGCGCATCGGCGATGTATTGAAACACTTCAAGCAGGTGCGCGACGATATGACCCGTGTCGCCTCCACTCGTACGGGGGCGTTGGCCGGCAGCCCCGAGGTCTATGAAAAGGTGACAGCTGACACGGGCAAGGGCGCGGTGGTGATGTTCACAACCTCTGGCGGCGGCTTCGAATACATTACGCGCGCAAAGCCTGCAAAGAACTTCTGGACGAACGCGCCGGCCACAACCGTTAGCTTTGACAACCAAGGCCATGGTCACGTCAAAGCCACTTTGCAGAAGAACGAAACCGCCATCGTCTTCTTCGGCGCCGAGTGAGCCGTCCGGGTGTGCCCACCCTTTTGCTTTCCCTCCGGGTGCGCTAGGACCTGGCGGCATGAGCCTTGTTGACATCAGCCGGCGCTTGGCCAAAGCGGTGGACCGTCTTGCGTTCGCGCCACCTGTGACACACGTTTACAACCCGCTGGTTTACGCCTGGGCGCCACACAAGGCTTACGTGGAACGGTTTGGGCGCGGCCCCAAGGAAGTTCTGTTCCTCGGTATGAACCCGGGCCCCTTCGGCATGGCGCAAACGGGGGTTCCCTTCGGCGACATTCCGATGGTGCGCGATTTTGTGGGCGTGGGCACGGGTGCCGAACGCAAGGTGGGTCAACCCGCGAAGCTGCATCCCAAGCGCGCGATCACCGGTTTTGACTGCACCCGCCGCGAGGTCAGTGGCACGCGCTTTTGGGGTTGGGCCGCCCAACGGTTCACCACCGCGCCCCAGTTCTTTGAACGTTTTTTCGTGGTGAACTATTGCCCGTTGGTGTTCATGGATGAAGGCGGCCGCAACGTCACGCCGGATAAATTGCCCGCACACGAACGGGCGCCACTGTTTGAGGCTTGCGACGAAGCCCTGCGCAAGATCGTGGTGGAATTGCAGCCGCAATGGGTGATCGGCGTGGGGGCGTTCGCGCAAAAGCGTGCCGAAGAAGCGCTCCAAGGCACGCGTGTGTCGGTGGGCACCATCTTGCACCCCAGCCCCGCCAGCCCCGCCGCGAACCGCGACTGGCAAGGTCAAATTGAAAAACAGCTCAAGGCTTTCGGTCTAAGGCTGCCCTGACACGAGTTACAACTCAAGAACGGCTTTGGGGTCTAACTGGGTGAGCATATGCGCATCGCCCGTTGCAAGCTTCCACCGCCGAAGAGCAGCATGGGCGGTTATCAACCGATCGAAGGGATCGCGCGTCCATGCCACGTTTTGAGCCTGCGCAAAAAGCTCAACGGATGACGGGTCGTCGACGGCCAGGCGTGGATGGTTCTGAATGTCCAGAGTCCCTCGGCTAAACCGGATGCGACCGAGTTCGTTCAAGAACGTCAACTCCAGAAGAGAGACCGGAGAAACATAGAAACGCTTCTCATTCTTTGGCAGTTTGCTCGCACGCTTGTGTCCCGCAAGCAACCAAATGAGTGCGTTTGTGTCCAAAAGAATCAACGTTTTGTGCGTCGTTTGGAGGGGCTCGGCAGCTTCTTGCCCAAGTTGCCGCGGCTATCCCAGGTCCATTGACCACTTTCGACGTCCGCATCAAGGATTTCGATTTCTGTTGGGGCGGGTCGGGGTGGCAATCGTTCGCTCTTATCGATCGTTAATCGAAACAGGACGCCCCGACGTTCTATGAGAACACCTTCGCCTTGTTCGGCCTTATCGAGCACGGATGAAATGCGCTTGCGCGCGTCAGCCACACTGTACCGGTTCATTTGTACAGTGTACATCGGTAGGTGACCCCCGGCAAACGTTTGCTCTAGGGTGTGGCTGCGTGCGCGGGGAAGGGGCCGAAGGCGCGGTCGATGCGCTTTAAGAAACTGTAGTGCGGCGGATCCGATAAACCGGGAACCGTGGCGGTCACCCATTCATAGCCCTGGCTGCGCCAATAATCCGCGTTGTCGTTGGCTTTGGCGTGCAGGTGATAAATGTGTGTGATGAGCGTCGGCTTGCGCGACAGCATGTACGCATCAGAGCCCCATTTCTGATGCCCTGGACGCTGTGACACAGTCATCGCTGGATCGTGAGCGATGCGTTCATCCACCAAGCCAAACACGTCGTAGGCGGGAATGCCCGCATAGTAGGGAATGACGCCCGCGCCGCCCACGGTCATCAAATCATCGGGCCGAGCGAACTGCGCAAACCAACGACCGATGGGTATGCGCTCGTCAGCGTATTGCTTCAAATAGCCAGGCGTATCGATGCCGCGGTCGGCGCCGATCAGGGTCATGCCATGGTACGAAACCTTCGCCTGTCCCACGGCGTACGCCAGGACGAGTGTGGCGGCCGCTGTGATCAGAAGCGCGCGTGGCACGAGGCCTTGCAATCGTTGGCCGATCGTTCGCAGCGACTCTTGGAGCATCAGCGCGCCAATCGGCATCACCGGCAACACGAAACGATAAAGCCCCATGAAATCGCCGCCCACCTTCGCGGTGTAGGCCGCAAACACAGTCAACACCAACGTGCCGAAGCAAAACAGGCGAAACCGGGCAACCTCGCGCGCGGGTGCAAACCCAGCCAAACCAAGCGGCACCAACAAATACAGCACGTGATCTTCGGCGAAGCGCCGCAGATAGTACAGCCCCCACGGCAAGGCGCCCGCGCCGCCCGAAGCCTTAACGTAAAACGTGTTGGGAAACGGCCAGCCGAAGTACCACCAGCGCCAGGCAAAATAAGGCGCAAACACAGCCACGAACGTGGCCACCCACAGCACCTCGTTGCGGGTGGGCCGCCAACGCTTGTGCAGCAGCATGCTCGCCACGCGGTAAAGCCCTGCCAGGCCAAACAGCAGCAACCCTTCGGGGCGTGTCATGCCTGCGAGGGCAAACCATAAGGCGCTGTTGGTGCCACGCCCAGTGGCCAGCTCGGCAAACAATGCGTTGCACGCCAGCAGAAATAAGAACGTGAACAACTGCGTTTCGAGGCCACCTGTGCACCAACATGCGTAGGCGCCGCTGACCGCCAGGCCCAACGTTGCGATCAGGTGTAGGGCGCTCGGCTTGCCGTCGTTCATACGTAAGCTGATGCGGTTGACCACAAACAATCCCGCCACGCCCAAAGCGATTCCCAGGACCCGTGAGGCATGTTCAGGCGGAGCGCCCAGTTTCATGCCCAGCGCCAGCACCACCGTCCATAAGAAGTTCGTAAAGCCTTCCACGCGTTCGCCCAGGTTGAACACCAGTTGCCCGTGCTCAGCGAGGTTCTTCGCGTAGCGGAACGAGATGTAAGCGTCGTCGTTCACGAAGTTGAAGTAGAGCGCGTGCGGCACCAAAACGGCGGTGGCCACCAAGGCCGGCCAGAAGCGGCGGGTGAAGTTGTAAAGGGGGTTCGGCAAGGGCGGGCGGCAGGGTATCGCACCTGCCGGGGTTTCGGCAGGGGGGGCCTTGCATCGTAGCAGTTGCGCTCAGGTGTGGACCTGGGCTAAGCCGTTGCTACCCATGACGCGCAATTTGAAACAGATGTTTACCCTCGTGGCGATGCTTTATCTGGCGGCGGCCGGGCCCAGGGTGGCTGGCGCGGCCGAAGCCCCCGCCAAACCGGCCCCCAAGGTGCCCTTGCGTTTGCACCCCGACAACCCCCGAATCTTCGAGTTTCGCGGCAAACCCACCGTATTGGTGACATCGGGGGAGCACTATGGCGCCGTCATAAACCTGGACTTCGATTATCTGCCTTACCTCGACGAGTTGGCGTCGAAAGGCCTCAATTACACGCGGATTTTTACCGGCTCCTATGTGGAGATGCCGGGCGCGTTCGGGATCGAGAAGAACACCTTGGCTCCGGCGCCGGGCCGGCTTTTGGCGCCGTGGGCCCGCAGCGGCACCGCGGGCTACATCAACGGTGGCAACAAGTTCGATCTCAAGCGGTGGGATCTGGCGTACTTTGATCGCCTCAAACACTTCGTCAACGAAGCCGGCCGGCGTGGGATCGTGGTTGAGCTCACACTGTTCTCTTCGCTTTATGAAAAGCGGGGCTGGGAAGCGAGCCCCTTGCACACACAAAACAACATCAACGATGTGGGCGTTGTGGACCGCAAAAAGGTGCACACCTTGGACAACGGCAAGTTGCAAGGTTTTCAAGAAGCGATGGTTCGCCAAGTGGTGCGCACGCTGGCTGACGCCGACAACGTGATTTACGAGATTCAGAATGAACCGTGGGCCGATCTGGCCGCCGACGTGGGTCTCGTGAGTCCCGCCAATGCCGCTTCACTGGCGTGGCAAGAGAAGATAGCGAAGGTGATCATTCAAGAAGGCAAGCGCGGCGTGAACGTGCCTGTGATTGCGCAGAACATCGCCAACCGCAGCGTGAAGATCGCCGAGCCCAACCCGGACGTATCCATTTTCAATTTCCACTATTGCCGGCCGCCGGAAGCGATCGCGATGAACGCGCAAGTGACGCGCGCGTTTGGTTTTGATGAAACAGGTTTCGACGGCGGCGACGATGAGACCTACCGCAAACAAGCCTGGGCCTTCTTGTTGGCGGGCGGGGGTTTATTCAACAGCCTCGATTATTCCTTCACCACCGCGCGTGAAAATGGCACCGACACGCAAAAGGCTCCCGGCGGTGGCAGTGTGGCCTTGCGGACGCAATTGGGTGCGCTGTCGCGTTTTTTGCACAGCTTTGGCAATGATTTGGTGGCGATGCGGCCCGATGGCCACTTCATTGCCGGCGGCGCCGCTCATACGACGCACGCGCTATCCGCGCCCGGGCGCGCCTACGCGGTCTACGTGGCGAAAGCGCCGGCAGATGCGCCCGCTCCTGTGAAGCTGCTGCTCGATCTGCCATTTGGCGCTTACAACCTGCAGTGGTTTGATCCAAGCACGGGACAAAGCTTGGCCTCGTCACGTTTGGTGCATGCCAGTGGCGTGGCCGCGGTGGTGGGGCCGGTGCTGCAAAACGATCTGGCGTTGCGGGTGGTGCGCAGCACCCAAGGGCCAAGCGTGGAAGAGTTGCCCAAGGGAACCGCGGCCGTGGCCACTTCACCTAGTGGAACAACGCGCATCGTGGCCGTGCTGGCGGATCTGGGCGGCGAGCCCGGATACGAACCGGGGGCGAGGCTTTACTACCGCGTGGAACACGGCAACAAGCAGGCCCGCAGCGTCGTGCTTCCGTGGTCGCCGCTGGGCGTTCACCGCGGCGATCAAAATTTCACCGAAGGGTTGCGATGGTTGTCTGTTAGTTCCAAGCCGGTGCGTGATCGCTACAAGATGCTGACCGGCAAACAGCTTGAGCAGGACGCCGCCGCTCAAGAGACAACGGTTACGTTGCAAGGCCCTGGCGGTGGATCGTTGGCGTTGGATCTGCGTGCCTACGACGATGGCGTGGCTTTTCGCTACCGGTTCACGGACAAAACGCCGGGTTGGTTTGACGTTCTGGGCGAAGAAACAGGCTTTCGCGTGCCTGTGTCGGCCACGGGCTACTTGATGGCGCACGACACAGCGAATCTGTGGCGCCCCGCTTACGAAAATGAATGGAACGCCGACATTCCTGCAGGCTCGGCCGCGCCCACTTCTGCCGGCTGGAGCTTTCCCGCTTTGTTTCACACGAACAAGCACTGGGTGTTGTTGACGGAGGCAGGTTTGGATCGCGGGTTTGCAGGCTCGCGTTTGGCCAAGGACGCGCCCGGTGGCCTTTACAAAGTGCGCTTGCCCGATCCTGAAGAAGGCGAAGGGTTGGGTGCCACGGCGCCGCGCTGGACTTTGCCGTGGTCTTTGCCTTGGCGTGTGATTGTGGTGGGTGAAGGTTTGCCCACGATCGTTGAGTCATCGCTGGTTCATCACTTGGCGGCGCCTTCAAAAGCCAAGGACACCGCGTGGATCAAGCCAGGCCGTTCGGCGTGGTCGTGGTGGGCGGAAAGCGATAGCCCGCGCGATTACAACGCGATGTTGCCGTTCATCGACATGGCTCAACAGATGGGGTGGGAATACTTCTTGGTGGATGCCAACTGGAATACCATGAAGAACGGTGATTGGAAGCAGCTCGCCACCTACGCCAAATCCAAAAACGTGCGCCTTTTGCTTTGGTACAACTCAGGCGGCCCGAACAACCAGGTGACGGAGCAACCGCGCGATCGCATGTATGAGCGCGAAAAGCGCCGCGCTGAAATGAAGGCGATCTCCGAAGCAGGCGTCGCAGGCTTGAAGGTGGATTTTTTCCAGAACGACAAGCAAGTGACGATCACTCAATACCAAGATCTGCTTGAAGATGCGGCCGACTTCAAATTGCTGGTGAACTTCCACGGGTGCACTTTGCCGCGCGGCTGGTCCCGCACTTATCCCAACCTGATGAGCCACGAGGCCATTCGCGGCGCTGAACAATATAAGTTCAGCCAAACCTTTCCTGGGGCCGCCGCGCGCCACAACAGCATCTTGCCGTTTACGCGAAATGTGGTGGGACCGATGGATTACACGCCGGTCACGTTCTCTGATTCACAAAAGCCACACCTGACGACGAACGGCCACGAATTGGCGTTGTCTGTGGTGTTCGAATCAGGTCTTTTGCATTTGGCCGATTCGTACAAGGCTTACTTGGGCTTGCCTGAGGCACCGAAAGCTTTCCTCAAAGCGGTTCCCGTCACGTGGGATGAAACGCGGTTGGTGGGTGGCTTTCCCGGCAAAGAAGCCGTGATCGCACGGCGCAAGGGGAAGGCCTGGTACGTGGGTGGCATCAACGGCCGCGACGAAGCCGCCACGGCGCAGGTGGCGCTGGGCTTTCTCAAGGGCAAAGCCAACGTCACGATCATCGCCGATGGAGATACGGATCGCACGTTCGCCTCGCGCACCGAAACACACGTGCCCGCAGACACAGTGGCGGTGCCGATGCGCGCACGCGGCGGCTTTGTGATGCGCATCGACCCGCTGAAGTGACGCCTCAATCTCCGCAGCAACAGCGCACCCACGTCAACGGTGCGCTGGCGTTGCAGGCTGCATCGCCAAAACCGCCGCCGCAAGCTTCATCCAAAGTGGCCGCGATGTCGCTGCTGCCGCAACGGCTTTGCGACGAGAAGAAAAACGCGCCACCCAACGTACCGGCCAGGCGGCACGTGTGGGCCCCGCATCGCAATTGCTCCGTTTGGCAGATTCCATCGCAGGTCATGCTGGCCGATCTGATGGGCGTACACGCGGACAGCTGCCCGTCGACTTCAATCGAGGGTGAGGGCGGAGCAGCGGGTGGGGCGGGTCCATCCTTTATGCCTTGCGGGCTGATCGTTCCACCGAAAAGGGTGGTGGCCACCGCCGGCAGCACGGCTTTGAGCGTGGGAGATTGACGTAGCGCCATGGCCACGGCTTCTGCACGCGAACAAGTGGAATCAGCCTCGGGAAGTTGTGCTCTTCCTGCGGCCACGCTCGCAAGCGCTTCGGCCAAACAGTTTTGCCAAGCGCCGTTGCCTTCCAAGGTTTTGCCGAGCGTCGCCAAGCCATCGAGCTCAACAGGCGATCCCTCAATGAGATCCACAGTGGCGCGCGTGTTGAGTGCCGCACCGTCGCTGTCCCGCGTGCGTGCGACGCCGCGCTCATCGAAAGCGTGTAACAAAAATCCGGCCTCCAAAAGCCTATGGCAAGCCGCGCATTGTGGCTCAACAATCTGGTTGGCCAACGTTTGACGGGCGACGAGCTTCGTGGGTTTGATGTCGTGCACGGGTAGGCCTGAAGGCGGCGGGGGCGCGCCTCCGCAACCCAGCGCCGCCTTGAGCAGGAAATCGCCCCGCAACGAAACGGCGGGTTGGCTGCCAAGCACGGACACGTGACCAAACACGCCCGGGCGGCTCGGCGGCAAACTTGTTTCAGCGAAGCCATCGTTTGAGGGCGGCATCACGTTGTAAAGCGCAGCCAGGTTAGGCGTGATGAACGTCTTGGTGCCATTGACCAACGAAGCCAGCGTGGTGCTGCCTTCGACGAACACAGATCGGCCTTGGCGAAACGTCTGTTCACGCGCGTCCTGCCACAAAGCCGCTGAGAATCGATCGGGAAATGGCGTGGCGGCGGGCAACTGCAGCCACTTGGCCATCCACTCATCCGAAAGCGCCCGCGCCGCTGCGTTTGCAAGCAAAGCCGCGATGACAGTGCTGCGATCGGCCAAGCGGTTCGTCCGTAGGCCTTTGTCGAAAAATTCGCGCGCGCGCTTGGGATCGCCTTGGCCCGTCACCAGTCGCACCAGTGCCTCCATGGCGTCGCTATCCGTCACCTTCGGCTGGCCAAACGTACACACGTTTTGCACAGGCACATTGGCTGTTTGGTCCGTTGGCAGCAGCAAGGAGGAACCGCCGCGGTTGCCTGAGCCGTCGTCGAAAGCGGCAGGGCAGGTCAGCGGGGTGGCAAAGGTTTGGGGGCTCACCAAAGCGTCACGGCCACAAGACGGCAACACCACCATGAGCGCAAATACCAAGAACGACGGCTTCATCTCACGAGCTCCTTTGACCGGCGGCGCGCGGTCATTGCAGCATCGTAACATGGGCCAAGGCTTGCCAGTTCAATTGTCGCGGGGCGGCCCGGATCACCTCAACGCAACACGCGGACTCTCATCCACTTCGATGCGCACGTTCCCCAAAGTGCTATTTGCCTCAAGCGCCAACGGCGTGCGCGCGCGATCGTTCGCCAGCCACACCGTGAGCTGCTGACGGTGCCGCGTCTTCGAGGGCGCAAGGTGCCAGTCAAGTGGCTCTGCAGCCAACTGATACCGCAGCGCTGCGTGAGGTTGTTGTGCCACCTGAACCGTGTCTGCGGTGCCTGGCTTCACGGTCACTTTCCACAACGCCCGCCCGTCCATCACCATCACCGCTTCGGGGGCAGTGGGTGGTCGCGTGCGGAGACGCAACAAGAAGCCCAGCAGATCTGTGGTGGGCGCACGCGAATGCAGCGTTGACCAATCTTCTGGCTTTTGGCTGTGTACGCGGTGGCTTGCAATTTCCCCCGGCGTGCGCTGCTGGCACTCGTCAAGAATGAGAGCGCTGCCGGTGTTGCGGTTGACAGACCAGGTCGTCGACACGCCACGGCCCACGTCAAAGCGGGATCGGAAGGTGGAACTTTCACCGATGCCAAACAAGGACGCGAACCCGTGCCCTTGCCCCTCCCAGGTTGTTGGCTGCCCCACCGGCCCATGCGGCGTTAGTTGCAGCACCACTTCGCCGAGTTCTCCCACAACGCCGTGGGTGATCACGTAACGTGCGGATTCCGCGGCCACGGGTCCCAGTAAAGGTGTGGAGGGCAGGGCGCCCGGGGCGCCCGTGGCCGCTTGTGGCGCTGGTGTGTGGGCGGTGGCGCATCCTGCGACCAACGCAAGCGAGACGGCGAGGGCTGTTGTCACCCCGAGTTGACCCATAACTATAGGACGAACGCGGGGTGTAAAGGATTCACGTCACCACGCAACGATGCCAAAGAACTGCTGTTTTCCCACGGCGTAGGCGTAGGCGGTGGCCTGGCCTCCCAGCGCTTGCACCGAGGTGGCCCCCGCTGTGCGCGCAAGAACCTTGACCGGTGAATCCTCATTGCCCGCCGCGGCGAAGTGACGTGCACGGAGTGAGCGATCAAAGCCTGTCTCAAACAGCGTCACCCCTCCGGAGCTGTCGGCGCTGAGCGAACGTCCAAACAACAAGCCGGTTCGCAAAGGAATGCTTTGTGCGGTTTTGTCCACGACGACCGATTGGCGGAGCAACACATCCTGAGAGCCCACGGCCCACAAAACGTTGGCTCCGCTGGCAAACTGTTCAAGCTGTCGGTCACTGAAGCCCAGGGCGCCAGAGGACGCAAACATGGCACTGCCGCCCACCGCTCTCTTCGCCACGTTGCCGCCAGCGTTCACCATCCAAAAATCCTGCCCGTTGCCGTCATGGAAGAGCGCGAATGTCCCAGCAACAACCGCGTCATCCGCGGCCACGAAGTCGCCGTCGCCGGCCGTTTCGTTGCGCCAAAACCGCGCGCGTTCGTTCGTGACTTGCCCGATCAACACAATCTTTGCGGTGGCCACGATCGCCGCGAAACCGGCGGCGTCTGACGACAACCGCGTGGGCGCACTCCACACGGCGCCGCCCGTGTCGCTGCGCACGAAGGCCGGACCGCTGTCGGTCGACGCCAGGACATAAACCGTGCCGCTGCCGCTCGCGAGGCTAACGTTGCTCGCACCGAACAGAGGCAACGGCGTTGGTTCCCCAAATGTGGATCCGCCATCTCTGCTGGTCGTGACAAACACTTGTGACAAGCCGGCGGGGATCGTTCCTGAAGGTGTGGCGCCAGGACGATCGGTGTCCGCCGAGCAGACCAACGCGACGTAGAGAATGCCCTTCGCGTCGTTGGTGATGCGTCGATCCCAGCGCGAAAATCCCAACGAACAATCGAAGGAGCCGCCCGCAGGCATAGGCAAACTTGCAGGCATCCGCTCGGCAAAGGCTCGCTCACGGTTAAGGCCGTCGAGGCGCACGGCGAGGTCGGTAAAGAAGGTTGGGTCGGTTGACGACGCCACCTCGAAGGTGACGCTGTACGATTGATCGCCGTCAGGCACGTCGTCGTTCACGCCGGTCACCGTTACAACTTGATCTACGTCCCAATTCGCGCTTGTGAATTCCAGTTCTGCCGGCGACACACTGGCTTCCGCAGGCTTAGACGACGTGATCTTGATACGCACGGTGCCCTTGGGCGCCACGTTGAGCTGCACGGGCACAAATTCCACGGCTCCTGCTTCGTTCGTCATGAGTGACGACGCGCGGCGCACGTTGATCCCGGCTTCATTGTCGCGGTTTGTGATGGTGACGTCGTCAGCGTCGAACCCGGCAAACGCACGGTCGCCAGTGGCTGGGAGGATTTGCACAACGTAGTTTTGTGCACCATCGCGCTTCTTATCGTCCACCGGCAGCACCACAACGGTTTGCGGTTTGTCCCAGTTGGCCGCTGTGAACACGAGCTTGGCTGGCGTAACGGTGCCTTCGTTCGTGTTCGAAGAGGCGAGCGGCACGGCCACATCGGATGAGGGCGCCGCTGACAAACGCACCTGAAACGTGGCGGCGTCTCCAGCTTCCGATGTCCACAGGTTGTTCTGACGGTTCACCACTTCCACGCGGCCAGGAGGGGGAATCAGAGAAACATCCAACCCGAATTGCATATCGGGCACATCGAAGCCGAAGTTGTTCGCGACAACGGCGAAAACGATCGTGGTGGGGCGCGTATCCTGATTCTTGAACGACAGCGTTCCCGTTTGATTCGTTCCATCGCATGTCAGGCCTTCGTTGCAGGCTGATCCGCGTAGCAAGATCAAAGAGGGAGGCGGCGCCTTACCGATCTGCATATTCAATAGCTTGACATTGAACGTGTTTCCGGGCGGGACGTCGGCTTGATAGTAGTGGCCGCGCACGGCGCCGAATCCAACGCACGGCTGCGCCACGGGATCGGCCGCGCTGATGATTTGGTTGCGCAGCTGTTGGCCGTCACGGACACGCAGGGCCGCGCGGCACGTGGTGTTCAACTGCGGAGGGCCAGTGAAAACATGAAGGTCGAAGGAGCCGGAGCTAAGGGCCGTATTGGCGCCCACCGCCAACGTTACGTCGATGGGCTCTTGGCCATTGTTCGTAAAGCGTAATGACCGAGCGATTGAGAACTGAGACATTGTCACATCCGCACCTAAACAAGAACCTTCATCGCAGCCGCCTTGAACTTGCATGACTGGCTGCCAGGATTGGTTTCCTCCGCGCGGCGTGGCGGTGGCGGTAAGCTGATCGCCGGCCGCGATGGACACGCTATAAAAGCGCGCGTTGAACGTGGGCGTGCCACAATCAGCGACCTGCGGATCTTCGCTGTTTATCGCTTGCCCCAACCGCGAGTCGACGGGTTCAAGATGTTCTGGTTCCTCACAAGTCAGACCGACAGGTGGCTCAGAGGTTGCGACGTCGAGTGTGAACTTTCCGCCCACGCCGAACGCGGCTTCTTCATCGACGACGACGTAATACGTGCCTGGATCAAGCACCGTTTCAATTTCAGCGTCCACGGTTGGCCGTTGTGCGAACGTGATGAACGTTCCGGGTTGTCCGGGAACGCCCGCGTTTGGCAGCGGCGTCGCGCCACACGCCACTTCGGTCAGTGGATCTTCACACGCCCGCCGCACGGCGATCGCTGTGTTCATTGTGGAGCGAACCGCCAGATGCACCTGACGTCGCTCCTGCAACTCGAGTTTGTAGACGGCATCGGGGCCGCCCGTGCCAAAAGATGTGGTGCATGTGGTGCTGCGGTTGCGGCCATCGCCCTCGATCACGCCATCGACGGAGCCCTCGGGCAACGGCAACACTTCTGGATCTTCATTCCACGAACAGACGGGCGCTGGCGCGCTGCCGCCGCCACCTTCACCTCCACCCCCATCGGGATCGTCGCCATCGCCGCTGTTTGAATTCGAGCCACACGCACCAACAACAATTATGAGACTTAAGGCAAACGCATGCTTCACGGAACACTCCCGAGGCAAAAGAAACACAAAGGGAAAGGGCGCGCTCTGAGGCGAACCATGCGCCCCAAGACAAAGAGATGGTTAAAGCGTCTCGAGGTAGCTGATCAGATCGTCAACTTGCTCGCTGCCGAGCTTTGACGTGATGCCGTGGCGATCACCGCCACCGCAGTAGCCACCAAAACGATCCTTGAGCGTTTTTGCGCAACCGTTGTGCATATAGGGCGCTCGCAACCCAAGCCCCATCAACTGTGGCGTTTGAAGGCGCGTGCCTGTGCCAACGTCGGCAAGTGTGTTGTTTGTCAGACCCTTGCCCGCGTGGCAGCTAGAACACCCCACCTCCGCCGAATCGAACAACGCCTTGCCACGCATCACGGCAGCCGGATCCACGCGCTTGACGCCGCCGGTGTGCGGGATGCTGTCGATCCAGTTGCTAAGCGTTTGCACACCTTCAACTGAAACGCTTTCACCCAGCATGCGGCCCTGAAACACATCAAGCATCAACGTGTTCATGTCGCGCAGATTGCCGTCCCAGTGAAACGGCGCTGTGTCGAGGATGCCGCCACGCAGCGACTGTGTTCGTCGCTCGCCCATGCCACTAAATTTCCAAGTGCGCGCGTCGTCTCCGCCCTCAGGATGGCAAGACGCGCAGGCCAACTGCCCCTTCGTCGCTTTGTGAAACAAGGCATGACCGCCGTTCCATTTGCCCTCCGTAGAAAGCGTGATGGGCGAGCGTCGTTGGGTGAGCACTTGGATGTTGGCTGGGTTGCGGCTTTGCACCACCACGTTGCCGCGCAGATCGAAAGCCACGGCCACGATCTGTCCGTTTGCCGGCCGGTATTCGATCGGGTCAGGCAAAGTGTCTTGCGGAACGTTGGTCACCGGCGGCGTAACACTGGGCACGTTTTGCGGATGCACACAGCCGAGCGGCACTGATGTGTCCGATGCGGATTGCGCTGCCACGAATCGCACTTGCGCTTCGCTGTTGCCTGCCGTGACGAACGCCAGTTGTTTGCCATCTGGCGATAGGGCCACGTCAACGGGCAGCACAGATCCCGAAATCGCCCCGCTGGACGCAATGGCCAAGGGACCACCCGCGGAGACGAACGACACCGCGGATTCAACGATGGCTGAACAATCCCCGCCGGTGCTGTAGCCACCGGGGCCCGTGCCCACTTCACCATCGGACGCGCGTTGGTGAATGATGATGGGGCCATTGCCGCCGTCGATCATTCGCCAGGCAACCGCGGGCGAAGATGGCGTTCTCATCGTCAGCGATAAACTTGAGGGGGGCTTGCCGCGGTCCAACATGCGACCGGTGCCTGCGTCAATGCGAAGCACGGTGGCTTGCCGGAACGTGGTGATGTAGATCGAATCGCCTTTGACGACAACGTCGCGCAGATCGCGGTCCAGCTCTGTTACGCGGGCAGGGTCGTTTGCCGTCGGCGCGATTGATACGAGTTCGCCTCCGGCGCAAGCCACGTGCAAAAGATTGCGCCCGCCATCGAAGGCGATGCCTCGCGGTGCCAGGCACAACGAACGGCGCGCAAGAACTTCGCCCGTTTGGGGATCAAATGACAGAACGGCGCCACCCCGCCGCAAAACGACGTGCACATTGCCTGCAGCGTCTTGCGTGTGCCGTCCTGGCTCGTCGCCCGGCAACACCATGATTGTGTGGTTCAACTTGTTGGTCACAAGATCCACCACGTAGATTTGGTCCCGATCGGGGTCACTGGCGACGGCGGTTTTGCCATCCGACAGCACGCCAAGTGTGCCGCCGGAGATGGGCAAAGGTTCAGCTTTGCGGGGGGCCGGTGGTGAAACGGGGTCGGCTGGCGGCTCGTCGGGCGTTGCGACGGGGGGCATGTCGTGCACATGGCTGCCGCCCCCTCCACAAGCAAAGAACGTTGCGGGCAACAACCAGAGGAAGGAACGTGGAAACGGTCTCATGCAGGTACTCCTTGAATGGGACGCGCCCCGTAGCTCCCCCAAGCTCGTAGGCACCAACAACCCTGACGCGGTCACGGACGGCTTGTCGCAACGAAAGTCAGCCCGATTCACTCAATACGAACCAGGCTGGGCAAAATGACGAAACTATTTCGGCACCCCCCCCTCGCCTATGCCGCGCAGGCGCGCAGCGGACACGAACGGCGTGGCGGCGCGTCGAGTTCCGGTGGCTTTGAAGCTAAAGGGAGCTTTCGTCTTCACTCTGGACTACGGTGCTCGCATGTACGTGGACATCGAACAGAGCCAGAAATTGATGAGCTTTTATCAACAGACGTTGGGCGTGGAGGCGCTGCCCCAAGACGCGTGCGCTTCGGCGGAGGCGCTTTTAAACGGGCTTCGCAAGGTGCCCGGCCTGGGACGCAGCGAAAGTTCGGCTTTGACTTTGGTCATGTCGGCGCGGCCCACAGGGCAAGCGATTCACTTTCATTCCACGATGGGGTTTTGCGAGGGCCCCTCAGAAAGCCCCGCCACGGCCAAAAAACTAAGCGGCGTGTTCTTCGATGTGGAAACGCGGAAGTGGATCACCAATGAATGCGACAAGAGCTTCACCCCCGAACCTGGTAAGCGACGTCGCACCGTGGACGTGGGCGTTTACCTCGTTCGACACCTTCTAGCCGCGTCAGGCCAGCCCGTGCCGGAGCCCTGGCCCAACGCCTAGTGCGCTCTAAGTCCTTGATTTGTGCCAACAAATGGTTGCTTGCGGCAAGCGCCCCACTTGGTCACTTCGCCGATTTGTGAACGATTCCGGTAAGTTATTGATTATCGCTCGGCCCGTTGGTAGCTAAGGGCGCAATGTTGGCAAGGGGTGCCCTCGTCCGCGCCGCCAAGGCGTGTGTGCTGGCCGGCCTGATCGTGGGTCTATGCGATGGGGCGCGCGTGGCGTGGCCGCTGGGCTTATCCGCGGGTGGCGTGGTCACCACAATCGCTTTATCGGTGGCCATCGACGGCTTTTTGGGTGGCGTATTGGGAGCGGCGGTTTTTGTTCTTTTTGGCGTGTATGGTTGGGGCGGCGTTGGTCACAAAACCTGGCCGGCGCGCCTGGCGCTCTTGACGCTGGGGCTGGGCGCGGGCTTCGCGGGGGCGGGGGGCGTGTGGCTGACCGCCTCGCGCGTGAATCGCTTTTTGGCGGCGGGCGTGGTGGTGGATCTGTTGTTGCTGTCGTGGCTGGGCGTGTGGCTTTTTGCGCCGGCTCTATCGCGTGTGTTTGGCGGCGGGCGCGCGGCCACGGCCTCACCGACCACAAGCAGCCTTGTGGGGCGATGGTGGTTGGCGCCCCTGACATTGGGCGTGGCGTGCTTGGCAACGTTGGTGATCGTGTGGCGCACGCGCGCGCCGCTGCGTGGTCCGGCGTTGTGGGAGCGCGCTGGTTGGGTGTTCGCGGTGGGTATGTCGACGCCGTGGCTCGTGAAGCAAGCGGCGGCGTGGGGCGCAAGCGCAAGGCTGCGGCCCTTGGTTGTGAAGGCCACAGCGATCGCAACGCTCGCTGCTGCAACCGTGGTGCTGATGGCGCTGCGCTGGGAGAAAGACTTTCAATATTTGCCGTGGACGGATGTCCTTGTGGCTGCAGCGTTGGTGGCGGTGGCGTGGCTTTGCTACCGCTGGCTCGTGCCGCGCTTGCGCTTCACGAACACTTTGGTTCTTGGCTGGATTTTGTGTGTGCCGCTTGCCGTGTGGGCGTCAAGCTCTGAAGTGGCGCGCAAGGCACTGGCGGCCCGCGGTGGTTTGGTTGGCCCTACGTTGACGGCGTCGATGCGCGCCTTTGATCGCGACCACGATGGTTACGCCCGGTTGATGGGGGGCGGCGATTGTGATGATGGCGATCCGGAAATCAACCCGGGCGCACTCGATTGGCCCGACGACGGTCTGGATCAAGATTGTGATGGCACCGATGCCGTATGGCAGGCGTTGCAAAGCCCGCCGTTTCACGTTGTGCCGCCAACTGTGCCCGCCAACGCCAACATTTTGTTTGTGGCGATCGACACTTTGCGCGCCGATCATTTGGGCGGTTATGGATATGCGCGGCCCACTTCACCCAACCTCGATGCCTTGGGCAAAGAAGGCGTGGTGTTCGAGAATGGGTGGGCGCACGCGCCGTCGACGCGGTTCTCGATGCCCGCGATCTTCACAGGCCGCTGGCCTTCGACGGTGGCCTGGGAAGATTGCAACACCTGCCGCAGCTGGTGGCCACGCATTGCCGCCTCGCAGCCCATGTTGCCAGGCGTGCTGAAGCAGGCGGGATTTTTCACGGGGGCATTGTGGGCGTACAGCTATTTTGATGCCGATGAACGGCGCGGCTTTGAACGCGGCGTCGATGTCTATGATTCCCGACGTGGGGCCTTGCACACGAACGTTGCGGGACCCGCAGAATCGGTGGGCTCGTCAGCCTCCCAAATTACGGACGACGCCGTGGCGTTTGTGAACGCACACAAGGATCAGCGGTTTTACCTTTCCGTTCACTATTACGATCCACACATGTCATACGAGCCGCATGCCGAATCGCCTGCGTTTGGTCGTGCGCCAGGTGATCTTTACGACGGCGAAGTCTGGTTCACCGATCACCACATTGGCCGTTTGTTTGAGGCTGTAAAAGCGCAGGGCTTGTGGGATCGCACGATCGTGGTGGTGACGGGAGATCACGGCGAAGGCTTGGGTGAGCGTGGCATCACGGCGCACGGCTATCATCTTTACCCACCGCAAACCAAAGTGCCCTTCATCATGCGGGTGCCTGGGCTGCCCCCACACCGTGAGGCCACACCGGTTTCGCACGTGGATCTGGCACCGACGATCGCGAACTTGGTGGGCGCGGCTCATCAACCGACGTTCCTCGGCCGTTCGTTCGTGGATCTTTTGGCAGGCAAACCCAACAACGAAGTCGCTTTTGCGCCTGTGTTTCAAGAGGTCACATATGAGGGTGACAATAAAAAGCGAGCCTTGGTCACAGCCACGCACCAGCTGATCTGGAACTGGACGCCGCACAACACCACAGAGTGCTATGCGCTCAACGATCCGTCGGGCCGCGATCTGTGGGGCACGCCTGCCGGCGAGGGCGTGTGCCCAACGCTCAAAGCGAAGCTGCGGCAACGCGTGGCCTTATTGGCGTTGCCCAACGATGCGCGGGAGAAGATCTCGAACGATGTGTTTGGTCCCGGCCGCCAGGCTCCTGCACCCAAGCATCCCAGCGCGGGCCGCATCGGCGATGCGATTGCTGTGCAAGGTTATGATGTTGATGGTGACACGTTTGTTCGTGGTGCCGCCGTGCCGGTGTCGATCTATTTTCACGTGAACCAACGCGTGCCAGAAGGGTGGAAGCTGTTCTTCCACTTGGATGGCCCCCCGGGTGGCGCGCGCAATTTGGATCATGCTCCCGTGGGTGGTGCTTTCTCCGTCGAGCGGTGGCGCCCGGGGCAGACGGTACGTGATCAAAACGTCATCACACTTGATCCAACGTTGCCGCCGGGGCGTTACGTGCTTTACGTGGGATTGTGGCGAGGCAATGAACGTCAGCCTGTGTTTCCGCCCGAACGATCTGACGGCAACAACCGTTTGAAGGTTCTTGAATTTACGGTGAACTAACGATGTTTCGGCCCGAACGTTGGGAATACCGCATCACTTTGGCCGACGTTGATCGACGCATCAACGTCGACAAAACCGTGGTGATTGGCCGCCACCCGAGCGAAACCACACAACACTTGGTGCTACGCTTGCTGGGTTACTGCTTTGTTTATCAAGAGACGATCGAGCTTGGTGCAGGCGTGTCGCTTGAGGGCGAGCCGGATCTTTTCGCCAAAGACCTCACGGGCCAGTTGTCGCTGTGGGTGGGCTGTGGCGACGTGACACCTGATTTGGCAAAGAAAGTGGTGCAACATAACCGTGAGGCCAAAGCGCACGCTGTGTTCCCATCACATGCCGCGCTCGATGCGTTCACGGAACGTGTGCGCCACTGGAATAAACTGCCCAAGAACTGGGGCCATCTGACGGCGTGGGTGCCACCCGAAGCCGTGGTGGACCACTTGGAGCACCTCGAAAGCTTGCGGCAACGTTGGGTGGTGACCCTGGCTGGGGGGCACATGTACATTGAGGTGGATGACGTGATGTTGGACGGGCCAGTGCTGCACGTTGTGGCGCCGGGCGGTTGAGGGTGGAATCGGCCCTTCATGCGCAGCACTCATGGCGCACCCTACGGCGTCGTCCAACGCGCGTTTCGCGCCAACTCCACCGCGCGCTCGGCAAACCAGGCGCCGGCTTGTGGGCCGCCGTTGCAGCGGCCGTCGGATTCGCCGGGTGGCTTGAGCCAATAGAAGGCGTCGCACAGCGGCTCGCCTGTGTTGGTTGTGGGTGGCGTGCCAAGTGCCCGGCCGGGTGGGTTGCACCACGCGCGTTCATCGTCGCCTGTGACGTCTTTGGGCGCGCCGTTGCCGTTGCGGCTTGTGTCGATGATGAAGTGTTTGCCGCCCACAGCCGCAGATAGAGACTTGCCGTAGATCATTAAGTCCGACGTTGCTTGATAGTTTGAAACGTTGAGCGCAAAGCCGTCGGCTTGTGCGATGCCCGCCGCTTGAAGTCGTGGTGCCATATCATCCACCGTGGCCCACGCGCTGTGGCCCGCATCGAGGTAAACAGCGGCGCCAGGTTTTGCTTTGAGCTTTTCCACCGCATATCGAACCAACGCGAGCCGCTCCTGTTGCCTTTGTTCGTCAAGGCATTTGGTGAGCATCGGCAACCCATCAGGCTCAAGCACAAACACGGCACGGTAATCGGCGAGCCCGCGCGCGACGGCATCGATCCACGCGCGGTAACGAGCCGGCGTCTTCGAGCCACCCGCCGAATGTTGGCCACAATCACGGAACGGCAAGTTGTAAAGCACCATCACGGGCAGCGCGCCTGAGCGAGCGTGTTGCTTCACCAAGATGCGCACGTCGTCGTCTATGCGCGGGTTCCAATTTCCCATCCAGAACGCGGCGGGTTGCTGCGCGATCTTCGCCACGGCCGCGGCGTCTTTGGGTCGACGGCGCCGCAAGGCCTCGGCTGTGCGCGCAGCATTGGAGTTCGGTCGGATCAGCCAATATGCGTCTTTGAATGGGTTCTCACCGGGCTCTCGCGGGCCGCTGGTGGGCGCACGCGGCGCACCTGCACGACCCGATGCGGGAATCGTTGCGTTGGTGGGCAAAATGCAGGCCCCGAGGCCACACACGAAAACAACAAAGAGTGGGCGCGTGATCAAGATGCCTTCACATTACTGCATTGAGGATCTACAGGGCACACCAAACACAGCTGGTGTGCTGCCGCCGCCGCGCTCGTTCGCTCAACCGCCCGTGGCAGCGTCGGTGGCGCGCGCGTCGCTGGCCCCGGCGTCAACGTCAGGGGCCGGTATAGTGGTGATGCGTTGGCGAAAATATTCTTTGTCGCTGAATTTGTCCCACGGCAAAGTGGTTTGTGAAACGCTCGTGTCTGTGCGCGAGCCGATCAAGCGGCCGAAGGCGCCATCAATGGGCAAAGTGCCCATCTCCGAGACGCTTGCGTAGTTGAGGCCTTGGTTTGGATCATAACCAACGCTGTAGTAACGGCCGGGCACCATCCACACCCGCAAAGGCCCAGCGCTGACGAAGCCCGGGCACGACGGCACGGGGACTTGCATGCTCACCAGTTTCTTGAACGGCGCTGTTTTCGATGACGTCTCGCCAACAGCGATCGTCACCAACGTATTCTGCAACGCCGGCTGCAAGAAGATCTCAGCGTTCGTTAACCATCGCGGCGAGGTGACTTCATAAATGTTGACGCGGGCGAGGGCCGACGGCGTTTTTGACAGCGCGGCGTTGGGCCCGAAATCGTCCCAACTTTGTTCAATGGAGCCCGCGTCAGGTGGCGAAACGGCGGGACAGCCGAGGGCGTCGCCCCCGGCATCCACAGCCGCATCGGCGCTGTTGCTGCTGTCGTCGCCTTTGCAGGCGGATAGCCAAACAAGGACCAGCATCACACCCCGGTAGCTGCGTGCCGCAGCGGGCTTTTGAAAGAACATACCGTGGACCATGATGCCGCTGGTGGCGCCGGAACGCAAAACGCCAAGCGGGGGTGTGCTTTGTGGTGGTGGCCGCGCGCGTGCCTTGGTACGGTCCGCCGATGCCGCTTGGCTTTACTTTGTTGAACCGCGACGCCGGCACGCGGGCGCGGCGGGGCGTGATCCACACGCGGCGCGGTGACGTGCAAACGCCGGCTTTCATGCCGGTGGGAACGCGCGCCACGGTGACTGGCCTCACCGCGCAAGAAATGGTGGAGCTCAAAGCGCCTGTGTTGTTGGCCAACACCTATCACTTACTCATCCGCCCGGGCCCCGAGTTGTTTCGGCGCGTGGGAGGCATCCACAATTTCATGAAGTGGCCGGGGCCTGTGCTCACGGATTCGGGTGGCTATCAAATCTTCTCGCTGCCAGGAGAACGCACGATCAGCGAACAAGGCGCGCGGTTCACAAGCTATGTGGATGGGCGCATCTTTAAGTTGTCGCCGGAAGAATCCATCGCAATGCAAACGGCGATTGGCTCCGATATCATGATGGTGTTGGACGAATGCGTGCGTTCAACCGTGGATGCGTCGGTGGCTCGTTTGGCCATGGAGCGCACGCACCGCTGGGCCTTGCGCAGTTTGGCCGCGCGTAGCAACCCCGAGCAAGCTTTGTTCGCGATCATGCAAGGTGGCTTGGAACGCGACCTGCGTAAGCAATCTGCTGATTTTCTCACGCAGCATCCCTTCGATGGTTTTGCTGTAGGCGGCCTTGCGGTGGGGGACACACGGGCGCAGCGTGAGGATATGACGGCGTTCGCGGCAGATCTGTTGCCAGCCGACCGGCCTCGCTATCTGATGGGCGTGGGCACGCCTCCCGATCTCATTCACGCGATTGGGTGCGGCATCGACATGTTCGATTGTGTGATCCCCACGCACTTGGCGTGGCAAGGCACGGCGTTTACGTCCACGGGCCGCGTGCGCGTCACGCGGGGGCCGAACGCTTTGCTCGACACGCCGCTTGATGAAGGTTGTGCTTGTTTTACCTGCACGAACTTTACGCGCGCCTACCTTTACCACCTGATGAAATGCAGCGAGCCGCTTGGCCCACGCCTGCTTTCGATTCACAACCTGCACTATTACATCACGTTGATGCAGCAAGCGCAGGCGGCCATCGAACGTGGCACCTACGCAGCCTTCGCCAAAGAACGTTTGGCCGAGATGGATCACCACGAACACGCCCCCGGCAAAGCAACGGGTGGAGCTGCATGACCTGCGCTGTTGTCAAAACAACCGCGGGCAAAGCAGCGATGCTTGATGTGGAAGCCGGCGAAATCATGCACCCTGGCGTTGGACCGCTGGTTGAAGCGCAGCAACTTTATGTGCAGCAATCCCGCCTGCAAGAACGATTGGCCGGGCAACATGAGCCGCTCGTCTTGTTTGATGTGGGCTTGGGGGCAGGCTCGAACGCGGTGGCGGCCTGGATGGCCGCGGCCGAGGTGTCTGCGCCTGCCGCACGCTTGCACATCGTGAGCTTCGAACGCGATCTGAGTGCGATCAATTTAGCGCTGCAACACGCCGCCGATTTTGGGATCACCGAGCAAGTCGCGGTGGCCGTGCGCGGGTTGCTTCACGAGGGCGCCGCAGAAGCGCCCCACGCTTCGTGGCAGCTGCGGCAAGGGGATTTGTTGGCCTGTTTGGCCGACGAGACCGCCAAGGCGGATGTGGTTTATTGGGACCCGTTTTCGCCCAAAACCAACCCTGATCTGTGGACCGTGCATGCGTTCGCCCTGTTGCGTGCGGCGTGCGGCCCACGCGCGCAGCTTTTCACATACAGCGCTTCAACCACGGTGCGCGTGGCCATGTTGCTCGGGGGCTGGTGCGTGGGGGTGGGCGACGCGATTGGCGATAAGCGCGCCACCACGGCGGCGGCGATGCGTGTTGAAGATCTGCGGCAACCGTTAACCACGCCGTGGCTGAAACGCTTAACTTTGCCTGAGGCGCGCATGCCCGTTGACGCCGGCCCCGACGCCCTGGCGCGGGTGCGGGCGTGCCCTCAGTTCAACATCTAACAACACAACAAGCGCGCAGGGGGCATGCCTGCGCGCCTTCCAACTTATTTGGCGTTCAGCGTGCGGGCGAAGTTCCACATCGCATCGATCTGCTTTTCACCGTCGCCACCCAAGACTTCGATGGGGCTCGCACCCGCTTCATCGAAGTAGGTGGGCATCTTGGTTTGCGGATCAATTTTCAGCGGGTTGCGCACCCAACGGCGGAAGAACTCAGGGCGCAGGCGATCGGCGGCGTAGGCCAGATTCACGCCCTCGGCCTCAAACACTTGCGTGGCCGCTTTGCTGCCGATGCCGTGGCAACCGATGCACGAAAAGCCGCCGTCGGCTGACACCAATTGTGCGCCCACCTGGGCAAGCTCTTTGTTCACGGGACCCAAAGGCGCTGAGGTGGGGCCGAATCCAGCTTGGGCCGCTAAGCCTTCCGCTATCACGTTAGCCCTGGGACCAAACCCGGGCATGCGTGCCGGCAACCACGCGTGGCCATCGGGATGTTTTTCACCGCGTGGTTTATAAGCGACGTTGCCCGCGATGAACTGAGCCATCCATTCAGGACGCAGTTTTGCGCCCACGTTGTCGAGCGACGGAAAACCATCGTAGGTGCCATGGCATCCTGTACACCGAAGCTTGCTTGCCTCGTAAGCCGATGCTTCGGCCGGCGCGTAGTTCGTGACTGTGGCCAGCTTGGTGCTGACGAACGTTTTGAGAGATTCGGCCTGCGCGGCTGAGAAGCCATAGTCAACGCCGCTTGTTCCATCCAGGCACGAACCGCCAGAGCCCTTGGCGCCCGCGATCAGATTCAACGTCTTGCCCCTGTTCTTCTCGTTGCCCATCTGGTGGCACGACAAACAGCCTTTTTCCTGCACGAGCTGTTTGCCGCGTGCCAGTTTCTCCGGTGTGTCCTTGTAGTCTTGCGGCTGCGTTTTCCAACCCATGCGCGTGATGGTGATTTCAAGTTCGACCGCTTCCGCACGCGACAACCTGAAGTTCGGCATCGGGTTCCACGCATAGTGTGCCGCTGGGTTTTGCAGGTACGCGGCCACCGCGCCCTTCGGATATTTCTGCCCCACCGCGCCGAGGCTTAATCGGCCATCGTCGGCGGCGTTGCCCATGTCCGTGTGGCACCCACCGCACAGGTACGTGGTCATCAATGTGCCGTCGAGCTTTTCATTCGAAGTTTTTTCGCGGGCCAGCCGTGCGTCCACTTCGGCGGCCAGCGCCTCTCGTTCTTTGTCGAATTTGCTGTCGCGCAAGGTGCTGAGGTACGCCGCCACAGCGTCCTTGTCGTCTTTGGCGTCCTTTGCAAACAAGCGCGGCATAGACGCGCTGGCCCGGTAGCCTTTGGGATTGGAGATCCACTCGCGCAGCCAGCCGCGGTTGACGCGTGAGCCAATGCCGTCAAGGCTGGGCGCGTCCATTGTCAATTCAGGCGAGGCGCCCGCTGGCATTGTGCCGGCGTGGCAGCGAATGCAGCGGTTCTCGATGAACAGCTCGCGGCTCGACCGTAGGCGCGCAGACTCTGCTATTTGTGGCAACACTTCATGGCGAAACGCATTGGGAGGCACTGGCTCTAGGGCTTCTGAACCTGGCTTCTCGGTGTTGCTTGCGGCCCACAACAGACGCGCGTGTTCATCGCGTCCACCGGCCGCAACGAACTTCACGCGCACCGGCAGGGGCTGCCCTGTCAAAGCCACCGGCTTGCTGCGGGTGAGCCCCGCCGCCGTGGTCGACAACACAACAGCGCCCTTCACCGTGACTTCCATGGGGCCAGAAGCGTCGACGGCCAGCACATAATCACCGGCTTGATCAGACGTGAGCGTGCCTTCCCAGGTCGCCTCGAATGCACCTGGTTGCGTGAAGGCACTGGCCGCGCGGCCTTTGCCCACAAACAGCTGCACGCCTTGCGCCACCGTTATGTCGCTGCCACTGCCACTCTTCAGCGTTAAGTTCAAACCCGGCTTGCCTCGGGCCGCCACGCGCGTGTTGCCGCGCGCGCTCGGGTCGGCAGGCACCACGTGGATCGTGTGAACCACGGACTGCGTGATCGCTGCCCCGTCAGCCGCTTTGAGTTTGAACTTCAACAGCATTTGGTCCACGGGGCGCAGATCATCGATCTGCACGGTGACCGTGCGGCCATCTTTGGACAAGATGGCGCCGTAAACGTCGAGGCGATCGTGTCCACGGCGTTCGGGCTCATCCACTGAGAACTCTGGTGATCCGTAGTCCTGCGTGCGGTGGTAATTCCAACGTTCGCCTGAGAAGTTCTGTGCCACAACCGTTGTGGGATCGAGTGGATGATCAAAGGTCAAGTGCACGCCCGCGCTCGTGACCTTCAGGCCCACCACCGAATGCACCTCCTTGCCGGTGTAACGAATGCGATCGAATCCCGTCAACGACACGGCGTCTGATTGCCAACCAGAAAGGCCCACAACATAAAGCTGGCCGTCCTTCTCGTTAAAGCGGCCACGCATCGCCGATGACGTCAGCTTCACCGGTTCTCCGGTCAGTTGCGCGGCGTCAGCGCCGCCCACCAGGCGCACCACGCCGCCCTGCATTTGCTTGCCCACTTTTTCTTTGAGCACCCGGTAGATCGAAGCGCGGCCATACGACAGGTGCAGCAGCTCGCCTTTAAGCGGTCCCCATTTGTCGCTCGTGACCCACACCTGCCCGCCGCCCGAATTGTCGTACGACTTTGGCAACCACGTCAGTGGCTTGTCATGGGCGGGCAGCGGCTTCTTGTGGGCCAGATCTTCCACGCCGTAAAAGCCGCCCGGTTGCACCCAGTTGATCGGACACGCGGGCATCCACGTGCCCTCGTTGTCGCCCGTGGTGAGTTCACCGTTGGGTCCCACGCCGATGCCATTGGGCGCACGAAAGCCCGTGGCCACGATGGTGCGCTTTTTGCCGTCTGCCGAAATCTTGTGAAGGGCGCCGGCCATCGGTGTGACCGTGCCGTTGCCACCACCGCCGCCAAAGCCGCGGCCACCCGAGCGCACCGGGCCTGCCTTGGCCGTATAGAAATTGCCCTGCTTGTCGGTTTGCAGATCGAATTGAAATTCGTGAAAGCCCGGTGAGTTTGTGATCTGGTTGTTGAAGTTCTCGTAGCGATCCGCTTCACCATCGTTGTTCAGATCCGAAAGACGCGTGATTTGATCGCGCCCCGTGACGTAGACTTGATCCTTCACAATTTTTAGTCCCAAGGGTTCGTAGAGGCCGGAAGCGAACCGCCGCCATTCGAGCTTATCGAGATCAGCGTCGATGCCTGAGACCACCCACACATCGCCTTCCCACGTTGATACGGCCGCGCGCGTGCCGTCTGAAAAGAAGTCAACGCCTGCAATCATGATGCGGCGGTGAAACACGTTGTCTTTCCAATCTTCGGGCGCGCCTTTGTAGACGCCTGGATAAGGCGTGGTGATGCGGTCAACCACGTAAGCGCCTGACGATGTGCCCAGGCTGCCTTTGGTAACGATGGGCTTGGGCCAGTGGGCTTGGCCCCCTTGCGTGAAAGCCGGCATCTGCGCTGCGCCGCCGGCAAGGCTTGCGATGCTTTGCGGCCCTTTTCCTTGCGGCGCAAACGCCGTGATGATCTTCAACAGCGAAGGCGCTTTCGTTTTCGGCAGAGACAACACGATGCGCCCGTCGCCGGCCTCTTTGATCGCGGCGCCCGCCGGCGCCCCGACGACCATGACGTGCGTGGTCCCGCGTTCGTCGTCGAAGCTGCGTTCCAAGCCTTCGCCGCGCGCCGCGCCCGGTTTCTGCAGATCAAACAAACGCGTGGTCAGTGGTTTGCTGATCGGCGCCAATGACAACGTGCGCACGAACGCCACGTTGGCGTCTTGCTTGGCAACGCTGTTCCATTCATTGATCTTCGTTCCGTGAATCGTGTAGGCGAACACCACGTCATTGCCCACGGTGTAAAGGCCATCCCAGCGTGCCCACTTTTCTGGCAGGGGTCCGAAGGGAATCGAACGAGGATCGGCAAAGCTGCCCCGTTCATCCGCCCAGCCGGGGCCAGGTGCGGTGCCAAATTGAACCGCTCCGGCCACCTGCGGGTGCCCGCCGTGTGACGTATCGAATGTGACGCCTGTGGCGGTGAGGAACTTGCCGGTCCACGCTGAAGACAGCCGCAACAAGTCCGTATCGAAATTGCACGCGGCTCCGTCGGCCAGGCGCACGGAGATGCTCTTATTGGTGGTGTTGCCCGCGGGGTAAGGCGCCGTCACGGCGGACGCCTGGAAGGGGAAATCACTTTGGATGGGCGACCAGCCTTCTTCTTCAACGTCGTGCTGTGGCCGCCCAAGCTCGGTTTGGGCGGGGGGGGCCGCGTTTGGGGCCGGCGGGGCGTTGATCGCCGCGGGTGCGGCGGCAGGCGACGTCGTGGGCTTGGCGCACGCGCCGAGGGCCAGGACGGACAAACAAAGCGAACGGAAACAGAGGCCGGCGGCCCGAAGTCGGACATAGCTTAACAACATGGGAGTCGTACCTTATCACCAAGGTTGCGCCCCGCAGGCCCATCCTATCCTCCGGTGAGAGCTAGACCACGCAGGGCGCTGTTTTTTTTGCGCCTGCGACCGCCAACGGTCACTCCGATAAGAACTGAATGACGCGCTTCGTAAAGTCCATGGTGCCGCTGCGGCCGCCTATGTCGACGGTGGTGTGTTGACCTTCCGCGATCGTTGCCCGGATCGCCCGTTCCAAACGCTGACCTCGCTCCCGCTGCCCTAAGCGATCGAGCATCATGGCGCCCGCCAACATCACCGCGGTGGGATTGGCCTTGCCTTGCCCCGCGATGTCCGGTGCGGTGCCATGCACGGCCTCGAAGATAGCCGCGGTCTCACCGATGTTGGCGCCAGCGGTCAGCCCCAAGCCACCCACCAAGCCCGCCGTCAGATCCGAGAGGATGTCGCCAAACAGGTTCGTCGTCACGATGACGTCAAACCGTGACGGATCCCTCACCAACTGCATGGCGCAGTTATCGACGATGATGTCCTCGAAGGTGATCTCGGGGTAAAGCCGGGCGATTTCGCGGCCTGTCTCCAAAAACAACCCCGACGTCATCTTTAAGATGTTGGCCTTATGAACCAACGTGACCTTCTTTCGCCCCGCCGCGCGCGCGTGCTCAAAGGCGAAGCGAATGATGCGATCAGAGCCGAACTTCGTAATGATGCTGATCGATTCAGCGGCGCTGCGGGTTGGATCGATGTAATGCTCGATGCCCACGTATTCGCCCTGCGTGTTTTCGCGCACTACAAACAGATCCACCGCTTCATAACGGTTCTTGATGCCATCAAAGCGGCGCGCGGGCCGCAGGTTGGCGTACAGATCGAACTCGAGCCGCAGCGAAACGTTCACGCTTTTGTAACCGCCGCCAATGGGCGTGGCCAACGGGCCCTTGAGGCAGATCTGGTTGGCGCGAATGGACGCCAACGTGGCTTCGGGCAAGGGCGCGCCATGTTTAGGCACAGCCCCGGCCCCGGCGTCTTGCGGATCCCATTCAATCGCGGCGCCCGTGGCCTCGATGGCTTGCACGGCGGCGTCCACTACCTCAGGCCCAATGCCATCGCCCCGGATCAACGTAACTTTGGTTGCCATGTCGGCTTCCTAGTATAGGTGAGTTCCGCATCCTTCGGATGTTTTGGTATGACAGCTTCAGAAAGCGAAAATCTTGCTGGTTCCCCAAACACACCTTGAGTTCCTCGATTGGCCTGCGGTGCTCGAACGCCTTTCAGCCGGTGCGCATTCAGAGCGTGGCCGCGCCGCCTGCCGTGCTTTGTTGCCGCTGGCAAACGCCGACGAAGCACGCCAGCGGGCACAGGTGGTGGCGGAACTGATGGCGATCTTGCGCCACGAAGGCCGCATGCCTTCGCTTGCGTTCCCCGAGATCGAGCCCTACTTGAAGCTGGCCGGGCAGGGTGGCGTTTTGGGAGCGGAAGAGCTCAGTAAATTGGGCGTTTTTTGTGACATCGGCGCCAGCGCACGTCGCTTCTTTTCCCGCTTTTCACCAGGCGCGCCAACGCTGCAAGCGGCGAGCGTGTGGGGCGTGGCCGGTCAGTTGGGCGAGTGGGATGAGCTCGGCCGGGTGGCGCGTGAAACGTTCGATGCCGCGGGTGAAATTCGCGATAGCGCCTCACCTGAATTGGCGCGCTTGCGCCGCGAGCGCGATGCTTTGGCCGCCCGCGTGCGCAGCAAGGCCGAAGAGCTGCTGCTGTCGCAAGACTTTGATCCGATCTTACAGGATCGTTTTGTCACCCAGCGAGGCGATCGATTTGTGTTGCCGGTCAAAGCCTCGTTCAAATCGATGGGCTTGGGCATCGTGCACGATACGTCTCGCACGGGCGAAACCGTGTTCATCGAGCCCACGCAGCTGGTTGAACTCAACAACCGCCTCAAGGTGATCGAGCTTGAGATCCGCCACGAATGCCGGCGCATCCTCGAAGAGCTTTCGTCGTTGGTGTCGCAATCGGCGGGCGGGCTGCGGGCTGATCTAGAAACGCTGGCGCAGCTGGATCTTTTTGTGGCGATGGCTCGCTATGGCGTGGCTTGTGACGCTTCGGCGCCCACGTTGGTCAAAGACGCGGTGATCGATCTGCGCGATCTGCGCCATCCGTTGCTCGTGATGCGCGCCCAAAGCGAAGGCTTTGCGGTTGTGTCCAACGAATTGCATCTGGGTGGTGCCGACAACGCACGCCTGTTGGTGGTGAGCGGCCCCAATGCGGGCGGCAAAACTGTGTTGCTCAAGGCCGTGGGCTTGGCCGTGTTGGCGGCGCGCGTGGGTTTGCCTGTGCCGGCGGCTCCGCAAAGCAAAATTGGTGTGTTCGCCGCTGTGTTGGCTGACATCGGGGATCAGCAATCTGTTCTGGGAGATCTCTCGACGTTTTCGGCACACTTGGGAAACCTTGCAGGTATCTTGGACACTGTGGCTGAGGCGTTCCCTGCGCCGGTGCTGGTGTTGTGTGATGAGTTGATGGCCGGCACGAACCCCGATCAAGGCGCGGCGTTGGCGCGCGCGTGTCTTGAACGTTTGGCCGAAGGCAACGCGGTGGGCGTGTGCACCACACACTACGATGCGCTCAAGGCGTTGGCCGACAACGATGGCCGCTTTCGCAACGCCGGCATGGAATACGATATGGAGCACCTGCGGCCCACCTTCCGTTTGCGCGACGGCCAGCCTGGGCGCAGTTACGCACTGGACATCGCCGCGCGCATGGGTTTGCCTGAGCCCGTGCTCACGCGTGCGCGCGAATTGGTGGGCGCGACTTCAGCTGGCCTAGAAGAGGTGCTGCGTGATCTCGAAAACCGTGAAGCCACTTTGGCCCAGCAAGAAGCCGCGCTTGTGCGGGCGCGTGAGCAACTGGAGCGCCAAGTAGAAAAAGAGCAGCGAGCCGCGCAAGCCTTGGCCGCGCGCGAACGCGAGCTTGCCACGAAAACACGCGAGACGATCGAAGGCGCCGTCAAAGAAACGCGTGAAGCTTTGCGGGACATCCTGCGCACGGCACGGCAAGAGGCGAGTACACAAGGGGCAGGGAAAGCCGTGTCGGCGGCGCAGGCGGAGTTGGCGCGCAAGGCGGCGGAAGCCACGCAAGATTTGCCCGCACAAACGGCACTCGATTTGGAGAAGCTCAAATCAGCGTGGGCGAAACGCGGCATGAAGGGCCTATCAAACGCGATGGCCGCAGGTAAGGCGATGAAAACAAATCCCACGCCCGCCGCACCGGTGGAAGACGACGCCCTCGGCATCTTGATGCGCGGACGCGGCCATACCATTGATGTTCGGGGCATGCGCGTGGATGAAGCTTTGGCGTTCGTTGAGTCGCGTTTGGATGAGGCCGTGTTAAACGGCGCGGATGCTGCGTTTGTGATTCACGGGTATGGCAGTGGAGCGCTTCGCAAAGCCGTGCGCGAGTACCTGACGTTGTCGCCCGCGGTGGGGCGGCAGCGTCCCGGCCTGCGCGAAGAAGGCGGCGACGGCGTGACCGTGGCGGTGTTGCGCGGTTAATTGCCGCAAGCGTCATCATATTCATCCCACGCCCGCGCTGAACCGACTATTATCGCGGCCGTTTTCCGTGTTTTCCTTACGCTTGCATAAATTTCTAACAGCCCTTGCGGCGCTCGTGGCCGCGGGCCCGGGCGGCGTGGCGACGGCTTGGCTTTACCAAATGTTCGCGGGCCGCGTGCGATTCCCGGTGGATCTCGAATGGATGGAAGGCGGCGTTTTGGTGCATGCGCTGCGCTTGTCGCAAGGGCAACCGATCTACGTGCCGCCTTCTGTGGACTTCATCCCGTTTCTTTATACGCCTGGTTACCCGCGGCTCTTGGCGTGGCTGTCGCACGTTTTTCCCTTGGGCTACACCTTGGGTCGCGTGGTGTCTGTGGCGGCGTTCAGCTTGACTCTGGCGTGTGGCGTGGCTTTGGCGGTGTGGCCTTTGCGCCGTGAGGCGCGTGACGACGTTTGGTGGGCCCGCGGCGTGGCGGCCGCGATGGCTTTGGGCGCGGCAGGTTTCATCGCCTCCAGCTTCACATTCACCGGCACGTTTTATGATCTGGTACGCAGTGATTCGTTGATGATCTGCCTGGTCACGTTTGCCATGTCGTTGGCCTTCGTTGGCCGCGGCTGGCCGTCCGCCGCCGCAGCGGGCGCGTTGGTGGCTCTCGCTTTTCTAACCAAGCAAACGGCATCGTTGATGGGCATTGCGCTTGGCGTGGCCTTGCTCGCGGTGGCCTGGCGGCGTGCGCTTGTGTACGGCGGCGTGGCGGCGTTCGTTTTGGCGGCCGGACTTGGGTATCTGCAGTGGCAAAGCGGCGGTTGGTTTTGGACGTACGTTTTTGAGTTGCACCAGAGCCACGCGTTCAACCAACGCCTGGCTTTCGTTGAAACGCCCGTGCGGTTGCTGCGTTTTGCGGGGCCGCTTTACGCCGCGCTGGCGGTATCTGTTGTGGGCCTCGCTTTGGGAAAACGGCTGCAGCGCTATGACCTGGTTCCCCTGTTGTTGGCGATCGCGGGCGTTGTGGCTTCGTGCGTGGGCTTTGGTACGCAGTGGGCTTTCGACAACGCCTTCATTCCGGCGGTTGTGTTTCCCGCCTTGGCCACAGCCACCTTAGCGGCGCGCCTGGTGTCCGTGGCGCCCACGCGGGTGGGGGCGGCGGCGGTATCCTTGTGTGTGGCGGCTTGTATCGGCTACGGCACGGTCAAACAGGGAATGCCCGATAAAAATGCATTGGTTCCGTCAAGCGTCGACCGCCGCGCGGCCCGACGCATGATTGCAACGATCGCCGCCTTGCCAGGCGACGGCTTCATTCCCTTTCATCCCTATTACGCTGTGCTGGCGGGCAAGAAGCCTTATGTGCACCGCATGGGCGTGATGGATGTGGCAGCCAAGCTAGGACGACCGGCAGGCCTTGATGAAACGCTGGCCCAGGGCAAGTTCAACTTCGTTGTGTTGGATTGGAAGTCGCGCCCCTATGAATGGACGGCGCTTGAAACGCGCTATTTTGTGGCCAAAGACATGACGGAAGGCATCGATTCAGTCCGCATGTTCTCTGGCGCGCAGACTTCGCCCCGGCACTTGCTATTGCCGCTGCGGCCATCGTCGCAACTTCCCGCGGGTGCGCGGCTGCTTTACGACTTTGAAAGCGGCGACTTTGATGGCTGGCAAACCGAAGGTGCGGCGTTTGGGTCGGCCCCGGGTGCCGCCACACCCACCACGTTTGGACGTTTCGCAGCGTCTTCCTTGTCGAATGGTTCGGCGGCCGTTGGCATTTTGCGGTCGCCACCCTTCGTGGTCACCGGAACGGCTTTGCGCTTTTGGCTTGAAGGCTCACGCGATGCGAGGTTGCGCGTCACCTTGCTCGTTGGCCCGGAGGTTGTGCGGTCGGCGTCGCCCGGCGAGCAAGGGCAATGGATCACCTGGCAAACCGACGACCTTATTGGCCAATCCGCTGTGATGATGGTGCAGGACGATTCGCCCGCCGCCGGCCTCACGATTGATGATGTGCAGACCTTGGGTGCGCCCTAACCACGTTTGGCATCCAACAACGCGCGCAGGGCACGCAGCAGCTCTTCACTGCGGAAGGGTTTTGAGAGCAAGGTTGAGCCCTCGCGAAACGGCCAATCCTCGGGAAACACATCGCGCGTGTGCCCGCTGGCCACCATGATGGGCACGTTGGGCCTCATCTGACGAATCTGTTCATGGGCGACGAAGCCGCTGACCTTCGGCATGATGGCATCTAGGATCACGGCGTCGATCACAGCTTGTTTTTCGCTGAAGGTGCGAATGGCGTCTTCGCCATCAAGAGCCAAAATCACCTTATATCCTGCGCGCTCAAGCACGTCCTTGGTCACATTGCGAACGAGTTCATGGTCGTCCGCCACGAGAATCGTTTCGGATCCCAACGGCGCATCGGCAAACAATGGGACAGGGGTCGTCTGGACACCTCTATCGGGCGCCTGCGGCAAAAATACGCAGAAGCGGGTTCCTTGTGCGTCTTCGCCGGTTTCTATGTCCACAAAGCCGCCGTGTCGCTTCACCGCGCCCCACACAACGGAGAGGCCCAAGCCGTTGCCCTTGCCTTCGGGTTTGGTTGTGAAGAAGGGCTCGAACAACCGGGTGCGTACGTCGGGCGCAATGCCGCGCCCGTTGTCGGTTACACACAGGCGTACGAATGGCCCCTCCTGCACCCACGGGTAAAGCGCGCGCTGCCTTGGGCTCGGATCCAAATTGCTTGTGCCAATGGTGATTTCGCCGACGTCATCAATCGCGTCCACCGCGTTGATCACTAGGTTCACCATCACCTGCTCGATCTGCACGACGTCGGCCTTGATGGCATTGCTTGAAAGCAGCCGAGTGGTCAAGGAAATGCGTGCCGGAATAAGGCGCCGCAACATGGCTGTGAGATCCAGTACCAAGCTATCTAAGTAAACGGTGCGCATCGCCCCCACGCTCGGGCGTGCAAAAGCCATGAGCGATCGCACCAAAGCGGCAGCGCGCGCGGAGGCGTCTTCGATCTGGCGCAGCGATTCGCGTGCCTCTGCTGGATTGCTTTCCATATCGTCGCCGGCAAACTGAGCGCAGTTTTCGATGACCACCAAAAGGTTGTTGAAGTCATGTGCGATGCCGCCTGCCAATAGTCCCAGGGATTCCATCCGCTGGGCCTGCCGCAACTGGATCTGCAACGCCTCGTGCTCGGCCTGCAACCGCTTCTGCTCGGTGATGTCACGCAAGATCACCCATAACCGCGTGTAACAGCCATTCGATTGCACCAAATGCGCGTTCGATAGCGCGTACCTGATGCTTCCATCGGGTTGCATCTGCTTGACTTCGGCACCTTGCCGCTTGTTCGCGCTTTCAATCAGCTGTTCGATCAACGACGCGACGCGATCCAAATTTTCGCGGGCGAGCTCTCTCATGGGGCGCCCAATAAAAACCTGGGGGTCGACTTCATTTCGCAGGCGCGCAAATGTTTTGTTCGCCACCGCCAACTTTGAATTCAAGAACCATTGTGCCACTTCACGAGCCGGCAACGTTACCGGTATAGGCATATCGGGCTCGTAACAGAAAATGGATTCGGATTCAGAGTCGATGAACGAAGTGAAGCGGTCTTCGATCTGCCTTATTTCAGCACGCAAGCTCTGAACCTCTGCGGGCTCAGGCAAGGGCGCTATGGACGACACCGGGGGCAAGTGTCCTATTGTATCGGCAGGTTTGTGCTTGGGAAGGGCACGCATGCCAGGAATTCGCATGCTTATAAACGCCTACATGCAGGTGCTGCCAAGGTGAAGTACGCTTGCCACATGATCCACTGGCTTATCGCGCTTCGTCTGTTCTTCATTGTTGGCGCCACGGTTGGCGCCGCACCAACGCCCGCATCGCAGGCGCCGTTCGTGCACCCGCCGGTGCTGTCACAAGCGCTGCCGCTCAAGAGCTACGACAAGGGCTTTACGCTGTGCCAATCGTCGCCTCCCCAAGACGTTAACGGGTATTTCCAAGTCAGTTGGGAACAAGCCGCCAAAGTTGATCAGCTGGTGCTGATGGAGCTGCGTCGCAAGGTTTACAAGGGCAAGATCAAGGGCCGCCCCGAGTTATATGCGCGGCAATTTCTGGGCATACACCGTGGCGATCGCTCCGTCATTTACGTCAACGCCGTTTTTCCCCCGCCCGCCGGGTCGGTTGACACTTTGGCGGTGGATTGCACGGGGGCGGCCAAGTACTGGGGCATCGAGTACGACCTTAGCTTCGAACGTTTTGCCAACTTCTCGGTCAGTAAGACCGCTGTGCTCGGCGCCCAAAAACGCAACGCTGGAAAGTGAGCCAGCGTTTCACTACATGGCATCGGCTCTCGTGGCGGGCGTTGACGTACTGGCCGCGTCAGGCCACTCGTCGTTGAACGTGCCAGCGTCGGCCGTTGGTGTGCCGATCGGCTCTTCCGGATCGCCCGCTTCTGAGACAGCCAAACCCCACAATCCCGAACCTGTGCCATCGCCTTCCCACAACTCGAGACCACCGCTTTCTGTGGTGGCGGGCGCCAGTAAACGCGCACGGCTTTTAACCACGAAGCTTGTGGCATTGTCGGGCACCACCACCGCCACGTAACCCCGGCCCACAGGAGGCGGTGACACGAACTGCCGCACACGCACGGGCGCCGCGAACGACAAGCCCTGCGGCTCAACCAGCACACCGCTGTCGTTCACGGGGGATCGCCCGCGTTTGGCCGTGTCTGTCACCAAGGACACCTGCACCATTACGCGTGTGGGCGCCACGTTGCCAGGAACCACGAGCGTCACAGGATTTTTGGTGCCCAAGGTGACGGTCTGTTCTTCGCCGCCGCCACCCACTTCCAGCGTTCGCTTTTCAAGCACTTGCCCATAAAGCGGCACGTCGTCATCAGAGGCGCAGGATGCGGCTGCCGCCAAACCCAAACACAACATTGCCAATGAGATCGTATTTCGCTTCATAGGTTTTCCTTGTGGCTTTTCGCTTAGGGCGCTCGCACGCGCATCATCACGTAGGCGTCAAAACGGGCTTGTTTGTACTTATTGCTTTTTTCAGGCTCGTAAAGCTTGAATGAACGCTGGCCGCGGGCGCTATAGCGAGTGCCCGCGCGACCATAGAAGGTGAAGGGCAAGCCCTGGCGAAGCAGAGGTCGGAAGCCCTTGTCCACAGAATCAACCACGGCCGCTGTGGCCGTTTTCTCGACGGTGCGTGCGCCATAGTTCATGAGGCCTGCCATGCCGCCCGACATGAACGATCCCGAAGCTTCTTTGGCCACGCCGAAGCCGAGCCGGCCTTGTGCGTCTTGCAGCATCTTGTCTTCGGTCATCAACGACTGCGGCGTCAGTGGCGCGCGCAACACCTTCAACAGATCGCGCGTGTGTCCGATCTGCGAAATGGCGTAGACCTCGCTGCCACCGTCGGCCCAGCCCATCGCTTCTGCTAAGCCCCAAGCGGCTTCGGCATGACCTGCGGCTTCCAACACCCACTTATCCTGCCCACCCTTTTGCGTGATCACAGGCTCACAACGAACGCCGAATTTGGCGCGGCGGTTGACGTCGGAATACGTGATGGCGGTGTTTAGTTTGCCTGTGCGCAGCGCTGCGTTGGGCGCGTACTTGATGACTGCATAGCGCTCTTCACCGTAAGGAATGGCACCCACGAACACGTAAAGCTTCGTGCCTGCCACGATGTAATCCCACCCAATGACGTCTTCCACGACCAGCCCGGCAGGCAAGTCGATCTCGGCCCAGGTGTTGCGCACAGCGGTTCGCAAGATCGAGTTGGCTTCGCGCGCGAAGATGTTGGCGATCGCGCCGGCCGAATCCACGTAGTGATATGTTCCACCGCCCGCATCCGCCATACCTTGCATCAACAGCTCGTCGTGAAGCGCGCCGAAGCCAATCGTGGTTGTGCCCACGCCGTGTTCGGCGGCGCGCGCTGCCAAGTTGAACAACGTGTTTGAATCCGTGATGCCTCGGTTGGGTTGGCCGTCGGAGAACAACACCACCTGGTTCACTTGCCACTCAGAGAACTGCGAGAACGCTTCAGACAGCCCGCCTAGGTAGCCGCCCGAAAGCCACGTGCCGCCGCCATCGTTGAGCGAACGGATGCGTGCCACGGCGTCGGCGCGCGTTTGCGGGTTAATCGCCACAGGCGGCAACGCTTCGAACACGCCGTCAGAAAACACCACCACCGAAACTTTATCGCCTTCGCGAAACGCGTTGATGAAAGCCTCCGCCGCCGCCCGCATTCCGGAGAACGGCTTGCCGCGCATGGAGCCCGAACGATCGAGCACAAGCGCGATGTTAAGCGGTGCCACTTGACCATCCATCTGACGGCCCTTGACGCTCACGGCGCTATACATGGAGCCGTTGGCCAACACGGGCGACAGCCCGCACGTGGCATCCACCGAAGCTTTCGCCGGATCTTCAGGTCGCACCTCAGGCCATTCGGCCGCGGGCGCCGTTGCGAACACAGACTCTTCCGTCAGCTGCTCTAAGCGGGGCGTGGATGGAAGAGGCTTGACCGCAGCGCAGGCGGAGCCGAGAAGCACAGGGGCAATCACACACGCTATACGTGCAAGACGAGACTTTGGATCTGCACAATGTGAACGGGAGCCATCGTGAGGTGTCATGGCCCCGCAGTGTATCGCAAGGCCGCACAAACCCACTATACGTGCAACCAGTTTGGTGGCACACGCACCTACTTTGGCGGCTCAGCCGCACGGGCTTTACGTCGCACCAAAGCGCTGCCGGTAATCTTCCATAATGGCTTTGGTGGCAGACGCACCCGTGCGTGTGCAGCCAAGCTCGCGCATGCGCAGAACCGCGTCCAAGGTGCGCACACCCCCAGCGGCTTTGACCTGAATGTGCGCGGGGCTGTGTTTTCGCATCAACTTCACATCGTCTTCCGTGGCGCCCGAGGGTGCGTAACCGGTTGACGTTTTCACCCACGCGACGTTCACCTTGGCGCACAACTCACAGAGTTTGATCTTCTCGTCATCGGTGAGATAGGCGTTCTCGAAAATCACTTTGACGTAAGCCTTGTGGGCCTTGGCCAGATCGTCGATGGCTTGGATCTCGGCCAACACATAAGCCCAGTCGTGGCTGCGCACGCGGCTAATGTTGACGACCATGTCCAGCTCGATGGCCCCTGCTTGCAGCATTTCCTTCGCCTCGGCAACTTTCGTAGCCGTCGTGTGGCCGCCGTGTGGGAAGCCGACGGTGGTGGAAGGAATGACGGTGCTGCCCGCCAGAAGCTCAACGACACGGGGCAGGAAGTACGGCAGCACGCACACCGAGGCCGCATCGTATTCCTTGGCCACCGCACATCCCTCCACCAATTCAGCCTCTGTGAGGGCTGGATTAAGCAGGGAGTGATCCAACATCTTTGAGACCTCGCGGTAGGTGGGGGGCGACATGGCTCAATATTAGCAGTGGACTGGTGGCTTATCCACCATAATATGGGGCTCGTGGCCTATTACGCCGCCCCGTGCTCCGGGGGCTCCTACGAGACGGCGCGCGTTAGCACCGTGAGTAGATCCTCCATGCGCAGCGGCTTGCTGAGGTAATCGTTCATGCCGGCCTGTAAACATTCTTCCCGGTCGCCGGGCAAAGCGTTGGCGGTCAAAGCAATGATGGGCGTCGGCTTGCGCTGCTGTTCGGATTCCCAGGCCCGAATGCGGCGGGTGGCCTCATAGCCGTCGAGCTGCGGCATTTGGCAGTCCATAAGCACACAGTCGAATTGTTGCTGTTTGAAACGCTCCAACGCTTGCAGCCCATCCGCGGCGACGACGACCGCTTGCGCGTGTTTGCGCAGCATCAAGGTGATGAGGCGTTGGTTCACCACGTTGTCCTCGGCCACAAGCACGCGCGCGATGCGCAGTTGGCTTTCTTGATCCTTGAACGCAGCCAGCTCTTGGGTGTCCACAGCCACGGTTTGTTTCACACCGAGCGGCACCATGACGTCAACGGTGGTGCCTTCGCCGGCAATGGAGGTCACGGTGAGCTCGCCATTCATCATCTTCACCAAACTTCGGCAGATCGATAGCCCCAATCCCGAGCCACCGTAGCGACGCGTGGTCGAGGCGTCGGCCTGCGCGAACGCCAAGCCCAATCGTTCGAGTTGAGCAGGCGTCATACCGATGCCTGTGTCAGTGATGGTGAACCGCAGCTTGCGCTGCTGGGTATTCAGCGGCTCGCATAGCACTGTCAATTGCACTCTTCCGGTGTGCGTGAACTTCACAGCGTTGGACAATAGGTTAAGCAAGATTTGGCGCAGACGCGTTGGATCGCCGACCAACGTGGGCACCGCGCACCGCTTTTCGAACACCAGCCGGACGCCCTTTCGCTCCGCTTGGTCGTTAAACAGGGGAAACACATCATCCATCAACCGCGAGAAATCGAGATCCTGGGACTCCAATTCCAGTTTGCCCGCCTCAAGCTTTGAGTAGTCAAGAATGTCATTGATTAACGTCAACAGACCTTCGCCACATGAGCGAATCGTCTCGGCAAACTCGCGCTGTTGCGGCGATAAATCCGTCTTCGCGAGCAAGTTGGCCATGCCAATCACACCGTTCATCGGTGTGCGGATCTCGTGGCTCATGGTCGCCAGGAATTCCGCTTTGGCTTTGGATGCCTGTTCGGCGGTACGAACGGCGCTTTGAAGCGCCTCTTCCTTCTGCACCAAAGCTGTGACGTCTGTGCGGGTGCCTACGATGCCGCCCAATTTCGTGCGTCGCTCTTCGACGCGGACCCATTTTTCACCCACGCGCGCAATGGTGCCGCCATTTAAGGTGCGACAGTCGGCCATCCGTTGGTTCAACCATTCCTCTGGAGGTGCATCGCCAACCATGGCGGCAAAGCGTTCTGGCGTCGCTGCATAACAGGCACGCTTCATCTCTTCGAAACTGATGCCTGTCTGGGTAAGCTCTTCCGGCAGCTCGTACAGGTCGCGGTACGCCTGGTTGCAAATCACGAGCCTCTCGTCTTTGTCAAACATCACAAGGCCCGATTCGATGCTGGCCAAGGCGTCGTCAAGATTGGCCTTGAGGCGTTCGATCTCGGCTTGGGCGCGCTTGCGTTCCGTGATGTCCTCGTTCGAGCCCACAAATCCCGTGCAGACGCCTGCTTCATTGTGTAACGCCACTGCCCGTGAACTGGTCCAACGAATTTGGCCATCCTTGTGAAGCCAACGAATCTCGCGGAAAAAAGCTGTGCCGGTGCGGGCCGCTTCACGCCAGTCAGCGCAGACGGCGGGTCGATCTTCGGGATGAATGGCATTCGCCCAGCCGTCACCCAAACTCTCCGCGGCCGTCTGCCCCGAGATGCGGCACCACTCGTCATTCACGTACAGACTGCGGCCGGCGGCATCCGTGAGATAGATGCCCACCGGTGCCAGGGCCGACAATTGCCGGAAGCGTTCGGCATCCGCACGCCGTGCAGACTCAGCGTCCCTTTGGGCTGTGACATCCACGATGGAGCCAGCCAAACGCTCAACTTCGCCTTGTGTGTTCAGCGCCACCGCACCTGTGGCGTGGAACCAGCGGTACAGTCCGTCTTTGGTCAGCAAACGATAGTGCGCGACATAGGGCCTATTGGATCGAACCGACGCCTCGAGAATCTCAACGGTTGCTGCAACGTCATCAGGGTGAAGGCGTGAGAACCATGCGCCTATGTTGGCCGCAAATTCATTGGCGTCAAAACCCAGCAACCGCGCAAAACTTGGAGACCAGTACGCGGGGTGCTCTGAGGCCAAGCACAATTTCCCACCCAGCAGTTTTGTTTCCCACATCCCCATCGAAGCGCCGTGAGCGATCAAATCGAACCGCTCCACGCTTTGCCGCAAGCGCTCCTCCATGCGTTTGCGTTCTGTAAGGTCGTGCCAAACCACAAGCATCGCGGGGCGGCCCGCTAAAGTGATGGGGGTCAACGTCACCTCCACCGGAAACGACTCACCCGAAACTTTCTGATGCAGCCACTCGAAGCGATGAAAGCCCGACCTGCGGGCGAGCTCATCCATCTCAAGACACTTTTCATCCGAGCGTCGCCCATCAGGCTGCAGGGTGGGGGAAAGTTTAGCGGGATGTAGGCCCAAAACCTCTGACTTCGACCGGCAGCCCAGCAGGGAGACCGCGGCGTTATTGCAATCGATGATTCCGCTTTCATCAAAAACCAAGTGCGCGTCCGACGAATACTCGAAGAGCACTCGAAAGCGCTCGTCTTGCGCGGCTTTGAGTGAATCTGCGGGGACCATCGGAGCAACCGGAAACGCGAGCACCGGCTCAGTCATCGACTGGGGCCGGCATAGGCTTAATGGGTCAGCGCTTACTATCGCCATGTTACGGATTTGCCACTGGATGTGGCCACGTGGTTGGACCCAACGAATGCCCGTGCATGCGTGCCCCGTCCCTACGGGCTGCCCTGTCGAGCTGCGCAGAACGATGATACTGTGAGCGCCCCATGGCTTTGCCCAGCGAACTTCGCTTGCTTCTCGTCGATGACGACGCCGCCATTGTGCGCGCATACAAACGGCTGTTTGAAAGCCAAGGCGCCACGGTTACCACCGCAGACACGGGACGCGTAGCGATCGAGCGAGTGCAAGCGGCCAGCTTTGACGTGGTGCTAAGCGATATTTCGATGCCTGAAATGTCTGGCATCGAGTTCCTCAAGCAGGTGCGGTCCCATGATCTTGATGTTCCTGTGATCCTAATGACCGGGGCGCCCGGCTTGGATTCCGCCATCCGCGCGGTCGAATATGGTGCCTTTCGCTATCTGGGAAAACCTGTGGATCCCGACGAGCTTTTGCAGGTGGTCGTGCGCGCCGGGCGGCTGCATCAGTTGGCGAAGCTAAAGCGGCAGGCCTTGTCGTTGGCGGGCACCGACCACGAGGCTGTTGGCGATCGGGCGACGCTGGAGGTGCGTTTCAATTCGGCGATGCGGTTGTCGTGGATGGCCTGCCAACCGATCGTTTCGCTGCGCGAGGGGCGCGTGTGGGGCTACGAGGCACTGCTGCGTTCAGATGAGCCGCTGCTGCAGCATCCCGCTGAGATACTCGATGCCGCTGAACGCCTGGGGCGGTTGCGAGAGGTTGGTCGTGCGGTCCGGCACATGGTCGCCGCGGCGGCAATGAGCCCCGATTGCGCCAGTGCCCGCATCTTCGTGAACCTGCACGCGAGCGATCTGAACGATCCGGATCTTTACGCAGCGGAGGCGCCGTTAACGAAGATCGCCTCACGCGTTGTCTTAGAGATCACCGAACGCGCGTCTCTTGATGGCGTCAAGGATCTGGCCAGCGGCATCAACAGGCTCAAGGCCTTGGGTTTCGAGATTGCCATCGATGATTTAGGCGCAGGCTACGCGGGGCTCACAAGCTTCACCCAACTCAACCCGCATGTGGCAAAGCTTGATATGTCGCTCGTGCGGGGCGTTGACACTGACCTACGCCGGCAGTCGATCGTTCGATCGATGAAGGGGCTGTGCGATGAGCTTGACATCGCGGTGATCGCCGAAGGAATCGAAACGGGCGCGGAGCGTGACAAGCTTGCCGAGCTTGGCTGCGATCTGCTGCAGGGTTTTTTGTTCGCAAAGCCGGAACGAGGTTTCGGCCAAGTGAGCGATTGGTCGGGAACCACATCTTGAGGTTGCAGCCACGGTGCTAGCGCCTCGTGACCCGGCTCACGGTCACTGAATTTCTTCCGCGGTGGCGTCGTCCATGGGCAGGACACGTCACATGAATGGTTTAAGAACTCGTAACGCGCTGACCTTTCTGATTGGTGGCATCACGGCGGCCTGCTTCGCGGGCTGCTCGGTCACGCCCCCCGTCACCAAGATACACTTCGCGCTCCATCCACCTGCTGGGGCGGAAGTGGAGACCACTTCGGCCTATCAACTGGTGCGGTGGAACGTTGGCGACCAGCGGTTGGCCTTATCACCACGTGGCTCGCTGGACGACATGCTGGATCTGTGGCTATCGATTGAGAACCAAGGCGAAGACGCTGTTGATTTCTTCCCTTCGCACATCGAATACTCCTACTGCAGGCCCGCAGGGACCACGGCAAAACCGGTCTCGCCCGAGTCAAATGATCCCATATGCACGCCGTTCGCGTCTGTTCCCACGCGGGAACAGGCGGCGGCGCACTTGGCGGCCCGGGAACAAAAGCGGCAAGAAGCCGACAACGCGGACGAAGCAGCGATGGCGGCGGTGGTGATTCTGTTTGTATTCGCCATCATCGTCGTCGCGGCGGCCGCATCGTCGGACGGTGGCAAATCCTCTTCAGGCGGTTCGAGCCGCACGGTTGGTCATCACGGGCGGAGCCACTGCTTTGTTCCCTTGCGCATGTTCGCCAATGCAGCCACTCAAGTGAACTACGCCCCTTCGTATCACGATGCACCTGCCACGGTGCCACCGGAAGCGTTCCTGGGCGGCAACCTGCAGTACACAATGGCAGAGTCCGTCATCCGTGCAGGTGAACGTCACGCCGGCCACATCTTCATTCCGCCATACAAGAATGCTTCCTTGTTGCGACTTCGCATCGGAATCGGCAGCAATACAACGACCGTGCAGTTCGATTATCACCCGCAAAAGGATCGCCCATCGGTCCAGCAGGGGCGCGCCGGAATGTAGGGACGAAAACAGCGGCAGCACCTCAACGTTCGCGCTATGGCCCCGGCGTGCGAACTTTACTGAGCGCGAGCGCTGTGGTGGCCGCCTTTGGAAGCGCGATTCCGCTTGCAGGGGCGGACGTCGATACAGCCGTGCGCAAGTGGGCTGTGCGCAGCGATGCGATGGTGGTCAACCAACGTGGCACTTCAAGCGATGGCGTTTTCGCTGCAGGCATCACGTTTCAACGGCGGCTGTGGCAGCGCTATGAATGGGAAGAGACGCTTGCCTTTGGGGTGGGGAACCGCCAAGCCGATGGTGGCGGACTTGGCTTGGTGCTGGCAGGCACGGGCCGCGGTGCCGTGTGGATCTCCCAGGACCAGAAGCACACAGTTGCTCTTGGCCTTGGCACCGCCTTGGCCGTGGGTGGTGGGTATCGCGCGTTGAACTTCGCGTTCGGCGAACTGGCATACCAACTGCGAAGCGAAACTGGATGGTGTGTGCTGATCGCTCTTGGGCCCAGCTTGCTCATGAATAAACCAAGCGGAGATGTGTGCGCCAAGAGCCCCTGGTTCTGCCGCTCGTTTGAGCAAAGGCGATTCGATCCTTGGGGGCACGCACGCCTAGGCGTGGGCTTGCTTTTCTAACGCGCCCGCCCCTCGACGGTGCCGCGTGCTCAATTACGCAGTCTTTACGCCTTGTGCGCTTTTTCTCTGATCTGCCGTGGTGAAAGCTGCGTGCCCTTGCGCACGAATTTGTTGAACTGCTGCAGATCCGGCAGCCCCACTTCCGTAGCGATGGCTTTGATCGGCAACTTGGACTTACGCAGCAGGTGCTGCGCCTTTTCCAAACGCCGCTTGGCGATGTGCGCTGCCACGCCGTGTCCGAACGTTTGATCGAACAGGCGTGTGAGGTGGTTCGCAGATATGCCCACGCGCTTGGCTATCTCCGCCACGCGCGGCGAGGCGCGCAGCTCATTCTCAATGATCGCCACAGCGGTTTGTACGGCAAAAGGCAAGGCGGTGTCAGAAGGTTTGTCTCGCTTTTGCCCCGCGGCCAAGCCCAACAGCAAATCCCATAGCCGCACTTCGGCGCGCAAAGGATAAGACGTGAACAGCTTGATGATGCTTTCCATCTCGTCGCACAGGGGCGCGAACGCGGTTCCGGCTTGCTGCATGATCGGCAGCGGCATCGTGGTCCCCACGTTGCGCAAGGAGAAGTGCGCGTAATAGTGCACACATTGTTCCGTGTCGTAACGCCACACGAGCGGCGTGTTGGGTGGCTCCACGCTCACGCAGCCGGGCGAGATGGCGAACGATTTGCCACCGATCTGCAAAGCTCCCGCCCAACGATAAAGATGCAAACTCCAGGTGCGGTCCATAACGTACCGTTCGTGCCGGCGCGCTCCATGAACGTTAAGCCCCACTTGCTTAAGCTTCGGCTTGGACGATAGCGGCACCGCTAGGTGATCTTGGGGCCAGGGGCTCATGGTGAAAATATACCACCGACGCGGCTCGGCAGGCGGCACCTCCTAACGAGGCTCAATCGTGCGGAGGGCGTCACGCACGGCCGCCGCTTCACGTGTGTGAGTGGGGAGCTGTTCAACGGCGGCTTGCAACAGATCGCGCGCTTCGTCCGTTCGCCCGAGCTTGAGCAACGCGCGGCCGCGCACAGCGCTGCAAAACGGGTGTTGAGGCGCGACCTGCAGGCAGCCATCGCACAGCCGCAAGGCTTCGGTGGGATTGGCGGCCAGAAGGGCTCGCGCTTTCAAATAGGCAAACCGCGGATCCGCTGGCGCCCGCGCATACAGCTGGTTGCTGACCGTTTCTTCGGTGGTGTGGTCTCCTTCGACGTTGGCGAGCTCCACGGCAAGAATCAACGTTGATGGGTTGTGAGGCTCGTGCTGTTGCGCCTGCCGCAAGGCCTCGCGTGCCTCCCGCGTGTTGCCCCGCAACAAAGCGAGCGCGCCACGTAAGGCGTGCGCGCGCCCGAAGTTGGGGTTGTGGCGAAGTTCCATAACCACTTCGGCGTGGGCTTCGTCAATTTTGCCAACCGATTCAAGCGCCATCGCCAGGTAGTAATGCACGCGCCACGCTGAAGGTTCGAGCTCCAGCCCTTGGCGCAAAAGTTTTGCCGCCTCCTCACCGCGGCCTTGTTTGATGCGAATGAGTCCTAAGTTGCGGTAGGCCTGAGGCGCGTTTGGCTCCACCACAATGGCCTTGCTCCACAACGTCAAATCACTGGCCCACGCCGCTTGTTCGATGGCGCTGCCTGCCACGTAAAGCAATCCCAGAGCCAAGCCCACCACCCAGGTCCACCGCCCGGCACGTGTGCGCGCCATGGCGTGAACCAAAGCTGTGGCGGCACATGCCAATCCGAAAGACGACAACAGCGCGTAACGATCGGCCATGTCCGCTGCCAACGGCACCAAACCCAACACCGGACCCAAGCCAAGCCCAAACCACAGCATGCCGAACCGCAACGGTCCTGCGGCTTTCCATACGATGACAACCAGTAGCGCGACGGCTGCCACCCAACTGACAACGATGAGGCCCACGCTTGGGGTGGCTACAACATAAGAAGGCACGTGCCCAAGCGGCGCGATGCACACACGCAGGTAGTTGGCCATCAGCCATGGCAGACGCGCCAGTGCCACCGTCACTGAATGCAAGGTGGTTGGCGCGTGTCCCACCGCTGACAAGACGAACGTGCGCAGGGCAAGAAAGCCAACGACGGCAAAAGCCTGTACGCCTACATCGATCGCTACTCTGAGCTTCGATAGCTGTGGTGTTTTCCAAAGCTCCACCGCAAAGGCGCACAAGAGGGCCGGCGTCACCACCGCGGACTCTTTGACCAGCAGTGAACTGCTTGAGAGCAAGCACGCAAGGATTGTGCGTGTCAGCCAAACCGTGTGCGGCGACGGCGCGAGCCACCCAACAACGATGACATCGATCGCGGCCAGCTGCAGGGCCAGCGACAACATGTCGCCCAAGGCGCTGGAGTAAACGAGTGCCTCGACGTGGACGGGCGCCAGTGCAAACAACGCTCCGATCGCCAGCGCCACGCGCGGCCCCACCGCCAGCCTCTGCAGCCATCGAAACAAAAACACCAAAGACACGATCCATAAGGCCCAGTTGATCAGGCGAAAGGCCCAGGCATGCGCACCGAAGGTGACGACGACCGCGCGGAAGGCCAACGTCCTCAAGGGCCGGTACGACTGCCATTGCAGCTCAACGTCGGAAGCGACAGTGGCGCGGTTGGTGAAGTAGCTGGCCAACGGTGCTCCGTGCGTCACCGCGCTGTTCTCCGTGATGTACACGGCATCGTCCAAAACAAACTCGTGATTGACGGCAGGCCACAGCACCACCGCTTGCAAGATGCCGACGACAACAGCGAACACCCAAGGCCGTGCCCATGGGCTCACCAGCCTCCAAGGCGATGAGGTCAGGACAAGGCCTCGTGACGAAGCGGACGCGACCGGTGCTGCCATCATGTTTGCACCGCAGTGTAAGTCCGCGTGCCAGCGTTGGAAATAAACGTTCCGTGTGAGTGCACGGCCCCGGCCGGCATCGAAGGGGCCCTTCCCTGGTGAACGACCGGCGCGCGCGATGGTGGAAAAATACCACTAGAGGGTGGCTGGCCACAATTGGCGGGGACAAACGCGGCGCCTATCTTGAATTGGTCGGTGGCTCAACCACCTGTCTCTCACGCGGCCCCTCACAAAGGATTCTTCCATGAGCCAGCACATCGAACGCATTTTCCAAAGCGAAGTTCACGATGGCCAATCGCGCCGCAAAGGCGAAACCTATCGAGTGACGGACGAAGAGAAAACGTTCTTTCTGAAAAACGGCTACCTGGTGCTGCGTGGCGTGGTGACCGAACAGGAACTTCGGGCGTTAGACGACGTGTTCGATACGTTCGCGCGCGGCAAGGTGCCAGGGATGGACAAAGACTTCTGTGACATGAGCGGCGCCTTGGACCGCAAGCCTGAAGACTTTACGCTGATCAATGCGATGCTGCCGCGCGTTTATCTGCCGGCGTTTGCCAACAACGTCTTTGAGCAGCGCGCTCAGAGCATTGCCAGGACGCTTTTGGGCGACGATATGACTTTGGATTACGATCAGTTCTTAGCGAAGAAGCCCGCCAAGAGTTCCGCTGTGTTCGCGTGGCACCAAGACATGGGTTACTGGCCCAGGCGCTCGCCTGACACGAAGACGGTCACGTGCTCGTTGGCTTTGGATGACGCCGATCTTGAAAACGGCTGCCTCCGTGTGATTCCTGGCAGCCAGGCGCCGGGCTTGCGTGCGCATCGACCGTTGGCCCAGGATCTGGCGCAGGTGGGAGAGACCAAGAACACCACGCGCGAAGACGCCCACGCACAGGTGCTTGATCTGAAGCCCGAAGAAGAGATCTTGTACCTGCCTGTAAAGCGTGGCGACATTACGTTGCACAACGAGTGGATCGTGCACGGCTCGGGCGGCAACAACTCGGTTGACCGTTGGCGGCGCACGTACGTCATTGCGTTCCGATCGGCCCAAACGGTGGCGCACGAGCGTCGGCTGGGGTTCACCCATTCACACAACGACAAGGTCAACTGGGACAACTTCGACCAGTTGGAGCAAGGTCTCTCGAGCAATCCATGACATTTCGAACGTGGGCCTGCGTTGCCGGGCTAGCACTTTGCGCTGCCCACGTTCGCGTTGCAGCTGCCGTCGCTTTGTCGAAGTCGCCACTGGCAAAGCGTCTCTAACTGTGAGCGCAAGCTTATGACCTCGGCCGCCAAGGCGGCCTGAGATGGCTCATGCATCTCAAGCGACTTCAACACGGCTTCTGGCGCGTGCCAGTCCCGCAACAGCGTTGCTGGCATCGCCAACAGCAGCATCGCCACGGCCTCATCGCCAACAGAAGGCGCCGCTTGCCGTACCAAAGCAAAGGCTTGTGAGTCGTGCAACTGTGCTCGCATGGCTTGCACCGCTGCGAGGTGTTCGGCGGGCAAAGTGGCCAGGCCGGTCAGCGCGCGTGTGAGCCACGGGGCTGCCGCCGGACGCATGCGCTCGCTGAACGCCTGCGCGAAGCCCGAGGCGGTTGCGTGCACGGGGAACTCTGCTCCGTCGAACACCGATGCTGACAGCGCCTGCGCGTCTTCGTTGCTGACGATGCGGAACAACAAAGCCGAAGCTTGCTCATTGCGTTTTAGGGTGAGCCACCCCCGTGGGAGCCCGCTGGCTGGGTCGATCGGTTGCATCGCCTCGTGAAGCAATGGCAGCGGTATCCAGTGGGGTGGATATTTGAAGCGAGCCACGTCCAAAACCAGCACAAGATCGCGGCCCCGATGGTAGCCCGCCACAGGCGAAAAATGACCATCGCCCGTTTGCCCCAACACGCGGCGCGTGTATGCAGCGATGACGATCGGACCATGCGGTGAAGACGCCGCGCGCACAATCGTTTCTCGTAACGCCGCTTCGTTGTTGTTGGCATCCGCGTGTTGTGATCGCGCCTCGGCGCCGTTGCAACGGGCAAGGCACGCAAGCTCTTCAAGAGTCACGCCCTTGCTACGCACCTCCTCAAGCGGCAAACAACAATCCAGCAGCTCTTCCGAATACCACCGCCACGGTCCCTTCCAGATGCGGCCAGGATCGATCTGCAATGCGTTGAGCGCCACCACCAGCGAGCCGAGGCCACAGAAGGCCGGGTCTGACTGGGTGTGGAATTGTTCAGCCAACGAGAACCACCCCTGCATTCCCCCTTCCGTGAGCGCTTCTTGAAACAGTTGCCGGCCTTCCGCAGACGCAAAGGGGATGAGCCCGTCGGGCAACGGACGGCGATAAAAGGTGGATGACGTTGTGCTGATCATGACCCTGCAGAGGATGATGCCACGATCAGCACCGTGACGGCGCGGCTTTAAAGGTGCGCGACGCCGATGGCCGCGTTCACGGTTTCGTTGTCAGCAGCGGCGCGGACATCGGGTGGAAAGTCGGCCATATCAAAGACTTGCCGCACCTCCACTATGTCGCCGGACGCCGCTGGTACGCGCCGCGCCCACTCGATCGCCTCTTCGCGTGACTTCGCCTGGATGATCCAATAGCCGCCAAGCATCTCTTTGCTTTCGGCGAAGGGGCCATCCTGCACCCGCGGGCGGGCTCCATCAAAATGAACGCGCGCGGCCTTCTCGGGTGGGTGCAGGCCGTCAAGTGAAATCAAAACGCCTGCCTTCGCCAATTGCTCGTTGTATTTCGTCATCTTTTCAACCGCATCCACGGGCGGGGTGAAGTTCGGATCGGTGGGGCCTGCGTAGACTTTGGGGATCATCAACATCATAAAGCGCATGGTTTCGCTCCTTGCTGGTGTGTGTCGGCGTGTCTCATAAAGAACGTCGGTCGAAGTAACTTCAGATCGACAACCAGGGCGTCTTTTTTTGTTTCTCCCCGAAGCAGCAGTGATCCCTGCGCTTTCTGCACGGCTGTGCGTCGCTATACTGGCGCCGCGTCGCTTGGGGCTTTCCACGCGATGGAGGTATCACCATGAATATTAAGACGACTTTGCAAAAATCATTGGCGCTGGCGGCGTCCGGCGATTGGCAAGGTGCGCATGCGCTCATTGATGCGCTCGAGCATCCGGTGGCTTGTTGGCTGCACGCTTCCTTGCACAGAGAAGAAGGTGACGCGGCCAACGCGGGCTATTGGTACAGCCGCGCGGGCCGCCCTTATTCGAATGCCAGCTTCACACAAGAGCGCGCGACGATTGCGACTGAGGTTGACGCCATGAAATAGTGGGCACCGCTTAGCCCTTGGTGGCGGCGTCTTGGCTGCCGTCGCTTGGCGTCGGCAAAGCGCCTTGCGTGGATGAGGCGTCATCCGTTTGGGCCTCGTATTTCGCGATGAATTGGAAAACCGTGGCGCCAATCTTCACGCGGCTGCCATCAGCCAGGGCCATTTGTTCGATCTTAATGTCATCAACGAACGTGCCATTGGTTGAATCGAGGTCCTTGACCATCACGATGACGGAGCCAAGCGTGATCTTCGCGTGAATGCGCGAAACAGGCTCTTGATTCAAAACCACTTCACACGCGTCCGAGCGGCCGATGAGGATTTCACGACCGCGAAGAACGTACACGTGCCCCGCCGGCTCGCCCGCCACCACCTTGAGCGCGGGCACCGGGATCTGTGTGTTGCTCTGCTGGCCATCACCCATAGAAGCTCTCCCTCGGTGTTCCGCCCAACTCTGAACGTCGCGGAACGCCCTAAGCGGAGACGCGATTGTGACGCGCGTATGGCCAGCGTGTCTAGTTTTCAGCGCGGTGCGAACGTCGCTTGTTGCCGCGATCCCTGACGGGAACGTGCCGATGCTCTTACGGCGTGCAACCGATGGCTTTGACGTCCACCGCCAGATCGTCGAGATACATATCAAAGTCGGCAGGCAGGTCGTGGTAGAGCGACATGCCAAACTGGATGAAGCGGTAGGTGGTGAGCGGTTCGCCTGGTGCGTTTGTGGCGGTGGCCACTTGCTGGCCGTCCACCAATAACTTCAGTTCGCCCGTGCTCTTCTTGAATTGTGCTTCCACGCAGATCCATTTTTTCACCGGGATCGCGCCCACGGGGTCAAACACCTTGCCAAGAGGTGCGAGGATCCACTTGTTGCCTGCTTGGCCGCCGAACTCCACATTGCTTTCGTTAACCGCGCCGTTGCCGCGGAACATGAACGAGTGGCGAAATTCGTGTGGCGCTGAGAAGTAAGTGAAGAAGCGCGCGAAGAGATCGCCACCGCCAGTCTTCACGCTTTCAGGCACCGTCTTTAACGTGATGTAGCCTTTGGCCATCGCTTCGGACGTCGTTTTGAGCAGATGAATTTGCAGCGCTCTTCCGGGGCCGCGCAACGCCGTGACCTGATCCTTGACCACTTTGACCGTACCGGCACTGGCCGAAATTGACCAAGCGGCCGTAAGATCAGTTTCGAAGCCTTGGCAGGCCGCTTGGGCGCAGCTTGCGGCCGAAACCATACCCCCCGTGCCCGCCATGCCGCCGCCCGCACCGCCGGAACCACCCGCGCCCGCCACACCCCCGGACCCGGGAGCGCCGCCGCCACCGACGCCGCTTCCTGCACCACCCCCTGCGCCCGCGGTGCCACCGGTGCCGCCTTGGGCACTTTGTTGCCCGCCGCCGCCGCCCCCAGCCTCGCCCCCGCCGCCGCCTTCAGCTTCACCGCCGCTGCCACCGCGGCCCTCATCGCCATCACCGTCGCCCCCAGAAGTGCAGCTTAGGCAGGCAACCAAGGCCATGGTTGAAAACAAAAGCCGTGATGAGGCCGGAACGACCAACGAATGACATATGCCGAACTTCATAGCCGCGAGTCTGGTACGGTATGGGCGCTCATGGCAAGAAGATCCCACTTCGTATCGCGCGAAATAGGAACAACGCGCCGCTCCCGCTGGTGCCATTGACGTAGGCCCCGCGTATTCTCACGCCCATGGACCGCGCCGCCACATTGATTCAGAAACTCGGTCTGCAACCACATCCCGAACGCGGCTTCTTCGCGGAGACGTACCGCTCGCCACAGCGCATTGACAGCCAGCTTCACGGCGGCACACGCGCCGCCAGCACCGCGATCTATTTTCTCATCAACGCCGAGCACGGCGCCACGTACCTGCACCGTCTGATCTCAGACGAGATCTTTCATTTCTACGAAGGCGGCCCACTCGACGTGTTGATGTTGTTTGCCGACGGTCGCGGCGAGGTGAGGCGCCTTGGTACAAACATCGAAGCAGGTGAGCGTCCACAGATCGTGATCCCCGCAGGCACTTGGTTTGGCACCGCATTGCCGGCGGGTGTCTCGCATTGTTTGTTCGGCTGCACCGTCGCGCCAGGTTTCGAATTCGAAGACTTCGCGTTGGCGCAAGGCCCCGAGTTGGCGGTGCGCTATCCTTCGTTCGCGGGTCTCATCGCGCGCATGAGCCGTCACGGTTGAAACGCTGAGGACCTCGCCCACGCATTCCACGTGCGCCTTGATGTGCCCATGTCGGCAAAGGTAACCGGCGGCGGCCGCTGCACGTCACCAAACGTGGGCGCTCTCCTATCGGAAACGCAAACTTCGGGCATCATGGGTATCCGCAGAAAATGTGCGCCGCGCTTAGATCCTTTTGTGAAGGCGTGCGTTTACGAGGATGGAGGGCTTGGATGCTCAAACGAACCGCGTTGTTGTGCTTTTTTTCGGGAACGGTGGCCGCACCTTTGGGTGCCTGCAAAACGAACCAAACTTCTGTGGAGGGGGCCGCCGGCGCATTAGCCTCAGGCCCCGCGGGAGGTTCAGGCGCCGCCAAGGCGTTGGCCCCGCAAGGCGCAGAGAAAGCGCCGCCTGAAAGCGGCCGTGCCGCCGAAACGCCGCTGGTGGGCGAGGTGGCCACGAAGATCGAATCGCACTTCGCGGGGAAAAACAGCCAACGCATTTATGTGCAAGTGGATAAGCCGCTTTACCAGCCGGGCGAAACCATTTGGATCAAAACATGGGATCTCAAGCTACGCGACTTCTCGGGTGGCGGCGCCAACGGCATTCACTACGAGTTGGTAAGCCCCAAGGGCGCCACTGTGGTGCAAAAGTACGTGCAGCAAGACGCGGGCATGGCCACCAACGATTTCGTGATCCCCGAAGGCGTTGAAGGCGGCGAGTATTCTTTGCGTGTGCGCACCGACGATGGCGTGAGCGAAACGCGCCCCGTGGTGGTGAGTGCCTATGAAGCGCCTCGGCTGAAGAAAAAGCTCGAGTTTTTGCGCAAGGCTTACGGGCCGGGCGATGAAGTGAGCGCAACGGTGAAGGTGGAACGGCCCACCGGCGAAGTGCTTGCGGGCAAGAAGCTGCAAGGTGTGATCATGCTGGACGATCGCAACTTGCCCAACGTTGAAGCCACCACCGATGGCCAAGGCGGCGCTGTGGTGAAGTTCAAGTTGCCCGACAACATTGATAAGGGCGATGGCCTGCTTACTGTGCTTGTGCAAGACGGCGGCATCACCGAGTCGATCAGCAAGCGTGTGCCAATCGTGTTGAAGAAGCTGCAGCTTTCTGTGTTCCCTGAGGGCGGCGATCTAGTGGAAGGCCTGCAAAGCCGGATCTATTTCGAGGCACAAACGATGCTCGGCAAGCCTGCCGACATGGAAGGCAAGATCGTTGACGATCAAGGCCAAACGGCGGCGCTGTTGCGGACGCATCATTTCGGTTTGGGCCGCGGCACGTTCACTCCTGCGCCTGGCCGCACGTACCACGTTGAAGTCACGCAGCCCGTGGGCATCGATCTGCATTACCCCTTGCCCGCCGTGAAGCCCGAAGGTTGTGTGCTGCGTACGTTCGATGACTACGATGGCGTGGTGCCCGAGCTGCGCGTGGGGGTCATGTGCTCAACGGATAAAGACGCGCTTTTGACCGCGGTTGTGCGTGAAAACCTATTCGATGCCGCGCGCGTTCAAGTCAAAGCCGGACGGCAAGCCGTTGTGTATTTGAAAGCGAAGACCAAAACGCTGGCCAAAGCGCAAGGCATTGCGCGTGTGACCTTGTTTGATGAAAACAAGAACCCGCTGGCCGAACGCGTGGTGTTCCGCAACCGACGCAATGGCTTGGTGGTCAAGGTTGAGCCCGACGCCGAAAGCTACAGCCCGCGGGAACAGGTGGCGTTGACGGTGCGCACAGAAGACAGTGAAGGCCAACCTGTGCCAGCCGAAGTGGCGCTGTCTGTTGTGGACGATACGGTGGTTAGTTTCGCCGATGATAAGACAGGGCACTTGTTGAGCCGCGTGTTGTTTGAGCAGGACATCCCCGGCAAGGTGGAGGAGCCCAAGTTCTTCTTCGATGTCACTGAAGCCAAGGCACCTGCGGCGTTGGATATGTTGATGGGCACGCGCGGGTGGCGTCACTTCGTGTGGCAGCCTGTGTTTTCGCCGCCGCCACCTTCGATGCCTTTGGGTGCGATCGGGTCTGGCATGGGTGGCGGGGGCGCTCGGCCTCGGCCTATGCCTCGGCGTGGCATCCCTGCCATGGAGATGGCCGAAGGTGCGCTGCCGCCCGAAGCAGCGATGGCGTTGCCCGCGCCGCCGCCCGCGATGCCGAAAGGTGCCATGCCTCAACCTCCCGGCGCACCAGCGGCGATGCGTATGCCGGCCGCTCCGCCCGTGGCGCAAGCCAAACCGGTGGCGCGCGCCGATGTCGCGGACCGTGCTGTGGCGGCACCCGAAAAGAAGAAGATCATGATGAAGGAAGAGGCCGAGGCGCCAAGGGATCAGGCGCCGGCCCAAGCGGTGGGCGGTTTGCGGGGCCGGGTGGCCGGCAAGAGAGCCCGCGCTATGGACGACGAGCTCGCCGCCTTGGATGCGGACGAAGCGGTTGCGAACAATGCGATTGTCCGCCGCCCGCGGCCCATGGGCTTTGCACCCGTGCGTGAATTTCCCGCGCCCAAGTACACAGGGGCGTTCGACGGTGTGCGCACCGATTTTCGCGAGACGATCGCGTTTGCGCCGCGCGTACGCACCGACAACAAGGGCAAAGGCATTGTCACCTTCTATTTGTCGGATGCCGTAACTTCATTCCGCGTGTTCGCTGAAGGCGTTGGGGGGGCACAGATCGGCCGCGCAGAGAAGGTCTTCAAATCGAGCCTGCCGTTCTCGATGAGTGTGAAGTTGCCCTTGGAAGTCAGCGCTGGCGATCAGATGTTGCTGCCGTTGACCTTGAGCAACGAACGCAGCGAGGCGTTGCCCGTGACGCTCACGTCAAGCTTTGGCGATCTTATCGACGTCACACAAAACCCAGACGTGCCAAAGCAACTTGGCGCGCGAGCTCGCAGCAGCCTATTTTATGGCGTCACGGTCAAGGGCCAGCCTGGCGAAAGCAAAGTGTCGTTCGCGGCGCAAGCGGGCGGCTTGAAGGATGAGTTCTCGCGCACGTTGACGGTGGTGCCGCTTGGGTTTCCACAAACCGTATCGCGCAGCGGCTCTGTGAAAGGGCAGGCGCAGATCACGTTCGACACGGGCGCTGCACTGCCTGGGAGCATGGACGCAAAGCTAACGATCTACACCAGCCCCACGGCCACGCTGCTTTCGGGCCTCGATGGCATGATCCGCGAGCCTTATGGCTGCTTCGAGCAAACCAGCAGCACCAATTATCCCAACGTGATGGTGTTGTCGTATCTGAAAACGCAGAACGTTGTGGCGCCCGATCTGCTTAACCGTACGAACCAAATGATCGAACGTGGCTACCAGAAGCTCGTGGGCTTTGAAACGGGTGAGAAGGGATATGAGTGGTTTGGCCAAGCGCCCGCGCACGAAGCCTTGAGCGCGTATGGCGTGCTTGAGTTCGCCGATATGCAGAAGGCTTGGGGCGGCGTGAGCGAGCCCATGGTGGCTCGCACGGTGGCCTATTTAAAGACGCGACGGGATGGCAAAGGCGGATTTGCCCGCAACCCACGGGCGCTTGATAGCTTCGGTGGCGCCAAGCCTGAAATCACCGACGCTTACATCGTCTATGCGTTTACCGAGGCCGGATACTTTGATCTTGTGCCTGAAATCGCTGCCCAGGCCCAAGTGGCACGCGATACGCGTGATCCATATCTGTTGGCCTTGGCCACCAACACACTGTTGAACGTGCCCCAGCGCAAGTCTGAAGGCATGGCGGCTGCAGCGCGCTTGGTTTCAATGCAAGACAAGACCACGGGCAAGTGGACAGGGGCCGATCACTCCATCACGCGCAGCACCGGATACAACTTGGATGTGGAAACCACATCGTTGGCGCTCTTGGCCTTGCTGAAGACGAAGGCTTTCGCTGGCGAAGTGCAAATGGGCATCAAATATCTCGTGGGCGCACGGCAAGGACACGGCGATTGGGGCGCCACGCAATCAACTGTGTTGGCGCTTAAAGCCTTGACCACATACACAGTGGCTTCGAAGCAGATGGCATCCTCTGGGCAAGTGCAGGTCATGGTCAATGGCCGCGTTGTGGCCACGCAATCGTATGAGGCCGGCCGTAAGGAGCCGCTTGTTCTACAAGGCTGGGGCAGCGCGCTTACGGCGGGCACCAACGCGGTTCAGATCATTCACAATGGTCAGAACGACTTGCCTTACAGCCTGGCGGTGGACTTCCGTTCGGCGCGGCCGGCATCGGACCCCGCCACAGTGGTGGACCTGGAAACCAAGCTTGCCAAGACCAGCGTGAAGATGGGCGAGACGGTGCGCGTCGTGGCCACCATCAAGAACAAGACGTCTTCGGGTCAACCCATGACGATGGCGATCATCGGGCTGCCTGGAGGCCTGGCGTTCCAGAACTGGCAACTCAAAGAGTTGGTGGACAACAAAGTCATTGGCTTCTTTGAGACCCGGCCACGCGAGGTGATCGTGTACTTGCGCGACATGAAGCCCAACGAAGTCAAAGAGGTGCCGCTTGACTTGGTGGCCACTGTGCCTGGCAATTACACAGGCCCTGCGTCGCGCGCTTATCTGTACTACAGCAACGATAAGCGGACCTGGATCGATCCGCTCAAGGTTCAGATCGCACCGTGATGTGAACATCGAAGGGCGTCTTCATGCCGCGGACCCAGGCACGTGAAGACGCCCGATCGTTCGCCCGCGACGTCGCCACCAGAGGCTGTGTGCCTCGAACCGAGCGTGGGCAATCCGCCGGCCCCTTTTACCCGCTTGCCCACATTAGGCGCAAAACAAATGCGCTGCGTCGTCATCAGAAGAATTGCGCCCAGCGCCTTGGCGTGGAATTGTCTGTGCAGTTTTACCCATGTCGAGCCAAGTCGATGAGTTGACCCAAGCCGTTCGAGACGTTGCCCTTCAGATCAATGCCGCCCAAGAGCGCGCTGAGGATCGTGAGGTGGTGACGGCCGCCCACTTAGCCGCCGATGCTTTGTCCGCCCGTTTCAAGGCGTTTTACGAAACGCTCAGTGATGGCGAAAAGATGAAGATCGACCGCACCCTTGGCCGCCGCGTGCAAGACATCCGCCGCTCTGCCTCGCTCTTGCCCCGCATCGGCAACATCGCTGGAAGCACCCCTGACAGGCACCCCACCAACGCTTCGGGTGTCAGCGAACGCCGCATCACCGGCGTGTCATGGGGTTCCGAGAATTCCCTGCAAAAAGGCCGCGGTTTGCGTGTGGGCGGCGAAGTGGAAGCCTGGTGTGGCCCTTGCGCGGGCCTTACCGACCACACCATCGTGGCCATGGTGGGCGAGCTGCCAAAGCAAGTGATTTGCCAAGCCTGCAACAACCGCCACGGCTACCGCACCACGCCCGCCCGCAAGGCCGAGCCCGTGGCGTCGGACGAGCCGCAGGAGCAGGTGAGCGAATATGTGTCGCCACCCAAGGCCACACAAAAAACGGTGGAACAAAACGCGTTGGCCAATCTTGTGAACGCGGCCATCGAAAGCGGTACGATTCGGCAATTTGACCCCAAAGAGCGCTACAAGACGGGCGAGATCATCTCGCATCCGCTGTGGGGCCGCGGGCGCATCGAGACCGTGTTACGCGCAAGCCTCTTGGTGAAATTCGTCAACGGCGGCCTCAAAGCCGTTTCGTTGCAATAGCGCCAGCCGCTGGACGTCCCCTGGCGGCGGCGTCTCTGGAAGGCGTCAACAAGCCTGTGTCTTTTCAAGACGCGTTGAGGCCGTGATACGCTGAGGCATGGCAACACATGCGCATGGCCCTGGGCGTGCTCGTTTAGATGCCCTGTTGGATGCACGCAACGAACACCCCGAGCGGCTCGCCAGCATCGATGCGGTGATCGCCGCCGAGTTTGCGCAGACGCACGCGGTGTTGGTTCTGGATATGTCGGGCTTCTCGCGTTTGGTGGCTCGTTACGGCACCACCCACTACTTGGCGATGATCCGCCGCATGCAGACCACCGCGGTGCCGATGGTGCAAAACCACGGAGGCCGCTTGGTGAAACAAGAAGCCGACAACCTGTTCTGCGTGTTTCGCACGGTGGATCAAGCCGTGGCAGGAGCGCGAGGCATCAACGGCGCGTTTGCGGAAGCCAATCGCTTTTTGCCCGAAGACTGGGACATTCACGTATCCATCGGCATCGGCTTTGGCGAAGTGTTGATGATCGATGAATGCGATATGTTTGGCCACGAGATGAATCTGGCATCGAAGCTGGGCGAGGATGTGGCGTTGGCGGGGCAGGTGTTGCTCACCGAGGCCGCTCATGCAGCGTTGGCCACCGCCGAGTCCGCAACGTTCGATGAGGCATGGTTTGGCCGCTTGCGCGTCAGCTTCTGGCGCTTGCAGCGCACCGACGCGGTGGTGCCGGCCGAACAACTCCGCGGACCGGCCTAGTTGACTGTGAATGTGACAGGCGCCAGCACTGCTGGTGTGCCCACCGGGGTTGAGTAATTCGCAGGGTTCAGCTGCGAGAGGGCGGCGCCCGCCGCATTCAAAAGCCGATACTGCAAAGCATAGTCGCCATCCGGTACGGCTTGTGTGAGGCCCGTGCCATCCACGCATGCAAAGCGAAAAACGAAGGGGGGCAAATCCTTTGTGGTGGCTGTCAGTTCAACGGCTGTGGCGCCGACCGAAGCACATGTGACAGGCGTGTTGGGTGCAGCTGCGCGGGCGATCGACCAACGCGCGGAGAATGATTGGATCTCAAACACGATGCCGCCGATGTCTGTGACGCCTGTGGGCGCCAGCGAAAGTGGAATCACGATCGAACTGACCTCCACGTTGTCACCACGCAACAGACGCACAGCAAGTGAGTAGGGGCCAGGCGGCAACGGCAGCTGCACGCCCTTTTGAGCGCTGCAGGGGAACAAAAAATCCTTGCGGAAGCCCGTGCTGGTGTTGGTGGCCGCGACAGCCAAAGTGTTGGTGCCGGCCTCTTCGCAAAGCACAACGTCATTAATGGGCGGCCCCACGTCTTCAATCGTCCAGTCTAAAAAGAAGGCCGTGGTGAAGTTTGCGTCTGTGTCAGCATCGGTCGCTGCACCCGCGTCGCCGCGTGCATCAAGGTCAAGCGGCGAGGCATCCGGAAGCGTCACCACAGCGGCATCTGGGGTGCCGTCATTCCCATCGGATCGTCCGCGAAAGCTCCCATCACCCGAGGAGCAAGCGCCGAGGCCAATCGCTAACATGCAAAAAGCAACAATGGTTCGTGACATGAGAAAAAGCATAACGTAACGGCCGCTCGTCTTCGCCTGTAAGCCGCGTGCAGTTTCGCCTCGCGATCTGGGGCGAGGGCGTTGTTACCAGGGCACGTGCCTTGAAGGCGATCCCGCGCGCCGCTTGCATTTTGACGTGTCGTCGTCGGCTGACACGTTGCGTTGCGTGCGTGCCCGCCTCGCTGCGTTCGCGCCCGCCAGACTCGAATCGTTTTGATGTCAGCACGCTAAATGCAGCTTGCGCTTCCATGCGGTGCGGAATCGGCTAGTCTGCCCGCGCCTGTGTTGGACCGAAACGCGCTTAAAAAACACCTGCCTGGCGTGGCGGGGGCTGTGGTGCTTGTGTTGGCTCTGCTTGAGACAGCTCAAGCCGTGCTGGCGCCCTCGCGTGCACCCACCGATGCGGATTGGAATGCCGCCGCCGCGGCTGTGCGGGCACAGTTTGCCGAAGGCGATCTCATTGTGGCGGCACCAGCTTGGGCCGATCCGGTGATGCGCATGCATTTGGGATCGTTGGTGCCCATCGCGATGGCCACGCGCCTGGATGACGCCCGTTATGCACGCGTGTGGGAGATCTCTCAAAAGGGCGCCACCACACCCGAGGCGCAAGGCACAGAACGTTACCGCGCCCGCTTTGGCAACCTCACTGTGCGGCGCGTGGAGCGTGAGCCAGCGAAGCTTAAATACGATTTTGTAGAGCAATGGCGGCAGGCGCGGGTGAGCCGACAAAGTCCCGCGGGCGTGGTCGCGTGTGCCGCTTTGCCTGATCGGATCCAGTGCCCAGACATCGCGTTCAATTGGGTGAAGCCCGCCGTGCTTGAATTCGATTTTGGTTTGCACCGCGCGCTTTACACGCAACCGGTGGCGGGCGCCGCTGTGGTGGTCGAGTTTGACGATGTGCCATTGGGGCGGACGCTCACCGTGGGCGTGGGTCTTCACCATGTTTGGTTGCGCAAAGCGGGCAGCGGCCACGTGACCTTGAACGTGCTCATCGGTGGACGATCCATCGCGCACCTCACCGTGGACAACCGGTCGCCGTGGCAACCCGTGGATCTGCCCACGGCCGCGTTTGCGGGCCAACGCCAAGTGGTGCGCTTCGAGATCACGTCAGACAATGCCTTCTCCCGGCACCTTGGTTTTGCCGCTGAGGCGCGCGAATGAAAGTTTCGGATGCAATTGTGGGCCGCGCTGGTCGCCACGCCTCGCGCACGCAACGCTGGCTGATCACAATAGCCTTGGCGTTGGGCACAATCACGTGGCTGCTGTGCACCGAAGGCGCGCAAGGGATCGGGCGCGATGAAGCTCAATACATGCGCGCCGGCGAACACTACTGGGGTTGGTTTGCCGAACTGGCCGACAACTTTGAAGCGGGGCACACGGGCGCCTCGTTTGCGCCGGCCACCATCGATCGCTATTGGACCGACAACGCGCCAGATCACCCCGTGATCATGAAGGTGTTGTTCGGCGTTTCATGGCGTTTGTTTCATGCAGCCGAAGATCCCAATGGCGCAGGCTTGCATCCCGTGCCGCCTGGTCAACCCAAAGGCACGTTCCCGCTGTTCAAGCGACCGTCAACGGCGTTTCGCTTGCCAGCCATCTTGTTCGCGGGGCTTTTGGCGGCGTTGGTGTTTTGTTTTGCATGCGAGTTCGTGCCGCTTGTGGCGGCCGTCGGCGCTTCCGTATTGACGATCGCGCAGCCCCACTATTTCTTCCATGCACCGATCGCCTGTTTCGACGCGCCCATCACCACGATGGCCGTGGCTGTGGGGTACGCCTACTGGCGTTCGTTGCGAAACCCCGGTTGGGCGCTGGCGGGCGGTGTTTTGTTTGGCCTCGCGTTGGGCATCAAACACAACGCGTGGCTGATGCCGTTCTTCTTGGTGGCGCACTATCTTTGGATGCGCCGCAAAGACATCCTCCGTTTGCGCCTGCCGCCCGTGCCTTTGGTGTTCGTGTCGATGTTGGTTCTGGGGCCGCCGCTGTTCTTTGCGCACTGGCCGTGGTTGTGGCCAAGCCCGGCGCAGCGGGCGCGCACGTACGTTCTGCGCCACCTGCAGCACGAGCACTATAACTTCGAGTATCTCGGCCACAACTGGAACAACCCGCCCACCGATCTTGATCTTCAACTCCTGCGCTCAACGTTTCCGTTTGTCTCCACGGCGCTGACGATGCCCGTGACCACGATGCTGGTGGCGGGTTTTGGCGCGGCTGTGTTGTTGCGCCGGCGCAAGCGCCAAACGGAAGGCGCGGGTGACGACATGGCGGGGCAGCGTCTAACGTTGGATCCGGAGGTCATCCCGCAACCGCACGAGGCTTCATGGTTGCGGCCTGGGCAAGACGTGGATCGCGCGCTGGGTGGCTTTTTTTTCTTTCAGATCTTGGGGCCGATGAGTGTGTTGGCCGTGCCCGCGTCGCCCATTTTTGGTGGTGTCAAACACTACATGACCGCCTATCCGTATGTGGCGATCGTCGCTGCCATCGGTTTGGTATGGCTTTATGATCGCATGGCTCTCATCGCACGCGCGCGCGGTTGGCCGCGTCTGGTGCCGCTCGCACCCGCGGGTGTGGTGCTTGTGTGCTGCTTGCCGGCGTTGGCTGAAACGCAGCGATCGCATCCCGATGGCTTGAGCCATTACAACTGGCTTGCCGGTGGCTTCGCGGGCGGCGCCTCTTTAGGGATGAACCGCCAGTTTTGGGGTTATTCCGTGTTGCCGAAACTGGCGTGGATGGCAGAGCACCGGCCCGCCAACCGCAACACGTATTGGCACGATGTGCTTGGCGATTCGCTAAACATGTACGTGCGCGACGGCCGCTTGCCCCCCGGCATGGGCAACACGGGGGTGGGTGAAGAGGCCATCATGCGATCAGATCTGGGCATCATCGTTCACGAGCGACACATGAATCTATACGAAGGCGTGTTCTGGGAAAGTTATGGCACGGCCACGCCCGTGTTTGTGCGCACGCGTGAGGGCGTGCCATTGGTCACCGGCTACCGCCGCCCCGGAGCGCCATGACTTCGACGAGCCCGAACGACACGATGACCGCCGCCGATGAACCGCTTCAAGTGGCGGCAGCGGCTGCCTCTTCGTCACGTTGGCTGCGTGGCTGGCGGGCCTTCGTGATGTTGTACGTGCTGTTCACCGCCTGTTATCTCGCGGCTTCGGGCACGCGGCTGCGGCACGCGTCGCCTTACAACCACTTCGCGTACCTCGCACATAGCTGGTTGCATGGCCATCTTGAGCTTGTGGTGAGCCCTCCCAATGAAAACGATTGGGCGAAGGTGGATGTGATCACCTTGCGCGATGGCCGCGTTATGAAAGGCATGTTCACAGGGGGTGGCAACCCAGATCGGTTCGTGCCTCTGCACGGCAAGCCGATGACGATCATGCCCGACGAGATCGCGGGCCGCAGCTACATTCGTTATGTCTCGTTTCCGCCCTTTCCGGCACTGCTGATGCTGCCCGTTGTGGCGGTGGCCGGCGTGGCCGCCAATGACGTCGTGTTCACAGCGTTGTGGGCGGGGCTCAATCCAGCGCTGTTGTATCTTTTGCTGGGCACTTTGCGCCGGCGCAATTATTCAGAGCGAACGCCGTTGCAGGATCTGTGGCTCACAGTTGCGATGGGCTTGGGCTCTGTATATTTCTTTTCGTCGGTCATAGGGCAGGTCTGGTACACAGCGCACGTTCTGGCCACCACTTTAGTGATTGGCTATGCGTGGGCCAGCCTCGACGCGCGGCGGCCGTATCTGGCAGGTTTGTGCTTGGGCTTGGGCTTCGCCACCCGCACGCCGCTTGGTTTTGCGTTCGTGTTCTTTGTTTGGGAAGCGGTCCGCGCGCATGGCGGCTGGGCGCATTTGTGGCGCACCAAAAAGATCCCATTATCGCTCGTGAAGGTGTGCGCCAAGGCCGCATTGCCCGCCTTGTTGATCGTGGCGTTGCTTTTGCTGCATAACTATTTGCGCTTCGAGAAACTTTCTGAGTTCGGCCACAAGTTCTTAAACATCACGTGGCAAGGCCGCATTCAGCGTTGGGGCCTTTTCAACTATCACTTCATGTCGCGGAACTTGGCCACGGCGTTGGTGTTGATGCCGCGTATCTTGGCGAAAGCCCCGTTTGTTCAAGTCAGCCAGCACGGCATGTCGCTGCTGATCACGTCGCCCTTCTTGTGGCTGCTGTTGCGCCCGCGTCGCGGTTCGCCGCTGGCGCCCGGTTTGTGGCTCACAGTGCTTGCGGTGGCCTTGCCTTCACTGCTTTATCAAAACTCGGGTTTCGTGCAGTTTGGGTATCGCTTCAGTTTGGACTACATGGTGCTTCTCATCATGCTTTTGGCTGTCGGCAACGCGCGCTTGCAAACGTGGTGGAAAGCGATGGTGGTGTTTGCTGTGGGCGTTAATTTGTTCGGCGCCCTTACATTTGACCGCGCGCCCGAATTTACATACAGCGATACCTATTTTCCGCACGGCGATAACTAACCGCCTGCAATGGTTGGCTTTTGCTGTGGCGACGCAGGCGGTCGCCCTGCGCGAGCTGCTTTTGCGTTGCTCACTTATGGTGGGCAGCACGTTTAAAGCTCAGTAACCTTCCCACGGTCCACGGCCAAAGCGGCGGATTCATGCGCGCACCAACCTTCGCAACCTTGCTTTGTACGGCGGCCTTGTCGGCTTGTACAGGGTTGGTGACCGACCCGCCCGGGCAAGAAGGGCAGGGGCTGTCCGCGCGGCAAAACGATGGCGGTGCGGCAGCACTTGCGCCAGACGCCTCTTCCCCAGGGCTGCGCTTTCGCGCTGATCAAGCGGCCACGGAAGGCGCGCCCACGCCCGCGTGTGACTTAGCAATCACGGAAGTGGCCGCGTTTCAGTCGGTGAAGTCCAGCCTGTGGTTGGGCGGTCAGATTGTTGAAGGGGGGCCGGCCCTTGTGGCTGGTCGCGCCACTTTGTTTCGCGTGTTCGTTGCGCCTGGGCCATTTTGGCCCAACCGGTTATCGAAAGCGCGCTTGATTCTCACCGAGCCGGGCGGTTCGATTCGTATTTACGAAACGGAAAAACTGATGGCCGGCGCTTCCGACGATGCGGATGGCGCGAGCACGTTCAATTTTTCCATCGAAGGCAGCGCCATCACGGATCAAACGAACTACCAGGTTCAACTTGACCTTGGCGTTGATTGTCGTCGCTTTGAAAAATCGCGCACGGTGCCGCGGCAAGGCCCCCTACCTCTGGGAACTGTGAACGTGCCTGTGTTGCAGATGGTGCTTGTGCCTATGCGATATGGTGCTGACGGTAGCGGCCGTTTGCCGGACACTTCCCAACAACAGCTGGATCGCATCAAAGCGGCCATACTTGCCATGTTGCCGCTGCGTGATGTGCAAATATCGGTGCGTGCCCCCATCGACACAAACGCCACGCTGGATGCGCAGAGCTTTCCTATGTTTTTAGACACGATCCGGGCCCTGCGCGCCACGGACAACGCAGCCAAGAACGTGCATTACCTGGGATTGGTGGCGCCAGCAGAGTCGCTTGCCAGCTATTGCCAGGGCAGCTGCACAGCCGGGTTGGCGTTTGGCAATATGACTGACGATCCCAATCTGCGTGCCGGTGTTGCCGTGGGGTTCACGGGTGAGGAATCGATCCGCACGTTGATCCACGAGCTTGGCCACACCCTTGGTCTTAAACACGCGCCCTGCAACACCAGCGATGCGGTGGACCCGCTGTTTCCATACGAGAATGGTTTGATCGGGGTGTGGGGTTATGACGAACGCCAGCGCAGGCTGCGCGATCCGGGGGTCGTTGGCGATTTTATGGGCTATTGCCCCGATCACTGGATCAGCGACTACTCATACAGCAAGGTTTCCAGCCGGCTGCGTTCCTTCGCGAGCGAGGGTGGCCAAGCCCTTTCGGTGGTTGCTGTGTCACGCGAGCCTATGACCAGTGTGTGGGTGCCGCTGCACGGGCCGCCCTCGATGGGCTCTCGGCACAGGGTGGGTTTGCCGTTGCCAGGTGAGACCGTGACGGCCGTGTGGAGCCCAAGCACGGGCGGCTCGCAAGCGGTGGATGTGCAGTCTTTGCCGGTGCAAGACGCGGATGGGCGCATGTGGTTGCTCCCTGACTGGTTGTTGTCCACGCCGGGCCGGCTGTTCTTGCCTGCCACGCCGGGCGCTTTGCCGTTGCCGCTGGATTGACTTTCGCGTCCGCAAGCGACATAGGGCGATAGACCAAACCGGGTGTGGCACAAAATTCTTGGGGAAGATTTTGCCGCTAACTCGGCCGTGGATACTGAGTGTGCTTATGCACGTGTATGTGAGAACCGCTTAGACTGGCCAGGCGCGCAGTGTGGCAGATTGATGCCGGCCTGGGGTATCATGCAGCGGCACCCGTGCCCACGATGGCTTATGACCCCGATGCCCCGAATCCCCCGTCGACCGACGAACGCCTTTCTGCGTCCCACGAGCGAACGGCTGCGATGATCGGTCGCACCATCGCGGGCAATTTCCGAATCAACAGCCTCATTGGGGCGGGCGCGATGGGCGACGTTTATCGTGCGACCCAATTGTCGCTGCAAAAAGACGTCGCCATCAAACTGCTCAGACGCGAGTTGATGATCGACGAGACGCTACGCAAGCGATTCGAGCTCGAAGCAAAAAACGCTTCGTCGTTAAATCACCCGAATTGCATTCAGATCATCGACTTTGGTCGCGACGGCGATTTGTTGTTCATCGCCATGGAGTTTTTGGCAGGCGTCGATCTGAGCCAACTGCTTGAACGAGATTGGCCCGTGTCGCTTGAGCGCACTGTGCACATCTTCGATCAAGTGCTCGCTGCTCTTGAAGAGGCGCATGAACACGGCATTGTTCACCGCGATCTTAAACCGGCGAACGTTATGTTGGTCACGCGGCGTGGTGATCCGGATTTCGTGAAGGTGTGCGACTTCGGCATCGCCAAAGCCGATGGCGCGCAGTCATCTTGGGCCGAGGGCCTTACGATGAAGGGCTTCATTTGCGGCACGCCCGAATACATGAGCCCCGAGCAGGCGCGCGGTGATCGGCTTGATGGCCGTTCGGATTTGTACGCCGCAGGCGTGTTGCTTTATCAAATGCTCACGCGCGAGGTGCCGTTTAAGTCAACGTCGCCCGTGGCTTTGCTCAGCATGCATTTGAGCGAGATGCCCCAGCCGCCCACGCTACGTCACGTGGGTTTAGACATCCCGGCCAAGCTTGAGCAGCTGGTGCTGCAGGCGATGGAAAAAGATCCGAACAAACGCCCGCAAACGGCGGCCGCGTTCCGCGAGGCTTTGCGCGATTCAGTTTCGGAATTCTTGGCCTATGTGCCTGCGTTGGGTACGGGGCCACGTTCCTCGGGCGCGAAGATCAGCCACATGATGGCACCTTCTTCATCGTCGCTGACGGGTGCTGTCTCGCCGGTGACGCCTGCCTTTCCAAGCACGGTCGATCGGTTGTCCGCATCCAAGCGGGCGCCGAAGTGGACTTTGTTGTTGGGTGCGGCTGGCCTGCTGGCTGCGGGTGCCGCCATCTTGGTACCGGCGATGCGCACCGGCAACGTGGCTGCGCCGCCTGCGGCCCCGCCCGTCGCTCCGGTCGCGGTTGTGCCGGCAGCGGCGCCTGCCCCTTTGCCTCCGCCTTTGCCGACTCCGGCGGCTGAGGCCAAACCGCCGCAAGCGGAAGCCGTGCCACCCGCCGTGACGGCTCTTTCACCTGTCGAACGGCAGCAATTGCACCGTGCACGCCCTAAGCTGACCCACACCTCCTCGGTGGGCAAGGGTCCCGCAGCGAAAGTGGCAGCGCCCGTGCCCGCCCCCGTGGCCAACGTTCAGGCCCCAGCGCCGGTGCCCGCACCTGTCGTGGTGGCCGCAGCCCCCGCGGCCGAGCCGCCGCTTAAAGAAGCACAAAAGCTTATGGGCAAGGGCCAATACGCCGAAGCATGTGCACGCGGTGAAGACGCCCGTAAACAAGAGCCGAAATCCCCTGAGGTCTATCGATTTTTGGGCAAGTGCTATATGCGCGCGGGCGATCCTGCGCGAGCGAATGAGAATTACCGGAAATATCTTGAGCTGGCTCCGTCTGCACCTGATGCCGCCTTCATCAAGAGCATCGTTAAGTAAAGGCACCACATTATGAGACGCCCCATCCACCGTTTTTCTGCGGCGGCGTTGTTTGGCTTCTGTTTTGCCCTCAGCGCGTCCTGCCAGGTTGACGAAGAGAAGTTTCAGCAGCGCATTTATTCGTGCAACCCCAGCGCCAAAGATCCCGCGTGTGGCACTGACGTCGAAGGTCAGCCCATGGTGTGCGTGGGCGCGCAACAGTTGGGCGGGCCGAATTTTTGCTCCATCTCTTGCGATCGAGCGGTGGTGCCCGTCGATGGCAACGCCTCTATCGCGTGCATTCCGGCGGGGCCTGTTTCTGCCCAACGGTTGTCGGGCGCGGCTCTCAAGAAGTGCAACCCCGCTGTGCCGGACTCTTGCGGCAACCCACAGCTTTCATGCCTGCGCACGGATCTGTTGAAGGACGAAGGCGTGTGCATGACGATCAGCACATGCCAGGCCAACAGCGACTGCCGCGATCCCGTGCGCAACGTTTGTATGGGTGAGCTTCTCAAAAGCACATACCCTGCGTCCCCTTTGGTTTCGGATCACACTTACTGTTTGCAAACGGGTTGCCGCGGCGATGGCACGGCCTGTTCGCCTGGTGAAGTGTGCCTAAGGAACGTGTTTCCGAAAGAATCGAAGCCTTCCGACATTTGCGTTCCGCAATGTGATTCCAACAACAACTGCCCGCCCAACTATTTTTGTTACCGCCGTCTTTATAGTTCATCGGTGCCGAACGTCTGCGTGCCGGGGCTAATGGGCCTGCGCTGCGAAACCAACATGGATTGCTTGTTTGGCAGCTGCGTCGAAACGGGCGCGGGCTTTCGGATGTGCTCGGTGTCGTGCCAAGATGACAACGACTGCGCGAAATTCGACGGCGATCAAGGCACGTTTTTCTGCAACCCCCAGAAGGTGTGCGCGGGGCCGCGGGCGTTTCGCGGTGCTTTTTGCGACAAGGACACAGACTGTCATCCGAACGAGGTGTGTTCACGCTTTACTCAGCTGGCCAGCGGTCAAGGCTTATGTTTGTTTCCGTGCGAAGGCTTCACGTGCCCCTCTTACGGCGGCGTCAATCACATGTGCTTGCCGCAACTTAAGCCCTACGCCGATCAAGGGGCGCCCAACGTATGTTTCCCTGGTGAGCTGGGCATTCCGTGCGTTGACGACATCAACTGCGTGGGCGGCCTACGTTGCATGCGGGGACCGAACGCGACTGTCGGTGCCTGCTCCACTTTGTGCAAAGACGATTCTGATTGCCTAAAGCAACGCTTTGCCAAGGATGGCTTCTGCGATGTGACCGCAAACATCTGTCGGCCGGCCTTAAAAGCGCCGGCGGCGTGCGTGACCAACCAGCAATGTGAATCCAAAGACTGCCTTAACGGCAAGTGTGCAGAGGTTCCTGGGTACTAAGGGGGGGTATTATGCGCAAGATTTTATTTTCCGTGTGCATCGTAGCCTGCCTTCTTTGTGGCGTCGGTGCTGCCCGAGCAAACGAAAAATTGGCCGTGCTTGTGTTGGGAACGTCCGAGGCCAATGCAGATCTGGCCGAAAACGTCACCGAAGTTGTGATCGCGTACATTGCGCGCCAGGGCTCGTTTGAGCTGGCCGGCAAAGAAGAGTTTCAATCGCGTTTGGGGGTGGATTCTGAGCTGCGTGGGCAGGCGTGCCTTGAAAGCCTTTCGTGCCTTTCGCGCGCCGCCGTGTCGTTGGGCGTGCGGCGCATCGTCTCGGGCAGCGTGGGCACACGTGGCAAACAATTCTTGTTCAGTTTGGCGCTGAACAACGTTGAATCAGGGCAAGTTGAAAACCGTGTGTTTCGTTTGATCGAAGGCGATGTCGGCTTGCTGATCAAGGCCGTGGAGCAGGGCATTTCCGAACTGTTCAAACCGCGCGTCGAACCTGGACGCGTGGAAGTCAAAAGCGTGCCCGCGGGCGCGCGCGTGTCGATCGATAACGCTTACCTCGGCGTCACACCACTCATCTCGGGGACCCTGCTGCCGGGCGCTCACAAAGTGCGCGTGGAAGCGGACAACCGGTTTTCGTGGGTTTCCAAAGTGGAAGTGATGCCGGGCCAAGATCTTGGCATCAACTTGACGGAGAACAATCTGCCGTTGCGCAGCCGCCGTCCCGGCCGCGTGGCCTACACCACTGGTGTGATGGGCGTTGCGGCGTTGGCCGCGGGCGGCTTCTTTGGTGTGTTGTCACAAACGAACACTTCAGGCAACACACGGGCGGATGCCCAATCCGACTTCAACGAACGCAAGGATTTTGCCACCTACGCCAACGTATCGCTTATCTCGGGCGGGGCGTTGGCTTTGATATCGCTGGCCACGTTCGTGCTCTACCGCGACGACATCTTCGGACGCGACGAAGAAGACGTTGATTTGAAGTGAGTTGCATAACATCGCCAGTGATGAACCCAGCGGCGAAGTGAGAGCCGTCGCCTGGTAAGTTGAGAATGACAGCTAATTCATCACCAGCGTCAGGTCGAACACGAGCTGGCCTGTCGTTCCGCTTGGCCACGCCTCGTGCAGCACGCCGGTGGCATTCGCGAACTGACCGGTTCCGTCAACGATGAGGCCACGGCGCTTGCCGAAGTATCCCTCTTGTTGTGGCAACGCCGCACCCGCCTCATCGGGCACCACATGCAGCGTGCCCGCCCCCGCGATGGTGAGCGTCCATTGCGCCCCCGGTTGTGCTTTATCGTCGGGCGCCATCGAAGCGCCCGCCATGCCAGTGACCTCGCCATGTTCGTCGCGCAGCTTGCCCAAGAACACCCGCACGTCGGCCAGCGCCGGATCGGTCAATGGTCCAAGGCTTCGTGGATAGGGCGCAACGCCCGTACGGCTGCCACCTGTGCTGTACACAACGTCGTGGTTCATGTTCACCACGAAGGTGCGCTTGACCAAACGCCACGCCAGCTCGCGGTTGAGGCGCCGCCTGCAACGTGGGGGAAGTCCCAACTGTTGCGCTTGCGGCGGACCGCTAACGTCAGTGGCCTTTGCGTGCACCAACGCCAACTCATAACGTGAGTCCGCAACGATGTCGGTGTGCGGTGGCACTTCTTTTAAGATATTGAACTCGCGGAACGCGCCCACGACGTCGGCAAACGCACCCGTGCCGCCATGGATGATGCCGCGGCTTCCCGATAAGGGTCCGAGTGTGTGGTTGATCTCGCGCTGACCGCGCCACGCTTGCCCCGTTTTTGCGACCTCATTTTGCAACTCCGCCAGATCGGGGCCACCCTCCACTTGCCCCAAAAACAAGGTTCCGCGGCCGGGAAACGTCAACGACCAGTCAGTGAATGCATCAATGGCCGTCCTTGTGACCGCGCCCTTCGTGAGAATCACGGTCTCCACCTGGCTGCCGATGCCGATCACGCGGCCGGCGCCATCTCGAATGCGAGTGAGGTTCACGAACCCCCGCTTGATGGCAAGCTCAGACAACACAGAGATGTCTTTGGGGTGAAAGGGGATGTGGCCCAAGGCCCCATGTGTTTGCACGATGTTATCGGGCACCCATGAGCAGTGGTACGTTTCTTGGGTCACCGTGGCTTCGCCCGTAGCGGCTCGCAAACCCGTCAAGAGTTGCGGGAAGAGCTGCAGCTTCTCAACGTCACCAGCCACAGCGTTGCCGGCCAAGGCGCGCCCTGGCGAAAGAAACGGTTGGTTGCGCAAGATCGAGGGACGCCAAGGCCAGATCCACAGCATCACCGCCACAATGAAAAGCACGAACCAGCCAAGTTTGGCGGCCATCATTTTGAACACGCCACCGGGTTTGCGTACGTCGGGTAAAAACGCAGCCATGCCAGCGTAGGTTTCGAATAGAGTGCCCAAGAACAAGCGGTAAAAACCGGTTTGTGCGCGCACCTGCTGCCATTTGTTGCGAGCGTTGGTCACCTGGAAGGTCAGCAACTGGCTGGCGAAGTCTTTCGGCAAGATATGCAAGATGCCGTGGCCCCACACGGGGGCGGCATCGTTGGGGCCGTCGTAAACGGTGATGTACAACGTTGTTGTGTCTGGCCACACATCAACGCCGGGATCGTCGCGGATCACCTTGAAGCCATCGAAGAAAAACACGCGGCCGCTGTCTGCCAACAACTGCATGCGGTACTTCATGCGGCGCGAACCATCCGCTTGATCCACGAACAAGTTGAAGTCACCTCCCGCCACAAGCAGTGGGTTTGGATCCAAAGCCGGCGCCACAACGGTTCCCACCGATCGCGCAGGGTGTTGCGGATCGCGGCCCATGGCGTCCACGTTGTCTGTGGCCAACGTCAACACGAATACAAGTGGCGAGCCGTGTTGTTTGCCGAGCCGAAAACCCGCGTCGTATGTGCCCGCGGCCTTTGCCTGATCTGAGACGTATCCCGTCATGGCTTCGGTGAAGCGAAGGCCCGCCGCCACGGGTGGGGCTGGCGCGGGCAACGGGCCGTCTTCTACATGTATGGGCTTGCCAAGGCTGGCCAGCCACAGCGCCGCTTGCCGCTCTGCGATCCCAGCCATCGTGAGCGTGGGACACACGCCCAGTTCGGGCGCACACAGCGCTCGCCCAGCGACCAACAGATGAGCGTGCACATCAATGCCGGTGCCCAAGAACACGCGGCCCTGATCATCGGTGACGCCTGCCGCGCCTGTATCCGCCATCAAGCAGCTGACACCGCCCGAGGCGTTCATGCCCGTGCTTTTCAGCCACGCACCGCTGGCGCTGCCTTCGGCCACCACAACATCCGTCGCCGTGACGTAAAGCGCAGGCGCGTCGTAGCGTTCACGGCCAACCCCTTCGATCTGAAACGTCAACTTAAAGCCGCGCGCGTGCGGCTGCAGCGTTTGTGAGACGAAGCCCACGAACGCCTGCGCCCCGCGCGCCACCGCATCGGCAAGGTACACGCCGGTCAGGGCTTGTTCGTTGTTGGCGCCGGCCTTGGCAAACCGCGACGCACGCGCGAGGCCCGCGGCCAGTCCCGTCACGTCGGCGCGCAACTTCGTGGGCAGCGCCTTGTGTTCGAACACTGAAGGTTCATGTGCAAACGGCCAGGCGGCTTGTGCGGGCTCGTGGCCCAGCGTGCTTTGGCGTTCGAACAGCGCCACTTTGCAGCCCACGGCGGCCGCGCGTGCCGCAAGAATGGCAGCCCCCAATCCCGAGCCGAGGACGACGACGTCGTAGTGGGGGGCAAGTGAGGTGGGGTTGTGTGGCGTTGGCAAGATCGTCATAAAAGCCCTCCTAAATCGCGGGATCAGCCGCGGTGCGTTCGCGGCCGTGGATCATCCAGAACGCCACGCGTTCGGCCACCGCGCCAATGGTCAAAGATGGATTCACACAAAGCGCAGCAGGAATGGACGCGCCATCGGCCACGTAAAGGCCAAGGTGGTTCCACACCTGCCCGCGGTGATCCACAACAGAATCTTGTGGCGTGGATCCCATGCCACAACCGCCCAGCGGGTGCGCTGTGAGCAACTTTCGCAGCGGCCAGCGCCACAACAAACTTGTGACGTAACGCCCACCCGCCGCCTCCGAGATCTTCTTCATCGCCGCTTCCATTTGCGCAAACATTTGGCGGCTGTTCTTGTGGTTCCAGTCGAGGTCTAAGAACTTGTCGCGCAACACCAACTCGCCATCGGCGGCGTCGGAGCCCATGCCCAGGTACGGAAGAAAATGCGCGGTGCGCGCGCCTTTGAGCAGATCAGCGATCTCGTCACTCACGCGGCTCGATTGGGTGCCTCGTCGCAGCGAGCGTAGCCCGTAAGCGCGCACAACCGTCCAGATTCGCGCCAACCAACTGCGACGCGGAGGCAGAGCGCCTTCCAAAAACCACAACATTTGATCGGGCAAGCCTAGATCTTCGATGTGAATCGTGTGTTCGTTGGTCGAACAATCCGCGATCGCCGAGATGCTGGGCGCGTATGCGGGATCCACGGTGTTTGGAACGTCCATCGCGCCGGCAAACAAAAAATCGCCATTGCCAGAGAATCCCTTGCCAAGCCGCGGGCTCAGCTGCGGCAGCGTGCGAGCCACATCGCGGCTGCGCAGGAGGATTTCGTTGGTGCCCAAGGTGCCTGCAGCCAACACAACTTCGGTGGCGAACAACACGCCGGGCTGCGTGGGCTTGGCTTTGGCTTCTTCGATGTTGGTGTAGTGCACCTCATAGCCACCACCCGTGCGCGGCGCCAGATGACTGACCTTGGTGAGCGGCCGGACCTTCAATCCAAATTTACGTTCGGCTTCGGCGATGTATGTGACGTCGAGTGAATTCTTTGCCTGCACATGGCAGCCCAACAAACAGTTGCCGCAATAGGTGCAAGCCGATTGTGTGACGCCTGCAAAGTTCGTGCGGTCGGCACCTGTATAGACGGCGATGTCCAGCAGGTGTGGCTTACGGCCCGCCGCTTTGGCGGCATCCATGAACGTGGTGGTGCGCGGGGGCATTGCTTTACCCTGTGGTGGCACCAAAGGCTTTGAATCCAAGCGCGCCTGGACAAGATCGTAATAGAGATCCAGCGTGGCGCGTGACAGCGGCCGCGGAAAGTGCTTTTCGATCAACGCCGCCGGCGTGCGGACGTGAACGTTGAAGTAGTGCAGCGAACCGCCGCCCACGCCCACACCCTGAATGACGTCCATGTTTTTGAATGCGCGGTACTCGAGGAACCCGGGCGATTTTCCCTCTTCCCAGAACCCGCGTGCCGCGCGGCCGATCGTGCGCGGAAATTCGTCTTTGGCCCAGCGCCGCCCTTGCTCCAGCAACAATACTTTGCGCCCCGCTTGCGAAAGCCGGTGGGCCGTGATGGCCCCGCCAAAGCCCGAGCCGATGACGATCACATCGAACACGTCGCTCATGCCTTTGCCGCCCGTTGCAGGAACTGGCGGATCAAGGGGAATACTTCTGTGTCGCAGTCTTTGCCCATAAACACGTCTTGGTGGCCATAGTCGGGGATCTCGTGGTACTCGTAGCCGCCGATGCCTTTTTGGGCGATCCGTTGCGCGGTCAATTTGTTCGAGCCGGGAAAGATGTGGTTGCGCTCGCCCGACAACAGCAGCGTTGGCACCACCACTTCGCCCACGTTGTCGATGTAACGCGTGGGCAAGTGCTGGTGCTCAGGCTTGCGGCTATAGCGGCCAAACGTATTGTCATTGAACACGGCGTGCCTGACGTTGCGAAAGTACGGCATCGCAATAGGGCCAAACAGTTCCGTCAAACGATCGTGGGTTTCGGCAGCCATCTTTTCGTGCGTGAACACGGCGGGGAAGCCGTCGCCCCACAGGAAGCTCACCAAATTGCAAGCGGGGTTGTTGCATTCGAGGTGAATCAAGTTTACGGCCTTGGCCAGCAAGCGGCCGATGAATGGCGCGGGCACATCCGGATCCCCCCAGCGCGGGTCCACCAATCGCAGCCGCAGCACTGAATCCACCAAAAAAGGCGCACACACAAGTTTGGCGGCGGCCCACGGGTGAACGCATGGGTTCAATGAAACGCTGTTGGAAACCACGCTTGTGATGCCGCTGACTGATTTGCCGTAAAGCGCGTGGTGGAAGGTGACTGAGCCCAAGCAGTGGCAAATCACGTGCAAACGCGCGTCCCCGATGCTGCGGCGGATAAACTCAACGATTGTGGGCCAATCGCTTGTGCCCACTTCATCAAACGTATAGTTGCCCTGCGTGTTGAACGCATAGTGGGCGCTCATGCGAAAGTCCGCCAAGAACACGTCATAGCCTTGATCGTGCAGATAGGCGGCAAGGTTGTAATGCTCGGGCATCACGAACATATCTGACGAGGTCGTCAGGCCATGAATCAGTAAACAGGTGTCTTTGGCTCCCGGTTTCGCGAGCCGTGACACTGAGATCTGCAAGCCATCAGGCGTCGTCAACGGATGCAGCGTGGTTTGTAAGGCCCCGCTTGTGCGTGTTTGCACCGTGTAGATGCGGTCTTTCATTACCGGTGAAGCGGATGCAGAGGAAGTCATAGACCCGCCTTAAAGTGAAAGGTTCCGCCGCAACAGCGTGCGCATAAGAAACACCGAAGAAAACGCCAACGCGAGCTCAAGCACCAGCAACGTCGGACCCAGGCGCCCCGCGTCCGTATAGACACGAATCACGGGGCCAAGCACAAAGCCTAAGAACGCGGCGAACCAAAGAGTGGATGGGTTCTTCTTGTAAAAGCGTCTGCCCGCTTCGACGTAAAGCAATGCCATCAAGATCGATGTGGCCCCAATTCGAGGCGAAGTCTGCGCGTCAATCATGCTTTGCAGCAGGTAGACGGCGGCGATGACCAAGCAGCCAACCCCAGCCGTCGTCAGCAGGCGGTGAACGAAAGGTTCGGCGTGGGGGGCATCCAGTGCGCCTGGTGTGTTGCCCACAGCCCAGCTAGCAAGCCACTTGAGCGCCCATCCGATGACGACCATCTCAAGCATGGCGCCAATCAATAAAGATGAGCTGCCCGTCATCAGCTTCGTGCTCGCTCCATGAATAAACATGGGCAAAGCCGCGGCACACAACACCAGCACGCCCGCCCACATCTTCCTGCGTCCCACTTTTCCTGCCAGCGGGTTGGCGCGCAAAAATACCATCGTGCACGCCAAAACCAACAGTGTTTGCAGCGCGTACCCGAGCAGTGGTCGCGTGGTAAACAAACCATGCGAGGGCGCAAACGCATCGAACACGAAAGGCGGACCGACAGGACGGGCGGTGTTCGTGGGCCACAAAGTCAGATCGGCATCGTGCACCAGGAAATCAAGGACCCAGTGTCCAACCACCGCCGCCCCGACAGCGAAAGCCACGGCGCGTTCGCGGTAGGCCATAAACACAAGCAATGACACACCGAGCGCCAGCACCACGGTGCTTGCGAGCGCGTGGGAGATGGGCTGCAACAGCAAATGTTGGTTGCCGATGTAGTTAAACGGTACGTCCACTCGAACGATTTCAAGCGGCGCTTGCGCGGGCGTGCGCAGCAGGTTGAAGGCCACCCACAAGACATCCGGCAAAGCGGCGGCGAACAGCAACAAGGGCAAGGGCGCCCGCGGAAAGCGGCCTTTGATGAAGAGGCCCGTCGATAGATGTCCAATGGCGGTCACGCGCGGGCTCCGTTCTTGTGGTTCTCGATCACGCGGTCTGCAAAGCGGTTGGCAAGCGCGGCAATGGTGAGGCTGGGATTCGGACCCACGGGCCCCGGCATCACAGCGCCGTCGGCCACAAACAAGCCGGGGCAGCCAAAGACTTCGCCGTGATCGTCCACCACGCCTTCGTCTTTGTGGCGGCCCATCGGGCAACCGCCAAGCGCGTGCACGGTGATCAATCGCTTGAACAACCAGGTGGGGTTGTCACGAAAGTGTCCACCCATTTCACGCGCGAGCAGCTTCATGTGATCGCGCACCCGCTCAAAGAACGCCGATGAGGCTTTTGAGTTCCAGTTAGAATCAAGATAGCCCTCGTCGTTCAAGAACAACTTGCCATCGGGCACGTCCCGCCCCATGCCAAGCATCGGCAATGAACTCATCGTTAAATCGTTGCCACCCAAGAGGTGCGCCACTTGGGCGCTCATTGACGTGTCTTTCGAAAGCCCCAAGGCATGCTTGATGAGCTCCCACACGAACGCAAAGCCCAAACGCGTTTTGGTGACCGCTAAATAGGATTCGGTGACCCAACTCAGGAACGCGGGGAAGCCGGCGTCTTCAATGTAAGCCCCGCGACCGGTGGCGCCCGTGCCATCCACGGCGTCAGGCAAGCGCACGCGGCTTGTGATCACGGGACCGCGGTTTGGATCCACCACCCGAGGTCTGCCATCGCTGGTGCGGCTGGAAAGGGCCATGCCCAAGATGTCGCCGTTGCCACAAAATTGCGTCCCCAGTTTCGGCAAATCAGCTTTGAGGCCGGCTTTGTTCTTGAGCATCAGGTGAGTGCTGCCCATCGCGCCCGCCGAAAGCACCAATTGCTTGCAGGTGATGGTGAGGCGAGGCGCGTTGTCGGGCGTTTTCTCCGCTGCAAAATCGTGTGCCACATATTCAACCTGAAAGCCGCCGCCCGAGCGAGGCACGAACGTGCGTACATCAGCACCCGTGACGATGTGCAAACCCAATTGTTTGGCTTGGGACAGATACGTGTGATCGAGGGAATTTTTGCTGCCGTAGTTGCAGCCCACATCGCATTCGCCGCACAAGCGGCACGAGTACCGCGTTCGCCCATGCAGGTTTTCGTGCAGCCTGCCGGCGTTGATCGGCTCGCCGTTGAAGTGACCTTCTTCGGCGAACGACACCGCCAGCGGCAGGCACTCGTGATCCAATCCCGCGCGCTTGGCGGCCGCCGCGTATTCGCGGGTCTTCGGCGTCAACTTCACCAAGTGCGGCGGGTAAACCTGCACGCCGATGTGCTGTTCCACTTGATCGTAATGGGGATCCAGATCTTGCCGCGTGACAGGCCAGTGTTCGTACGTGCCTTCGCTGTGGTCATGCACGAACCACTTTTCGTCCTTGCGGATGAGCACGTTGGCGTAGATCAAAGAGCCGCCGCCCAACCCGCTGGCGGCAAGCGCGTTGAGCTTCTCGAACTCCCACACGTGGTACATGCCGTACAGGCCTTCTTTGGGCTCCCAGAAGTTCTTCGCCAACTCGTAAGGCGTGCGCGGAAAGCTTCCAGGTGCGAAGGCCTTGCCCCGCTCAAGCAGGCATACGTTCAGGCCCGCTTGCACAAGCCGGTAAGCCATGACGGAGCCGCCAAAACCCGATCCAACAACAACCGCGTCGAAATGGCTGCCTGTGAAGGTGTCGCTCATCAATTGCCCCTGGTGAAGAAGTGAAACGGCAACTGCCGGCGTTCTTCCCAGGCGATTGCTTCAACCCGCCCCCCGCACCACCCTTCGCCGCGAAACACAACCACCAGCAACGGCGCCCTTTATACGCGCGTCAACGCGCATAGCGCAAGCGCATTGCGCAACGGTGCGGGCCCGCGAACGTTAGCGCGGCGGCTTTGGATTATTCGCAGCGCCGGGTGCGGTCTTGTGCGTCCACGCCCCGGGGGGCAGCTTGGGCGCCACCTTGTGCTCGCGTTGCCACTTACCAGCGCCATAAAAACGGGGGTACAAGTCTTTGTGAAACGCCGAATAGTAGGGCCACGCTGTCCAGAAGGAGGCGTCGTAGTCACCCTGCCAATGCAGCCACGGCCCCACCATCACGAACTGCGGGCTCCACGGATCGAAGGCGTGGTGATGGCCGCCTGTCATAAAGCACCAGCCGCCACCAGGCACGGGATGGGTGCCGTAATAGGCTTGCGTTTGGCCGTCGAAGCCGAAGTCCCGCGGATCGCCGACGAAGCGATAACAATCTTTCGCGAACACAAACAAACGCGCGTCGAGCGGCGGATAAAAGTGTGTATGGCGGCCGGGGGCGTTGTCCCACGCGGGCCCGGCGGCAGCTGTGGTGTCCACCGGATGGGGGCCATCGTAACAGTAGCCGCCGTTGGGCAGCTTCACGGGCGGGCCTTCCGCGTTCGCAGGCACGGGGGCATTGCAGGGCGCCACGGGCCCCGCATCCGGCGTGGTCTGGGCGCGCGCGCTGCCAGCCACCCAAACCCAAACCGAAGCGGCAAGAATGACCAAACCGAAACCGACTCCGGCGCGCATAACCCGTGGCGCGCGAGCGGCGGAAGGTGGGGGCAAAGATGAGGGAGAAGACACGGGGTTGGGCCTGGGCTGCTTACGATGCAATTGCAGGGCCGTGACAAGTGGACCGCGAGCCGTTTCGTTACGCGGCCTTAACTGTCACGCGGAAGGGCCGTGGCCTGCCACCGATGGCACACCGTATCCCGTTTGCCACACGTACCGTGACGAGGTGCACGCGCGCCGGGGTCGACGTTTTTCTCCATTTGAGGTATCAGTGGCGCCATGCCAATCGACGTCCAGCTCAACGATATGCTTAAAGAGGCGATGCGGAACAAAGATTCCCGCGCCGCCAACTGTGTTCGCATGATCAAAACGAAGTTCATGGAGCGCCGCACGGCGCCCGGCTTCAAGGGCGAGCTGAATGATGAACTTTGGCTGGACGTTATCACCGCCTACCAAAAGCAGATGAAGAAGAGCCGGGACGAATACGCGGGCCTCGGCGACCGCGGCGCTGAAGCGCTTGAGCAGCTCGACTATGAAATCGCGTTTTGCCAAAAGTTCCTGCCCCAATTGGCCGGTGAAGACGAAGTGCGGGCGGCCGTCAATGCGGTCGTGGCGGCGAGCGGCGTCACCGATGTCAAGCAATCCGGCAAAGTGGTGGGCGAAGTCATGAAGGCCAACAAAGGCAAGTTCGACGCCGCGATGGTGAAGCGTTTGGTGGAAGAAGCCCTGGCGGCCAAATAAAGAAGGAAATGCAGATGAGCCTCAAGCACAACAGTTACTTCGATGGCCAAGTGCAAAGCATTGGCTTTGAACGCAACGGCCGCCGCGCCACCGCCGGCGTGATCGCCGCGGGAGAGTTTCACTTTGGCACCGACGCGCCTGAACGCATGACGATCACCAGCGGTGTGCTTGAAGTGCGCTTGGCGGGCCAATCCGCGTGGGCGTTGTTCCCCGTGGGCACAGCGTTCGAGGTGCCGGGCAAAAGTGGCTTCGATGTGCGTGCCACCGCGCCTGTCGCCTACGTTTGCGAATTCCTGTAGGCCTTCACCCACCGTCACCTCGCCCGCGCACCTCGTTGTGTCGCGGGCGTTTTCGTTTTCGCCCCTCGCGCCGACGCTGTAGCTTAAGTGGCTAAGTGACAGGCCTTCGCTTCATCGTGTGCGCAAGCGCATTGACCACGGTTTTGTTGTTCAACAGCAAGGCCAACGCCTCGGTGTGGTCGGTGCCTTGGCGCGCGGGGGCGGAAGCGCGCGATGTGATCACACTGGGCACACCGTCGGTGACATTAGACATTGCGCAAACGCGCGACGGCTATGTGTGGTTGGCCGCCATGAATGGTTTGTTCCGCTATGACGGCGATCGGCTGGCGAAGCAGGCGTTGGAGGGGGACGTGCCCGCGGTACGCAAGCTCATGCCGACGCGACGGGGCCAGCTGTGGGTGGCTGGCGGTGGCGGTTATCTCGATGTCGATGTGGGCACAGGCGATCCCTTTCTCGTTGGCTTGCGTGAAGGGCATGGCGGCCTGTTCGTTTTAGAGCAAGGTCAGACCAAACGCATCTTGCCTGCAGACGACGCTCCGGCGCACTGGGTGTGGAGCATGGGAGAGCTGGCTGATGGGCGCGTGGTGGCGGGCACGGAGAATGGCTTGTGGTTGATCGATCCTCGCGATGGCCAAAGCACGCCTGTGGCCGCCCCTGTGCCTGCGCATGCACGTCACGTGGCCGCGCTTTTGGTGCAGAGTACGGCCGTTGGTGAGATCGTGTGGTTCGCGAACGCCGCGGGCGTATGGCGGTGGACCGTCGCGGGTCGCCAACCTCCCGAGCTTGTGTTCGCCATGGTGGGTGTGCGCGACGTGGTTTTCGCGCGAGGCGGATTCTGGATTGTCCAAGACGCCCACTTGCACCGTGTGAAGGAGGGCGTGATCGTACAAACGATCGCGGCGGCGGCTGGCGAGCAGTTCCGCTCGTTCTTGGATTCAGAGGGCGAGCCACCGTGGGTGGGCACAACGTTTGGTTTGCAGCGTCTGCGCGACGGAAAGTTGAACGCCGCGGATGAAACGCTGCCCAAGCAAACGGTGCGTGCGCTTATGCGAGATCGCGAAGGCAATGTATGGGCCGCGTGCAAAGGCTCAGGCGCGGCGTTGCTGCGCGTGCCTGCGGTGCACAACCTGGGGCAACGCGAAGGGCTGCCCGCCGATGTTGTGTTGTCGTTGTTGCCGCAAACAGGGGCTTGGGATGCGATGTGGGCGGCAACGCGGGAGGGCCTGGTGCACATCAGCCGCGGCGAAATCACCGCTCGTCCCATGCCGCAAGAGGCACCTGATTGGCGCCTGCGCAATCTGGCCCAACAGAGCGATGGTACCTTGTGGGCCGGTTTTGATCGGCTGGGTCGCTACAAAGACGGCAGAACCAGCGTGATCTCGCCTGACGCTTTAGGTGGCCGTGTGCGAGCGCTCGCGGTGGATCCCAAACGCGAAACGCTGTGGCTTGGTTTTCTTGAAGGCGGGGCCAAAGCGTTTCGCCATGGCGATCTCCTGCAGCCTGAACCCGTGCCGCAGGGATTGTGCCCAGGGCCGGTCAACGGCATCGTGCCCGCGCAAGGCGGCGAGGTGTGGTTCTTGAGCCCGCGTGGCGTTGCCCTGTTGCCGAGCGATGCCACAAACGCGCGTTGCTATCCAATCGAAGGACTCGGTTCAACATCCGTCACGGGCTTGGTGCAAGACGGTGACGGCACCGCGTGGATCACAGCCACGGGATCACACGGATTGCTGAGGCTATCGCACGACGTGGTGACTGCTGTTCCTAGGGCGGCGGAATTTCCGCCTTCGTCGCTTTACGCCGCCGCCCGCGATAGCCGTGGCAGCCTGTGGTTTTCAAGCTATCAAGGTGTCTTTAACGTCCAGGCCGAAGCGCTCGATCGGTGGACACGCGGCGAAGGCCCCGTACCGCTCGTGTTTCATGTTGATAATGAGGCGGGCATGCGCAGCGCGGATTGCCAAACCAGCTTCGGACCCACGCTTGTGCCTTGGGGCGATGGCGGCGTCATGGTGGCCACCGCCTTGGGCGTGGCGGCGATTAAGCCGGCGCACGCTTTGCCGCGGCCCCACATCGAGCCTGTGGTTGATGTTGTGTTCGTGGATGGCGTGCCGATCAACGCTGCCCACGTGATCCCGCCGGGCGCCCAGCGCATCGAAATCCGCTACAGCGCACCCACCTTTGTGGCGGGTGCGAAACCTCGTTTCGAGCAGCGTCTGGACGGGGTGGATGCCACGTGGCGCGCGGTGGGTGAACTGCGCTCAGCCCTGTTTGCAAAGCTTCCGGCGCGGGATTATGCCCTGCGAATTCGGATCGTGGGTGAGCCGCAAAGAAGCGCTGTTGTGGCGTTCAAGGTGCTTGCCCCTTGGTATCGTCGACCGCTGTTCTTGGTGATGGTGGTGGTGGCGGTTTTAGCGCTGTTCGTCTTGTTTTACCGGTGGCGCATCAACCAATTGGCCGCAGGTTTCAACGCCATCACGAAAGAACGCACCCGCATCGCCCGCGATTGGCACGATGGCCTGTCACAGGTCTTCTTGGGCATCGGCTATCAGCTTGAGGCTATGCGCATGAGGCTTGCGAAGGGAACCGTAACTGCAGCGGATCCCAGCTTGCTGACGATCATCGACGAAGCCGCGGCGATGATCAAAGGTGCGCAGCAAGACGTGAAAAAAACGTTGTGGGATCTGCGCGATGGCGACGGTGATAAGAATCGCTTCTTGGCGCTGTTCGATGAACTGGCACATACCTCGCGCAAACGTTTCAACGTCAACGTTCAGATAAAAGTCAGTGGCACGTTGCCACGAGCAGGACAGATCACCGAGGAATGGCCGCGGATCGCGCAAGAGGCGGTGACAAACGCTGTAAGGCATGGGAAGGCCAAGAATATCTTTGTGGTGTTGGCGTTCGACGGACCGCTGGCCACGCTCACAATTGATGATGACGGCATAGGTGTGCAACCAACAAGCGGCAACCGTGGGTCATTCGGTCTTGTGGGCATGCGCGAACGCGCGGCACGTTGTGGCGGAACTTTAGTTGTTGAGCCCGCTCCCGGTGGGGTGGGAACGCGTCTGCAGGTTGTAGTAGACTCAAACGTGCATGGGAAACAACGTCATTCGGGTGTTGATCGCGGATGATCATCCCGTGGCACGCAAGGGCGTGGCGTCCTTGCTTGCCGCCAGCGCCGGGGTGGACGTGGTCGGCGAGGTGAGCAATGGCGCTGAGGTGCTGGCGCTCTACCCAAACTTGAAGCCCGATGTTGTGGTGACCGATCTGCGGATGCCGGTGCTTGATGGCGTGGCACTGACCCGCGCACTGTTGGCGTTCGACGCGCAGGCGCGCGTGCTCATCTTCACGCATTACGATGGCGACGAGCAGGTGCTGCAAGCGTTGCGGGCGGGCGCGCGCGGATATCTCACGAAAGACGCCGAAGGCGCCGTGTTGCTTTCCGCCATCACCACTTTGGCCAAAGGCGGGCTCTACATCCCTGCGGAACTGGCAGGACGCTATGCGGAGATTGTAAGTCGCCCGTCGCTGAGCCCGCGCGAGCGTGAAACTTTGGGTTTGATGGCGCAAGGCCTAACCAACCCGCAAATCGCGGGCCGCCTTGGCATCAGCGAACGCACCGTGGCGCTGCACGTGGGCAACGTTTTGGCGAAGATGGGCGCCAAAACACGCACCGAAGCTGTCACCTTAGGTGCACGCAGCGGCCTATTGGACGTGGATTGATGTCCAGGGGGACCCCTGTCTGATCTGACAGGGGTGGCTGGCACATCGCGCGCAACAACGCTGCGGATCCTTCCATCCCTTGCCACCGCTTTCATCGCCTACCGTTAAGAACGCAACATTTTGGCGTTTTTGGAGGTGCCGAATGAAGTCCCTGGCCCCACGTTCTGTATGTTTGTCACTGCCGCGCTCGACGCTGGCATTTGTTTTCGTCGCCTCGACGTTCACGGCGTGCACAGCGACGATGAATCCATCCGGTGGCGATGATGATGGGGCGGGTGGATCGGCTGGTGGAGGCGATGCGGGAGGCAAGGGCGCAGACGCTGCACAAGGCGGCAACGCCGGTGGCGCCATGGCGGCGCCCGCCTTGGGCGTTGTGCCTCTGCGCCGCCTGACCAAACGGGAATATGAAAACACGATCAGGGATCTGTTGGGTGCGCCGGCAAGCTACGCCGCCGGCTATCCGGTAGATGACGTAAGCAAGCACGGCTTTGCCACCGCCACGAACACCTCAGAGTTGATGGCCACGTCAACGATGGAGGCAGCTGATGGCTTGGCGCGTTTTGCGGTGGGAAAACTAAACACACTGCTGCCCTGTTCCACCGCCGGGGACGACGCGTGCGCAACATCGCTTATCGAAAACCTTGGTCAACGCGCGTTTCGCCGGCCACTGCTCACCAGTGAGAAACAAGAGCTGTTTGCGCTTTACAACTATGGGCGAAAAGAGCTGGCCCTTGACTTCAAAGGTGGCGTTCGCGTGTTGCTCACAGCGATGCTGCAGGCCCCTCAATTTCTTTATCATTGGGAGCAAGGTGAGCAATCTGTGGCCAAACAAGACGATGGCAGCGTCAGCTTGGGCGCCTACCACTTGGCCTCGCGTCTTTCTTATTTTCTGTGGGGCTCGATGCCTGATGCTGCGTTGTTCGAGGCCGCCGCGAACAACCGCTTAAGCGATCCGGGCGAGCGCGAGACGCAGGCGCGGCGATTGCTGGCAGACGCCAAGGGGCGGGGGACGGTATCCGACTTCTTTACGCAGCTGCTTTACCTCGATGGTGTGGTGCGCGCAGAGAAGGACACGCAGTCGCATCCCGAATGGACGGCAGCCGTGAGAGCGGCCGCGTTGCTTGAGAGCCAGAAGTTCGTGCAAGACGTTGTGCTGGATGGCGATGGCACGTGGCGATCGCTGATGACCGCCAATGGCTCGTTCGTCGATGAACCGTTGGGCAAACTCTATGGCGTGACGAACGTCAAAGGTACGAGCCTCGCCAAGGCAGACTTGCCTTTCAGCCAGCGCGCCGGGCTACTCACGCGGGCGGCGTTTTTGGCGGCGCATTCAGGGCCCACGGACACCGCGCTGGTCACGCCGATTCACCGCGGGCAAACGGTGCGCAAACGGCTGCTTTGCCAAACCATACCGCCGCCCATGGCCAACATACAGTCGCGGGCTTCAAGTGGTACCACCACGCGCGAGCGGCTCAATAGCCACGTGGCGGATCCCGCGTGCGCGGCTTGCCACACGCTGATGGACGATCTTGGATTCGCATTCGAGAATTACGACGCCACGGGCCGTTGGCGCACGATGGACAACGGCAAGCCCGTGGACGCAAGTGGCATCATCTCGGCGCTGGACAGTGGTGAGCCGACGTTCAACAACGGCCTTGAGCTTGCTAAGCTCCTGGCGAACACACCCGAGGTCAACGAATGTGTGGCCTCAAGCCTGCTTCGCTATGGGCTTGGCCGCATGGATACCGAGGGCGAAGCGAAGTCCCTGTTGGGGACGCTGCAAGGGGATGAACTCAATGTGCGCGAGGCACTGATCAAGGTGGCCGCGTCGCGCGGCTTTGCATTTCGTTTGCTGTCACAAGGCGAGGTTTTGCCATGAAGCTTATCCGAGATTGGACTTCGAGCCGTCGCGCGTTTTTGAAGGCCTCGGGCCTAGGCGCCGCCATGCTGCCCGTTTTGTCATTCGAGCGCGCGGCCAAAGGCGCCACCGCGCCCCACCGGCTGCTGGTGATTGTGTCACCCAACGGATGGGTGCACGACACGTTCATCCCCAAGAGCGCAACGGCCGCCGCATTGTCAGGGCTGACACTGCCTGATGGCACAAAGCCGCTTGAGCCGCACAAGGCCGATGTCAACTTCATCCCAGGCTTGGAATACCGCAACTATAAGGCGTTTTATCCAAGCACAGTGGATTACGTGGATTGCCACCATTCGTTGCCGCACCTGTTAAACGGCAAGATTGGCGTGATGGGCAAAAACTCGTCGTCGCGGCCACAGGATGGCGCTTCGGGTTACCGTCCCGCTGGCGGTGGGAAGTCCATCGATCAATGGTGGGCCGATCTACAAGTTCAAGCGGGCGCTAAACTTGCCTATCCCAACTTGGTCCTGGGCATTCAGAACGAAAGCTGCTGTGAACCTACAATGGTGCAAGCCTCCTACCGCGATGCCGACCAGCCGAATTCGGTTGAAAACGACCCGTATCGCTTGAATCAACGCTTGTTTGCAAACCTTGCGTTGAATCAAGTCGAGATCGAGAAGCTGAACAAAGAGCGCAAGAGCGTCTTAGATTACGTGGGCAAGAACATTGATTCTTTCGCGAAGAAGCTTGGCACAGAAGATCGCCAATTGGTGCAGCAACACCTTGAGTCTGTCCGTCGGATTGAATCGAATCTACAATCCACCTTGGCAACGGGGTGCCAAAAGCCCAACGTGGGCGCCGCCATGAACATCACATCCAACGTCAACGTGCCCGCTTTGATCAACGCACAGTTTGATAACGTGGCCGCGGCCATGGCGTGTGACACCACACGGGCGGCGGTGGTGTCGTTGGCCAACGGTGGGGGTGGCTGGTTTCCCGAATGGCTCAACAACCCTGACTTCAACGGCGGCCCCCTGGCGGGCAATGCCGGCAACAACCGCAACCATCATGATCTCGCACACGCGTCGGGCTCGAACGCAGAGGCAAAACGACTTAAAACGATTCTTGAAAGCTGGTTCATGGCGCAGTTTGCGGGCTTGATCACGCGCTTCAAGGCAATCAAAGAGGGCAGCGGCACCATGTTGGACAACACGATCATCTTGTGGGTGAACAACATGGGCACGGGTGATCACTCGTGGCGCCACAACGTGTGGGTCACCGCGGGCGGCAAAGGCATGGGCTTTGCCACAGGCCAATACCTGCCGCAGGGCGAATGGGCGAGCCGCGGCTTAAGCGGCGCGTGTGTGCCACAAAACGGCGTGCTCACCGCCATTGCCAACGCGCTTGCCGGTGCCAACATGACGTCGTTCGGCGACGCGCAATTTGGCGGTCAAATACCAGGCCTTCGTGCGTAAGTGATGCGCCGACGGCATTTTTTAGCGGCCGCTGGTGGCGCGGTGTGCCTGGCGCCGGCCGCTGCGTTTGCTGGCAAAGCGTGGCAGCCGCTTTGGAACGGGCGTGATCTGCAGGGCTGGACCACGTGGGTGGGCATCCCGCACCGATCACGTGTGGGGTTGCCGCTGCCGAAGAACCCAGACGGAACCTACGCCGAGCCACTTGGCGAAAACAACGATCCGCGGGGCGTCTACACTGTGGTCGAGCGTGATGGTCAAAAGCTCTTGCGCATCTCGGGAGAGTTGTTTGGCGCGCTTACCACGCTGGCAACGTTTGGCGATTATCACCTTTATGCGAAGTGGTGTTGGGGTGAAAAGCAATGGAAGCCTCGTGCCACGGGCCCGCGCGACGCAGGCATTCTGTTGCACGCCACGGGTAAACACGGCGCATCGGGGCCAAGCCACAACTGGATGCGTTCCATCGAGTGCCAAATTCAAGAGGGCGATTGTGGCGACTTGTGGAGCGTGGGCGGTGTGCAAGTCAAAGCGCGGGCGGTGCCGTACCAAGAAGGCGCTACACCAGCGTTGCGTTTCGATCCGGCGGCTCGGCGCATCGACGTGCCGCTAAACGATCCGACGCACGAGCCGCGCGTGCGGCGCAGCCACAACGCTGAGCGCCCTCGCGGTCAATGGAACGTGACCGAGATCATCACGCGTGGCAACGCTGCCACTTTCGTCGTCAACGGGGCTCGCGTGATGGAATATGAAGATGCGCATATCCTGGAAGAAGGAAGGCGTGTGCCGCTGCGCCGGGGCCGCATCCAGTTGCAATCAGAAGGCGCTGAGATCTTTTTCGCAGACGTGCGGCTGCGCGGCTTGTGACGTGGGGCTCTGCGGGCGGCGAACGAGCCACAATCTCTGCGCTTCGCGGATGAATGCGCTTTTTTTACACCGCGCGCGCCATGAATGGCTCACCGTCGCAGCATGCAGTTGGCAACCTTTCAGTCCACGCTCGCGATCTCTCTTGTTTTGCTCGGCGTTGGTGTGGCACGGGCCGCGGGGCCGACGGTCACCTTGGGCCCTACGCCCGCCGCTTTGCCCGCGCAGGCCAAGGCGCCCTGGTTGGCCGTGGCACCTCCCACGTGGCCAGCCGAGCCGACGTTTGTTTTGGCGGATGCGAAGGTCTCGGCGAAAGCCAGCTGTTGGCTCGCAGCCACGAACGAGGCCTTGCTGGTTCACTTGGTGGTTGCTGATGACAAACATTACGGACGACCAGGCGATTTGCTGTGGCAAGGCGATTTCGTGCGCATCGCTTTTGACGGCTACGCTGATGGCAGCCGTGGGGCTGCGCCTGAAACCGCAGGGCCGTTTGGCGTTGATGATCTAAGCCTCGGCATGGCGATGACGCCCGAGGGATCATTGGCCGTTGTGTTTGCAGGTGGATCGAAACTTAAGGGCAAGCTGGATCCGAAGGTGGCCCGCGTGGCTCGTGACGAGGCAACGCACCAAACGACGTACGACGTGCAAATGCCGTGGGCGGAGCTTGGCACCATGCCTGGCGTGATCCCGGACGTGGGGCTGGCGATTCAAGTCAAAGACGTGGATACGGGTAGCGATGAAGCGTACCTGCGGTTTGGTGAAGGCACGCAGAACGTGGCTGCCGGTCGCTTTGCGCGCGTGTCAATCGGCGCGCCCCCGCAACCATTGATGGGCGCAGTGGCACTGGCGAACGAAGCGTGGCGTGGTGAGTTTGCACCAGTCGCTGTGTCGGGTGCGCCGGGCACGCGCATCAGCGCCCACGCGGGCAACACACGCCTCAGCGGCGTCATCGGCCCCGAGGGCCGGGCGCGGCTTCTTGTAAGCCCTGACGTTGTGGCATTGAAAACATCGGTGAAGGTGAAACTGCAGGGCAAAGGCGCAAAGCTTGAAAAAGAATTTGCGATCGAGAGCCCCGACGCCTTATTTGCGAGGCTTTGGACGCGCCTTGATGAATTGATTCCCACGGCCGCGCATCCGCTGTTCTTGCGCCACTTGCGTTCGGTGCGGGCGCTCACGCAAACCGAACGGGCACGCGTTGACGCTTACCGCGACAACCCCGCGCGCATGCACGAGACGCTTGAGCACATTCGCTCGTTGATTGCAGGCTTCGAAGCGGACGCCGCGGATTGGCACGCGTACCTTGATGGCCGTCGCAGCTTGCTGTTTGCGTTTGTGTCGAAACGCGACGCGAGTTTGCAAAGCTATTACGTCACGCTCCCCAAAACTTATGACCCCGCAAAACCACGTGACGAGCAGCTGAGCTATCCCTTGTATTTCGAGTTGCATGGTGCGGGCAACGCGCACCCGTTGGCGTGGGTGGCAAGCCAACTGGGCGGCAAAGCCAAGGCGCTTGATCTGCTGGGATATGAATCACCCAAGGCATATGCGTCCATCGCGCGCGAGGGATACCACGTGCAGCCGTTTGGGCGTGGCAACAGTGGCTACCGTGACATCGGCGAGATCGACGTCATGGAAGCGCTGGCGGACGCGGAACAAACATTCAAAGTGGATGAGAGCCGTCGGTACCTTTACGGCTTTTCGATGGGTGGCGCGGGCACGTGGGCCGTGGGCAGCCGCACGCCTGATCGCTGGGCGGCCATCGCTGTCTACGGTGCCAGCCCGGCGCCGGGCGCTGAGATCGGTTTGGCGCGCAACGTGCGCACCTTGCCGGTGTGGCACTGGAACGGCGATCAAGACAACCATGCGCATCGTGGTCACGCTGCGTTTGACGCGGAATTGCGTAAGCATGGCGTGAACCTTGTGAGCAGCGAAACGCCGAAGCTGGGCCACGTGTACATCGCCGAGAAACAAAAAGAAGGCGTGCAATGGTTGTCAACGTTTGTGCGCAAGCGGCCCGATAAGTTCGCGTTTGTCGCTGACACAGCAGAGCACCGCGGGGTTTGGGGCATCATGATGGATCGCGACGTGGGTGTCTCAAGTGCCCCTAGTTTCGAGTGCACCATCAGTGGCAATGAAGTGCGTATCGTGTCCGAAGGCACCAAGGGCCTGGAGCTTGAGCTTGGCGCACAGGGCCTCAACCTGAGCGGCGAGGTCACCGTTCTTTGGAATGGCAAACGCGTATATCAAGGTCCAGCAACGCACGTGTCGCTGCCCACCGGCAAGTCAGCGCCTGCAGGTGCTCGTAACCGCGTTGCGACGAATTGATAGAGGTGGCATGGAGGCCGGCCGGCCGACCTGCTCGTTGGGCGACCATAGCCGATTTTAGGTACCAAACCATCTGCCGATGATCTGGCGATGGGAAAGTTGGGTCCGACGCATCTGGTCGCCTTCCTTGCTGCCGTGGCGAGCTGCGAGCCTGGCACTGAGCGCATTGAGCCTGAAGCCGGAGCTCAGTTAAAGCCGCTGTATGTGACGTTGGGTGAAGAACGCGCCTTCACGGGGTGGTTCGATAAGCTGCTCGATGACAGGTGCGACTTCTACCTTGACGGAACGAGATGCGTTCCGCATGGGGTGCAGCTCTACTTTCCAGATAGCGCCTGCGCGTCGGTGCCGATCGCGATCGGTTGTGCAGAGCTGAAGGTGGGTTTCTCGCAGCACCAGGGTCTTGACGGTATCTTCCGACTGACTCCCACGATCGCAGCGCCTGAGTTGCATTACAAGACTGCAGAGACATGCCAGCGGCTGCTCGGAATATCACCGCCACTGTCCAGTAACTTAGATCCGTTCGCATTGGCAGCAACCGTACCCCTAGCCCAATTGCCCGAAAGGCTGTCAGAAGATAGGGTGCAGCTCAATGATGACATCGATCTCATCGTGCGCTCGATGAGCGACGGCAGCCGCCAGCCATTGACCATGTTTGATCGAGTGAGAAAACGATCTTGTTCGCCACGATGGACGTCTGCGGGATACCGATGCATCCCGCACCTTGCGATGCCGCCTCTTCCCTTCGGCGAGGGCACCTTCTTGGATGACTCATGCACCGTGCGTGCGCTTGAGTACGTCTGGGAGGAAACGGATCTCGTGGCAAGCGATGACGCCGGTGCCCAGAGCCCGTCCGAGGTTGCCAGCCCTTTTGCGGAGAGGCCAGTCTCGGTGTATCGGGTCGAACGCCTTGCAGACGGACCCTATTCGATCTTCACGCGCAAAAATGGCTTGTGTGAACCGTTGTACTCGAATCAACGCACGATTCATGCACCTTTTGCGCTCGGAAGGATCATCGAGAAGATCGATGCGTGGCAATTTCCCGAGGTGGCTCGGCCGCGTCGTGATGTCCTCTCGGATTCCACTTTCATGGTAGGCAATAAGATCATTTCGTTCACGAGCTCCGGCGCCTCGCTCTTGAGGCGAGGCGTAGGCGCGTGCACCATCCATAAAATGGGTGATGGTCACCATGCGTGTTTGACGGTCCCTTCCCCGCCTTTTGTGAGCTTCATCAATGCCGATTGCACCAAGGCCTTTACGTTTGGGCCCGCGCTTCGGCCTTCCACAGATCGTGTCGTCGTGAAGTCGGATGCGGCCTCGTGGTGTCGCGCAACAACGTCGACTTTGTTTGGTGTGAGCCACCATGTCACGAGTGCGGAACACACTGTCTACTTTCGCGATCAGTTGAGTGGCGCCTGCGTGACCGATCCCGTCCCTGTGAAGGCGGGCACCGAGTACTGGCAATTCGATGGTGAACAGGCACTGCGCCCTGAAGATCTCGTCCTAGATGACGAGACTCACGAACCTTGATCCCAGATTTGATTTGGGACGGTTGCGCGTGCCAAAAGCGCATGTTACATACTGAACCGAATGGTTCAGCAAGCGCAGTCTCTTCTTGATGCCACTTTTGCCGCACTCTCAGATCCCAGCCGTCGTGGCGTTTTAGAGCAGCTGGGGCGTTCCGACGCTTCGATCACGGAGCTTGCCGAAAAGTTTCACATGACGTTGACGGGCATGAAGAAGCACGTTGGCGTCTTGGAGCAGGCGGGGCTTGTCGTTACCGAAAAGGTGGGACGTGTGCGGACTTGCAAACTGGGCCCGCGGCGGTTGGAGCAGGAGTCTGCGTGGATCGAGAGATACCGCCAGCGTTGGGACGCACGCTTTGACGAACTGGATAGGGTTGTCCAGGAACTGAAACAGAAAGAGAAAATCGATGGACGCAAGAAACGAAAGTGAACAAATCTCCACCAAGCCTCTCACGACCGTAGAGGCGAAGTCGGAGCGTGAAGTCCTTGTTACACGAACCATCAACGGCCCCGCGCGCCTCGTGTTCGAAGCATTCACCAAATCCGATTTGTTTGCGAGATGGTGGGTGCCGAAGTCGTTGGGCTTGTCCCTGCTTTCGTGCGAGCTAGATGTCCGTGTGGGGGGCAAGTACCGTTTGGTGTTCGATCACGGTGGCAACCCGATGGCCTTTTTCGGCACTTATAAAGAAGTCACACCACCCATTCGCCTTTCCTGGACGAATGAAGAAAGTGGTGAGGGTGGGGCATTGACCACGGTGACCTTCGAGGAAAAGGCGGGAAAAACCTTGGTTGTTCTGCATGAACTTTATCCTTCAAGGGAAGCTCGCGACGCAGGTCTTGGCTCTGGAGCTTACGATGCGATGCCAGAAAGCTTCGAGCAACTGGATGAGCTCGTTGCCGCTTTGGCCACGGGTGTGGGAACACCTTCGACCTAACATCACAGCGCCCTTGGTCCCGACCGGCATCACTTTGCATGCAGGTCGGGCCGCTGCTGCCGATTCCCGCCAGCATCAGAAAACTGAGATGCGCCGTGGAAAAAGTTCCAGCCAACGCCACGAGATCGCCCCATGCGGGCAGGCTTTTCAAGTGTTTCCGAAGAGTTGCCGCTGTCGCACAAACTGGCCCGTAGCGTGCTTAGACGATGGCATCTCTTAGCAAAGGAGCGCTCATGCATTTGAAACAGTCCTCAAGAAGTGGTTTTGCGAAAACATTCGGCGTCCTCGTCGCCTTAGGAATCGTGTCGGCCGCTGGTGGTTGTGGCGTTGTAGATCGGCAAGATGTTGTGGATCTCATCAAGAAGCACGACGACAAACCAACCCCACCCCCGCCTTTGGACCCATGTGCCACGGTCCGCTGTAAGGCCGGCTACCAATGCGTCGTAAACAAGACGAATCCACCACAAGCCGCGTGTGTTCCGGTTGACGAGCCCGCCCCCAACCCGTGCGCGGTGACCTTGTGCCCACCCAATCAAGTGTGTGTCACGTCGGAATCATATCCGCCGCAAGCCAAATGCGTGGCGCCTCCCGATGAACCAAAGCGCTGTGTGGCCACGACCGATTGTGCGCCTGGACTTCGTTGCAGCACCGAGCGTGGCGAGTGCTTAGGGTGTGGCGGTCCCAAGGGAACCGTTTGTCCTGCGGTGTGTTTTGGAATCTGCGAAAAACCAGAGCCCGCTGGCGAATGCCAAACGGATGCGGACTGCAAGCTGGTTGATAACTACTGCGATGGCTGTGGCTGCCTCGCCGTAAGTTCAACGGACAAAGTTCCGGTTTGCAGCGACCCCGTCGCGTGCATCGTCGCTCCTTGCCAAGGCAAAGCCGCTGTCTGCGCGAAAGGCCAGTGCATGGTGCAGGAGTTTTCTCCACCACCGCCTCGCAAATGCATCACTGAAGTGCAAGGCGGTGAAACCAGCTGCAAACCTGCTTCAGTGTGGAAGCAATACGCTTTCGAAAGCTGCCAAGCAAAGGGCTTGACGCTCACGGCGTTGTCGCCCGGCACCCCCTGCGGTGGTGATAGCTCCCGCTACATCAAGTACGAGTGCTGTTCAAACTAGTGATGACGTGACGCCACATCGGCGTCCGTTTCTGTCATAACCGCGCGTGCAGACGCCGCCGCAAGGCCGCGTGGGTGGTGTTTGGTCATTCCACCCATCACGAGCTTCATGATCTGCACGCGCCCGAAGCGCGGCAAGGCGGAAAGCGAGTATCCGAGTAGCTTTGACAGCACGCCAGGTCGCACCGTGGTTCTGTGGCCAAGCGCGCGAAGGGTGGCACGTGCCACCGTTTTGGGATCAGGCGCCTTGCCCATGCTCATGTTAGCGCGCGCCGCGAAGCCGCTGGTCACGGGTCCTGGGGCACTTGCAAGGACGTCTACTCCCAAGGGCCGCATCTCCACGTGAAGGCCCTCGGCAAGCGACTGCACGTAGGCCTTCGTGGCTGCGTAGTTCGCGGCATAAGGGGTGCCTTGAAAGCCGACCAGCGAACTCATCAGCACGATGCCGCCTCTGCCGCGCGCAGCGAGACGTTGCCCCATCCGGCGCACCAGATCTAAAACGGCGATGCAGTTGACCTCGATCATCCTTATCTCGTCTTGCAGGTCGGCGTTCACAAGCAATCCGCTGCCACCGAAGCCTGCCGCCGCCACGAGCAATCCAACATCAAGCTGGCGTGTCATGTTCATGATCGCATCACGGCCGCGCGCTTCGGCAAGGTCAACCGCCAGCACGCGGGCCTGCACCTGGTGTGCGCTCGCAAGATCGTTCGCAAGTTCTTCAAGCCTCGGCGCGCGCCTGGCGACCAGCACCAGATTCACACCTGCCGCAGCCAACTCGCGAGCAAATTGTTCACCAATGCCATCTGACGCCCCCGTGACAACGGCCCATGCCCCGTAGCGCTGCAAGAATCGCTTTTGCCATGTGCTTTCGTTCATGAGCTGACGTCCTCCATTCTCCGCAGTGGCCTCCGATGTGACAATGTCACGTGACACTGTCTAGGTGTTTGTAGACAGGGTGGATCTGGGACTTGACATTGTCAAGTTGTGCCCGCAAAACTATCGTAAGTGTCTGATCTTCGGAGGGAAATTCTGGACGCCAGCGTGGCACTGGTGGCTGAAAAGGGCGTTCGGCCGTGAGTTTTCGCGAAGTGGCGCGCCGTGCGGGCGTGAGCCACCAAGCGCCCTATCATCACTTTGGCGATCACAAGGGCATTCTGCAGGCGATCGCCAAGGAGGGATTCTCCGCGCTTGCAAACGCGCTAGCCGCGGCGGCTTCTTCGAGCGGCGATCCGTTGGACGCACTCACAGCTTCTGGCCTTGCCTACGTTCGCTTCGCTCAACAGCACGTAGGGCATTTCCGCGTGATGTTTCAACACGACCTGGTCGACGTGTTTTCGGATCAACAGCCACTGCCAGAGGCAGAACGCACGTTCGGTGTGCTCATGCGCGTTTCCCAGATGGCGGTGCACAGCGGTTATGGCGCCGGCTTGACGGCGATTGAAATCGCTCATCTGTGCTGGTCATGCGTACACGGTTTGGCGAACCTGCTTGTTGAGGGCGTGTTTGATGCCCAAAGAGAAGCACAGCGGCTTGGACGAGCAGACGATCGTGAATCAAGTGGTGACCGCGGTGACGAGGCTGATGCGCGCGGGCAGCGTTCGCTGAGCTTTGAAGGGAACGTCGTTGGTCGCAAGATCCGTCGCCACCATGACGGACATCGATGGCGATCAGCGGCCTGCAGGGCAGAGCGACTGCGGCGCTGATGAGTGCAGGGGACTCCGTTGCGCAGATTTGGGAAAAACCGTTAGGCGCGCCCTAAGGTGCCTTGACTTTGTACTCAGTACAAGTCACCATTTTGTTTGCGGGCTGCCTCATGCCTTCCAAGAAGCCCTTCTACGACCTGAATATTGTGAAAGAAGTTGCCCAGAAGAGGGATGGGCTTCTGTTGAGTAGGACGAAGGCCGCCGCGAGTTTTGCCACCTACACGACTGCTCTGGTTGAAGCGCGGAGGATGATTGATGCGCTGAGGGTGCAGGATTTCGTTGAAACCAAGGAACAACGAGATCGCTGCGACGTCTATGCCGTTCGCTACCGAAACCAGGGGTGGTACGTGAAATTTACGCTGTCTCCCGATCAGGTCCTTCTCATCTCATTTCACGTTCTCGAATCAAAGATCCGCAAGGCATCCGGCCATTGGATAGAGCCATGAAAAGCACTGCCACCAAGTCATCTCGTTGCGCTGAATGTGGAGTTGGAACGGTCGAGCCCAAACAAGCTGCGGGCCGTGAAACCCCCTACAAGACGCTCATCTTGCCAATCCCTTCCTCTGTGGGCATTCCCACTTGCGACAACTGTGGAACAGAGTGGATCGACGACAGCACTGCTGCATCGTTGGATGCCGCGTTGGAGAAGGAATACCGGGCTCGTCTCAAAGCTTTGCTTAAGACCACTTTGGACAAGTCGGTGGTTTCAAAGGCCGCAATCGAACGGGCCCTTGGGCTTTCCCAGGGATACTTGTCCCACCTCACAGGGTCGGGCGACAAAGTACCGAGTGAAGCGCTCGCGTATTCGGTTATATCGATCGCTCAGGCCGGAACAAGCGATGTGGAGGCGCTGTGGACGCGGCTCTCTGGCGTGAGACCTCCCGCGTTAGGGAAAGCGCAAGTTGCGAAGAAGAACAGCGCTGCGCGATCCTCTGGCCGGACGGCCGGGTTGCGCGCCCGCCGCAGCTCTACCAAGGCGACAGCGACGAAAAGGGCGTCCTGAGCCCACTGGTCCCTAAGTTCTCAATGTCTTGGGCCGTTGACTTCATAGCGTCCGTCTTTGCCGTGGCTTCTAGTCCACTCGGTGTCTCAGTGGGACATTGATCAACTGCGGGCGGCTGAGGCGAGGTTCAAATGGGCGGCTCGAACCTTTGTGGCGGCGGTGGCGGTTTTTTCGATCGGTTTGCTTGTGTTGGTGTCTCTTTCACTCTCACCATGAGCTCGCCTGATCTGTAAGCCAAAAAAGCTTGAGGCGTGATTACGATTCGCGGTAACCCCACGAACCCAGCGAGTGGGTGCCTCGCCTTAGAGCTGGGGAACCGTTGTGTATCCAAGCTCGGCGTGGCCAGCGGCAATGTTGGTCACGTTAGGCGCACCGGACTGGTTCCCCGCCCCAGCTAGGTTGAGTCTCATGAACCGCGTTTGTATGCGGGTTGCGCCCGAAGAGGCTGCCGACAATAGTGCTGAATATGCAGCCGGCACGGTGATCTGAGTGGCACCGACCTTAACGCATCGAATACGAATGCTCTTCGTGATCGCGGCTGGGAATGAAAAGGGTGACGTGCCCAGGGGTGCATCTGTGGTCAACAACTCAAGAACGCTTCCCACTGCCTGACCACAGTCTGCCGTTGAGTCACACCCTATTGTAAATGCGCTGCCATCTAAGGGGATCTGAGTGGGAAGGACTTTTCCACCCGCAGTTCCCAACGCGAAATCGTCGCCGATTCCACTGGCCAAGATAAACCCGGCGTTCGCCGGAAAAGCATCAAAGTTCGCACTCGTCGCTTTGGCAACCGTTAGGTTCTCGGTGTTCGTGAAAAAGGTATCGGCCGAAGCCCCTGGCATGGGCCCGGCGCCCGCGAGGGTCACGAACGTTGCAGATGCAGGCAGTGTGAGATTGATCCCTGCCCCTGTAGATACGACCACAGTCGTTGCGTTTACAATTGCCACAATGGGGAAACTCGAATTCAGCGCAGAGACTCCCGTGTTGGCAAGCCGAAGGTAACGTCCCACGTCTTCGGCTCCGAAGGTCGCGTTACCACTGGCGACAAATAGGCTTGAGGCCGCTGGAGCGCCGGTTGAAGTCAACGAGCCGCCAACACCGCTGCTTGCTGTGTCGGGGCAGGTGTATCCAACGCCCGTTGTGAACAAACAGGGAGGAAACGCTGGCGAACCATCGGTTGCGGTGATCTGAACCGGACCTTCGTCCGATCCCACGGTCATGGCCCATTGCGAAGGCGTGTATTGCCAGGCCTTGCAGCGGTCGAGCACGTTGGCGGATTCTTCCATGAATGGCGCAACGATCTGCGCGTTTTCGTTGAACGCCACATGAAGAGAAACACCATAACCATCGACTCCCGGTCCTCGCATGTTCCGAAGGCGCACATCGAGAATTTCGATCGTTCCGGTGTGTGTGGCGACCAACGGAGGCGGTGCATCTGGCGCTCCGTCAGGGCTGGCATCAAGCGATGAAGCGGTTGGAACATCAACGGTATCTGCGTCGTAAACAACGACATCAGCGGACACGTCAGCATTGAGGGACGCATCCATCGTCACTTCGGCCCCCGTATCAACACCGCCGATGGGCACAAATCCGCTTATGCCGTCTTCGTCTTCGCATCCCAACAAACCCACGACGATCCCAACCAGAAGAACACGTTTCATCGGCGGCGATCATATCTTAGCCTCACGTTAAGGCAATTTTTCCCGGCGCGTCTGTTGGCACCGGTCGCCCTACCTCCGACCCGCAGCGATGACGGTCATCGAGTCGGTAAAGGATGATTCGCAGATGCTGCGAAGGGTTCCTCCGAAAGCGGCTGCGAACGCACCCAACCGCAACGCTGGTGTCGCTGTGCCGTTGCTGGCAGCGCATACCGGCTGTGCGTCCAACAGCGATGGCGTTGTCGGTTGCACGACGCTCGCAAATTTGTAGTCTGGCGCCGCCTGACCAGGCATGGCCACGCCACCCAACACCAGCACCTCAATGGCACCGACTGGCTTACGTGACCGAACGCTCGCGACCAGATCGGTTACGGTTAACAGTCCCGACGGCGAAGGGTTCGCCACACAGCTCGCCAAAGGCGCTGCGAACGTGGTCAAGGGCGGCTTGGCGCCGTTGCAGAGATGGCCTTCGATCGAACAGCGTAAGGATCCGCTTGTCCCCGGATAAGCCTCGGACGCAAAAAGCGTCGAGTCTGGTGCACCCGAACAATCGTCCTCATCGGTGAGCATAACCAGCATCAGGCGAGCGTCGGCACGGACGAAGCCGGCATTGTTGGGCGTCAGAACGGGATCCAGAGCCAACCGGATCGATTGCAGTTGATGCTCGAAGCCGCAACCCTGAGTTCCCATTTGCGCCAAACATCCGACGACCTGTGACAACTCACCTGTGAAATTCTTGTCCGAACCTTGTTGGCTGTATCTGACGAACTTCCCGTTCTCAAGGCCACAATTTGGAAGCACTTGAAGCTCTCCACGATCTCCTCCGGGGCGGTTACATGCAGGATTGCCGGAGATAAATGTGTCACCGGCGCCAACATCCGATGTGATGAAACCAACGTGCAAATCAAGAGCGGCACCGAAGCGTGTTTGCAACCCGGTCACAAACGTCGGCATCGCGGCGCGAAGAACTTCTTGCTCTTCTCTCATCGACCCAGAGTTATCAATCATGAACAGAACGTCGAGCTTGTTTGGTGAAAGCGGCGTCTGCGGCAGTTCATCTGCATCTAGGGCCATTGATGAATCCTGCGGCAAAGTACCCGCGTCCAATCCGGCGTGGCGCACGCAACTGCCTGCTTCGCAAGCGTAACCGGCGCCAATCGAAACACAGGCGGATGAGTCTTTGCACGACACGTGGCAAATGCCCTGGGTTGGGGCCTTCGCACCACAGATGCCTCCAACGCTCACGCCACACGTGGCCGCAGGGTTCAAAGCGTTGCACATTTGCGTCGATTCGCACGGCAAGGTGCAAACACCGCATAAGCATTGCAGGCCATCGCCACAAGAGCTCGCGCAGGTCTCCAAGAAGTGCGATTCGCCATCGTTTCTCGGTGAATCCTCCTTGCGACACCCACCCAGCGACAACAAGGCGACCGCGCAAGCGAATGCACCCAGCAATAGAAAGTCCCTTTGCCTATTCATCTGTCTTCTCCTCTGAAAGCTCGGTCACACATTGGCCAGCGTAGATGGTTACCTTCATGCGCTCTTGCGGCGCGGAAACTTGTTTGTTGTAGGCCTGAACCTTCGAACGCAGGCTCGAATTGCGTTCGCGAAATTCTTCCAGCGTGCGTAGAACTTCCGCTTCGTGTGGATGACCCGGCCAAATGTCAAAGGCGTAGGTGCTGCCACCTACGCGATCCCGCGAGTGGCTTACAGCGCCCTGCTCCAGCTTGATGCAAATGGTCTGAACAACTGAATGAAAGTGATCGTAGACAGACGCCTCCCATCCCTGGGCAGCACCCGCAGGCACCACGAACGAAGCTGCGGTGAAATGGGCTGGCTCATTTGCTTCCGCTGGCAATCGACTCACGCGACCGTCGGCTTGCAAACGTGCAAGTACCTGTTCAAGATGCTTCGCTACGCCTGGAAAATTCTCGGTGAGCTTAGGCAAACTGATCGGCCCTTCGCGAAAGACCAATGCCCACACCAATTCGTCGAGGCCGTCATCTGTTGCCGGCGCGGCGTCTTCGCCGGTGGCTGCATCCGCCACTCGGTAACGTGTGGCTCCCCCCTGGCCCGTTTTGAAGACCAATCCAGTTTCGGAGAGGTCGGCCAATACGCCTCGGATGACCGTCGGATCGTCGGCACGAAATTTATCCAGGATTTCACCCTGAGCAATGGCGCGATCATTCGGGATGGCGGAGTAGACGGCCTCCCAAAGCGATCGGCCTCGGAACGTGCAGCTCTCCTCAAGCCTGCGTAACTTGCGTTGGTAGCTGCGCAAGGCGAGGCCAAACATATCGGCGCTGACCTTGCGGCTCACACCTTGCGCTTCAAGCTCTTTGGCCAGCTCAAGGAAAACCTGATTTGCAAGATGTGCCAAAGGCGCGCGAACACCGCCGCGCGTTGCAAGCTGTGCAATCAAGACGGTTGTCTGGCGCACGATGGCGTCGATCAGCAATTGGACATTCAAAGCACCACCTCAATACTTTGCTGCGACAGCAGCTTCAACAGAGAGTGCCTGCAGGCTCGGGGTGGCGAAAGCGACAAAAAGGTCACCCCGGTTGCCATGGTGAATCGACGCCGAGATGAGTGGTATTTACTCAGAAAGGAGGCGTGATCGACCCCAGTACGGCGCGCGGCCCCATACTGTTCTTCGCGCCCCCACATAGCGGCTCAGACGATCCAGGACGCAGTTGATCGCAAGCAGACACACCGCTTTCAAGGGCCCCGGACATCAAATGGCCACGGCTTTTGCTCCCCGCCGCGCCAAAGTGTGCTGGCCCTGATGCCAAGGTGGTTGCGTATAGCCCAGGCTCGACCTCGTAAAGACCTTCTGGATGATCGAAGGTTACCACGGGGATGCGGCCAATGTCTTTGCGAAGGTGCGAGATGTCGTGTGCGCTGAGGAGCCCGGAAGGAGAGACTTTAACATCATCCACCACGCAGCCGCCGTCCGCCTGGATGCAATAGAACAACAACCGCACCCAAACCAACGTTGTGCCGCTGGCTTCCACATCCCTGACGAGGTCTTGATGTCATGCAGCCTCGACGCTGCACGGGAGATGCCATCGCCGCGGCGCCAGTTTCGTGACGCCGTTCCGATGATTGGTCGTCGTCTTGGCTAACGCTTGGTTTTGCCGTTGAGGGCGCGCGCTTTTTCGACGCTGGTGCCCGGCAGGTTCGCGAGGCCCCAGTCCCCGATCGCGCGCAGCACCGGGCGAAGCGATTCGCCTCGCGGGGTCAGCTGATAAGTGCCGCGCGCCTTGTGGGTCTCCGAAGCGGTACGTTCAACGAGCCCGGCGTCAACGAGGCGGCGCAAGCGTTCGGTAAGTACATTGGTGGCGATGCCCTCGGGCGACGCGAGGAACTCGTCGAACCGCTCCTTGCCTGCGAACAAAAGATCCCGAACCACGAGCAACGTCCAACGATCGCCGAGGACATCGAGCGTGCACGCGATGGGGCACGGTGAGCGGCGCATGGAAAGGATCTGCCGTGCTTCGCTTGCAAAGGCAAGGGCGGACGTGTATAGCTTGCAAAATGCAAGTCACTTCCAGCGAAACATTCTCTGTAGTGGAAACCGGCGCGACAACCGACTGGTCCGAGGCACAGTTCGAAATGCCTCGGGGGGGCATGGTGCCTGGCAAACAATTCCTTCAGGAGCGCCTGGGGCTCACCGGAATGGAAATTTCCTTCGGCGCGATGCCGCCTGGCGGGGGTATGCCGTTTTTGCACCGGCATCGCAAAAATGAGGAGCTATACGTGTTCCTCTCGGGCACGGGGCAATTTCAAGTAGATGGCAATGTGTTCGACGTGCGGCAAGGAACCGCCGTGCGCGTAAGCCCCGCTGGCCGCCGCGCCTACCGCAACACGGGTGCCGAACCGCTGGTGGTGATCGTGGTGCAGGCCCCGGCTTTCACGAACGCTGCAGCCACGGTCACGGATGGCGAGGGCGTGCATGAACAGCTGGTGTGGCCTTGATTGAACCCTAGGCCGTTTGCTCGCCGCTCTGCGTCCTCAGGGGCGCCAAGGCTTCTGCCGAAGCTAAGGTTGCTCTATGTCTGACGCCGCCTTCCGACGAGCCGATCCACCCAAGGCCGCCGCCGAACAGTCTTTGCTTGGCCGCGGCGGTGAGTATTTGTTCCGTGGCGAGTTGGCCCAAGGAGGCATGGCCACGGTGCATCTGGGCTGCATCCGGGGCGCCATCGGCTTCGTTCGGGCCGTGGCCATCAAGCGGCTGCACGCGCAATACGCAAAGAACGAGAATTTTGTGGCGATGCTGATCGATGAGGCGCGGCTGATGGCACGCATACGCCACGCGAACGTCGTTCCGATCTTGGATGTGGTCTCACAGAACGAAGAGATCTATCTCATCATGGATTTCGTTCATGGCGTGCCGATGCATCGTTTGTTTGGTCGTGACCCCAAACACTTGTGCATGCCGGCACCCATTGCAGGCGCAATACTTGTAGGTGCCCTGGCCGGTTTGCACGCGGCACACGAGGCGCGCGATGAGCAGGGCCAAGCCTTAGGCATCGTTCACCGCGATGTCTCTCCGCAAAACATCATAGTGGGCAAAGATGGCGTTGCTCGTCTGCTTGACTTCGGTGTGGCGAAGGCGCGGGGACGCCTTTCCTACACGCAGGACGGCGTGCTCAAGGGCAAGTTCGGATACATGAGTCCCGAGCAGTTGCGCGGCAAGGCCTTGGATCGCCGCAGTGACGTCTACGCCTGTGGCGTTGTTCTTTGGGAGGCGCTGGTAGGCCAGCGCATGATCGACGTTGGTGAAGATGGTGGCGCGATCTTAAGCGCCTTGGAAACCAAGATGCGACCACCAAGTGCGCTGATGCCCGATGCCGCCGTTCTCGACGACGTCGTGCTTCGGGCGCTGGAGCCCGACCCTGCAAAGCGATTTGCCTCCGCGGCCGAAATGGCTGCCGCTATCGAGCGTAGCGTGGCACTGGCGAGCCACGCGCAAGTGAGTGCTTGGGTGTGCACGGCTGGACATAAATGGCTCGAAAAACAAGTGCACATGCTCGAGACCTTGGATGCGCAGGCTGCGCTTGAGTCGTCCGAACAAGCGATCACACCGCCGCCCGAGGCCGTCACGCGGAACGAAGTGGCCCCACTGGTTTCACAAATATCCAATCCTGTCCCGCAACGCCGTCGACCAACCTTGCGGTGGTTTGGTCTAGCGTTCGTCGTGGTGTCTTTGGTTGCGTTGGCGTTTTTGTCACGTCAGCCGGCGCCCGTGGCCGTTGCGCGAAGTGCGCCTTCTGTGCGTCCAAACTTCACCCGGTTGCCGGCACCCGCGCCGCCGCCAAGCCCGGCGCCCCTCGTCATTGTGCAGGACGTGCCCTCACCGGCCAAGCCCCGGAAACCACATGCAAGGCCAAAGGCAAAACCGGCCGATACCGCTTGCGAGCCACCGTACACAGTCAACGCCGATGGCATCCGGAAGTATAAGCCGCAGTGCCTTTAGCTGTTTTCCTATGCGCCGATGTTCATGCGGTGGCGGAACGATGAGGCCATTTGTCTTTATCGTGGCGTGCGTACTCTTGGCGCGATTTGCGCACGCCAAAGACAATCTGTGCGTGAGCCAAGCGGAGAGTGCGCAAGAATGGCGCAAGGCCGGGAGGCTCCTTGAATCGCAACAGGCCTTGCGGGCATGCACAGCCGACGTCTGTCCAAAGGTCATCCGCAAGGATTGCCAAGTGTGGCTTGATGAGGTTGAACAAGAAGTTCCGAGCGTGGTGGTGCGCGTTGTAGACAAACAAGGCATTGACGTTCCCCTCGTGAGCCTTCGCATCGATGACAAGCCCATCCCAATAAATGCAGCCGTCTTGGCGATGCCGCTTGATCCTGGACCACACACGATTGGCGTCGCCACGCAGACTCACACACTGAAGCAGACTGTTGTGCTGCGCGTCCGCGAGCATGCGCGTGTTGTGACGTTCACCGAACCACGACTCGCCCCCATCGTCGCAGAACAGCCCATCCCACGTCCTCGCACCCGAAGCCAAGTTCTGCCGTGGTCGCTGTTGGCTGGGTCAGGTGCGGCGCTCGCAAGCTTTGCTTATTTCGGCATGACCGCCCGCAACGACGCCGAAGACTTGCGCTCAAGCTGCGCGCCCGATTGTTCGGACGACAAGGTATATGGCGTGAAATACCGGCTTTGGATCGCCGACGCCAGTTTAGGCGTGGGGATTTCGTTGGCCGCCGCCGCGACGTGGTGGTGGATTGTGGATCGTCGCCAAGAGCGGCCCCCGATTGAGCTGCGTGTCGCCGGGGATGGAGCCCACGTCATGTGGCAAGGCGCGTTCTAGCGCTATTCGCTCTTGCGCGTTCGCGCGCGCAGCAACTGAAAGTAGCGCAGCGCAAGGCCCGAGGCCGCCGCGGCTTGCTTGACGCTGCCGCCATGCTTTTCGAGGATCCTTTCCAAATAGCGACGTTCAAACTCGGCCACGGCCAGTTCACGCGCGCGCGGCAAAGGCAGATCGGCATCCAAAATGCTGGCGATGGCGCCATCGATGCCGGTTGCGGTGGCTTTTGTCATGCCAATCCCCAACCCGATCTGCACGCCGTCACCTAAGGCCACACGGCGTGCCACGGTGTTTTGAAGCTCGCGCACATTGCCAGGCCAGGAATAGGTTTTGAGGCGCTCAAGAAAATCCTCTGGGATGGGTCTACCTCGGCCGGCGATCCGCGCCCAAAAATGCCGTGCCAGCAGCTCGATGTCGCCCCGGCGTTCGCGCAAAGGTGGAAGCTCAATGCGGCCGACCGCGAGGCGGTAAAACAGATCGTCCCTGAACCGTCCGGCTTGAACTTCATTGTCGAGATCGCGCCGTGTGGCGGCCAACACCCGCACATTCACCGTGCGCCAGGTTTTTCCGCCGATGCGACGCACCTGATACTTTTCAAGCGCGCGCAGCAACTTCGCTTGTAGTTCGAGCGCAAGATCGCCGATTTCATCGATGAACAAAGTGCCGCCGTCCGCTTCTTCGAAGATGCCAGGGCGTGTTTCATTGGCACCCGTGAAAGCGCCGCGCTCGTGACCAAACAGCGCCGATTCCATTAAGTTTGCAGGCACCGCCGTGCAATCGAACACCACGAAAGGTCCTGCGGCGCGCGGTCCCGCTTCGTGCAACGATTCGGCCAGCACCTCCTTACCGGTACCCGTCTCGCCTTCCAGCACCACCGGAACATCTGAGGCCGCCAAGCTATGGCACAGCGGGAACAAGCGTGTCATCGCATCACTGCCACCCACAAGCTTGCCGAACGTATCCGTGGCCGTGCGCTTGCTGGGCGTGGCACGCCGAGGCTCCACCAATAAAATGGTTTCTCCCACTTCCACGGGTTGGCCACCGACGACGAACGCTTCCTTGATAAGCACGCCGCCCACCCGGGTGCCGTTGCGTGAATCAAGATCCACCAAGCGCAAGCGGCCGTCGCACACTTCCATTGCGAGATGACGGCGCGACACAAGGCTGTCTTGCACCAATAGATCGCACGCGGGGCTATGGCCCACCAACACGCGCGAAGGGCGGTGGGCATCCACCACCACCTGAGCACCGCGCGAGGCTCCCGTCGCAACGGTGACCACGAACTCCAACGTGGGTGAAGAAGCAAGCCTCTGCCGCAGAACGGTGCGAGGATCGGGAGGGGATGACATCAGGCGACCAACGTTCACATCGGCTTTGTCGCCCCCTGCCTTAAACCTTGGGGGCGGGCGCAAGCAGGGGTGATCGGTTGGATCAGGGGGTGTCTTCCTCGATCAGGTCGGCCGCACCGCGCGGCACAAGGAATCAACGACTTAGGCGCTTTCGCAGCGTCGCCGGCCCAGGCACGGCGCTTGCGATGGGGAAGGTGATGCCTCACAACCGCCGTTCGTTCCTGCATCATCTGGGCACAAGCTTCCTCGCGCCGCTTGCCGGACCTTGGCTCTTGCGGCGAAGCGCTTACGCAGCGACGCGGCCCACCAGGCTTGTGGTGTTTTTCACGCCGAATGGCACCAAACACGATGCGTATTGGCCCACGGGCAGCGGCGCCGCCTTCGACTTTTCGCCTGGATCGATTCTTGAGCCGCTCAAAGACATCAAGAGCCAAGTCCTGATCATGAAGGGCATTCACATCAAAACGCAAACGAATCACGAGCCGGGGCAAGCCACGATGCTTACCGGCGTCAAAGGCACTGACGGCGGTCGCACGAACGGGCAATCGATTGATCAATGGGTATCCGCTCGCATCGGCGCCGCTGACCCGGTTCCCAATCTGGCATTGGGGGCGTTGACGGATGTATGGGGGGCAAATACGCAAACACGGATGCTCTACAGCGCCGGCCATAAGATGGTGAATCCGGATCAGAACCCAAGCAACACATACCAACGTTTGTTCGCCGGTCGCACAGGCCAGCCTTCGGCGCAAGTGGATGCAGCTTTGCGTAGGCGCAGGAGCGTTCTAGACCTTATTAAGGACGATCTTGCTCAGCTCAAAACAGAAGTGGCCGCGCTCGATAAGCAAGAGCAGAGCAAGCTGCTTGCGCACACAGAGGCGTTGTTTGCGATGGAAAAACGCATGACGGGTGCTGGCACACCTGTTTCATGCACGGGGCCCAGCCCGGTGGCCGCCATGGACGTCAATGCGCACGACAATTTTCCTGCGGTGGCGCGCGCGCAAATGGACATGATGGTGTTGGCGCTCTCATGCGGCCTCACACACGTGGCCTCGATGCAGATGGCGCACACAGTGGGCCCTCTGACGATGACGTGGCTTGGGCAAAAGCAAGCTCACCATGAACTTTCGCACCAGAAGAACGCGGACTTCGTAACAGCCGAGCGATGGTACGCGGGCCAGTTTGCATATCTATGTAAGTCGCTTGCGGCGCTTCCCGATCCGGCAGGGGAGGGCAGCGTGCTCGACAACACGTTGGTCGTATGGAGCAAGGAGCTTGGCGACGGAAACTTGCACGACGGCGTGAATGTTCCCTGGGTGCTGGCCGGCGCGTCGAAATTCCTCAATACGGGGCGCTATCTCGACTTTGGCGGTGAGCCGCACAACAAACTTCTGACGTCGATTGCCAACATCATGGGCGCCGATACACCTAGCTACGGGTCCGAGGCGTTTGGAACCGGCGGCCTAAACGGTCTTCTTCGTTAGAGGCAAAGGATACACATGAGACACCTCCACCACTTCATTGCAGGTTTGGCGTTTTTGTTCGTCGGCTCAAGTTGCACAGGTTCGATCACTTCGTCGTCGCCACTTCGAGAGGTGGATGAACCTGAACCCGCAGCCAGAGGCGACGAACCCACGCCCTCTGACCCAGCCGCCCCCAACGAAACGCCGACATGGGAACCGGTGTCATGCAAGGACGACAAGCCGGGTCCGCGGATTTTGCGTCGCCTAACGGGCACGCAATACGACAACACCGTGTTCGATCTGCTTGGCGTGCAAAGCAAAGCGGGCGCGGAGTTCGTGGCAGCGGAAACCGTCGAAGGGTTCGCAAACAACGCACGGGCTCTAACAGTCGATGGTCTGCTTGCCGAGCAGATCGACCGCGCCGCCACCAGCCTGGCGCAGGAGGCATCGAAGTCGTTCTCCGCGTTGTCTCCCGCGTGCCCCAGTGAAACGGAAGCTTGTGCCGATGATTTCATCACGAACTTTGGCAAGCGCGCCTTTCGGCGGCCCTTAACGTCAACAGAAAGGGCTCGCTATATCGCCGCCTATAAGGCTGAACGCGCCGCAGGCGGAAGCCACGCCAACGGCATCGAGGTGGTGCTTGGCGCGCTCTTGCAATCACCTGGGTTGATCTATCGCTCTGAACGGGGCACGGCACAGGGAGCCACCTTTGCGTTGAATGCTTACGAAATCGCTTCGGAACTTTCCTATCTGTTGACGGATTCCATGCCCGACGCCGCGCTCTTCGCCGCAGCCGAATCCAATCGGCTTGGCACGTCCGCCGAGATTGAAGCTCAGGCGCGAAGGCTTTTGGGTACGCCGCGTGGCCGCCAGGTGTTGTCTCGCTTTGCGCAGGCTTGGTTGCAAGTGGACCGTTTGCCCAACGCCCCTAAGGACAAGACGATGTTTCCCGCGTTCGACGAAGCGGTGCGTTTGTCGTTGGCCCAAGGTTTCAACGCGTTCGTGGAAGACGTTGCGTTTGGTAACAAGGGCACGTTTGCGAACTTGATGACGGCGCCCTACACCATGCTTGATCGCAACCTCACAAAGGTCTACGCCGACTCATTCGGTCAGCCATCATCGGCTGCGGGTTTCAGCCGAGCCACACAGAACGTGGCGGGCATCTTGTCGCAACCGGCGGTCATGGCCACCCACGCAGCGCCTTCCCACACATCGCCCGTGCACCGCGGCCGCATGGTGCGTGAACGAATCTTTTGCCAGCCGGTGCCGCCCCCTCCGCCCAACGTCAACGCATCACTTGACGCCGTGGATCCACGTTTGCCACTGCGCCAGCGCCTGGCCGCTCACGTCGCTGATCCTAAGTGCGCTGGCTGTCATCGGTTGCTCGATGATGCAGGCTTGGCCTTCGAAGGCTTCGACGCCATTGGACGGCGGCGAACAAAAGAAGAAAATGGCAGTCCCGTGGACACCAGCGGTGTTCTGTTCGATCTCAACAACCAAGACATCAGCGTGCGCGACGCTGAGGAACTTGCCGACGTTGCAGGGCGCAGCGCTCAAGCGCAAGGGTGCTTCGCGCGCCAGTGGACCACGTATGCCACCGGCTTGGGCACCAGCGATGCGGATCAATGTGTGTTGGGCGCGATGCTTTCGGACTTTCCTGGCGGCGACGGAAACCTCGTGGAGCTCATCATCAAGACCGTCACAAGCGCTCACTTCCTACGCCGAAGCAGCATTTAAAGGTTCACAACTTTAAACGTCGGACGGATTGCGTTCCGGGATCGGTCCAGAACACAAATGTGGATGAAGCCGCCACGTCGAACAGTTTTTGTTCCCCCGCGCCCATGAAGATCCTTCGCTTCGCCGAGGTTCCCAAGGGTTGCCGCCACAATTCCCGTTCATTCTCGATCCAAAACACGTCGATGCCATTGGTGGCCACGCCGCCCGTGGCGTTGACAGCCGTGGCTATCTTCACAGGGTCCCGACCATCAACGGCACCTTGATAGATGGCAGACGGCTCAGCCCAATAAAGATTGTCGGCCTCGTGGCCAAGGCCCATCACTCTTTCCAGCCGCGAGTATAGGCGCGTGCCATTCTTCCAAACCGTCTTGCCATTGGCGTCGCCCTGAAGGTCGGAAACCAGCGGTGTGCTGCCATCCATCGCCGCAAGAAACGCCGCACGCGGCAGGCCGCCACCAAGCAACCCGCTGGTCGTGCCCACGGCCCGCCACACCGCTCCGGACGTAAACTCACTCCAAAAGACGTATTTGTCTGCAGCGTCCACGTCGAAGGGGTTGTTGACGTTTTCGGCTGAGGTCAGCACGCGCTGGGCGCCCGCCCCAGCCGCGTCTGCCATCCAGATGGCGGGTGTTTCAGCGTCTACCCAGTACAGCGATTTAAAGAACGCGATGCCACGCAAGCCTCGCTGGTTGGCGGCGATGATTTCGCCTTTGTCATCATCCTTGGCGTCCGCGAGGACATCGTTTGAGCCGTCACGTGTTGCCGCGCCGTCCACCGCTTGGCCTGAGGCGCCGCCTTGGGGATTCTCTCCCCCTTGGCCCGCCTCGCCTCCGCTCTGCAAGCCCTCAAGCGACGTGGTCAATGTACAGGCCGCGACCACACTTAGGGCTGGCAAGCTTCGCAGCAACGCAACGTAAGTCCTCGGCCGGCCCATGGGATAGGGGCATCGACAGAATGCCGTTGGGTTTAAACCGTGATGGAAAAGGGCCTAGATGAGGTCCTTGAATTTGACGTGGCCGCCCGGCCGCGCTTTATCCGTAAAGCGGCATGTAGGCCCGACCGCATTGGCGTTGCCCCCGTGTTCACATCCTTAAAACCCATGTACTACTGGATTATTGAAACCAAGATCTTCGCCATATCGAGGCCATGCGGCAACCTTGACTGCGTGAACAGCGCCCCTTAGGGCGCGAAGGAGCCTGCTTATGTTTTTGCTCAATCGACGTTCCCTCCTGTTTTCAACCGCCGGTGCTTTCGTTGCCGCGAGCCGCGGCCGCCACAGCTTTGCAGGATCGCAGATGGCTGCGGCCTTAAAGCTGGACGATGCAGTGATCATCCGCGCGTTGGATCTGCTTCGCGTTGACGGTGAACGTTTTGTACGGGTCACGGCCGCTGATGGATCCGTGGGCTATGCCGTAACAAACCAACATGCGGTGTACCTGCAGGAAATGTTCAGGCAGCGGGTGGCGCCGGCGTTCGTTGGCAAAGACGCACGCAATGTTGAAGCCCTTCTCGACGATGTCTATTTACGCAACAACAACTATAAATTGGTCGGCGTCCCATTTTGGTGCTGTGTCAGTTGGGCTGAGCTTGCGGTGTTGGACCTGCTTGGGCGACGCACACAAAAGCCTGTCGCGGCTTTGTTGGGGGAGGGACAGCCGCTTAAGACCCATATACCGATGTACCTTTCAAGCACCGACCGCGAATCGACGCCTGAGCAGGAAGTCGCGATGTTTGAAGAAGGCCTGCAAAAAACGGGCGCCAAAGCGGTGAAGTTTAAGATTGGCGGTCGCATGCGGGCAGAGGCCGACATTGGTCGAACAGAAACTTTGGTCTCGCTTATGCGGAAGCGCTTGGGAGATGACATCACGCTTTATGCTGACGCCAATGGATCCTACGACGTCAAGCAGGCCATCGCCGTTGGCAGGCGACTTGAGGCCAACGGAGTCGCTATCTTCGAAGAGCCTTGCCCTTTTGAGGACTATGCTGCCACACGCCTTGTGACCAAAGCCCTTAAACGCCTGCAAGTGGCTGGAGGCGAGCAAGACACAAGTTGGTATCGCTTTAACGAGATTGTGAAGAGCCGCGTGGTGGATGTTGTGCAGCCGGACGTCAGTTACAACGGCGGCCTTCTCCGAACCGCTCGGGTGGCCAAGCTCGCCGCGAGCGCTGGCCTTCGCATGGGGCCTCACTGTCCTCAAGCAAGCACAATGCTTTACACCACGCACCTCGCGGCGTCCGTCGCGAATATGACGCCCTATCAGGAGTTTCATGTGAGTTTGGTGGATAGGCCACCGTGGTTTGCACCCGGATTGCGGCTGCAGGCCGGCAACCTTTCTGTTTGCACGCAACCGGGGCTCGGTCTGCAAATGGATCCCGATCGCGTGGCGCGAGCCACCTTGGCGTAACCGACGCGGCTTGGCTTGGGGGCGGGGTCGCATTCTGCGGCCCCTTCGCCGTCCATGTGCAGAATTTCTTTCTCCCGAAGGCCGCAGCTGTGTCTAGGTCCTCATGAGCAGACATGTCATTGCCGCAGAGCCCTTGACCTTCGTCGCAATCCTGGCCGTTGGCCTGGCTGCATGCACTGGCGGCGATGAGCCTGTCGTAGATGCCGGCGACGCCGCGATGTTAGATGGCGCTGGCGCGAACGCCGACGCGAGCAGCGGCAAAGACAGCCTAGACGGGAATAACCCCGACGCTCTTTCGGGCCTGGACGCTACGACGATGCCGCTTTTGGCAGGCACTTGGCGCGCCGGTCCTTGTAATGACGCAGCTCCTTGCGTCGTGGCTGGCTTTGATCCGATTGTCGATCTGGGCCCGGGCGTCGAAAGCTGCTTGGCCGACGACAGTGGTGGGCTGATCATGATTGGCCGCTTTCATCGGACCAATGGCATTGCAGCGCGAAAGATCGCGCGCTGGAACGGACGGGGTTGGATGCCCCTTGGCGACGGGCTCGAACGCTTCGGTGAAGCGCTGGCTGTCCACGCTGGGCGGATCTATGCGGCCGGCGCGTTTCGGCGGACAGGCGTCGACGGAACAGCGTTGTCTTACGTGGGACAGTTCGACGGCGAATCATGGAGCCCCCTTGGTACTGGCTTCGAGGGTGAGGGCGATCGCGAAGGGTACGGCCGTGCGCTTGTGGTGTGGAATGGACAACTCATCGCTGGCGGAAATTTCGTGCGCGCGGGTGGCAAGCCGGCACAGCACGTGGCGCTGTGGGACGGCAAGGCGTGGCAGCCGCTGGGCGAAGGCATCAATGGCCCGGTGCACACCTTTGCTGTTCATGAGGGCCGGCTCATCGCCGCCGGCAAGTTTAGCCGCGCAGGTTTGGTGGACGCCGCCAACATCGCGGCCTGGGATGGCGTGAAGTGGCACGCGCTCGGCACGGGCATTGATGATCAGGCCTTCGGGTTGGCCGTCCATGCAGGCGATCTGTTCGTGACGGGCGACTTCACCCGGGCAGGAGCGCGCGACGCTCGCCATGTGGCTCGCTGGGATGGCAGCGCGTGGCACGCTTTATCGACAGGACTTAATGGGCCCGATAAGCCTTTCGGGCGCGCACTGGTTTCATTCGAAGGCCACCTCATCGTGGGCGGCAACTTCACAGACGCGGGGGGGATCGCCGCACGACGCGTGGCAGCCTGGGATGGCCAACGTTTTTCGGCCGTTGGAGCAGGCCTCGGCAACTGGATCGAAGGTCTCACCGTTTACAACCGTCGGTTGGTGGCGTGCGGTTGGTTCAATCACGCCGCGGAAGGCGGCCCACTGGGCTTCGGATTCTTCGACCCGTAAAGCCTGCAACAGTTGCAATGTTCCAACACTCGGCGTGCACTTCGTGACAGCGAACGTCAGCACCTTGCGTTCGGTGGCGCCGCTCGGCGTGCGTGCAAACACTTCAATTTGCCGCGCGGGACTGGGCGCCATGAACTGCACGATCTGTGGTGAACCCGCGGCACCATCAATGCTGAGGGAACTTGTGAGGCGACGACTGCCAATGACTCACCCAACTTCGCGAGCCTCATGCAACGAGCGCTCACGCATTCATGGACGACGGCAGGCTATGAGGGGGTTCAGCCACGATGTAGGGCAGCCGATGATTCACCCATGATCCGACAGGTCACGGTAATCGCGGTGTCACTGGCAGTGGCTGCCTGCGGCGGGGGTGGCAACGACCCCGGAGGCGGCAGCGACGCTGGCTTCGACGTTGGAGCCGGCGGGACCGGAGGCGGCACGCCGACCATTGCCATCGACGTAAACGAGACAGCGGTCCCAGTAGCCGCGATGGTCACGCCCGAAAACGGTGGCACCATTCGCAGCGCCTCGGGCCTTCTCGAGCTCATCATTCCCAAGGGCGCGGTCGCCGAACCCGTGCTGCTTTCGGTGGTGCGTCTGCGAGGTACCGACGTTCCATCAAACGCGATGGGAGGCATCGCGCACACGATCGAACCGAAGCCGGCGTACTTCAACGCCGTCGCCACAGCGATCTGGACCATACCGGCCGCCACTGCCAAGGCAGCGTTCGGAACCAGCGAGAACCGCTTTGCCTGGCCGTTGCCTATCATGGGGTACCAGAAGAGCAACACCATCCAACCTCTGGGCGTGCGCAAAATCGAACGATTCGAGGATGGTGGTTTGCGAGTCACCAGCTACGCGTCATCGCCGCCTGCCGCGATCTATTTGAGCACCGATCATGCCGTGGTGACCACGATGACCGTGAATCCCACGCAAGGTGAACCGGGCAGCTTTAACTTCACAGTGTCGCCCACGGCCGGTTCGATGATCACTTGGGTGAGCGGATCGATCAGCAGCACAAGCACAAACAACTGGATCTCGGGCGGCAACGCCGTTGAACCAAATGGTGTTGGTGGCCTAACCGGATACTTTCGCGGCAGGTGTGGCCAAGGCCGCAACACCGCGGCCATCTCATTCGAGGTCAAGACCAAGATCAAGGTTGGTCTGCACGACCTCGAATACAACGCTTGGATGGGTGGGGGGATCGCTTGTCCGATCTAGTGCCGCGCGTTGCCGCCAAGGAGCGCACGGCGAAATCTTGAGGAGCGTCGCCTAGGCCTTTCTGCGCCAGCGCTGCACAAGGTCACCGGCAGCCTGAGGCCACGAAGAAAACGCAAACGTGAAACCTGCGTCGAGCTTGCGTTAAGCGCGCCGATGGTTGGACTCAATGAATCACCTCATCCGAAAACGACGCCTTCGCATAGCAGAAGGTCATTGCGTCCTATATTTGCGAATCGCGCAGGGTTTGGCTTCATGGTGATAGGATCCATCCGCCACTGCGCACTTGACGAAACCCTGTTTCTGCTCCCTAAGTTAAGGGATGAAAGCGCTGTTCAACGTTGCGGTCGTCTTTGTGATCTCGCTGTGCGGATGCTCTGATGACGGGGCCAGCCCATCGCCAGATGCCTTCACGTCTGCCCTCGACGATGCGGCGGCCACGGACGCGTCGATCGCGGTGACGTTTCAGTCTGGGCGGTGGACGAGTGGTGATGGTTTTGAAGATCCTTTCGAGGCCGAACTGCGATTCGAGGGCGGAAGCCTCAGCGGACGGGTGTGTGGACCTTCACTCTCGGCCACATCGAACAGCCTCGCCGGATCCAATTGTGGGTCGATCGATGATGCCTGGATCAGGGGCCGAACCGTGCACTTCAGCTATGTGCTGCCCTACACAGAGTGGGACAAGGTGGCTCGGGCCTTCGGCGTTTTTGGCGTTCTCAACGACGAGGGCACCGAGGTTTCGGCGTCTCTGCGCATGAACGATGTGCAACAGCCGAAAACATCACATTGGCTTCATTGCCCTAAACCCACACAGTTTTGTGTTCCGCCCCAATAGCAGCGGACACCGTGGTGGGCTCTTGCCATGACCTGGCTACAGCCACGTCACGAACACACAAGCTTTTCACGGCGGGGGCCACCAGCCGGAAAAGATCCTCGTGAGCCTTTGCAATCT
>JANRKS010000030.1:0-28339 GCA_033763315.1 Deltaproteobacteria bacterium
GTCGTCGAGCCCCTCGGTGAGGCTGTGGACGTCACTTTCACGGCGGGCAACGCAGGTGATTTGGTGGCTCGTCTGCCCGCCGAAAGCCAAGTTCAGCCTCGAGATGTAATGCGGCTCACGGTAGAACCTGAGCGAATTCACATATTTGCAGCCGACGACGAAGGCGCCGCCTTGATGTGAATGCTCATCGTTCGTGGGCCGATGCATAAATGCCTCACGTGACATGCTGCGTGGGGCACAAATGCACCCGTCTCAAAAGGCCACGCGCGGAAACCCAATGGCAACATAAGAGCAACCTAGCGGATTTAAAGGAGACTGTTCGCAGACGCCCGGCCCGGCTTAGGTGGCACGACGCCTGCAGTGACACACCGGTAACCAACGTACCCAGGTACGCCCGCCGCGGCCTTCGTCGCGGCTTCTTCAGGAGGATAAAGACATGCGTAAGATCCAGATGCTTTTGCTCGCTTCTTCACTGGTGATTCCGATGGCCGCCCGCGCCGCCTTTGCTTCGTCTTCGGCTGGCGTGACCGCCTCCGAGAAGAAAGATGAGAAGAAGAAGCTCGAGCTCGCCTCTGACAAGAAGGACGAGAAGAAGAAGGTCGCTGCCGACGAGAAGAAGAAGGACGAGAAGAAGAAGGTAGCCGCCGACGAGAAGAAGAAGGACGAGAAGAAGAAGGTCGCTGCCGACGAGAAGAAGAAGGACGAGAAGAAGAAGGTAGCCGCCGACGAGAAAAAGAAGGACGAGAAGAAGAAGGTCGCTGCCGACGAGAAGAAGAAGGACGAGAAGAAGAAGGTCGCTGCCGACGAGAAGAAGAAGGACGAGAAGAAGAAGATCGAGCTCGCCTCTGACAAGAAGGACGAGAAGAAGAAGATCGCTTAATCGCGCCGCTGGGTCCGGCCGGGTGCGATCTCGGCCGGATTTTTCATTTCGAACGAGCGAGCGTTTCCGGACAAGGTCAAATTAGGCTGGCATGAAGATCCGGACAAAAGTGTGGTTGCTCGTGGCCGCTAGCGTGGCCGTGACCGTCACTGCGGCTTCGTGGATTCGGGCTTCTTTCACGGAGGCCATGTTGGTTCGGCACGCCCTGTCATCCGCGGAAGATCTGGCACAAGACATCGTCGAGGAAGTGTCACAGCCGCCGACCCCCGATCCTTTGCCCGAGCCCAGTGCCGAGCAGCAACGTCGAAGACGGCAGCAGCAAGCCTACTTGGGTGAGGCGCGGCAAAAGCCCCGACGTCGAACGACGGTGGCGGTGCCGGTGGCGAAGACGCCCGATATAGAGCCCACCGTACTCGATGAAGAGAGGCTGCGAGCGCAGCTGTCGGAGTTCCTGCAGCACCACCCTAGTTTGCTGTGGGTGGAGCTTGAACTGGTGGACAGCAAGGGCCGCCCCGAACTGCGGGTGTTCGCTTCGCCTCATTATGGCCCTGATCTGTTCAAAACATCCGCGACCCGTGCGCTGGATCTGCTGCCGCAAGCGCTGGTCGAAGAAGACGAGATCGTCTTGCGACGCCCCGTCAAGGTCCAGGGGCAATGGAGCGCGCGCCTCACGATGTCGTGGACGTTGCGCGCCGTCCGCACGGCTGTGGGCGTGGCTGAACGTTCGTCTCTGATCTTTGCGGGCGTCATCCTGGTGCTGCTGGCGGTGATCGCGGTGGCCATCACTGAACGCTTGGTCGTGCGGCGCCTGCGGGGTTTGGAACAAGCCATGCGTGCGGTGGAAGAGGGGAACCTGGGCCAAAGGGTGGTGGAAGGCTCAAGCGATGAGATTGGCTCGCTCTCGGCTGGGTTTAACCGCATGGTGGGCCGCCTCGCAGAAGCCGATGCGGAGATTCGCAAGTTCAACGAACGCCTCGAAGGTGAAGTGCAAAGCGCCACATTGAACTTGCAGCAGAAGAACAAAGCGCTGGAGCACCTCGCGCGGTTGCTGCATGACTTGCGGCGCGAAAACGCGACGAAGGTTCGTTTGGCAGGGTTGGCTCAGTTGGCCGCTCAGCTGGCGCACGAGGTGGGCACGCCGTTGTCTTCCATATCGGGGCACTTGCAATTGGCGTTGCTGCGCGCCGATGTTTCGGATCCTCTGCGACAACGTCTGGATGTTGTTTCGCGGGAGGTATCGCGCATTGGCCAGATCTTCCGCGGCTATCTTGATTCCACCCGTGACGTGGGACCCGATTTAAAGCCCACCCCGTGGCTTCGCGTGGTGCAAGAAGCCGTGGAAGTGATCTCCAGCGCAGAACCAAGCCGCCAGCTGCACATTCACACGCATTCACTCGCGCAGGGATCGGCACCCACTGAGATCGTGACCGATCCGGGTCTGTTGCGGCAGGTCTTGATCAATCTACTCACGAACGCTTCTGATGCCATGGAAGGGCGCGGCGACATCGAGATCTCGGCAGCGGCCGAGGCCAACCGACTGCGCATCACCGTCAAAGACTCGGGGCCAGGCATTCCGGCCGATCGTTTGATCCGTATCTTCGAGCCGTTCTTCACCACCAAGCAGGCGGGCAAAGGCACGGGGCTTGGCCTATCCATCTCGCGTCAGCTGGCGATTAGTTTGGGCGGAGATCTGACTGTTGAAAGTGCGCCCGGCGAAGGCGCGTGTTTCTCGGTAAGCTTGCCGTTTGTGCCCAACGAAGGTCCGCGCCCAAGCTTAGGAGCCTCCGCATGATTCGGATATTGGTTGCTGAGGACGATGCCGTCTCGCGTGAGCTGCTAAGTGAAATTTTGCGCGGAGACGGCTATGACGTGCAGGCCGTATCCGATGGTGCCCAAGCTGTCGCGCAAGCCGCCGGTGGTTTCGATCTGGTGTTGTCAGACGTTCGCATGGAAGGCCTTACGGGGCTTGATGTTCTGGCCGCGTTCTCAACGCAATCGCCTGACACACCCGTGATCTTGATAACGGCGTTTGGCGACATTAACGGTGCCATGGAGGCGATCGGCAAAGGCGCCTACGACTACATTTCAAAACCCTTTGTTGTGGAAGAGCTTCGGCAAACGGTGGGCCGCGCTTTGGAACGCCGGCGGTTGTCAGCGCAAACGAGCGAGCCGCCGCGTGATCTTGCGACCATTGAGGGGCGCAGCCCGCAGATGCTCGACGTCTATAAGCTGGTGGCGCGCGTGGCGCCCAGCATGGCGCCGGTGCTGGTGCAAGGCGAGTCGGGAACGGGCAAGGAATTGGTGGCACGCACGATCCATGATCGGTCGGGGCGCTCGCCTTTTGTGCCCGTGAACTGCACGGCGGTGCCCGACGCCTTGCTTGAATCGGAATTGTTTGGTCACGCGCGCGGAGCGTTTACCGGAGCCGTGGGCGCACGCAAGGGTCTGTTCGAGCTGGCGCACGGAGGCACCTTATTCTTGGACGAGATCGGCGACATGGGCCCGAAGATGCAAGCACAGCTTTTGCGGGTGCTGCAAGATGGCGTGCTCCGGCCGGTGGGCGCCAGTGAATCGGTTCACGTTGATGTACGCTTGGTGTGTGCGACCAACCGCGATCTCGAAGCCGAAGTGCGGGCGGGCCGCTTTCGTGAGGATCTGTTTTTTCGCATCAACGTTGTGCGGGTGTTGTTGCCACCTTTGCGCCAACGCTTAAAAGACATTCCGCTTTTGGTGGAACACTTTTTGGCGAAGGTGTCCAAACGTGAGCGCCGCCGGTTGCCCAAAGTCAGCGACGAAGTGCTGCGTTTGTTCGAGCGTTATGCCTGGCCAGGCAACGTGCGTGAACTGGAAAACGTGGTGGAGCGCGCCAGCGCTGTTGCCGAAAGCAACGTCATCTTGCCGTCAGACTTGCCGCCTGAGATCCAAGGTTTATCTGTGCCCACCAAAACGGGCGGCATCATGGACGACCGGCCACCACTTGAAGAGCTGGAGCGGCGTTACGTTTCGCTCATCGTCGATGAAAACGGCGGCAACAAGAAACGGGCCGCGGAGCTGTTGGGCATTGATCGCCGCACCCTGTACCGCATCTTGGCGCGCGGTGAAGTGCCTGAATCTGAAGAAAGCTAGCGTTTGCGTGGTCGCGCGATGCCGTAGCGATCCAGCAGCGTGAGCAATGTTTTGCGAGAGATCCCAAGGAATCCGGCCGTGCGCGTCTGGTTGCCCGCAAAGCTATCCAAAGCCTTCACGATGCGATCTTTACGCTCGGCTTCAGGGATGCTGAGGATGTCGATTGACTCGGAGCTGACGTCGATGTCGCGCATGCGTTCGACGGGTAAGTGCTCAAGGCCGATCGCGTCGCCTTCGCACAACACCACAGCGCGCTCGATCACGTTGCGCAACTCGCGCACGTTGCCGGGCCAAGGGTAACGTTGCATCCATTCCATGGCGGGCGGTGAGAATTGCATGTTCTCTTTGCGGCCCATGTCAGTGCAGGCCTGTGCCAAGAACAGGCGCGCAAACGGTTGAATTTCGGCCACACGCTCCCGCAACGGGGGCAGCGTGATCGTGATGCCGTTAAGGCGGAAAAACAGATCGGGACGAAATCCCCCTGTTTTCACTTCGTCTTCAAGGCCGCGGTTGGTGGCGGCGATGAAGCGCACATCGATGGGGATGGGTTTCACCGCGCCCACCGGCACAACTTCTTTTTCCTCGATGGCGCGCAACAATTTGGCCTGCGTTGACAAGGGCATTTCGCCCACTTCATCTAGGAAGATGGTGCCGCCCGGCGCCGATGCCAGCAAGCCCACCTTCGATGAATCAGCGCTGGTGAAGGCGCCGCGCTCGTGGCCAAAGAGCTCGCTCTCCATCAGCGTTTCCGGCAAAGCCGCGCAGTTCAAAGTCACCATCGGTGCTTTCGCGCGCGGCGACGATCGGTGGATGGCGCGGGCCAACACTTCTTTGCCGCTGCCCGTTTCGCCCAAGATCAAAACGTTGATGCTGGACGCAGCCGCACGCATGGCGATGTTGTAGGCCGTGCGCATGGCGTCGCTGTCCACGATCACGCGTTCACCAGCCAGATTCAGACGCTGCACGCCCAGCATGCGATCGCGCAAGGCCGCCATCAACGCTTCGGGATCGCGACCGTCTTGCGGGTGTGAGGCTACGGCTGTGCGCACCGTGAAGTCTTCGTCCTTGAGCGCCTTGGCCATGTGCTCAACGGAGGTGCGCGCGGATTCGGGGCTGCGTCCTACCATCAAGATTTCAAAATCGTTGGCGGCGTAAAGCGCCAATAGATCGGCGGGCTGCAACGACGTGGCCACGGTGGCCGCGAAACGAGCGGGCGTGATCGGCTCATCCACGCGGATGCGGGCCACGGCCAAGGCGCCTCCGGCCATGCGGCTGCGTTCACATTGATAGGCAAGCAAGGCTTCAAAGTGTCCGTGGGGCCACACGCGGCGTGCCTCAAGGCGGGGGCGGTGGCGCTGCAACATCAACATGAGGTTGCCGATGCGAAAGCCTTCCCCGGGCCAGATGCGCATGCGCGTATGAGGCTTTAGCTTTTCTTCGCGCACCCACGTGCCGTTGAAGCTGCCGAGATCTTCGATCTCAAACAACGTGGCGGAAATGTGAATTTGAGCGTGGCGGCGGGACGACTGCGGGTCGAGAAGCACCACCTGCGCTTCAGGATCGCGCCCGATGACCACAAGACCTTCCGGGGGCAACGCGTGTGTTTCGAACGCATCGGGGCCCATGACCAAAAGGTGAAGCGCGCGCCCTTCAGCCGAACGAGGCAGGATCGGTATGGTGCGCGTAAAACTCATCGATTGGCCACATAGTGACAGTTGACTGGCGGGGTGCAAAGGCAAGCGGGCGAATTTCGTTCGCAAGCGCACCATGAACACGGCCGAGGTGGGTCAGCGGCTCACAGGCGTTGCGCAGCGGCCCCAGGCCTCGGCGACATGCACGAAACAACGCAGCCGAGGGCATATATTCCCATCGGGCTCGGGCAGCACAAAGGCGTTACGAGTTGCGCCCAGCCACCGGCGTCCGAGTGGCCGTCGAGGCCGCCTGCCGCAAGTTGGCCTTTGTCACCACGCGCCATTTGTTTTGTTTACAACTGGGGAAAGATCGTTACATTGGGCACGGTCGGAAACGTTGCCGACATGACTTAGAAACACGGAGGAATGATGCGAAAACTGAGTGCATTCGTTGGTTTGGCTCTCTCGATGGTGGTTGCGGGCTCGGTCCACGCCCAGGACGGCTCCGCCCCCTCGGATCCTGCCGCCACAGGCACGGACCCTGCGTTGGCCCCCCCCGCAGACACCGGCATGGCCCCCGCTGGCGCGGCTTCGGGCGTGTCTCAATCCCTGGTTGCCCGTGGCGTCCAAGGCGCGGCGGGTTCGATCACGATCCACACGCTGGTCGGCATCCAGATGTCCAAAGAGCTTGTGGGCAAGCCTTTCTCAATTGCGCCGGACGTGTTCTACGGCGTGAACGACAAGTTGCAGGTGGGCTTGATTCACAACAGTCCTTTGGGCTGGCAGACGCCGCCTGGCTTCGGTCTTTGCTTGGCCGGCAAAGACAATGGCTGTCCGAAGGTTTGGAACAACGTCGGCTTCGACGCTCTGTACTCGTTGATGAACGGCTCGACGGACCTGTCCGCGCACGGAACGTTGTACCTGGTCCCCGTTGATCCTCTGACCGTCTCGTTGGCCTTGGGCGTTGCGGGCAAGCTGCACCTCAATGATCAAATGGCCTTGTTCTTCGATCCATCGATCGTGATCGGCTTCAACAAGCGGGACGCGGGCAATAAGGAAACCCTGTTCATTCCGGTCGAGTTCCAATTCCAATTGCAACCGCAATTGGCTTTGGTGGCGATGACAGCACTTTGGGGCGACCTTGACGGTTTCGGTGACTCATACGTCATCCCCCTGGGCGTCGGCGCCTTCTACAACGTCAACGAGATGATCGACGTTGGTGGCCGTTTCAGCTTCGACAACTTGATCGGCAAGGGCCACTCGGCTGACTTCCGCTCGTTGTCTTTGTTGGTCAACGTTCGTCTGTAATCACAGCGAATCAAAGCGCGGGGCCGGCCTTCGGGCTGGCCCTTTGCTTTTCGAAGGCGCTTAGGCCACCAACACCGTGCCCACGGATCCAGGATCCGCCAGCGTGGCGGCAATCTCTGCCGGCCCCACGATGTGTACCGCTTTGACCCCCGCTGCAAGCGCGGCGCAGGCTTCTTCAAGTTTCGCGATCATGCCGCCTTTGACTTCGCCGCGCACGATCGCCGCATCGGCTCCCGCTGTGTCAAGCCGTGCAATCCGCGTGTTCGGATTGTTGGCGTCGGTGCGCACGCCGCCCACGCCCGTGACAGCGATCATCACAGTGGCGCCCACGTCGATCGCCAAGCGGCTGGCCACAAGGTCGGCGTTCACATTAAGGACCGCGCCTTCCTGCGACAAACCCAAACACGACAACACCGGCACCCGCTGCGCCGACCACAGGGTTTGGACGAGCTCCACGTCGAATCCCACAACGTCGCCCACGAGCCCCAAATCAACAGGGTGGGGCGGGCCACCTGTGATGAGGCGTGGTGGTCGTAGCGTGGCGCGAATCGCCGCTGAACCCGCGTGTAATCCCACCGCGTGCGTGCCCGTGCGATGCAAGGCTGCGCACAACGCGATGTTGAGCCGCCCGGCCACCACCATCTGCAACACATCGAGTGTGGCCTCATCGGTCACACGACGCCCACCAATCGTTTGTGTGGTTAACCCAAGACGCTGACAAAGCGCCGTGACCTGGGCCCCACCACCGTGAACCACCACGAAGCGCGTCGCTGTGTTTTCGCGCGCCGCTTGCGCAAAGCTCGTGGCCACGGTGGTTAGCGCAGGTTCCTCAAGCACGTCACCGCCCAGTTTAACGACGATGATTCTGGTCGCCGTGTCGATCATTCAGCAAACGGGTCGAGTGGTAGATTTTCGCGCCGCTTTTGTGGCTTTGCCGCCGGCCGTTTGACGGGCGCCGGTTTGCTTGGCTCAGCGGCAGGCACGGGCGAAAGTTTGGCAAACACCGGCTTATCGATGTCTGGCAACACCGACAGTGTTGTGGCGGTGAAGCCATCCAACGACAAAGTGAGCCGCATCTCATCCTTGCCCGACGTGCGCTCAAGCGTGAATGGCGTCTTCCCAATCGTCTTGCCGCCCGCATCTGCGATGACCGCGCCTTGCGGAAATGAATCGATAGAAATGCGCACCATCTCCGGTTCAGGTGTTGCGAGCGGGGCGACGACCACAGGAGCTGTGGCAGCAGAGGGTTTGACCACCGGCTTTGGCTTTGGCCAAAACACAACCAAGGCAAGCAGCGCTGCCACGCCGGCGGCCAGCACCGCTTGGCGGGCGGTGGAGGCCCGCAGCCAATGCCACGCGCGCATCACAGGGTTCGCCGCAGCCGCAGCAAGTTCTCCGGTGCCTGCGCCGGTTGGTTCAGGCTTCACTTCGGGCTCGGCCATGGCGGCTGAGATCGCCGAAAGCTCTTTGGGCAGAATGCGATCTTTGCTCTCCGTCACTTCGTCTTTGAACAGCTCTTTAAGAAAGTTCGGCAGACGTTGGCTGAAGTACCGCATCTCATGCAATGCGGATTCAAGATCCAGAGCCATCGCTTTGGCGTTGGCGTAGCGCACGTTGGGATCACGAGCCATCGCCCGCGCCACAATTTGATCCACCCGTTTCGGAACGACCGCGTTGATCGAAGACGGTGGCGGCACCGACATTTCCAAGATGGCTTTCATTGCCGCCAATGGATTCTCGGCTTTGAACAACCGCTGTCCGGTCAGGCATTCATGCAACACCACACCAAGCGCGTAGATATCGATCCGATGATCGATGGGCTTGCGGTGGATCTGTTCAGGCGCGAGGTATGCGATCTTGCCCTTGACGGCCCCCGCTTGGGTTCGCGTTTCTTTGAGCTCCTCAGCGGCGCGCGCGATGCCAAAGTCCAGCACCTTCACGGCGCCATTGAAGCCCAGCATCAAATTGGCGGGCGTGACGTCGCGGTGAATGATCTCAAGCGGCTTCCCCTCGGCGGACGTCATCATGTGCGCGTGATGCAGCCCCAGGCACGCTTGGCGGGTCACCTCGCAGATCACGTCGGGCGGCGCCAGCTTGCCATCGTTGGCCAGCTTCTCCATCACCATGCTGAGGTTGCGGCCGTGCACATACTCCATTGTCATAAAGTGCGTGTCGGCCAAGCGGCCAAACTCATACACTTGCACAACGTTGGGGTGAGAGATGAGCGCGCAGATCTTGGCTTCATCGATGAACATCTGCACGAATTTGGGATCTCGCGACAGATCCGGCAGGATGCGCTTAACCACGAGGATGCGTTGAAACCCTTGCGTACCGCGCGCCACAGCCCGAAACACCTCGGCCATTCCGCCTTGACCGATGCGTTCCAACAGGACGTATCGACCGTAACGCTCGGGCTGTTGGGCAGCGGCAGTGGCTCTCACTGTCACCACGCTAACGGATTTTCCGCGATCGCGCGAGGCGGCGAATTGGCCACATTCGCCCACCTGGCCCTCAAAGAAGTGCGAGGACGTGCCGATACGAGTTCTGCCACCATGAAGTTTCACCATCCACCTCGGCAAAACCTGGCGCTTCTTAAGCGCGGCATCCCCGCGCTCGGCTTGGTGTTGGTGTTGTTCTGGGGAGCCCCCGCGCGGGCGGAAACCCCGGCCGAACGCGCGGCCGCCAAACAGGCCTTCATCGACGGAGACAACGCCTTTAAGAATGAACGTTACGAAGATGCCTTGGCCGCCTTCACACACGGCTATGAACTCTCGCAGAAGCCCCGTTTCCTTCTGAACATCGCACACACCCAAAGGAAGTTGGGGCGTCTGCGTGACGCTCTCGCCAATTACAAACAGTTCTTGGATTCGTCACCGAACGACAAGGACCGCGCATTGGCCGAGCAGATGGTGGCTGAAGTGGAGCCTTTGGTGGCCAAAGAGGACGCAGACCGGGCGATGCGCGAACGCGAGGCCCAATCCGCCGCCATTGCGGAACCGGCGCCCGATGTGGCTGCGCCCGGCACTGACTTGCAAGCCGCCGCGCCGCCACCCGCACCCGTTTACAAACGCTGGTATTTTTGGGCAGGCGTCGGTGCCGTGGTGGCTGCAGGCGTCGTCACCGCCGTGGTGCTTTCGGGTGGCGATGACGCCGCGAAGGCAGGCTCGTGGGGAGAATTGCGGCTGTGAAACGCGCTCGATCAGTAATGCTTCTGTGCGGTCTCGCGTCGGCTTTGCTGGCGTGCGGAGGCGGTGGGGACGTTGAAACCAGTTTTCACCTGATCGTGAACAACAGCCCCGACGCGATCTTGCCTTTAGAAGTGCAAATCGATGTTTATGAGGGCACAAGCCAACAGGCCCGTGAAAGCATCACGCGGGGTGTTCCGCAGAACGCGACGACCCGCCTCGGCGACGTTGTGATTTACCCGGCGGCTGGAACGCTCAGCCTTCGCTTCGTGCTGTTTGGGCGTAAGGACGGGAGGGTCGTGTCGTCCACGGCTGTGAGCGCGGCGCCTAAGGCGGGTTCACAAGTGGAGGTCGTGGCAACGCTCAAAGCGGGCATGGGCATGGAAGTGCCAAGCGACGCCGGCGCATTTGCAGATGGCGGCACCGACGCATCGGCAAGTGATGGATCCTTACCGGATGCGGCGCCACCTAAGAAGGCCGCGGGCGAAGCGTGTGCCGCGGGCGGCGATTGCATGTCAGGCGCGTGCCTGGGCAAGATCTGCTGCGACAAATCTTGTGATGGTTCCTGTAACACGTGCAGCGCTGCAGGGCAGCCGGTGGGCAAGTGCGTGCCGTTGGCCGACAACACAAAATGTCGAGACGCCACCTGTTCAGGGAACAGACGAACTTTAACTCAGTTCATGTGCAAGGCCGGCGCGTGCCAAGGCCAAGATACGAGTTGTAGCAACCGGATGTGCGAAGCCTCAACGTTGATGTGCCGATGATCCCCCCCCACGCGGCATAATGAACTAGGGCCAGGGGCCCGCGTCTTCAAGCGACATGGTTTCAGGCAGCCCAAGCATCAGATTCATGTTCTGAACGGCCTGCCCGGCGCCGCCCTTGATCAAGTTGTCTAGCGCGCTTTGCACGCACAACGTTTTGCTTGCACCCGCGGCTTTGCCGAGCGTGAAGCCCACTTCAGCGAAGTTGCTGTTGCCCACCGCCGCCACCTCGGGCAGCCGATCTTGTACGTATCTCACGAAGGGTTCGTTGTTGTAGCGCGCTGAAAATAGCGCGCTCACTTCCTCATGCGTGACGTGCGCGGGCACTTCGATGAAAGCGGTGACAAGGATTCCGCGCGGCAACGGCGCTGACACGGGGACAAACCTCAGCTGCAGCTCGGGCACCCCCGCGTCGGCCAATGTCTGCTGAATCTCCGGCGTGTGTTGGTGCCATAGTGGTTTGTAACTTTTGAGGTTCACGGCGCGCGTGGGGTGATGCGTGCCTTGCGACGGTGCGATGCCGCTGCCCGACGATCCCGTGATGCCCTGCACATGCACGGGCCCGCCCAACCAATCTGTGTTGGCCAAAGGCAACAGCGCCAATTCGATGCACGTGGCAAAACAGCCCGGCGATGCCACGCGCCGGCTGCGCTTGATTGCCGCGCGGTTCAGTTCAGGAAGACCGTAATCGAAGGTGCCAAGGAGTTCGGGGTGAGGGTGGGGCGCTCCGTAAAACTCTTCGTAGAGGGCGGCGTTGCGGAGACGAAAGTCGCCCGACATATCGACGATGCCAACGCCGGCCTCAATGAGCTCGGGCGCCAGTTTTGCGCTTACTTTGTGCGGTAAACCCAGCAAGACCACGTCCACGCCGGCGGCCGCCTCGGCGGGCCCCATACTCTCGAATCGCAAAGGCGTGCGGCCCGTGAGCGACAAGTGCACGGCGCCCAAAGGTTCGCCGATGTGATCCGCCGCCACCACCCGCACAAGCTCGACTTCCGGGTGCTGCAAAAGGCGCCGAATGATCTCGGCACCACCATAACCACTGCCGCCCACCACGGCGGCTTTCCATCGCTTGTTTGCCACCTGTTTAGTCTACGCCGACGAAGCACAGGGTTCGAGAAACGTACGTGCGACGTTGCATTCACGGCGCTTCCGCCCCAGTCTGAGGGGGTGAACAGATCTCGCTTCAGGCTGCGTCTGATGGCAGCCTTCCTTGTCGGCACCAGCCTCGTCGCAGGCGTAGCTTTGACCACACGAAAGGCCAACGCTAAGCAGCCTCCTCCTCCACCCATCATGCCCCTTTCTGAAGTGCGGCCGGGCATGGAGGGGTATGGTTTGACCGTGTTCGAAGGGCTCAAGCCCGACAAGTTCAAAGTCAAAGTGATCTCCGTGCTGCGGGATTTCTTGCCGAAGCAAGCGGTGATTTTGATGCGGGTGCTTGATCCGCGGGTGGAACACACGGGTGTGGCCGCCGGCATGAGCGGCAGCCCCATTTACATCAATGATCGCTTGGTGGGCGCCTTGGCGTACGGCTGGGCTTTTTCCAAAGAGCCATTGACGGGCATCACGCCGATTGAGGCCATGTTGGAAGACAGCCGGCAACCTCTGCGCGACGAGCCTCGGCCCACCGCCTTTGCGGCGGCCACCCCCAAGCGCTTCGGTGACGTCGATCTTGTGCCCGTGGCTGTGCCGTTGGCGTTCTCGGGTGTTTCGGCGGCCACGCTGGATGATGTGCGCGACGACTTCGCCAAGTTGGGGCTGCTCGCTGTATCTGCTGGTGGAGGTGGTGGACTGGGCCAAGGTGTGCCCGTCATCGAGCCGGGCGGCTCTGTGGGTGTGCAATTGGTCAAAGGTGATATGGCCGTGACGGCGACTGGCACCGTGACTTACGTGGATGGCAACACGGTGCTGGCGTTCGGCCACCCGATGATGCGTTCGGGGCAAGTGAACCTGCCCATGGTGGGCGCCGAGATTCACGCGATCATGCCCAGCTTGGCAAACGCGTTCAAGCTGGCGTCTCCGTTGGCGGAGGTGGGGGCGCTCTTGCACGATCGCGGCGCCGCCATCGTTGGTGTGTTGGGTGCCAAGGCGCCACGCTTGCCCTTGAGCATCAACGTCAAGCGCCAGGGCCAAGCGATGAAACCGTTCATCGTGCAACTGGCGCAAAATGATTCGTTGACGCCTTTGTTGGTTTCGGTTGCCACCTCAAGTGCTGTCACGGTGGCTGAACCTGATCCGGCCGACATGACGATCGACATGACCACCACGCTGACGGTTGCGGGCATGCCGCCGATCGTGCTGCGTGAGCAGTTGTTTTCTGACGCTGGCCTAAATCCACGCGTGTTCAGCGTGGGCCAAGGTTTTAAGGCCTTGCGACAAATTCTCGACAACCCGTTTGGCCGCGTGGATTTGCGCGGCCTGCGCATCGACGCCGACGTGGCCTACAAGCGCGACGCGCTCGACATCGTTGGCGTTTCGATCCCGGCAAAGCGTTTGCGATCTGGCGAGACGGTACCTGTGCGGGTGCAACTGCGGCCGTTTGGCGGCAAAGATCGCTGGAAGACCGTGGACCTGAAGTTGCCGCCGCACATCGATGGTCAGACGGTTGAGATTGAAGTGGCCAGCGGCGCTGCGGTGGTGCCATTTGCGGCCAAGCCTGAATCACTTAAAGATCTGCTCCAAAGCTTTGGCAACTATTACACCGCGGGGCAAATGGTGGTGAGCGTGGGGTTGCCGGAAACGGGCGCTGCGCTGGGTGGCCTGCCCTTGGGCGCTTTGCCGCCAGCGGCCATCGACACGTTGTTGCCGGCCAGCAAGACGCGCAACGCGCAGATGCACAGGCTCTACAGCCGCACCGTCATCGATAGCGCCGAGGTGCTGACGGGCAAGGTGCAGGTGAAGATGCGCGTTGATGGCAACGGTTTAGGTAGTAACGGTTGAGGCGCTCGGCAGATAAACATCGCGGTCAAGCCGGCCGCTTAAGTGCGTTTTCGGGGCTTGGCCTTCGTGGGTTTCGGGGCTGGTTTGGGCAGGGCCCGCTGCAGCGAGAAGGAAAGTTTGGGCACGGGCTCCACAGCGCCGTACAGCCAGCTGTAGGTTAGGTAGCTCGCTAGGACGCGCTTTGTGTAGCCGCGGGTTTCATCATAGGGGATGAGCTCTACAAACTCGTCGAGTGGGCGGTTGCCGCGCTCTTTGAGCCAACGTTCCACGGCGATCTCGCCCGCGTTGTAACCCGGAATCGCAAGTGCCACCGCGCGCCCGAAGTGTTCAAGCAGGTGCCCCAAAAAGCGAGACCCCAACATGATGTTGCTGGCCGGATCCAACAACGTCTCGCGCGTCACCTTCTTATCGGAATAACCCTGCGCTGTGCTTACCAACATTTGCGTGAGGCCGATCGCGTTCGCGAACGATTCGATGGTGGGCGAAAACGCGCTCTCCTCGCGCATGATCGACAACTGCAAAAACGGCGGCACGTTGTTCGCTTTGGAATTGGTGGCCACGTATTCAGGGTAGGCGCGCGGGTATGAAAGCCGCCAAGCCGCCGCGTTGGCGCCTTTGGGATATGTGCGTTTGTATTCGGTCAACGTGTACCGCGGCACTGCGTGTGAAGTGTTCCACACGCGGCCGCGGTCAAGCAGCACGGAGGTGAGCCACAACGCGCGTTCGCGCAGCGAAACACCTTCCTTTGCCGCATCGCCATCTAAATTCACCTTCGCCAATTCACGCCGCGCGTCCGCTCCGAGGCCGAGGCGCGCCAGCTCAACGGCGCGTATGAACTCAGGTGCGGCGTAGGCGGCGCTGCGGCCGAACGCCACGGGCCACGTCTCATCGCCTTGGTGGCTGTGCAACTCCCCCAGCAGCTGTGCGCGCACCTTGGGGAACGATTCGCGGAGGCGCTCGAACGACACAAGGGCGTAATACGAAAGCGGGTACTGGCGGATCGCCTCTTCGTACATCTGCACGCTGCGCGCTTTGTTGCCCTGCCGCGCGTACACGCGGGCTTTCCAATAAAGCGCGCGGCCTTCGGCGAACCACATCGTTTCGCGCGGTATGAGCCTTAGATTCTCGTCCAGCCAGTGATGGGCTTTGTCCCAGTCCTTTTCGTCGTACGCCGCGAACGCCAAGCGGAACAAGGCCTCGCCCAACATATCGCCGTTGGGATAAAGCTTGGCCATCTCACTTAACAGCGCGCGGGCGCCCGCTGTGTCACCCCCGTCTTGCAACACTTCGGCCGCGCGCAGGCGGGCGTCGTCGGCGAAGCTGGCTTGCGGAAATTCCTTTTCCAGCTGTGCATAGCGGGCGACGGCGGTGGTGCGATCGCCACCGGAAGAGCGGCAGCGCGCACCCTGGTAGAGGGATTTCACAGTGAGTTCCGTGACGCCCGCCGCACGACAAGCGGCTTCAGCTTCTTCATAAAACGGGGCTGCACGTGGACGTTGCCTTTGCTTGAACACAGCCTGGCCGCGGTTGAACTTGGCTTCGCACACAAGTTTCGCGTCGCTGAGCCCAGCGCTGAGCGCAAGCGAGAAAGCCGCTTCCGCTTCAGCGTTCTGTTGCTTGTCAGCCAAAGCGTTCGCGCGCTCCAACCACTGTTCGGGGCTGGGTGTGGCCAACGCCGGTTTATTGGCGGCGGTGGCGACCGCGGCGATGCGCTCTTGCGCTTGCTTGGCCCAACTTTCGGTGGGTGCTTGGCTCCAGATCAAGCGATAGTTGGCAATGATGTCAGCGGCGGGGCGCTGTCGGTTCTCCATCGCTGTGGCCAAGCGAAAGCGCGCTTCGGCGCGGCGGGGGCCTGACTCAAACTTCTGCAGGAACGCGTGCGCGCTGGCTTCAAGCTGTTCCCATTGAGCGAGCCGCTCAAGCGCCTCAAGTTCGATGAGCTGCGCTTCGGCTTCCGACACCGCGCCGGGGCTCACCTTGCGCGCCCAGGTCAACGCTTCGGTGTTGTTGCCGGCCCGCAGATCACAGCGGGCGGCATAATAGGCGTGGTAATCAGCCAATAACGGATAATCCGCGGATAGCGCTTTGAAATCCAGGGCGGCGGCTTGCCATTGCCCGTTGTTCATCTTCGACAAGGCCAATAGGAACCGCGCTGGCAACCGTTCGACGTTGACGCTTGGCAGTTTATCGATCGCCGCTTGCCACAGCGGCACGGCTCCGGCGTAATCGTCAAGGCGGTAGCGTTCAGCGGCCTTGGCCAGCACGCCTGCGCGAAAATAGGGATGCAACCACGCCTTATCGATGGCTGGCGCGGCGTTGCCATCATCTGCAAAGGCCGCGGTCAAACCAGAGGCGAACAGGCAAAGCGAAACCACCGTGGCGGCGGCGCGGGCGTACGAAAGAAGGCGCACGTCGTCAGCCTACGATCTCTTTGCCGCGCGGGCACGCCGCAAAGAGGGCGTGCTCGCCGCGTGCCGGCTACTTCTTCCAGACGCAGACGCGGTTGCGGCCCGAGCGTTTGGCCTCGTAGAGCACTTGGTCGGCCGCTGCGATGAACTCGATCGCGTCCCGCATGCCTTGGTTTGGCACAGACGCCATGCCCACACTGATGGTCACGGGGATCACTTTGCCGTCGTAAACGAATTGTTTGTTGGCCACGCCGGAGCGCAGACGTTCAGCCACGATGCGGCCTTGGTTGCCATCGGTGCCTCGGCAAATGACCGAAAATTCCTCGCCACCCACGCGCGCGAAGACGTCTTCCACCCGAATGGAGGCCAAGATGATCATCGACACTTCGGAAAGAACATAGTCGCCCGCCAGGTGGCCATAGGTGTCGTTGATCGATTTGAAGTGATCCAAATCAAAGGCCACCAAAGTCAGCGGAATGTGGTGGCGAACCGCGTACGCGAACTCGCTTTCCACGCGATCCATGAAGTACTTCTTGTTAAAGGCCTTCGTCAGGTCGTCGCGCAACGCCGATTCATACATCTGGCGCTGGAATGTCTCGTCGAGCTTATCGTGATACGTGAACTTGAGAACGGTGTTCGAGCCCACGAGAATTTTATCGCCGTCGGTGAGCTCGTGGTTGTTCACCCGCACACCCTTGCAGTAGGTGCCGTTGGTGGAGCCCATGTCGCGAAGAAAGACTTTGTCGCCCTCGACCACGAGCTCGCAATGCTCGCGCGAGATGCCTTCGTCCAAGATGCGGATGTCAGCACGCTGTCCACGCCCGATCACGGTGCGCTCGTGGCCAAGCTTGTACATCTCTCCCATCATGCTGCCAGCGAGCACAATGAGGTAGGCCTGGTCGCGCCGGGGGGCGCTGCGCCCGGGGGCCATCTGCGGTGGTGCCTGTACGTGGGTGACGTCGTCCCAGCTCACGGAAGTCTCAAATTCGATAGTACCATCGGTCCTGTCAGTTCGCCTGCAGGCTTGCGAAATCGGAAGCGAAACCCTAAATCGAAACGAGCGTGATCGCCAACGCCTTTGTGTATGAGCCCGCGCTTTAGGCCGAAGCGGCGAGCGCGCGCGCGAGTTCACGCAACGGTTCTGCTTGCGGTCCGAATGAAGCGAGCTCTTGCACGGCTTGTGAGGTGAGGTCGGTTAATCTCTGACGTGCCAGCGTGGCAAGCGACGCGTGCTCTTGATCGGCCAAGTCATCGGCGTGTTGAAATGCCACGCCGTAGGCTTCGCCGTAGCGACGAAGGTGGTTGCGTTGCACAGGCGTGGCGTGCCCAACGATTGCTCCTATCTCAACGGCTGCCCGAAACAGCGCGCCCGTTTTTTCTGCGTGTAGTTGATCGGCCTCGGTGAGGGTGGATGGAGCAGGTTCCCCCAGATCTCGCGCTTGCCCGCGCACCATTCCTGACAACCCGCTGGCATGGGCCAAAACGCCGCACGCTTGCAAGTAGGCAGCAGCCTGGCCGGGGCGCTCGGCCTCGGCCAGGGCACCCGCGTCTGCCAGCCACGTAAAGGCCAGCGTTAACAAAGCGTCGCCGGCCAGGATGGCGATGGCGTCACCGAAAACTTTGTGATTCGTCGGACGCCCGCGACGTAGATCGTCGTCGTCCATCGCGGGTAGATCGTCGTGAACCAAGGAGTAGCAATGCACAAGCTCGATGGCTGCTGTGGCGATGCGCACCGCCGGTGTCAACGGCGCCCCCACGGCCTCCGCCGCCGCCAATCCCAAAAGCGGTCGCAGCCGCTTGCCAGCGGATAGCAGTGAATACCGAACGGCTTCCACCAAGCGGCCCGGATCGTCCGCGGGCTGCGGCACGCGCTCTTGCAGCAAGGCTTCGACCTCAGCGCGACGTTCGCTGAGCCATCCGGCAAGCTCACTCATTCGTTGTCTCCCGGGCTGCCGAATGGCGCCGTTTTGAGCTCGCCCTCGGGCCCGGCCAACAACATCTCCACCCGCCGTTCCGCTTGGTCCAAGACGCCGGCCCCCGCGCGGCACATGCGCATGCCTTCTTCGAAGCACCGCAGGCTATCTTCGAGCGTGAGGTTGCCGCTTTCAAGCTTATCAACCAATCCTCGCAGCTTCTCAAGCAGGTCGTCAAAGCGTGGCGCAGGCGTGGTGGTCGCAGAGTTTTCGGCGGACATGGTCTGAGGCTTTTATCGCTTGGCCCTCACAGGATCAAGCGCCTGCGCCCGGGGGCCGGCCACACGCGCGAGAAAACAGTTTGCCACCAGCGCGGTGGTCACTTGCGGCCAAGGCTATGTTTCGAGATCGCGGGGCTGCGCGACCGCGTATTCGATGACCCCCGGCAGATCCGGTGAATCCACGCCGTACCAGTACACGTGCCAATCGGTGAGGCGCACCAAGCCATCGCACTTGCGCGCGTACCAGGGATCAATGGGGTTATCGGGCCGGCCGCGCCAAAAAAAGCGCGAGTATTCACGCAACATCACGTTCCAGATGTCGCCGCCGATGCCTTCACCTTGGGCTTGGCGTTCAACCGCGAACTTCGACAAATAGATGCCCGCCGAGGAGTTCACCAACATCGCGGCGCCCCGGTAGTTCTCCTCGAGGTAGATGCGCTCCCACGGTTGGTTGAGCGCGCCATCGCGCAACTTGCGGCCGAACGCCGATTCGATGAGCCCTTCCAGCCGCGGCTGATCCAGCGTCGACAAATCCTTGTGCGTCTCGATGCGCGAACCTTTGCGCACGAGTGTGCCGGAGCCCGACACGGTGAACAGTTCGCGCAGCAAATGCAGTGGGTTCACCACCGTCACTGTCATTCGGTGCGGTACGGCGTCCAGCAGCGCCTTCGTGCGCCGAAGCAGCAATTGATGGCGCCGTGGCAGGTCGGTGCCGGTGAGCAGGTGATCGTAATCTGTGTTTAGGTTCACCACGTCGATGCGTGGCGAGCCCCGCCGTTCGAGGCCCGAGCTCGTCGACAAGAACACAACTTTGCGTGTTTCGAGCGCCGTTGATAGCCGCGTAAGGACGCTAAAGCGCGCCTCCACGGAATCCCCGCGCGCCGCCTGCAGCGACACAATGGGGATCTGCTGGGCGCCGATTGTGGCCCGGACCTCAGCGATGTTGTCACTGGAAAGATCCGCTGAAGCTTCGATGATCCGCGCTGGAACTTGGTCTTCTTGCAGCCATTCGAGCACGCGCCGGGCGTTGTCGTTGGCTTCCTTCGCCTCGGGCAAGCCGATGAGTACGACGGGCATCAAACCCAACCCCGTCAGGATGCGCAGATCGAAGTGCAACGGGTCGAGCGCCGTTTTTAGGATCTGGGCGTCGGCGGCGATGATCGCGAAGCTTTCCTTGCGCTGCCCGCGGAACAACTTGAGATACAGCTCCACATCGGCTTTCTTGCCGACGCTTTCAACGAACCGCTGGATGACTTCAGTGTCCAAGGCCTGCCTGTTGTGGGGGCTACAAAATGGAGCCAAGGCCCCGGGGCGTCAATGTCGTTTTTGGCGTCTTAGCAACGCGCGCCGACGGTAAGGCCCGGATAGAACCAACAGGTGCGGCGTTGCGCTCGGTGGATCCCTCGCACGGTGCTAATCTAGCGGCGGTGTCAGACCCCGAGATCCTTGCCGAACCGCCACGCAAAGCAGGCAGCCCTGCGACCGGCGAGGGTCCAACCACCGACGCAGGCGGCGCCGACCCCTACGTGGGGCGCTTAATCGGGGACCGCTACCGCATTTTGGATCGCCTTGGCGAAGGCGGCATGGGCCTTGTGTTCCGGGGTGAACACGTCCTCATGAAGAAGGCCGTGGCCATCAAACTCCTGCACCGCGAGCTGGGCAACGTCGACGACGCCACCAAGCGGTTCGAGCGCGAGGCGCAATCCGCATCGCGGCTGTCCCACCCAAGCATCGTGGGCGTCACGGACTTCGGCAGAGCCGACACGGGCGAATTGTTCTTGGTGATGGAGTACGTGCCGGGCGGGCACCTGGGCGAATATCTGCAGAAACATGGCCGCTTGTCGCCTTCGCGTGCCTTGATGATCACGCGCCTGATGTTGCGGGGCTTGGCGCACGCCCACCAAGCGGGAGTGGTGCACCGCGATCTTAAACCCGCCAACGTGATGTTGCTTGAATCGGACCTTGAGCCAGGCCGCATCGATGGCGTCAAAATCCTGGATTTTGGCATCGCCAAGATGACTGAAGCGGCGTCCGCCACGCCTGACGCTGCTTTGACCCGCGGAGGCATGATCTTCGGAACGCCCAGTTACATGTCTCCCGAACAAGCTACGGGGGAGCAAGTCGATCACCGCACCGACATCTACGCGTGCGGGGTGATGCTTTACGAGATGCTGGTGGGTCGCAAGCCATTCGTGGCGGATGACCTGGTGAAAGTGATGGCAATGCAGGTGACGGCGGCCCCGCCGGCGTTCGCCAAAGTCGCGCCGAAGTTGCGGATACCTGAGGTGCTTGAATCCATTGTGATCAAGGCGCTGCAAAAGGACCGAAACCGGCGGTATGCATCGGCGATCGCGTTTCTCGAAGCGCTGGATTCAGCTGAGGCCCAGCTGGCGCAGCGGGGGCGGCCACCCATGGGGGCCAAGCAAGCGGCCGCAGCGGCTTCCGACTTAGGGTCCCGGGCGTTGGCGCGCGCGAAGGTTGCGTGGAACGATCCGAACCAGCGCCGCATCTTTGTGGGGGCGTCGGCCGTGGTGTTTGTGGCGCTGTTGGTGACGTCGCTGTTTGGAGGTGCCGAGCCCATCAAACCAAAGCCACCCACGCCCGCGTTGAAGATCCCGCTCAAGCAGGCTGAAGAAGCGATCGGCGCCGGCAAGCTGGTGGAGGCCAAGGCCATTTTGCTGCAGCAACTGTCAAAGCATCCCGACAGTGGCCGTGTGCATTTCCTGTTAGGGACGATCGCGTTTTCGGAGGCCGACTTTGACGGCGGGCTTGAGCGATACAAAGAAGCCCTCAAGCGGGATCGCGGGCTGCGCGGCGACGCGGCTTTGCTTTTGAACGTCAAAGGCTTGATGACGGACCGCAAACGGGCGGAAACGGCCTTGTCCTTTATGGCGGAATCTGTAGGTGAGCCAGCGGCCGACGTGTTCATCGATGTGGCCAGCCACGATCCGCGCGCCGCCTTCCGCGACATCGCTCGCAAAGCCTGCAGTAAGTACGGATGTATCGATAAGGTCGACCAAGTTGCGAGTTATGAGCTGGATTTGAAGCAAGCCAAGACCTGCGACGCCAAGCGGGAGGCCATCGTCGGTCTGGTGGGCACCGGGGACGCGCGGGCGGCCGAGGTTTTGAAAAAGGCGCGCCGCAACCGCAGCAACGCTTTGGGTCGGTGGCTGGGCATCGAAGGCAGCAACGATTGCGTGCGCAAAGACATTGAAGATGGCCTCAAGGCTCTTGGCGCCACCTGAGCCCGCCTGCAAGCTTAGTGTAAGCTAGCCAGGCTCACCGTGAGCTGCTCGATTGTCGCTATGCCTGATAGCTTTGCAGCGTAATAGGATCGATGACCACAGGAGTCCGTCGGACTTTGGTCCACGCGAAATCGGCAACGAGTTCGTTCGCCGTGGTGCGTGTCCCCGGCGGACACAAACCGGCCGATGCGGCCATCGCGCCAATCAGGGTTTCGGCCGCCACGCCGCGCGCGAACACGTCACGAACTGTGGGGGGGCGGTTACGTTTAGCGAGTCGCTCGCCCGCGGGTGATAGGACCAATGGCACATGAATGTGCGCGGGGGGAGCGAACCCGAGGCATCGCGCGAGAGCCACTTGGCGGCCGGTCGACGAAAGCAGATCGTCGCCACGCACAACCTCGGTGACACCCATCAATCCGTCGTCCACGACCACTGCCAATTGATACGCATGCAGTCCATCGGCCCGGCGCAGGACAAAGTCATCTACCAGCTGCTCGTGTTCACCAAGCAACCCATCAACGAAGCGCACGTTTTGCCCGCCGCGAAATCTCACGGCCGCTGATTTTCCGGCTTGTTTCGCCTCTTGGAGCACCTGTGGCCATGCCTTATCACGGCAGGTCCCGGGATAACGGGGGCCTTCATCTGCGGCGTGTGGCGCACTTGGTGCGCGCATGAGATCGGCCCTGGAACACGAACATAAAAATGTTTGCTGTTGGCGTGCAAGGGCAGTGAGTGCGTCGTCGTACAAATGACGTCGCTGGCTTTGCAAACAAGGACTCCCAGCGTCCATTTCGTCGCAGATGAGGCCCAGCGCCGCGAGATCTTCCTGCAACGCGCGCGTGCCTCCTGGTGCCACGCGCGGCGTGTCTATGTCTTCAATCCGCAGCAAGATACGGCCTCCCTGTGACCGTGCCGACAGCCAAGCGAGCAGGGCGGTCCGTGCATTACCTAAATGCATCAACCCGGTGGGGCTCGGCGCGAGGCGGCCGACCACGGCGGGCGAGACGGGGGTTGGGACAGGGGGCGGAATCGACATAATCGACCTGAGTGGTCGGCAACCGAGGGCATAAGTTGTAAATGACTCACGAAAGTTATTGCCAAACGGACGCCTACACAACAAAACTGCACTGCAATAACCAGGTTCCAATAGGGGGAGCTCCGCAAGGGGCAGGAGCCAATGAACACCACAATCGACACAAGCAGTAAGGTCCTCTTCATAGGAGGTAGCCAGCGGAGCGAGTCGTACGTGCGCGCGCTCGAGACCGCAGGCTATACATGTGAACACACACTTTCACCCGATTCGGGGATGGCACGTCTCCGCGACCCAGATAAAGCCTATGATTTGGTGATCTGGGATACTGAGCTGCAGGCTCGCGAGTTAGATGAAGCTTTCGACAAAGGGCGTTACCGCGCTCGCATGCCGACACTTCTTCTGCTCGAGAGGTTGTACCCATGGGTTGCGGCCCAGGGGCGAAGGCCAGGGTCGCTCGATTATTTGATCAAGCCGGCAACGCCGGACGATGTGGCTGCGGCCGCGGATCAGAACGTACGCTTGGTGAAGGCCAAACGTTACGTAGAGTACATGCGTCAGCAAGCTCTTGAGCTCGCTGATTTGTTGGGCAAAACCGTCGATCTCCTGGGGCCCACGGGCTTTGGGTTCGACAGCAAAGAAGAAGCTCAACGCATGCCTCTGTCTGACCGCGAGGAGGAAATTGCGCGATGGCTGGCGAAGGGACACCGGGTCACCCAAATCGCCAAGATGCTGCAAATTAGCCCTCACACGGTTCGCAACCACTTCAAGTCCATCTTCCGCAAGATGCAGGTTCACTCACAAGTTGAGTTGCTGGCACGGCTGCGTGAAGAGTTCGAGAGCGCTTAAAGCGGCAATGATTCGGCCGCGCGCGAAGGGATACGCGTGCTGGCCGCCACTTAAACGTTTAGATCTGCTCGTTCAGATCTTTCGGTCTTGGGGGATCGATCGATATGAACGTTAGGATTGTTGCAAGTCTGCGCTCGCGGGTGGGTGAGCGCAGCACTAGACTGCTGGCATTGTGAAGATTGCCGGAGCCACTGTGTTGGGTGCCATTGATGTTGGCACCAACGCCGCGCGTTTGAAAATCGTGCGCGTGGGCGCCGACGGTGCTTTCGAGCCGGTGCATGAAGAGCGAGACGCGATTCGCCCGGGCGAAGGCGTTTTCAAGAGCCGTGTGATGCGTAAAGCGGTGGCCGACCGTTTATTGGCCACGCTGAGGCGCTTCGGCGCGCTGTGCAAGAAGCACGGGGCCGTGATGCGTGCGGTGGCCACAAGCGCTGTTCGTGAGGCCCGCAACCGCGACGAAGTCTTGGCGCGCGTGCGAAGTGAGTGCGGTTTCTCGTTAGAGGTCGTGTCGGGGCGCGAAGAAGCGCGGCTGATCTGCTTGGGCGTGTTGCGTGGATCCAGGCCGCAGCAGCGGTCGTTGATCATCGACGTGGGCGGCGGCTCAACAGAAGTGGCATCCGCCAAAGGTGAAACACCCCTGGAGCTGTGGAGCATCGCGCTTGGTGCCGTGCGCCTCAGCGAACTGTTCGATACGCGAGCGGCATTGGATAGCAAGCAGCTCAAACTAATGCGCACGTATGCTGCGGAGTTGGTTGCGGAATCCCTGCCGGCACAAATCGCGGGCGCGCCCATGGAGGCGCTCGGCAGTTCAGGGTCGATCCGCGCGGTGGTCAATTACGCCGCGGCACCCGGCACCGCGTTCGCCACAAAAAAACAAGTGAGTCGTGCCGTCAAGCAGCTGGCGGCGATGAGCTTGGGCGACCGCGGCAGCCATTTTGAACCGCATCGCGCCGAAGTGATCCTTGCCGGCGCCGTCATCGTTGAAGCGGTGATGAATGGGCTTCACTTGGAATCGATTGCGGCCGTGTCCAGCGGTTTGCGTGACGGCATCCTCGTGGACATGCTGCGCAGCCGGCGTGGGGGCCGTGCCGATCATTCGCTCGTGCAGGCGGCCACAGATTTAGGGGCACGGTTCGGCGTAAACGCGAAGCACGCACGTCAGGTGGCGGTCTTGGCGATGGGGCTGTTCGATGATTTGCAAGGGTTGCATCACTTACCGGTTGAGCTTCGACCGTTGCTGGAAGCGGCGGCGCTGTTGCACGATGTGGGGCACGCGGTGAATTACCAAAGGCACCACCGCCACACGTACTACCTTATCGATCAGGCCGACATTCCTGGCTTGGCAGACCATCAACGCCGCATGGTTGCGGCGATCGCGCGCTACCACCGAGGCAGCGCGCCTTTGGCAACGCATGCCGCGATGGCGGGCCTTTCGCGCACGGAAGTGATGCAAGTGACAAAGCTATCCACTTTGCTGCGGGTCGCCGACTGTTTGGACCGCAGCCATCACCAGCCCGTGAAGCGGGTTCGTTGCAGAAATGTGGGCACCAAGGTTTCGCTGCGGGTCGTCTCGGAGCGGCCCGTCGACCTTGAGCTGTGGGACGCGCATCACGAAGCGGCGTTGTTCCGTCACGTGTTTCGCAAAGGGCTGGAGCTAACGTGGGTAAAGCGCTGAGGGCCGCCAAAGGCGGGTGACTAATCGAATTGGTGGCGAGATTTCGCGGCCGCCCTTGCAGACACCCTTGTCTTGCGCGTAGATCCCCCACCCATGAGCACCGACCCCCAAGCCCCTCTCAAAGCCCATCATCCCGCCCATACCTTTTTCGTGGGCATCGATTCGGATGGCTGCGCCTTTAATTCCATGGAAGTGAAACACAACGACTGCTTCAGCGTGAACGTGGTGAAGCACTTCGGGCTATCGGCGGTGTCACGACAGGTGCATCAATGTTGGGACTTTGTGAACTTGTATTCGCAGTCGCGCGGGTGCAATCGCTTCAAAGCGCTTTTGGATGTGATGGACCTGTTGCGAGACATGCCGAAAGTCAAAGCGGCTGGCGTTTCGGTGCCCGCGTTGCCTGCCACGCGCGCGTGGGTCAAAGAAGAAACGGCGTTGGGCAACCCAACTTTGGCGTCGCGTTTGGCCGCGGCTTCAGGCGAAGCCAAGCGGGAGCTTGAGCAGGTGATGGCGTGGAGCTTGGGCGTCAACGCTTTCGTTAAAGACATTGTGAAAGAGCTGCCGCCCTTCGCGGGGACGACGCGCGTGTTGAAGGATCTGCAAGGCAAAGCGGACGTGCTTGTTGTGTCTGCCACACCGGCGGAAGCGCTGGTGCGCGAATGGGCAGAGCACGGCATCGATCAATATGTGCGCTTGATCGCTGGGCAAGAAATGGGATCGAAAGCCGAGCACCTGACCCTCGCGGCTGTGGGCAAATATGCTGCCGACGCCATTTTGATGGTGGGTGATGCGCCGGGCGATCTCAAAGCCGCACGGGCGGTGGGCGCGCTGTTCTTTCCTATCAATCCTGGTGATGAAGAAGAATCATGGGCGCGCTTGCAGGCCGAAGGGTTGCCGCGGTTTTTCGCCAAAGAATATGCAGGCGCTTATGAAGCCGCATTGGTGAACGCCTTCATGGAACGTTTGCCTTCCACGCCGCCGTGGAAAGTTTAGCCCAAGCGCACGATAGCTAGATCAACAACAAGGAACAACGCATGAGCCAAGCACAAGCGAATTTTGGAATGATCGGCCTCGCCGTTATGGGGCGCAATCTTGCTCTGAACGTGGCGGATCACGGCTTTAAGGTGGCCGTGTGGAACCTTGAAACGCCCGTCACGGAAGCGTTCGTGAAGGAATACGGTTCCGAAAAGTTTGTGGGCACCGAAACGTTGGCCGAATTTGTGGCGGCGTTGGAGCGCCCTCGGCGGATCATGATCATGATCAAAGCCGGCAAGCCCGTTGACGAAGTGTTGGCGCAGCTTAAGCCGCTGCTGCAGCCCGATGACATAGTCATTGACGGGGGCAACACGCATTTCCAAGAGACGCGGCGGCGTGAGGCTGACCTTGCGGCATTGCAGATTCGGTTTGTGGGCATGGGTGTTTCGGGCGGTGAAGAAGGCGCGCGTCGCGGGCCCGCCCTGATGCCAGGTGGGCACGTCAACGCGTGGAAGTCGTTGCAGCCGGTGCTCGAAGCGATCGCGGCCAAAACCGATTCTGGGCCATGTGTCACGCACGTGGGGCCCGACGGCGCGGGGCACTTCGTGAAGATGGTGCACAACGGAATCGAGTACGGCGACATGCAGCTGTTGGCAGAGTCTTACGACATCTTGGGTCGTGGATTGGGTCTTGGCGCCGATGAGTTGGCGAAGATCTTCGGGCGGTGGAACGAAGGCGATTTGTCGTCTTTCTTGGTGGAACTGACGGCCAAGGTGTTCGCGAAGAAAGACGACGAAAGCGGCAAGCCGCTCGTTGATCTTGTGCAGGACAAAGCGGGGCAAAAGGGCACCGGCAAATGGACCGCAGAACTTGCTTTGGATCTGGGCGTGTCGATTCCCACCGTGACCGCGGCGTTGGATGGCCGCGTGCTATCGAGCATGAAAGCGGAGCGCGTGGCCGCAGAGCCCAAGATTCGCGGTGCCGTCGTAGCGCCCGTGGCGGCTTCTGAGCGTGATGGTTTGGTTCAAGCCGTGCACGACGCTTTGTTGGCGTCAAAGATCTGCTCGTACGCACAAGGGTTGGCGCTCATTCGCAAGGCGAGTGCCGAATACAACTGGAACATTCGGCTTGATGAGATGGCGCGCATTTGGAAAGGCGGCTGTATCATCCGCGCGCGCTTGCTGGATTCCATCATGCGCGCTTATCAACGCACGCCTGAATTGGCGAACCTTCTTTTGGATCCGGATTTCGAGCAACGCATGTTCGCCGCACAACCAGGGTGGCGTAAGGCGATTGGCTTCGCTCAAGGGTTGGGTTTGCCGGTGCCGGCCATGTCAGCCAGCTTGGCATATTTCGATAGCTACCGAACCGCGCGTTTGCCGCAGAATCTCACGCAAGCGCAACGGGACGCCTTCGGCGCACACACATACGAGCGGCTTGATAAGCCCGGCCTGGGCTTCGTTCATAGCGAGTGGCTTAAATAGAGACGCGGGGGCCTTCGGAGTCAGCGCGTTGCGTGGCGCGCTGACTCGGGGGCTTTACAGAGCTTCGCTGATCCGTCGAGCCAATTCGGAGGCGACGTTTGGAGCCAACGGCGTGGGCTTCCAACCGATGCCAAGACCGGCGTCAGTGCGTGCGTCGTCGAATTTTGGGATGATGTGAAAGTGCACGTGGAACACAGCTTGGTGGGCCAGCTTGCCGTTGTTCTGCAAAATGTTGAAGGCCTTTGCGCCCGTGGCCGAGAGCACGGCTCGACAGATGCGCGGAAGCGCGCGTCCGATGGCGGCCGCGGAATCGTCTGACAGTTTGTCTAACGTCTCGGCAACTTCCTTGGGGATCACCAACGTGTGACCGGCGCTGATGGGGTTGATGTCCAAAAAGGCCAACACGTGTTGGTCTTCATAAACCCGGTGACAAGGAATCGCCCCCGATATGATCTTGCTGAAGATCGTGTCTGCCATCCGCCCGAGTCTAGCAGTTGAGGATGACAAGTCGCCCGGGCGCACCGGGGTTGGGGCCGCACCACCGGGGTTGGGGGCCGCACCGGGGTTGGGGGCCGCACCGGGGTTGGGGCCGCACCGGGGTTGGGGGGGGTTGGGGCCGCACCGGGGTTGGGGCATGGCTCTGGGGGT
>JANRKS010000031.1:0-303014 GCA_033763315.1 Deltaproteobacteria bacterium
GACGTCTCAGACCTGAACGAATGTGCAACGGGTGTTGAAGTACTAGAGGGTCCGAATTGTGGCGGTGTTCCTGGCAAAACCACTCGGTTGCAACTCGGTCGAATTCGCCCTCAAACTACGACCAAAGGCCGGCCTTTAACACATATCGTACCGGGGCGATATGTGTTAGCGGCCGATTTGACAGCGTATCGAAAACCCAAAATGCGATCGTATGAAAAACACGCCATGGCCGCGGTGCCATCGTAATTCGTGCCCGCCCTCATCGTATGGTACTAAGGGCGATACGACCCGAGGCGATACGACCCGCAGGGCCGTCTGGTCGTTGCTGACCTCGAATAAAGCACCGCCGCGCGGCACAGGTGGTGCAAGCGCGGCGGCGCTTGAAATACGATGTGCTTGGGCGGATGGCTTCGGTGATGCCGTCGCGCGGTGGTAGAAGTTGAATGGGCCGCCAAACCTGAAACGGACTTTGACGGCCCGGTGTCGCTTTTGGCGACCAAGCCCCGAGGGAAAAACGAGGGAATAACCTCACGCATTCTCGCCGATCCTCGCCGCTTTTCACACGTTCTCACGCATTCTCAACGAACGTAAACACGCGGAACCGTTGAAAATGCGGGGTTTAGCGACCGGGGAACGTCACCTTGGCAAGGTGGCACTCTACCACTGAGTTACTCCCGCAGTGGGACGCCTGGTTTACGACAGGACTTTGGGGCTGTCAACAGTTGCGGGTGTAGAAAAAGGATGGTTTCGCGGAGAACCAGCCGTGCGAGGTGAAAGTGGTGGGGCGGCAGGGCAAGTGGATGGATTTAAAGCGAATTTGCGGGGTCCGCGGGGACTTGAAATGCGGTGACCCTTGGGTGGTTGAAGGGGCGAAAGGGGGCAGGCGGAAAGGGGTTGAAGAGAGGGCCTCTGATGGCCTTGAGGTGAGGCAGTGGTGGGGTGGCACTGTCGGCAATTCCGCGCCCGAGGGAACAACGAGGGAATCGCGGCCCCAAAAACGAAGAACCTTACACTCCCGCAAATCGAAGCTGCTTTGGCGGTCGTGAGGCTCGTTGCGCAACCGGGACCAAGTCGTTGCAGAAGCGTGCGGCGCCCTACATGCCATGGACACGCCGGGGCGGGACACTCTTGCGGCAAGATGCAGGTAAGCGCGTCCTATACACCTGTTGTACCGCTCGCTTCGGGCATGGGCACTATCTTGGTGCCGCAAGTGTCGCAAACCGTGAGCTCTGGCGTCAGCGATTCACTGGGAGCGTGGCGTGTACCGCGTAGGTTGGGTGAGCTGGCTTTGCGTTGTGCTCAGCCCCGGCCCATGCCATGGCCATGCGCGCCTGGCACGTCTGAACACCGTTTGCTGGCCGCCCAGCGCCTGCAGAAGCTCGCCATTGATTTGTGTCGCAGCCACGGGATTGCCATAGACGTTCAGGGGGTGGTCCCCGACAAGCCTGTGGTGATGGTTGCGAACCACGTGAGCTACGTGGATACCTTGGTGCTGCCATCGCTCGTGCCTGCGACATGTGTGGCCAAGAAGGAAGTGGCCGCTTGGCCGGGGGTTGGAGGTTTGGCCGCGAGCTTCGGAACATTGTTCGTGGAGCGAGGGAACCCTCATAGCGGCGCGGTGGCCCTGCGACAAGCGCTGCGCGCATTGTCCGCCGGTGTGAGCGTGATTGCTTTTCCGGAAGGCACAACGTCGCCGGGAGATCGGCTGCTGCCTTTTCACCGTGGCATCTTTGGCCTCGCCATTTTGCAAAACGTGCCGGTCTTGCCCATCACTCTGACGTACAGCGATTCAAGTGTGGCGTGGGTCGGCGAAGATCCTTTCCTCAATCACTACCTGCGTGTGGCCTCGCGACGCGAGACGCGCGTGACGGTGCGTGTAGCCCCGCTTTTGAGCCCCCGCTTGTTTGGTGGCGCCCGGGCGCTGGCCAAAGCCGCGCAGCTCGTGATAGCCGAGGGCTTGCGACGGTCCCGCTAGGAAGCCCCGACAACCGCACAGGATGGGAGGTTCAGGGCGCACTCAGGATTGTTTGCAAAGACCAAAGATTTTTTGGATCGACTGTAACGGAAGCGGTGTCTCGCGGCACTTCCAGTCATCGAGAAAGGACAAAACCAATCATGCCCGAGACTCAGCACCAAATTGAACCGTATCTGTGTCGAGCTGGCGACGCGGACCCTCGCTGGACTGGCGACTCATTCACCTATTTTCTCGCGACTGGCGCATCGACCGGGGGCGCCTTCTGCCTTACCGACGAACACGCCAAGCGCGGCGAGGCTGTGCCGATGCACCGGCATAGAGGCGACGTGGAGTCGTTCTATGTGCTGGATGGCGAAATCATGTACTTCATCGAAGGTCAACCGGGGGTGCTTGCGACGAAGGGTACCTTCGTTCATGTGCCGGCAGGCTCGGTGCATGGGTTTCGGATTGAATCTGAAACAGCTCGCTATTTGATTCTGACGACACCGCGGCATGGCGAATTTTATCAAGCCATCAGTCTGCCCTCGCGCGCGGGGGGACTTCCGCCGCTCTTTCCTATCGCAGCTGAAGCCATTGAAAGCGCTTGTGCTGCCTTCGACGTCGAATTCGTAGGGCCTTTGCCTGAGCAGATTAAGGATCGGCACTGAGCCGCGAACGCGCTGATTGGCAGGCTGCGGTATCGTGTATTATCGCCACCGTGAAGGGCGAAAATCCAACCCGGCCCAGCGATGCCATTCTTGTCGCCAGGATCGAGCAAGACCGTGACCGCCCTCAAGCCGAGGCTGAGCTGTGCGCCCGGTTCCGGCAGCGGGTCTATCTTTACGGGGTGAGGCATCTTCACAGCGCGTCTGATGCGGAGGACCTTACTCACGATGTCCTAGCGAAGGTTATAGAACGAGTGCGCGCTGGCGGCATGAACGAACCCGAAAAGTTGGGTTCGTTCGTGCTGGGCGTGTGCAGGACGCTGCTCCATGAGCGGTGGCGCATCGAATCGAGGCGGACGAAAATTCTCGCGAAATACGGTGATACGCGCGCGGCAGCAGCCGACGCGTCCACTTCCGAACCGGAAGCGTCGACGGCGTTGCTTCCGCGCGTTCGCTCCTGCCTTGAGCGCTTAGGCGACCGCGACCGTACGGTGCTGCTGCTTTCCTTCTATGCCGAGCTCGATGCCACCGCGCTTGCACGGGAGCTAGCCATTGAGGCAACTCACGTTCGAGTGATTCGACACCGCGCTCTTGGTCGTTTGCGCGCCTGCGTAGAGGCCCTTGAGGAGCTAGCGAAATGAATTCCACCACTCACCTCGACGCCGCTTGTTTGCTCGACTACTACCTGGGCGATTCGACGATGAGCGATCACGAAACCGAGGAGCACCTTTTCGTCTGCACAGAATGTGGCGCCCTACTAGACTCGATTCATCGAGTTGGGGTGGCGATAGTCGAACTTGTGCGCACGGGCGAGGTGGGCTCGGGAGCAACAACCGCGCTGCTCAACCGGATGTCACGCGACCGCTTGAATCTCCGTCATTACATCCTTGAACCCGGCGCGACCGTGGCATGCACCGTGGCCACCGACGATCACTTTCTCGTGGGCCGCTTTATCCTTCCCGATGGCGCCCTTGGACGCATCGATTTGCGAGTCGTCGATGCGGGCGGCATTGAGCTTACCCGAATCGATGACATCACTGTGGATGCCCAACGGCGTGAGGCCATTATATTCCTGCCGGCCCAGCCAATTCAGGAAGAGGCGTCTGGGGTCACACAGTATGTCTTGGTTAGCCCTGGAAGTGAGGGCGACGTGGAGCTGGCGCGGTACTCGATCGACCATACCTCACCACGTGAAGTGTGAGGCGGGTGTGCCGCTCAATAGCTGCGACACATTGTATCACTGTGTGACACTCGACGAAGAAATCAATCTGTCCCTTGCTCCCCCGTGTGCGGATCTGATACACGGGAGTTCAAGCGCAACAACGCGGTTCCAGGGGCGCGCAACCTGGGCCGCTGCTTTTGCGAAGGCCCCAATATTCGGAGGCTTTCGGGATGTCATTTCAGGTTCGTGGGTTTGCTTGTTCTTTGCGCAAGCGCTGGGCTATTTGCGCCGGTGTGGCAGTCACTGTTTTGGGCGCGGCATTGGGCGCGTGTGATGGACGCGGCCGCACCGAAGAAGATGACGCCACCATCACTTTAGCGGTATCAGCGGTTCCAACGGACGTTCAGTGTTTGCAGGTGACCGTTGCCGGAGGAAGTCGAAGCGTGGTTCGATTGTTGCCCACAACTGTGGGCGCTTCGTTGAATGCCAGTCTTTCCGGTTTGCCCACCGGTCCGGTTTCGATTTCTTTGCAAGGTTTTCCTGTGGCCTGTGCAGGGGTGGCCCCCGGGGTTGAAGCAACGTGGGTGAGCGATCTGCTTTCGTTCACGTTGGTTCGCGGGCAGCCGGTTGCGGTGAAAGTCTCCATGCGAGAAAACGGCCGCATCAATTTGGAGGTGGACTTCATCTTCGATTTGGCACCAGATGCGGGCGCCCCCACCCCGCGGTTGGCTTTGTGTGAGCACGTTTCAAATCGATTGGGCCAGCGTTACTACTGTGTCAACGAGATCCCCGGCGCCACCTACGAATGGACCAGCGTTCTAAACGGAATGATCACGCCGCTTGCCAGCACCAGCCAGTGCAGCCCTCAAGGTATCATCCTTGCTGGCGCGACGTTGCAAGTTGTAGCTACCCTCAACGGTGTGCAATCAAGTCCGCTTGAGATTCCGTTTGCCACACTGCCACCCGCGCCGCTCGATCCCTTGTGCGTCGGAGCGCCCGATGCCTCCGTTCCGGACGCGCCACAAGCTGACGCCTCAACAAAAATTGCTCTTGGTGGCGCGTGCGCGGCCGGTGTTGATTGCCAAAGCGGCTTTTGCGTAAATGGCGTGTGCACGGATCGAGCTTGCGATGGCACATGCGAATCACCCAACGCGGCCGGAAACTGTCGTCCCCTGGTGGCAGGAACGCTGTGCCGTGCGTCCGCAGGGCTTTGCGATCCAGCAGAGTTTTGCGATGGCGTGTCGCCTGCGTGTGGGAATGACTACTATGCAAGCCCCGCACTCGTTTGCCGAGCCGCCTCGGGAATCTGCGACGTGGCTGACCGATGCACGGGCATCTCCCCCGATTGTCCTGATGCAAAGGCACCTGCTGAAACAAGCTGCGGCAGCGGCGTCACCTGCGACGGCCTTGGGGTTTGTGTCTCGCCTCGCCTCGCACTAGGTGCAAGCTGTGCATCAAACGCTTCATGCGCTTCAAACTTCTGTGTTGATGGCGTGTGTTGCAACACTTCGTGCCAAGGTGGTGGGGCTGCCGGCCGCTGCGTCAGTTGCGCTGGGGCAGCGACCCGAGGCACCTGCAGTCCTTCGCCAGCAGGCTTGTCATGCGGCGCGAACCGAACATGCGATGGCCTTGGGATGTGCCTGAGCGCGCCCTGATGGTGGGAATCAAGCGTGTCGAGCAGTTCGATGAGGATCTAGGGTGGGTGATGTCTCAGGCATTGGCGGCGCGAATGCCCTTTGAGTGCGAGCTCGTCGCGGCGTCACGATGAGAACAAGCTGTTCTGCGCACCGTATGCCATGAAGGATTGGCGCCCAATCTTGTTGCCTTCAGGGTCGAAATAAATCGGCATCATGCCAGCGTTGTCCACCACGCAGTCGACGGGTACGTTCACGTCCGGCATCGCCATGATTTGCGTGGCGATATAGCAGCGAGTTATGCGTGCCATTTTCACACACAACTCCTGCGCGCCAGCACTGCCACCGATGTTGCATGCTGCGAACCAGATCACGCGAAGAGTGAAAATGCTGTAGATGGGCTTCATGAAATGCACGTTGTCTTTGGTGATCGTGGTTCCAATGGCCAAATGAGCGGGATAGGTGGCTTTATCCTCGAAGCCGTGACAGTTGAAAATCAGGTGGTTAACGCTTTGGGGGACCTGCGTCTTGATCATCTGGTCTGAAGGCGTCCCTGCCTTGATGACCGGCGAATACTTGACCTTCATTCGGTACTTTACGTTGTCAGCATTGAGCGCCACAGAGGGGCCGCGTAGCCGAAGATAGCGAATTGCCGGTTTGCTCACGTTAGATCCTTTCGGCCACCATTGCACAACGGCAGCTTCCGGTTCACAAACACGACACCTAGATTTTCTGGGAACTTAGGTTCTGCGAATAATCATCGGTGTTCACCCCGGTGGGGCCACAAGGGCTCCGCGGGTGCTGATGATTTTCGCGTAGTGCTTGGCCGAATCTTTGAGCGTGCGTTTTTGTGTGGCGTAGTCCACGTGGATCAACCCGAACCTTGCTTTGTAGCCCTCGGCCCACTCGAAATTGTCGAGCAGCGACCAATGAAAATAACCCCGCACATCCACTCCGTCACGGCGAGCTAGGGCCAGTTGCTTCAAATAACGATTGATGAAGTCAACGCGCTGAGGATCGTGAACGGCGCCGTCTTCTGAAACCCAGTCGAGGTTGGGCATGCCGTTTTCGGTGATGATGATGGGTGTTTTATAGCGATCGTAGAAGAACTTAGGCCCCCAATAAAGAACCTCAGGCACGATCTGCCAGTCCAGCTGATTCGTTGGAAAGCCATCGGGGAAGTTCACGTACTCGACGTGCCCCTCCTTCGCTTGGCGAAAGTAGGCGCCGAAATAAAGGTTCAAGCCCAGAAAATCGAGAGGCTGTTTTACCTCCTGCAGATCGTTCTCGAAACTTGGTGGCAAATGTTTGCCGAACAGCGCCAGCCCGTCATCCGGGTAGGCGCCGCGAAACAAGGGATCGCATTGCCAAGTGGCGGCCTGAATTTCGTTTTTGGCCACCGAGAAGAATGACTTTCGCGTGGCCTCGATGTCGCTGGCTTTCCCTGTGGCCGGCACCTTGATCCAACTCGCGGCGGCGATGCCAACCGTGGGCTTTGTTTTTGAGGACGCGCGAATGGCCAACGCGGCCTTGCCGTGCGCGCGCAAAACGTTGTGAGCCACCTGCACCACTTCTCCGATGGCAAGCTTGTCACCCGGAGCGTGTTTGCCTTCTAGATGGCCCAGCGGAATGAACACTTGGGGCTCGTTCAAAGTCATCCAGTGTTTAACGCGATCTGAAAGGCGCGCGACGACGGCCTCTGTGTATTCAGCAAACCACGAAGCGCTGTCACGGTTCAGCCAGCCGCCTTGCCGGTATAGCGCCAGCGGCATGTCCCAGTGGTAAAGCGTCACGTAGGGCACGATGCTAGCGGTCAATAGGGCATCTGTGAGGCGATCGTAAAAATCAAGGCCCGAGGCGTTCGCGGGCACTCGGCCGTTGGGGCACACGCGCGACCACGAGATCGAATAGCGATAGGCCTGCAGCCCGATCTGCTTCATCAAGCCAACGTCGCCCTTGAAGCGGTTGTAGTGATCTGCCGCCACGTCCCCGCGTTGGCCTCGAAACACGGCGTCGGGCTTGCGAACAAACATGTCCCATATGGAAGGTCCCCGGCCGTCGGCGGCAACGGCGCCTTCCACTTGGTATGCCGATGTGGCGGCGCCCCATACGAAGTCTTTGGGAAACGTATGGGTCGCGGTTTTACCGTGGGCGGCCTGGCTGCGAGAACCAACAAGCGCTGCCGCGCTGGCCAGAACGCCTCGACGCGACAGCAGAGGCGGCTTCATCGTTTCGTTTCACTCAGATCCGCAGCCACGTTGCTGCGCGTCCGATTGACGGTGTAAACGGCGTAGTCATGTAGGAGGTTTTCGTTGTCTCGCGACGACAAGCCCTCGATCTTCAGTTCGTAAAGCCGGCCTGCGATCACTTGCGGAACGTGCAAACTGACTTGCAAGCCATCCGAAGATAACTGTGGTCGAAGGCCGGTGACGTTCGTGTGACCCGTGGGGGCCACACCGTATGTCCTGCCAAACGGGTAGTGATAATGCCGCAGGGTAAAGCGGGCCTTCTTCACACTTTTTGCATCGATCTGCTTTGTGAAGGCGAGATCGAAACCTTCGTTGGCAAGGTGCATTGCTTTGATTTCGAAGGGCACTTTACCAGACCAGGTCAACGTTTGAATGCCAAACTCCTTGCCTCCCGTGGCGCCCCATCCGCGATCGGTTTGGCCGACCCACAGACTTCCATCGGGACCCATGACCAAGCGGTTGTTGCCTGACTGGAAGCCCTTGCGAAAGGGAAACGCTGCACCTTGGGTTACGCCTTCCACCTCTTCGAGGAACACACGCGTGATCGCGCTGCTTGTTTGATCGCCCACAAACATTTGGCCTGCAAACGGACCGAAACGACCTTCACTGGTATCAAACAGCGGCTGCGTGGGCGACTGGCCTAGCACCCCATAAGGAAAAACGATGGCGGCGGCTTTGCGACGCTTACCTAACTCTTCGACGGTGGGCTCCTCTGACCAAGGCGGCAGCTTGGGGTTTGCAAACATCGAACCTGGGTGACCAAAAAAGTCGCCCTTGTTCACCTGGTAAAGCTGCGACGACGGAATGTATTCACCTTGGTTGTCTGTCACAAAAAGCTGCTCGTTTGCGTTGAGCGCCAACCCGTTGGGGCACCGAACGCCATAGGCCCAAGGCTCGAAGCGCTGGTCCATAGGCGCCGCGGGATCGATGCGGGAGATCCATCCCAGATAGGTGGCGCGGGAAGCGTTGCCCAGCGCGCACATGGCGATAAAGAACTGCCCCTTCGCGTTGCGAACCAGGCCAAACAAATATTCGTGGTGTCCCCCCGAAAGGTTCCAATGTTTGGAGATCACTTCGTAGTGATCCGCCTTTCCGTCCTGGTTTTCGTCGGTCAAGCGGGTGAGCTCTCCGCGTTGCAGAACAAAGATCTCGTCCAGGGTTTTCGCCCAGAGTCCCAGTGGCTCTTGTAACCCCTCGGCGTACTTGTGCCATTGCCCCTGCAACGTGCGTGTCCACACTTCGCCCCGGCGCGTGCACACAAGCAACAGAGTTTCGCCGTGCCTATTTTTGATGTATGCCATTCCCCCCACTTCGATGGGAACCCCTTCGGGGGTGGCAATGGTTTGCAAGCGGTAATAGGCGTCTTCTGTTTGGCGGGGAAAATCCTCGTCAAGACGTTGCTCCAATTCATCGGTAACCATCTTGCTGATGGGCGACAACGCAAACCAAAACCGCGTGGTTTTTTCGCGGATTCCCGCGGTGATTTGCAGGTGGTTTGTGCCCTTGTGCAGCCGCAACGGAATCGAAAGCACGCGAATGGGCGGTATGTATGTGGTGATGGTGACGTGAACCGCTTTGCCGTCGTGGTTGATCACGATGCCGTTGTCGATGCCGAACGTGAGCGTGGCAGCCACGTCCCGGTCAAGCGTGATCGTCCGGTAAAGCTGGGTGGGCGCGGGCAACCGATGCTCCACTCCATCTTTGATCTCAGGCGCTTTTCGCCATTTGCGCGCCAATTTACCTTGGCCTGACGGCGGCACATCAACGTTAACCACGCCATCCGGCGGCACTTCAAAACGCCCGTCTAGGCGCCACCACGGCTCAAGCGGAATCGCTGGCAAGGCTTGTTGGGTGGCCTGCAAAGAAGCTTGCCGCGATTGCTCGCGGGTGGCCTTCTTCACATAGACCAATGGGCTGGCACCCCACGCCGACGTGGTGGTGAAAAACACCAAAGCTGCAACGAGACTTCGCATCACGGCCGGCCTCGCAATGTCAAATCGAACGACCATGTTGAATCCTTTGTGGGCGAGGCTTGCAAAGCAAACGCGCCCGCTGAAGCTTTGCCATTGACGCTCGTGACGATCACATCGTTCGGCGGCACGACGAGCCACAAGGGCGGCGCGCCTGCGGGAATCGTGAACGTTCGCCTTAGCCCCTGCCCGGCAGGATTTGGCACAACAATTTCCTTGATGCGAACGCCGCCCAGCTCGTACTCGAAAGTCGGCTGGCCCACCTTATCCAACGTGTAGCCCAGATACTGCGCCGCTTTTCTATCGCCCTTCGGACTCAAGCTTAAGCCAGCGTTGCCATCCACATCACGCACAACTCCCAACGGCTTCGCCGGATCACCCCCACGCCCCGACCACAAGGCCTTCACATCCAAAAAGCCCCCCGCCCACACCCCCGTCAAGCGGCAGGCGTCGGGATCAAACACGTATGAAATCTTTTGTGGAAACCCAACCACAATGCTGCGCGGGCTGCCCCCACGCCAAGGTGTTCTCACAATCACAGGTGCCGCCGCCACCGGCAGAATCAATGTCTCGCCCATGTTGAGTCCCTCGGGGGGAGGCAGCGCGCTGCCCAACGACAACGCACCCCAAATGTTGGCGATGCGGCGATCCGCATTTTCTGCCGGCATTTCCGCAAAAAAGGCAGGCATCTGCGTGCCCGGTGAAATACGCGCGGGGGCCTTGAGCCAGCGCTTGAACCAATCCGGTTGCAATCGCTCGAACATTGAAACCATATCCGGCCCGCGGGTGGCGCCCATCGAAAAATATGCGCCGAAATCATGACAATTGATGCAGGCTAGGCCTTCCTCGCCGCGTCCCAAAATTCGCACGCCCTCCTTTATTTGTTCGTCTGAGGCCCGAGGTGCGGCGCTCTTCGCGTTGTCGGTGGCCCCCATCACGGCAGAAAACAAATTAACCAAAGGCGTGGCGGCCTCTCCGTAATGGGGCATGCGCAGGTTCATCCAGGGCCGCAGACGTTTGCGTTCGAGAAGCACTTTGCTTAACCACGCAGGCTTTAACTTGTGTGCCACATCGTTAAGCGACGGAGGCGTCTCCTCGAACTTGATCGTCGCCGGCTTCTCAAGCTCGTGGCACCGCCGGCAACCAAACCGATCCACGAGCGCCTCGAATGTGGCTCGTGGCGCGGGCGCGTTGTTGGGCGTGCCGAGGTAGGCCGTCAAGGCCACTCGTTGGCGATCGCTTAACGCATAACGAGGCGATTTTGGCGGCGGCACCGGAGCCAAACAACCGCGGCCGCTTTTCAGAGTGTTCCACGCGGGCGCCGAAGAAGCGTCCGGCACCGCTGCGGTGCCATCGATCACGTGGCACCGCAAGCAGCCGCGCTCCTGCACCAGCGCCTTGCCATGGGCGGCGTTTGCGTTCTGAGGCGCAGGCGATTCGAAGGCTTTGTTTCGCGATAGCATCAAGTTGTTTGCAATCGCGTTTGCATCGTCTTCATCAAGCAAGAACGATGGCATGCGCCCCGAAGGGTTTGACTTCAAGGGGTTCTGCAGGAAGGCGGACAAGGCGCCCGGCAGATACTTGGAACCCAAACCCGCAAGCGTGTCGCCCTCGGAGCCGTGGCACGCCAAACAACCGATCGACTTCCACAGATCCTCGCCATGTGCATCGACCGTGGGCTTCACTTTGGCTTGAGTCTGCACTGGTGGGGCTGATGTGTTGGTCAACGAGGCAAGGTAGGCGACGACGTCGCTTCGTTCGTCTGATGTGAGGTTCATCGTTGGCATCACGGCGGTCTTGCGAAAGTTCTGTGGGTTGGCAAGCCAAGCAAACAGCCAAGCGGGTGTGACGCGCGAGCCGATGCGGGTGAGTTTGGGCCCGAGCATCGCCGCCTCGGTGCCGCCTTGGGTGTGGCAGTTCTGGCATCCCAAAGCGTTCGCCAAGCGCCGGCCTTCTTGCATGTCAGATCCACTAGCGCTCGGGGCACGCACCCAGGCCGATGCAGGCACGGGCTCTTCGTCGAAGAGGTTCGATGACCACGAAACCGACAACACGCTTGGCTGCGCGTTTGGCAGCCGCTTCCACTCCAAGACGAAAGGGTGATCACCTACGGTTAAGGTTCGTGGTCTCGTGAACGCGTTGCCGTCAACCGTCAATGTGCCCTGGCTGGCCACGATGCGGTAGGTGGCCTCTTCCACAATGCGCACGAACCCCGTCACGCGTGCTGAAAACGCAGGGGGGAGCGAGGAATCGAGGCTTTCGGTGGGCGCCAAAACGATATCGGGCCTTGGCAGCGCCAGCCGCACCGCTGCCGCATTCTTCACGAGCGGCGTCACATCCGCGAACACGCCCGGTTCATTCGCGCGCAGCTCGCCAGAGAAGGCCAAGATCGCGAGACATATAACGGAACCAAGTCCTTTTGCGTTCATGGCGCTTGGTGCTCCGGCCGCACGGCTTGTCGATCGTTTCCGCAGCACCTGGTCATGACTTCCTGCCTTTACGCACGTGACATAATCTTGCAAAGAGATCGCTGCCGTGCAGGAAAAGTGACTCATCATTTCATGCACCAAATTATGATCGAATGGCCGACATGCCCGAACGCCGCGAGCCGTGGCGCCGTTATATCGTAGGTTTGGCTGCCATGACGCCTTCCAACCCGCCAAATTGCGTTCCTCCCTTGGCGACCAGCCGTCGCGATTTGCTAGCGGCTCTCGCTGTTGGTTCCTGCTCGATGCTGGCCGCCCCCCGGCGCGCTGCCAGCTCGTCAAACTTGGTTCTTGGGCTGCAGCTTTACAGCCTAAGAGAACAGCTTGCGAAAGACGTTGCACAGGGCTTGGCGCAAGCGCACGCCCTCGGATTCGTGGACGTGGAGGTGTTTCGCTTTTATGGCAATAGCGCTTCGGTGTTTGCGCAGAAGCTTCAAAAGGCTAAACTTCGTTGCCGTAGCCTGATGGTGGAGTTTGCGGCGCTAAGCGATCCGAGCAAAGTGATCGCCGACGCCCAAGCTCTGGGCGCCACCTACGTCACATGTCCGTGGATCCCACATGAAAAGGTCTTTTCGGCCAAAGACTGCGCGATGGCGGCCGAGCGGTTCACGGCGGCGGGACGGGCCATGCAGGCCCAAGGGGTGAGCTTCACGTATCACATACACGGCTACGAATTTGAGCCCAGCCGCGAGGGCACGCTGATGGATACGCTGTTGCGTTCCACTCCGGCTGAATTTGTGAATTACGAGATGGATATCTTTTGGGTGACCCGAGGCAGTGGCAACGTCGTGGATCTGCTTGAACGTTACCCCGGCAGATTTCCGTTGGTTCACCTCAAAGACATCGCCAAAGGCACAGCCATTTGTGCGCCCAAAGGGGATGCCCCTGATGACACCAGCGTGCCTTTGGGATCTGGGATGATTGACATCCCAGGGTTCTTGGCCGCCGCACAAAAGGCTGGCAGCAAAATGTTCTTCATCGAAGACGAACACCCGAACGCCACGAAGCAGATCTCCGTGTCGCTGCGCTACCTGAAAACGCTGGGTTTGCGGCCTTCGCGTTGATAGGGCACGAGTAGCTCGCCCCCCAGCTATGCTACCGTCTGCCCATGAGCGCTCCCCCCGAGTTGGCCATCGCCAGCGCCCCCCATCCCCCTGTGCTGGAGATGCGGGGCGTTGTGAAGCGCTATGGCGACGTCGAGGCGCTCTCTGGGCTTGATCTTGTTGTGCGGCCTGGTGAGGTCTATGGCTTCCTCGGACGCAACGGGGCGGGGAAAACGACCGCGCTGCGCATTCTCATGGGCATCACCCACGCCACGCGCGGCCAGGTCGCGCTGTTCGGGCAAGATGTTCATGGCGGGTCGCCAGCTCTGCGCCGCCGTATCGGTTATGTGGCCCAAGAACAAAACTTCTATGGGTGGATGACGCCTGTGCGGTTAGGTCACTTCCTGCGCGGCTTTTATCCAACGTGGGACGACGCTGAGTACAAACGGCTGCTTGGCTTGCTTGAGGTGCCATTTGACCGGAAGCTTGGAACCTTCTCGGGCGGAACCACCGCGAAGCTTGCCCTGGCAGCGGCGTTGGCGCATCACCCGGATCTGCTTGTGCTCGACGAACCCACGGCCGGAATGGACGCCGTGGCGCGCCGAGAGTTCCTGGAGTTGGTGCGGGCGCAGGCCGACCGCGCGGGACGCGCGACGATCTTCTCTTCGCACCTCATCGACGAGGTGGAGTTGGCGGCCGACACCGTTGGCATTGTTGATGGCGGTCGCATGCTGTGGCAGGGGCCATTGCAGCGGCTGCGTGATGAGGTGCGTGTGTTCCGCAGCCCCCTCGATGGCGCCGCTGTGTGGCCGGCAGAACTGGCACACCCCGAACAAGGAATCAGTATTTTGTTTGATCGCGTTGAGGCCGACGAACGTGCGATCATGGTGTGGGTTCGTGACGTTGATGCAAGCGCGCCAACCATCGCGGCGCTTGAACGGCTGCGCGCCGCTGCGGCGGGGTGGCGCGACGAGGAGCCGTCGCTCGAAGACATTTTCATTGCGCTGGTCCGCCGTCGGATCAACTACTGACATGCGCGCGACGCGAGCCCTCGTCAGCAAGGAGTTGCACCAGAACGCCGGCCGTTTGATCGCGGCCACTTTGCTTCTGCTCATCGCGTGGGCCACAGCGTGGGGCGCCGCTCGTCAAGGCGAGGGCATGATGAGCACGTTCCAAGTGGTTGCGGCCTTCGCCGGTTGGCCGCTTGTGAGTGCGTCGCTTTATCTTGGGCACGGCATCGTCGTTGTGGAACTGTTCGGGCGCACGCAACGTTTCCTTGAAGCCTTGCCGATTCACAAGGGGCACGCGCTGTTGGTGAAGATGGCGTTCGGGTTGATGGCACTCGGCGCGTGGGCGGCGCTGGCACTGATCGCTGGGGCCGCTATGGCAACGGAGCCCACCGAACCGCGCTTTATCCTCGTGCTTGGCGTGCGGCTGGGGGCGTACGTTGTTTGCCTTTGGGCCATGGTTTTTCTGCTGGGCATGTTTGGGCGTATGCGCATCCCGATAGCGGTGGGTGTGATCGTGCTGTTGGTGGCTGCCGATAGGTACTCCTCGTGGCAGGTGTGGCAGTTCGGCCCCTTTGCGCTGATTGACTCCACATCGTTTCCCTTCGAGCGTCACAACATTCCGTGGCGCGCCGTTGCCGAATCGCTGCTGCTCGCTGCGGGCGCATGCGCTGCGGCCCAGGCCTTTGCTCGGCTAAAGGAGGGATCGATCGTGGAGGCGTTGGCGCGTCCGTTCGGACCACGAGAGGTGGCAGCGCTGACTTTCTTGGGCCTCGTCGTTGTTGTGGTCTTTTCGACGCTTCCGGTGGCCGCCGAGCCGCAGCCTTACGAGTTCACGACAGATCGTGTGGTACACAGGGGGCACGTCGAGATTGGTTATTTCGATGATGAGCTGCAGTCCACGGCAGAGACGCTGGCCGAGAAGCTTACACGGATGCTGGACGAGATGGTGGCAGAGCTCGGCTGGAACAAGCTGCCTCCCGTGCGCGTTGTGAATGCGCCCGATGTGCGCGCGGGCCAGTCTGCCTTAGCGAGCAATGATCATGAAATGGGTGTCGTGATTCGCACCAACCTTGCGCAATCAAGTGACGTAATGGCGACGCGTCTACTCACGGCAACCGTGCATGCGCTGGTGTCGGCGCACACCCGGCACGTGGCTATGCTTGAGCCGCGCCACTGGCTGCTTGATGGCTATGCATTGCACCTCGCCTTGCGCGGTCGCGCTTCGCCCACGCCGCCCACGGGTATGGATGCCTTCTGGATGGATGCACTTGCGGCGGCCCATCGAGTGCCTGTGGGCCCTGCGTTTTTGCGCGACTACCATCAAGCCAACGACAAAGTTGGCGACGATGGCGCGAACGCTTTGTCGGAAAGCGGGTGGCGCGTGTTGGAATCGGAGGCGGGCCGGGGCGCGGTGGTTGCTCTGGCGCGCGCGGCGTTCGGTGCGGCCGGAACGGGGGGCATGCGTGACAGCTGGCGCGCGCGGCAATCTACGGCGCGTTTGTTTGCAACGGCCGTGGGGCGCGACTGGGATGGCTTCGTGTCGTCGTGGAGCGCGACACTCACTCGAGATCGCACAAGATCGCCGTTCCGCGAGGCGTTGGCCGCCATAGAGCAAGCCGAAGCGGCCGTCGAGCTGCGCCGCGCTGGGGCGCGGCCCGTTGCGATTCGCGCGCGCTTGAATGCACCGGCGGGCACCATTTGCACGGTGTACGAACAGAAGCTTCCGCCGTATGACGGCCCGTTGGACACCGACGCCCATGAAGGGAAGCACTTTTTGTGGCCCGCGGGCAACACCGTGGAGCGCCTTGTTGAGGGCGACTACGGCAGCGGTGAACGTGCGTTTGTCGCACTTGATTGTGAGCTCACGCCATTCGCGGGGCGGGTGCGGCTTCTGGGATCGCGGGTAACCATCCCATGACGGCTCCGATGCGCTTGCGCATGTTCGTGGCGCTTGCGCGCAAGGAGCTCACGCAGCTTGCGCCCTTGTGGGTGACGCTCGGTTGCCTGCACGCTGTTGATTTGGTCTTCAGCCATCTGCTGAAACCCAGCTTGGCAAAATCGTGGGCCGAGCTGTCGTGGCTTAGCAACGCGAGCTCCGCTTCAGAGGCCGTCGTCTTGCTCGTGTTGGCCACGATCACCGCCTACAACTTGATGCCCGGAGAACACGCACAGGGAACGATCCGGTTTCTTTATACATTGCCGGTTCGCCGACGATGGGTGTTCATCACCAAGGCGACCGTGGGCGCTGCCATTTTGTTTCTGCACAATGCCGCAGGCACGATTGAGAACGCACTCTCGATCCTCGGCAGCCAAGATTCGTTCATCCGCGAACAAGCCAGTGTGGCAACGGCGGTTGCCGAGCTTGTTTTGGAAAGTGCATTCGCTCTTATCAGTCTTTGTTATGGACTCTTCCTCTCGTTCTTTCGTCGGCTCGGGTGGCTGCTTATGGCGGCCGCGATGGTTGCGCTTGTGGCGCTGTCCTCATTCGATCCGCGCCTTTCGATCTTGAACCCGCTTTCGCTGTTCGATGTTGCACACCACGGCACCCAGCCGATCATTGCCAGGCGCGCATGGGCCCTGCATGGCGGCTTGGCGGCCTTGTCGTTTACGATTGCGATGTGGCTATGGCTGCAGGGGGAAGAGCGTTTTGCGATCTTGCGCGCTCGCTTCGCTACGGGCAGGCGTCTTAAGCGCGTAGGCTTTGCGATCGCAGCGATCGCGGTGGCATCCATCAGTGGGGCGGCGTTCAAGATCTGGGGAGCGGCCACGGCCACTTCTGCACGCCACCAGAGCATGGACGAATCATTGGCGGTCTTAGAAACAAAACACTATCGCTTCTCTTACCGACTTGCGGATGAGGCAAAGGCACGCGCGCTGGCGCTGCAGGCGGATGATGTTTACGAACGCACGCGTGGCTGGCTGGGCGGGCCGATGGATGGGCGCATCGTCGTAGATCTGACGTACGACGGCATCGATCACGCGGGCTTGACCAGCGCGACCAAGATAAGGATGGATGTTGGCGCCTCCCCGGCGATGCGGCTGCGCGCGATCCAACACGAAACCATCCACGCGCTGACCAACATTCTTTGCGAGGGCACACCTGAGGGCGTTGGCCCGCGGGGCCGGTTCCTCGCAGAAGCCATCGCAGAGTATGGCGAGCATGAGTTGGCTCTCGATCCGTTGCGCCAGCGCCGCAGCCGCCTCATTGCAGCGCTGGCGCGGCGCCGCTTCAAGATCGAGTTCGATGCGCTGTTGGACACGGCAGCCTTCCTTGCGCGGCACGATGAGTTTTTGCTCTACGCGCTTGGAGAGGTGTGGGTTGCGGCGTTGGTGCAAACTTGCGGGCGAGATGCGCCCGGGCGGTTGGTGGTTGGCTTTGCGGCTCCAGGCTTGCCCCGCAACGCCGAGCCGATCGTGCAGTGGCGCCACGTGATGCAGAATCTGGGGTGCGGCCTTGATCCCGTGCGTGCGCGCTACGAAGAGATCCTCGCGCGCCTTGAGCCGGACGCGCATGATCTGCCGATCGCGCGCGCCCGGTTTGTGGGCTTCGCCGCGGGCGACGCGGCGGACTTGGCAGCGGACGGGGCTGAGCCAGCGGAAGGAGAAGTGGATCGCCTGCTGGTCTTTGAGGTTCAAGTGGAGGGGAAGGGGCCAGGCCCGTGGCCCGTGCTGCTGAAAGTGCGCGAGAAGCCAGACACACCGTTGCATCAAATCCGCGCAACGCACGTTCAGATTGGCGCAGGCGAGCAAGTCCGCGCCACCGTGCCTGCGTCGTCTGTCTTGCGTGATGGCTTCGATTTTCAGGTGGGCGCGGCGTTGGAGCCAGGCAGTCCACTGTTTCATTCGCGCTGGCAAACGGTTGTGCCGCGCGAAACCAACCAACCGCGGCCGTGAGCTAAATCGGCAAGAGTCCTAACACGCAGCGTCTTGAGCGATTTATGGGCCGGGGCGGGGCTGGCTCCAGATTTTTGAGCCTGTTTTGCCGATTGGCTGTCCTAAGTAACAGAGCCCATGACCTTCCCGTTGTTCCCTCAATGCCGTCGATGGCGCTGCGCGTAGTTCAGATCCACGCGCACGCGGTTGCCCACGAACAGCTCGACGAAATGGTCGAGCTGGTGGACGGGGTGCGGGCCGGGCGGCCCGAAGCGCAGCTTGCCTTGTGGAGGTTGTACGCACCCATGGTGACGCGCATGGCGCAACGGACGCTGCGGCCGGGCGCGGATGTGGATGATCTTGTGCAAGACGTTTTTGTCGCGGCATTTCGTGATGTGAAGTCACTGCGCGATCCCACGAAGCTTAAATCGTTCGTCGCCGCGATCGCGGTGAACCTCATCCGGCGTGAATTGGCGAGGCGCCGCATTCGACGTTGGTTTGAAAGCGAGTCAACGGGTGGCGAAGCCGCGCTTGCGCGCGAGCCTTCCTCCTCCGCAGCGTTTGCGTTGGGACGGCTTTACTCTTTGCTGGATCGTTTGCGCCCCAATGATCGGTTGGTGTTCGTGTTGCGCCAAGTGGAGGGCCACTCTGTGGAAGAGGCGGCGGAGCTGATGGGCATCTCGCGCGCCAGCGTGAAACGGCATTATGCGCACGTGCTTGCGCGGCTATCGCGGCACATTCAAAACGATCCGTTCTTGGTTGATTACTTGCCCCAGGTGACGACAGGGACCGAGGCCAATACCTATGACGAATGAGAATAACCTCGAGCCCGATCCGTGGATCAAGGGCGCCACGGCGTTGATACAAGACGCCGTGCCCACGCCCGCGCGTGTGCCTCCTTTGCGCAGCACCTATGTGCGCCACCGAGGCGCGCGCTTGGCGGTTGCCGGATTTTGTGTGGTGGCTGCGTGTGCCGCGGTTGTGGCCGTGTGGCAACGTGGCGAAGCCGCCGTGACCTACGAGGTGGTAAGCGGCATTCGCGTGCCCGCCGCAGAGCCCACGATTGTGGGCGGCGGCGAAAGCGCGCTGCTGCGTTTTTCAGATGGAACAACGGCCGCCTTGGAGCCTGGCGCGCAGGGGCGTGTTCGTGATCTGCACGCGTATGGCGCACGCGTGGCGATCGACAAGGGCCGCGCTGATTTTGATGTGGTTCACCGCGAGCGCACGTCATGGCTTGTGGAGGCCGGGCCATACACTGTGCGTGTGACCGGCACGCGGTTCCGCGTGGCATGGGATCCCGCAACCACAGTGTTTGATTTGCAAATGCGTGCGGGCGCCGTGGAAGTGGTGGGGCCCTACATCAAAGGCGCTGTTGTGTTGATGGCGGGGCAAAGCCTGCGCGTGCGCGCTTCGGATGGCGAACAAAACGCAGCGATGGCGAACCAAAACGCGTCGGCGCCGCAAGCGCTCGAGCCGGAGCCTCGGCCCAAAGCCTCGCCGCCACGGGCGGAGCCTCGGCGCGCGACCAGCAGCTTGGCGTCGCTGACCGCTGAGGGGAAATACGCCGACGTGGTGTCGCGCGTCGATGGAGCGGGCTTGGCAAACTTGCTTCAGCACGCGCCGGCCACCGAGTTGGTGGCGCTGGCCGAAGCGGCTCGTTATACGGCACGGCTGCCACTGGCGAACAAGGCCCTGCACACGATTCGCGCGCGCTGGCCCCGCACAACCGTCGCCGCTGACGCTGCCTTTGTGCTCGGCACCCTCGCCGAAGATGTGGCGCATGATCGGGCCACGGCGCAGCGTTGGTATCAAAGCTACTTGCGCGAACAACCTAAAGGTCGATACGCGTCCGAGACCATGGGCCGCAGCCTGGTGCTGACCCAACAGTTTGCCGGAGATGCAGCAGCTCAAGCGCAAGCGCAACAGTATCTTCAGCGATTTCCCACGGGCACGTACGCAGGGGTGGCGCGTAAGATTCTCAGCACGCCTTGATGCGACCTGCTGTTATCAAACCTCCGTTCGCGCCGTTCGTTGCCTGCGTGGTGCTTGCAGCGCTTTTGATTGCGCCCTTGGCCCCGCGCGCTTTTGCCAACGCTGACGCTCTGTTGTTGATCACAGGGGGCGCACCCAACCCGCTGCTCACAGACGCTGCACGACGAATCGGCGCCGAATTGGCGTTGCGCGCGTTCGTTGTGTTTCCCGAATCCGGCGACGTGGCGACAAACGGCGCTTGCCTCACATTGGCCGAAGGCACAGAACGCGTAGGGGCCTTAGGTGGGCTCGCCATGATGATCGGAACCGATGCGCGCACGGTGCTGTTGGTGTCTTACGATCGACGTGCAGGAACGTGTTTGTCGCATTCGGTGGCGCTGCCTTCGGCCAGCGATGATGCGTCGCTTGTGGCGGTGCGGGCGGTAGAGATGCTGCGCGCGCATTTTCTTGAATTGCGTTTCAAGGAGCGGGAACAAGTGAAAGTTGCCGCGTCGCAACCCGTGGCCGCCGTCCCCGCCCGTGATGCGGTGGCTGCGGCCCACCCAAATGAAGCGCCGTCTGTTTGGTCCGTGGGCGCTGGCGCGCAAGCGCTCGCGTGGCCACGGGGGGCCGGCATAGCTTTGCAGCCCGTGCTGGATGTGGCGCGGGGCAATGGTGATTGGAGCTTCGGGGTGCGGTTGGCCCCGCTTTCCAACGTCATGTCAGATGAGCTTGGAACGTCGACCGCAAACACAAGCGTCCGTTCGCTGGCCGTGGACGGACAGCGCCTGTTTGGCAGGCGCAAACGTTTGCAGCCCTTCGTCCTTGCTGAGCTTGGCCTCGCCTGGATTCATTTTGCGGGACACGCGATGCCACCAGACGTCGCCCAAACCGAGGACGTGCTCACACCGATGGCAGGCGCGCACATGGGTCTGCGCATGCAAATCGCGCGTAGCGTATTTGGCGCCTTTTCGTGCGGCGTACAGGCCTGGCGGTCCACTCCGGTGCTGCAGCTAAAAACGATCGAGCAACGTCGGTTCAGCAACCCGCTGCTGCTCGCGTCGCTGACTTTGCATTGGGGCGGCACCAAATGAACCGCGTATCGGCGTGTGTTTGTGTGGCCTTTGTTGTGGGTTGCGAACAGCCGTTGGTCAACGTGGTGACCGAGGGGCGTTGCGCGCCCGTGGCGGGTGAGCCGGCGCGCCCCGCCGCGGACTTTCTCGACACGCTTGGCATCAACACGAGCCTCGCCGACGCGGAAGACGTGGGGCCCAACGGCAAGCCATACACCGCCACGCTGTCTGAACTCGGCATCCGGCACATACAATCGGGCGAGCTGTCGTTCGCCGATCACGGTCCCGGCGTGGTGCGCGTGATCAAGAGCGGCTTCGTTCCGCTGTGGCGTCTCAACCGCAATTCGGACGTGGCCGCGTTCCTAGGATCGTGGGCCGGTTTCGTGCCCGCGGTCACGCTGCCGGATCCCGATGATTTCAACTCGAACAGCAACTTCAAAGCGCTTGAGGCTTTGCAAAGGGCCAAGGTGGTGCGTGCCGTCGTCGATGCCTTGCCCGTGGCACAGCGGCCGCAGATCATCGGTTTTCGCCTTAGCAGTCTGCAGGATGTCGAAGCCGTGGGCGATCTTTCTGAATTGGTCGACGCGGGCGGCTTTCGTTCAAGCATTCCTCCGCAGGCCCCTGAAGAATCCTTTGGTGCCTGGTTTACCATGGCGCGCTCTTTGGCCAGCCGCCGCCCTCTGCTGGCCACACAGGTCGGGTACGAGGGGGGGCCCGCCGGCGCGGGCAACCCTCGCGAGGGCGAGGCTGTGCAAGCCAAGTATGTGATGCGCATTCTGTTCGAGTCGTTCAATCAAGGCGTCGTTCGATCGTACTACGATGGCCTCTTCGATGCGTGCGGCGATTGCAATGGCGGCTTGGCAAGAATCGATGGCACGCCCAAGCCGGCCTTCACCGCTTGGCAAACGATGGTCAAGATTCTGCGCGATGAAGCCCCCGTCACGCCGGCCGCACCACAGCTGCCGTTCACATTTGAAAGCGGTGGCAACGAACAATCAAAATTGCACCACACACTGCTGGTGAGGGCCGACCAGACATTCGTCTTGTTTTTGTGGTTGCAGGGCCGCAGCAATGACGTGGACATGACGGGCCTCGTCAAACTTCGCGTGGGCTGGCCGCTGCGCTCGGCAACGCTGCGTTCGCTCTTGAGCCCCGCAACCAGCGCCTCACTCGATCCGACTATGCCACTTTCCATACCTGTCACTGATATGCCCGTCGCCGTGCTGTTGCAGACGGCTTGCAGCCCCTAGGCGAAACTTTCTTGAGCCCCGTTTTCGTGCTGAACGAACTAGAAGGGCATGAAGTTCCAATCGCGTGTGATGGTGCTGGCCACGCTTTTCCTCTGGGCGTGCAGCGGCAAAGTGGATTCGCAGAGTGGCGATCAGGGACGGGAAGCCGGCGGCGGTGAAGACAATGGGCCGGGGCCAGGCGGTGGCGGCGGAACGGCGTCCGTGGGTGAAGCCAAAGCCGTGGGCACGTTTCCGTTGCGCCGTTTGTCTCGCACCGAATACAACAACACCGTCAAACAGCTTTTGGGCGACACCAGCCGGCCCGCCGATTCGTTTCCACGCGAAGCGCGCGCCGCGGGAGGCTTCGTCGAAACCCTGGGAGCCTCGTCGGTTGAGATCGCGCGCTATCGTGAGGCCGCCGACAATTTGGCGGCTGGCACCGTGAAACAGCGCTGGAGCCGCGTGGTCCCGTGCACAACGGAAGACGACGCGTGCGCCAAGACGTTCATCGAATCATTCGGCGCACACGCCTTTCGACGGCCCTTGTCCGCAGACGAAGTCACCGAGCACCTGAACCTATACAAGAAGCTGCGCGCCGCCCCGATCGCGTTTGATCACAAGCTGGCCGTGCAAACCTTGATCTCAGCCATCCTGCAATCACCGCGGTTTCTGTACCACTTCGAGAAGCCTGCTGGTAAGCCCAAGGTGCAAGACGGCGCTGTGGTGTTAAGTGGCTACGAAGTGGCGTCGCGGCTTTCGTATCTTTTATGGCAAAGCATGCCCGATGACGAATTGTTTGCCGCTGCCAAAGACGATACCTTGCTCTCACCCGACGAGCTTGCCAAACAGGCGCGACGGATGTTGGCGGATCCAAAAGCGGGCGATGGTGTGGGCAGTTTTGTTGCGCAGATTCTGGACGCGGATCGTTTGGAAGACATCGACAAGGATCGCGACGTCTATCCAAGCTTTTCTTACAACTTGGCCACGTCGATGCAGAAAGAAACGCGGGCGTTTGCGGCGTGGGCGTTTTTGCAAGCGGGCACCCTCGACGCATTGCTTACGTCAAACACAACCTTCGTCGACAAGAACCTAGCCACACTCTATGGCGTTAGCGACGCTGCTTCCTTTGGAACAGAGCTCAAAGAAGTGAAGCTAGATGCCAACACCCGCTCAGGCTTGTTGACGCAAGCGTCATTCCTTACCGTGCAGGCCGCGCCTTTTGAAACATCGCCCATCAAGCGCGGCGTGGTGTTGCTTGAACGCTTTCTGTGCGAGCGCCCGCCCGTGGTTCCCGACCAAATTCCCGCGCTCAAGCCTTCGAAGCCGAATATGCAGACGCGCGAGAAATTTGAAGAGCACACCAAAGATGGCGCTTGTGCCGCATGCCATAAGGTAATGGATCCCCTGGGGTTTGCATTTGAAAGCTTCGATGGCATCGGTGCTTATCGCCCCATGGATCAGGGGCGCCCCGTCAACACGTCGGGCAGCCTCGAGCTTGATGACAAGACTGTGGCTTTCAGCGATGCCAAAAGCTTGATGGCGGCCATGGCAGCCAGCCCCACCGTGCAACGTTGCATGGCCACGCAGCTCATGCGCTTCGGCTTGGGCCGCGACGTGCAAGACGCCGACGCGTATTCACTCGGCAACGCCACGAAACTGTTCCAAGCGAAAAAGCGTGATCTGCGCGAACTGCTGGTGGCATTGGTTGCCACGCGTTCATTCCTTTTCCGTGCACCCTTCGAAGGAGAAGTGCTTTGATGTTTAAGCCCACAGCCAAAAACCCCGGCACGGAATCGCGCTGGAGCCGCCGCCGGTTCCTCTCGGCCGCTGGTCTGAGCGGTGCATTTTTGCCGTTGCTCGGCACCGCGCGCGCCGATGGCGCCGCGCCGAAACGCTTGGTGACGATCACGTGGACGGGCGGCATAAGGAAAGGCAACTTCTGGCCCGTGCTCGGTCCCACCGGCGGCGAAACCGATTGGCGCCTGTGCATGCCTGGCGAAGGCCCAAGCTTCGCTCCCTTCACCATGCCCGTGCTTGAGCCGGTGGTGAAAGACTTCCGCAAAGACATGATCATCTTGGCCGCGATGGATAGCTCTGCGTTCATCGAAGGTACGCCCAAAAACGGCACAGAGAAGCCGGGCGGTGCCGGCGGACACGACCATTTGCCGTGTTTGCTGACGGGCACGCCGATGGCTGAATACCGTGACTTCTTTGAGACCGCGGGTGGTCCCTCCATCGATCAAGTGGTGGGGCGAGCCGTGGCTGAACGCGCGAATTTGCCCTTTCACGCTTTGGTTTTGGGTGGGCGCACGGGCACGGGCTACCAGGCTACCGTGTGTTACGCAGGCAAAGGCGACGGCGGCATAACCCCCGAAACCAACCCTGCGCGGCTATTTAAGACGCTGTTTCAAGGGCGCAACCTCGGCGGTGAAATGTTCGACAAGAATTTCGCCGCACAAGCCAGCGTCCTTGATTATCTCAGCAAAGATCTAAGCCGATTTGTGAACCAGTTCGGCGCACCAGAAAAGCAAAAAGCACAATCACACTTTGATGCGATTCGAGATCTAGAGCGGCAATTCAGTGCGCCCTCCGCGGTCTCATGTGCTTTACCCGCACAGCCGGCCGCCGAGTTTAAGGGCGACGCCGCTTACCCGGCGCTGCTCAAAGCGCAGTTTGATCTACTGACGGTGGCTCTCAAGTGCGATCTGACCCGCGTGGCGACGTTTAACCTCACGGGTAGCGGCGGCGACGACATACATTTTCCGTGGTTGGGTCAAGAATTCACCGAGCCCACGAATGATGGGCCAGGCAGCTACAAAACGCGTCACTTGCACGAGATCTCGCATTCTGAATTTCACGGAGGCGCCTACGCGCGTCGCCACGCGCTGGTGGCGCGTTGGTTCTGGGAACAAGTGGCGTATTTCCTGGGGCGGCTGCGTGACACGCCCGAAGGCAACGGCACGATGCTCGATAACACGGTGGTGGCCGTGGTGAACCACATGGGCCTCAACCACGCGGTCAGAGGCATTCCCGTTGTGTTGTTCGGCAGCTGCGGTGGCTACTTCAAAACGGGCGGGCGGCTCATTCGCTATGGTGATCACAAGCTGACCCGATACACGTATTTTTGGGGCGAGGGCGATCAGTCCGATGCGAACCTGGGGCCGCGCTTCAATAACAGCGGCGTGTCGATGAACCGTTTGCTTGCGTCGCTGGGCAACGCGATGGATGTGCCGATGGCGACCTTCGGCGATCCGCGTTTTGGCGGTGAGCTAACAGAGTTGAAGGCTTAAGCCGCGATCGGTAACGCGGGCCGGGGGCAGTCGTCGCCACGCAGGCATCATCGAGGTCGCGAACGTTGCGCGAAGCAATCGCCTTTCCTCCTCCGGCCCGCTTGACGCCTCCGCATTGATGGCTGCGGCCAACCGAAGCATGTAGAATCGTTTTTCGTGACGCAACGGCAACATCAGATGACCCGCCGATCAGCATTGGCGCTGGCAGGCAGCGTGGGCGCGGGCGCCCTCATTGGTTGCGACGACGCGGGTGGCGCCGGCGCCGACGCGGGCACCAATGAATCCGACGCTGCGGCCTCGGACGTTGTCGCTGCGGATTCGAGCATCTGTACGCTTTATCCTGAACAGGTGGAAGGGCCGTACTACGTGCCGGGAGATCTGGTTCGACAGGACATCACGGAAGGCAGGCCTGGCACGCCGTTAACGCTGCGCTTGCGCATCGTGGGCCAAGGCGCTTGCGTTCCTCTGGCCGGAGTCGCTGTGGATGTGTGGCACTGCGACGCGCTCGGGGTGTATTCAGGATTTCCTTCTCAGGTGGGTGGCCTAGATACGCGCGGCCAAACTTTTCTGCGTGGTACGCAGGCGAGCGACGCCAACGGTGAAGTCGAGTTCACCACGATCTACCCTGGCTGGTATCCAGGGCGCACAACGCACATTCATTTCAAGGTTCGTCCCACCGCCACCTCGGAGGCCGTAGCGCAGCTGTACTTCCCCGAGGCTCTCAGCCAGCAGGTTTATGCGCAGCTTCCGCCGTACAACAGCCGCGGACCAAAGGACACGAGCAATGCCGGTGACGGAACCAACCGCTTAGGCATTCCGCAGATGCCGCTGGTCGAAAGCAAAGGCGACGGGTTCGTGGCTCGCTACGTGGTGGCGATCGCCAAGCCGGCCGGTGCTAAGCCTTGAGCTCGATACGTCTTACGTCCGTCTAGTGGTGCCAAGTGTTTTGCTGCGGGTTTGCAATATGAAACCTATAGGTCCCCGAGCTGGATTGCAGTTTCACACGGCCATTGTCGTGGTTCACCACGCGCAGATGTGGCGTCGCCACAGTGACGCTGCGGCCGCTTTCTGTAATGGATTCTGGCGCGGGCGCCTCGATCTCGATTGTTGCTTGTGCGCCGGGTGGAATGACAACGCTTAGGTCAACTGAGCCGTCGCGGTTGTTCTGCCACCGTGAGCTCACCTCGCCGCGAACCGTGCGCACGCTGCCGGCAAGCCAGTTGATGCCGGCAACCACATTGGGCCGCACGCGCACGTGTTGCCAACCTGGCGAAGCGGGTTCAAGGCCCGCCAGGGTCCGATAGAAGAACGCGCTGATGTCGCCCTGATACACGTGGTTTCGCGATCCGCCACCTGACCAGTCTTCCCACAAAGTGGTGGCGCCCATCTTAAGCCAGGCGCCGAAGCTTGGTGGTGTGGGCTGGGTGATCACGCGCAATGCGAGCGAAGCCAATCCTTCGTCCGCAAGCACACGAATCAAAGTCTTTGCACCGTTGACGCCCGTGTCCAAGTGATCGTCCTTGGCGTGGATGTCGGCTAACAGCAGTTTTTTCGCCTCCACGCGCTCTGGTGCTTCAAGCAGAGGCAAAGCCAGCGCTGTTGCCAGTGCCGCCTGCGTTCGGACCTGCAGGTTGCCTTCCACCACGAACCGCCGACGAAACGTTGATCGAATCGCTTGGGCTAAAAGCGCGAGTCGCTTTTCGTCCTCGACCTTCTCCAACACATGCGCCGCTTGGCGGGCAATATCGACGATCTGAAAATATGACGCCGTCGAAAGAAATGCCGCCGGTGTTTTCGTTTTGGCCGGCAACCAATCTGCGATGCCAAAGTCCAAAATGTGTTCACTCTGTGCACGACTCTTTAGGTATGCGAGTTGCCGCATCCATGTGTCCCAATGTGCTTCCAAGATCCGCGCGTCCCCCCCGTGTTCGTAGAGGCGCCAGGGCACAAGGTAAAGCGCGAGATCCCACGTGGGGCCGGAGATCTCATCCTCAAAACCAAAGGCTCCCGTGGGCGCGATTCCGGGAATGCGGCCGTCAGCGCGTTGAGCGTCGCGCACTTCGCGCAGCCAACTGAGATAAGCAGCCGCGTTGTGATAGTTGTACAGCCCCGCGTCTATCGCCAGGTGTGCGTCGCCGGTCCAGCCGTTCTTCTCGCGATGCGGGCAATCAGTTGGGATGCCCACAAAGTTGGAACGATAACTCCATTTGAAAAGTCTCTGCAGCGCAAGCAACGTTTGATCAGATGTAGAAAAGCTTCCGATGGTCTCGAAATCTGTGTGGACAACCTGCGCACGTAGTGTGTTTTTGCTGGGGCGCGAGGGGAGCCCCTGAACTTCTACGTAGCGAAAGCCGTGATACGTAAAACGCGGCTGCCAACGCTCTTCGCCACGGCCTGAGGCAATGTAGATATCGCGTTGAAATGGTGGATCGGTGGGCGACGCGGGACCAATGTTGGTGTAGTCCAGCTTCCCGTCGGCGCCCAGCCGCTCGGCATGGCGCATTTCAATGTGGGTGCCGGCGGGGGCCCGGATCTGAAGCCGCGCCCAACCCGCAAGGTTCTGGCCGAAGTCAAACACGTAGACGCCAGGGCTTGGGTTTGTAATGGCTGTTGCGGTGAGGCTTTCGAATGCACGGATGGGTGGCGCCACTTGTGCGGTGAGAACGCCTTTAGGAGGCGAAAGGGCGCTGACGGGCTCGCCGTTGTTTGCGCGTGTTGAGGGCGAGGCCCAATCAGCAACGAAGAGGCGCGCGTCGTAGGTTTCGCCAACGTCCTTGGTACCGTCGATTCTCCATGGCGAGGGCAACATCTCCCAGGCCTCATCACTTGCCACAGTGGTGTGAGAGCCGTCGACGAGCTCCATTTCTAGCTGCAATAGCAACTTAGGATGCGCCTTCCATGGCTTTTCACCAATGGTTTGGTAGCGGCCGTTGCCCAGGATCACGCCAAGCGCGTTGGCGCCTGGACGCAGTTGTTTCGTCACGTCATGGGCGACGTAAAGCACGCGCTTATCAGCGTTGGTGTACGTGGGATCAATGACCCGATCACCCACTTTGCGGCCGTTGAGGTAAAGCTCGTGCGTTCCAAATCCGGCCACGTAGACACGGGCGCGGCGGACGGCCTTTGCCAGGTTGAATCTGCGCACAAGCAAGGGGCTTGACTGCAGCTGTGGAACATCAATGTCAGCTGGCTGCCGTGAACGTTCACGCTCGTACCATGCGTCGGGGGCACCTATCCACGTGGCCTTCCAGTCGCCAGGTTCGCACAGTCCCATTTCGAACCGCGCGGGCGAGCTCCAGTCGCTCGGCTGGCCGCTTTCGTCCCACACCCTTACGCGCCAAAACACTTCTTGTCGTGACTTCAACGCAGGGCCACCATAAAGCGCGTGCAAGGGATCGTGCGTTTGCACGCGCCCTGTTGACCAGATCAACTTGCTGCCGCTGTCAAGATCCGCCGCGCGCGCTGCCGCTTGCACTTCATACGCAGAAGGCTGGGCACCACGACGTCGCGACCACACCGTCCAAGTGATCAACGGCGCTTTCACGTCGAGGCCAAGCGGATCGTTGAGCGTCTCTGCGCGAAGATCACGCACCACCAGTTGATCCCCAACTGCGGCACGACAATCGCCGGCCCACAGGAGCAAGATGGAACCTGCCGACACGGCTACAAGGGTGAGTGTGAACCGTAGGGTCGCGCGCAAAGAGGGCATCGCCTTCAAAGGTGTGACCAGCGCTCGTTTGTAGCAATCCTGGAATGGATATTCGCGCAAGACTTAGCCCAGCTGTCGAGCTCTGGGCTTGCGGGCGCTCGTTGAGCCTGCCGTCAATTTACTTAGACAAACAGATCCGGCAGCAGCGGCGCCCCTGGATCCACCGCATAGGCGTCGAAGTTGGTGACGCCTTCTTCGCGCAGCACCGTTTCATCGATGAAGAAGTGGCCCGTGTTTGTGCGGCTTGGGCGCGTGAGGATGTGCCAGGCCGCATCGGCGACCACATCAGGCGTGCGCGACCCGCGCACGGCCGCTTCGCCCCCCAGCAGGTTCCGCACGGCTGACGTGGCAATCATCGTTCGTGGCCACAGCGCATTGACGGCGATGCCATCGCTCTTGAACTCATCTGCGAAGCCCAACACGCACAAACTCATGCCGAACTTGCTTAACGAATAGGCGACGTGCGGCCCGAAGTGGCCGGGCTTCAGATCGAGCGGTGGACTCAACATCAACACGTGTGGGTTGGCAGCTTGTTTTAGATGAGGCAGGCAGGCCTGTGTGCAAGCGTACGTGCCGCGTGTGTTGATCGTGTGCATCAGATCGAAGCGTTTCATCGGCGTCGAAGGCGTGCGCGTCAGCGAAATCGCGCTGGCGTTGTTCACAAGGATGTCGATGCCACCAAACGCGGTTACCCCTTTGGCCACAGCCGCCTCGACTTCTGCTTCGTTGCGGATGTCGGTGGCCACCGGCAGGGCTTTACCGCCAGCGGCCTCAACCTCGGCCGCGGCCGTGTAGATGGTGCCAGGCAACTTGGGGTGGGGTTCTGTTGTTTTGGCGGCGATCACGATGTTGGCGCCGTTGCGAGCGGCCCGCAGCGCGATGGCCAGGCCTATGCCTCGGCTGGCGCCCGTGATGAACAACGTCTTCCCCTGCAACGACCTTGGCTGCGTCATGTTGCCAGTTTCGCACGGAACAGTTACAGGCGGGAGCCTTGACGAGTGAACCAGCGCCCACTAAGTTGAACCGAAATTCACAGAAGTGAACCTCATGACCCCGGTTCCCGGCAAGCGCAAGAAGGATCCCCTCGTGGCGGCGAAAGCGCCCAAGGGATCCCTGCGGCCGAAGGTGGCTTTGCGCCAAGAGGTGGCCGAGGTTTACCGGCGCGCCATCTTCGATGCCGCCGAGCGGGTTTTCGGTGCACACGGATTTGCAGAAGCGAAAATGACCCAGATTGCCGAGGGCGCGGGCCTGGCGGCGGGCTCGCTTTATAACTATTTCACCAATAAAGAAGAGATCTTCCGCGCTTTGGTGGAACACCGCAGCGGCGGCTTTCTGCAGGCGCTCAACGAAACCGCCCTGGGGGACGACAATCTCGAACACGCTTTGGTGGCGCTGGTGCGCAGCACCTTCCGCGAGCTCGATGCGCACGGTGCGTTTTTTGCCACCCTCATGCAAGGGGGCGCCATGGGAGCCAACGCGCACAAGGCGTGCGGGCCCATGTTTGAGCGGAACCACCAGCGCTTCTTAAGCGCCTTCGAAAGCGTGTTTCGGCGCGCCGCCAGCAAAGGGCAACTGGCGCCCGGGTACACGCCTGAAGAATTGTCGGCGGTGCTGGCGGGCGCGACCCACGGCGTGGCAATCGCTTGGCTTCAAAGTGGACGACGAACGAAGATTGAAGAACGCGCTGAACAAGTGGTGCGTTTGTTTTTAAACGGAGCAATGAAGAGATGAAACGATCTGGGTTCCCGATTGCGGTTGGCCTTGCCGTGTTGGCCACGGTTGCCGTGCCTGTGCTTGAACGGGTGGCCTTGGCAGCAGACACAACGCCGCCGCAGGCTATGTCGTTCAGTGAGGTGATCGCCACGGCTGTGCAAGCGTCACCCCAAGCCAAGGTTTCGTATTACGGTGAACAGGCGGCACAAAGCCGCACCAGCGCGGCCAAGGCGCAGCGCTATCCGAAGCTCAGCGTGAACGCCAACCTGTTGCGCTGGAACGACAAAATTGAAGTGGCCCTGGGTCCCCCCACGCCAGGCATGCCCACGCCCAAGCTGTTGGCGCGCGACATCGTCACATCAACGGTGGGGGTCACGCTGGCGCAGCCGCTGACCGGCTTGATCGCTTTGTCACGCTTGGTGGGTATCGAGGAATCGGCTGCGGGTGGGGCGCGCCAGGAAGCCGCACAAGCGCGCCTTGACGCCGCTCAACGCGCGGCTGAGGCATACCTGCGGCTCTTGCAAGCCAAGGCGTTGGCCAATGTCGCGGCGCAAAGCTTGACCCAGGTGGAAGCGCAGTTGAAAACCGCGCAAACGTTTGAGCAAGCGGGGGCGCTCAGCAAAGTGGACGTTCTGCGGCTGCAGTCAGCGCGCGAAACGGCCCGCCAGAATTTGCTTCGCGCCCAGATGAATGTGTCAATCGCTCAATCGGGTTTGGGCCTGGCTTTGAATTTACCCATGGGAACGCCCGTGGATGCCACCGACGATTTGCCTGAAAAGCCCGCGGCCGCCGTCATCGAGGAAAACACGGCGGTGAACCAAGCTTTGGAGAAGCGACCTGAGGTGGCTTTGGCGGCCACGCGTGAGGTGCTCGCGCAAGGCAACAAAGCGATTGCACGCGCTTCGTTGCTACCGAACCTCTTGGCCGTGGGCAACTACACCCACCTTGAGGGCCAAGGACCGTTTCAACCGAAAAACGCCTGGTACGTGGGGCTCACGTTGAATTGGGACGTGTGGGACTGGGGGAAGAATGTGAATGACATTCGCGCGGCCGAAGCGGGCCGTCAGCAAGCTTTGATTGGAAAAACAGTGATTCGCGATCAGATTGCTGTGGAGGTGCGCCGGCGGGTGCTTGAAACCAAAACGGCGTATGAAACGCTGGACGTGGCGCAGTTGGCGCTTGGTGCGGCTGAAGAGGCCAACCGCATTCAAAGCGTCCGCTTCAAAGAAGGCGCAGCCACAACCACCGACGTGATCGATGCTGAATCCGAGGTGTCGCGCGCCCGCAATGGCTATGCGCAAGCTCGTTATGATTACTATCTGGCGCAAGCGTCATTGGCGCGCGCGATCGGGCAGATGCCAGGATCGGGAGGGCAGTGATGAAACTCGTGCGCTTTGCCTTGCCGCTGTTGTTTTGTGGGTTGGTGGCTTGCAAGCCGCATGGCAGCGAGGCGAAGTTGCCACCCGCGGCAGGGCAGGGCGCGCCAGCGATGCCGGACTTGCCCACGATTGACAAGCCTGCCGCCGATGCAACCGAGGTCACGGCAAGCGAAGGCCGCACCACCGGCACGTTGATGCCGCAGAACCAGGCCCAGGTGGGCCCTTCGGTCAGTGGTGTGCTGCAAGCGGTGTTGGTGGATGAAGGCCAGCGCGTAAAAAAGGGCGCCGTGTTGTTCAAGCAAGACGCGCGCGATGCGGTGTTGCGCGTGCAGCAGGCGCAGGCCGCGTTGGCAGCGGCCAAGGTTGGGTTGTCGTCGAGTGAAACAGATTACAAACGCACCAAGGCCTTGTTCGATCAAGGGGCATCCAACCAGATGCAATTGGATCAGATGCAAGCGCGCTTGGACGGCGCAAGGGTGGGTGTGCAGCAAGCCCAAGTAGCTGTGGATATGGCTCAGAAGATGCTGGCCGACACCACAGTGCGAACTCCGATCGACGGGGTGATCACGGGTGTATTCAAAAGCGATGGCGAGATGGTGACCACGATGCCGCCCACGGTGGTGGTGCAGGTGGAAGATCAGGCCAAGATGGAGCTGCACTTTCGTTTACCAGAGACGGCGATGAGCCAGGTAAAGCTGGGCGACACAATCACAGCCGCGTTTGGCGCTGTGGGCATCACGCGCCAAGCGAAAGTCATTCGAAATAAGCCGGCGGTGGATCCCGTGAGCCGCACGGTGGAGTATGTGGCTATTTTTGATAACGCCGACGGCGCTTTGAAATCAGGCCTGTTGGCCGAAGTCCAGTTCGGTCAGGCGCCGGCCGCGAAGAATCCTTAGGTCGTTCCCGCCAGGAGCTCCGTCATGAAAATCGCTGACATATCAATAAGGCGGCCTGTGTTCGCGGTGATGATGATCGCCGCGCTGACCGTGTTTGGCATCGTCAGTTACCCGCGCATCGGCGTGGATCTGTTTCCCAACGTCGAATTCCCGTTTGCCACGGTTACCGTGGTGTATCCGGGGGCGGATCCGGCGTCGATGGAAACCAAGGTTGCGGATCCCCTGGAAGAGGCCTTGAACACGCTCAGCGGCATCAAGGTGCTGCGATCGACCAGTTTGGAGAGCGTGACGCAAATCATGCTGCAGTTCGAGCTGGAGGTGAAGATCGATACGGCAATTCAAGACGTGCGCGATCGTGTGTCCGCGGCTTTGACCAAGCTGCCGCAAGGAATTGATCCACCTGTGGTGCAAAAGTTCGACGTCGGCGCGGCGCCCGTTTTGTCGGTGGCACTGTCGGGCGCCCTGGCCGCGCGCGATCTTACAAAGTTGGCTGACGACGTTGTGAAGGAGCGCGTGCAGCGTATCCCCGGCGTGGGCTCGGTGGATCTTGTGGGCGGGCGCGATCGGGAGATTCACGTGTTGGTGGATCCAGCACGCCTGTCGGGCATGGGCCTCACAGTTCAGGACGTATCGGGCGCGTTGCAGGCGCAAAACCTGGAGTTACCCGCGGGCCGCATTCAAATCGGCCAGCGCGAGTTCGCCGTAAAAACAAAAGGTGAAGTGCGGTCTGTGCAGGAGATCGCCGACATTCTCATCTCAGGCCGCGGGGGCGCGCGCATTCGCATCGGTGACGTGGCCAAGGTGGAAGATGGAACGGCCGAAGCGCGCTCGCATTCATCGATGGATGGCGTGTCGGCCGTGGCTTTGGTGGTCCGCAAACAGTCGGGGTCAAACACGGTGGCCGTGGCGCACGCGGTGAAAAAGGAGCTCGAGCTGTTGCGGCCGCAGATCGAAAAAGCGGGGGCGCGGCTGTCGGTGCCGACCGACAACGCCCCGTTTATCGAACACTCGATTGAAGACGTGCGCTTCGATTTGGTATTCGGCGCGTTGCTGGCCGTGCTGGTGATTTTGGTTTTCTTGCATGACTTCCGCGCGACGCTCATCAGCGCGATGGCCATTCCCACTTCCGTGGTGGCAACCTTCGCCTTCGTGCAAGTGATGGGCTTTACGTTCAACAACATGACGATGTTGGCGCTGTCGCTGTCCATCGGCATCTTGGTTGATGACGCGATCGTGGTAATCGAAAACATCCACCGGCACTTGGAGATGGGAAAGCCCCCCATGCAGGCGGCTTCCGATGCCACCAAGGAAATTGGATTGGCCGTTTTAGCCACGACGATGTCCATCGTGGCTGTGTTCGTGCCCGTGGCCATCATGAAGGGCATCATTGGCCGCTTCTTCTTTCAGTTCGGCTTGACCGTAAGCTTCGCCGTGTTGGTGTCGCTGTTCGTGTCGTTCACATTGACGCCGATGATGTCGTCGCGCTTGCTCCGCAAAGCCGAACACACGGCGCCGGGTTTTTTTGTGCGCCAGCTTGAAAAGGTCTTAGGCACCGTGGATGGGCTTTACCGCCGCTTGTTGGCAGGGGCCATCCGCCACAAAGTGCTCACGCTGTTCGCGGCGTTTCTGTCTTTGGTCGGGTCGGTGGTGCTGGTGTCGCGCGTAAAGTCAGAATTCCTGCCGCCCGAAGACCGCGCGCAATACATGGTTTCGGTGGAGCTGCCCGTGGGCACGGGGCTTGAGACGACCAGCAAGTTCGTGGAAAAGGTGGCCGAAGATTTGCGCAAGAACGGGCCAGGTGTCACCGCCACGTTCGTCACGATTGGTGGCGGCGCGCAGGGGCAGGTGCATCTGGGGCAAATTCAAGCGCTGTTGGTGCCGCGCACGCAGCGGCCGTTTAGCCAAGAGCAAGCGATGGGCTGGGTGCGCGAGCGATACGCGAAAACGAAAGACGCGTTGATCACGGTGAACCCGATCAGCCCGCTGGGCAACGACAATGGCTTTAAGCAACAGCCCATCCAGTTCAACATCCGTGGCAAAGATATGGCGGAGCTTGAGAAAGCCTCGGCCGCGCTGATCGGCGAGCTGAAGAAGGTCAACGGCCTTGTGGATTTGGACACAAGCTACCGCGGTGGCAAGCCCGAGTTGGCAATCAACATCGATCGTGATCGCGCGGCCGAGTTGGGTGTGCCGGTGGCTGCGATCGCCAGCACGCTGCGTGCGCTTGTGGCGGGCGACAAGGTCACGGAACTCAAAGAGGGCCTGGATCTGTACGACGTGACGGTGCAGTTGCCCGAAGGCGCCAAGCGCGGCCTCGCAGCGATGAACAACTTGGTTGTGCGTTCGTCCACGGGCGGCTTGGTGCCACTTTCCAACGTGGTGCAGGTGCAGCCCGGGGAAGGCCCCAGCCAAATTGATCGGCAAGCCCGCCAGCGCCAGGTCACTGTGTTTGCCGGCTTGCAGGGCATGCCGTTAGGTGACGCGATCAAGGAAGTAAACGCGGCGGCGATCAAAGCGGTGCCCGGCCACCTGACCACCGACTACGCCGGCATGGGCGAAATGATGGGCGAATCCTTTGGCTACATGTTGGTGGCGTTGGGCCTCGCGATCATCTTGGTCTACATGATCTTGGCCGCGCAGTTCGATAGCCTGGTGCATCCCTTCACGATCATGCTTTCACTGCCGCTTTCGGTGGTGGGCGCGTTTGGTGGCTTATTCCTTTCGGGTATGACGCTCAACATTTTCTCCATGATTGGTTTCATCATGTTGATGGGCCTCGTGACCAAGAACGCGATCTTGATGGTTGATTTCACCAACACGCTGCGCGCCGAAGGCAAGTCCGCGGTGCAAGCGTTGATGGAAGCCGGACCCATCCGGTTGCGCCCCATTTTGATGACCACCTTCGCAATGATCTTCGGCATGATTCCGGTGGCGTTGGCCTTGGGCGAAGGTGGCGAGACGCGGGCACCGATGGCTGTGGCGGTGATTGGTGGCCTCATCACTTCCACCATGTTGACGTTGGTGGTGGTGCCGGTGGTGTATTTGCTGATGGACCGCATCACCTCAAGCCGCGCGTTGCAGTGGCTGGGCCGCAAGGTTTCAGGCACGCGCGCGCCCGCGGCCGCCGAGCAAGCGACGTAAGCATTCGTGGCTTCACGTACCATCATTCACGGCGACGCGATGGCGTGGCTGCAAAATCCGGCCCACCGGATCGCCGGCGCCAGCGTGATCACGTCGCTGCCGGACATCTCTGAAGTGCCCGAACGCGGCTTTGACGGCTGGAAGAGCTTCTTCGGTGAAGCCGCGCGCCTGGTGCAAGCGTGGGTGCCGGATGACGGCGTGGCCATTTTCTTTCAAAGCGACATCAAGCACGACGGCCGATGGATCGATAAGGGCTACTGGGTGCAGCGGGCGTTGGAGGATGTGGGCACGCATCTTTTGTGGCACAAGGTTGTGTGCCGACGGCCTGCGGGCACGGTGACGTACGGTCGGGCGAGTTACTCGCACATGTTGTGCTTCTCGCGGGGTGTGCGGCCGGCTGCAGATCGGGCGTTTGCCGATGTGATGCCAGACGCGGGCCACATGACGTGGACCCGAGGCATGGGGGCCAACGCGTGTTTGGCCGCGTGCCAGTTTGTGGCGGAGCAAACCGCGAGCCGTGTGGTTGTGGATCCGTTTTGTGGCTATGGCACGGCACTGGCCGTCGCCAACGCGCTGGGGTTGGATGCCGTGGGCGTGGAGCTGAGCGCACGCAAATGCCGCAAGGCGCGCTCGCTTTCCTTTGCGCTGGATGCCAAGGGAGCCTTGGCACCTGTGATTTCCACAGCTACGTTTGCTCCCCCAGGTTTATGAGCAGCGCCGTCACCCTTTCGCCCGTCAAACGCCCCATGTGTGCCCGTTGCGCGCGCCCGCAGCGCGTGTGCGTATGCGCGCAGCTGCCTGAACTACGCACGCAGAACACGAACGTTGTGTTGTTGCAGCACCCGCGCGAAAGCCACACAGGCATTGGCACAGCCAAACTGGCGCACCTTTCGTTGCCGGGCTCACTGCTCAAGGCCGGGCTTGATTTCTCAGCGGATTCGCAGGTGCAGGCCGAAGTGCGCAAGGCGCCGGCCTATGTATTGTTTCCGGGCCCCCAAGCCATCGCGATCGCGGATTTGCCCACCGACAAAGCAATCACACTCATCGTGGTGGACGGCACGTGGTGGCAGGCCAAGAAGCTGATCAAGCTTAACCCGTGGCTAGAGCAATTGCCGCGCGTGAGCTTTAGCCCCACCACCCCCAGCGATTATCGGATTCGTCGGCAACCGGCGGCACATTGTGTGTCGACGATCGAGGCCTTGGCCGAAGTGTTGTGCCAGCGCGAGCCTGCGGGCATGGCGTTCGATCATCTGCGCGATCCGTTTCGCGCGATGGTTGATCATCAGATTCGCCTTAAGGAAGAAATCTTTTCGTCACGCCACCGCAAGCGTTTGCGGCCGCGCGACAAGAAGCAGCCCACGCTGCCAGAACGCTTGCAAAGCGTGTGGGCACGTCTGGTGTTTGTGCAAGGAGAAGCGAATGCCTGGCCGGCGCGAAGCCCCAACCGGCCGCCGCCTGAAATCGTTCATTTTGTGGCGCAGCGAGCGAGCGGCCACGAAACGTTTGAGGCCGTGGTTGCGCCGCGGCGGGCGTTGGCGCCTTCGACGTGTCGATACGTCGATTTGGATGAAGCGCGTCTGAACCAAGGCGAGGCGATTGCAGACGCCACCCAGCGCTGGCGGCAGTGGCTGCGCCCCGACGACATCCTATGCGCGTGGGGCCCCTATCATTTGGGCGTCGCGGAAGCCGACGGCTGGCAGATGGGCACGGCGTTAATCGATATGCGCAACGCTTTGTCGCAGCACCTGAAACAGCGGCTGTCCTTGGTGGAAGACGCGGTGAAATTTGTGGGGTTGGAGGCGTTGCCACCCACGTCGCCCGGGCGTGCACACAGGCGCCTGACAGCTTTGATGCAACTGACGTTGCGTCTGCATGAGGCAACGTGAGCTACGCTGTCTCAGCGCGAGCCTCATTTGGTACGCGTGCCAAGATCACTTTGTGGCGCCTACGGGGAAATGGCGTTTTAGATCAAGTTGAGTGATTTTGTGAGCCAAGGTGCGCACGGGCAGTTTCAACAAACGCGCGGCTTCGGTTTGGTTCCATTGGCACGCCCCTAGAGCATCCAGAATCAATTGGGCCTCGTAGGCGCGCAATCGCTCGCGAAGATCACCCGCAGTCCCGACCTGCATCGTCTCGCTGAGCGATTTGCCGGAGCGAATCAATGTGGGTAAGTCTTCATCGCTTACCTCATCGCGCGGGGACATCACCGCCAGGCGTTCGATCACGTTGCGCAGCTCGCGGACGTTTCCAGGCCACGCGTAGCTCTGCAATCTTTCCTTTACCGTTTCGCTCAAAAACAACGTGCGGTGCTCGGCGGCGGCCGCGCGCGCCAAGAAGGCGGTGGCCAACGGAAGAATGTCTTCTGGTCGCTCGCGCAAAGGCGGCAGTTTGATCGTGAGCGTGTTCAAACGAAAAACCAGATCAGCCCGTAGCTTGCCTTCGGCCACCATCGTGTCAACGTCTCGATTCGTGGCCGCGATCACCCGGACGTCGGTAGCGATTTCTGCGGCGGTCCCCACACGCAGAATGCGTCCCGTCTCAAGCACCCGCAGCAACGTTGCCTGCGCCAACAACGGCAGCTCTGCCACCTCATCAAGAAAAACAGTGCCACCGCTGGCCTCTTCAAAGATGCCCTTGTTCGCGCGGTCAGCGCTCGTGAACGCCCCTTTGGCGTGCCCAAACAACAGGCTTTCAATCAACGCAGGCGGTAGCGCGCCGCAGTTAACAGGTATGAATGGTTTCGTGGAACGCGGCCCTGCCTTGACGATGGCTTGCGCCACCACCTCTTTGCCGGTGCCTGTTTCGCCCATCAACAGTACGGGCGCGCGGCTGGCTGCCACTTTGGCCACGGCTGCGAACACGGACGCCATCTTGGGGCTATGCACGATCGCTTCGTCCACGCTAACGAGGTTTCGCAATGTTGGCCCCAGGGGCACGGAGACCACGTGAACGTCCTTGGTCGTTTGCCGAACCATTTCACGTAAAGTCTCGATTAAGTGGTCGGCGCTGGTTCCATGGTCGGGGAACACAGCCACAGATACTTTGGCGTCCTTGATCTGCGAAGCAATGGCGTAGGCGGTGCGTTCAGCCTGAGTTAGGTCCCAGCCGGTATGCGCCGCCACAAGATAGCCCAGGCCATAGATACCCATGTGGTCCCACCCCTCAAGCAGGGCGCGCATTTGATCGATCTTCTTATGAAAGACCTCAAGGCTGCTGCGCTCGGTGCGCACCATCAAAAGCGCCACCGTGGTGTTGTGACTGCGCGCCTCGGCCAAGGCGTCTTGCAGCCAGGCGTCGAAGCTTTCTTCTTCAACGATCGGCGTTTGTGGTGCGCCGTTATCCTGTTCGTGAATCGAAATCGTTACCTGGCCTAAGGTGACTTGCTGCCCCGGTGTTAGCAGCGCCCGTCCTTTGAGGCGTTTGTCGCCCACGCGTGTGCCGTTAAGCGATCCGAGATCTTCCACCCAGATGCCGTCGTCGCTCCAGACAAATCGCGCATGCCGGCGCGACAGCGTTTCGTCGGCCACAACAACATCGGCCGGTGCGCCACGCCCCACAACCAGTGGCACCGACTGGGCCAAAGGCACCACCATGGCTTCGCCCACGCGGCGCAAAACCATACAAACCCGAGTCGCTACAGGTGTCTCTGGCGACCGCTTCACGGTTTTGTCAGACATGACAGGACTAAGAGTTAACACGTGGCTGCGGCAACTGTCACGGAGCCAGCAACGGAACCACCAAACGCACCGTCTCATCGGCACGAACGGTGGTCTTTTTCTGCAGGGCTGCACCACCGAACGGGCGCAGGGTCAGCCGCGTGGGCCCAACAGGCAGACGCACTTGAAGCGGCGTACGACCCAGATGACGTTCAGCCGCATAAACATCCGCCCACCCTCCGGGCGTTGCAATGTTGACGTAGCCCATCATCACTTGTGCCGCGTGCGGTGTACGTCGCAGCGTGGGAAGGGGCGCTTTTTCGTGCGTTGGAGGGTGATTCACCGCAGGTAGCGGTGGGACGGCCATCGGCGTCGGCTGCTCTTGCCGCGGAGATGATTGTGTTACAGCTGCGGCACGGTAGGCCTTCGGGGGATCTGAATTCGTTGATTCTTGCGGCCATTTCCACACGCCCAAGGGCGCCGCAACTGCGATCACTGCGGCGCCTGCTTTCCACCACAAACCGCGCGAGCGCGAGGGCAGGGCGCGGGTGGAAGCAACAGAGTCAGAAGCCGCGAGGGTTGCCGATGCCGACGCAGCGGAAGTGCTGCCAAGGCTACGAGCCGCTTCCACCTGCTCGCGTTGACGCTGCAAACGCGCGCCGAACTGCGCGCGCATCCAAGCCCCAAGCTCTTCGACTTGTGTGTTCCAACCATGGCTAGCGGCCGTTGCCAAACACACCTGCGCCACCTCCTTGGCCGTGCTTGGCCGTAAAGCTGGATCGCGAATTAGACAGCTCTCGATTAATTCGCACAGATCCTTATTCACGCCAGGCAGGCTCACCCGCAGCGAGGGGATCTCTTCCTCGAGTACGGCTCGCATCGTTTGCACTTCAGTGGTCTTTGCGAATAAGCGACGCCCGTGAAACAACTCCCACGCCACAACGCCCAGACTCCAGATGTCGGCGCGTCGATCCACGATGGCCATGCTCATCTGTTCGGGAGACATATAGGCAAGCGTGCCCTTGAGCGTACCAGTACGCGTGTGATGCAGCTGATCGACGACGCGCGCGATGCCAAGATCTAGAACCTTAACGCTGCCTTCGTAGGTGACGATTAGATTGCCGGGAGATACATCGCGATGAACTGCACCCAGTGAATTGCCGTCGTCGTCGCGTGATTCGTGGATGGCGTGCAACCCCATCGCCGTGTCTGCGATGATGCGAATGGCGTGACCCATGCAATGTCCGAACGTGCTTTCGTTGCCCTTAGCGAAGGGGTGCAAGGTCTTCGCTACCAAAGCAACGCTTTCGCCTTGCAAAAGTGGCATCGCCATAAAGTAGGAGCCATCGGCAAAACCGAAATCGAACACTTCACTGACGTGGGGGTGGCTGATACGCGACGCAAGCCTCGCTTCGTCCAGAAACATTTCCACGAAACCAGGTTCTGCCACAAGATGAGGGTGGATACACTTGAGGGCCACTATCTTCTTGAAGCCGCCTGGCCCTTCGATGCGCGCAAGATAAACCGTGGCCATTCCGCCGGTGGCCAGGCGACTGCAGATCTCATAACGACCAATGCGGTGCCCAGGGCCAAATCCGCCAGACGTATTCAATCGCAAGTTCTGATCATTCACCATGTCACTACGGGTGCCAATGGGGTAGTAGAGGTGGGCTCATCATCCATCAACAGCACAGCGGTCAAAATACCGCTGGTCGCCGCGACGCCGGCGACAACCCACCACCAAACGCCCGACGACTTGTGAGCGGCTGACGGCGACACGGTTTGCGGTGGCAATGGCTCACGCCACATCGCGGGCTCGGTTCGCAGCAAGACACTGCCCCCTAGACCGAGCGCCTCCGCGAAGTATTCGACCGGCTCATTTGGTAAAGCACTCACCTTAAAGTTCGATCCTTGGTCACTTCGCCAGGGGTTCGTGCCAACGCGTGCTGACAAACGCACACTTTCGATAAGGTTTTCGGGTGCGTTGATGACACCACCTGTGACGCTGACGCTCGATCCCTCCACGCGTTTTGCCTCCACGACGAGACGAAGGGGTGGCTGTCGCACTTTTTCTCGCTCGAATTGCGCAGGCAGATCGGGGTTGATGTTGGGAGGGAAAGCGTGATTTGGATGCAGGGCGGCCAACCAGCGCAGATCTTGTCGCGCGAGTTCCGCTTGCCCCAGCGCCCAATACACGAGCGCGCGCAGTTCAAGAAACTGCAGCACGTCGATACGCGAAAGCTGGCCCGCGGCTGCCGTGGTCTGAAGCAACGCCAGCGCCTCGCGGAACTCAGCGTTTTCGATGTGGCGCTGCGCCTCCGCCACACGCGCAGGCTGCGCTTGTGCATTGCCGCTGTATCCGCACGGCAACACGATGAGCAGCAAAAGAGCCGCCTTCGCGTAGAGAACCGGCACTATGGCAAGACAAGCGCGAACTGACACCAAGCACCTTTTGACAGACCGTCATCCGGATCTAAACACAGATTGCGCGGGTTCGCCGCGGACGCCGCCCGCAAGGTATGTTTTTTCCGCCTCAAGGGCGTAGCTGAAGGACGAAAATGTCCCGTTCGCGCGCCATCACCGCGTCGGTTGGTGAGAACTGCATGAGCCCGTCAAAGTCGCCGGCGAGCGTAAGGGTCTGCTCCGATGGATCACTTACGAGCCCTGCCACTTGCACGGCTGTGGCCCCAAAAGCACGGGAGAAAAGGTGATTGCCGTTGCTGGAGAAGCCCACCACAAATGCCGCCGTGGCGACCCCGCCCCCAAGTGCCCCGCCGCCCCAATCGACGGGGCCTGACACGTCGCCTGCGAAAGTCACAGTCTGCGGCCCCAACAACGCGATGGCACTGGCCCTCCCCGAGAGCGCACCGTTGCCCAACCGCGCCCACTCCACCCCTTGTGGCCCGAGCTTTCCCACCAACGGCCGTCGTGCGTCCTCACTGACCAACTTTGCGCCGCTGACATCGAACGTTCCCAACAAAGTGGCGGCAAAGTACAAGACATCGTCCCTGGCGAGCAGCGCGCCCTTCATATCTTCTGCCACTGGACTCGGCCATGAGAAGGCTCGGCGCGCGGTTCCCTCTGGGGAAAGCTCAAGCAAGAACGAAGTGGCCTCGCCGCGAGCGCCGAATTGCACGCTTCCTTCGTTGAAAGGGCCGCTTACGCCACCTTGAACGTACACCCCACCTCCTTCGGTCGCGGCCAGGGCGCGAATGGCGTCACGTCCGGCGGAGGCGATGCGCTTGAGCCAGCGCACGCTGCCTCCGGCGTCGAAAGCGATGACGGCAGCATCGTAGCTGCCCTCATTGGCGAGCCGCGCGCCGGCGATCAGCGGGCTGCCGTAGCTTTCGAGGGCCACGGCGAACCCTCCCAGTGGCAACGCTGCTACGGCAGTGATTTGGTCGATGGCCGAAGAGGCAAGCTGAAAGCCGCGCAGGGGCTGCCCTGCCGTTGTGGCCTGCACCAACAAACCATCTGAATCGCCCCCTGACTTGAAGGTCTGGTTCCCGATTTTCACGGCACCTGTCACCTTCGTGCCGAACAACAGCTCTCCCGTCGGCATTGTGGCAAGCGCGCCGGCCGCGTCGAGGCCATCACCCCCGATGACGGTGCCGCCCACAGGCCTGCCGGACCCGTCGAGCCGCACAAGCAGCGCGTCGTATTGAGACGTGTTCAGAGCGCCTGCATTCAAGGCAAGGGTGCCGAGATACGTGGCACCCAGCCAGAAGCCACCCAGGCCGTCGGGCTGCAAACCCGCGGCCGTGTCGCTGCGGCCCTGCCCGAAGATCTGTCGCCAAACCACAGCCGGGCACCCTCCACGTGTGGGACATCCCGCTTGTCCCGCGGCCGCTCCGTCATCGGTCGCCCCTGCGTCGGACACAAGCGCGGCGCAAATCGTATCGAGACAAGCCGCAGCTGCGCAGGCCACATCCGGTGAGCTTGAAAGCTGCACTTGCACCGTCATGAGTGAATCGCTTGGATCGCGTTCGGTGCAGCCTTGCGCAACGAGGTGGCAGTTGACGTCGACGGCCTGCGCGCCGAACCCATGGCGACCGGGCGAGAGCACAGGAGGTGCCTCGGCCCGCTGCCCGCGCGCAATCGTGCTGCGATACACAGATGGACCGCCACATCCGCCCTCGTTGACGAAGGCGGTCACACGCACCGCACGGGTGGCGTCAGCTTCGTTGTTGAACGAGATTCGCCAAGCCAGCTTCTGCGCATCGGCGGAACAGCCCGCCCACAGCAAGCTGCACGCGGCACCCGCAAGGGCCAGCGCGAAATGCCACCGAGAAGCAAGCCAAGAAAACAACAACGCCCCTTTATCCTATGCCAGGCTGACCTTGTCCGCTTGCGTGGTCGGCGTGCCAGCTCACATGCGAAGCTCGGCAAGATGTTGCCGGCCAGTCGTCGCCGCCTGTCGGCGATGAGCCGCCGCGAGGTGGCTGTGTTCCTTGGGTTTTGACAGCTGTTTTCGCCGGCGCGGGCCTTGCAACACAAGCCCGTCATGACGCAGAACCGGACCACCAAACCTCGTTTGCGATCGGCCTTCCTCCTCGCCGCTTTCGTCTTGCCTGCTTGCACTGGCTCAATCGCCGGGCGTGAGGGCGCGTCTTCTCACAACCCCGCAGACGACGACGCAGAGGGAGCTGGGAAGGGCGGCGCCGGGCAGGGAGGGGAGGCCGCGGATCCCCCCATCTCGCCCGCGCCGCCCACGTGCGCGCAAGACGCCGGCGCTCCCGCCGCTGCCCGCCGCCTGGTGCGGCTGCGCTGGCCGGAGTATCAGGCGGTGGTTCGCCAGACCTTCGGCATCGCTGCCTACCGCGTCTCGGGCTCCGTACCCCAAGATCCTTTCGTGGAGTTTTATGGCAACAACGCGAACGCGCTGCGAGTGCCCACATATGCAGCGGCGCGCGTGTACCTTGACGAAGCCGACGAAGTGTTGGCTGCCGTCCGTGATTGGACCGTGGTGCTCAAGGCGCACGGGGGCTGCGCCACCGTGGAGGACGTGTGTGCGAAGAAGGCGTTGACGCCGCTTGCCGCTTCGCTGTTTCGGCGGCCGTTGTCACAAGACGAGACTGCGTGGGTGGCTTCACGGTACGATGATTTCCGCCAAAAGGTTCCCGCCGCTGATGCCGTGCGCGCCCTCGCCAAGCTGCTGCTGAACCACCCAAGCTTTCTCTATCGATTCGAGGGCGTTGAAGTTGTGTCCGCAAAGAGCGAGCTGTCGCTCGGCACGTGGGAGGCCGCCTCGGCGCTTTCGTTCACGCTCACCGGGGCGCCTCCTGACCAAACGCTGTGGTCGGCTGCCGAAACGGGAAAGCTCGCGACGGTGCCGGAAGTGCGCGCCCAAATCCGACGCCTGCTCGGACGCGTTTCACAGCCCTCTCCTATGTTGGGCGAGTTCGCAAACAGTTGGTTGGTGTCTGAGCCTGTGTCCGAAAAGAGTCTGGGCGTCGATAAACGGATCATCGATCCGGCGGTGCTGCCAAGCCTTCTGCAAGCGGAGCTCGGCCGCACCTTCGCCAACTTGGTGCTTGAGTCCAAAGCGTCCTTCATCGACCTCATGACCAGCCCCACCACCATCTCCACGGGCCAACTCTCAGCGGCTTACAAGTATCCGTTGCAAGGTGAGGCCTGGTCGCTCTTTGATGGCTCTGCCCACCACCGCGTGGGCCTGCTTGCGTCTCCGGCGTTCTTGGCTGCACGAGGTGCTCCCAGTTTCGGCCGTCTCATCTACCGAGGCGTCTTTACTTTGCGCCGTTTGTTCTGCTTCGATCCGGGTGATCCCGTGGGCATTGACGTCGATCAAGCCGTGCTTGATGCGAAGCTTCCCGAAGGCCTGTCGGATCGCGAGCAGCTTGAGCGGGTGACGGGAGCGCCCGCTTGCCAAGGGTGCCACGCGCCCATCAACGCCATCGGCGCGGCGATGGACGCTTATGATTCGGCGGGACGGCATAACGAGGTGACAGGCCGCGCAGCGCCGGACACGCGGGTGACGCTGCCGATGGCTCTGCTGGGTGGTGGCGTGGTCAATGGTCTTGAAGAGCTCGCGCAAACGATTGCGCGCAACGATGCGGCCGGCGCTTGCTTTTCGGAACACCTCGGGCGGTATCTGGCGCAAGGAGATCTTTCGGAGCCACAGCTTTGTCGCGTCAGGGCCGCTTTCGAGGGCAAAGGGCTCAATGCCGTTCCGGTGGCTGATCTGTTGGAAACCACGTTGCTCGTGCTGCTGACGACACCGCGGCAGTGATCACCTGAAATTCATCTCATCAAGGAGCAAACACATGCACATCCGCGGTTGGTCTCGACGACGGTTCTTCAAGATTTTGGGTATGGGCACAGGCATTCTTTCCCCCTTGGCCCACGGCGTGGCTGGGTGGGCCCAAGGCGCACCGAAGAAGCGGCTGGTCATCATTCAGCATCCTTACGGCAGCGACTACCCAGCGGTGGACGCCTATTGGCCGGTGCCCCTGCTTGGCAAAGACAAGGAAGTGGCGCTTACCCCAACGATGCTGCGGGAGCGGCGCGTGTCCGAAGTGATGGCAGACATCTCGAACCAGCTCACTTACGTGAAGGGCTTGTCCCTTTTTCACCAGCCGAAGTTCGGCAATGACTTGCCTCACCCCGGTGGGGGACACGAGATGGACAAGGGCCAATATTCAGGCAAGACGGCGGTGGGTGACAAGGTTCAGGCGGCGGGAACGTCCATCGATCAGTTTATCGCCAGTGGCATCGGTGCGGTGACCGCCTTGCCCAGCGTTTCCTTGGGAACCAACCAGACGGCCGGCTGCGGGTTTGTTCGCAACGGCGTGGTGGTTCCGAAGTACTACAGTCCCCGCATGCTGATCGAGGGCGCCTTCAAGAACTTCACGCCCACAAAGCCCAGCGCGCCTGCGCCGCAGAAACCTGACCTCGGCGATGACGATCTGTTGGTGCCCCTGGGTGACGAGATAAAGAAGCTGCGCAGCTTTTTTAACGGCACTGAACGCGAAAAGATTGATCAACACATCGCCGCCTTGGAAGACTTGCGCCGGCTGTCCGGCGGCGAGAACGGTGCAGAGCCCGCCGCCTCTTGCGAAGTTCCGCAAGCCAGCGCCTTTCCGTCGCACACAAGCGGCAAGCCTGGCTCCGAGGGCGCCACCCTTTCCGGTGATCTCTTGAAGGGGTTCGTGCGCTTGGTGCCGACGTTGATGGCCTGTGATCGTACGCGCGTCGTAACTTTGGACTTGCAGGTGGGAAGCCCGCTTGGCTTTCTCGGTCCGCTTCACAGCCACAACTATTCACACTACAAGGGGGGCCCGGGCAGCGCTGAACACAAAGTCTGGCAAGAGCACCTGCGCTTTGCCGCGACCTGCTTTCGCGACATCGTCAAGGGTCTCGACGCCATTGCCGAAGGCAGCGGCACCGCGCTCGACAACAGCGTGGTGGTGTGGACGTCGTTCCAGGGCATCCCTGGGGCAAACCATATTTCGGCCCACGTTCCCACCGTGATGGCGGGTAGGCTCGGCGGTGCACTCAAACCGGGTGGCCGCTTGCTGAACTATGATCCTGGACAGCACCCCACCGGGCGCGGGCAAGACGACGGGATACGATTCGGGGAAAACCAAATGCGTTTCTGGGTGAGCCTGGCGAAGGGCTTCGGCTTAGATCCCTCCCGCGAATACCAGCATCAACCGTTGCAAGAGTTATTGGCCTGACACGTTCGCATGGAAGTTTCTGCGCACTCATCAGCGCCCTTACATTCCTGCGGCGGCCCGTGCAACACCGACGACGTACGCCAGCGTAAACTACGCCAGCTGGCTCTCGTCGACGCTGTGTTCGTTTGAGCCATCCGTACGCGCGGAAAGCAGTTGTTGCAGTAGCGCCTCGGTTCGCAGCAACGCTTCTTGCCGTGTCGACACGGGTGGAATGCGCGGAGGCGCTTCGTCATCCGGATCGGCGGAGGAAAGTCCGAAGAACACGCCCGAGGTGATCACCACGTCGCCCAAGTTTACAAGCCGCGTGGCAATCAACGTTCCGGGACTCGCCTTCTTCCAGAACCCTTGCTCACGCACCACGTGCAGATCACCCGTCGAAACGTCTTCAAGTTCAACTTCATCGTCCGAGATGCGGTTGGTGACCTTGTGGATCGTGAACGACGAAACCGCCAATGCGTCCAAGAAGCGCTCCTGATCCGAACCTTCTTCGGTGTGCGCTTGTGAGCGGTAACGATCCAATGCGGTGCTGCCGTTGCGTGCAAAATCGAGCACGCAGTACTGCAGGAACGTGAGGCCTGCGGTGGAATCGTCTTGATCGAGATTGACCTGCCCGTTGTGCCACAGGCGCAATCGTTTTGCGGCCGCTTGGATCGTGGCGCTTGAAACGAATTTGGTCAGTTCTGAAAGGAGCTCGCTGCGGAACTCGCGAACGACTTCCAGGTTGGTGGGAACCGTCATCGTCGTCCTTCCTACCTTGGGTTCGCTGCAAAGGGCAACCCTGGCGTGAATCGGCATCGTCTTACCTGCGCCGCGCGGCGTCGGTTTGACCTTGGCCGTCGGTCGCGGGGCGGCCGGCACAAAAGTAGCTGTAATTACCTAGGCCGATATGGATAAACGGCTCACGAAGCACCTGGTAGTTCTGACAGGTGTGACGTCGCTGTGGGGGCTGTTTTGATGGCATGGAATGCCCGCCAAAGCCTGAAATTCGCGGTGATTTCGGCGGTTTCTCACGCGCACTGTCCCTTCGTACAGTGAAAGCGAATTCAACTTCTGCCCTCCTGCCAGCGCACTAACGTTGTTTGGCGCGGGTCGTTGTTGTGCCGCGCTGGTCCTCTCCCTGAGGTGCGCATAATGTTACCTGCCTTACGCTTCCAGTTTGTTCGTGGAGCGGCCCTGCGGTCCGCGGTGGTCCTGTTGGTTGTGTGCCTTATCGGAGGCTCTCAAGGGGCTTGTTCCTCTGCAGGGGGCAGTCCCTCGGATGATTCCGGCGGGGCCGGTGGGGAAGAGGAGTCCGGTGGCGGGGGCGGCTCCATCAGTGGTACCGGCGGGACCGCGGGCGCCGACGCCATCGACGCGGGCGGCTCGGTTGCCGGCGCTGCAGGCCATGACGCTGCCACGGAAAAGCCGGACGCCGGGTTGACCAAACCAGACGCGGCGAATCCCATCACGCCCACGAGCCCGCTTTACATGCCGCCCACGATGGGTGGGGATTTTGATTTCAGTGACAAGACGTGGGCTTACCCCGACGAGACAAAAAGTGTGCTGGGCACACCGCTTGGCACCGTGGTTTCGGATACCTTCGCGACGTCGAAGATCTACCCCGGCCGCTCTTACAAATACTCTGTCTACATCCCGAAGCAGTACGACGGCAGCACGCCGGCGGCGTTGATGGTGTGGCAAGACGGCAACAAGGCACTGGGAACGTTCCGCGTGCCGCTGGTCTACAACAACTTGATTCATCAGGGCCGCCTGCCCGTGACGATCAACATCTTTGTGGAACCAAGCTCCCAAGCCGACCGCAGCGATGAATACGATTCAATCAACGACAAATACGTTCGCTTCTTGATCGAAGAGCTGATCCCGTGGGCGACCACCAAGAACAACCTGAAGATCTCTGGCGATCCCGAAGCGCATGGCATCGGCGGCCACAGTTCGGGTGGCGCGGCGGCGTTCACCGCGGCTTGGTTGCGCCCCGATTACTTTCGGCGCGTGGTCACCGGCAACGGCAGCTTTGTTGGTTTGCGCGGTGCCGATCAATATCCCGCGCTGATCAAGAGCGCGGCGAACAAGCCTCTGCGTGTGACGCTGCTCTCGGGTGATGCCGACCTCAGTGGTTTTGGTGGCTGGCTTCCCGCAAACCGCGCGATGGCAGCGGCCTTGAAGCAAAAGAATTACCAGTACCGCTTTACCTACGCAAAGCAGGTTGGGCACGACGAGAAGTACTTCTCAATGATCGTCGCGTTCGACTTGTTGTTTGCCTGGCAAGGCTTCACCGCTGGGGCCAATTAGGACTTTGGCTGGCATCGGTTTGCCAGCAAGGAGGCGCACAATGACGTTTGTTACCAAGGTTTTGTTTGGCTCAGTGGCGTTGGCCACGGTGCTACAAGTGGCTTGCTCGGGCGGTTCAACGTCGCAAGGCAACGCGGGGGGCGCAGGCGGTGGCGAGGAGCCAACGGGGGGCGCAGGCGATCTCCCTGAGGGCGCCGTTGACCCGGGTTTCGTGGGCATCCATCGGTTGAACAACACCGAATACGACAACACCGTGAAAGATCTTTTGGGCTTGTCGAACACCCCCGCCACCACGTTCGCCCCCGATGAACAAGCGCTGGGCTTCGATAACATCGCCAGCGCTCTTGGCATGACGCCATCGCAATACGAGCAATATTTCGCCGCGGGCCGCACGGTGGCGGACGAGGCATGGAAAAGTCCCGCTGCGAAGGCGCGCGTGATGGTCTGCGCTGACGACAACGACGGTTGCAAGCAGCAAATCGTAAGCAAGTTCGGTCTGCGAGCGTTTCGTCGACCGCTGGAGCCAGGTGAAGTTGAACGGTTGCTCAAAGTGCTGGCCGAGGCGCGAACCGCCGGCGAAGATTTCGAGGGAAGCCTTCGCCACTTGGTTGCCACGATGTTGACGGCGCCGCAGTTTCTGTACCGCATTGAACGCGATGCCAACGATAAGGCACATCGGCTTAACCCTTACGAATTGGCCTCGCGTTTGTCCTACACATTCTGGACCACGATGCCTGACGACGCCCTGTTTGAAGCGGCCGAGCAAGACGACTTAGGCAGCGATGAAAAGCTGAAGGCACAGGTTGAACGGATGCTCTCCGACGCGCGGGGCATTCGTTTCGTCGATGCGTTTGCGGGGCAGTGGCTGGGGATGCGATCGCTCAAGTCTCACCAGGTGGACCTGCAGATTTTTCCTGACTGGGATGAAGAGCTGCGCCAATCCATGATTCAAGAAGCTTCGCTTTACTTTCGTCACTTTCTTGATGGCGACGGCCGCAGCGCCGGTACGTTTTTCTCTGAAAAGCTGAATTACTTAAACGCCCGCCTGGCAAAGCACTACGGCCTCGACGCGTCGAAGTACGGCAAAGATATGGTGGAAGTGAAAAACGCTTCGCCAGATCGTGTGGGCTTTTTAGGCATGGGATCCTTTCTCACCGATAGATCATTTCTGCACCGCACATCGCCCACGGCGCGCGGTGTGTGGATCCTGAAGAACCTGTTGTGTGAAACCATTCCAGCGCCGCCGCCCGTGGTGCCCGAGCTTGATGACAACAAGCCGCAAAGCGCTGCTGCCACCGTGAACGTGCGCGAGCGATTGGCCGTTCACCGCGAAAACCCTCAGTGCGCCGGCTGCCACACACTGTTCGATCCTGTTGGCCTCGGCCTTGAGAACTTCGATGGCATTGGGCGCTACAGAGATAAATACGCAAACGGCGACGCCATTGATGCCAGCGGTGAACTGCCTGATGGAGAAAAGTTCAACGGGCTGCCTGAACTATCATCGTTGTTGGCGAAGGACGATCGCTTTGCCGCATGTATGACGCAGAAACTCTTTGTCTACAGCTTGGGGCGCGATGTCGATGACGCCGACGCTCCGGCTTTGGAACAGTTGGGCAAAGCGTGGGCGAAAAACGATCTAAACGTGCGCCAGCTTGTAAAGCAAATGGTGTTGAGCGAGCCATTTCGGTCACGCCGCGCTGAACGCTAGACCGCGGAAACGAGGGACTGCAAACATGTCGTCATTCAAAGCGAACCGTCGAAACGTTCTTAAGGGCCTGGGTGTCACTTTAGGCTTGCCGTGGCTTGAAGCCTTGGCGCCGCGCAAAGCGTCTGCCGCTGATGTGAAGAAGCGGTGGGTGGTCATGTTTTTTCCCAATGGCACTGCGGCGTTCTGGGATCCCACGGGCACGGGCTCGGGCAGCGCGTGGAAGCTGTCTCCCATTCTCGAACCGTTGGCTCCTATCAAGGCGAAAACCACGGTGATGAGCAACGTCGAGAACTACTCGCCGTTTGGCAGCACTTCGGTGGAGCCCTCTCACTCGCAACTTGCTGGGGCTTTCTTAACGTGTACAAAGTGCGCGCCCTCACTGTCGCAAATTGGCAATGGCATCTCGGCGGATCAGATGCTGGTGCAAAAGCTGGCGCCACCCACGCCTTTTGCGTCGCTGCAGTTGGGGTTGACCACGAAGTATGCGGATCCTGACGGGCGCCATCCATCGAATAGCCGCAGCATCTCGTGGGCGTCACCCACGCAACCGCTCTATAAAACGATGAACCCACAAACCGTGTTTGACAGTTTGATGGGTGGCTTGGGTGGGGGCTCCGCAGATCCTGCCGCAGAGAAACGCCGCGCGTTGAACAAAAGCGCACTTGATTACGTGATGGAAAGCGCCGCCGGCCTGCAAGGCCAATTGGGGCAAAGCGACAAGCACCGCCTGGATGACTATCTATCGTCGGTGCGCGATCTTGAAAAGCGCGTCCTGAAGGTGAGCCCCACCGTTTCGGCCGCCTCGTGTACCTTGGGTGTACGTCCACAATCGATGGGGCTCAACATCATTCCGAACGGCTACAGCCGCAACACGCACGCTGAGCTAATGTTGGATCTGGTGGTCAAGGCCTTTGAGTGCGATTTGACGCGCGTTGTGTCCTTCATGATGGACGACGAACGCAGCGAGTATGGCTACACGTTCCTCAAGAGCCGCAACTTCACCGCCTCCGGATCGGTGGAAACCACCGCCAATGTGCAGGGGTCGTATCACGATCTGCAACACTCTGGTGACACCAACGCGAACTTCGCTACGATCACGCGTTGGAATGTCGAGAAGGTAAGCCAACTGGCCACGCGTATGGATGCCATCAAAGAGGGCGGGAGCACGCTTTTGGACAGTTCGGTCATTTACTTTGGCAGCAGCATGCACGGCGGCAACCACAGTGGCGTGCGCATACCGTCGCTTTACATCGGCAGCGGCGGTGGCGTGTTGAAAACCGACCAGCACATCGCTTTCCCGCAGGAGCAGCGCTTGTCAGACATTTATCTAACGATGATGCAGAAGGTGTTCGGCGCCAGCATCACATCGTTTGCGAACAGCAAGGGCGTGGTGCCGGCGATCCTGGCCTGACTAGAAGGCCGCGGCCGTGCGCCCTGCGGCGGGATCGCCCGCCGCCGTCAGGATTTTAAACGTTGGGTCGATGACCAAAAGGCTGGGCTCGCCTTTGGGCACTTCATCCACCTCCACTTTGTGGCCCCATGTGACAAGCTGGGCGCCCGCGGCCTCCTTGAGTTTAAGATCGACCTTCACCACGCCCAGCCGGGGCGCCGTTTGTAAGAACGATCCCACAAGTTGTTCTGTGGCCCAGCGAGGCGCGGTGACCGCTTCATCGGGCAGCAACCGAAAATCGATAAGATCCATCAGCAATTGCAGCGTGACCTGATCTTGTACGTCACCGCCGGCCACCGAGATCGCAAACACGGGGCGGTTGTTCTTCATGACAAGCGTGGGCGTCAACGTGATGCGCGGCCGCTTGCCGGGCTCGAGTGTGTTGGGATGATCGGGCCAGAGGTTGAAACTTTGCAAACGCGAGCCCAACCACACGCCCGTTTCGCCGGCTTCCACGCCCGACCAACCGCTGGCGGTCGCGGCCACCACGTTGCCTGCTTTATCGGCCACGACGCACGTTGTGGTGTCGTTGCTTTTGGCGAATTTTGTGGCCCATGGGGGCAGCTTGTCGATTGTGGGCTTCTTGTTCAGCGGATCGCCTGGCCGCATTTCATTGAGTGCCTTGTCGAGCGAGATCAGCTGTGCCCGCAGCGATAGATAATAGGGGTAAAAGAGCTCTTCGGTGGGAACGCTGGCAAACCGCGGGTCACCCAGATAAAGATCGCGATCGGCGAACGCCAACTTCATCGCTTCTGCCGCCACGTGAACCGCGCGCGGGTTGGTGGGTGATAAGCCGTTCATCGCGAAACGTTCCACCATGCCAAGCGCCGCCAACAGCGCGGGTCCTTGTGTGAACGCGCCTGGCTTGAACACTTTATAGCCGCGGTATTCGGCAAAAATAGGTTGCTCGATGCGCGTGCTGTGCGTGGCGAGATCTTCAAACCGCAACAAAGCGCCGGTGGATTGTGCCCACTTGTCGATGTCGCGCGCAATGCGGCCGCGGTAGAACTCATCGGCCACGCGCACCAGGCCCAAACGGCGGGCGCCTTCAGCTTGCTTTTCGGCATCGCTCAATTTGCGTAGCGTGGTGGCCAAACGCCAGTGCCAGTTTTCGGTGCCCTTTTTCAGCAGCTCTTGCGTGGGTGCCGCCACCTCCTTGAAGGTTTTGGTTCCGTGCCGATCCAACAGCGTGAAGATGGCGTCGGGCGCTCCCGGCACAGTGGCTGCCAATGCGCCTTGCGCGGGAATGCCCTTTTTCGCGTAGAAGGCACGCGTGGCCAAACGTGGCGCCGCACCTTGCCCCGCGATCACTTCCACGCTGTTGTCGGCGGCGCTGTAAACCAGAACCACCATCTCACCACCGAAATGAAACTTCTTGCCGTCGGCCACACTCAACGCCAACAGAGCCGCGGCCGCGCCATCGGCGGCGTTGCCACCCGCCTTCATCACCTGCAAGGCCGCATCGGTGGCTTCGCGTTTGCCTGTTGATACGGCGGCGTTTTTCCCTGACGCATACCAAGGCTTGGGCTGTGGCAGTGGCGCCTCGGCCGCGGGCGGGGGCGTTGCAGGGGCGGGCGGCGGCGCTTGTTCCTTGCACGAGGCGCACATCAGGCAAACCAATAAAGCGAAGTGAAACCGTGTTTGCATCGTGGAAATCTCCGCAGTGAACTGCGTTAGGTTCGATCTCATTGCCCGCGGGCCAAGTCAAGCGTGGGTGGATTTTGGCGCGGGCGTTCGGACGGCGATCACAGCTCGTGCCGCACGAAAACATCCATCCCGGCGGTGGATGGCCGCTAACATGCTGATATTACTTGAAAAAGACTGGGGGGCCCGTAAAGGCGGGCGCATCGTTGTCGCACGCCTCGAAAATACCCGGCGCCCCGCACACGGCTGCCCTTGAAGGGGCTGCGCTTTTCCGCCACTTTACCCCCGTGCTTGCCCTGCCCGGTACGTCCGCCTTTTCCTCTGCCCGCCTCAACAAACAGCTTGCCTTGGTGCGTGCGCAGAACCCCGGAATCGAGGCGTTGTACGCCCGCTTCGTGCACTTCATCGACGCCCAGGACAACGACGTCGACGCGCCCACGCGGGCGACCCTGGAAAAGCTGTTGCGGTATGGCCCCAAGGACGTGGCCAAGAAGGCCGAAGGCACACGGCTGTGGGTGGTGCCCCGCTTGGGCACGATCTCACCTTGGTCTTCGAAGGCCACCGACATCGCGCGCATCTGCGGCTTGTCGCAGGTGTTACGCATCGAACGCGGCATCGAATACACGATCGTTGGTGACGTGGCATCGCCTGCGGCTTTGCGCGCCGCCTTGCATGACCGCATGACAGAAACCGTTTTGCAAAGCGAAGCCGAGGCCGAGCGTTTGTTTGTGCGTGCTGCCCCGAAGCCGCTTTCCACGGTCGACGTGATCGCGCAAGGCCGCCAGGCACTTGTGGCCGCCAACGCCAACTTGGGTTTGGCCTTGGCCGACGACGAGATTGACTACCTGACGCGCAGCTTCGAAGGCTTGGGACGCAACCCCACGGATGTGGAGTTGATGATGTTCGCGCAAGCCAACAGCGAACACTGTCGTCACAAGATCTTCAATGCCGACTTTGTGATCGACGGCGAAACGCAAACGCAATCGCTGTTCCGAATGATCCGGCGCAGCACCGAAGCCAGCCCGGGTGGCGTGCTTTCAGCCTACAAAGACAACGCCGCCGTGATTGAAGGCAGCGAAGGCGGCCGCTTCTTCCCGGATCCGCAAACCAACGTGTACGCGAGCACGCGCGAGCCTGTGCACATCTTGATGAAAGTGGAGACGCACAACCACCCCACGGCGATCTCACCTTTCCCAGGCGCGTCCACCGGATCGGGCGGCGAAATTCGCGACGAAGGCGCCACAGGGCGTGGTGCCAAGCCCAAGGCTGGGTTAACGGGCTTTTCGGTATCGAATTTGAACCTGCCCGAGGCGGCTCGTCCGTGGGAAAACAACTATGGCAAGCCCGGCCGCATCGCTTCGGCGTTGGACATCATGCTTGAAGCGCCCTTGGGCGGCGCGGCGTTCAACAATGAGTTTGGCCGTCCCAACCTTGCGGGGTATTTCCGCACGTTTGAACTGGAAGTGCCCGGCGTGCGTGGCCGCGAAGTGCGCGGTTATCACAAGCCCATCATGTTGGCGGGCGGCATGGGTAACATCCGCGCGGGCCACGTGCAGAAGAATACGATTGCAGAGGGCGCGCCCGTGATCGTGTTGGGCGGGCCGGCGATGTTGATTGGTTTGGGTGGTGGCGCGGCTTCGTCGATGGCTTCGGGCGCCTCCGCCGAAGATCTCGATTTTGCGTCCGTTCAACGTGACAACGCCGAAATGGAGCGGCGCTGCCAAGAGGTAATCGATCGGTGTTGGGCGTTGGGTGATGCCAATCCCATCGCTTCGATTCACGACGTGGGCGCGGGTGGGCTTTCGAATGCGTTGCCCGAGCTTGTGCACGGCAGTGACAGGGGCGCACGCTTTGCCTTGCGCAAGATCCCGAACGACGAACCAGGCATGTCGCCGCTTGAGATCTGGTGCAACGAATCGCAAGAGCGCTACGTTTTGGCGTTGGCGCCCGACGCGCTCAGCATCTTCACGCAAATTTGCGAACGCGAGCGCTGCCCGTTTGCGGTGTTGGGGCACGCCACCAGCGATGGCCACCTGCAGGTCAGCGACGAGCATTTCGGCAACAACCCGATCGATCTGCCGCTCGGTTTGGTGCTGGACAAGCCGCCCAAGATGCTGCGCAACGTGAAGAGCGAAAAACCAACGCTCACAACATTTGATGCGCGCAACATTGATTTGACCGAGGCGTTGCGACGCGTGTTGTTGCTGCCCACCGTGGGCGACAAAACGTTTTTGATTTCGATTGGTGACCGCAGCATCACCGGCTTGGTGGCTCGCGATCAAATGGTAGGCCCGCATCAAGTGCCCGTGGCCGACGTGGCCGTCACCGCCACCGCCTTCGACGTTTACACAGGCGAAGCGATGGCTATGGGTGAACGCACGCCTGTGGCGCTGGTGAACGCCGCCGCGGCCGCGCGCCTGACGGTGGCTGAAGCCATCACCAACTTGGCGGCCGCACCGATCGCGGATCTCAGCCACGTCAAGCTTTCGGCGAACTGGATGGCGCCCGCGGGGCACCCCGGTGAAGACGCGCGCCTTTACGAAGCTGTGCGCACGGTGGGCACCGAACTGTGTCCGGCTTTGGGCATTGCGATCCCAGTGGGCAAAGACAGCATGTCGATGCGCACCGTGTGGCAAGAAGGTGCGGCCGAAAAGAGCGTGACGGCACCGCTGTCTCTCATCGTCACGGCGTTCGCACCTGTGGTCGACATTCGCCGCACCCTCACGCCAGAGCTCAAGCACGGCCCAGGCATTGACTCGCGTTTGTTGTTGATCGATTTGGGCCGCGGCAAAAGCCGCTTGGGTGGCAGCGTGTTGGCGCAAGTGTTTGGCCAACTTGGCAACGAAGCACCCGATCTCGACGCGGCCGCTTCCCTCAAGGCGTTTTTCACGGCGATCCAAACGCTCAACAACGAAGGCCTATTGTTGGCCTACCACGATCGCTCCGATGGCGGCGTGATCGTGACTTTGCTTGAGATGGCCTTTGCCGGTGGCGTGGGCTTGGACGTGGCGGTGGAGCGGTTGGGGCCAAACCCTGTGGCGTCGCTGTTCGCGGAAGAGCTGGGAGCGGTGATCCAAGTGCATGCGGGCGATCTGCCGCGGGTGCGTATGGTGCTGGCCGAGCAAGGGTTGGAAACGGCCACACATGATGTGGCGCGTGTGGTGCCTGGCGACCGCATCGTGGTGCGCGACAACGGGCGTGTGTTGTTGGATGAAGCGCGATCGACCCTGCGCGGTTTGTGGTCAGACACGACGTTTCGGATGCAGTCGCTGCGCGACAACCCCGATTGCGCGGCCGAGGAGCACGCGCGTCGCACGGATGCCACCGATCCAGGCTTGACTGTGGTGTTGCCGTTCGATCCCGCCGAGGATGTAGCAGCGCCGTTCGTGGCACGTGGGGTGAGGCCGCGTGTCGCGATCTTGCGTGAGCAAGGCGTGAACGGCCAAATCGAAATGGCAGCGGCGTTCACACGGGCGGGCTTTGAGGCCGTGGACGTGCACATGAGCGACGTGTTGGAAGGACGCGTGTCGCTGGCCAACTTCAAAGGCTTGGCGGCATGTGGCGGTTTCTCCTACGGCGACGTGTTGGGCGCCGGCGAAGGGTGGGCCAAATCAATCTTGTTCAACGCGCGGGCGCGGGAAAGCTTTCAAACGTTCTTCTATCGGCCCGATACGTTTGCCCTAGGCGTGTGCAACGGCTGCCAGATGATGTCGAACCTGCACGAGCTGATCCCGGGCGCGCAAACGTGGCCGCGCTTTGTGCGCAACCGGTCGGATCGTTTCGAGGCCCGCTTGGGTTTGGTGGCGATGCAGAAAACACCGTCCATCTTTTTTTCGGGCATGGAAGGCGCGCGCTTGCCGATCGCGGTGGCGCACGGCGAAGGCCGCGCGGAATTCCGCGACGATTTTCACAAAGCCTCGCTTGAAGCGGCCGGGTTGGTGGCGGCGCGTTTCGTCGATAACCGCGGCCAAGTGGCGGCCACCTATCCGGCCAACCCCAATGGCTCACCCGCAGGCATCACCGCCGTTACCACGCCCGGCGGCCGCGTGACGATTATGATGCCGCACCCCGAGCGTGTGTTCCGCACGGTGGCGCTGTCATGGCACCCCGAAGGCTGGGGCGAAGACAGCCCGTGGATGCGCATGTTCCGCAACGCGCGTGCTTGGGTGAGCTAACGCTTACGCGTTCAGATCAACGCTTTCGAACCGAAAGTCTTTGCCCAACATCGTTCCCCAGATTCGCTCTGAGCCTTCATGATCGGAAGGTCCAAAGTCGATCGAAGTGCCGAGGCCCAGATCCAGCCCCTTGGTTTGCTCCAACACATCCACCAGCTCTTCTCGGTCAAAGCGCTTGCATCGCTTCAACGCATCCACCAGCAAGCAGCCAACTATGTAGCCTTCCAGGCTCACAAAGCCGGGTGTTTCTTCCGGAAAAAAGCGCATCAAGGTTTTCCGATAGGTGATGACGCCCGTGGCTTCGGCGAATGGGTGGGGCACCACTTGCGTGACCAGCGTTTCTTTGGGCACATCGCCCAGGCCGCGCAGCTCTTCGGCCAACGCTTGGCTGTTCACGAACGAGACGTTGGCGAACATCTTTTCAACGTTCCGTTGGCGCAAGCCATCGATGAAACGCGCCGCCGCTCGATACGTGGCCACCATGACCACCGCGTCGATGCGCCCGCTTTGTGCCGCGATCTTCTCGACCGCTTGGCTCACGTTCAAGCTATTGCGTTCGTACTTGGCGTGCACCAAATGTTCGGTGGCAAAGAAGTTGTGGCGGCGCAGCTGCGCGAAAACGCCCTCTAACCCCGCCTCGCCATAGGCATCGTCTTGCGTGAACAGGGCGATGCGTTCAGGCGGAACGCGGCGGACCAGCACAAAGTGATCGATCATGGCCGCGGTCTCTTGTGCGTAGCTGGCGCGGTAGTTGAACACGTAGCGATCGGGCGGCGTCTTGCGCAGCAAGGGCGCCCCTGTCATCGCGCCCACAAATGGCGTCTTTTGCGCCAAGATCAACGGCAACACCGCTTCGGCCGTGGCCGTGCCAACGTTGCCCACCACGGCCAAAACCTTGGCTGTGCTCAACAGGCTTTGCACATTCGTTTTGGCGCGCGCCGGCTCGTAGCCATCGTCGAGTGCAATGATCTGCACGGCGCGGGGCAATTCGCCGTCGGCCTCCGCGGCGCGCAGACGCGCGTCGATCCCTGTGTGCATGGAACGGCCCAGCAGCTGTGAGGGGCCACTGAACGCGGCGCTGATGCCGAGGCGCAGCGGCTCGCGGTTACCAAGGCCCAGCTTGATGCCCATGCCGAAGCCGGCGGCACCAAAACCCGCCACGGCGCCGCCCACAAGCAGCTTGCGTCGCGATCCGCGTGGTTTCGTTGCCACAACTGCGGGTTTGAGCCGGCTTTGGATCTCCACGCCGCCAAGCGATGTTGGTGCAGCGGCACTGGGGGGCGATGGCGCCACGTTTGGCAGCAACGCTGTGGCCGCCACGCCGCGCGCGTTTTGGCCGGCGGGCGTGGGCAAAACAGCGGTGCGCGGCACAGCCACAGGCAACGCTGCCGTTGCGGCCACGACGGGCCCTGTCGCTTGGCCGCGCGCGGCCGCCGCCAAGGCTTGCCACAGCTCGGCGACGCTTGCGAAACGCTGTTGAGGATTCGCCTCCAGCGCTTTGAAGATCACCGCTTGCACCGGCACCGGCACTTCTGGTGGTGCCGCTGGCAATGGATCCGGTGCCGCGCTCAGTTGCCGCGCCATAATTGATTGCGCCGTGTGGCCACCAAACGGGTTGCGACCGGCCAACATGAAATACAAGACGGCGCCCAGGCCATAGATATCAGAACGTGCGTCGGGCTCGGCCGTGGCTGTGATCTGCTCGGGCGCCGCATAACCGGGCGTGCCCAACATGAAGCCGTCGCGCGTGATATGCGTGTCGAGTGTGATGTGGCGGGCCAAACCAAAATCCAACACTTTCACCGCCAGGGACGCATCAGCTTTGCGCGGCAAAAACACATTCGCGGGTTTCAGATCGCGGTGCACCAAGCCCACACGGTGAGCTTCCTGAACGCCGGCACAGATCTGTTTGAAGATCTCGAGCGCGGTTGTGAACGGCAGCCCTTGGTTGGGTGGCACCACATCATGAAGTGGGGCGCCCTCCAACAATTCCATCACTAAGAAGAAGACGCCTTGCTCAGTGTTGCCACAATCGTAAACGTGCACGATGTTGGCGTGGCTCAGCTGGCTGAGTAAGCGGGCCTCACGAAAGAAACGCGTCACCAGGCTGGGATCGCGTTCGAGGCCAGGCAACAATGTCTTGATCGCCACGCGCCGTCCGAGCGCCAACTGCGTGCCTTCGTAAACGGCGCCGAAGCCACCCTCACCGATCTTGCGATCCACACGGTAGGTGCCTTTGAGCGTGCTGCCCGCCAAGTTCACCTCAACGGGCTTGTCAATCAACGTGACGCCATCGACGGGGCAGGTTGGCCCCGCTCCCTCGTGCCCGCATATAGGACAAAATCGCATTCCCGTGTGCCCGTTCTGCGGCCCATGCTTTGTGCGCGCCGCCTGGGCAACATCGGTTGTTTGCGGGCTTGGCTTGACGCTGCTGGGCGTGGGCCATGTGTATCCAGATGGCGCATCGACCTGTCGGGATTGACAGGCCTGGCGCGCGGACCATGCGAAAGCCACTGCCTCGTTCGTATGGCGTAGGTAGTCTTCGCCAGCACCATGAAACACATGCAGTTCGTTGCTTCTTTGTGCTTGCCGTTGCTGTTGTGGGGCTGCCAAGCCAACAACGACACGGAAGGCTGCGATAACTCTGACGAAGGCTGCGGCGGCGCGGGCGGTGAAGCCAGTGGCGGCGCCGGAGGTGACGGCGGCACGAACGCCGGCGCAGAAGGAGGCAAAGCCAACGGTGGCCAAGGTGGCAACGCCGGTGGTGCTGCGGGTGGCTCGGGTGGCATAGCCGGGTCCGGCGGCGCTGGCGGCACAGCGGGATCCGCGGGCGGTATTGCTGGCTCCAATGGTGGTGCCGGCGGTGCGGCGACGGGCGGCGCGGGTGGCGTTGCGATGGGCGGCAGCAGCGGCACGGGCGGCGCCGCCACCGATCCGAAAGCAAAGAATTGGGTGTTCTTAATGTTGGGTCAATCCAACATGTCAGGCATGGCCGATTGCCAGGCCGAAGACATCGTCGCTCCGCCACGCGTGTTCAAGATCGCGCGCAACAAAAGCTGGGTGCCTGGTCATGAACCCTTTAACGTCAGCGAATACAGCAGCCAAACTGGCGCCGCGTGCAAGGTGGGCGATCGCAGCATGGGCCCAAGCCGCGCGTTTGCAGTGAACTTGCTGATGCAAGTCACCGATCCTGAAGTGAACATCTATGTCGCAAACATCGCTGTCAGCGGATCGTCCATCGAACAATGGGATCCACAAACAGGCAAGAACTGGACGCCGATGTTGCCTTACCTTGATGAGGCCCTGAAAAAGGGCGTTTTGCGCGGCTTCATATGGCATCAAGGTGAAGCCAATGGCGGCACAGATCCAGCCGTCTATGCGGCCAAGTTGGGCGCCATCGTGACCGCGATCCGCACGAGGGCCGGCAACGCGACGGTGCCCGTGGTTGCCGGTGAAGTGGGCACCACCAGCGACACGGGCCGCGTGAACATGGCGTTGGCGATGATGGCCGCGGCTGACAAAAACTTCGGCGTGGCCACTTCGGAGAACCTATCGCTCATCGACAACGTTCACTACGACAACAAATCGCAGCGCGAGTACGGCAAGCGCTATGCCGCCGCTTGGTGGAACATCGTCAACAAGAAATGACCGGTCAGAAATTCACCGCAGCGCCCGTGGTTGCGGTGAAACGCACGAACGATGATTCTGCGAACTGCGCGTCTGGGCTCGGGCTATAGGCCAATCCCAACGATGCAAACAGCGCGGTGCTGTTCGATAGGTTGTACTGCGCGCCCACTGCCGGGCGTGCCTCAAACGCGCTGAGCGCCCCGGTAACCTCAACGGCGCCGGGTGTGAGCAACGCGCTTTGCGCCTGCAAGCCGCTCACGATCATCATGCCCAGACCCACGCGCCCAAACAACGCCACCTGGTTCGGCACCACGTAATACTTAAGCGTGGGCGTGGCCAATAAAGACGTAAAAGTGATGCGGTTGTCGTTCTCGGACATGAACGTCACCTGTGCTTCGCCACCCAAAGAGAATTGCAGGTCGTCGCGTGACCACAGCCGATAGCCGCCGGATAAGGCAAACCCTGCCGCGGGTCCGGCGCCGTCAGGCGCGCCCGCGAGCCACAGGTTAAGCCCCGCCGACACCGCAAGTTCGATCGCGCCTGGGTCAGAGGACTCAACGGGGGCGGCGACGGCCGTCACAGACGCTGCCTCTGAAGGCTTTGCTGACGCAGCCACGGGCTGCACCACGGCAGAGGAGCGCGCTTGCAGGGTCACTTCCAAACGTTCCTCCGTGCCTTCCTTCAGTTGCAGCCGCCGCTCAAACGCCGTGAAGCCGTCTTTCTCAATACGCAGCGTGTGTTGGCCGGCGTCCACGTACACGCCGTTGACTAAGGGCGTGGTGGCCACCGGTTTGCCATCGATTAACACAGCGGCATCGTATTCGCTGCAGTTCACTTCGATCTTTGCCACGTGCGCGGCCAAGTCGTCGCGTTGCTTGCGCGCATCAGCCAGAAATTCAGGCGGAACGTTCTGCGCGTCTTTGAGAAACAGATCAAACGCCACCAAGGCCTCGGCGTCCTTGCCCAAATTCTTCAAGGCCACGCCAATGTTGTATTGGTAGCGTGCGTTTGGGAACACGCTGTACGCCTTGCGGAAGGCTTCCACCGCTTGTTCAAGCTTGCCTTGCGACAACAGTTTGCCGCCATCAGTTGCAAGTTGCTTGGCTTGCTCACGCTGCTCATTGGTTTGTGCGTGCACAACAAGTGCGTTGCTGGCGGCACACGCGGAAAACACACAGGCGAGCGTTAAGGATCTTGTTAGGCGAAACGGCATCACATCACTCGGTAAAGATAAACGGGCGGTTGGCAAGCGTAATCACGCGGCTGCGCGTGGCTTTGAATTCGTGTTCTTCGGGGTGAAAGCTGGGCGTCTCGAAACGCAGCTTGTGATTCTTTCCATCACGCGGCACCTTGATTGGCATCGCCACTTTCTGGCCATCCAAAAGGGCAGAGACGCCTGTGCGTCCGTTCTTCACGCGCACATAAACGAAGGGCTCGTTGTCTTCGCCAGCGCCCGGTGTCGCGGCGGGTTCGGCTGGTGCCACTGGTGCTGGGGCAGGCGCCGCGGGGGCGGGCTCAGGCGTGGGTGCCTTAACAACAGGCTCGGGCGCCACCGGTGCGGTGACCACAGGCTCTGGTGGCGGTGGTGGCTGTAAGGCAGGCGCCGCAGCGGGCATGGCAACCGGCGCAGGCGCCTTGGATCGCAAGGTGAAGTAGCCGCCCGCCACAAGGGCAACCACGGCGGCCACCGCGACGAGGGGCAGAGCGCCCTTAGACTTTGCCGTCGTCGCATTCTTTTCGCCGGCGCCAGCGCTCAGCGTGGTGGAGCTGGCGCTTTTGGGCAAAGGCGTGGGCACAAGCGCCGCGGCAGCCTGCCCCGAGATCAAACGCGTGCTGGAAATCGGAGCGCTGGGCTCCGCGGCTATCGGCGCCTGTGGTGCGTGAACGGGCGGCGCCGTGGCGGCCAGTGCCGCAACTTTCTCCACGGCGTCGGCGGTGGGCAAGGCTTCGGTGGTGCGTTCGCCTTTGCGACCGGCGCTGGTCACCATGTATCCAACGCCCGGCAACATCATCGTGCCTGCAAGCCCCATCTCGCTGGCGATCTTGCCCAACGCCTTCGTGATCGCCGCCATGTTTTCAGGCCGCGCTTCGGGCGCTTTGGCCAAAAGCTTATCCACAAGATCGTCAAGGGACGCTGGCACTTCGGGGCGCAGCGATCGCACGCGTGGCGGTGGTTCGTGCAAGTGTGCGGCGATCAGTTCGCCGGGAAACTCGTGGATGAAAGGCGGCCTGCCGGTGAGCATCGCAAACAAGATGCAGCCGAAGGCGTAGATGTCTGAACGCGCGTCCACATACCCGGCACCGCGGCATTGTTCGGGTGCCATGTAAAGCGGCGTGCCCAACATCATGCCCGTTTGGGTTTTTTGCATACCACCGGCCATTTTTCCGGAGATCTTGGCGATGCCGAAGTCGAGCAACTTCACCATCTCCAGCGCGGGATCCACGGGGCTGGGTATCAAGAACACGTTGTCGGGTTTCAGATCGCGGTGAACGATGCCCGCGGCGTGTGCCACGCCCACACCCACGGCGATTTGGCGCGCGAACTCCAAGGATTGCGGCACCGACAAGCGGTTCACCCGGCGCAAACGGCTGCCGAGGTTTTCGCCCTCAAGGTATTCCATGACCAAATAGGCGCTGCCATCTTTGGCGTGCCCGAAATCGATCACGTCCACCAGCGACGGGTGGCGCAGGCTTGCGGTGGCCTTTGCTTCATTGAAGAAGCGATCCACGGCTTCTTGGCGGTTGGAATACTCAGCGAGAAGAACTTTGATCGCGACCTTGCGATCGATCAACTTGTGGCGGCCTAAGAACACAGCGCCCATGCCACCAACGCCGATCTGATCGATGATCTCGTAGCTGCCGAGGGTTTCTCCAATCATTGGTGTTATGGGCTTTCAGGGGTTGGGGCCGCTGCGGTTGCGGCGCCTCAATTCTAATGCATCTAAGGCCGAACGCCCTAAGGCAGACTCAAGGTTCGCGTGGCGATTCCAGGTGCCCCGGCGTAGCCTGGCTCGGGGCCCGTGATCTCTGGGCCGCCCACACCTGGCAGGCCAACGACGATCATGTTGGTGTCCACCGCACCCACAGGATCGAGTCCCGTGGCCACGCTGTTAAAGAGCACAACGCCGGCCGACAGGCCACCGCGGCCGCCTTGGCCCGCGAGCCCCGGGCGTCCTTCAGAGCCATTGCCTCCATTGCCGCCGCGGCCCGTGCGGGTGTTGAAAAACGGAAATGGGTCGCCGCCTCTGCCGCCATTGCCGCCTTTGCCTCCGAGCGCTCCCGCACCGCCTCTGCCGCCATTGCCGCCGTTGGCTGTGGTGATGGAAAGGCAAGCCACGCTTGGGTTGGCAGATGAAACCAGAAGGCCGATGCTGGCGCCGCCGGCCAAGCCGCCTTCACCGCCAGGGCCGCCGTCGCCACCGCCGCCGCCCGCCCCGCCACTGGAGCCGGGTAGGGTTGTGCAGTTGATGGGGATGCCTCCAGGAGCGGCGCACACACCAAAAGACGAGCCACCACCCGAGCCACCGAAGCCCACGCTGCCCTTGGCGCCTGCGCTTCCGGGCGCGCCGATCCAGCTGGCAATGCCGCCGCTGGTCACAACCGTGCCCGCGGCTTGCGCCGGCGCCGGCGGGCGGCTGGTCAGCTCGGCAGCCGCGCCCATGCCACCCGGTGAGCCATCAAGCCCAAAAGGTGCTTGATTGATACACACGCACCCCGCCGTGCCCAAGGAATTGGTCATCCCGCCTGGGCCCCCAGGAACACCACCGTTGTCGCCCCCTTTTTCACCCACGATGCTCATGGCTGCACCGCCATACCCGCCGGGTGAGCCCTGGTAACAGTTGGTCACAGACTCAAAGCCCATGGTGCGTGTGGGATTTTGTGGCGTGCCCCATTTTCCAGGGCAACCGTTCTGGCCCGGTTCGGGGCGGCGGCCATCGGCCCCCACGCCTCCGTTTTTGGCAATCAGGGTTGTGTTGATGAGACGCACGCGCGCCTCAGGAACCCCGGCGTCGGCGCCTGCATCGGGGGCGCCAGCGTCTGCCGCGGCGCCGGCCGGTGCCGGGACGTCCTGCAAGATGGCGGCGATTGACGAGGCACCAGGGCCGGCCGCGGCGGCTTCGAAGATGAAACCTTCCACCACATAAAGCCCGCCCACATCACCACGCGTGTAATCAGCCACAAACGGTACACCCGCTGCGGGCGCCACCTTGGTGCGCGTCAGAGGATCGCGCGTTTTGAAATCAGCGGCGTAACCACCATACAAGGCAATGCCACGCGGCAGTCGCAAAGCCTCAGCGTAAACGATGGGTGCGCCCGCGGCGTCTTTGCTCGCGACGTAAATTTGATTTCGATCAGGGTCGGCGTCCGCCACCGAAATGGCGTATCCGATCGTCTTAAACGGCCGGGTTGGGTTGCGGCCATAACCTTCGGCGTCTTTGCCGGTGGCGCCATTGACCAGCAAGGCCGCCGCCAGGTAACCATCAACGCCATCGCCATCAAGGTCGGCGTTCGCCACGGTGCCACACGATTCGGCGGCCACCGCGCCAGGCGCGAGCAGCTGCATCGAATCGGGTACATCCCTTTGGCATTTTGTGTTGATGCCCGGATCCATATCCAGCGTGCCGGCGGGGCAGGCGGTGCATTCGTAAAGCGGTGCGCGGTCGATGCACTTGGTGAGCGGATCACATGCGGCCAAGCCGGCGGCACATTCATCAATGTTCACGCACGAGGTTCCATCACCCACAAAACCGGCGGCACAGCGGCAGGCGTAGCCCGTGGCCTCTGCAACGCATGCGGCGTTGGTGCCGCAAGCGGTGGCACATCCGGCGGGTGCATCCACGCCGCCATCGCCAGTTCCCCCGGATGTTTTGATTTCACCGCACGCGGCCACCGCGCCCAAGCCGAGCAACGGCAACACACGACACAACGTCAACAAAGACCACTTCGCTTTTAGGTCACGGGGCGCACTCATGGCGCGCACAGCGTAACACTCTTGCGCAAAACCGTCGCCTACTTCGTGGCGCTGCGATGAATGGCGTGCAGCCAGCGCCACAACGTGGCGATCTCGGCGTTGCTTACATGGTTAAGCACCGGCATCGTGCCTTCGGTGAAACCCTTGACCTTTTCATGCAGGCTTGGGTGTTGGCTTTGATCGGTTTCGGCCAGGGGCGGCACCCGGCGGTAGGCGTCCATGTTGCTCAAGAAGTCGGGGCCGCGTTTGGCGCCCTGCCCGCCGATGCCATGGCAGCTTTGGCAATGTTTCAAGTAAAGGGGCCAGCCCGATCGATCGGGAAGGTGCCGTGTGGGTTGCGCGAGCCCGGCTTCATAAACCTTCCACGTGACCAGGCGAATGGCCTGCAGCTGCGTGGGGTAGTGCCAGAGGCTGTAAGTGGTGACTTCCTTTTTGTAGATGACTTTGGGGCACGTCAGATCAAACTTCTTTTGCACCGGATAGGTGGCGCCAAAGTGATTCAACACATCGCCGTGCTCGAACGCGACGAAGATGTTGTCCAGCTCGGCCGCGTCGCTGCGTTTGACGGGGATCTGCATGCCGTCCGCATAGATAAACACCACCGCGTCCACAGCTTTGGGTGCCTTGATATGCTTGAGCAACTCGGCCAACGAAACCCCGCGCACGTTGTGTTCGCGGCCGTCTTGCACATCATAGACGCTGGCCTGGTGTTGCACGTCACGCCCAAGTGAAAGCGTTTTGGCGGCCGTTGCAGCGCCTTTGATGGGCCCCCACTGCAGTGTAACCGCAGGGCTTTCGTCAGCCCATGCCACCTTGCCGCTGGCCACAACAAACACCAAAGAACACAACAACACACTTCGCATGGGTTGCCTTACAGCAAGGGTCGTGCCCCCGCTGTGGGGGCTTTATTCGGGCCGAGGCGCGCGCAAGCTGCGTTGCCCGCACGGGCGCCCGCACAGGTTGCGCGTTTACTTCAGCGAGGCAGGTCGACAGCCGAGGGGCACACGCCCCACAAGTTGCAATTCATCACCCTTGACCGACAACACCGTGAGATCGCGATCGCGGAAATTGCCCGCGATCACGTGGCTGCCATCGGCGGCGAAGCGTGCGCCCTCGGCCATCGTGCCGACCTCTATCGGGGTGTGTGCCGTCACCTGGCCCGTGGCGCTGATCGACAACAAACGCACTTGGCCCGTCTTGTGGGCGTAAGGCGCGTTGGGCGGGCTATTGCTGCCGTTGATCAGCACCACCGCCACGTGCGAACCGTCAGGGCTGATTGCCAACCCTTCAGGGCCGTCGCCCACGATCACCGCTTGTGACACACGCGGTTGCGCTTGCAAATCGATGACGCTCACGGCATCGGGGACGCCATCGGATCCTGTTTTGTCGCCCATGTTGCCCACGAACGCGAATCGGCCGTTCGGTGCGATGGCCACGGAATAAGGAAATGGACCCACCTCCACACGGCCCGCCACCGTCACGGCTCGGCCGCTCACGTTCAACAGCGTGATCGATTGCGCGTCGTAGTTGCTCACAAGGGCGCGCTTGCCATCGGGCGTAAACTTCACGTCGGCCGCTTCTGCGTCCACGCCGACCTCAGCTGTGACTTGCGGGGGCACAAGGCGCAGATCGATCACAGAAACAGATCGACTCTTGCGGTTGGCCACCAGCGCCAGCGCGCCGTCGGGGGCAATGTCGACGCCTGATGGCTGCTTGCCAACGATCACTTGCGTGACCATGTGTGCGGCGGCGGGGCGCAAGTCAATGACGTGCAGTTCATTGTCAGGCACGTTGCTCCACTTGCCGGCGTCCATCGTCATGCGAATGGAACTGGCGATAAGCGCGAGGCTACCGGTGCGTGACAGCACCAGGTTGGTTGGCGGCCCATAAACAGAATTGCGCAGGGGCAGTCGCGCCTTCACTTTGGGCTGCGCCGGGACGCCCAAGTCGAGAATCACCAACTCGTCAGCGCCCGGCGCGGCTGGTTGCAGGCCTGCGAAATCATCCCAGCCCGTTGTTTCGTCGCAACCCACCAAGGCGGTGGTGGCGGCATCAAGTGCAGCGCCAGCCTTTGACGCTGGGGTTGGCTTGTGAGCGCAGGCCGAAAACACAGCCAAACACAGCAGCGAATACGAAAAGCGTGGCGTCATTGCCCCTTGCTTAAAACGAAAGCGCCCGCCAACGCAACCAGGCCGCGTGGCCAATGCCACATTTGGTGCCAAAGGCTGGCGTCCTGGCGGCGTGTGGCTCAAGTTAACGCCACCTTGGCACGCAACCGCAGCAAACTTGCCCCTGAAGAAAAAGCCCGCAACCCGAAGCTTTCGTTGAAGCGTTTGGTGGGGTTGGCTCGGCCGCAGCGCAAGCGCCTGGCCATTGCAACGGTGTTCCTGATTGTGGGGAGTGCGGCGTCTTTGGCATTTCCGCAAGGCGTGCGTCGGGTGATTGACGAGGCCTTGGCGGGGGCCAGCCCGGGCGCGCTGAACCGCGCGGCGATCATGATGGCGGTGGTGTCGCTGGTGTTCGGGTTATCGATCGCGTGTCGCTATGTCTTGTTCACGGTGGCGGGTGAGCGCGTGGTGGTGGATCTGCGGGCCAAGCTTTACCGCGCCATTTTGAATCAAGAGGTTGCCTTCTTCGACGCGCGCCGCACAGGTGAACTCACCAGCCGCCTGGCGTCCGATACGCAGGTGTTGCAAAACGCGGTCAGCGTGAATCTGTCGATGGCGTTGCGCAGTGGCGCGCAGGCCGTCGGGGCCATCGCTCTGCTTTTGTATACGTCCCCGATCTTGTCGGCGATCATGCTCTCCGTGGTGCCTGCGGTGGCGATGGGGGCCGTGATCTATGGCCGCCGCGTGCGCCGTTTGGCGCGCGACGTTCAGGACGCGCTGGCGTCAGCGGGCGAGATTGCCGAAGAAAGCATTGGCGGGCTGCGCACCGTGCGAGCGTTCGCGGCTGAAGACATCGAAGGCGCTCGTTATCAATCTGCGGTGGAACGCTCTTTCGAGTTCGCGCGCAAACGCATCATTGCGGGCGGCACGTTCATGGCTGTGGCTTCGTTTTCTGCGTATGCGTCGGCGGTGTTGGTGTTTTGGTATGGCGGTCGCTTGGTGGCCCGCGGCGATATGTCGATTGGCGGCCTCACATCGTTCTTGATGTACACGCTGATCGTCGCGTTTGCGTTGGGTGGCCTGGCTGATCTGTGGGCCGACTTCATGCGGGCCGCGGGCGCCGCGGAACGCGTGTTTGATCTGCTGGACCGTGAACCTGCGATGTCCCTGACCGGCGGCGCCACGCTGCCCCATGTGCAGGGCCACGTTGAGCTGCAAGACGTGACGTTCGCTTACCCCACGCGCGCCGATGTGCCGGTGCTTGAAGGCCTGACGCTGCAACTGTTGCCCGGCGAGGTGGTGGCGGTGGTGGGGCCTTCGGGTGCGGGCAAATCAACGGTGGCTGCGCTCATCACGCGCTTTTACGATCCGCAAAGCGGTTCCTTAAAGCTTGACGAGCACGATCTGCGTCAACTCGACGCGCGTTGGTTGCGTTCGCAAATTGGTGTCGTCGCGCAAGAGCCTGTTTTGTTTTCGACCTCGATCGCCGAGAACATCCGTTACGGCAAGCCGGGCGCCAGCGAAGCCGAGGTGCAAGACGCCGCGCGCGCAGCGAACGCACACGACTTCGTGCTGCGTTTCCCGCAGGGCTATCAAACGCCCGTGGGTGAACGCGGGGTGCAACTCTCCGGCGGCCAGAAGCAACGCATCGCGATCGCTCGTGCCTTGCTCAAGAACCCACGCGTGCTTATCTTGGACGAGGCCACCAGCGCTTTGGATGCGGAGAGCGAGCATTTGGTGCAAGAAGCCTTGGAGCGTCTCATGCAAGGGCGCACCACCTTGATCATCGCGCACCGGCTGTCGACCGTGATGCGAGCGGATCGCGTGGTGGTTCTGAGCGGCGGCCGTGTGGCGCAAAGCGGCTCTCACGCCAGCTTGGTTAAAGAAGAGGGCCTTTACCGTCGCTTGGTGGAACGTCAGTTCGCCTTGGATGTTGCGTAACGCTTAAGTGCGCCTCGCAAAATGGCGATGTGGCCAGGGGGCGTCGCATATGGTGGTGGACGAAGAAGCTCTGTATGAGGCTATGGGCCAAGACGAGGACACGGTTCGCGCCGTGGTGGCCACCTTTCTGCGCGCGCTCGACGCTTACCAAGCCGAGCTCGAGGCTTGTTTGGCGGATGGGGGCAGCCAAGCGGTGCGGGAAGTGGCGCACAAGCTCAAAGGCGCGCTTGCCAATCTGCGCGCGAACGAGGCGCGCGCTTACGCTGAGGCGCTGGAGATGGCCGCGAAAGAGTCACGCAACGCTGATTTCGCGTCGCTGGCCGTGGCCCTAAGCAAAGGCATGCGTGATGTGCGCTTCTTCTTTCAAGCGTGGTCGGCAGCACACCATTGACTACGTTGAGCCAGGATGTGAGTGGCAGAGGTTGATGAGCGTGCGTGCCGGCGTTGCATCCACGCTTGACGCTTCACTACCGACGGCGCCGATGGTCCCGGGGCAGTGTTGCGCTCAAGGAGTCGAATGACTTTGGCGGCGGGCCGCAGGCTAGGCCCTTACGATATTGAAGCCGTCGTTGGCGAAGGCGGTATGGGTGAGGTTTACCGTGCACGCGATTCGCGCCTTAACCGTGTGGTGGCGATCAAGGTCTTGCCACGACGATTCGCGGAAAATGTTGAACGTCGTGAGCGCTTTTGGCGCGAAGCCCAAGCGGTCGCATCGCTCAACCACCCGAACATTTGCACGTTGTATGACGTGGGCGATGCCGATGGCGTTGCCTACTTGGTGATGGAGTTCGTCGATGGCACCACGCTTTCAGATGAACTGAAGAAGCAGCGGCCTTTGTCGCGTAGACGAACCGCCTCAGCCTTCGATGCCATTTCGGGTGATCATTCCAAGCATGATGTTCATTCGCTCAAACGGCTGTTGCAAATTGGCAAGGAAGTGGCTTCGGCCTTGGAAGTGGCTCACCGCGCGGGGGTCGTGCACCGCGATCTGAAGCCGGGCAACATCATGCTCACAAAGACGGGCACCAAGCTTTTGGATTTCGGCCTGGCGAAAATCATCGCCGACACCAGCCAAGCCACCGCGGATCAGATGCCGGCCGTCGGCAACGCCGATTCATTCCCTACAAAAGCCAGCGAAACCGCGCCCAACCGCATTTTGGGAACCCTTCGCTATTGCGCGCCTGAACAGTTGGAGGGGCGCCCTGTGGACGCGCGCACGGATATCTTTGCGCTCGGCCTCGTGCTTTACGAATTGGCCGCGGGCAAACCTGCGTTTGATGGCGATAGCGACGCCGCCTTGATCGCAGCCATTTTGGAACATGAGCCCGTGCCGATCTCCAGCATGCATCCGCTGTTTCCTGAGAATGTGGAACGCGTGATCATGGACTGCTTGGCAAAGACGCCCGATGAACGGTGGCAGTCCGCGGGCGACTTGCGGCGACAACTTGAGAACCTCAGCCCCACGCCGCGCATCAAGGCGAAGACGCCCCGGATGGGATGGCAAACGGTGGCGCTGATCGTGGCCGGCGTGGCCACAACGATCGGTGCTTACGCGCTCGGCATGCGACGGCCCGGCAACCACCCTCCGCCACCACCCACGGTTGTGTCTCAGCCGCTGCGGTTTGCGCTTGAGCTTCCGGGGCTTGCCGATCCTGAATCGTTCGCGCTTTCGCCCGACGGCAAGCAGCTCGCGTATCTGCAGCGCCAAGACAACAACGTTCCGCGGGTGATGGTGCGTCCGATGGACGGCATGCAATTCGTGCCCGTTGCCGGCTCTGAAGGTGCGACCGGTTTCTTTTGGTCGCCAGACGCGCGAAGGTTTGCGTTGATCTCTCACACCCGGTTGCGCTTGCTTGAGCTTGCCACGGGCCGATCTATCAGCGTCGGGGAGGCCAACGGCCGTTTTGACGGTGGCTCGTGGAGCCCGCGCGGACAGTTGATCTTCTCTATCGACGGTAAACTCTTCCTTGCTGATGAATCTGGTCTTTTGAACGCATGGAAGCTGTCTCCAGCTTTCCGCACGGCGCCCCGTTTTATTCCTGGCACAGACTATGTGACCTACGTGCGACCGGACAAACGGGACATTTTCATCGCCAAATTGGGTTCTCTGGAAGAAAGACGGGTGATGGATGGCGGGGGCGTTCTGGCGGTGGACCCTGAGGGCAGTCTTTTGTTCACGATTGACGAAACGCTGTTGGCGCAGGCTTTCGACTTCACAAAGATGGCGCCGGTGGGGGCGCCCTACGCAGTAGCGCAACAGCTGCCAGATATGAACCGCCGGATGGGGATCTCTGTAGCTTCAGGCGGTCTTCTCGCGTATGCGCCCCATTTTGCGCGGTTGTCGCAAGCCACGCTTGTTTCAGCCGCGGGGAAGGTTTTGCGAAGTTGGGATTTACGCGCGGAAGTGCTTTCGTTCGATGTGGGCCAAAAATCAAAACGGCTTTTGTTTTCGACGCCCGGAGAACATGGCTGGCGCGAACTCAGACTGTTTGACGGTGAGAACAGCGAGAAGGTGATGGCGAGCAATCCTTTGGGCCCGATTGACGATCCGATGTGGGCACCCGATGAACAGGCATTCGCCTACGTGGCGCAGCTGATGCCCGGGCAGGTGATGTCTCGAAACGTCAAAGATGGCAGCGTGCGCACGTTGTTCAGCGAGCCCAGCATGGTGGCCTTCCTCGAAGACTGGTCACACGACGGCACATTGGTGATCATCCTTCGACCATTGGTGGCAGATAAACAGATGCAGATCATACTGCTGAACCACGCCTCGGGTGCGGTCCTGGGGCGATACTTTGATTCATTCCGAGACATTGATGAGGCGGCCTTGTCACCTGACGGCCGGTGGCTTGTGTATGGCCGCTCCAACAACGGCATGTGGAACATCGTGGCCCGCCCTACCGGCAAGGCAGGCGAATCGCAAGCGTCTATCGTGGAACTTGTGCGAACGGAGTCTTTTCAGCCCAAGTGGACAGCCGATGGAAAAGGCATCTATTACCTCACCGCTGACAGCACTTTGATGATGATGGCGCTGCCAGGGGGCGAGCCCGTGGCGGGCCTTTCGGGCGTGCCATTGTTTGCCACTGGCATTGAATTCCCCAGCCCGTACACAGAGCAATACCGTCCCCTGCCTGACGGAACGTTCATGCTTTTGCGCCCGTCAACGACAAAAGGCTTCCGCGGAGTGCACATACTGTCCCCCTGGAAAACGAACCAACCGGCGCGCTAGGGCCCCGCAATCAACTCGAGATCGGGCCGCTTTTGCCGAAACCGCTCCACGGCTTGGATAGAGAGTTTGGTGCCTGCCAGGTTGAGCCACCTGAGGCCCTTCGCCGCGCTCAATACGTCCAATACGGCATCTGTGAGTGCGGGGCACCCAGAAAGATCCAGTTGCTCAAGCGCTGGCAACGTCAGCAAGCGCGCCACCTGCGCGTCAGTGATGGGAAGGGCGAACAGACGTATCTTTCGAAGTTTTGGCAAGCTGGTGATCGCCGCGATGGCGTCGTCATCCACCTGTACCGACCACAAACCCGAATCCGTACGTTGCTGGCCGCCGAGATCCAGCGTCACCAGCGCTGCAAACGTGCGCAGCGATTGCAGGCCTGTGCTGGTGATGCGGTTGCCGCCAATCACCAGCGTTTGCAAGTTCTTAAGCCGCATCAAGAACGAAAGCCCCGCGTCGGTCACGCGCGCAAAGCCCACGTCCACGGCAGCGAGCTCAGCCATGTTCGCAAGATATGTGGTGGCCGTGTCGGTGATCTTGGTTCCGTGCAGATTGATCGAGGTTAGGGCGCGCCAATCCTTGAGGTAAGCGAGGCCTTCGTCGCCGATCTGCTCTGCCCACCGTAGATCAAGGGAAGTCACGCGTGTGGCGGGGCGCAAGTACAGCAGGCCGCGATCGCTAATGTGTGCGTGTGATAAGTCCACCGCGCGCAGCTTCGGGTTGGCAGCCATGTCCGCGAGATCCTCATCCGCGATCCAATCATTGGCGCCTAAAGCCGGGCCTGCTGCGCACAACGAAAGGCCGCAGACCAAAATGCATTTTACGAGTGACTGCATGTGATTCACAGAACGGTCAAGCGTGCGTCCCATAGGATTTCGCATTGCGGGAGCGTTTGGCGCAATCGCTCATACCCTTTTTCCGTGACCTTGGTCTGCAAAAGGTTGAGCTTTGCGATGGGGGAGGTCAACGCCGCCACTGCCGTGTCCGAGACGCGCGTCGACTCAAGATCCAGGTCACGCAAATTCTTCAGAGACGTCAACGTACGCAGCATTTCGTCGTCAACGGACGTGTAAGACAGTGAGAGCGTGCGAAGATCTGTCAACGCTGCGATGGCCGACATGGCGGCCTTGCCCACCCCCGTGCGCACAAGGCGCAGCTCCTGCAGGTGTGTCAGCGGCCCCAGACGCGCCAACGCTTCATCAGGCAAGGGGATGAAAGATAGGTCCAAGGAAACAAGGTCCGTGAGCGTTGCCAGTGCCACCAACACTTGCGGTGTGATCGCGGTGGCGCGCAGGTTCAACGCGCGCAACCCACGCAGCGAGGTTAGCTTCGCCACCGCCGCATCGCCAAGCGTCGTATACGACACATCAAGCCGCGACAACAACGGCAGCGCTGCCAGCTGCTTTGCGCCTTCATCATCCAGGGCGGTGTCAGCCAAGTTTATGTCCTGCAGCCGGGTGAACGCCGCCAGATTGCGGCCCGTGAGCGTGGTGTGTGCGGCATGCAAGCGGCGCAGCGGCAGCTTTTTTAACGCCACCAGGGCGCCATCGCTCACTCGTAAGCCGTTGATCGTCAGATCTTGCAAGCGGGGCAGGGCCGCGAGCTTTGCTAGCCCCAGATCACTGACTTCGGTGGCGGTGAGGTTCAGCGTCTCAATCTCGGCAAACGTGGCCAGGCCGCTGATGTCTTCGTCGAAGACGGCCGTGCCTTTCAAATCAAGCGTTATGACCCCGCCATTCTTCGTCGCATGGCCTCCCAAAGTTGTTGCCCAACGTTCCAGAGCCTCGAACGTCTTTCCGGCGAGACGTGCGCGCACACCCGCGTGCATGTTGGCACCCCCGCCCGTATCCACATGGGCAATCAAAAGTTTGGGGCGCCCCCCCTGCAAGGCCTGCACACCTGAATGGGTGGCACGCGTGTAGCGTACGTCCAGGAACCGCAAGGCCGGCAGACGTCCGAGCTGCGCCAAACCGGCGTTCGTGATCGGGTTGCGGTATAGGTTCAACACCCGCAGGCGCCGCAGCTTCATTAAAGAGCGAAGCCCCTCGTCGCCGATGTTCGCGCCCAGCAAGTTCAACCTTTCCAAGCGAGTCATGCCAGCCAAATGGCGAGCGCCTGCGTCCGTGATCTTGCAACCGAATAGATCCAATTCCACCACGCGGCGCAATTTCGCCAGATGCGCGAGCCCGGCATCCGTGATCAAGGTGTTGCGCAAGATGATTCGTTCGAGGTTGGGCATGTTGGCCAACGCGGCGGCGCCTTCATCCGTCAGACGCGAATCGGAAAAATCCACACGTTGCAGGCCCGTGAGCTTCGCCAGCCCTTTTCCCGTGAGCAAGCCTTGCACCACGCGCAGCTCTTTGAGGTTGCGCAGCGACCCCAATGCTTCCATGTCGTCGTCGCGAACCTGAAGTTCGGTTAGAAAATGCACGCTGAGATCAAGCACCTCAAGTGCATGCAGCGCCGCCAAGCTGCCAAACGTGGCATTCGCTTCGCGATCAACGCCCGCGCTTGCGTTCCACATATACGCCGGAAGCCGCAACGTCTTGAGTGACTGCAACTTCGCTAGGCGCGCCAGATCGGCTGGCTTGATGCCAGTGCCAAAGAAATCAAGGCCCACCACGTGCGCGGGGCCCGCGGGCAGACCATCGAAGGCGCCAAGTGGTTTGGGTTGCTCGCGCAGAGACACCTGCGCGCCGAGCGATAGCGCCCACGCCGCCACATCCCGGTCATCCGCCGCGGGCGCCGCTATAACGGCCCAAAGAGCGAGCGTGGCGATCACGCGCGCAAGATCTCCGGCAAGCGCCGTGACGCCGTGGGAAAGCCCTTGATGCCTGCGCCCACAACGTCGTTCGCCAGGGTCCAATACAGATCGCCGAACGTCGCTGCCACCTTCCTATGGCTGCCTGCCCTAAGTCGATGAGCGCATCCGGCCACAACCGCACCCATGCCTACGTTCTTGTGATCATTGCCTTCGGCGTGTTCATGCACAAACACCGCGCATGTGTTGTCAAGCAGGTTGCCTGCGCCTTCGGGCACCGCGCGAAGCTTGCCAACCAAGTAGGCGAACTCTTCAACGTGCCAGCGGCAAATGTCGCGCAATGCCAGTTGCGCGGGTTGTTCGGTGCCGGGAATCACTTTGTAGTGCGTGTAATCGTGGTGCCGCAACACCGTATGCCCCAACCAGGGAAAGCGGGTGAGCGATTGACATTTGGTCAACATGAACGAGGCCACGCGCGTTTGCCCCGACGCCAACGCGTGCACAAGCAGATCGGCTTGCAACTTCGCCAGCCGGGGGTAATCGCGCATGTCGCCTTCGACGTCGGGCCGCTCGGCGGCTTTGTACGCGGGGGGCAAACTGGCGATCGCGCGTTCCAGATCACGCAATGATGCGAGATGTTCGTCCAGGCGCATGCGATCCGCCGCACCGAGGTTTTGGCTCATGCGCTTTGCGTCTTCGGTCAGGGCATCAAGGATGCTCTTTTGCCGCTGCATCCACCCCAATTCCTTTTGCCCAAACAAACGATCAAACAAGCGGTTGGGCAGCATCTCTGGGGCCAGCGGGCGGTTGGCTGCGGCCCAACTCATGTTCCTTTGCATGCTTTCGCCAAACGATTCACTGGCCACGCCCACCTGAATCGAGCGAAAGCGGGTGTCGCCGCCCAAGCGCGACGCGATGACTTGATCGATGGATGGCCCGCCTGCCCCGCGACCGGTGTATCCGGTGCCCGACATCAATCCGCTCATCGAATTGGTGTGACCGTTGCCTTGGCCGCGCATGCCGGCGGCTGTGTTGGCCAGCCCTGAAAGCACCGTCACATACTTCCAGTGGGCGGTCAGAGGGGCAAGACACGGGCTGAGCGCGATGTCTTCGCCTGTTTGCGCGGGCACCCAGTATTTTTCGGGAATGCCGTTGCCGTTGAACCACAGCACAAAGCGCGTGGGCACGGGCGCGTTGTCTTCGGCGCCGTACGCGGTTCCTCGGCCGTTGAACATCGCTTGCAAGGGCGGCAATGCCAAGGTCGCGCCCACGCCTCGTAACAGGCTTCGCCGGGATAATGTTTTGGCGGTCATGGTTTGTGCTCCTCGGGCTCTGGCAATCCGAACTCTGTGAAGCGTGCCATTGCCACAAGCAACGCCTTGAAGCGAAAGCCGGAACCGCGGAAGCTCTCAAACACGGGCCGCAGCGCTTCGTGATCTGCAGACGATTCTTTGCGGCCCATCGCATACCGGAACACTTGCCGCACGATGCACATCTGGCACTGGCCGTTGCCTGCCAGAATGCGGCCCAGTTGCACAGGCGTTGAGAATTCGGAGTTTTGAATGCCCAACACGAAGCCCTTGGTGTCCAACGGCAGTTCAAAGACCTTGGGCGGCAAAGGCTTGGTGCGCACGCCTTGCTCGGTGAAGGCGGCGGGCGCTGCGATGGTGACGTGCATCGTTTCTTGGTGGCCACCGATGGCGTTGAACTTCTCGAAGCCGAAACCGATGCTATCGATCAAGCGATGGCAACTGGCGCACGAAGGTGCGGTCAGATGCACAGCCAACCGCTCTTTGTTGGTCAGGGGTTTTTCGCCCACCGTTTTCGGTAAGTCCATGTTCACGCTGGGGGGCGGTGGCGGTGTGCTTTGACACAGGAAGTGTTCGCGCACGTATAACCCTCGCGCCGTGGGCGACGTTTCACTGGGCTTGCTTGTGGCGGTAAGAAATGAACCGTGTCCAAGCACGCCGGCGCGATCGCTCGCGGCAGTGTAGGCCACGCGATCGAATGGCGCGGGTGGAGGCGGCAATTCGTAGATCTTTGCGAGCTCAGGGTTCACGAAGGTGTAGGGCGCCGTGAACAGCTCCATAAAGTTCTGCTCGTCCCACACCAAATGCCGCACCAAGCGCCGCGTTTCTTCAGCCATCGCAGAAGCCATTTCGGCATTGAACTGCGGGAACGTCTTGCGATCCTTAAAGCTGTTCAACAACGCATCAAAGCGCAGCCACTGCGCGACGAACTCATCCAACGCGCGTTGTGCTTTCGGATCGGCCAGCAGGCCCTTCGCCACGTCTTCCACATCCGCGGGTGTGGCAAGGCCGCCGCTGGCGGCGCGCTTCAACAAGGCATCGCTGGGCGTGGTGTTCGTCAAGAAGTAAGCCAGGCGCGCCGCGCGTACGTAAGGCAGCACCTTGGGATCGCGGCTTTGGCCGATGTAAAGGAAGCTCGGGGATTGCAGCGCGAACTCAAGCACCGTTCGAAGGCCTTCCTTAGGGTCTTTGTTCGCAACGAACATGGTGCGCAAGCGCTGCACTTCAGCTTCGATCAGCGGCCGACGGAAAAGGCGCAGGCCCATGCTGCGAATGAAATTGTCGCGGCACGTGCCGTCCAGCTTTGCCAGCGGGCAGGGCAGAAGGCCGCGCGGATCGCCGCTTTCGATGCCCCCCACAACATTGTCGGCCACGAACTCTGCCGCCAAGCTATAGCCTTCAATCAAAGCCGGCGCGGCCGCTTGGCCCAAATGTTGGTTCTTGAACCCATCAACGAAATCCTCGGGTGGCAACATGTTGGCCACCGGCAACGCGTCGCCGAACAGATCGCCAACTGTGTTTTCGTATTGCTTGGCGGTGAGCCGTCGCAACACACGGCCCCCTTTTTCCGCGGCGGGCCGTTGCATGAACTGCAGCAAGTCTGCAGCGCTGTTCGGCGCTTTTACCAGCGACAGGATCCAAGTCGTCAGTGCGGCTTCATCCGTGGTGCCGGGCGCAATGCGTTCACCGCCCGCGTGCGACATGCGCGCCGTGGGTTTGCGGTAAAGCCGCGATTGCAAGGGACTGTCCTGATCGATGAGATCGAGCACCCCTGCGGCGAATTGCTGCACATCCTCGGCCGTGGCGTCGTAAGCAGGGAACACCAGGCGTGTGTCTGAGGCCACACCTTCGGCGCTGTGGCAGTCCACGCAAGTGGCCGCGTCGAGCACCGAACCAAACGTTTGCGGCGACGATTTGGCTGCCGCTGCGGCTGGAACGGCAACCGCCGAAACCGTAGCCAAGACTATGGGCAAAGCACCGCGCATCGAGGCCTTTAACCCTGTGGCCCCCCTCGCATCAAGTCAATCGCTCCTTCATTAACCCGACGCTTGACCATGATCCACCGCACGCAGCGTGTAGGTGCCTGGCGGTGGTTCGTCATTTGACAACGCCTTTACCGGTTTGGGCGGCCGAATATTTGACGAGGCCGGCGCGGCCCGGCAGCGTTAGGGCTATGGCATCTTCACCTTCCTCCGCGCGCACCGATTTGGCTTTGTTGCTGGTGCGCTTTGCTTTTGGCGTTCAAATGGCCTTCCTTCACGGCTGGGGCAAGCTGCAGTCCTATTTGGGCGGCGCTTCCAGTTTTGCGGATCCGCTTAACATCGGCTGGAAATACAGCATGTGGGGGACGATTGCTGGCGAGTTCGTGTGTGGCTTGTTGCTGGCCGCGGGCTTGTTTACGCGCGTCGCCGGGTTTGGCATGGCATTCACCATGGGCGTTGCCGCCTTCATGATTCACGGCCAGTCGGGCTGGGCGAAGCGCGAGCTGGCCGTGTGCTACCTCGCGGTGGCGCTGTTGGTGACGCTCACGGGTGCCGGCCGCTTCTCGCTCGACGCCATGGTGTTGCCGCGCTTGCGCGCCAAATTCGGCCGTGGTGGTTCACCCGCCGCCGCACGCCCTCGTCCCGCGCGCGCCTAGAACAATCGATTTAGTCCGTTGAGGGCGGCCACACGATAGGCCTCGGCCATCGTGGGATAATTGAAAGTGGTGTCGATGAAATACTCAAGCGTATTGGCGGCGCCCTTTTGACTCATGATGGCTTGACCGATGTGCACGATCTCAGCGGACTCTTGGCCGAAGCAGTGAATGCCCAAGATCTCTTTGGTGTCACGGTGGAACAAGATCTTCAGCATGCCCACGGTCACGCCTGAGATCTGCGCGCGCGCCAGATCGCGGAACTTGGCTTGCCCCATCTCATAAGGAATTTTCTTTTCGGTCAGTTCGCGTTCCGTTTGTCCCACGCAGCTGATCTCAGGAATGGTGTAGATGCCGGCGGGGATGTGTTCAACCAAGCGCTGATCACAATGGCCTCTCACCAAATGTGTGGCGGCGAACCGCCCCTGATCGTAAGCGGCGCTGGCGAGCGACGGAAACCCCACGGCGTCCCCCACGGCGTAAATGTGTGGTTGCCCTACCAAACGGTAATTGGTGTCGACCTCCAAATGGCCCCGGGCGTTGGGTTGCACGCCCAACGTTTCAAGACCCAAGTTGCTGGTGTTGCCTTCGCGCCCTTGCGCCCACAAAAGTAGGTCGGCCTTGATCTTCTTGCCTGATTTCAATTCCAGCACAGCACCATCTTCGGTGCCTTCCACCTTGGCGTATTCCTCGTTGTGCCGAATCACAACGCCGGTGTCGCGCAAGTGATAACTGAGCGCGTCCGAGATCTCGTCGTCCAAAAACGACAGCAAGCGGTCGCGCGTGTTGATCAAATTCACTTTGACGCCGAGCTGCTTGAAGATCGATGCGTACTCGCAGCCGATCACGCCTGCCCCATAAATCGCAATGCTGCGCGGGGGCCGCTCGATGCCCAAGATGGTGTCGGAATCGCGAATGGCGGGATGGGTGAAATCGATGTCCTTCGGCCGCGAGGGGCGCGAACCGGGCGCCAACACGATGTGCTGGCCGCGTATATGAAGCTCACCACCATTGGCCTGCCGCACGCACACCATGTGAGGCTCTTCCAAACGCGCCTGCCCCATGATGAGTTCAACGCCGTTGCGTTCGTAAAAGCCGTGCCGCAACTTGACTTGCTTGCCGGTGACGTTGCGGGCGTGGCTCAACAACTGCGGGAAGGTCAAGTGTTCTCCCGTGCCCGCACCCGTGCCCATCAAGCCGCTGCTGCGGTACTCGATGTATTGACGAACCACGTGTCGCAGCGCTTTTGACGGGATCGTGCCCCAGTGGGTGCACCCGCCACCCACGGCGGAGAAACGTTCAACCACGGCAACGCTTTTGCCCGCTTTGCAAGCCTGCATGGCGGCCCCTTCGCCGCCGGGGCCCGAGCCTATGACCACGACATCAACGGACAGTTCGGACATGGCACCAATGTAACTCTGCTTGGTGCAAACGTCTGCGCTTGCCGCGCCAATTGTTTCACGTTTTGGCACCCCTAGGGCGGCGGCAACGGGTGTGAAACCAACCCGATACCTAAGCGACATATGCAGCTCAAGTTTGGCGCCGCCACGCCGACGTCGCCGGGCTGGGCCCAACGTCGCCTCCGCTGAAGCGACGTTGATGTCCAAGTCGCGGTACTAGCGGTAGACGGGGAAGTCGCGGGTCAACGAAGCCACCTTGCCGCGCACGGTGGCGATGTTGGCTTCATCGTGCGGGTTGTCGAGCACATCGGCGATCAGGTTGGCGGTGGCAATGGCCTGCGCCTCTTTGAACCCGCGCGTGGTCATGGCCGGCGAGCCCAAGCGAATGCCGCTGGTGACCATCGGCTTTTGCGGATCCTTCGGAATGCCGTTCTTGTTGCACGTCATGTGCGCCGTGCCCAACACAGCCTCGGCTTCTTTGCCTGTCAGGTTTTTGGGGCGCAGATCCACCAGCATCACGTGCGATTCGGTGCGGCCACTGACGATGCGCAACCCACGCGCGGTTAACGCCTCTGCCATCGCCGCTGCATTCTTCACCACTTGCTGTTGATACGCTTTGAACTCGGGCGCCAACGCTTCTTTGAACGCCACGGCTTTGGCCGCGATGACGTGCATCAAGGGGCCGCCTTGGATGCCGGGGAAGATGGCGCTGTTGATCTGCTTCGCCACGTGCTCCTTCATCAGGATGATGCCACCGCGGGGGCCGCGCAGGCTCTTGTGCGTGGTGGACGTAACCACGTCAGCAAACGGCACGGGGTTCGGGTACACACCGGCGGCGATCAAGCCCGCGTAGTGCGCCATATCCACCATGAAGTACGCGCCCACCGCTTTGGCCACTTTGGCAAAGCGTTCAAAATCGATGCGCAAGCTGTAAGCCGAGGCGCCAGCAATGATCAGCTTCGGCTTGTGCTCGTGGGCCAGGCGTTCCATCTCGTCGTAGTCGATGGCTTCTTGCGCGTCCAAGCCATAACTCACCACCTTGAACCACTTGCCGCTCATGTTCAGCGGCATGCCGTGGGTCAAGTGGCCACCTTCGGCGAGGCTCATGCCCATGATCGTGTCGCCGGGCGAGAGCAGGCCGAAGAACACAGCTTGGTTTGCTTGCGATCCCGAGTTGGCTTGCACGTTCGCGTGCTCGGCGCCGAAGATCTGCTTGAGGCGATCGATCGCCAGCTGCTCAACAACGTCAACGTTTTCGCAGCCACCGTAGTAACGCTTGCCGGGGTATCCCTCGGCGTACTTGTTGGTGAGCTGCGTGCCTTGTGCGGCCATAACCGCGGGCGAGGCATAGTTTTCCGAAGCGATGAGCTCGATGTGATCTTCTTGCCGTTGGTTCTCTCGCTGGATGGCGGCCCACAACTCGGGGTCAACGTTGGCGATGGTCGATTGGCTACGGTCGAACATGATGGCAGTCCTTCTTGCTGTGAAGACCCGCGACGGTTATGGCTTGTGGCCACGCATCACAGGCTGCCCAGGCGATCGGCTAAAACGGAGTCCGTCTGCGCTCCCCGGTGGTTCCCCACCTCAGGCCCAAAACTCGGGCCCCATCGCCAGTCGCGCAGGCCGGCAGATTAGCCGAAAGTCCAGCCGATGACCCGTGCCGAGGGGTGGCAAAAGCAGAAATTTTTTGCGCCCCCAACCCGGCCTAAAGGTGGCCAGCGAGCTTGTCGACCTGGTCAAACAGGGCCAGGGGGTGTGCCGCGGCGAGATGGCATCCCTGAAGGTGGCGTAAAGACGGCCGCCGTTAGAAGATTGCGCCCTTATGCAAGTGGTCTAGGAACATCTGCAGAGGCCAAACTTCGAAGCCGTCGTAGCTTAGCCTCTCGGTGCCTAAGTAAACGCCAAGGCTTTTGGCCACCTTCAGCGCTTTTTTCTCCGCTAAAGAGCGAACGGGTTTGCACTTCGACCGGCCGCCCGCTCACTTCGCGCAGCCAATCGGCGTGCTGTTGACGCCGGCATTTGCCTCACCCCTTCAGCATCGAGAAGGTTAGTTCGAGGCGGCTTTCCACCGCGCGCATGACGCTGGGCATTTCGTCTTCGGAGAAGCCGAGGATCTTAGCCAGCTCACGGGCCATGATGACTTTGACGTGCTCCCGCGCTTCTTGAATCCAGCGTGCGATGGTGCCGCGATGCACGCCGTAGGTCTTCCCCAGGTCTTCGGGGCTCCATCCTTCGGCGAACCGAAGCCTCAACAAATTGCGCTGGCGAGACGACAACAATGATAAGGCGGTGCGCAAGGCCACTTGAGCCGCGGCCGAATGCTCGTTCTTGGCGGCCTCATCCTCCGGCCCTAGCGCCAGATCCACCAATCGATCGGCCGCGTGCTCCGGTGCCGCGGCTGATTCTTTGCGCTTGAGCTCCAACGCCAGGCGCACCGAGATGACGCGAATCCATCCGCCCAGGGGACCTCTGGCGCTGTAGGACGCCATGCGGGGTGGGCCCCCTCCGGGGCTGCGCACGAACAGCCGCTCACGCAGCACCTGCACCAATTCGTCCGCGAACGTGGGAGAGGCGTCAATGCGCTTAATAAACTGAGGTACCTCGCGCAAAGCCGTTCGTTCCACGCTGGCGATGGCCTCGGGGTCGCCGTCCACGCAGGCGGCTGCCAGCGCCCAATCCTTGGCGAACGCCGGGTCGGGCATGCCCCGTTCCAACCTCATCTCGCCTGGGGACGTGTCTGCAAGGGCGTCAGCCTCCAGCTCACCCGCGGGCGCTGGGGCCCCGGGCTCTTCGGGTGCCGCATCGGCTGTGTCGAACTGGGCCGCCTCGGCTTGCGCAAGTCTATCGCGGTGGCGCGCCAGCATCGACGCGTCGAATCGCACCAACGGGAAGGCCTGTTGGGCCTCAATTAGGATATTGTTAATGGTTTGGTGCACAGCCAAGCGAGAGAAAGCTATCACAAAGCGCCCCGCGTGATGTACCACTAACTCCCACCGGTTCCATGGCCTGCCCTACAGAATTTTCCCTGCTGCAGTTCCTAGAAGGAAAACTTCGGGAAGCCGCGCTGGTTCGGCTTGAGGCGCACCTTGACAACTGCGGCACCTGTCGCGAGGTGTTGGCCCACCTAAAAGACCGTCGCCTCTTGCCCGGCGATTCTTCTGGCAAGGGGTGGTTGCACTGGGAAGGGTCATCGATTGTACCCGGCACCGTTGTGGCTGAACGTTATTTGGCGGTGCGGTTCATTGGCCGCGGTGGCATGGGCGAAGTTTATGAAGTGGAGGATCGGCTGCTGGGCACGCACGTGGCCTTGAAGACCGTGCCCAAGAACAGCACCGAGGCCGAGGGCGCCGCGCGCCGAGTGCGCCGCGAAGTTTTGTTGTCTCGCAAGGTCACCCATCCCAATGTGTGCCGCGTGTTCGACATCGGCAGGCACGAAGCCGCGCTGTTCTTGACCATGGAGCTGCTTAACGGCGAGACGTTGCGGCAGTTTCTGAAGATCAATGGACCCATGTCCACAGATGCGGCGGCCCGTGTGGTTGAGCCCTTGATCAGTGGCTTGGCGGCTGCGCACGCGGCAGGCATCATTCACCGCGACTTCAAGTGCGAGAACATCATGATGATTCGCTCGGAGCTTGGTTTGCGGCCCGTGATCACAGACTTTGGCTTGGCCCGCAACCTCGCGTCCCCGGATGCCACACGCGACACCTTCGCGGGGATGTTTGTGGGCACGCTGCTTTACGCCGCGCCGGAACAGCTCAAAGGCACACCCGTCACAGAAGCAACGGATGTTTATTCACTGGGGCTGACGATGTACCAGATGCTTTCCGGCGGAAAGCTACCGCACCCGTCGCAACTGCCCGCCGAAGTGGCGCAGGCGCGCCTTGAACAACCCGCGCGATCGATCCGGGACGTGCGACCCGACGTTGATGCGATTTGGTGCCAAGTGATCTCGCGTTGCTTGGAGCGCGACCCTGCGCTTCGCTATCAAACGGTGCGTGCGGTGTCCCGTGATCTGTTTGGCACATACGCGCCGCGCGCGTCAGTGGATCCCGAACGCTCTTCGTGACATCTTGCCCGCATGCGGGCCATGGCTGTTTTTGCGAGTTACTTGCGTAGGTGGGTGCCGTTCGGGCTTTTGTCGCGCACGAAGCCACGGCACTACCGCACGATGCTGCAAGTGTTGTGGGACAACCGCGGCCGTTGGGCCTATGCGCTTCGCATCTTGCGCCACGGCGTGTGTGATGGTTGCTCGTTAGGACCGCGCGGGTTGCGCGACGATGTGATCCCGGGCGTGCATTTGTGTCTCACGCGGTTGACGCTGTTGCGCCTAAACACGATGGGGCCGTTGCCTAAAGGCATGCACGCCGATGTCAGCGAACTGCGTAAGCTTTCGAATGAGCAGTTGCATCGTCTGGGGCGTGTGCCGTATCCGCTGTTGCGTCGCAAGGGCGAAGCGGGTTTCTCTCGCGTTTCCTGGGACGAAGCTTTGTCGCTGGTGGCTTCACGCTGGCAAGCCGCCGATCCCGATCGCGTGGGCGTCTTTGTCACAAGCCGCGGGTTAACCAACGAAACCTATTACACCGTGCAAAAGCTGGCGCGCATCGCAGGTACACCGCACGTGGACACCTGCGCACGTTTGTGTCACGCGGCGTCCAGCGTCGGACTCAAAGACACGATCGGGTTTGCCGCCCCCACCTTATCTCTTAAAGACTGGATCGGCGCTGAGCTGATCGTGGTCATCGGCAGCAACCTGCCCAACAACCAGCCCGTTTCAACGAAATACCTGCACGCCGCGCGCAAGGCAGGCGCCAAGATCGTGGTGGTGAATCCCTTCAAAGAGCCATCGATGGAGAGGTATTGGATCCCCAGTTTGCTGGGATCGTCTCTGTTCGGCTCGCGGTTAATGGATGAATTCTTTGGCGTGCGGCCTGGTGGCGACATTGCATTCTGCATGGGCGTGCTCAAAGCGTTGGATGAAGATGGCGGGTGGGATGAAGCTTTCATTGCGGCGCGCACGCACGGCGCAGATGACTTGCGTGCGGCTTGCAAGGCACAATCATGGGCGTCGTTGGCCGACGATGCCGGGCTGCCTGAATCCGAAATGCGTCGCTTCGCCACCATGTACAAGAGCGCCAAAAAAGTCGTTTTTGTATACTCCATGGGCCTCACGCAGTATCAGTTTGGTGTCGACAACGTAAAGATGGTGGTCAACCTCGCGTTGGCCCGCGGGATGATCGGCAAGCCCAACACGGGCATCATGCCCATCCGCGGGCACTCAGGCGTGCAGGGCTCTGCCGAATGTGGCGCCGATCCCGACAAGCTGCCAGGCGCGTTGCCGCTGAACAAAGCGAACATCGAACGTTTTGAAACAGCGTGGAACCATCCCATACCGCACAAGCCCGGCATGCGCGCCGCTCATTTGCTCGACCGTGCCGGCGCCACCGGCCTCGATGTGCTTTATATGGTGGGCGGAAATCATCTGGAGACGATGCCCGATCGGGATCACGCGCAACGCGCTTTGCAGGCCGTGAGGTTGCGCGTGCATCAAGACATCGTCCTGAACACGTCGACGTTGCTCGACGCCGAAGAAGCGGTGCTGGTGTTGCCCGCACAAACGAGGTACGAGCAGGCCAGCGGTGGCACAAGCACGTCCACTGAACGGCGCATTCGGTTTACACCTGAAATCCCCGGGCCTCGCATCGAGGAAGCCAAGCCTGAGTGGCAGATCCCCTGTTTGATCGGTTTGGCATTGCGGCCAGGGCGCCACGATCTATTCGGTTATGCCGACACCGCCGCGATTCGCGATGAGATGGGTGCCTTGATCCCGATGTATGCGGGCATCGAGACGCTCAAGCGCGAAGGCGATTGGGTGCAGTGGGGCGGTCCGCAACTCGGCGGCACTTCGTTTGGCACCGAAGATGGCAAAGCGATCTTTAGTTGTGTGCCGGTTCCGCGTGTTGAAGTGCCCGAGGGCGCTTTCTTGTTGAGCATGCGCCGGGGCAAGCAGTTCAACTCGATGACGTTCGGCCCCAAGGATCCGCTTTCGCAGGATCGCGGGCGCAACGCCATATTCTGTGAGGCAAGCGATCTAGCGGCGCTTGGCCTTCGTGAGGGAGCCAGCGTGCGTGTGCGCAGCCCGCACGGTGAGCTTGAGGGCGTCTGCTACGCGGGGCCTTGCCGCAAAGGGCACGTGCAGGCGTATTGGCCCGAGGGCAACGTATTGCTATCGCGTGTGTATGATCCTGTGTCGGGCGAGCCCGACTACAAAACGGTCGTCACACTCACAGCCGTGTAGCACCTGTTCGTGACGACTTAACCGCGCGAAGACGTCGCGTGCAAAGTAAGCGGCAGGAAACGCAAAACGCTTTGCGGTTTCGAACCACTGCAGCCAGCGATACTCAAAGTTAATCGCGGCGTACGAACGATTGAAACCGAAACGACGGTACCTTCTGTTCATAGGTTTGGCAGTTCACAACCCTGAACAACCCAGCAAATGAACGGAAGGTCATGGGAAATCGTCAATACACTTATCGAAGCAAACTGTTTAGCGCCTTGTCAGCTGCTTGTGCTTTGGGAATCGCAACGGCTGCGGTGGCCGCGGATTACCCCACCGCTAAGGTTAACACCACGGGACTGGCTGTCACCGATACCGAAGTCACGGTGGGCCAGCTGCACAGCGCCACTGGCACGATGGCGATTAGCGAAACGGGGTCGATACAAGCAGAGCGGCTGGCGATCGATCAGATAAACGCATCGGGTGGCATTCTTGGGCGGAAGATAAAGATCATTCAGGAAGACGGCGCCAGCGACTGGCCGACCTTTGCAGAGAAGGCGAAGAAGCTACTTATAAGTGATAAGGTGGCCACAGTGTTTGGCTGTTGGACGTCAGCCTCACGCAAGGCCGTTTTGCCTGTGTTTGAGAAGGAAAACGGGTTGCTTTACTACCCCACTTTCTACGAGGGGCTGGAGCAATCAAAGAACGTCTTCTACACGGGACAAGAAGCTACACAGCAAATCTTGGCTGGCCTTGACTGGCTTGTGAAGGAGAAGAAAGCGAAGACATTTTTCCTCATTGGATCGGACTACATTTGGCCCCGCACTTCGAACAAGATCGCACGCAAACACATCGAGAACGTTCTAAAGGGCACCGTTGTTGGCGAGGAGTATTACCCGCTTGGTCACACGCAATTCGGATCGCTGATCAACAAGATAAAGTTGAAAAAGCCTGATGCGATCTACGCGATCGTCGTGGGGGGAAGCAACGTTTCCTTCTATAAGCAGCTCAAAGCGGCGGGGGTCACGTCAGCCAAGCAAACATTGCTCACCATCTCGGTTACCGAAGACGAGCTGCTCGGTATCGGCGGTGAAAACATGGTGGGCTTCTATGCGGCGATGAAATACTTCCAAAGCTTGGATAACCCCAACAACAAGAAGTTCGTAGAGGCCTTTAAAGCGAAATACGGCGCCAAGTCCGTCATCGGCGACGTGACACAGGCTGGCTACCTTGGTCCTTGGCTGTGGAAGGCGGCGGTCGAGAAAGCGGGAAGCTTCGATGTCGATAAGGTTGTGGCGGCATCGCCAAACATCGAATTGAAAACTGCGCCCGAAGGTTACGTGAAGTTGCACCCAAACCATCACCTGTGGAGCAAGCTTCGCATCGGCCAGGTTGAGCTGAACGGCCAGTTCAAGGTGCTCTACGAATCGGGGCTCATCGAGCCTAACCCGTTTCCCAAGGGCTACCAGTAGAGCTTGTTCACCGATCGTGAGGCGCGGCGTTTCAACCTAGAAAGGTTTGGGCAACATGACGTCCATGTCAGATCTGTTCTCCATCTTGATCATGCAGGGCTTTAACGGACTCAGTTCGTTCTGCGTCTTGCTCCTCATGGCCTTGGGTCTAGCCATCATCTTCGGCCAAATGGGCGTCATCAATATGGCCCATGGCGAATTCCTCACGATCGGTGCCTACACAACGTTTGTACTATCAGAAGTGAGCCAGCGTTGGGCGCACTGGATGCAAGGCTCGTATTTCATCGTCGCGGTCGCGGTGTCGTTCGTGATCGCGGCCGCGGTTGGCTTGTTGGTGGAACACCTAATGATTCGGCATCTATACCGACGGCCGCTTGACACCTTGCTGGCCACCTGGGGCTTGAGCCTTATCATGCAGCAGATCTTTCGGTCCACGTTCGGGGCCAAGGAAGTAAGCGCCACACTTCCCGACTGGCTCATGGGCTCGGTGCAACCGACGCCGACCATCGACATCCCCATTAACGGTCTGTTGATGATGGGGCTCACCTTGCTGATGACCATGATTGTGTTTATTGGCCTATTCAAAACACGTTGGGGTGTTTGGGTGCGTGCCACCACACAGAATCGCATCATGGCCGGCGCCGCTGGCATCAACACGCGGAAGATTGATCGCTACGCCTTCGGCCTGGGCTGCGGCCTGGCCGGTATGGCGGGCGCAGCGTTTACCACCATCGGCTCGACAGGACCAACAAGCGGCTCTATGTACATTGTCGATACCTTCCTCGTGGTCGTCTTTGGTGGTGCGCAAAGTTTGATTGGCTGCATCGCTTCGGCCTTCAGCATCGCGCAAGCCCAGTCCACCGCAGAATTCTTCTTAACCGGTTCAACGGCAAAGGTTCTCACTTTGCTAACCGTCATCGTCATCTTGATGTTGAGGCCCCAAGGGCTGTTCAGCATCCGCGTGCGGAGGTAACTGGATGGGATCTTCCTGGCAAGCTCGCTTGACTAAGGTCACGAGCAATAAAGAACTAACGTCGTTTCTGATTCTAGCCGCGTTGCTTTTGGTTGTGTTCCCATTGAGCATGGGAATCTTCCGCCTCAACTTGGTCGGGAAATATCTAACCTATGCGTTCGTGGCCATGGGGCTTGTGATCTCCTGGGGCTACGGTGGCATCCTCAGCCTGGGTCAGGGCGTGTTTTTCGGTTTGGGTGGCTACTGTATGGCCATGTTTTTGAAACTCGAAGCGTCGGACCCGGTGGCCACGGCAATTCAATCCACGCCAGGCATTCCCGATTTTATGGACTGGAACCAGCTAACGGCGCTTCCGTTCTTTTGGGTGCCCTTCAAGAGCCTTGCCCTGTCGCTCATCGCTGTGCCACTGGTGCCGGCGCTGTTGGCCCTATTGGTGGGCGTGGCGATGTTCAAGCGCCGTGTGGGCGGTGTGTACTTTGCGATCATCACTCAAGCGATCGCGGCCATCTTATCGATCCTGATCATCGGTCAGCAAGGGTACACGGGTGGCGTCAACGGCATCACGGATCTTAAGACGATGCATGGCTGGGACATTCGGACGGATTCAGCTAAGTATGTGCTCTATTTCGTTAACGCATTCCTACTTCTGGGCGCGGCTCTGGTTACCACGGGTATGCTCAAAAGCAAACTCGGCCGCTTGTTGGTTGCGATGCGCGACAAAGAGGACCGCGTCCGCTTCTCTGGTTACGACGTTGCAAATCTGAAGACCTTTGCCTTCGTTTTTGCTGCGGTGTTGTCCGCCCTTGGCGGTGCCATGTTCACATTGCAGGTTGGCTTTATGTCGCCGTCATTTGTCGGCATCGTGCCATCCATCGAAATGGTCATTTGTGCGGCGGTTGGCGGTCGCGATTCGGTGCTGGGCGCGGTCTACGGAACGTTGATCGTCAACTTCGGCAAGACGTTCTTCTCTGAACGGTTTCCGGAGCTGTGGCTGTTCCTGATCGGCGCTCTTTTCATTGCGGTGGTGTTGGTGTTCCCCAACGGCTTGGCTGGACTCAACCGCGAGGGCATACGCAAAAGCTGGAGCGGCGCGCGCAAACGCATCCTGGGGTTGCGGGACCGCTGGCGACGAAGTTCATCTTCTGACGCCATGCCGCCCGCGGTGAAGCAAGACGTGAAGGAGGCGATGCGATGAGTGCAGCAGCAGACGTGGTCAACGACTTTGTGCTTTCTGTCGAAGGACTCACCGTTTCGTTTGATGGCTTCAAAGCCGTGGACGACTTGTCGTTTTACATAGAGCGTGACGAGGTGCGCGCCATCATCGGACCCAACGGCGCCGGCAAGACGACGGTGCTCGACCTTATATCAGGACGCACACGGGCCTCGCGCGGCAGCGTGACTTTTTCAGGCAAGGAGCTGACGTCAATGCGCGAACACGAAATTGTCCGCGCTGGCGTCGGTCGAAAATTTCAAACCCCTTCGGTGTTTGAGTCGCTCACCGTGTTTGAGAACCTTGAGATGTCGTATCCGTCCGGCCGCGGCGCGCTCACAGCATGGGCCTTCAGGCGGACACCAAAGGTCATCGCGAAGGTGGAGGAGATCGCGGAACTGATCGACATGAAGGATCGCCTCTCTGAGGAGGCGGGCCAACTAAGCCATGGTCAAAAGCAATGGCTGGAGATCGGCATGCTGCTTATCCAAGAGCCGATGTTGATGATGCTGGATGAGCCGGTGGCCGGCATGAGTGTGGGCGAGCGTGAACGCACCGCCCTGTTGCTCAAGCGCATCAGCAAGGGCCGCGCCCTGCTGGTTGTCGAGCACGATATGGAGTTTGTGGCGCAGATCGCGAACCGTGTGACGGTTCTTCACCAAGGCAAATGGCTGGCCGAAGGAAGGATGGAAACTGTGCAACAAGACCCGAAGGTCATCGAGGTCTATCTCGGCCACTAGGATTGGCCACGAAGGAAGGCGAACGGTGGAAACGCAATTGTTGAAAGTGGACGGTATCAAAGTTGGGTACGGGCAAAGCGAGGTGATTCCGCAGCTGTCGTTTGGCGTGAGCACCAACGAGATCGTTGCCATCATGGGCCGCAACGGCATGGGCAAAACCACTTTGTTCAAAGCGCTGATGGGAATCTTACCCGCGCGCGCCGGCACGATCGTTCTTGGCGGCAAAGACGTCACCAAAGCCGAGCCGTTCGAGCGGGTAGGAGCTGGGATCGCCTATGTGCCGCAAGGTCGCATGATCTTCCCAACGCTAACGGTTGAAGACAACATAAAAACGGGACTGCGGACGGCGAAGGAAGGGATTTCTCCCAAGATCTACGAGATCTTCCCTGTGCTTAAAGAGATGCGGCATCGCCGCGGTGGCAACCTTTCCGGTGGCCAACAACAGCAGCTGGCGATTGCGCGTGCCTTGGCCAGCAACCCGAAAGTCTTGCTGCTTGATGAGCCTACAGAAGGCATCCAGCCTTCCATCATAAAGGAACTGGCGGAGGTGCTTAAGCGCATTCGCACTGAACAAGGCCTGACCATCGTTGTGTCAGAGCAGGTCCTCAGCTTTGCCATGTCGGTGGCCGATCGCTTGCTGGTGCTCGACCGGGGCCGCGTGGTTCACGAGAGCCCGCGTGAAGCCGTTGACGTTGCCAGCATGGGCCGCTTGCTTTCGATTTGAACCCACCTAACACCAAACCAAAATCTGCGGGGGAGGATATATGCCAAAGACGCTTTTCAAAGTTGACCTTACAAAGCCAATGTCGCAACAGGATCTTCCAGGTCACAACCGATGGCACCCTGATATTCCGGCGGTGGTGTCCGTTAAGCCGGGCGAGACCTTTCGCATCGAATGCAAAGACTGGACGGACGGGCAGATCAAATACAGCGCAGATCCTTCAGATGTGCGTGACGTAAAGCTCTCGGTGGTGCACGTCCTTAGCGGCCCCATTCACGTGGAGGGCGCCGAGCCGGGCGACATCTTGGTTGTGGATCTGCTGGATGTAGGCACGATGCCGGGCGACGAGTGGGGCTTCACAGGCATCTTCGAACGCGAAAACGGTGGCGGCTTTCTCACAGATCACTACCCCAAAGCGGCCAAGGCGGTGTGGGATCTGCAAGGGATCTATGCAAGTTCGCCGCAGATACCTGGTGTCAAGTTCGCCGGCATCCCTCACCCAGGCCTCATAGGATGTGCGCCGTCGCATGAACTGCTGGCCACGTGGAATAAGCGCGAAAAAGCGTTGGTCGATAGCGGCGGGCCGGTGTGGAAGCCAAAAATTCCGCCGTTGGCTGAACTACCAAACCCTGAAAACGCTGTGCTTGGCACCTTGAAGGGAGCCGACTTTGATCGCGTCGCATCGGAAGGGGCACGTACGGTGCCACCGCGCGAACATGGGGGCAACTGCGATATCAAGAACCTTTCTAAAGGATCAAAGATCTATTTCCCCGTTTACGTCAAAGGCGCCAAGCTTTCCATGGGCGACATTCACTTCTCCCAAGGTGACGGCGAGATCTCATTTTGCGGTGCCATAGAGATGTCCGGCTATCTCGATCTGCACGTCGACATCATCAAAGGCGGCATGGCGAAATACGCAATGATGAATCCGATCTTCAAGCCGGGCCCTGTCGAGCCTCGCTACTCGGAATACTTGGTGTTTGAGGGCATCTCCGTAGATGAATTTACCGGCCAGCAGTACTACCTCGACGCCCACGTCGCGTACCGGCGCGCCTGCTTGAATGCGATTGAATACCTAAAGAAGTTCGGCTTCACAGGCGAACAGGCGTACTTGCTGCTTTCGTGTGCACCGATCGAAGGGCGCATCAGTGGCGTGGTGGACATTCCGAACGCGTGCGCCACGCTCGCGTTGCCAACCGCAATCTTCGATAAGCCCATCTTGCCGGTGTGAGCCATCGATGCCGCTTTACGAATACCACTGCAAACCGTGCGGCGATTTCTCAGCCATGCGTCCGATGGCGGAATCGGCCCTGCCGTCACCATGCCCCGCTTGTGGCAAGGCCGCAGAGCGCATACTGTCGGCCACTTTCGGCGGCGACTCGCGCCGTCAAAAGCGTTCGCATAGCCGTGAGCCGAGACTTGTGCGACGCTCACCCGTTGCGGAGATGCCAAGCAAGAAATCGACGCCGGAGAAGAAAGCCAAACGACCTCACCACCACGGTCGACCGTGGATGATGGGCCATTGACACAAGCGGTGGCGCCTACGCCAGCGGGCGCCGCCGTTCTTATGGTTGCATGAGGTAACCAAAATCCACGTCGGTGATGCCAGCGGAAGGCACGGCGCTCTTCAGCCACTTCACACCATCATTTGACGTGGATCCATAAGACACGAACACGCCCGCGCCATAAGCGACGCGGTCCTGTGGCACCATGAAACCTTTTTCGCTTTGCCAGGTTTTGCCGTCGGTGGATTTGTAGACGTTGCCATCGGTGCCGCCGTAAACGAAGCTCGTGCCGGTAAACACAATCCACGCTCCGCCGGGCCCACCTGCAGCCGTCCAGGTCGTGGCGTCGGCGGACGTTTGCCGTGAGGATCCTACGGCTATGAATACGCCGTTGCCAAAGGCAACCGATCTCCATTCATTGCCGGATGTGATGCGTGTCCAGGTGCGGCCGTCACCGGACTGCACGCGTTTGCCACCATCGCCCCATGCGATGAACTTGCCGCCGGCGAACGTCATCTGGCGCAAAATGCCGCCAAAACTGAGCGATCCTTTGTCGGTGTTCACTTCCCACTTGTACCCGTCATCGGAGCGGGCCGCGTAATGACCACTGACGCTCACCCAGATGTTGTTGCCGAACGCGACCTCGCTCAGGCCAGGGGCGCCCGTCATAAACTCTTTCCACGTTTTTCCATCAGCCGTCGTTAGCAGGCGTCCTGTGGCGCCCGCGCTGCCGCCGCCCGCCACGCACAACCCATTGCCGCAACCAATGCCGCGCAGAAGATGTGGATCATCGCCACCGCCGCCGCTGGTGATCGAATCAACCCATGTTTTGCCGAGATCGCGCGATACGATGCGAATGCCGGAATAACCCGCTGCCGCGAACGTGGGGGTGCCTTTGGGGGGGGGGCTCCTCAGGTGTGGTGCCCGCGTCACTGGCCGATGCGCTTGTGCCTCCAGCGCCGCCTGTCATGGCTGCGGCGTCGGCGCTTACGCCCCCTGCACCGGCCCGGCCGCTTGCCCCTGCGGTGCTGCTGCCGCCCATGTTGTTGCCAACGTTATTGCCACCGCCAGCACCACCAGCGCTGTCGCTGTCACCGCCATTGCCGCCATTGTCGTCTTGCACTCTTTCATCTGCGGCACCCTGGCAGGCGCCGAGAGTGGTGATGAAAACAAAGAGCTTCGCTAAACCCGCAACAGGCCCGCGCGTGCTCAACGTCTGGAACTGCTTGACGTTCATGCCCAGTAATTATGCCTGCAAATCAACCATTCGTGGCTGCACAAAGAGTGGACGAGACATCGCATTTGCCTGGAATTTACGACGATGGCCATCTGCTGCCGCGTTGCGAACCTAACGGACTAGATCTATTTGACCCCGGGCGAGCCTGGACTGCCAGGTTGCGCCTGCCACGCCTAAAGTGCGTCGGGGTTGGCGCCGGCATCGGGCACAGGCGCGCGGTAGCCAAACAGGGTTTGCTTTTCCGCTTCCGGGGTCAGCTTCACTGTCAGGCGATAGTCGTTAAACGTGTAGGCCCGCGTGTGAACAGGCAAGAAGCCCTGCGCTGTCACCGTGACATCCAACGGTCCGCTGTCACGCGGGCGCTCGATAACCAACGTGCGGCGCTCTTTGATCATGCCAAGGCGTTTTCGGCCCCACCACACCTGCGCTCTGACGGGCGGCACCGTTGCAAACGTGATTGTGACGTTGTCACTTTCACTTTCGTTCGGTGCGGCGGGTGTTTGTGCGGCACCAGGCTTGGCGAACCACGCGGCCAGCACGCTGAGCGCGAGGATGATCGGGCCCGCAAAACGCGATGAAGACTTGATCATGGTGCGCCTCCTTCGTCAGGCGAAGCTGTTGTTCCGGCCCCTCCGCCGGCGCGGCCCTCGGATGAGTTAGGCAAAGCGGGTGGTGGGCCTGGATAAACGACGTGAGGCATCGGGACATATGTGGTGATCGGCGTTTTCTGTTCGCCTTTGATCTCTCCCTCCAGCACGTCGACGGGCAAAGGTGGCTCCAATTGATAACGAAACCCCCGCGACGGCAGCCGCATCTCGTAAACGTCGTTGCCCTTGAGAAACTGCCGCGAAAAATCCATGGCCTGATCGCCTGCCACGCGCATGTTGCGGTGACGCAGGATGAACGAGTACAGCCGAATGGCCAAATGGTTGGGCAGCCTGTGGCAGCCATGCGAGAAGCCACTGGCGCTGTACATCGAAAGGTATTCCGAAGAGCCGTGCGCGCGGATGCCGTTGTCCCAGTCGGGCCGCCCATCTTTGCCGGGCACAACGAAGTAGCCGGCCACCAAGCCGTAAGCCGACAAGAAGCCGGGGCCGAGCTCGTCGTAATTGACAACCAGTTGCGAGCGACCGAACACGCGTTTCGTTTTGACCAAACCGCGGATCGGGGTGGATTCTGGCGCGATCCACACCGGGCCTGCCACAACGTTGCGAATCACACGGGGACCAACGTCCGAGCCTTTGTAGCGATAGTATTCATACCCATCGCTTGCTTGTTCTGCGCGCCAACCGCCCACCGTGGTGCGCCAACGAACAAGCGGAACTCTTTGACCTTTCTGGTTCACATACAGCGTAAAGCTGGGAAACTTTTTGCGCGGTTGCGGCACCGGCTTTCCATCGGCGTCGAAGGGCAGCCCGTACCACACGTCCCCTCGATCGATGACGATCGAAAGCTCCATGTGCGGCTTATAGTACTCAGGCAACGCCGGCAGCCGCACGGCCACACGCAGTGGTGAAGCGGTGTCATGGCGCCGAAAAAAGCTCAGCGCGCCTTCGATCGTGTCGATGCCCAGCGACTTCGTGGTGAGGTCAGTCAAATCGTCAGCCAGGTTTGGCACAGGAAGCTTTGTGCCTGCCGCTGATGGAAATTGCGGCGGACCCTTGCTGGTGTTTGCCGAGCCGTCCTCCAACACCCCCGCGGCGTCAACAATCCTTTCCCTTAAAACGCGCTTGAGCGCGAGTAAGTCGTTTTCCAAAGTTGATCGCGCCAAGGCTTCGACGGTGGCTTTGCGCAGATAGTTCGATTCATAGATCATATGCTTTTGTTGAAAGCCTTTGACCGCCAAGCGAAGGGCGTCGTCGTAACTGCCCTTCTTGTGCCCGCTTTTGGAATTGGGTTTGTCTTCCAAGAAGCCTTCGCACGTCAGCCGATGTTCCACGGCGGCCAACGCAGCCCGTTCGGCGGTGCGCTTTTGTGCCAGCTTCACCTTTGCCGCGAGATCCGGCTGGCGTTCGGCAAGTTCGTCAAGAGTGGCCACGTTGTGCTTGCGAGCCGCCTTTTCTAGCTCAGCCTGAAGGCGCGCGGTCTTCTCCTCTTCGGCACGGATACGCGAAGGTTCAACGTAAGAGACCGACTCAACCGCTTCCAGCACTTCGCGGCTGGTGCCGTCGTGACAAGAGCGGTCGGCGTCCCTCAAAAAACGAGCGCGCAACACAGAAAGCGAAGGCGGAATCCCGTAGAGCTCAAGGTAATTCTTTTCGCCTTCGGGTAAGGGCTCGCCATCTTCATCCAGGCGATCGTTGGCAAGGCCAACGAACACACGCCGGTATCGGTTGTGCAGCGGCTGCCCCTCGGGGCCCTGATGCTCTGCAAAAATGAACGGCGTCCAAGCGTCCGATAGATCAACGATTGTGTAACCCGCACCCGTGGCCGAGCCGGCATCCACCCAACTCTCTTTGCCGTCCTGCACCAGCAGCACGCGGCGGTCGGCCGGCACATCCGCCTGGGCGGCGACGGGTTCCGGGCGCGACGGGGCAGGGGGCGTTTGGGACGGCGGATGGGCCGCGGGCTCTGTGTGAGGGGCAGGCGCGCTGATGGTCGGCGCCGGTGGTGAGGTCCGGCAGCCAGCGATGAACACCACCGAAGCCAAAGGCATCACCAGCCGCCAAGGCAAGCGACAAACAAACGAGGTCATAAGAGGACGACATCATATCGGCTCTTCGGACGAAAACCGCAAAAAGCGGCCGTTCTTTTGGGTAAAGCCAGCCCTCACGGCCGCTTGCGCACTTGCAGAACCGCCATCATCCCGAGCTGGGCGTGATCCAGGATGTGACAGTGGAACATCCACATGCCGGGGCGGTCGTCGAAGGTCACCACGAAACGCAGCGTTTCGCCGGCGGGGACATTCACGCTGTCCTTAAGCTCGCGCACAGGCCACGGCTTGCCATCCAGATCCAAAATCTCGAAGGCGAAGCCGTGCAAGTGAAACGGATGGTCGTACTTGGTGCCGTTCACCACTTCCCATGTCTCCGTGTCACCCACGTAGGCAAGGTGCATGGGCTCTGCATGGGCCTCGTGGTGCCCTTCTTCACCACCAAAGGTCTGGCCGTTGATCGTGAGGTAGCCGACTCCGTCGATCACCTTTTCCCCCAGCTCGATGCGGCGATGATGCGCGTTTGTCAGATCGCGCGCGGGCAACACTCGCAACGGATTGGGGAGCTTCATCGGCGCCCCGCCGCCTTTGACCATCTGCAAATTGATAAGCGGTTCATCTGGGTGAATCGCGCCAATGCCAAATCGATTTGGATCCTGGTACATGACGGCAAAGCCTTCGGCAGCAGAGGCGGGCGGCGTGAAGATCACCTCGGCGCGTTCGGACGGTGCGAGCAGCAACGAATCGAGTGTCTGCGGGTGTTCCATCAACCCCACATCTGAACCCACGCGCACAAGTGGCGTGCCAGGCACTTTCATCTTCAGAAAGCGCGCCCGCGCTGCATTGATGATGCGCCAACGTTGTGGCAAGCCCACCCGCGCTTTGAGCCCCGGTTTCAGCTTGCCGTTGATCAGCAGCGCTGCGCCTTCGCGGCCGAAATAGTCCCCGAACCAGCCGCTTTCATCTCCCGCTTGCAGTTGGCCATCCTTCGTCAACGACATATCGCTGAACATCAGCACAACGTCATCAACGGCGAGCGGATCGGCGGGGTCATCCACCACCAAGGGACCATAAAGACCGTAGCCCACTTGTGACGATGAATTCATGTGCGGGTGGTACCAAAAGGTGCCCGCGTCAGGCAACACGAAGTCGTATGTGAAAGACGCCCCCGGCATCACGGGGCTCTGCACGGCGTTTGACCCATCCATATCTGCCGTGATCTGAAGCCCATGCCAATGGACGGTTGTGGCTTCTGGCAGGTGGTTGGTGAAGTGAACGATCACACGATCGCCGCGCTTTGCGCGCAAAAGAGGGCCGGGAACGGAACCGTTATACGTCCACGTTTCGGTCTGCACGCCAGGCTTGATTTGCACCATGCCCAAACGCGCGTCGAGGTTTACTTCCAGCACATTTGGATCGGGGTTCAGATCCTCGACGAGCGGCAAGGCCACATCTTGATCCCACGCTTCTGGTTGCGACACAGGCTCTGCGGGCGCTTCGCAACCAGCACTCAAGCAAACGCCCAGCGCAACGGTGATGATCCTGCCGGCCGTCATGGACTCACACTTTGGCCCGGAACCGCTGCTTGGCGAGGTTGCATACAGCAACACTCATTGCAGCGCCCGTGCCAGTCTTGCCTCAAGCTGTTTCGTGAGCGCGGACGCCGCAAACGCGCAAGTTCTGCGATTGGAAACAAACTGGATGCAAGCCGCGCCCGAAATGGCTCCCGCAAACCTCGGCCGCCTGGGGCCCACTGTTACGGGTTCTCGGCCAGGCGCAACGTGCCCGTGGTGACACGGTAGTTGACGCCCATGCCACTTGTGACCTCCACTTTTGCTGCGGCACCCACCGCGCTGTATTTGCCAAGCGCATCGGCGGCCTGCACGGACGGCGTCCACGTGTTCCCTACCGCGGTGGCCACAAAGCCGCCTGCGGTCAGCGCCACACCTACGGCATTGCCCGTGAAAGTGTTTGCGCCCGGCGACAGCAGCGTGCCAAGGTCCGCCACAGAGCCGCTGTAACAAACGATATTGACGCCAACATTGCCGTTGTTGGTGATCTTCGCGTTGCGCAGCTTCACGTTGCAGGTGCCCGGCGCGCCCGTGGTCACGCTGACGCCCTCTTGCGCGTTGGCTGAGATCTCGCCGCCTTCGATGTCTAACTTGGCTGAAGTGCCCATTTGAATGCCGGCCTGTGTGTGGTTGATCACGCGCGTGTTCCGCAAGCGAACCTCGGCGGTTGTGCCGGTGCCTTGGTGGACGCCCAGTCGATTCGCATCGAACAAGGTGTTGCTCGCTTCGATGACGGCGCCTCCACTGTATCCATATTCGACGCCAATTCCGATGCCATTGTTTTTGATCGCGCTGTCAGTTAAGGCGATTGTTGCGCCCACGCCGCGTACGCTGATCCCATAATTGCTGAAGCCACGAATTTCGCTGCCCATATCAAGAACGACGTGGCCAACCCCCAGTCCCATCCCGCGAGCCGCGGTGGCCACGTTGGTCAAGGTGACGCCCGACAAGCGCACGCGCGAGTTATCGACCACGATGATGGTGCCTGAACCTGACGTTATGGCCGCTTTGCCGCTGTTTATCTTCATTTGCTTGACGTTCACTTCTGAAGCGCCCCGCACGGTGAGGAATTGGCAACCGAGGCCATCACTGGCACTGTCGATGAGGTCGCCTCCCGAGAAGGTGAGCTTGGCCGCATCATCCACGTAGACCGCCGCCTCCCATCCGGAACCACCGCAACCGTAGACACCCGAGAACGTGCTGCCTTCAATCACGTTGCCGACGCCCCGAACATCAATCTGGCCACCTTGACCTGTGGGACGATGAAAATGGATGTTCTTGAGAGTTCCGCCCCTCAAACACACGCCATAGGAGCCAGTGACACGAACGGTGGCTTGACGTGCGTTGACAGCGGCAAGAGTAACCCCCGTGGGAACCACGAGTCCCGTATCAATCGTGCAAGGGCCCGCTGTGGCCACAGCCAATTTCGGATCCACGCTCGCGTCCCACACGCCATCGAGCAGCCACACAGTGTCGTTTGCAGCCGCCTTGGATAGCGCTTTGCTAATTGTCTTGAGCGGCGCGGCCATCGTGCCTGCATTTGTATCAACACCTGTGGGGCTCACGTAGAAGGCCATCCCGAGCGGCACTGCATCCACGCCCGTGTCACTTGCCACGGCGGCCTCACTTGCAACGGCGTCTTGGGGGGGCGAAGCCGCGTCGCTGGTGGCGGCGTCACCCGGGGGGCCCGAGTCAAAGGCAACCGAAATGTCGCCATCTTGCGGCGGGCGCCGGCTTGTTTCGTCGTCACAAGCCACAAGCAGGGCACACCAAGCGACGCCCATCACCAAAGCCATTTGCTTGCACAGCATTTTGTTCTCCCTCACAGAACGCAGACAACCCGTGACATTCCCCCCAACTCTGGACGGGACACTTGGCTGCTTCTGGACGATCGCCACCGTCACAAACCATGTTTTGCGCACGTTGCCTATGGTAACAGCGTCGGGCGACGGTTTTCACCAAAGTTGTCGATACAAGCTTTCAAGAGCTATTGCCAACAAGCTGAAATAGACAACCGGGGCTCCGACGGCTATCAAGGTAACTTCCTCCCGTCAAAGCCAGGCGCGCTAGGCGCTACCACCCGCACATGGAGATTTGGTTGTGAGCACAAGCCCAGGGACAACAAGACATTCAGTCACCCGCAGCCATGATCGGCTGCAGGCCGCACTGACCTCGAAGCAGGCCTCGGCCAAGCCTGGATCGTGCAAGGCCGAGTGCGAAACACTGGGCGGCTCACTGTTCGTTGAAACCGGCGGTGTCAACGGTGGACTGCGAGCCGATTTTTACCAAGTGGACTCCAAGCATTACCACCTGCGAGTGGGCGATCAACTTGTTGACCCCACCGTTTACCAATTCTTCAACGTACCTGCAGGATTTCAGGGAAGCGTGTTGGCCGGGCCAAAGGATCGCTTTGTGTCCGCGTTGCGCGAGCTGCACGCGAAGTTCGGATACGCCCGCATCGTTGACACCAAGGTGCAGAACGTCGATCAGTTCTTTGAAGAGTATTGGGGCAAGGCCACGCTCTACAAAAGCGGCAACGAACTGTACGAACACGTTGGCAAGGCTACGGGGCGCGTTCGCGGCTATTACAAGTAGCCCGCACACCTGTAGGCGCTCAGAACCTGCGATCAAGGGCCTCATTCAGGGCGATGGGTAAGTTACGGGCATTTGGATCGGAATAGCTCGCCTGGGATGGCAAACCAGCCACAAAAAGCATGTTCGGCTTCGTGCATTGCTTCGCTTCAGACGGTGCATACATTTGCACCCCCTGGTGAAAGTTTTTGCACACCTTGCCCTCCTTAGGCGTCAATGGGAAACTTCACGGTCCCACACGAAACGCCGATGTGAGAAGGTGCATAGTGTGGGTTTCGGGGCTTCTGGTCGCACAAAATTTCTATCGATGCGGCATTCCTTTCTATTTACGTTTGGGTTCATCGCCAGCTCTTTGAGTTCTCTCGCCGGCTGTTCGCTGAGCGTCGACGGCAGCGCGTATTCGACACCAGAGCAGGTGCCGTCCACCGGTTTGCGTTTCTTGTTGTTGGGCGGATCCCGCGCGGCGGCCACAGGGAATGAGGCAACATCAGATGTGTTGTGGCTGGCGCTGGATCCACAAGGGAACCCGCAAAGCGTGACTTCGGCCTTTGGCCTGCCGTCTGGTCGCGTCGAAGGCGTGCTACGCAACGGTGAACAACTGTTGGTATTGGGTTACAACACCGAAAAGCGGAGCTTCTTGGCCCGCGCTGAAAAGGCCGCGGGAAGCCTCGGTGCGTGGCTTGACGCTCCCGTGGCTGACCCTCCCCGCACAAGCTCGGTCACCTTGCTCACGCATACGGCGGTGTTTCGGCTCAGTGGCAGCAGTGAGGTTCACGAAGCGCCGCAGACCGACGTTGCTGTGGCCACGCTGCAAACATCGCCCTTGGCAATCTCGGCCTGGACAACCTCCCCCACGAAATTGCGCACGCCGCGTTGGTCACCAAGCGCTCTGGAAGCCAATGGTTTCGTTTACGTTGTGGGGGGGCTAACGACACCCGAAAGCAACCCCACCGCACTGCCTGACGTTGAGTTCAGTAAACTCTCCAATGACAAGACGACGCTCGGTGAGTTTGTAACCACCAACAGCCTGCCCATGCCCTTGGCGGACGTCACTTTGGCGGCCACGCGAACCTATCTGCTGGCCCTGGGCGGGAAGCGCAAAGGTTTGACGACGGAGTCGGTGGATACCATCTATGCGGCTGCCATCGATGCCACCTCTGGCGCCCTTGGCGTCTGGAAAGAGGTGGGGCGCTTGCCGCTGCCCGCGTCTGGGATTGGCGCGGGAGCAGCCGGCGATCGCTTGGTGCTTGTGGGTGGTAACCTCGAACAAGTTGATCGTTTCTCGCCTGATATTTACGTTGCCCGTGTTGGTGCAGACGGGATGTTGGGCGCATGGCAAACAAACAAAAGTGTTCAATTGCCAGGCGGCTACCAAGGCCAATTCGTTATTCCCTTTTAACCCGCACGCCACCCTATGAGTCACGATCCCAGCGTCGAAGAACTGGTAACGGAACGCGCCGAATCGGTTGAGGATGAACCAAGCGCCGCCGCGCAGGGCACGCGCGTGTTTTTGGTGGTCACTGATGGTGCCGATGCAGGCCGCGCCTATGAGCTGCCCGAAGGCAAAGAGATCACGATTGGGCGCACCAAGGATGCCACCATTTTCGTTGACGATCCCCGCGTGTCGCGGAAACACGCACGCATAAGCCGTCTTGGCGCGCTGTTGTTGGCTGAAGATCTTGGCAGCCGCAATGGCATTCGGGTGAACAATGACGTCGTCGCCGGCGCTCAACGGCTGTTGCACGCAGGCGATCTCATTCGCGTGGGTTCGGCGCAACTGTCATTGGCGATCGTGGCGGCGGCGGGAGCGCCTCAGAAAGCCCTTGCGAAGACGCCCGGACCGCTGGCCCCCCCGGAGGGCTTGATTGTGGCCGATCCCGATATGAGGCGTGTGTTTCAGATCGTGCAGCGTCTCGGGCGCACCAACACAACGGTTTTGATTTTGGGCGAAACGGGCGTAGGCAAAGAAGTGGTGGCCGAACAGATCCACCGAGCCAGCGTTGCTTCGGGTGGCCCTTTCGTGCGGCTCAATTGTGCGTCGCTGCCCGAAAGTCTGTTAGAGGCAGAGCTGTTCGGGCACGAGCGCGGCGCTTTCACAGGGGCGGATCAGCGAAAGGTGGGTTACATCGAGGCGGCGAATGGCGGTACGCTTTTTCTTGATGAGGTGGCGGAGATGTCGCGCACCACGCAAGCCAAGTTGCTCCTCACATTAGAGAATCGAACGATCGTGCGCCTGGGCGCAACCAAAGAGTTGCCTGTCAGTGTGCGGTTTGTGAGCGCCACCAACCGCGATTTGCGTAAAGACGTGGAGCAAGGACGTTTCAGGGAGGATCTCTACTATCGCCTTTCGGCTTTCACGTTGCAGATCCCACCGCTGCGCAAGCGGCCCACGGAAATCGCGTTGCTCGCGGATCTGTTCATTCGTGATTTCGCGGCACGCATGTCCGAGCCGCCCGCCCGCCTCACACCGGCGGCGGTGGCGGCGTTGCGCCAGTATGCGTGGCCGGGGAATGTGCGCGAGCTGCGCAACGCCATGGAGCATGCACTCGTGCTTGCCGAGGACGGCGTGATTGATGTGCCTCACCTGCCCATCCGCGACAACACCAGCATGGCGGCGCCGGCGGCCAGCCTGCGAGACGATGTAGAAGACGCCGAAAAGCGGTCGATCGTCGAAGCGTTGGCTGCATGCGAAGGGCATCGTGCTCGGGCCGCACAGTTGCTGGGCATTTCCCGGCGCGCTCTCATGTACAAGCTTGCCAAATACGGTTTGTCGAAGGGCAACGGGTGACCACCACCGCGACCCCAAACAGTAACGACGCTGCCCGCGTGTTGGGGCGGTATGTGTTGCACAGCGAGATCGCGTCCGGCGGCATGGCCACGGTGCATTTTGGTCGGCTCATCGGGCCTGTGGGCTTCTCGCGGACGGTGGCGATCAAGCGCATGCATCCGCACCTGGCGCGCGATCCAGAACTGGTGGCTGCATTCTTGGATGAGGCCCGGCTCGCGGCGCGCATCAACCATCCCAACGTTGTGCAAACCCTAGATGTGGTGGCTACGGACGGTGAACTGTTTTTGGTGATGGATTATGTGCAGGGCGAATCTTTGTCACGTTTGATGAAGCAGGCCCACGTCAGCGCCGCGTGGCCGCAGCTACGCATCACAAGTGCGATCATGATTGGCGCTTTGGCGGGCCTTCATGCCGCGCACGAGGCAAAAAGCGATCGCGGCGAGCGGCTGGGATTGGTTCACCGAGATGTGTCGCCGCAGAACATTCTTGTGGGTGCCGATGGCGTGCCGCGTGTGTTGGACTTCGGTGTAGCGAAGGCCGCCGGGCGCGTGCAGCAAACGCGTGAGGGGGAGCTCAAGGGCAAGCTCCCCTACATGGCGCCGGAGCAGATCCGCGGCGAACGGGTCGATCGGCGTACTGATGTGTTTGCCGCGGCGGTGGTGCTTTGGGAAGCGCTCACGGGGCAGCCTCTGTTTCGATCGTCGGAGCCAGGCGCTGCGTCCTACCTTGTGCTCACCAAAGAGCCCGAAGCACCCAGCCGACTCATGCCGCATCTGTCGGCGCAGCTCGACGCCGTGGTGTTGCGCGGTTTGGCCAAGGAGCGTGAGCGCCGTTTTCCCACCGCGCTTGAAATGGCGATGGCTTTAGAAGCCGCCGTCCCACCCGCCACGGCCATGGAGACGGGCGCGTGGGTACGGCATGTGGCCGGCCACGCGTTGGCCCACCGGGCAAGACTTGTGGCTGAGATCGAAAGCGGTGGCGCCACGCCTTTTGCCAGCGGTGAACCGGCGGCTGAAGGCACAGAAGCCGTTACGCAAACCGAGGCGTCGGTGGCGACGATCGAAGCTTCGTCCTCGCTCTCAAGCGCCCCGGCACCCTTAAAAACAAGGCGCACGATTCAAGTCGCACTCGTCGCTGGCCTGGCGGCGTGTGTGGCCTTGCTGTTGTGGGCGGTGGTGCCGCGCTCATCAACGAGTGTTTCGCGCAACGTCGCTCCGGACCTGCAGAAAGAAGAGCCGGCCTCAACGCGCGCACCGGATCTTGCTTTACCTTCTGCGCCGCCACCACGCGAGGCACCACAGCCGCGGCCGGTAGAAGCGGCGGCAACGCCGAAACCCCGGCGTGCCACAAGGATCCCACCTCGACGTGCGGAGCTCCCTGCGCCCGTTGTGTCACCTGCCGCGCCACCTTTGAAAACCGTCAATTGTGAAAACCCCTTCGTGGTGGACAGCGACGGCACCAAACGCCCGCGACCGGAGTGCTTTCGATGAAGCGGCTGGCGTTCCTGGTGACCGTGGCTTACGGTGTGGGGCTCACCGCGCGTGCACACGCACAAGACAAGGCGCGCGGCTGCATAGAGAACTACGAGACCGCGCAAGTGGCCCGCAAGCAGCGGCAGCTGGACCAGGCGCGCGCAGCGGCGATTGCCTGCGCCGCGCCCGAGTGTCCCACCGCCTTGGCGCGTGAGTGTGCAGGATGGATTGGCGAAATTGAGCAGACGCAACCGTCGGTTGTGATCGTGGCCGTGTCCGCAGGCCACGAGGTCACGGACGTTCACGTTTGGATTGATGACAAACTTGTCACGCAGCAATTAAACGGCAACGCCATCGCAGTGGACCCAGGCCGTCGGCGTTTCGTGTTCGAGCGTGGCACGCAGAAACGACAGGTCGAGCTCGTGATTCGCGAAGGCGAAAAGAACCGGAAGCTGGAAGTGGATCTGGGTGCGGGCGTGCGGCGCATGCCGCTGGCCGGATGGGTTTTTGGCGGCGTCGCTTTGGCTGCCGGTGGCGCGGGTGCCTATTTTGAATGGCAAGGGCACAAAGCCCGCAACGCGCTCGATGACGCTGGTTGCGCGCCCAGGTGTGATGGCAAACAAGTGGATCACATGCTTAAGCAGTTTCAAAGAGGCGACATTCTTCTGGTGGGCGCCGGGGTCTCTGCCGTCGCCGCGCTGGTTTTGTATTTTACCGCCCCCGTTCCTGCACCTATCCCACGTCTGTCGTTGAACGCCACCACAGTGCCCGGTGGTGGCGCCTTCTGGCTGCAAGGAACGTTCTAAGGCAAGGCCTCTGCGTCACCTAGTTTCACAAGCGTTGGATCAGCGCTGAACGCGTATTCGGCCTTGATCCAAGCGTCCGAACGAGCGCGGGTTTGCAGGCGGACCTCATCGATCGCGCCGTGGAAATAATAGCAACAACCGTTGGCGTTGCTGCCGATCGAAGAGCTTTCTGCAACGAGGTCAGAATCGAACGCGGGCGCACCGTACTTCACGTCCTTCAGTGTGTCGGTCAGCACGCCGTTGCGGTAGAACTTGGCCACGCGGGCCGCCAAATCGCTCACCACCGCCACGTGTGTCCATTCGCCGACGTCAACGTCCATCGCCTCGTTGGCCACCGCCTCGCTGTCATACTGCCCAAGCTCGGTGTTGGGTATGGCGCGCGATTTGATGGCACCGCCGCGCGGGCCCCACCCCACCACGAGTTCAAGCGCGGGGTGCCCCGTGTTGCCGTCTTTGCGGCGATCCTGTCCGATCGCCAACAACCCCATATTGCCGCGCGCGTCGGTCAGTTTGATCCAGCTCGACACCGTGGTTGAAGCGACACCCGACAACACCCTCATCTTCTCGGGTAGGCTAAATTGTTGCTGTTTGTCAGCATCTAACTGCAAACCCCTTCCGATCTTGCTGTCGCTATATGTGCCCGTAACCGTCGTTGCGTCTGCCTTCTGAGCCGACGAATCTTGCGGTCCAAAAAGGTGCCACACACCGGCGAAGGTTGCGTCCCACGTCTGCGCTTGCGCCTCACGCGACGCCACCGTTGCTTCAGGGTTGCCGAAGTACATCCACAACTTCAGGACGGATCCGTGTGCGGGTATTTCAGGAGCTTTGACCCAAAACAGGAAGTCCTTGCTTGAATCTTCACGTTCAGCAGCCAGGAGATTTCCTTGCTCGCTCACGAAGCGCATGTCAGCCGCATCTTCACGCAGCTTGCTGCCAAACTTTGCCTTGGGCACCCGCACCAACAAAGGAAAATCCGCGAGCGAAGCATTTTGCGGCGGCGACACCTCCACGAGAGCACGAAATTTCCATTCTGGCTTCCACCAGCCACCCGCGTTTTCGGATGGCCGCGTGGATCCATCTTGGCTCTGAGCGCCTGTGTCGGGCGCCGCGGCCGCGTCTTTGGCCACATTGGCGTCTTCATCGTCGCTGCTGCCATCGCCACCTTGCCCGGCTGTGGCGCCGTTGTCCGAGTCATTCATCGCGGCAGGCGTGGCGGAGCATGTAAAACACGCCGCCACCGCGCACAAAGCGAAGCTTCGCATGTTAAGCCAGAAGCTCTTGGTTCATGCCACCGTTCATGTAATCAGGATCGCCGAAGCTCTTGAGGTCTAGGCCCATGCTCTTGGCCACGGTCACAAACAGATCGCCAAAGTTTTTGCCGATGTTGAATGGGTAATTGCTTTTGTTGGGATCGCGCTTGAACCTGACGTAACGGCCGCTTTTGATTTGCTTGTTGTGGTTGCCGAGCAGAACCGTGGGAATGTTGCCGTTGCAGTGCGCGTTGCCTTTTGACAGACCGTTGACCCACAACACCAAGGTGTTGTCGAGCGCCGTTCCGTCACCCTCCTTGATCGCATCAAGCCGCTGCACGAGATACGCCACCTGTTCGGCGTGCCACTTGCCGATCTTCACCATGCGTTCCAGATTCACCAGATCCGAATCATCGCCATGGCCGATTTCCGTGTGGTGCGGTTGCGTGATCCCCAGCCACGGATGCGTCAAGTTATTGCCTTCGTGACCAATCTGCAAAGTGATCACGCGGCTTAGATCACAGGCCACCGCCATCGCGATTTGATCGATTTGCGCTTTGCAGATGACTGGTAAAGCCGCGTCCTGCTCTAGGTCCACCGCACCCACCTCAGGGGTCCCGCATTGCAATGAAGCCACGGGTGTCACGTTGTTGGGCAGATCTGTAAACTGCTTTTCAACGGCAGCAAGTGAATCAAGGTGATGGTCAAACTTTTGTTGATCCCAGCTGCCCAGACGCGAACGGATCGCCTTCATCTGTTCCATGGCGCCGTTGAGTATGGAGCGCCGCCGTGCTCTCAACGTGGCGGCGGTGTCGGGGCCCGGTGTTGGCAGCGGCTTCGAGGTGCTTGCATTGCCGAAAAGGCGAGTGAACATCTTGCGCGGATCATTCTCGGCCGCCAAGCGGCGGTTCGGTGCACTCCACGAAAGCGTCCCGTAATTGATCTCTTGGTCGCCATTCAGCGCGCCGAACTGTAGCGAGGGGAACTTGGTTTGTGAGCCAATTTTTCCGGCCAAATATTGGTCGAAGCTTTGCCCATGGGAGCCTTCGTTTTCTGCCGGATCCATGTTGGTAAGCAACGAGCCATACCAAGAATGCCCGCCCTTGCCCGAGCAGTTGTCGATGCCCTCCAGCACAAGCATCCTCTGCTTGAAATCCGCAAGCGGCATAAGAATGGGTGAAAGGGTGTGTTGGTTCGTATCGATGAATGAGTCACCAGAAGAATATTGGTCTGTGGCCTTGTAGTCAGCGGGAAATGTTTTTCCGCCGGGAGGCGTTGGCCAAAAACGCTCTGGGAACGTGCCGTTGCCAACCGCCACCACAATGAAACGCAGCGGCGCTGTGGCGGCCCACCCGGCGCGCGGTTGCATGGCCTCCAGTAAGGGCAGCGCGATGGCTGAACCGGCGGCGCCGCGCAAAACAGTTCGTCTTGAAATTGTTTTAGACGTCATGTGCCTGTTGCTTTCCTTAAAGGTCTTGTTGCGGAGCCAAAGTCATGAACGCGTCTGTTTGCGTAAGTGCCACCAACAATTGGGGCCACACACCTGCGCCCCCGTTCAAAGTGCCAGCAAGGTTTGCAATCGTCTTGGCATCGGCCTCGGTTTCACCGCGCCCCAGGGCGTATCGCAACCAGTGCTTGGCCACACACGCACGCACGTCTGCACTTTGCGCCAGCGATTGCATGAACGGCCGAACCCCATCGAACTCGCCCGTGACCGGTCCTTCTTCAATCTTCGTCGTCGCATCAACCGGTTTTCCTGCGTCTTGCGTGCGAATGCGTCCGACGGCGTCGAAACCCTCGAAGGCAAAACCAAGCGGGTCCATCAATTTGTGACAACCGGAACAACTGGGGTCGTTTGTGTGGGCCGCCATGCGCTCGCGGGTGCTGCGGGTTGTGCTGACAGGCACAGGCGTGTTGTTCACCGCCGGTGGGGGCGGCGGCACCGTGCCGCACAGGATTCGTTCAAGCACAAACTTGCCACGCAAAGTGGGCGAGGTTTGGTTGTTGTGAGCCGCGAAGGTGAGCCACGCGCCACGGGTCAGGATTCCCGGGCGGCTCATGGTCAAATCGACGGCAGCGAACTCATCGGTCGTGACGGCTTGCTTCAGATCGTAAAAGGTGGCCAACGTCGCATCCGCGAAGGATGTGCTGCTGAGAAACAGGTCCTGGAACGTAGAATCGCCATTTGAGAACAAAGACTGCACAAACAGGTCTGACTCGCGCTTCATTCGTTCTGCGATGTTGGGTGAAAATGTCGAGAACGTCTTGGTGTCTTTGGTGACTTGCGGGCTCAACGAGCCGTAGCGCAGCCATTGACCGTGAAAATTGCGGACCATATCCATGGTGCGTTTGTCCTTCACCATGCGGTTCGCCTGCGCCTGCACCTGGGCCGCCGTCTTCAATTGGTCTTGGGCCGCGGCCTTGAGCAGCTCATCGTCGGGCGTGGTTCCCCACAGGAAGAACGACAACCGTGACGCCATCTCGTAGCTTGTCGGCCTCCGTTTGCCGTCGCTTGTGGCTTCACCAACCTCGATGCGGTAGAGGAAGGGGGCTGAGATCAACATTGTTGTGAGCACGGCTTCCATGCCGCTGTCAAACGCGGCTCCGTCACGCGCGCGTTCGTCTTTGTAGATTGTGACGAGGCGTGTTTCGTCTGCCGTGGTCACCGGCGAACGCCAAAGCTTCGCGCCGAAGCTCTGCACGAACGTACGCACGCACGCTTCGTCCTTCTGAGCCGCAAGACAGCTCACCTGCGCCGCGAGCTTCGGCAGGGCGGCCTTGGCCAGCGTCTCCGCCGCGTAAAGGTATTGCTCAGCCAACAGGGGCGGCACGGTCAAAGCCGCCGCGTTGTTGGAAAAGCCAAGCGCCGATTCTTCCGCCGTGAAGCGCAGCGCCGGATTTGACGTGTCGCCAAGCAGGTCACGAACCACGTTGTTGTACTCGAACTTGTTGAGCCTACGAATCACGGCTGCGCTCAACTGCGACTCAACATGGCCTTGTTCTGGCGCGTTGCCCCCCTTGCCCGCGCTGCCCAAGCCAACTGTGCCGCCGGCTCCCCCCGTCTCGTCGGGAGGTTTGTTGCCGCTCGGCACCACGGCCCCGGTGCACGCGGAAAACAGCAAGAGGCCCCCAAACAAACCCTTCTGAACAACGCTTTTGGTGAGCACGTCGATGGCAGGTTGCAAATGCCATTCCGCGCGCCGAACGGCATCTTTGCAGGGGTTCAACGACGTGGCGGATGCATAACGACCAAAGTTTGCACCGGTGCAGTGCAAGACTTTGCACTTTCAACGGGAAAGGGCAAGCGGATCGTGCCCTTGTGTCCTGGCATAGCAACTGCACTAAAGCCTTGACGTGGACGCTTACAAAATCCGGTTGTCGTTGATCCTGAGCTGTTGTGGAATCATCGCGGGTTGCAGTGGGCAAGTGAGTTCGCGAGACAGCCCCGGCTCTGATGACGACGACCCCAGATCTCCGTTGGGTGGCGGCGGCGCCAATGGCGGCGCGGGCAACGCCGGCAATACGACCACGCCCGCCGCCTGTGGCTTTGCGCCCGTGCGGTTGTGGAAACTAACCCCCACGCAGTACGCAAACACGGTCAAGCAGCTGATGCCAGAGGCGTCGGTGCCGCTTGCGGATCTGAAGAAAACATCCGTGACTGTGGGCGCGTTCAGCAATGATTCGCGCTCAGTCGACGTATCGCAGCCTCACGTCGAGACCCTACTCGCCAGTGCCACGGCTTTAGCCACACAGATATTGCCTCAGGCAAGTAAGGTGGCGTCTTGCCTCGCCACGAAGCCGGCCACCGAGGCTTGTTTGCGTACCACGCTCACAACCTTTGGCGCTCAGGCTTTTCGCAGGCCACTGACGTCGACTGAGATGGACGCTTACGTCAACTTCTACAAGAAGGAGAGCGCAAGCGGAGGGAACGACGTTGGCCTCAAGCAATTCTTTCGCGCTCTGTTTATCTCGCCCCATTTTCTTTACCGCACTGAGCTTGGTGATGAGACGCAGGCCAGCGGCGGAAAGACGACGCTGACGGCTTACGAACGCGCGTCGGCTCTGGCGTATTTTCTCACCGATGGTCCGCCGGACCAGGCGCTCAGCGACGCGGCCGCGAAGAAGAAGCTTGAAAGCGCGGCTGACCTGGAATTGCAAGCGCGGCGGCTTTTGCAAACGCCTGAGGGGAAAAGGGGGCTCGTGAAATTTGTTGCCGAGCAAATGCGCGCCGACGATGTGCGCACGGCCAACAAAGACGCGTCGCTTACGGCATGGTCGTCGGAACTTGCTTCCGACTTGGCCAATGAAACGAGTTTGTTCCTGGAACACGAACTCTTCGCGGGCGGCGGAAAGCTCGTAGATCTGTTGACCAGCAAGACATCGTTCGTCAACGAACGCGTGGCCAAACATTATGGCGTCTCCGGCGTAACTGGCTCCAACTTCAAGCAAGTCACGTTGCCCGAAGCCCGCCAGGGCCTGTTAGGCAAGGCCAGCTTCTTAGCGGCACGGGCGCAGCCCAATGAAACGTCGATTGTCAAACGTGGTCGCTTTGTCCGGGAACACTTGCTTTGCCAATCGATTCCCTCTGCACCGCCGGAGCTGGCCAACGTCGCGATCCCGCCCAAGCCTGACGGGGTTCACACCCAACGTGAACGCATAGATGAACACTCAAAGAATCCCGTTTGCGAAGGTTGCCACAAATTCATGGACCCGATCGGTTTTGCCTTTGAAGAATTCGATACCCTCGGTCAGTGGCGCAGCAAAGGCGTGACAGGAAAATCGATCCCCACGGACGGCGTTGTGTTCAGCAACACAGACACACCCGACCGTTCATTTGCGAACTTGGCGGCTTTGAATACAACGCTTGCCGACTTGCCAGAAACACGAAGCTGCTTTGCTCAGCAGATGTTCTTGTACGCCCAAGGCCGCGAGCCCGACGCTGCGGATAAGTGCACGTTGGTCGAGCTCACAGACGCGTTCACCAAGAGCGGAGGCGACATAAAGGAGCTTGCCGTGAAGATGGTGACATCCGAAACCTTCGTGACCCGAATCAAGTGAAAGAGGACATCATGCCGTTTGTTAGCCGTCGATCTTTACTTCGTGGTCTTGCCTTGGGCGCCAGCACGTCTATGTTCCGGCCCTTGTTGAAGGAGTTCATCCGCGAAGCCCGCGGCGAGGCAGGCCCCGCCAAGCGTTTGGCCTTTGTGTTCGGACAGTACTCGTTTCCACGCAAGTACATGGATCCCAAGATCCGCACCGCAACCGATTTCGACCTGAACCCAGCCACATCACCCTTGGCACCCTTCAAATCGGAACTCACGCTGATCCGCAACCTGGGGGCGCCGCAAGGCCCCGGAGCCAATGGGGGCCACGGCCAAGACGAAGGCGTTTACCTTGGCCTCGGCACGCAGTTCGGGTGGACAGGATCAGATTGGGCCACCAACGTTGGCAAAGACGGAACCATTGATCGCTTCATCGGCAAGCGCATCGGCGCGAGCGATAAATTCTCATCGCTTTCGTTCCGGCCCGGCGGCCGACCCTTGTTGCCCGTTGATTACACAAGCTGGGATGGCGATGACCAACCTTATCCAGCCTTTGCAACGCCGCTTGATGCGTATGACAAGATTTTTGGCGGCGCGATGTTGCCGCCAGGTGCGCCGCCGGTGGACACCACGGCGCTGTTAAAACAGGATCAATCTTTGCTCGACTTTACAGTGGGCGAGATCAAGGTTCTGGAAAGCCGATTGGCGGCGCCTGAGAAGGAGAAGCTGGGTAAGTTCACCGAGTCCCTGCGCGCGGTTGAAAAGAAGCTAACGGCGGTGGCTATGGCTCCCGTGGTTTCGTGCGAGAACCCCGCCAAGCCTGCGGCCACGCTGGCGCGGCAACAAGCGGTGGAGGCGCAGGTTGACATCGCGGCCATGGCGTTGGCGTGTGGCCTTTCGCATGTTTCAGCAATGAATGTGGGCCCCGACAACCACGACGCCAACCATGAAGACGCGCCTTCCGTAGGCACGGACAACACCTGGCGCTTACAACAAACGGCGAAGCTCTTTGGCAAGCTCAAGGAGCTGGGGCTCGGCGATTCATCGCTGGTGCTATACAGCGACTCGAACGGGCTCGATCACCACGGCGGCCGCGATCAAGGCTATTTCTATTGGGTCCTGGGCGGCTTAGGGGGGCGGCTGAAAACGGGTCGCATCTTGGATTTGCCTGCCTCGCGTCCCTACCTGGGCGATTTCTACGTGTCGTTGGCCAATCTGATGGGCTTGCAAGACGTCTCCCGCTTCGGCCTGCCAGAGCTCTCGAAAGGCGCCTTAACGGCGTTCTCTGGTTAACGACAGATTCTGGCAGGAGGCGGCCAATACGCATCTCGAATTGAACACTGACTGCATTTCTTCCTGGCGCGGGACTCGATCTTATCTTTGGGGAGATGATCGCTCATTCTTACAATCGCCAGCGTGTGCTTAGATCAGAAAGCCGGGAACGGGCCCCGTTCCGCTTCCGGGGTTCTCGCCAAAACTCCGCGTCCGGCAGGCCCATCGTATTGCACATGGTAACCAGCATGCGCGAATGGCACGTGCCATCGGGCATATGCAAGTACTGCCCCGTGCGCAGGCCCAAGTTCTTTCCGCCGAACGTGAACCAAATCAGCTTTTGGTTCAGCGAATGCCCTGGGCCAATCTCGCTGCCCACCAGCACCCACGTGTTGTCCAGCATCGTGCCAGCGCCTTCGGGAATGCTTTGAAGTTTCGTGAGTGCTTCGGCCACCAAGCCGTGCGTGAAAGTCTTGAGCGTGTCCCACGACTCGTCCTCAAGATGCGACAGACTGTGGAAGGTGACGTCAGGTCGGTTCACGGGTGCAAAACCGCAGCCCGGAAACTTCGTGCCTTGACCACGCAACATCAAGGTTGCGACTCGCGTGAGGTCACACGCGAACGCCGCAACTATGTGCATCCGGCACAAGTGGGGAAATATCGCTCGTCTCTGATGTCTAGGCTAGGCAGCTGCGACGGAGCTTTGCAGGATGCGCTAGCGGCCCGGGGAGCCGAGGCCATGGCCAAGCGGCCTTCCAGCGTGCGGATGGAATCAAGTTAAGGGTGGCCGGATCGTGTCCACCTTGGACGCAGGGCTGCAGCGCAGACTGGAATCTGTCGTGCCTCGCGATTTGGCTGCGCTCGGGGGGGCCTTGCAAGCGGGTCTCGTTGTCATTACGCCGAGCGATGGTCGGGTGCGCGCGCTGTTGGGAGGGCTTGGCACAACAGATATCGCCAACAGCCACGTGAATATCGTTGTGTCAAAGCGACATCCGGGATCAGCGCTTAAGCGCTTCGTTTACGCTTTGGCACTTGAACAAGGCCACTCTCCGGCTTCGATTGCAGCAGATAGCAAAGATGTGGCTTCATCCTGGCAGCCTCACCACTGGCCCAAAGCAATAGGGTTCGTGCGCTATCGCGAAAGTTTGGCGGGCTCAATGAACCTTGCGGCCGTTCATGTTCTGGAGGATGTAGGAACCGAAGCGCTGGTCGACCGCTTGCGGACAGCGGGTTTGGGGGCGTTGATTGATTCGCAAGGCCGGCCGCCTGGTCCCAATTGGGCACTGGGCACTCGTGCCGTAAGCTTGCTGGACTTGGGGAATAGGGCCACGATAACTGCCAGGGTCGATCACGAACGTCCAGGCGCCACGTAACGCACTACTTCAGGGGAGGGGCTGACCTATCGATAACTTCTTCGGAAGTCGTTGTTCACTGACTCGAGATTCGATGACAAGAATTTTTCGATCCAAGCGGAACTTGCAACCGTTCAGCTCGTGTCTTTCGGCATGCGCCGCTGTATCGGGATTTCTGAGCTTCTTCGTGTCTTCAAACGCTTTCGGAGTTCTCGGTCTCGCGTATCCGGAGAATCCCGTGCGAACGCCTGCGACCGAGCTGCGCCCATTCCTCATCGAACCAACAGCCCCGCTTGAGAACGCCTGGTACCGGGTACGATCGTGTGTCGATGCGCAGCGGCGAATCACGATTGCAGACGATCCCTTTTCACATAGGGCGTGTACCGTTGTCGCAACCGCACAGCCAGACGGTGCAGGAAACTTTACGGCGCCGCCTTTGCGCTCTGCGCTCGGATCTGAAACGGATGCTTTTGCCGAGGTTTCAGCGTACCACCACGTAGGCCGCGCCCTGGCTTACTTTCACGCGCGCCTGCCTGCTGCGCAGCCAGTGCTTAGGTCGCCGATCGACGTCATCGTGTCGGCGCGCATCGCGGGCACGCTCATCGGCTCATCAGTCGACGATTTAGTGCCGTTTGGCGGCGCGCGCTACGTCAGTCGTGCACTCGTTGAAGGTGAAAGCTTTCGCGCCTACTATGACTCGCAGCGCAGTTTGATTTGGCTTGGCGTTGGTCCCAATACCAACTGGGCATACGACGGCGATGCAGTCATGCATGAGACGGTGCACGCCGTATTTGATCAGGAGCAACGGTTGGGCGGATACGCGCTAAGTCCCGAAGGGCTGTCGGCCGATCCACAAGCTTTGTCTGAGGCTCTTGCCGACTATTTCACCGCTGCCATCGCGGGCGACGCCAACATCGCCGAATTTGCGCTTGGAGGTACGGTGAACGGACGGGATCTGGCTCTCTCGAACACGCACTATCCCCAGCTCACCAAAGATGTCTACGCGGAAAGCCTTGCGTTTTCGGGCGCACTTTGGCGGGTTCGATCGCAACTTCAGCCCGTTGTCGATTCTTTCGACGTTGCCGTGATGGATACCGCACGCGCAATGCTGACAGCGAGCGTGAGCGGCGATGTGTTCATGCAAGCGTTGGATGCTTTGTTGCGTGAGCGCGGGCTCGCGGAGGCTGCTCATCTGTTGCGGCGCGAAATGTCCGAACGGGGCGTTTGGCCTCGGAAGCCGCGGGTGTTGCCGTTGGCCGAAGGCGCAGAAGTGCGGTCAGCAACAGGTTTTGTTGCGCCGGGGCGAAAGCATGTGCCGCAGTCAAATGTCGTACCGGGTTTATTCACGGCCGTTGTTGATCTCCCTGCGGATGCACTGCAGATGCGGCTTGACGTTCGAGTTACAACCTTTCAGCGCGTGTTCTGGGGGAATGAACGCGGCACCGATGCGCAATTGGTTGCCTTGGTTTCGTGGGACGATTCGGATTTCGTTGCGCTGCCCAACAAAGAACTCGCTGTTTCGGTGGTACGCCACGCACTTGATGGACCCGTGATTGTCACAGTCCCTTTGCACGCGACCCGTGCCTTCGTTCAGATCGGCAACGCTGGTGATGAAGACGGAGCCTTCGAAGGCTTGACGGTGTCGTTTCCAAGCATGGACGAATTAAGAAAGGCAGAAGGTGGTTGCAGCTTCGCGGGGGGGCGCCCCCGTAAAGTCGGGCTTGCCGTCGTGGTGCTTGGGGGGCTGGCCATCGTCGCGCTGGTCCTAAAGCGCCGCCGTGCAGCCGCCGTTGTTACGAGTCCACCCCATGACACTCTCGGCGCTCCACCCGCGAAACCGACTCCTGTCCCTCATTCTGACCACGTTGCCTTTGGCCGCGTGCAGTGATTCCGGTGAGGAGGCAACACCGCAACCTCCAAAGCCCCCCGAAGAAGAACTAAAGGAAGTGGCCTGGGATCCCCAGTTCGCGCCGGATCTCAATACCCTCAAGCCACGGCCAGGCGTCGTTCCGGCCACTGCTCAAGAACAAGCGATGGCTGTGGTCAAGGCGGATTCCCTCGAGTTCCCGATGGGCGCAACGTCTGTCATGGACTGGCAGCCAGGCAAGATCGTGGCTGCTGCTGCGGGCGGACCAACCAACCCCCTTGGCTTCGCACGCAAGGTTGTCAAGGTTGAGATCGCCGATGGAAAAGTTGTGGTGCAAACGGCCCCCGTTCAATTCTGGGACGTGGTTGAAGGTGAGTTGCGGGTTCGTGGTGACACGCAAGGTGACGAAGTGGACGTGTCACAGCTGGACCCAGCGTGGGTGATGGACAACCTCTATCCCGAGGCCGATCTGCATTTGCCTCCGATTCCTCAATTGCGTGACAATCCCACGTTGCTCGGGCCGACGCCGGCTCTGCCCGGCAGCGGCCTTTGCTGCGGGCTCGACAGTGGTGGAGCCGCGGCCAAATCGCTCGATTCTCAGCTGAACGCTTTTGAGACCGGAATGGAGATGGCCAAAGAGGCGGACGCAGGCACATCGATGATGGAGATGCCTTCGGGCTTTCGAGCTGAGGTCGAGCGCTTGGGCGAGTTCGGTTTAAGGGGAAGGGTTGCTTTTAATAGCGAGGTCACGCTGCTGGACTTCGAGCGCACGTTGTTTAAGGACTGGACCTTCAAGAAGAAGATCTCAAAACGTGTGCCGTTGGAGGTGTTTCTCAAGGGCACCGCGTCGATTCGAGGTCGATTGAAGATCAATCCTGGATTTCAGGTTTCTCTGGGAGCAGCGCTCGACAAAGTAAACCTGGCGACCGGAACTGCGAACGTTACGGCTTACCTCAAAGCTGCCGTTGACACGCGCGTCACCGCGATGGCCGGAATCAAGGCCAAGCTCGAGGCGGGAATCGCTGGCGCAGACCTGGGGTCGGGATTTGAGGTGGGGAAGCAACTTGAAAAGTCGCTTGAGAGAGGCACAGAGGCTGCGCAGAACGCATTGAACGATCTGCGGGAAGATCTCTTCGAGAACAAGGACAGCAAGCCCGAGGGTATGGTGAAGAAAACGTTGTGGCGCTCTAGGCCCAAGGTGATTCATGCCCAAGCGGGGCCCGTGCCGGTCGAGATCACCGCGACCTTGCAACTTGATCTCTACTGCAGCTTTCAAGCGAAGGCGTCTATCGACGCCGACGTTGAACTCAACTCATCTGTCCGCATCAGGCAAGCGCTTCTTTTGGTGCCGTTCGCGCCTGAAGGAAAAAAGCTTGTCTTGGAATCAGAGGAGCCAGAAACCAGCTTCACGAAGAAAGTTGAAATCCTGGGGAGCGGCGAGATTTCGGTTGGGTGCGGCTTGGCACCTCGAATCAACATCCTCGTTTACGACGGCATCGGTGTGTACGCCGGCGCGCGTGGGGGTCTTGAGGCCACGGCAGCGTTTGAATCGAAGTGCCACGAAACTCGGACTCAGCCCAAAGGAGAAGCTTCGGTCACGCTCAAGGCCAAGGCTGGGGCCTTTGTGGGTGGCCGCATTCAAGTCCCCGGATCGAGTTTCGCGGGAAAACTTGGGCTTAAGCTTGGCTACGACACCCCCGAACTCGAACCATGGAACGACGAATGGGAGCTTTGGAAGAAGACCTGGGATGTGGACAAGGGTATCGGATATTGCACGCCGTTGTGTTCGAACAAAGCGCTCGACGACGTAGAAAAAAAGAAGGGCAAAGAAACGGATATCGACTGCGGCGGCGGCGCTTGCTCGGCGTGCGTGTCAGGAAAGAAGTGTGTCGAAGATAGCGACTGCGTTCGCGGGGCGAACTGCACCAATGGTGTTTGCGGCGTTTCAACGTGTGCGAACGGTCGCAAAGATGGCCGTGAGACCGACGTCGACTGCGGAGGCTCATGCCAAGCTTGTGCGACTGGAAAAAGTTGTGTCTTTGGCGTTGACTGTGCGTCGTACTTTTGTTCGCAAAAGGCGAAGCTGTGTGTCGCTTCGAGTTGCGAAGACGGCATCCAATCGGCGCTTGAGTCCGACGCGGATTGCGGAGGTCCGCTGTGCGGAAAGTGTGAAGCAAACAACTTCTGCCGCGAGGATTCTGACTGCAAGCAGGTGTGTGATGGGTTGCGTTGCGTCGAGAACGCATGCGAAGACCGTCGCCAAAACCAGAACGAATCCGACGTTGATTGTGGCGGCACATCCACCTGCTTCCGCTGCGGCACCTTTCGCAAGTGCAAGCAACCGAGCGATTGTCAATCGGGACTTGTCTGCTCTTCGTTAAGCTCGGGATCGGGAGAGATGGTTTGCATTGAGCCACCCCCGGCCTCGTGTTTCGATGGCGAAATGAACGGCATCGAGTCCGATGTTGATTGTGGTGGTAGTTGCGCTGCAAAGTGCAGGGTGTCCAATCGATGCAAGGTCAACGAGGATTGTGAGACTCTGAGCTGCTTTCAGAATCGATGCGCGGTTCCCAACTGTTTCGACGGCATCAAAAACGGCTTCGAATCGGATGTCGATTGCGGACCGTCGTGCCCGCAACGATGTCCCGCCGATGCAAAGTGCACGACGGGATCGGACTGCGCATCCAGCCTGTGCATGGATGGAACCTGCCGCGGTCGCTACAAACTGTCTCTCGATGTCAGCGGGCTCAAGGGCGAGGTTGTGTTGAGCGTAAATGGAGGAACGCGAGTTGTTCAAACGCCGGGTGTGGTGTTCGTGCAAGAACTATATCGGGGCAATCCTTTCGACGTCAAAGTGATCACGCCTGCCAACGGGCAAACGTGTATGGTTACCGATGGCATAGGTATCGTCGACAAGGCAGATGTTGTCGTGAGAGTCACCTGTTCGGATGTGCTCTATAGGGTAGGGGGGAATATCTTTGGACTTGTCGGCTCTGTTGTCCTTGCCAATAACAACGGCGATGACTTAAACGTCGCGAATGCCGGTGTGTTTGAATTTGCCCAAAAACTTCCTTTTGGAACCCCTTATGCTGTCAGCGTCAAGACTCAGCCAGCGGGGCAGCATTGCAACGTCATGTTCGAATCAGGCGTTGCAACTACGAACGTCGCCAATATCCAGGTCGAGTGTTTCGATAATCGCGTCGTTGGTGGCTCCGTTGCGGGACTGAACGGAAGTTTGGTGCTGCGCAACAACAATGCAGCTAGCGTCACGGTTTCGAGCGACGGCGCCTTCATGTTCTTGGAGCGGTTGATGCATGGTTCTCCCTATGCTGTGACCGTGGCAATGCAACCGTCGGGGCAGACCTGCAGCGTGAGCAACGGCACCGGAACAGCGAATGCAGACGTGTTTGATGTTTCGGTTACCTGTGTGTCGAATCCGCGCACCATAGGCGGCACGATTAGCGGCCTGACGGGATCGCTTGTGCTCCGCAACAATGGAGGCGATGACCTAACCGTCTCTCAAACCGGCAGCTTTGTCTTCGCCACGTCCATTGCCCATGGCCTTGGCTACGCCGTGACAATTCGAACGCAGCCGGTAGGACAAGTCTGCGTCGTCACGAATGGAACCGGCTCGGCTACAAACAACGTCGTGGACGTAGCTGTCAGTTGTTCAAGCCTGACTTACACCCTGGGCGGCACCGTCAGCGGACTGGTGGGCTCAGTTACCTTGCAGAACAACGCCGCAAACCCGTTGGTCCTTTCTGCTAACGGTTCGTTTGCTTTCGCAGGCACGATCACGCACGGAAGCACCTACAACGTGACCGTGAGGACGCAGCCGGCCACGGTTCGCTGTACAGTCGCCAACGGTACTGGTGAGTTGTTGGCCAACACGGCGAACATCGTTGTGACGTGCGCCCCCCCCACGTCGGTTCCCTTGGATTGCGCAGCCGCCCTTGCGGAGAATCCCTCTGCGACGAACGGAATCTACAGAATCGATTCCGATGGACCAACGGGGAATCCTCCATACGACACCTATTGCGACATGACCGGTGGCGGATGGACACTCGTTGCCGATCAAGATGCCACGATGGATTCACTCGGTAGAACGAATGACGGATGGACGTTCGTGGAAGACACGGCACCCAACGGGGGCCAATGGAGCCGCCTTTATTATCTCTACGACTTCGCAACCGCGAACGGTTATCGCTTCAGTTTGCGATGGGGTGCCGCGCAAGATCGATTCATCAACTGGGATCAAACGACCAACCCAACCGAGGGACCCAACCGAGGGGTCATCAGCAATGTGACTATGGTGCCAAGTGGCCAGGTCGGCTACGGAGGTGCGTTCCAAGGATTGGCCCTTGATTTCGCTCAACAAGCAACGTTCCTTGATGGCGAGCCCTCCGTTTCGGCAGGCGCATGGGCAGTCGGGGCTATCGGCGGCAGCATTCGCGCCTACAAGGACTCGAGCGAAGGAGCGCTGACCACCACCCGTGTTCGCCTGTACGTTAAGCGGTTGCCTTAGCCTTGATGTCGGTCTGGCAAACCTGCAAAGAAGCTGAGCTTCGGGTCGAACCCCGCCCGTCTCACTAAAGAGGCCCGCAGAATCAACGATCGCTCTTGAACTGAGGTGTTCCTGTAGAACGGACAATTGCATCAAAACGAGCGCCGATGCGTAGTCCGTCTTCGAACGAGCCATCGAAAGCGCCCATGGCGACAAGAGTTGTCTGGACTGCAACTCTACCCATTGTGCCGCGCGGCGCAGCGACGGTGGGAATCCTGACGAAGAGCGCTTGAACCTTAGGCATTAAGGCCGCCGCATTCTCGGCCAGCGCCGAGCGGACGCCGCATTCATTGTGGTCGACCTTCCAGAGCCATTGGCAGAGTAGTAGGCGGGACAGGGATTGAACCTGCGACCCGGTGCTTGTAAGGCACCCGCTCTGCCGCTGAGCTACCCGCCTGAGTACGGGCCTAATTTACTCATTTTGGGCGCGGGGTAAAGGGCCGGGTGAAAGTTTTGTGGACGCTGGGGCAAAAGCCTGCAGAAACGGGGCGACGAGGGTTGTTCATGCTGCTCAGTGGCAGTGATGCCTTTAGATGTGGCCCCCGGCCTGCAAGCTACAGTAAGGAGTTAGCGATGAAAGTTGTACTGGCTCTGCTCACCTTGGGTTTTGTTGCGTTGGCATCAACTGATGACGTGCGCGCGCAAGACGCGTCCCACAGACCTTTGCCGTATCCGTCAAGTGCCCCCTACAACGTGGCGCCGCCGCCCGGATACCACCAGCACGATGGCTTTTACCTTCACATAGAGTTGGGGTTTGCGGGTGGCAGCTCCAAAACGACCTTGGCCGGCACCGAGCTGTCGCTGTCGGGCGGTGGCGTTGACTTTGCGCTGGCGCTCGGCGGCGCGGTGGCGCCTCACTGGGTTGTTTTTGGAGAGGTGCAAGTTCTGGGCTTTGATGAGCCAACGTCGAAAATAGACGGACAGGAGGTGAATGTGCTTGAGCGCCAGCAGTCGTTCGACTTTGGTGGCGTCGGCCCGGGCGTGGCTTACTACTTCGACCCGTCCAACATTTTTCTCAGCGCCAGTGTGTTGATCTCATCGCTCAGCGTCACCGACGTGAACGGCAAGGAGCGCTCCACGGATGGGGGCGCGGGCATCAACCTGAAGGTGGGCAAAGAGTGGTGGGTTTCGCAAGACTGGGCGTTGGGGGTGTTGTTTGGCGTTCACGCGTCGTCAGCCAAAGAAAAAGACGAAGGCTTTGTCGAGCCGCCCAGGTGGCACAACCGCGGCGCTTTCCTTAGCTTCAGCGCCACATACAACTAGCGCTAGAAGCGGAAGTTCAACGCAGCGCCGTTGGGCAGCAGCGAGACGCTTACGGGTGGCGGCGACGCACGCAGCAGCTCTTCTTCAGAGCGCACCTTGTTGCGGCTGATGAGGCCATCGATCACGCCATAAGCGTAAAGCGCGATAAATGCGGCTCCGGCGGTGATGTTGACGCTCCGAAGGGTGTTTGCCGTATCGGTGCGTTCGGGGCAAACACCTTCACACACTGTTTTGTTAGGCCGTTGCCAAGTCTTCACCACAGCATAGGTGGTGGCCGCCGTGGCAAGCGTGACCGCTTCACCCACCAGCAGTATCCATCCCTTCACGCGATCGCCATTATTGAATTGCCCCATGGGCGGCACAAAGTTCCACAGCACGTTGGGGCGGTTGGCCTGATCCGCGGCGCGCAGCTCACGGATGCGACGGCGGCGCAGATCAAAGAAGAACGTGACGATCTCAGGGCGCGTGGTGGCCGGATCAAGATAGGTGTTGGGGCGCAGCTGCAGCAGCTTCTCGAAGGCGGTGCGTGCGCCTTCCACACGGCCTGTGACATAAAGGCCGATCCCCAAAAAGCGCAAAGCGGCGGCCTGTTCATCGGTGGTGGCTTCCAATGTGCCGTCGGTGACGAAACGCGCAGACTCGACAAGCAACGGCATGTCTCCGTACTCATAAGCAGACTCCGCTTGCTTTAGCGCCGCATCGGCCGTGGCTGGCTGCGTTTTGCTTTCGTCGCGAGGAACGCTGGTGGGCGCATCGGCTGGCGCCGCGAGCCCGTCGTCGGCGTGCACGCTTGAGCAAAACAGCACCAACGCAGAAACGGCGAGAAGATACCTCATAGTCACTTTGAACATGTTTAGATTGAGCCTGGATCGGGAAGCACCAAAACGAAGGTACCACTGCTGTCGGTCACAGCTTCGGAAAGCGGCAACGCGACGCCTACGTTGGTGCGGGAATTGTCGATGCAATCGTCCGATAGGTCTGAACAATACGCCTGCACAATCGTTCCGGGCACGCTCTGGCCGGTGCTGTTGCTGACTTTGCCTGTCAGGCGCACGGTTTTTGGCAAATTGAATACGGGCAGCACCTTATCGGTGTTCTCGGTGGAAATAGATCCAAATACGACCCGAGGGTAAAGCGTTCCCAGCGGTGGATCCACGCGCAGTCGGTAAGACGCCTGTGGCGACACGTTCAGCACGAAGGCGCCTTGTGTTGTCACGGCCCCCGTGGCTTCCGGCGCGCCCGTTTTATCCTCAAGGTTCACCGCCACAACACGTAGACCGGCCGGGATGCCGCCCACAACGTTGATCGTTCCTGACACCATCAACGCGGGCGAAAGCTTGACGGTATCGGCACCGTTGCCGCCGCGCAGATCCACATTGATGGTTGTTTGATGAGCCGAAGGCCATGTGGCCGCTGAAGGGCGTCGCAGCTTTACCGTATAAACGCTGCGAGCGAGATCGCGCACAACCACTTGGCCCGCAGCGTCTGCCACGGCGGTCACGGTTACGAACCCAGGCACGCTCACGGGGGCGCTTGCGCCCACGGTCATTGTCGCCGCATTCGCCTGTGGTGCTGAAAGCAGATCAACCAAAGTAAAAGCCGCGGGCCCGCTGCCGTCAGGCTTGTTGATCGTTAAAGTTAACGTGGCGGTGGGGCTGTCGGCGTAGTCAATGTTCACAGTCACGTCCGCACCTTCAGTGGGCAGTGATAAACCGGCAGACGCTGGAAGTTCCAAGGTGGGCCACGACGCGTTCGCGGGCGGCACCAGGCGCACGCTGTGCATGCCCGGTCGTGCGCGAAGAACATACGCGCCAGCTGGGTCCGATTCGCCGATCGTTGATGGTTGCTGATCTTTGCGCAACAGCAGGCGTGCACCAACGATGGCAGTGCCACCTCGCGTGATTTTACCGGCCACGCGAACGCCAGGCGACAGCGGCACTTCCAGGTTCCTCAGCGTGGACGGCGCCTGGCGCGCAATCAACAGCGGCGGTAAGCCGCTTTCTTCGGGAACGATCAGAAGATCAAATGCGTCGAAGCCGCCAAGGTTCAATACGGGTTTGAACGGCGAGCTGGCCGTGGCGGCTCCTTCTTGCAGGAATGACGAGGTCGAGCTTGAGATGCGAATCACCGAGGGCGCGAGCACTTTCTGACCGCCCAAAAGCCGCGTCGGCGTGATCTGAGCAACCGCTCCCTCAGTCAAGACAAGGTTAGCGGTGGCATTCGTACCCGCGCGGATCCTAACGGCGTCGTCCTTCGCCGGGGCATTGCTGGTCGCAGGTGGAATGACACGAAGGAACACCGACTTGGTCAGTGTGTCTGTCGCTTCGGCGGTAAGCCTCGCTTCGCCTACGCACCCATCGCCCACGCTCACGGAAACGGCATAATTGCCCGCTTGTTCGAGGGGTACTTTGATTAAAGACGCATCGCCGGACGTGGCTTCAGGCGCGATGCTCACACCGCCGCGTGACACTTGCCACTGCCAGTTGAGGGCAAGCGGCCGCGGTTGCCCCACCACTTCGCCGCGCAAACGTACGAACAAGCCCGGGCCTGCGGGCAAGTTTGTTAGATCCGGTGTGGTGACCGATCGAATGTTCACTTGGCAGGGTAACGGTGCCACATCAGGTGTGAAGATAACGCCGGCGTCATTGGCGGCGGCGTCAGCACCAGGGATCGAATCGAACTTTACAGAGCCGTCGGCGAGTCCTGCTCCTCCATCGCCCGCCGCTGCGTCTGCTCCAGTCTCTACGTCATCGTCGCCGGCACACGCACACAGCGTTGCAAGCATCAGGGTCATAAGCAACCGCTTCATAGGATGTACCTCACAGTCCACGTCATCCTTTGCGAGCATTGGCCGCCGCCAGACGATGGCGCGTTTGCACTTGCCCTCACGCACGACGCCTCGCTCTCCGCACAGTTGAGCGGCACAGCCATCCGATCGAGCACTTCCACCCGCACCTCGATTTCATCGCCTTGCACGAATGATTGAGCGGGCAACCTGAAGGACGCTTGGTTGTAATCCGTGACGCGCGCCATTTGGTTTTGCCTGCCGGTTTCTTTTTTGCGCAGCAGCCACACGAAATCCACCTTGGATGATTGCCCTTCGCGCGGTGGAAACGGATCGCCATCGTCATCAACAGCAACGGTGAACGCCACATCTTCGTCCCAGCGGCGTAAGATCGTCCCTGCGCCGCCGCTTTCGGTGTCGCGTACGCACGGCAGCTGATCAGGCCTGACCTCAAAGCTTGTGGACGCTATGGCGCCAGCCATTCCCAAGCTGTCGGTGACCGCGAGGTGTGCCGCATATTTTCCGGGCGTGGGAGGCGAAAAACACAGCACGCTGCCATCGTTCGGCTCGGCGCATGGTGTTCCTGGCATCGTGGAGCCATCGGGCAACGTGATCGTCCACGCAAAAGCCATAACGCCGTCTTTCTCCGCATCCATGGCGCCGCCCGCGATCATTAGCTCTTGGTAGAGGGCGAACACGGGTGTGGCCGTTGGCAGCAGTCCTTTGAACGATATGGTCGCGGTGGGCCCTTGGTTTTCCACAACCACGTCCTTCCACACCAGCGTTTCTGCGCCCTGGCTATCCTGCGCCAGAACCCACACGCAAACGGGCCCCGGTGTTTCTGTTTTCACCGAAAAAGCCGGACCGCTCACAGCCGCGCCCAATGTGGCGCGCGGTCGTGCGGCCAGATCCGCAGGGCACGCGCCCGGCAACCAGCCCCATTGCAGCGCAGCGGTGTCTGCGTCCACCGTGAACTGTTGGCTGCTGTTGCGACCTATTTTGTCCGGGCCCTTGATGGGTCCCACCTCAGGCGCTTCATTGATCGGTTCAGACAGCAAACAACCTGCGTTTGCCGCGCAAAGAACGCTGAAACTCAAAAGCCACTGCCTGCTCATTGCGGTGAAACTAACATAAGATTGAGCTGCGGTTATGGTCACAACGATGTGGGGTCGGCGCCCAACAAAACGAACCGGCCGGCGTTGTCGGTGCGCACTTCTGATAGTGGAATCGCAGCGTCGGAAGCGCCCGTCGAAGATGCCGCTGACGCTTGCCAGCCGCACGACGCCACGCAGTCGAAGCTTTTGCCCACGCAGAAAAGTTGCGTGATGCTTCCACCCAGCGCCCCCGTTGCCGAACGAATCGTACCCGTGATGCGTGTGGCCGCTTCGAGCGTTCGTGCCACGGCGATCGTCATGTCAGCGCCCTGCACGCCAACCTCACCTAAAGACGCGTTCGGATAGCCGGTGGCGGGCAATGGCAGCACGCGCAACCGGTAGGTTCGATAAGGAGGCAGGGCCAACATGTAGCCGCCGTCCGGCCCCACCTTTGCGGTAAATGGTGGATCCGCGGATGCACCGGTATCGAACGCCTGGATCGTGGCACCGGCGGCCGCTGCGAGGGGCAGCAATGCGCCGCGCACCTTCACGGGTGCGGCCAGGCCGCGCATCACGGAAGCGTTCTGCACACCCACATCGATCGTCATGGCGGTGCGTGCCAGCCCCGGCGCCCTTGGCGGCGTGAGCAACAAGTTGTATTGGCCCACAGGCAAGCCTTCGAATGTAATGGCTCCGTTGCCATCGGTGATTGCCCGGCGCAAGACGGTGCCTCGCAGGGGCCGCGCTGTGGTGGTGCCGACCTGTAACGTGCCTGCGTTTTCGATGGGCGCTGAACGTTCCATTTGCACTTCCACACCTGCCACAGGTGTGGTGCCCACCGGATCGCGAATCTGCAGGGCCAGGTTCGATGCCTGCAAGCTCGCCCAACTGATGTTTACATCTTCGAGGCTGCCGAACTCGGGCACCGCCAACCCTTGGCTTTCATCTAAGATGAGATCGGGCAAAGATGAGCCTTCATCGCCGCGTATGATGGCTGAAAACATGCCCTTAGTGCTGCGGAGAACAAACGCGCCCGTGGCATCGCTGATGCCCAGCGTGGAAGGCACGCCGCCATTTCGCATCAGCAGGCGCGCTTTCGCGACCGCAACACCTGCCCTTTTCACGTGGCCTCTGATGGCTGTGCCTTCGGGTAACTTCAAAGGAGGCATCGTCTTGAGCTCCACCAGATTCTTGTTGGCGAGCAGAAGCGGGGCGAGCGTGTCGCCATCGGGCACAATGAGAACATTGTAACCAAGCCATCCATCAAGTTGCGCTTTGAACGCCGCCACCGTGCCCTGTGCGTTTTGCGTGTGACTTTCCCAACGAAAAGATGACGTTGTTGAAATGATGCTCACAAAGGCAGGTACGACCACACTGCCCGCGGGTGAATCCCTTTGAGGCGCGATGGTGACATCTACGGCGGGCCTGAGCTCCAGGTTTTGTTGCGTTTCGGCACCGCTTGTCAGCGTCAAGGGCTCTTCCCGGGGCAGGAGCCCCAAGTTCGGCGGTGGCAGAACCCGCAAACACAGATCCGTGGTTCGCTCGTTGGCGTTTACGGCCAGCAACACTCGCGTCACAGTGCACGTTTTGTCGTCTACGGTGCCCGTCAGCGAAACAAGATACGTGCCTGGCTGTTGGACGGGGAACCGGAACTCCGATGTGCCTTGATCTTCTGAGGCAACGGACGTCAATGAGTTTTGCAATTGCACCGACCAGGCGAAGGTCGAACCAGCCTTCATCTCGCCCGGACGCACGCGCGCTTGCAGCACCACTTCGGCATTGGGGCTAGCCATCACTCGGGTAAGATCGCTGTTGGTCAGGCTGCCGATGTCCAGCGGGCAATCGACCGCCATATCCGCGGGTGAGCCACCCGAACCCAGCGAGCCGCCACTGGCGCTTGAGCCGCCGAGGCCTCCGCCGCTGGATGAGCCGCCTTTGCCCCCTGCCTCGGAGCTTTGCTCACCGCCACCGCCTGAGGGCACGCCGTTGCTGTCACCCCCGCTCCCATCATTGTCGCTGCCGCTGCCCCGGTCAGACGAAGCCACTCCGCTGCACGCCACCAGCGCGAGCGCAAACAACCCGCAAGCGGCACGAAGCTGCGAGACACTCATCGGAACCTCACTGTCCACGTCATGCGCTGCAAGCACAGGCTGGTGCCGCACACGTCGTCGCTGGCTTTACACGTCGCGGGCCGCGCCACGCGATCAAACACGTCCACACGCACGCGCAGCTCGTCGGCCGGTAGATACCGGTTGGGCAAGACGTAAACGCGATCCGTTTGTTCCACCAAGGCCAGGAATGTTGAGCTGCTGCTGTCGCTGACACTCCATTGAAAACGAGCCTTCGAGCTGCCTTGGCTCGTGGTTGGAAACGCATCCAGATCGTCTGCCACAAATACCTCGAAATGCAGCGGCTCACGCGCGTCTTGCACCACCTGTGCGGCGCGGGGCATGGCCAGAAGGCACGGCGGTTGATCCTCATCTGCCATCACCTCAAGCTTGCGGTCGATTGCGACAAGTGATCGCGTTGCGTCGGCGGCGCCCCACTTTACCGTCACCACCCACGGCCCCGGCGTTGTGACCACAAAACAGTGATCGCTTGCAGGCCGTTTCGCGTCTTCGCAGGTGCCGAACGCCACATCTTCGCCATCAGGCGTTTGCAGCGCGAGCGTGAAAACAGGCACGTCTCCCGCATCAGGATCGCTTGCCACCGCGCTTACCACCACTTCGCTGCCAAGCCTTGCCTTGCTTCCGGCCGCCGGTTGCACCTGCATCAGCGCCACCTCTGGCTGTCGATCCGAAACCCTAATCTCGGATTGTGCGATCGCATGGGCACCTTGGCTGTCTGTCGCTTGCACGCGAATGCAAAAATCGCCCAGCTCGTTGGATCCGGGGGTGAAGACGAAGCTTGATCCCGTGGCGTCGGATGTCCAAGCCATGGGCTTCGGGCCGCATGCACCCTGCGTTTTGTTCCAGGCAAAGCGAATCGAAGCGGCACCTTCGTTCGCGACGCCCGCTGCAAAGGTGATTTGCTGTCCACGGTAAAACGGGCCCTGTGGCGGCGTGATCGACACTTCAGGCGCCATGTTGATCGGCTCCCCCAAAAGGCAGGCCGTCAAACTCGTGAGGGCTGTCAGGCCTATCAGGGCAAGGCAGGAGCTCACCCACGCTCCTTGGAACCATGTCCGTATCACGCGTTGACGTTACCATACCGATGGCTTGTGCAAGGCGGAGGCCACACGCTGGGGGCGCGATTTTGAACGGCTTTTGGGGCCGCGGCGCCGTGTCTATGCTCGCGCCTTTGAGGAAGGCGGATCGGAATGTCGGGGTTACGTCGTCTGAGGCCTTAGGGATGGGCGCCCGAAGATCCCGCCGGCACGATGGGTTTGCCCGTGGCGTCGGGGACGATGTTGACGTCGAGGCGCGCGCCCGGTTTCACGCTTAGCGTTGTCACAAGGACGCGGGGCCCCTCTTTGGTCAAAGCGCAAAACACTTGGTGCGGGCCAGGCTGCACCACATCGTAAATCCGCGGTGGCGCCTTGCGGCTGTTGTCGCCGTCGAGCGACGGAAAACAAAATGCAAAGCGCGCGAACAGCCGCACCGAAGCGGGCAGGGGAGCGACCGTTTCGGATGGCGTAGGTTTTGCGGCGGCTGGCTCTGGCGGTGGCGGAGTTGGCGCAGGCACTTCCGCCGGTGGCAGCGAGGTGGCGATGACCTCCGGTTTCTTCCTGGGCACACGCTTGGCGGCTTTCGGCGCCGCGAGCACAGGCGCCGCGTCCGGCGTGGTGTGGCCATTTGCGGCCGCCACCGGCGCCGGGGCGATCGAGGTTGGCGCTGGTGGTTTGATCGTTTCCGTCACAGCCGCGTCAAACGGAGCCGCCGGCAGCGCGCGCTTGTGCTGCGCCGACCACCGAACGCCGCCCCAGATCGCTGCGGCCAACAAGGCGCCGCCACCCGCGGCCAACACAACGCGGCCCCATTTGCGTTGCGACGAAAGCCTGTCGATCATGCGCGACGCTTCGGCGTGGTTCGGCACGTACGCCACCGCACGACCAAGTTCTGCCAAGGCCCGTGCCAACTGCCGTTTGCGTACAAAAGCACGCGCGTTCTGCACCGCATGCGCTGCCAATTTCGGCGCCAGCGTTTCCGCCAGTTGCGTTGGCTTATCCAAAAGCTCGCGCACAACCTTGGACGGATCGGTCAGTCCCACGTGGCCCGCGCAGGCGCGAAGTTGCATCGCCAGCTCTTGCGCCGATGCAATGCGATCGCTCGGGTTGGGGCGCAAGCAACCAACGATGATGCGATCGAGTTCGGGACCCACGCGTGCGTCGATCTGTCCCGCACGTCGATACTCGCCTTTGCAGATCGATGTGATCACCGTGATCGGATCGCGTCCTGCAAATGGCAGCTTGCCGGTGGCCATCTGGTAAAGCAGCACACCCATCGCCCACACATCAACGGCGGGCCCCACACTTTGCCCACGGGCTTGTTCGGGTGCCATATACGCGGGCGAGCCCACCATCGCTCCCGTGGCCGTCATGGTCGTCAGATCGCCCACGTGCGCCACACCAAAATCTGCCAGCACCACGCGCGCGCCCTGATCACGCCGTTCGATCATGATGTTGGCGGGCTTCACATCGCGGTGAACCACGCCGTGCTTGTGCGCCGCAAACAGAGCCTCGGCCACCTCGGCCGCCACCAACGCAGCCAGCTCAGGGATCAACGCGCCGCCTCGCGCTTGCAGCAACGATTGCAGCGTTTCCCCAACGATCAGCTCCTCGATGAGATAGGCACTGTGCCCGCCTGCGGCCGGGACAAAATCATAGACCTCCACGATGTTCGGGTGGCGAAGCGCAGCCACCGCCATCGCTTCGCGACGAAACCTCTCCGCGCCTCCACTTTGGCTGGCCACAGCGGGGTTCAAAACCTTGATCGCCACGCGCCGGCCCAAGGTGGGATCGTGAGCACGGAACACGGTTGCCATGGCCCCGTGACCGAGCGGATACTCCAACACAAAACGACCCAGCACATCGCCCGCACGCGGCGGTTGAATCGCGGACGCCTGGGAGGGATGTGCGCCGTCCAGCTCTTCTTGTGAGGGATCGTTGCGCTCGGTCACGCTGGCCTACGACGTTTTGCCCGCGCCCGCTTTGGCTTCGGCAAGCTTTTCGGAGATCACCGCGGCACCAGGTTCAAAGGTGCGCGCGAAATTGAAGTTCAATGCGGCGCCTTTAAAGTCTTTGTTGCCCAAGGCAATCATCCCAAGCCGGAAGAATTTCTTGGCGTCTGGGTGCTTCAAGGTCTCTTCAGGGTTCACTGGCCCGCGGCGCTCCCGCGACGTTGTCAGCAAGCGCTTTTGCCCGCGCGTCAGCGCTTCGTCGTATTGGGCACGCTTGGCGGGATCCGAGAGCACACGATAGCCTTCGGCGATCCGAGCGTAGATCGTTTCCAGGCGACGCTTGGCATCCGCGTCAGGCAGCGTTGCGTATCGATCGGGGTGCAGCTTGGCGGCCACTTCGTAAAACGCCTTGCGCAACGTTGGCTGATCGGCTTTAGGGTTCACGTTCAGAAGCTCGTAGTACGAACGACTTTCCAGCGTCGGCTCCACCAACCGCGCAAACGACGCTAGCTGCAGCAACTGTTCAGAGACACTCATGGTTCATGCAACTTCAGTCTTTGACAGCGGGCAAGTGGTCGGCCGCCGCGCGATCAGCCGCCGCATCAACTTCTTGCGCGCTCATCGCGCCACGCACATTCACTTGTGCTTCTTGAAACGAACCGGTTTCAAGATCACGCGCACGCACCCGCAAGATGCCGTTCGTGTCTACGCGGAAGGTCACCTCGATTGAAACCTCACCACGGCGCGCGGGGCGAATGCCCGAAAGTTCCAGATCACCCAGCGGGTAGTTTTCGTCAAACCGCCGCGCTTCGCCTTGGCACACTTGAATGCGCACGATCGATTGATTGTCCGCTGACGTGGAGAACACACGTGTTTGCTCTACGGGCAGCGGCACATTCCGCTCCACGATGGTTTCAGCGAAGCCACCTGAGACGGCAATGCCCAAAGCCCGTGGCGTCACATCCAGCAACACCGCGCGGTTGGATACGTCGCCTGTGCCGAAGGCCAGGTTGTCGGCCTGAATGGCCGCGCCCCAGGCCACCACTTCATCGGGGTTCAGATCCACGCGCGGCGGCCGGCCGAAGAACCGCTGCGCTTCGGTGCGTACGAGCGGCATGCGCGTTGACCCGCCAACCATGATCACTTCATCAATCTGTGAAACGGTCAGCTGCGCGGCCTGCATCACCGCATGGCACGTGGCGAACGTCCGTTGCACCAAGGGATACACGCCCCGATCAAAATCGTCGCGTCGAATCGCAAAGCGCAGGTTCAAGGTTTGCCCTTGATCGTTGACCACCAATTGCTTCAGGTCACCCTTGGCTTCTGGACGATCGGACAGGTGGCGTTTGACTTGTTCTGCCGCCAGCATCAGGCGTGCACGTGAGCTTTGTGCCGCGCGCGGATCCACGCCCGTTTGCTGCATGCACTGCTCGGCCAACATGTTCATCAAAACGGCGTCAGCGTCGTCGCCACCCAGGAAGCTGTCACCACCAGTGGCCAACACTTCAAATACGTCACCTTCCACCTGCAAGATGGTGACGTCGAACGTGCCGCCGCCAAAGTCATACACGGCGATCCGGCGCGACATATTGCGGCCCATGCCGTACGCCAAAGCGGCCGCGGTGGGCTCGTTCAAGATGCGCATCACTTCCAGGCCCGCGATGCGGCCGGCGTCCATGGTGGCGCGGCGTTGGGCGTCGTTGAAATTGGCAGGCACGGTGATCACGGCGCCTGAAACAGAATCGCCGAGATAAAACTCGGAACACTGTTTCAGATACGACAGGAACAAGCCGCCGATCTCGGGAATCGTGTAATTGCGATCGGGGCCCACCACAACCGCTTGCTCGTTGTTGCCCTCGGTCAGCTTGTAGGGCAGCCGTGAGGTGGCAAACCGCACCTCATCTGAGCGAAAAGGCAGGCCCATCAGTCGCTTGGCCGAATAAACGGTGAACTCGGGCGCCACAATTCGCCGCGCCACCGCCTCGTGCGAAAAGAGCTTCAGCCCGTCGGATGAAAACGACACCACCGACGGATGCAGGTGGCGACCTTGTCCATCGGGAACAACCATCACCTGCCCGTTTTGCACGGTGGCGATGACCGAGTTCGTGGTTCCTAAATCGATCCCGACGACGGCCATTTCTTACACAAATTCCGGCACTTATTGTACAGCCATTTTGTCGTCCAGCGCCACTGCCAGACCCAAAACAAGCGCGGTTGTTATCACGGAGCCTACGGCCACCAGCACGGGCCAGCGTTTTTTCGCCCAACCTCCGGGATCTTGGGTGGGGTTTTCCGGCGGTCCCGCGGCCTTGGTCGGCGCAGATGTGATGATGAGGCCACCGCTGTCCTCTTGTAATGCTCCTTGCTGTGCCAACAAATCGCGCCGACGTGCCTGCTCATCCATCCGCATGACCGCGGCGAACACGCCTCCCACCTCGCCCGTGAGCGCCACGCGCGTGGAATCAATGCGCTTGCCTGTGATCACCTCCACCAAGCGCAATTCGATCGCCGGCTGTGCGCCCGGCTTGAGTTCGGCCACCAACGCGAAGGCCGCACTCATGCGTCGCGCGTGATCGGCGGCGTCCGCATCGGCGAACGTCTTAAAAATCTGATCGGGCACGTCTACCTGCACGCGCGACAGACTCAATGGTACGACATTCGCCCACGGCCGCCGGCCCGGGCGCTCCACGCGGATGTAGTGTTGGCCAAAAGGCAAAGACAGGCTCACAGGTGCCGCCGCGACGGGGCGCCCGTCCACACTGATCAGGGCGTCGCTTGCGGCGTTGATCACCAACGTGCCTTCGCCGCGGCGTTTGTTCTCGGCCACCGCGGCGGCATGCCGAGCCACAGCCACGGGCGGGAACGTGCGTTGGTAAAGCTGTCGCTGCGGGCACAAAGCCGCCGCTTGCAAATACGCTTGCCACGCCTCGGGCGGCGGTGCGGGCGGGCCTCCCTCCGGCAAATCGTGCCAATCGGCGCGTTCATAGGCCATGGCCAGATACAGATGAAGGTTGCACAGCTCTTCTTGTGACAGGCCATTCGCACCCGTGGCCATCGCTTCTTCTACCGCGGGCAAAAGCAGCGAGCGCACTTCATCGAACGCCAACTCTTTGAAGCGCGCCACCGCCGCCGCCAAAGTTTTGCCAGCTTTGGGTGCGGGTTCTGGGGGCAAATCCACCGTTTCGACCGGCCCCAAACCCAACTTTGTGGCGGCTGTGGCAAAGGCCAGCTTGGCCGCCGCGTCGGCCGCGGCATCGTCAATGGCGACATAGAGCGGATGGGCCGCAGGGGGCGACGCGGCAACCTGCGCCTCGGCCGCTCCTCCCACAACACAAACCAAAGCGACGCAACCGATATGTAAGCCAGTGAAGAGGCGCATGGCACGCATTGTTTCAGCCGGCACGCCTCCAGGTCAACTTCGGGTCAACATTTGCAATCGGTGCCAGGTCCACCCCTGGGGCTGCTATGGTTTTGGGCTTGTGCGGCCCCTGATCTACCTGTTCGACATTGATGGCACTTTGGTGAGCACCGCCGGCGCGGGTCGCAAAGCCCTGTGTGCAACGTTCCGTGCACGCTACGGCAGCGACCATGGGCTGCACTTTAGCTTCGACGGCATGACCGACAAAGCCATCGTCGCGTTGGCATTGGAGGCGATGGCGGTTCCCCTGCGCGAGCCAACGTTGGCGGATGAGGTGCAAAGCGTCTTGGAAGCCTATGTGCAAACGTTGGCGTCGCTGGCCACGGCATCGGCTGACGCTTTTGTGGTTCACGAGGGCGTGGTGAACGTCCTCGATCAGGTGCACGCGGCGGGGCGGGGCGTGATGGGCCTAGGCACAGGCAACGTGCGGCAGGGCGCCGAGATCAAGCTTGCGGCGGTGAACCTTTATCACCGCTTTGCGTTCGGAGGCTTCGGTTGTGACCACCGCGATCGAACCGCGCTGCTGGCCGTGGGCGCCGCGCGGGGGGCGGCTTTGTTGGGCAAACCAGTGGCTGATTGCGATGTGCTGGTGATTGGCGACACACCGAAAGACATTGCGGCCGCGCACGGCATCGGCGCTCGCTGCGTGGCGGTGGCCACGGGCAGCTACAGCGTCGCCGACTTGCGGGCCGCGGGCGGCGACGTTTGTGTGCCCACGCTAAACGATCCTGCCGCGCTGGCGGCGCTCATGCCTTAACCTTCGGCGACGGCTTTAAGCTTTTGCGCCGGCAACAGCCGCGTGATGATGTCTTCCAACGAAGCGCGCTTCCAATTGTCGGCCGGTTTGCCGAAATAAAAGCCCTGAACCACATCACAATCGCTGCTGTGCAGGTGGTGAAGTTGATCTTCAGTCTCCACGCCTTCGGCAACCACTTCAAGACCCAGGCGGTGCCCCAAGCCCACGATGGCGCCTGCCACGGACCCTTTACGTCCTGTGACGTTGATGGCGTTGATGAACGAACGATCGATCTTCAAAACGTCCACCCGGAACCGTTCTAGGTACGCCAAGGACGAATAGCCGGTGCCAAAGTCGTCCACCGCGATGCGAATCCCCAAACCCTTGAGTGCTTCGAGCGTTTGGTTGGTGCGGGAGGTATCCTGCATCAACAGGCTCTCTGTGATCTCCAACTCAAGCCCATCGGGTTCGATGCCCGAAACCTGCAAAGCGTGTTGCACGACGCGAATGAGGTCATCGGTTTCAAATTGTTTGGCCGATAGGTTCACAGCGACCCGCAAGTCATGCATGCCCTCGTCGCGCCAGCGCCGCAGCTGCATGCACGCTTCCTCTAGAACCCACGCGCCCACATCCACGATGAGGCCCGTGTCTTCCAAGATGGGGATAAAATCCACCGGCGACACCAATCGACCGTCAGGCTTGCGCCAGCGGAGCAATGCCTCAAGCCCACTGACGCGCGCCTCGCGAATGTCGATCTGCGGCTGGTAAAACAGCAGAAACTGCTTGGCCTTGAGCGCGTGGCGCAGTTCGGCGCTCAAGCGGATGCGCTTGGTGGCGTCGGCGTCATCGTCGCCCACCGCCATTTGATAATTGTTGCGGCCCTTGTGCTTGGCTGCATGAACCGCTGAATCGGCCGCCTTCATCAGGCGTTCAGCCGAATCGCCTGCCTGGGGGTGCACCGCCACGCCCACGCTGCCCGTCATCACAAGTTCAATGTCGTTCACAATGATCGGCGCGGTTAACGCCGCCAAAATCCGCTGCGACACTTCCTTGGGGCCGTGCGCGTTGTCGAGATCTTCAAGCAGCACGGCGAACTCATCGCCGCCGATGCGCGCCACCGTGTCGTACTCACGCACGGATTGTTGCAAACGGAGGCTCACCGTTTTGAGTAGATGATCACCCGCCTCGTGGCCCAAGCTGTCGTTGATCGCTTTGAAGCGATCGACGTCCACGAACAAAACGGCCAACGGCTGTGTTTGTCGCCGCGCGCGTGCCAAAGCGCTGTTCAGCTTCTCAACGAAGGTTGTTCGGTTGGCCAACCCGGTCAACTGATCGTGGCGCGCCAAATATGCCAAGCGCTGTTCGGCGCGTTTGCGTTCCACGGCATAGCGCAAGGTGCGGCGCAAGGTCCGAGGATCCATCGCGCGCTTTGATAGGTAGTCTTGAACACCCATCTGCACGCCCCGCAACGCCACGTCTTCATCATCAACGCCACCCAAAATAATGATGGCCGCATCGGGTGCCAGCGTGCGAAGCCGCACCACCACGTCCAAACCGCGTGCGTCGGGCAAAGATAGGTCGGCGAGTACGGCGTCGAACGAACTTTGGCGCATCACCTGCAACGCCTCGGCGAGGCGTTCGTTCAAGACGATCTCAGACGTCACAGGATCAAGAATGCCGCGAATGGTTTCGGCATCCGTGGGGTTGTCCTCAATCACGAGGACGCGCGGCAGCGCCTCGGGTTGAACTTCGGCCATGCCGCAACGTTGAGCGAACAGATTGGCCGCGCGCTTGAGAACTTCCTCCAGCTCGTCAGCGTTCCACGGCTTCGACAAAACCGCGTCGATCTGATTTGTCGTTGCGTTGGCGCGGTTCAAATCGAGATCCGGCATGCCCGTGATCACCACGTATGCAGCGTGGGGCTGCAGGGGCCGGAGTCGATCGATGAGCGTCAACCCGTCCATGCCGGGCATCCGCAAATCAGTGACAATCACCGGGTAAACGCAGCGCTCCGCCAAAGCCACGGCTTCGGGACCGGTTCCTGCGCATTCTGTTTCAAAGCCCCGTGTTGCCATCACGCGCGAGAACGCCCGGCGAATACCGGCGTCATCGTCGATGAAAAGCACTTTCACGGTGGTGTGGTTTTCCGCCATCAAACACGCTTCCGAACTGGATTGGGTGACCTAGTCGTAAGGTGCATCGGCGGGGCCCGCGCGCGCCTGTAGGCCAAACCCGCAAACAGACCGGAGCCAGATAGCCCAGCTCAGGCGAGATCACCGCGTCGAAAGGTCGCCGAGCCTCAAACACCAAAGGGTCTGGGCTGCCCCACAGCCTCAGACCCTTTGGTTACAATTTCTTCGCGTTCGTTGTTAGGCGGCGCTTTGCGCTTGGCGGGCAATGCTGGCGATCTCGTCGTCGGTCAGGCCCTTCTTGTTGTCCGCCAACGCGATGAACTTGGTGTACACCTCGTCAATCTGCGACGTGGTCAAGGCAAAGCCCAAATGCGCGCAGCGATCGGCCAAGGCGTGACGGCCACTGTGTTTGCCCAGCACCAATCGGCTTTCAGGGACGCCCACGCTGTGCGGATCCATGATCTCGTATGTGGTGCGTTCCTTGAGGAAACCGTCTTGATGAATGCCCGCTTCGTGTGCGAAAGCGTTCTGCCCGACAATCGCTTTGTTTGGCTGTGGCGACACGCCGATGATTGAAGCCAGCAATTGGCTTGCTGGGTAAAGCTGCGGCGTGTTGATGCCTGTCGAAAATGGCAACAGATCGCTGCGCACCTTCATAGCCATCACAATTTCCTCAAGCGAGCAGTTGCCGGCGCGTTCGCCGATACCGTTGATGGTGCATTCCACCTGGCGCGCGCCGGCCTGCACACCCGCCAAGCTATTCGCCACCGCCAGACCTAGGTCGTTGTGACAGTGAACCGATACGATGGCTCGGTTGCCTACCGCGGCCACCACTTTGGCGATCATTGCGGCAAACTCCTGCGGCAGCGTGTAGCCCACGGTGTCGGGAATGTTCACCACGCTCGCGCCGGCATCCACGACCGCCTTTGCGAATCGAGCCAAGCTGTCGGGCGATGTGCGCGTGGCGTCTTCGGCCGAAAACTCAACATTGCTGACGTATTTGCGTGCCAAGGTGACGGCCGCCACGGCGGCTGCCAAAGCTTCGTCCTCGGTTTTGCGAAGCTTGTGCGTCAAGTGGATGGGGCTTGTGGCAATGAACGTGTGAATGCGTGGGTTCTTGGCCTTATCAAGGGCGCGCGCCGCCTGATCAATGTCCTTGGCGTTGCAGCGAGCCAACGCGGCCACGGAGACGTCCGAAAACTCGCGGCTGATGAGGCTGACTGCCTGGGTGTCCCCTTCCGAAGCCATCGGAAACCCAGCCTCCATCACATCCACCCCCAGCTCCACCAGCTTGCGCGCCATCAACAGCTTCTCTTCCACGGTCATGCTGCAGCCGCAGGACTGTTCGCCGTCGCGCAAAGTGGTGTCGAAGATGAATACGCGGTCGTTCATGGTGCCTCGATTGTTTCCTCAGGTTGAGCTGATGTGGCGACCCGCTGGTGGGTCTAAATGCTTTGACTCTTTAGAAGTTAGCGCCTCACAAACAATATGGCGAATTTATTGTTTCCTTAATTTTTATAATACCTGCTTATGCAATAAGATGAATTAATCTAAACCTGAGGTGGGATAAGCAATGGAACTGCACGAGCTGCAAGTTTTTCGAATGGTCGCAGACGAAGGAAGCTTCTCACGCGCCGCGGTGAAATTGGGCCGCACGCAGCCGGCCGTGTCTTTGGCGGTTCAACGCCTGGAATCCGAACTGGGTGAGGCTCTCATTGATCGTGGCACAAAAGCCTTGCGGCTGACGGACGCGGGCCAACTGGTGCACGATTTTGCCCGCCGTTTCGACAACTTGGGTGGCGAGCTGACCGGGGCGCTGGCGGAATTGCGTGACAAAGGCGCAGGTCAACTGGTGATCGGCGCCAACGAGTCCACGACGCTTTACCTGCTGAATCAAATTGTTGAGTACCGGCGCAAGTACCCACGCGTGCGGGTCCTCGTGCGCCGCAGCCTTTCCAGCAAGATTCCCGAAGACATCGTTGGTGGCGAGCTTGAGCTTGGGGTGATCTCTTACGACCCGCGAGACGAACGCCTGGCAACGAAGGAGATCTACACGGATCACTTGGCCTTCGTGGTCTCGCCCCAACACCGGTTGGCGTCGCGCAAGTCTGTGGCAATCACGGAGCTGGGGATGGAGACCTTCATCGCTCACATCGTGCTTTCGCCCTACCGGGAGGGGGTTTTGCGCGAATTTGAACGGCGAAACGTGCCGCTCAACCGGGACATCGAAATGCCCACGATCGAATCCATAAAGAAGTTGGTGCAAATGAACGAAGGCGTCGCGTTCCTGCCCCGCATGTGCGTCGGGCCTGAGATCGAACAAGGGATACTGCGGGAGGTGGAAGTCAGCGAGTTCCGCATCGATCGGAAGATCAACCTCGTGTATCCGGCGAAGCGTTCGTTAAGCCACGCCGCTAAGGCCTTTTTGGCGCTCTTGTGACGCCCATTCTTCCGCTTGGGGCACGATCTGCCTTAATAATGGCCGTTGCGTGTCAAGACGAGGTTCAGTTCGGACGAATTGCTGTGCAGTCTGCGTAACACCAGCGCTCATGAACTTCACCAAGAGAACAGCTTTGTTGCTTAGGGCAAACGTGGTCGTGGCGGTCTCGCTGTGGTTGTGCCTATGGCAGCCACAGGCGATCCGGGCACAAACGTGGGTGAACGCCCATGACCCGAAGTCGTTCGTGTCCCCTCCGTTGGGAGCGAAGGCGGATGGGTTTGGTGGGCAGGTGCGCGTGGACGCTGAGCTTCATGCGGCCTGGTTGCGCGCGCAGAGCCAAGGACCGCGCAAAGCAGCCACAGACACTTCGGGCATCGTGCGCGTGGGCGAAGTGCTCATTGTGCCTGGCGACGATCAAATGATCACAATGGTGGGCAACAAGTTTGGCATCGCGCCTGCGGCACTCAAGAACATCACCCGCCCTGTGATCGAATTTGCCGGCGACAATTTCGAGATCATCACGTTGTGGGTCACGTTTGACGATCGAGGCACCGACGCGTTGGCGTATGCCGTGAACGTGCGCAATGAAGTCAAAGGGTTGGGGCGACGCCTGCCGTTGCAGGATATGTCCGGCAGCTATGGTTCAAAGGGCACTCTGCGGGCTGTGGTGAACATGAAGGGGGTGGGGCTGTCATCCACCGACGAGCAAAAAAACTGGACCGTGGGTTTGCAAATTTGGGGTCAAGAGACCGGCCATCGTTTCATGGCATTCATGGAAGTCCGCGATCCGCGAAGCGGCCGCCCCTCCGACCTGCTGTTGGGCCGCGACTGCGCCCATTTCGATTGGTTCGTTGACACGCAAGCGTCGGTGCAAGATGGCCTCGCGTGGACCGACAATGGCAACGGCACATTCACGTGGACTGATCGCACACTTCGCTACGGCAACCTTGATTTATACGGAATGGGGTTGATGCCCGGCGATGAATTGCCGCCGTTTTTTGCGATCACTGACGTAGCCAACTACACGCGGCCGGCGTGTCTTGATTGGAGTGGAGGCCGCATTCCGACGCAGCAAACGGTCACCGGCAAGCGTTTGGATTTGGGCATCGACGATGTGGTCGCGGCCAATGGCCTGCGCGTTCCCGAGATGTCGACGGGCTATATGCGTGAGCTGCAAGTGGTCGTGACGAAGCCGAATGAAAGCGTCACCAGCGCTACGGCGGTGGGCTTGGCGCAGCGGATCGACCGCGCGCGCGTGTGGTGGGAAGAGTGGGCTCGCACCGCCAGTGGCAATCGTTTGGTGGTGTGCACGCAATCCACAGCAGACTGCGGGGACGCACGTTCGGATGTGCTTGGCGTGGCGCCCGCGCCAAACGCCGTTCCAGCCCTGGGACCGGTGCCCTTCGAGGTCAACCTGGCCAACACCGGTGCGAAGGATGCCACCGGCATCAAAGCTTCGGTCGAGGTACGCCTCGGCGAGCAACGGTTTTCTTCGGGCCCACCACAACCTGTGCCTGCCTTGCCTGCGGGCGCTGTTCGAACGGAGCGAATCAGCGTCAGCCTGCCCGGTGTGGCGTGCGGCACCGAAGTGGAGGTGTTCGCTCGCACCCAAAGCGACTTTCACTACAGCCGCCAACGTGTTTCGCTGCCTGTAGGCGTCAGCACCTTGTGGACAGAGGGATTCGAGCAGGAAAGTGGGTGGGTTGTGAACGCCGACGCCACTGACACCGGCCAAGGTGCCACGTGGGAGCGCGGCCGTCCTCAACTTAGCTTTCTTTCCGATCGCACCGTTCAACCGGACGCCGCCTTCGCGGGCGACAACGCGTTCGTCACTGGTTTGGTGCCCACTGAATCGGGCTTATCAGGTGGCTTTGTGAAGATGGGCAAGGTTTCTTTGTTGTCACCCGTGGTTCCTGCCGCAGGCGCGCGCACACCTACGCTGCGTTACCATGTCAGCTTTTCCGGTATGCGTTCGGCCGGTGGTGGCGGCGTCGAAGCCAGCGACCAATCGTCGTTGGTTGTTCAAGTGCGGTCGGTGGCGGCAGGCGTGGCTAGCCCCTGGGTCGATATCGATCGCCTCACAAACCTCTTCACCTCAGGTTGGATTCAACGTGTTGTCGTTTTGCCTATGGGCTTGAACCTTAGCGAGGGCGTGCAATTTCAGTTCGTCGCTGCGGACGACAACGTGGATGCGCCAGGCGGCGTTGAAGCGGCCATCGATGACGTTTCGCTCACCTCAACCCTGGCTGCGTGCGATGTCCCGGATGCGGGTGTCGATGGCGGCCGCGCCACTGATGACGGCGGTGGTTGTGGCTGCACCGTGGGACGTCGCTCTCCGCGCGACGCGGCCTTTGTGTTTGTGTGCGGCGCTCTGTGGCTGTGGCGCCGTCGACGCCGCTGATCCCCGCTTATTTCTCTTCCGCCTGAGTCAAGATCGCGATGTGCGCGGCGCCTGATCGGCGTGCCACCGACATGATGTCCACCGCGGCACCTAGGTAAACGTTCTTGTCGCCGCGGATCAGCAACGTGTCTGAGCCCACTTCAGCGAAGGCTTTCTTCAATTCAGCTTCAAGCTGGTCTGGGGCCACCTTCTTATTGAACACGAATAGCTCGTTGTTCTTCGTGATCGTCAAGATTGGATCCGTTCGACGCTTCGTCACGGGACCCGCCGTTTGCGATTTCGGCAGGGTGACCTTGACGCCGGAACGTGAAGCCTTCTCCGTTTCCACCAAGGCCGTTGAAGTCACCATAAAGATGATCAGCAACACCAAGAAGACGTCGGTCAAAGGCGTGATGTTAATTTCCGCGACGATGGCCTCGCTGCCGCCTTCCTCATCGGAAGTGGCGTCGGCCATGTTGACTCCCATGCCCATGATGCGTCTCCTTCGCTGGCGCGGCCGTTAAGCCGTGACGGTGGGTTCAGCGGCCGGCGGGGCCGCAGGTTTCGGTGCTGCGCCTTGGGCCACTTCATTTAGGGCCGCCAAGAACTCTTCACAGTAAAGCTTGTATTGAACGCCGATGCCGGCCACCCGCGCGACGAAATAGTTGTAAGCAATGACCGCGTAGATGGCGACCATTAGGCCCGCCGCCGTGGCCACCAACGCCGCCGCGATGCCGCCCGCCACAACCTTAAAGCCGCCGGTGCCCGCCGCTGCCATAGACTGAAACGCCTTCAAAATACCCACGACGGTGCCGAACAAGCCAACGAACGGCGCTGACGAGCCCACCGTGCCCAGAGCCCATAAATACCGTTTGAAGTGCGATGTGACCGCTAAACGTTGCGAAGTCACCACTTGGGCCGTCTGCTCGGGGCGCTTCTTGAAGGTTTTCAAGCCCTTCTCGAACACTTCCGCCAAGGGTTCGTTCGATGTTTCACATAACGCCGTGGCCTTGGGCAACTCGCCATTCTCGATGGCGGCCACCACCCGATCTTTGAAAGCTTCGGATTTCGGTAACACGTTCCAAAGGCTATAAAAGCGCTCGCAGATGATCGTTAAGCCGGCCAAGGACCACATGAGCAGCAGTCCCAGAATCAGCCATTCGTCGCGCAGCAGGTCGCGTAGGGTTTCCCAGGTCATAGGCGTTAAACGAGCATAGCTCTAAACCCGCGGACTAGCATGGGACCTCAAGTACAATGACGGCGATGAGCCGCACCACTGCCCCACGCGCCGCCGTGGTTGCCGTCGCCACGCCCCGGGGCACGTTGGCCTCCGAGCTGTTGCTATGCGAAGCCGTGGGCCTCGCCGTCGAACTGCTGGCTTGGGGCGTCCCTTTATGGACCACGTTGCGTACCTCATCTGCGGTCCTGCGCGTGGTTGCCGTTGTTTTCGGCACGTTTGCTGTTGCCGGCGCCATTCGATTGTTCGATGTGGCACGACCTCTGTTGGCGGTGGCGCGGCGGCGTGAGCGTCAAGAAGCGGTTCCCCCGGCGTTGGGGCCTCCCGCGCTCAAAGCGCTCGTGCGTTTGCCCGGCGAGTCCGCTTTGCTCCGGTTTTTCGGTTGGCTCGTTTTGGTGCTGGGAACGCTCGCCTGGTGCTTGTGGGCGCATCGTCTTGCGTTCGTGCAAGCCGCGCAGGTGGCGGGCGTGGCCTTCATCCACGGCGCGGGGGCCGCGGCTTTGCGAGGTCGGTTGCTTGAGGGCCGCCTGCGACGCCTGCGGGGGTGGCTTTTGCCAGGCACCGACGGCATGCGCGTGTATATGGAGGTCTACCGGCGGCGCCTCGGCCGCACGGGTGTGCTGGTGTTGTCCGCGGGGCATGCGTTCTGGTTGTGGCTGACCTCAAGCGCGCTGGACGTCGGCGGCTTGGGGGTGGTGATGTGGGGGTGGCCTGTGCTGTTTGTGGGCACGTACTCCTGGGGGCGTTCATTGCGCCGGCGCAGCCAACCCATTGAGGCCTACTTCAACGTGCTTTACCGTTCCGCCTCGGTGCGGGGGCCGGCTCGTGATGAACCCACCGCGGTGCCTGCGTTCCGGGCGGCGCAAGCCTTGCCGTATCGGCTGGCAGGTTATCTGTCATTCACTTTGGCCGTGGCTCTGCTCGGCGCGGTGGCCGTAGGACGATGGCGCGTGGGTTACCCTGCGGCCGTGGCCGCGCACATGTTGTTGGCGGCGACGGTCGCGGTGTTTGCGTGCGGTGGCTACGTGTTGCTGCTGCTGCGACGGGTGGTGAACCCTTTCTTGCGCCACTTGGGCTCGCGACATCATCTGCCTTTGCAGCAGATTCGTTCGCCCGCGGGCGTGTCACTGCGCATCGCTGTGGTGTTCGCGTCGTTTGGCGCGTGCTTGGCGGGGCCTTGGGCCATCGCCGTGGCGGCCAGCGAGCCCGTGCCGTGGCTGCGGGCTTTGGGTGGCCTTGTGTTGGCTTTGGGTTTGGCGTGGCTGGTGACCAACGACACTTTGCGCCCGCTGAGCATGTTGGAAATGCGTTCGGAAGAAATGGCGCGTGGTGAACTGGCGCGCCCCGTTTCGCCCGCCGGTGAAGCCGATGAGATCGGTCGTCTCACCGTGGCTTTCGAAGAGATGCGAAGGGCGTTGCGTGATCGTTTGCGTTCCACTGAATCCATCAACGTTGATCTCGAGCGTGAAGTCAGGCGGCGCACGGACGCCCTCGAAAAGCGCAACGCTGAGCTCGCGGACGCCCTCGATAAGCTCAAGCGGGCGCAGGATGATCTTGTGCGTTCAGAGAAATTGGCATCCATGGGCCGTTTGGTCGCCGGCATCGCGCACGAGATCAACAACCCCGTCAACGCGGTGATCAACACCCTCGACCCATTGGGCGAGCAACTGGACGACATCGAGAAAACCGCCGATCCCCAGCAGACGATGGCGTTGGCAAAAGAAGCGAAAGATATGTTGAGTGTCATTCGCCGTGGCGCCGCACGCACCAAGGCAATTGTGCGCGCTTTACACAATTATTCACGCGGTGACGAGAACCAATTTCGTGTTGTGGATTTTTCGCGCGTGGTGCGCGACACGCTCGATCTGCTTCGACACCAATTGCGTGACATCAACGTCGCGGTGGATGTGCCCTCGCCGTGTGAGATGCAGGCCATGCCCGGGCAAATCGATCAGGCCGTGATGAACATCGTTGTGAACGCAGCGCAAGCGCTTGCCGAATCGTCCGTGGCGCAGAAGAACATCAACATTCGCGCTCAGCAAAACGCAGACGAGTGGCGCGTGACTATCGCCGACAACGGCCCGGGCATCCCGCCTGACGTGTTGCCGAAGATCTTCGATCCGTTCTTCACAACCAAAGGCGTGGGCGAAGGCGCAGGCCTGGGGCTTTCAATCGTGCATGGAATCATTGAACGACACGGCGGCAAATTGTTGGTTGATACGTCACCTTCCACTGGCACCACGTTCACATTCGTGTTGCCTATGGCCACGCCCGCTTAAGCCAGAACGGCCGAGCTCAGATTCCACGCGCCCATGTGAGCCGCCACGCGTGCGTCCAGATCCCGGCTCGCCCACGCGATGTTGGCCTCCGGAAACCCAAGCAGCTTTGGACCTTCTGAAAGCGCCATTTCCATCGCCACGGGATCTAGCGGAGTGCCTACGTCAAGGCCTATGCGTTCCACCACCGCGTTTGCCAGGGTGACGAAATTGCTCACGGCATAAGGCTTCCAGGGATCATAAGCGTAGGGCTCAGCGATGCAGTGGCGGATGATCGTGGGCATGCCCCATTTAACGGCCAGCAGCCGGCCAACTGTGGCGTGGCTGCCCATCACCACTTTGCCCCAGTCGCCCGCATCAAGCCACCGATCCACGCCCGCTCCGGCGAGCCGCCGCTCCGAATCCAGCAACAGCGCGGCCACCACCGGTTTGCCCAGATCGTGCAGCAAACCGCCCGTATAGGCCGCTTTCGTGACCTCTCCATGGCCGAGGCCGAAGACGAAGCCCGCCAAATCTTGCGCCACCAGAGCCACCGCCACGCAGTGTTCCCACACCCGCTGGCGGTTGGCGTTGATGTCAGCGTTGCGCGACAAGATGGGGCGGTCGACGCCCGAGTCGTCCAAAAAGATGCGCGCCGAACGCGGGCCCAAGCGCGCCACCGCGTCCTGCGGTGTACACACCGCTGCGCCCGCCGAATACGCCGCGCTGTTGGCTTTTCGGATCAAGCGCGCGACGCATAGCGGATCTGGCTCTAAAGCCGTTGCCACTTTGTGAGGCGCAAAAGGGCTTTCGGATAAAGCTTCCGCCGCCGCGCGAAGCACCCAGGGCAACGCTGGCAAAGCAAGGTCGTCCTCGGTCACCCGTTTGAGCACAACACTGCTTATCTGACCGATCGGCGGCGCGGAGCCTTCACCCACTGCGCACCAGTGTATCCCTAACAGGGGGCGCCGCCAAAACGGCGATACGCAGTAAACTGCGATCGTGCCAGCCGCAAAAAATTCGTCTTTGCTCGATCCCCCGTCCTTTGCCGGCGGTGTGTTCCGCGCCGATCTTCCAAACGGCCGCGCCGGGGCTGAGGTAACAGTTGGGCTCTATGCGGTCAAAGCCCACACCAGCACCGGCGCTGACATCGAGATCCCCTACGGCCGATGTCACCTTGAACAAGGCGGCGCGAGCGGGCGCATGGTGTTTTGCCGCGACCAAGAGCGGACAGTCACGATCTTTAGCGAGGCGCCTGGTTTCCTCGCGGCGCTCACAGCGGCAGGTGGCGTGGCCCTGGCGGGGCCATTGGCCAACATCAAGCGTGCGCAAACCACGCAGCGAAAAGCAGCGGGTCGTTTGTGGCTGGTGGCGGCGAGCGCGGTGTTGTTGCTGCTTGCGGGCGGTTACGTTGGGCTGCGATCAGCGGCAGGGGTTGCCGCCCGCGCCCTGCCGGTGTCGGTGGATCGAAAGCTTGGCGACGCCGCTTATGCCGCTTTGCCTAAGCAGGGTCCGCTGGTCACCGATCCGGTCGTGGTCAACGCTGTGCAAGACATCGTCTCTCGCTTGGCGGTGCTGGCTCCCCCCACCTTCACGTTCCGCGTGGCGGTTGTGGATTCGGAAATCAAGAATGCCTTTTGTCTGCCAGGCGGCCAGATCGTTGTGTTCACAGGTTTGCTCGCGCTGGCGGAATCACCGTCCGAAGTTGCCGGCGTGCTGGCGCATGAGATGGCCCACGCGGTTCTTCGCCACGGCATCGAGCGCGTGGCACAAACGATGGGTGTGGTTGTCGCCTTTCAACTATTGATTGGCGACGTGGCTGGGCTTGCGGCGCTGGGCGCGCAGCTGGCGCAAGAAGGACTGCTCACAAGCTATTCGCGTGACCAAGAAAGCGCGGCCGACCTGCATGGTCTGCCCTGGACAAATGATGCCGGCTTTGACGCTCAGGCGTTGGGCACGATCCTTTTGCGTTTGGACAAGGGCACGGCGCTTGTTCCCAGTTGGCTGGGGTCCCATCCAGAACCGCGGCAGCGACAAGCGGCGATCGCCTCTTTGTCGCGGACGCTTACTCGACGCGCACCCGTGGTGCTGCCGTTTAACTGGGGCGAGGTTCGCGCGCATCTGCCGCGACCAGCTGGAGTAGACAGCAAAACCGAAGTGAACCAAGATGCTGGGGTGCCAGACGCAGGCGAGGGAATCCAATGATGCAAGCGCAGATCAAAGACAAGGCCGCGTTCGCCAACGTGCATCTGCAATTGCAACCCGGGGACAGCGTGGTGGCTCAAGCCGACGCCATGTCGCGGATGAGCGCCACCATTGACATGACCACGCGTATGGCTGGAGGGTTCTTCACGGCGTTGGCGCGTCGGTTTTTAGGGCAAGAGTCGATGTTCATGAACACGTTCACCACACAAACCGGCGGTGAGCTTGTGCTGACGCAGCCAACCCCAGGGGACATTGACTGCGTCACGCTTAACGGCACGTCGCTTTACTTGCAACCGGGCGCGTTCATCGCCTGCGAGCCTACGGTGGCTTTGGGTTTGGGCTGGGCTGGACTTGCAAGCTTTATCGGCAAAGAGGGCTTGTTTCGCCTAAAAGTCAGCGGCGAAGGCCGCGTGTGGTTTGGTGCCTATGGCGGCCTCGTCACGCAAGAGATCAACGGGGAGCTGTTGGTGGATACAGCGCACCTTGTGGCCTACGAGCCAACGTTGCGCGTGAAGATGGGACTGCCGGGCGGTTTATTCTCGAGCTTTCTGGGCGGCGAGGGGTTGATCACGAGGCTGCAAGGGCAGGGGCGGGCGTATTTGCAAACACGCTCAATCGATGGCTTGGCCGCGTGGACGAACGCGCGTCTTTATTAAGGGGCTTGCAATGCGTGCTGAAATTTTATGTAAACCTGCGAGCACCGTGGCGCAGTTAACACTGCAAGCCGGCGAAGCTGTGACCTGTGAAGTGGGCGCCATGATCGCGATGAGTCCGGGCTTGCAGGTGGAGACCTCAAGCCGCAAGCGTGGTGGCGGTGGCCTCGTGAAAGGCCTCAAGCGAATGTTTGCCGGCGAAAATTTCTTCCTCAACCACTTTACGGCTCAACAACCAAACCAAACTCTGTGGCTCGGTCCGACGCTGGTCGGCGACATTGCCCAGCATCATCTCTCTGGTGGCACGCTCGTTGTGCAGGGAGGCAGTTGGTTGGCAAGCGATCCAGACGTGCAGATCGATGCCACGTGGCAAGGCTTTGGCAAGGCGCTGTTTTCGGGCGAGAGCGTGTTTTGGGTCAAACTTTCAGGCACGGGTGACGTGTTGTTGTCGAGCTTCGGCGCCATCACAACCGTTAACGTTGACGGCGAGTATGTTGTGGACACCGGCCACATCGTTGCATTCGAAGACACACTGCAATTTCGCATCACGAAAGCGGGCGCCAGCTTGATCGGGAGCCTTCTGGGCGGCGAAGGTCTCGTGTGTCGGTTTTCGGGGCAGGGCAAGCTCTATTGCCAAAGTCACAACCCGAAAAGCTTTGGACAAGAACTAGGCCCGTTGTTGAAGCCACGTTGAAAGGTCAAACAGATGAGTCACTCCAACGCACTCGACTTCTCGTTTGAACAGCGACCGGATTTCACGTGGTTGAACGTGTCCCTTCGTGCGGGACAGAAGATCTTGGCGGAGCCATCGGCCATGGCCACGATGGATCCCACGGTCACGATGAAGGCCGGGTTGCGCGGCGGTTTAGGCAAAACGTTCGGTCGCATGTTAGGTGGTGAAAGCCTCATCATGAATACCTTTGCGGCGCCCACGGCCGGTGGGGCGGTTCGCTTTGCGCCCGGCACGCCCGGCGACATGGCCCACAAGAGTTTGGACGGCGGCAAATTTTATTTGCAGCGAGGCGCATTCGTGGCGCACAGCGAGGGCGTGGAACTCTCAGGCCGCTGGCAAGGCGCGCGCGGCTTTTTCTCTGGGCAAGGATTGGTGTTGTTGGAGGCCACGGGCCAAGGCGATCTGTTCTTCAACGCCTATGGCGCCATCTTGCCGATCGACGTCACCGATGAATTGATCGTGGACACAGGCTACGTCGTGGCTTTTGAGGACACGCTGGCCTACCAGGTGAGCGTGATGCCCGGGTTGCGTCCCGGCGCGAAGGTAAAGTCGTTCTTGTTTGGCGGCGAGGGTTTGGTGTGCCGGTTCCGGGGCCAAGGCAAGGTTTGGGTGCAAACGCGCGACGCAGGTGCCTTTCTGCGGTGGACGTATCCCTTCCGGCCCGTGCGCAGCAAGAATGTGTCCTTAGGCGACAGCTAGGGTTAGGGTGGATGCCTTCGCCGCTGCCGGCGCCCGGGTGGGCGAAACGGCGCGACCGCTGTTGAAGGGTACGTGTGCGTTTGTTGAAAAATTTGACGCTCTCTGGATCCCCTTTAATGTAGGCGATGTAGGATTCATTCCTACGGTTAACGACACAGAGGAACAGATGGCCGCCAAGGGTAAGACCGCCAAAGCAGCCCCGCCCGCCCGGGGCAGGGGCAAAGAGATCGCCGGGATTTGTTTGTTGGGCCTGGGTGTTTTCTCATTGATTTCAATGGTTTCGAGCCAATTGGGGGCCAACGGGGTGATGGGCCCAGGCGGGGCCGCCACGGCCCGCCTGCTGTATGCCTTCGCGGGTTTCTCCGCGTATTTGGTGGTGGGTGCGGTTCTTGTGCTGGCCGTTCGCTGCTTCAAGGGGTCGTCGTTGCTGAGCGGCATCGCGGAAACTTTGGGCTCGTTGGGCGTCGTTTCGGCTTTGGCTGTGCTGCTGCATTTGCCGTTTGCCACCCGCCACACCGAAAGCCGTGGCCCCGGGGGCTTCGTGGGCCAATGGATCGGTGAGATCTTGGCCAGTTTCATCGGCACGGTCGGCGCGGCATTGGCGGCCCTGACGGTGTTGTTTTTGTCGCTCACGTTTTTGACCAGCCTGCGTGCCGAACACGCTTGGGCCGCGGTGGCGGCGGTGGGCCAGCGCTCGTGGGCCGTGGTGCGCGAAGCGGGTGCTGCGCTGGCACGGCTCGTGGTCGAGATGTTCCCCGGCCGCGGCGCTGACGAAGAATATGAAGAGGACGATACCGTGCAGGCTGAGTCTTTGCCGGCTCCCAGCACGAAGAAGAACAAGCGCGCGTTGCCTCCCTTGGAGGAGACGCTGCCGTTTGAAAAGACGCTTGTGGCGTTTTCCAACGAAGAGCCGCAAGCCGCCGTGGCGGCACCCAAAGCCAAAGGCAAGAAGAAGCGCAGCGGCGAAGATACGTTGGCGGCTGTGGCGGCGATGGCACAACCCACGCGCGAAGAGCCCGTCGAGGACGAAGACGCTCCTGTTTCACAGGTTGACGCCGAGGATGAACTGGAAGCGATCTCCGGGGAATTCGTTGAGGAAGACACGCGCGCACCCAAGCACGAGGAGATCCCGATCATCGTTGCGCCTGCGGTGCGGCCGCCTGAGCCTGCGAAGAAGCACGAAGGACCCGGCTTCATCAAATTGTCGGCGGGCGAGTTCCGCCTGCCCTCAACGTCGATGTTGAAGTACGAACCGCCCAAGGGCGAAGTGCTGGATAAGCTCGCGCTCTACGACATGGCAGAGCGGCTTGAACAAGCGTTCTCCAACTACGGCGTCAAAGGCAAGGTGAAGGAAATTCACATGGGACCTGTCGTCACCATGTACGAATTCGCGCCCGCGCCTGGCACGCGCACGGGAAAAATCGCTCGCCTCGAAGATGATCTGGCCATGGCGCTTGAAGCGCAAGCGGTACGCATCGTGGCGCCCATCCCGGGCAAGGCCGTGGTGGGCGTTGAAGTGCCCAATAAGTTGCGCGAAACCGTCTATCTCAAAGAGATCTTGGAAGACGATTGCTTCTTGCAAGGTGGCAGCAAACTTCAAGTGTGCTTGGGCAAAGACATCAAGGGCACGCCCGTCAGCGTGAGCTTGGGCAAGATGCCGCACTTGTTGGTGGCCGGCACCACGGGCTCGGGCAAATCGGTGGCCGTCAATTCGATGATCACCAGCATCCTTTACAACGCTTCGCCTGAAGAGGTGCGCTTCATCATGGTCGATCCCAAGATGTTGGAGCTTTCGATCTATGAAGGCATCCCACACCTGTTGCTGCCCGTTGTCACCGATCCCACCAAGGCCAACCTGGCGTTGCGTTGGGCCGTGGAAGAGATGGAACGCCGCTATGAGCTGTTGGCGAAGACAGGCGTTCGCGACATTGCAGGATTCAACGTAAAGGTGGACCGCCACCTGGCCAATAAGAAAACACAGATGGCCAACGCTGCCGCGCTGGCTGAGGCTGATGGCGAAGAGGCTCAGGTGTTCGACACAGGCGGCGTGATCGATGACGAGCTTTCAGAAGATCTTTCGGATCGTCAGGCCGCCGCGCAAGCCAAGGCCGAACAACCCGATGATCTCGCTGCGAAACTGCCCTACATTGTTATCGTCATCGACGAGTTCGCAGATTTAATGATGGTCGCGCCGAAGGATGTGGAAACGTCCGTGGCGCGCATCGCTCAAAAAGCACGCGCTGCAGGTCTACACCTCATCTTGGCAACGCAACGGCCATCTGTGGACGTGATCACAGGTCTTATCAAAGCCAACTTCCCAAGCCGCATCGCTTTGCAGGTGGCCTCGCGCATCGATTCCCGCACGATCTTGGATCAACCCGGCGCTGAAACCCTTCTGGGCAACGGTGACATGTTGTTCTCGGACCGGGGCACGAAGTTGCGCCGCATCCACGGCGCCTTCTTGAGCGACGATGAAGTTCACGCGGTGGTCGACTTCCTGAAGAAGCAGGCCAAGCCCGTCTACGACATGGACATCCTGAAGCCACGTGACGACGAAGGCGACGGCGAAGGCGCCATGCCGGCAAATGACTTTCATGACGCGCTTTACGATCAAGCCGTGGCGATCGTGTGCGACACGCGGCAGGCCTCGGTCAGCTTCATTCAGCGCCGGCTGCAAATCGGCTATAACCGCGCGGCCCGCATGGTGGAGCAGATGGAACGTGAAGGCATCGTTGGTCCAGCCAACGGCATGAAACCACGTGATATCTTGGCGCCGCAGGGCGAATACCTGGCCGCTCACTGAACGGCCGCGCCCGGCTTGAACAAAACTGGGCTTCCCCGCGTCATTATTACGAGCGGGCAGGGCGGCGGGTGTGGCCTTTCGCTAGGATGACAACGATGCTTTGGACTGCGTTGCAAAAGGTTTGTGTGTTGATCGCTGCCGCCACTGGCACGCCGGCTGTACCCGCGAAGGCGGCACCCGTGCCCGCCCCAGCGCCGAGTCGCAGCGCTGAGCCGGCGGTCGCCAAGCCGACTGCGACGGGCTTGCCGTTGGCCGACGTCATCGCTCGCGTGCAAAAGAGCTACGACGGCGCTCAAAGTTTCAAGGCGCAATTCGAGCAAGCGCAGCTCAACGCCACTTTTGGACGCACCACAAAATCCTCGGGCGACGTGACATTCAAGAAGCCTGGTCGCATGCGTTGGGATTACGCGCAGCCTGAAAAGAAGATGTTCGTGTCCAGTGGCGATTTGCTGTGGCTATACGAACCTGAAGACAAGCAAGCTTTCAAGCAAGAGCTGAAGCAATCGCAACTGCCTGCGGCTTTGGCATTCTTGATGGGTAAGGGACGCTTGTCGGATGAATTCAACATCGAGTTTGCGCCCAAACTCGAATATGGCCGCCCCGGTGACTATCGGCTGTCGCTTAAGCCGAAACAACCGCAGTCAAGCTACAAGGCGATCTACTTCATCGTTGATCCTGCCAGCTTTCAAGTGCGAGAGACGGTGCTTGTAGACTCGCAGGGCAACATCAACGACGTGACATTCAAAGACATGGCGTTCAACACCAAGGTCGCCGACGCCATTTTTGTTTGGAAGCCGCCCGCCGGGGTGCGCGTGATCGACGCGGCGAAGGCTCGCCCCTAAGGACGCAGTGGGGGCGCGCGATGCGTGCGATCCAGATCGAGACACCCAAGGGCACAGCGCCCTTCTTCTCGTGGCGAAAGCGCAAAGAAGCGGCGTTGAGCTTTGTCTGGCACTATCACGCCGAGATCGAGCTGACGTACATCATCCGCAGCCGCGGCGTGAGGTTTGTGGGGGATAGCACCGCGCCGTACGCAAGCGGGGATCTAGTTTTGGTGGCGCCGTTGGTGCCGCACTCTTGGTCGGGCGATCCATCGTTTCGTGGTGATCACCAGTGTGTGGTGCTGCAGTTTCATCCACGCATGATTCCCAACCACGACGCGGGCACCACGGATCAGATCCTGCCATTGTCTCGCCTCATGGCCGACGCCTGCCGTGGCGTGTCGTTCCACGGAACAGTCAAACAAAAGGCGGCCGCGTTGTTGCGTGACTTGGGGGCGCGACGGCCGCTTGATGGTTTGTCTCGACTTTACGCCTTGCTCGATCTGCTGAGTCAAGCGGGTGGCAAAGATCGGAGAGTTCTTTCTACGCGCGCTTATGGTGGACCCCTGACGACGCAGGCGGGTGAGACGAACGAGCTTTCGCGGGTGCTGGCATTTGTGTGGACCCATCACCGCCACGCAATTTCTTTGCAAGAGGCTGCTGCGTCGATCGGGCGCAGCCCCAGCGCTTTTGCCCGCTTCTTCCGCAAGTCAACCGGTCACAGCTTCGTTGCATACCTGAATGAATTTCGCATTGCCCAGGCTGCATCCATGCTGCTTGAGCCCAACCACTCCGTCGCGCAAGTGGCACGCTCGGTGGGCTTTGCGAACTTGGCGCATTTCAATCGCATGTTTTTGCGATTGCGTGGTCAAACGCCCACGGTGTTTCGTCAACGCTTCGCCGCGTTTTTGGCCCCTCGGCTTTAGCCTGAGACCGCGAGGCGGCGCGATCGTACGTAACATCGGTCGGATCGTATCAGCTGTCCCTGATAGATCTTCATCGTGAACCTAACGCCTGGTCACGCCGGCGGTATCAAACCCCTGCAAAAGTTCGCTGCATTCGCAGAGATGCGCGGCGTGAGCCCGGCACTTTGGGCACCGACTTTAGTCCTATTGCTGTTGCCCTAACCGTTGATAGACCACGGATAGGCCATTCCCTGGGTGAGCTTAACACGATCGACTTAACACGATCGATAGGAGCAGTTCGATGAACCTCAAACATGTGATTCTGTGTGGCGCTTTGTCCGTATCGGTTGTTGCTGCGTGTGGAGGCGGCGGTTCCAGCGACGGCGAACCCAACGGCGGCAAGGGCGGAACAGGTGGCAAAAGTGTCACGGGCGGCAAGGGCGGCACCGCGGGAGGTGGTGTGGCCGGCAAAGGTGGTTCGTCAAATGGTGGCTCAGGTGGATCCAGTGGAGGTTTAGGTGGATCCAGTGGGGGAATGGGCGGCGGCGCAAACGGTGGTTCATCCGGCACAGGTGGATCTGCTGCGATGACCGGAGCGCCTAAGGACGGCCTCATTGCTTACTACCCGTTTGATGAAGGTACGGGGACGTCTGTCAAAGACGCGTCCGGAAACAACAATAACGGCATGGCCGTCGAGGGGGGCGTGATCGACTCGCCCGTCTCTGCGACTGTAAGTTGGTCAGACGGCAAAAAGGGCAAAGCCTTAACCCTGGACGGAACAAACGACTGGGTGAAAGTTCCACGCTCCGATAGCATTGACACCACTGGTTTGAACGGCGCTGTCACCGTCGGTGCGTGGGTGAAAATGAGAGAGTATCGGCAGGCGGCGGCAAACTCCGCCTTCAACTTCCTTGTGTGTCGTCAAGAAGTCGGTACGTCCCACGAACACTTTGGTTTGGCGGTGCTTGAGGGCAAACCGACCGCCGCGGTTCATTTCTTCTTCTCGACCGCGGCTGACGTGATTGCCCTTGATACATGGACACACCTGGCGATGACTTACGATGGCATCACGCTGGTCGTTTACACGAATGGCGTCCTATCGAACACCTTGGATGTGGGTTGGCCCATCGCTGCTGATACCACTCCGTTAACGATTGGTGGCGCGCAGAATATCGATACGGTGAAAGAATTTGTCAGCGGAAGTCTGGACGAGGTTTACGTCTACAACCGGGCGCTGGATGCCACCGAGATCACCGTTTTGATGAACGCCGCCAACTAGATGGCGCGCGGCGTTTCACCCACAACGATCGACTCGTTGTGGGTGAACACCGCTCCGAATGCCGTTGGCAGCGGAAACGAGCATTGGTATCGCAGGCGTATGCTCGCGCCTTCAAACAGCCGAGCGAGCTTGGCAAAATCGAACGGTTCAACGTGGGTGGGGTCTGAAGCGAAGCCGCGCGCCTGTGGCGCGATAATCACCACCTTGCCCGCTGGTTTCACGAACGGCAGGTACTGAAGAAGCAATTCGCTCGCCTCAGAAAAGCGCATGTGCTCAACCACGTGCGACAACAACAAGGCGTCGAATCGATCGGGGCGCGCCCAGGGTGATCGAAGAAACTCTTGGTCGGTATATGCGTCAAGCCCCTTGGCCCTGCACACGGCAACCGCCGCCGCGTTTGTGTCGACGCCCACTCCATGTCCGCCGGCATTGCGCAAGCTGCGGCCTATGCCACAGCCAACATCCAACACGAAGCCAAGGTTCAGTCGCCGCAAGTACCACCTGTACGGGCGCTGCACATCGAGCAAACGCTTCCACCAGCGCCCCTGCAGCCGCGCCAAGCGTTCCACGTAGGCGGCGTCGTCGATTTGCGAGGGCCTCTGCATCTTTTTGCAACGCTAGCGCCCTGGGCAAAGGCTGTCACGGCCGATCGGCCGCCCGTCACATCCCACGTGTGTCAGCGGCACAAACCAGAGGCGTCGCACCGGCGGCCACCGGTGCATTGCGCGTCTGTGGTGTTCACCCTCAAGGTGCACGTGCCCGTGCCGCAAGAGAAGCAGCTCTCATTGCAGGCGCTATTGCAACAGGCACCATCAACGCAAAAGCCACTGGCGCACTCGGCGCTTACGCTACAGCGCTGCCCATTGACTTTCGTGCAAGCACCACGGGCGTCGCACATGACTGAACCGCTGCAGCCGCGGGGATCCACGGCGTTCGTGATCGATTTGCAAGTCCCATCGCCGCAGTTCTGGCACGCGCCGCCGCATGCGCTGTTGCAGCAGATACCACTGACACAATGCCCGGTAGCGCAATCAGTGTCGCGGCTGCAGATCTGACCGTTGCTGCGTCCGCACGTGCCGCGCCCATCGCAAGAATACTTGCCGGTGCACGTGTAGTGAGGCGCTCCGTCTTGGCTACCGGCGGGGCGTGGCACACAGGTCCCTCCCGCGCCTGTGCATTGCATGCACGGGCCACACGATGTGCGGCAGCAGTGGCCATCGGTGCAGTTGCCGGAAGCACAAACGTTGCTGGTCTCGCACAAGGCCCCGTCGACGCTACGACGAATGCATGCGCCCGCGATACATCCTTCGCCGGCTCCGCAGTCAGCATCCACTTTGCACCGCGGACCACACATTCCAGCACCGTCGCACACGCCACCGTTCGCGCAGCCTGCCCCGCCACCGATCGAACCGCTTGGGCGCGGCACGCAGGATCCTTCATGACCCGGCGCCGAGCACACCTCGCACGCACCGGTGCAGGCACTGGAGCAGCACAAACCATCAATGCAATGACCGTGGGCGCAGTCCGCGTCGGCGCGACACATGTGCCCCGCGCTGTTGCGGCAAGTGCCCTCGCCATCACACGTCTGCTCGTTTTCGCACGGCAGTGGTGCGTTGGTGTCGGGCTCGCCTAGAGGCACAGGGGCGCACGTACCAACGCTGCCGCGCAAGTTGCAAGCCGCGCAGGTGCCGCACTGTTTTTGCCCGCAACACACGCCATCAACGCATGCGCCCGATAAACACTGTTCGTTGGCGCTGCATGATTCCCCGTTTGGCCCCAGGCCCAACAAATCCTCGGTGTCGGGCCAATCCTGCGTTGGCATCAGCGTGACGCGCACAACGGTTTGTTGGCCGCTCTCCGCGATCGGCATGGTGCGGCCGCGCCCAATGCGGGCGCCGTCTTTGATCGCAAAAATGTTTAGTTCAAGGCGCCCGGTCGCGTCGCCTATGTGCAGAACGATGCTTCCCAACTCTGCCTCTGAGACGGGCTGCAAGGTCCCCTCCTTCGGCAGACGTTCATCGTCAAACAGCGGAACGCCTTCAGGGCCGTAGAGAAAAACGCGCAAGGCTTCTGGATCGCTTGGCATCCCGGAGCCATTTACCACTTCGACCACCAAAGACGTCTCTGTGCCGTCTCCGCATGACCCCACCACAAAGATGGCCAGCGCGCACATAACACTAACGCGAGAGTGTGCCAATTGAGCCCTCCTGCAGCGGCGTGCGGTCATTCTGGCTGATCAGAAACCAAGTGGCGCCTGCAGCGAGCACGGCCGCTCCCAAGGCCGGCCAAACCCAGTTTAGGGCCCGCTGTTTTTGCGCGGGAACTTCTGTCGCTTGCTGAAGATTAAGACCTGCGGGCTCACCTTGCATTGCAAGGTTCGGCCTTGGCAAATACGATTCGTTGTCGCCTTCGTCTTTGGCCTGCGCCACAAGTGTGGCGACGGGGGCGGCAGGCACATCCCGCGTCTCGGCTGTCGACGCCTTCTTGGAAGCGGCTTTGGCGGCGGCCGGTGCCGGGCGTGGGCCGCGTGCTTTGACTCCGGTGAGAGCGGCCAAGGCCTCTTGCACCGCGGGTCTGTGAACGTCTGTGGCGGGAGCGCGTTGAAGAAAGAAGCGGTAATGCTTCGTGGCTTCACGGATGTTGCCCAGCCGCGCATGGCAGTGGGCGATGTTCAGCAGAAATCCTCGCAGACCGGTGAGGGTGAACGCGCGTTCGTAGCCTCGCAACGCCGCCTGGTATTCGCCGGATGAAAAGTGCACTTCGGCTTGCAAGAACAACTTGCGGGCACGCTCGCGCTGCGATGGTGCGGCGGCCGCGGGCGAGGAAGCCGCCGTGGCGTGCGTCTGCGCGGTAAAGGCCATCAGCACGGCGAACACAGCCACGCGTACAGCCGTCATGTGCCGCTTATGCAAGCTATGGCGAGAACGGGTCGACATGCGCAGCGTCCAAAACATCGCCAGTGTGCTTCCACAGGTCCAGGTGCGGTTTCGTTCGCACTCGTTCCACATCACGCAGAGCCACGGATCTTCGGCGCACAACGGGCGGTTCGCGGGGCGCAACCAACGGCTCATCATTGGCCGTCTTGGCCACCTGTGGTTCCGGCGCGGCCAGCGGTTGTCGCAGTCCCTCTTCAAACAATGACGTCAATTCCCGCGTGCGAAGCTCGTCTAGCAGCGTTGAACGCGACAGCGGCGTGGTGTGAATCTGGGCGGTTGTCTGCGGAGCCAAGGCCGGAGCAACCTCTGCCTGCGCCACCGGCTGAGCCGTGTCATTCGATGTGCCGAGTGCCCTCAAAGTTAGGACGAAGGCGAGGGCCGCAAACAGCGCCGCGCCGGCCCGCGCCGGCCGGGGCAAACGCGACAACAAAGCCGCAGGCCACCCACCTCTACGCTGCCACATCTGTGTGGGGACGAAGATCTGTGAATCAGCCTTGAGTAAAGTGGCCTTTGATTCCGTCACGCCTGCGGGCAGATCCAGATCCGCATCAAACACCTCGGCCATCGTCTCAGCGGTTTCGGTTGACGGCAACTCACTGACGGGCTGGGCGCCGTTGGATGCACCGCTTGGCAAGGCGAATCCCAAAGGCCGTCGTCCGAACGCGTGTTCCAATAGGCGCGGAATGTCAGTGCGATGGTGCGATACCACCCGCAACACTTCATCGAGATCTTCGGCCAAGTGATCGGCGGTGGGATAACGGTCAGCGGGGTTGCGTGCGAGCGCGCGCAGAACCACAGCGTCGAACGCCTTAGGCACTTCAGGGGCGATCTTTGACGGTGGCGTGATGGGCCGTTCAAGCACGTTGTAAAGTGTGCGTGCGTCGTCTTCGCCGGCAAAGAGACGGCGGCATGTGAGCATCTCCCACATCACCACGCCCAAAGAGAAAATGTCCGAACGGCCATCCAAGGGGCGACCTGTCACCTGTTCGGGCGATGTGTAGCCAAGCTTTCCTTTGAGCACCTTGCCCTGCGTGACTGAAGAGGCCAACCGCTGATCGGAAAGCGCGATGCCAAAGTCAAAGAGCTTCACGGTGCCGGCGTCGAGCAGCATCACGTTTTCAGGGCTCACATCTCTGTGAACCAAGTGCAATGGTTTGCCATCGGAATCGCAAGCTGTGTGCGCGTAGGCCAAGCCGTGTGCGATCTGCTGTGCCACGAAAGCTGCCGTTGACGGTGCCATGCGTTCGCCGCGGCGTGAAAGCTGCGTTAACACCGAGGCCAGATCCATGCCGTCGAGGTAATCCATCGACAAGTAGTGAATGCCCGCGACGACTCCGAACTCGTACACTTGCACAAGGTTCGGGTGGTGCAGCATGGCACTAAGCTTCGCTTCGTCAGCAAACAGACTCACGAAGTAGGGGGACGATGCAAAGGCCGGCAGGATGCGCTTGACCACGAAGACGCGGCGGAAGCCCTGAGCCCCTTCAGCCACCGCTTTCCAAACCTCAGCCATACCGCCGCTGCCAAGTTTCTCCTGCAGCAGGTACCGCCCGAACCGTTCGTGGAACACGTGGCCCTCGTCTGACACCGCCAACGCCGGCGTGCCCTCAAGTCGACAACGCTGCACCACGGTTGAATCGTCGGCAGAGCCGCTGCGAAGAAGCGGCAAGGTGACGTCCTCCATATTGCTTAGGTCCTGCATGTGCGACAGCCTCGCGATGCCGTCCTGACAAGGGGCCAGGTGGTAACGCTGCCTGGAAAGGATTACCCGCACACGCGTGTAAGTCAACGAATTAGATGTAAGAAGAATTACGTATCGTCTGAGACATAATCCTGGCGCGCGACCCCCGGCGTGAGGTTCATGCAAACGAGCGAAACTTCAGCCCTTCGCTCACGCGGCCCCGCCGCCGCTTGAACCTGCACGGTGGGCGAGTCACGAACGCGACGGCGTTCATCCCTCCCTAGCAGCGTGAGGGCGTAGGGTCCGTTATGATGACCACCCATGGAGACTGTTGAACAAGCCAAACCTCGCAGCTGGTTTCGCCGGCTAATGCTGCATCTTGAACTTGGCGTGCTGCTGGGCTTGGTGGCGTGGACGCTGGTCGGCGCCTCGCTGATCACGTGGTGGTACAAGCCGCCCGTGGACCAGGCCTTGTCATGTTCGCCGATGGTGCAGTCGGCTTTGACTGACTTCTCCCGCTATCAGTTGATCGCCGCGGGCGCCGGAGCCGCTTTGGTAATGATCGTATCCGCCCTGGTGCGCCGCAAACCCGCCGCCGTAGCGAGCCCAACCACCTCCACAGCCCCGCGGACACCATAAAAAAAGCCCCACCGCCCAAAGACGATGGGGCTTTTGCAGAGCGGCCGTTCGCTAGCCCAGGTTCTTCGCGGCGAAGTCCCAGTTGATCAGATGTTTGATGAACGTCTCAACGTAGTTGGGACGAGCGTTGCGGAAGTCGATGTAGTACGCGTGCTCCCACACATCGCAAGTGAGCAACGGCTTTTCGCCCGTGCGCAGGGGTGTCTCGGCATTGCCGGTCTTCATGACCTTGAGCTTGCCTCCCGACTCGACCAACCAAGCCCAGCCTGAACCGAACTGCGTCTTGGCTGCTTCGCTGAACTGTTGCAGGAACGAGTCAACCGAACCGAAGTCACGGTTGATGGCTTCAAGCAGTTTGCCCGTAGGCAAACCACCGCCGCCTGGCTTCATGCTGTTCCAGTAAAAGGTGTGGTTCCAAACCTGGGCCGCGTTGTTAAACACGCCGCCCTCGCTGGTCTTAACCAAGTCTTCGAGCGAGCTCGAAGATTCGGGCTTGCCTTCGAGCAGTTTGTTCAAGTTCGTCACGTAGGCCTGGTGATGCTTGCCGTAGTGAAAGTCGATCGTCTCGGCGCTGATGTGAGGCGCCAGGGCGTCTTTGGCCCAGGGCAGTGCAGGTAACTCGAATGCCATCGTGAAGTCCTCTCGGTTTGAGGGTTAGCGAAACGCGCAGATTTTCCGCGCAGCATACCATCGTGCCTATGCTTGTCACCGCTGCAGGCTGCGCCGCACAGCTTCGTTTGCTAGAGTGAGTAAACGCTTTGGGGGCGAACTAGGCTCGACGGGGGGAAGCAAAGCGCATGTTGCGTGCCGAGGCGCCCGAGGCCTCGTAAAAACGGGCAAAATCGAACTGCGAACGATAATGCGTTCGCTCTGGCAGCCTAAAAAACTGATCAGACCGTGAATCCGGGAGTCGCCTGCGGCCCGGCCTAGCGGCTAATTTAGCGGGCTAGACATCGGTGGGTGCCAACCGGCACCGAATGTGACTTTTACCGGCGGGCTAAGCTGCAGAACGCAAGTTAACGAGCGTCACTGCGGACGAAAAATCAATCGCTGACTACGCACGTAGCGGCAGGCGTGGAGCCCTCTCGGACCGGGGTGCAATTCCCCGCGCCTCCACCAAAGAGACGGCAAACGGCGCCGGACCTCAAGTTGTCTTGTGGGTCCGGCGCCGAAGACTTGCCGTCAATGTTACGTTAAAGGCATGTCGCTTTGGGTACTGCTGGTCGGCGCCGCCCCGGCCATGGCGCTGATGGCGTTCTTCTACTGGCGTGATCGTTATGAGCGAGAGCCGTTGCCGCATGTCCTCGCCGCTTTCATCCTGGGTGCCTACGCCCTGTTGGCTGCCCAAGGCGCCGCCGGGCTTGTCGAACGGTTCGTGACGCGCGAATGGCTTGCGCTGGGGGGCACACCGGCGCGCCTCTTCGACGCTTTCGTGGTGGCGGGGCTTGTGGAGGAATGCGCCAAGCTTATTGTGCTCGCTGGGGCCGTTTATCACTGGTCCCAGTTTGACGAGCCGCTTGATGGCTTGATCTATGGCGTGGCGGTCTCGCTCGGGTTTGCTGGCGTCGAGAATGTGTTTTATCTGGCGCGGCTTGGCTTAGGCGTCGCGTGGCTGCGCGCGGTGTTTGCCGTGCCGGCCCACGCGCTCATGGGGGCGATCATGGGCTTTTACTTGGGACGCGCCAAATTTGAAAAGGGTGGGTTGCAGGCGCGGCATTTCCTTTATGCGCTAGGCCTGCCCACGCTGTTTCATGGTGCGTACGATTTCGCGCTGGCCCGGCGCCTCCAATCGCTGGTGTGGATCACGATCAGCGTTCTCTCTGCCTTATTCTGGCGTTTCGTCCTGGTTCGCGTGTATCGCGCGCAACGCGCTTCGCCATTCCGGCCGCGCACGATCGCGCCCTTTTCGCGACCTACCGAAAAGCATCCACATAGATGAATGCACGGCAAGTGATCGTTTTTCGGCGCTCAAACACACTATCCATGACGAAACTCCGGGATCGGTTGCACTCACACCCGACTGACACTCGTTTCGACAACAAAGGAGCCCACATGAAAAAGCTGTTTGCGCTGCTTGCCAGCGTCTCTATTGCAAGTGGTGTGGCGGCTTGTGGAGCCAGCAACGGTGGCGGAGCGGACGGGGCGGGCGCCGGCAAAGCGGGCAGCAACGGGGCCGGAGGAACAGGCGGTTTTCAGGTTGATTTTTCGAACGGTGGGCGGCCGGCCTCGGGTGCCACCGGAGGCAGCGGCAACGTAAACAGCCCAGGCAGCTCCGAAAATGGCGGCTGCCGGAAAGTGGACTTGGTGTTTGCCGTTGATAACTCCAGCAGCATGCAGGAGGAGAAGAAGGCGTTGGCATCCGATGTCTTTCCGAAATTCGCCAAGGCACTCAGGGATGTAGGGGGTGGGCTGGACGATTACCGCGTCGGCGTGATCGACGCGTGCCCGAAGCCAGCCACTTTGCACGTCAAAGGCACAAGCGGCGCGTGCAACTTTGCCGGCGGCCAAACGTGGATGCAGTCGGCTTCGGCCAACCTTGAGCAGGAGTTTGCGTGCGTCGGCTCAATCGATTCGGCGGATACGCAATGTTCGGGGCGCAACGACGACGAACAGCCGGCTTCTTCCGCCAGCGCCGTGGTCGAGGCCTCCTTGGCAGGCACGGCCAACAAGGACTTCATCCGCAAGGACGCCCTGTTGGTGGTCGTGGCCATCACCGACGAAGATGAACAACCGGTGCCCGCGATGAGCACCAGCCAATTGTTCGAGCGCATGAAAGCTCTTAAGGGCGGTGATGCTTCACGCATCGTGTTCCTCGGCATCGGCGGCACAAAGGCTTGCCAGGGGCTATACGGCGACGCCGAGGAGGCCAAGCGCCTTAAAGAGTTGACGGGCTTGTTCGAGGCCGCCCAGCGTGGGGTGTTTTGGGATCTCTGTGCGGGTAAACTCGAAGACGGCCTGACCCAAGCCATGTCAGTCATCAATAAGGCCTGTGAGGCCTTCGTGCCCGTCGTCTTATGAGCCGGCTCTGGCCTCGAAGGCTGGCCCGAGCCCGCCGCTGCGCCGGGTGTTAAACTGTCACGATGCAACCTAGGAATCTTCGCCTGCCTTGGGAGACTTTGCGGCACCCTTGGATCGGGCTGTTTGGTTGGGTGGCTTTGTGTACGGCGGGCGGCTGCTCCAAGAAGGCGCCGAAGCCCGACGATGCTTTCACCAGCCAGTGGCGTGAGCTGTCGTCGCGGGAAGTCTTCTATATCGAAGACGATGGCGGGCAGGGCCTGATGGGGAGGGTGCCACGCGGCGAGCACCTGCCGGACAAGACTGGTATGGCAGCCGAGTACGACGAGCGCACTGGAGCCGATCTGCATCCCACGAGGCCGCCGGTGCCTGTGGCGCCAAGGGTGGCTGCCACGGGCGGCCAAACGGGTGGCGCAGGAGCCGCCGCTACTGCACCCTTGCCTGAGGCGTTGACCTTCTCCGAAGTTTCGTCTGTCGTGCGGCGCAACTTAGGAGGGGTGCGCGTGTGCTACCTCAAGCTAACCCGCAGTGGCTCAAGCCCGTCAGGCCGCGCGATTGTGAGCTTCTCTGTAGAGCCCGCAGGCAAGGTGGGTCAGGTCCGGGTGGACGCGCCTGTGTTCCAAGACACCTCGCTGCCGAATTGCGTGTCGGAGCAGGTGAAGCATTGGTCTTTTCCGCAAACGCAAAAGGGTGGGGCCACGGTGCAATACCCACTCGTGTTCGTAGGCGGATGACGGTCGCATTCGTTCGGAGCCAAAAATACCAAAAGTGCCGTCGATCCAGGGGACCGCGGCACTTTTGATGACCAAGCAGGGCGCGAACGCTCTTTTGAACTTTTGCTGTGCGGCTACTCTTCCAAGTAGAACACGGTGATCGCCAAACAGTGGAACGCTTCGTCAGATGACTGCGTAACGATCGTATCAACGATCTTGCGGTTCTGATGGTCGCGAATCCAGGCGGTCACTTTCTCACCCAAGTTCTCGCGCTCTTGCGCCATGGTCGCCGAGAAGACCTTCACGCCATTAAAGCGAGCTGTGGTGGAGTTCTGATTCTGCGACATAAAACATGTTCCTTTCGTTCGGTCCTGCGAAGTCGATCCAAGTTGTCAGCCCGCCCAAGGCGCGTACCCCGTGCCAAAGCCAATCTAAGCCCAGGCCGCGATCCTTACAAGAAGGCCCCGCGGCGCGAGTGACATTCCCTATAGCAGCGTTTCCACTAAGACGGCAATCCCCTGTCCACCACCAATGCAGGCCGCACCAATGCCAAACCTGCCTTGCCGCCGCCGCAGTTCATGAACCAGGTGCGCCAAGATACGTGCACCCGAGGCCCCTAGTGGGTGGCCCAGCGCAATGGCGCCACCGTCCACGTTGGTTTTTTCTCGGGGCAGGTCCAATAGCTTCTCCACCGCTAAAAACTGGGCGGCGAAGGCCTCATTTACCTCGATGAGGTCCATCTGGTCGAAGGTCATTCCCGCGCGCGACAGGGCCTTCATCATGGCTGGCACTGGGCCGAGCCCCATCAGCTTCGGCTCCACACCAACGCTGGCCCACGCATGAATTTTCGCCAGTGGTTGCACGCCCAGGCTTTCACATTTTCCCCGCGACGCCAGCACCAACGCGGCCGCGCCATCCGCTATGCCAGACGCGTTGCCCGCCGTGACCACGCCGTCTGCTTTGAAAACCGGGCGTAGCGCTTCAAGGGCCGCGATTTGAGTGTTGGGTCGTGGATGCTCGTCTTGTGTGACGACGGTGGCCTTTTTCCCCTGGCCCACCTCAACAGGCACGATCTCCGCGGCGAACCTGCCGGCCGCCTGGGCCGCGGTCCACCGCTGCTGTGATTGCAACGCGAACTCATCGCACGCTTGCCTGCCGATGTTGTGCAGGGCGGCCACATTTTCCGCCGTGACGCCCATCGCGCAGCCCGCGTAGGTGTCTGTCAAAGCCGCCCACAAACTATCTTCGAGCGGAGGCGCCTTGCCAAACGCCAGCCCCCAGCGGGCGCCGCGCACCACGTGGGGCGCCAAGCTCATGGATTCGGTGCCGCCCACCAAACAAAGCTCTGCCTCGCCAAGCGCGATCGCTTGTGCCGCGGTGATCGCGGCTTGGAAACCTGAGCCACAAAGCCGGTTGACCGTTAAGGCGGGCACTTCCACTGGCACGCCCGCACGCAGGGCAATGTGGCGGGCACAGTAGACGTCTTCCGGCGTGGTTTGAACCACGTTACCGAAGATCGATTCGTCGACCAAGGTCGGATCCACGCCCGCTGCGGCCAAGGCCGCTTTGGCTGCATGCACCCCCAAGTCTGTTCCTTTGAGGTCGCGAAGCGCGCCACCGAAGGCGCCAAAAGGGGTGCGCTTCGCCGACAGAACCAAACAGTCTTTGTCCCCTTGCCCCACCGCTACCTCGCTTTGTCACACCACGGGTGAAATGCCGAGCTCTTCTCTTAGTTCAAGATGCTCGATGGAGAGCACGAATTCCAGGAAGTCTTCGAGCGCTTCAGGACCTTCCTCTTCGGAAACGATCTTACCGACCCGCATCACGTCGCCACAGATAAGCGTGCCAAGGCGTGTGGCGGTGCGGCCCAAGCTGCGCGCCCACGCGGATAAATTGATGGCTGAACGATCGCGCACAAGCCGCGAGCCGAGCTCAGCCAAGATCACCTTTTCTTGCGGCGCGCTTGTCTCGATGTGCTCGATGATCTCCGGATCGACTTCGCTGCCAGAGAGAGTCTTGCGGCCCAAGGCCATACACGCCATCAAGAACGGGCGAAGTTGGCGCCCCGAGCGTGATGACCCGGCGATGCGCCCCGGTGTGCCAAATGACATCGCGCGGCCCAACCGGAAGCCAAGTTCAACAGTGTCGGTCGATTGCAAGAGAGCCGGCCCCACGAACAATGAATAGGGTCGCGTGTCTGCCAAGCGCGCGTCACCCTCCAACGCTTCATAAGGGAAGATGCGTTCGGGCAGCGAAACCTTCAGCACGCCACACGCATAATGAAGCACGCGCCGAAACGCATCCGGGATTTCACCGGGCGCGAGTGGATGTTCGCCCGTCAAGCCCATGTCTTCGTCTGAAAACGGCGCCAATAGACCTGACGTTGCGAGGAGGGCGAACAAGGCTTCGAGATCGGCGTCCTCACCCGGGTGGCGCGCCTTGGCCAAGATGCCGCCTTCGATCGGCTGCGCCAAACGACCCAAAACGCGCGGCCGGTGTTGCACAGCCATCGTTTGTTGAGCAGGCGTGGCGTGCCCACGCAACACCAACGCGGCGGCCCCGATCGTCGCCGCATCAGTTTTGCCCACACGCAAGAACAGATCCACCAAGGCCGAACCCACGGCGCCGTCGAATGGTTGTAGCCGCCACTCCGCCGTCAAGGCGCGCGCCAACTCTTTCCAACGCGCGAGGTCTTGTTGGTTCAACGCCACCACTTTGCGTTGCAGCTCGAGATCATCTGGAGCCAAGCGCGCGGCCATCTCGTACGCGATGCGGGCGGAGGCGAAGTCCTCGAACTCCGTCTCGTAAAGCGCCGCCAAGTCTTTCCAGATGCGGCGTCGCAGCGGCAAAGCGCGATCGCCCAGGGCGCGAATCAAGCGCCGGTAAATGCGCTCGGTGGCATGAAATTCACTGTAGTTTCCGTAGATGCGGGTCAAGGCATCCAATGCCTGCTCACGCGAGGGATCCGCCTCAAGCGCCTTCTCTAGCGAAGCGCGCGCCGTGTCTTCGTCACCCGTGGCGGCCGCCAAACGCCCCAAGAACTCGTGCGCGTCTACGTGGCCGGGATCCAGGGTCAAAGCGTGTTCGAGACGTTCACGCGCCTCGGAAACTTTGGGCTCCCCATCGGCCAGATATTGCGCCCACCCCAAGAAGGCATGGTAGGCGGCTTGATCGGGTCCTGCCCGCACCGCTTGTTCAAGCTTCAGCAACGCTTGCTGCAAATCGCCGGCGTCCAAGTGCGCGCGCGCTTCAGAGAAGATCAGTTCGGCGCCGAGCAGATCGGCCTCTTCGTTGGCTTGCCCCAACGTCTTGTCGTAGCCCGCGCGGATGTTTGAATCACACAGCACTTTGAAGGCGCGGTTGTAAGCAGAACGAATGTTTTCAAGCTTGGCGGCATCGGCACCGAGATCGACGCCCGCGAAGATGTCGGGCGCGAACTTGCGTGTGCGACGCTCATAAGCGGCCACGATCTGATCCAGGCCCGCGTTGCGATCGACGCCAAGCAGCTCGTAAAGGTTTTTGCCGTGAATTTCCAGGTATTCACGCAACACAACTTGGCGAGGATCTTCTTGGCGCTCTTGCGCCAACGCCTGCATGACTTGCGATTGTGCAGCTTCGGCCAAAGCCAAGCGGGCCAACGGCTCGATCGTGATCACGCCAGAATCAGGGGAATCCATCTCAGCCATGGGCACGCCGTCGCGTGGCGCGGGCACGTCCAAAGCGCCGCCGTGGCTGTCGTCCATTGAGAAGCCGAGATCGATCTCGGGCAGGGCCATCGACGAGCTTTGCGCCGGCAACGTTTCATGGCCCAGGCGTTCCAATGAAAAGGATGACTTCTCCGCCTCTTCCGGCGTGACCGCTGATAACACTTGTGGTGGCGCTGGTTCGAAGTCCGCGAGGCCACACAACGCCAGGGCTTCGAGGCCCAAGATCACATTGGATGCGTCTTGTCGCAACGCTAGCTCCCCGACGGTGGGTTTGCCTGCCAGCGACTTCGGCAGCTCAGGGCCGAAGACTTCTTCCACCAGGCTTCGGTAGCGTTCAAGGCGGCTTGAAAGCCGCACGGGGCTCGCGCCGTGCTCTTCCACCAAACGTTCCAGCAACAGATCCGGTGCCGCTGTTTTTTGCAGCCCCACAAACAGCAAACGTGGAATCTCGAGCTCGTGTTCGATCACGCGCTCCATAAATTCAGCGCCCGATGAAAACTCGAAAGCTCCATCGGTCCAGCGCAAGCAATCTACGACGCGTTTGCGGGCTTGAGCGCCCAAATACTTCAGAACGTCTTCGGGCGACAGCCATCCCAGCTCAACCAAAACGGCGCCCATTTTCTGTCCGCGCCGCTTCATCTCTGACAGAAGGAACGTTAACTGTTCCTCATCCAAAATCCCGCGTGCTTGCAGCAGCGAGCCCAAGGCTTCTTGGCGCAGGTTCGATTCAGATCCCACAGGCTTGCCGTCGCGAATGAAGATCTCTTTGCGCACCTGTCCGCGACGCAACACCAATGTGCCGGTCGAGCCCGCTTCCAGATGTTCGATCAAAAGGCGGGGAACCGGCCGGTTCGAAAGCGACCCTGCGTTGACGAGGCCGATGTCGATGGGCTCGGAGACCATGGGTGGTATTTCAACCGGTACGGCCCCCAGGTCTGGCCCAGGGGGCCGCACAGGCACAGGAGGCGCAACCACCGCGCCCGGCGGTGCCACGCCCACCATGGTGGGAGGGCGTTTCGGCCCTTCGTCGGTGCGTGCCGCTGCGGGCGCCCCGGAGCGCACGCCCGCAGGCACCACGCCGAATCCCACGGTTCCCCCTGCAGGTGCGGCAGGCGGAGGCGTGGGCAAAGCCACCGCTGGCCTCACTGCAGAAGGGCGCACTGGTGCGGGTGCGGGCGTCGCTGCGTCCAGCAATTTCAGTACGGCCTGCCCCACAGCACTGGGATCGGCCGGCTTCGGAAAAAACGATCCGCCGACCTCTGCCAGCAGTTGATCCAACTGCGCGCGATCACGCACCAAGCCGGACACAAACACAATCGGCAGATGTTCCGTTTCGCCATCCGCGCGCAGAGCCCGAGCCAGCTCGAAACCATCCATGCGGGGCATGAACAGATCGACGATCACCGCGTCGGGCATTTCCTTGTGAATTTGCGCAAGCGCCCGCTTGCCATCGCCTGCGCGCGATGTCTTGATGCCCCGCTGTTGCAGCGAAGGATCGTTTAACAGACCGCGCTCCAGCAACTGGCGCGCCACCGGGTCGTCGTCGACCAGCAAAACGTTGAGTTTGGCCTCAGCTCCGGCGCTCATGCGGGGGCTTCCTATGACCGCTTCGCTTCGCCTTCAACGGTTTCAGGGACGTCTTCTTCAATGGCCACACGCGACGACGGCAACGCCGCCTGCGCTTTGGTGGCGGGGGCAAGCCCCATCTTTGCTTTGAGCGCGCTCAGAGCATCGTCGGTGCCCACGCTTCCTGCTTCGAGGGCTTTGAATTTTTGGGCCAGTGTATCGCCCGACAGTTCCCCGCCCAATTCTGTGGACGCTTCTGCCTCCGCTTCGATCTGATCCACCTTATTGGCCATGCGATCAAAAGCGTCAAACGCGCTGTTGTCTGAAAGGCCTTGCATCGTGTCTTGAATCGCTTTTTGCGCTTCGGCGCGCTTTTGCCGCGCGATCAACACGTTCTTCTTACGTTTGGCTTCCTCGATCTTGTCGTTGAGGGTGCGCAGCTGTTCCTTCAGTTTCTCAACCGCGGCTTTTTGCAGCTCCCACTGTTTGCCAAATTCTGCTGATTGACTTTCGTGCTCGGTCTTGCGCTTGAGTGCTTCCCGCGCCAAGGCGTCGTCGCCCGCCCGCACCGCGATCATGGCCTTGCGTTCCCATTCGGCGGCCAGTTCAGTCTGTTCGTCGAACTGCTTCTTTAATCGCTTTTCATCGGCGATTGAGACGGCCACTTGTTTTTTTGCATCAACAAGCTGGCTCTGCATGTCCATGACCAGCTGATCCAACATCTTCTTTGGATCTTCGGCCTTTGAAATCAGGTCGTTTAAGTTCGACTTGATGAGTGTGCCTAGGCGGGAAAAGAAACCCATGATCGTCCTTGTAGCTTACGTGCAGGCTGCGGTGTTTGTGCGAGGTTCGCTTGAAGAAGTGACTTAGGAGGCGTCCCTAAAACGTGACAACGTCGGGTATAACTTGCCCACCGACATCGTTATGTCGTCGACAGAAGATTGGAACTCATTGAAGTCCAAATTCTCGAGCGCCAACGCCGCCACGATCACCACGGAGCCGTTCTCAAGTCCGAACGCCCCATGCACCATCTCTGTCGTGTTCAGTCGCAAGAGGGACTCAAAAAACGACTCTCGGTTGGCGGTCGGCGCGTCCATCACCTTGAGGCGGAACACCACCAAGGGCCCCGTGAGGGAAACCACGAGGTTCTGGTTTTCCTGCACGTGTACGTTCCACATGTGCTCGCCGAGCGCCTCGTAGGGCGTGTCCAGGCGCAGCAAATAGGATTCGATGTCCTCGGGTCCCTTCATGGGTGCCTGTTCTCCAGATGGATTGTGTCGTGCCAGCGCAAACCCGCGCCGCCGCGAAAGTTTTACGGTCCCCCAGAGCGTAGACGATTCTTGACGCAACCACAAACAACGCCCCTTCCAAACGTCTCGCCCGCCCCCTCCTGCAGGCCTGCTCACGCTTTGGGGCATGCCGTCGCTGTGCTGCCCGGTTCCCTTGCCGCGGCCATGTGAATGTGGTACCCGAATGTCCCTTAGCCCTATGTCGCTTGATCCCGCCAATTTGCCGCAGCACGTTGCCATCATCATGGACGGCAACGGCCGCTGGGCCCAGTGCCAGGGGTTGCCGCGCGTCGAAGGGCACCGCCGAGGCGCCAAGTCCGTGCGAACGGTGGTGCGGGCGGCGCGCGAGATTGGGCTTCGTGCACTCACGCTTTACGCCTTCTCCGCCCAGAACTGGCGTCGTCCAGGCGAAGAAGTGGCCCTGCTGATGCAGCTGCTGCTTGAGTACGTGCTCGAAGAGCGGGCAGAAATCATGGACAACGGCATACGTCTCACAGCGATTGGCCAAGTCGACCGGTTGCCGGGCTTTGTGCGTGAGCCTTTGCAGACCTTGATTGCGGATTCCGCCAGCAACACGGGCATGACTTTATGTTTGGCGCTCTCTTATGGTGGCCGCGAATCAATCGTCGACGCCGCCCAACGCCTGGCGAAGTCGCTGTCCAGCGGCGAAATCACCGTTGAGAACATCACCGAGGAGGCTTTCTCCGGCGCTCTGCAAACGGGCCACCTGCCGCAACTTGATCTGTTGATCCGGACGTCAGGCGAGCAGCGGCTGTCGAACTTCATGTTGTGGGAGGCGTCGTACGCCGAACTGTGCTTCACCGAAACCTTGTGGCCCGAGTTCGGACGCGAGCATCTGTTGGCCTGTTTGGAACAATACGGGCAGCGGGAACGGCGTTTCGGCCTCACGGGCGACCAACTGCGCCCAGCGATTCGCAGCGTTGGTTAAGGGCGTGACCGGGCGCCGGCTTTTCGGGTAGAAAGCCCTCGTGTTCGACAAGAATCTTCTGTTGCGGGCGCTTTCGGCGCTGGTCGGTTTGCCTCTCGTGGGCTTGCTGGTGGTTTGGGATCAACGCTGGGGCTTTGCCCTGCTGACCTTTGCGATGATGGCGATCGCGCTTTCCGAGTACACGAATATGTCGCCGTTGCGCGGCCGCAGTGGCGCCGAACGAGGCACGCTTGTGGTGGCCGGCGTCGTGTTAGGACTGGCCATCTACGCCCGTCCCGACTTCGCATTGACGTCCCTTATCGTGGTGGCACTTGCCGTGGGGGCGGCGCAGTTGTTCTTCGCGACCGATATGCCCACGGCGGGGGCGCGTTTTGGGGCAACGCTTGCGGGTTTGCTTTATGTGCCGCTGCTGCTCACGGCGCTGCCGCTTTTGCAGCGGGACGCGACGCACGGAGAGTCGTGGGTGTTCGTTGCTCTGGGCGTGACATTTAGCTGTGATACGGGTGCTTATTTCGCGGGTCGCGCGTTAGGTAAGCGCAAACTGGCCCCGGCGATCTCACCGGGTAAGACATGGGCAGGTTTCTGGGGCGGTGTGGCCTCTGCGATGTTGTTCGTATTCATCGCCCGCCAAACCTTTTTCCCAACCTTGAGCCTCGTTGATGTGGCCGTGGTGGGGGGCGCCTCAGCGGTCCTCGGCCCAGCCGGCGACCTCGTTGAATCCATGTTGAAGCGTTCGTCTGGCGTGAAAGACTCGGGCAACGTCATCCCTGGTCACGGCGGGGTTTTAGATCGCGTCGACGCCCTGCTGTTCGTGGGCGGGTTCGTCTACGTTTACGCCGCTCAACTCCGAGCGGCGCTTGGTCTTGGTTGATGAAGCCGCTATGACAAGGGTGTCATAGGACCGCAGGCGGTCCCTCAGATGCCTGCGGGGCCCAAACGACGAAACCCCCGCGAGGCGTTTGCCGGCGGGGGCGTTGTCGTAACTAAGTGAAAAAAAGATCTTAAGTCTTTGAGGCCGTCGTTCGATGGGACGTTGGCCCCTCAACCGTGGCTTTTGCCCTGTAAGCTACTGAAACCATAAGCAAAGCTGGAATACGGTGGGCCGGAAGCTAAGCAAGAGTAAGAAAGTATTTAAGCCAACTAGGGGTACGGCTGCTGGTCAATCCAGCGGGCCGAAGTATTAGGCCACACCGGTTGTTAAGGCCGGTGTGTGGGAGGAGCGGCTTGTTTGGGGGCCATAATAATCCCATCCAAACCACTCCCTTGGCTTTTGCAAGGGTTGTGCCGAAGCGATTCTCCCGTTTACCGCATGGCCAAGTCCTTGGAAATCTGCGCACTTCCATGTTAGGACGGTGGTCAACACATCCCTACGGACCGCCCAGCGGCCTTTTCACCCTGACTTTGATGTCACACCGCTTTTGCGCAGGTCCCGGCCCTTTTCACGTGTCAGTGAATGTCGAACAGCGTTTTGGTCGTTAACGCGGACGGCCCCGAAATCCGCGTAGCCCTTATTGAAGATGGTTTGCTTGGCGAATTGTTCGTCGAGCGCAAACGCGATCGTGGGATCGCGGGAAACATCTATAAAGGGAAGGTTGAGCGGATCCTGCCAGGCATGCAGGCCGCCTTTGTTAACATCGGCTTGGAGAAGTCGGCTTACCTGCACGTCTCGGACGTGCGCGGCACGCCAGACGATCTGCGCCGCCTGCTTTCCGGGGACAGCGGTCCCCGGGACAGCGCCGAAGCCAACGGCGATGACGCGGGCGACGAGCCTAACGAAAAAGGCGGCGGCGATCGTCGCGGTGGCGTGCCGGGCAACGGGCAAGGCCGACGCATCGAAGAGCTGCTCAAGCCTGGCCAAGAGATCATCGTTCAGGTGACGAAGGAGCCCATCAGCACCAAGGGGGCCCGTGTCACGCGGTACATCTCGCTGCCTGGGCGTCACCTCGTCTTCATGCCCACTGTCGACCACGTGGGTATCTCGCGCCGGATCAATTCGGATCGAGAACGTCGGCGCCTGCGGCGTTTGGTCAACGAGATGCGTCCGCAGGGGTCGGGCTTCATCGTGCGCACCGTGGCTTCGGGCGTTGCAGATAAGGATCTGCGCGCCGACATGGCCTTCCTCATCAAGATGTGGAATGAGGTCGTCAAGAAGACCGAGACCAGCCGTTGCCCGTCATTGATATATAGCGACTTGGATCTGCTGCTGCGCTCGGTGCGTGACTTATTCACGGCTGACGTTGAGAAGATGATCATCGACTCCAAGAGCGAGTATGAACGCGTGAAGAAATTCATCGCGGCTTTCATGCCCGACTTCCCTGGGGAGATTGAGTTTTACAACAGCAACGAGCCCATCTTCGACGGCTTGGGCATCGAGATGGAGATCGACAAGGCGCTTGAGCGCAAGGTCTGGTTGAAATCCGGTGGCTACCTCATCATCGACGAGATGGAGGCTTTGACCGCCGTCGACGTCAATACGGGTCGCTTCGTGGGCAAAAAAAGCCTGGAAGATACGATCACGCAAACAAACCTGGAGGCCGCCCGCGAGGTGGCGGATCAGCTCCGTGTACGTTCCTTGGGCGGCATGATTGTTGTCGATTTTATCGACATGGATCGCGCGTCCAACCGCGAAAAAGTGATGCGGGTGTTCAACGACGCCCTCAAGCGTGACCGCAACCGCGCGCAAGTCACCCGCATTTCCGAACTTGGTTTGGTGGAGATGTCCCGCAAGCGTACGCGCGAATCCCTGCTGCACACCCTTACGGAGCAGTGTTTGCACTGCGAAGGCAAAGGCTTCACGCGGTCGCGCCAAACGGTTTCGTTCGAGGTGCTGCGCGAGCTGCGCCGCCAAGGCAACTTGGTTGATGGGCACACCATCTTGGTGGAAGTGCACCCCGACGTGGCCAAGCAACTGACCACCGTGGATCGCGATTTCCTGGAAGACATCGAGAAGCGCTTACAAAAGCAGATCTTGGTGAAGACCCGTGGCTCGTTCCACATGGAAGAGTTTGAGATTCGCTCGCCCAAGGACAAGCAGAAGATCGAGCGCTCTGAGGTCGCTACCAGCTCCGACAAATTGGAAGAGCGTAAACGTCGTCGGTTCCGCCGCGTTCTATCGCCTGATGAGCTTGCAAACCTCGACAACGACGAAGGCGTTGTGAATGCCGAATTCATGACGGACGACGCCGACGACGAAGCGAAGCCCTCCTACGATCACGCGGGCCGCGAGGTGCAGCACGAACTCGACGAGATGGATCTCGCTTACGCCGCGGCTTCGCAAGAGGATGACGAAGCCACAGGTACGTCCGATGAGCCGGGGACGACCACGGATCCTGACGCTGAGCTGCCACACGCACACAGCGCCGCCTTGATCTCACAGGTTGATTCCGAAGTCCCCGACACGGATGACTGAGACGGCTGCCTCAACCCGCCTGCCGATGGTGTAGGCGGGGCTCGGGCTCGATCGTTTCTCGAGCGCGTAGCAACGACCTTAGCTTTTGTACCGGTTTCTCCACCGCAATGTAGAGCAACGCCGCAAACGCGATGGTGATGAGCAAGAAGATGGACGAGCCAAGGAAGAAGCTGGTCACGGATGGAGCTCGAGGAACCGCAAAGAAGATCACCTTCCCAACATCAATGGCAGGAAAGTGTACGAGGTACATTGAGTAGGAAATCCTTCCGACCCATACCATTGGCTTCGCTTCCAACGCTTTAACGAGTGGCGAATGGCCATTGTTCGCCACTTCGATCACCAACGTTGTGAAGCCCAACGCCAGCGCAGACAGGCCAAGGGAATCACCCAGGGCTGTTCCGGGTGGCAACACTGACAAATGACCTGTGATGGAGAGGATTACCACTGTCGTGAGCGCAGCCGCTCCCAACCACCGCACGATGGCCATGTGTCGTGAGAGCCAGCCAAATGCCAGGGCGGCAACGGCACCCCACAAGATGGAGTCGAGGCGATAATGAGAGACGGCATGGACAGTCGTTGTGACCTCCCAATGCCGATGAAGCACAATGAAACGCAGCAGCGGCAGCAACAAACACACCGCTAGGCCCAAGACCAGGCGGCTCCTTTGGCGCTTGATGAAGAAGAGCGCGAGAGGCCACAAGAGGTAGAAGTGCTCCTCGACGCACAGCGACCAGAACACCAGATACGCGTCCCCCGGATTATAGACGCGCGTGGAAAAAGACCCTTGAAGATAGGCGGCAAAGTAGTTGCCCCAGAACGTGCCATAAGGGATGACCCCCAAGGCAGACTTACGTTGCCATAGGTGCTCGGCGCGAATGCTCGTGAACACTTCAAAGCGCGACCCTACGTAAGTGATGAGGAAAAAGGCCGCAAAGAAAACGGGAAGGATACGCAGCGAGCGTCGTTCATAAAATCTAACGAGGGAAAACGTCGGGCGCTGGCCGCTTTGAACGTGCCTAACTTCCTCCCTCAGCAAAAGCGTTGTGATCAAAAAGCCCGATAGCGCAAAGAAAAGATCCACGCCGGCCCACGAGGAAGCGATCAACCATCGAAGTGGCCCGAAGGCCTCAAGCGGGAAGCGTGTAACAACGGCTCCATGCCATACGACGACGGCTATGATCGCCAGCGCCCGGAGGCCATCCAGCCCCGGAATTCGTCCGTCCGAGGTCGTGGCTGCACCTGTGGTTGGGCTAGCGTTCACCGACGTGATGATACATTCATCGGTACGCCGTGCCAATTTCGTGTGGTGCGGATGCCCGAAACCTTACGTGGGGGAGGGCATCAAACCTGTTAAGAGGTGAAGCGGATGCTTGCCGATGTGCAGATGTATAAGACGAGCTATTGCCCCTACTGCGTGCGCGCGGCGGCGCTTTTGAAGCGCAAGGGTGTGGCTTACAAAGAGATTGATGTGTCCAACGATGATTCCACGCGAGCCTGGCTTGTCGAAGCCACTGGTCAACGGACGGTGCCGCAAATCTTCATCAATGGCCGCTCCGTGGGCGGGTGCGACGAGCTTCACGCGCTTGAGCGAGCGGGCCGCCTGGACGCTTTATTGGCTGAGCCACCTGCCGCGGTTGAGGTTGCAAGATGAGTCGATCGCCTATTCGCCGTGTTAAGCCGTTGGGGTTCCCGTGGGAGACGCCCGATCCGTTCTTGTTCTGTGTGCATCACGACGATCGTTATCCTGCGGGCAACGAATTGATGGGTCCTGCGGTGTCATTGGCAGGGCGCAACTTGGGCCAGGATTTCGAGGTCAAAGACGGCTTTCGCATGTACCACGGTCGCGTGGTGCCTGGGTTCCCTCAACATCCACACAGAGGCTTTGAGACTGTCACCGTCGTTCGGCGGGGATTGATCGATCACTCGGATTCGATGGGGGCGGCGGCTCGTTATGGTGGCGGCGATGTGCAATGGCTAACGGCAGGGCAGGGCATCCAACACGCTGAGATGTTCCCCTTGCTCGATCGTGAGCGCGGCAATCACCTTGAGCTGTTCCAGATTTGGTTGAACCTGCCTAAGGCCGACAAAATGGCCGATCCTCACTTCACGATGTTCTGGAACCACGAGGTGCCGCGCGCGGTGCCAACACACAGCGAAGGCGTTGAAGTGACCCTTGTGGCGGGCAAGTTGGAGAATCATGGGCCGCCCGCGCCGCCTCCCAAATCATGGGCCTCCCGCCCTGATGCTGATGTTGCGATTTGGATCGTGCGTTTGGCGCCCGGTGCGAAGTGGACCATGCCCGCCGCCGCGACGGGGTCGAACCGCATCCTTTACTTCTTCGCGGGCCACGGATTGCGTGTCGCTGGCCAGGTGATTCCCGATCAGCATCTCGTTGATGTTCATGCCGACGCGGCGTTGGCGTTGGAGGCAGGGCCATCTGTTACCGAGCTGCTCGTTTTGCAAGGACGGCCGATCGCTGAGCCCGTGGCGCAATACGGTCCTTTTGTTATGAACACGCGCGCGGAGATCCAACAGGCATTCGCCGATTACCAACGGACGCAGTTTGGTGGCTGGCCGTGGCCGAGCGAAGCGCCTGTGCACGGCAGGGAAGAAGGCCGGTTCGCTCGCCATGCAAATGGCCGCATCGAACGCCCTGCGCTTAAAACGAAGCGCGGTTGACCAACGCCCCCCGCTCGGCATCCCGCGACGGTTGTGCTTCTTTATCGAGGCCGTTGTGTTTACACTCTGGTGGTTCGTCGTCTCATGACCGAGGGGCCCAACGTGCGGGAACGTCGAGTTGACATCAATGTTGAGTTCGATTCGCTCAGCAAATTGCTGTCGGAGTATTTGACCAATCTGTCCCGCACAGGGGCATTCATTCAAACGCGTGAGCCATGGCCTGTGGGTACGAGGCTGCGTTTACGGTTTACCGTGTTGGCCGATGACCCCGAAATCTTAGAAGGTTCGGCGGAAGTGGTGCGTGTGTCGGAGACGCCGCCCGGCATGGGTGTGGCGTTCCTTGAGCTAACCGAATCTTCCAAGGCTTTAATTGATAAGATTCTGAAGCGCCGGCCGGCGAAACGAAACCGCACGCAACCTTGATCGCTCCCCAGCGAACGCACGTCAGGGGCCGAGGCCAATCCACTCCGAGCCGTCGACGCCGATCTCCTTCTTCCAAATCGGCGCCCGCTCCTTCAGCCGATCGATGCAGGCCCGGCAGGCGGCGAACGCTTCCGCTCGATGAGGTGCCGACACGGCGATGATCACGGCCAGATCTCCCACGTTCAGGTGGCCTCGGCGGTGGTGCATCGCCACGCGCGTGCCCGGCCATTGCGCCTCCACTTCGTCAGCCAGCGCAGAGAGCACCTGCAGCGCCATGGGCACGAACGCCTCGTATTCAAGCCGCACCACTTGGGCTTGCTGCCCGTGATCGCGCACAACGCCCGTGAACGTCACGAGGCCTCCTTGCGAGGGCGCCATCACTTGTGACACCACGGCGTCGAGCGAAAGCGGGGTGTCGAGCATCGCGACGCGGGCCAGGCCGGACCCGCCAGCCACGGGGGGCAACAATGCCACTTCGTCCCCATCATGAAGGGGCGTGCTGTGGGGTACAACCGACCGATTTACCGCCACGCTCAGCTTTGGCAGCAGGGGTGCCAACACAAAATGCAAGTCTGAAAGGCGCCTCAGCAGGGTCGAAACAGTGGCGTCTGCGGGTAGGGAAATGTGCTCTTCGTCGAGGCCGAGACGCTCACGAACCACAGCAAAATAGAGTAGTTGCACCTTCACGAGCTGTTTTCTAGCAGAGCGCTGGGGAGCGTGGATTTTTGTCAAAAAGGATATCCACAGGAAAAAACTAGTAATCCCAGTGTGATAGAAATTTTGCGTTGGCTAAACACTGTCACTAGTATCCATTTTCGTCGCTGCGTCACCTACATAGCGCACACAAAACTACAGCAGACGAAATGTGAGGCACCATTTGAGCCCCAACACCCATCGCCCTGACGACCCGGCTTCCATAAGGGATACTAGTCTGGTGAGCCAACGCGTAAGCCCCTCCGCCGCGGGCCCGGGTGGCCGCCGGCGGGCGGTTGCCAGCCACGCCTCTGCGGCCGCGGACGACGCCAGCCGGTTGCGTCGCCCCGCACAGCGCGCCCCTGCACGGCAAGTGCGTGTGGCGGCGGAAGCTCCGCGCGTGCCCGAGGAGGTCAAGCTTGAGCAGCAGGTGGCCAGCCACATGCCGCCTGGCAAAGATCTCGAGCTTAAGCTCACGGACAACCGCTATACGATGATCACGGTTCGTCGCCAAGCCGATGGCTACGGCGTGCGCGTCCATCGCATGTTTGCGGCGTCCGATAGCCGCACCGTGCGGCACTTGGCCCGGTACATCGTTCACAACGATCCTCGCGCTTCGGCCGCCTTGGGCGATTTTATTCGCGACAACGACGACATCATCAAAGATCAACCCCGGCAACGCCGCCCTTTGCGGGTGCGTACGCAAGGGAAGATCCACAATCTGCAAAGCATCTTCGACACGCTCAATCGCAACCATTTTGCGGGCGCCATCAAAGCCAGGATTACGTGGGGCTCGGCACCGAAGCGGCTGGGTCGACGCCGCTCCATCAAGATGGGCAGCTATTCTGTTGAAGACCGCGTGATCCGCATCCACCCAGCGCTTGATCGCGCCGATGTGCCCGAATACTTCGTGGCTTGGATCGTGTTTCACGAGATGCTGCACGATAAGCACGGCGCCGTTGAGAAAGACGGCCGCCGCTGTTACCACACGAAGGCGTTCATGGACGAAGAGCGATCCTTTGTGGATTACGAACGCGCCGCCGCCTGGGAGAAAGCGCACATTCAGAGCTTGCTCGTCGGCTGAGGTCCTTGTGGGGGCGTTGCCAAATTGGCAGGCGTCCGCAAAACGCCGGGTCCAAATGGCAGCCTACCGCACCGTTGTTGGCCAGCGCCCTTGTGATTTCAACGCGTTATACGAATTCGACGCTTGGAACACGGGATGCTAGGTGCAGGGCGTGATGGGTCGCCTATTCCACCGCCTGTTGATCTGTTCTTTGCCAGTCGCGGCTTTGTGCCTTGCTGCCACATTTGGCTCCGTGGGGTGTGCCCACGAGTCGAACTTGCCTGGCACCACCGTGCCCGATACGCCTGCCAACCGCGCCATCTTGGAGACGGTTGAGACTTACCGCACGCGCTTGGTTGAGCGGAATGTCTCGGGCCTTTTGCTGCTGGCATCAAAGAACTATTTCGAGGATTCCGGCACGCCTCAGGCCGACGACGATTATGGCTATGAAGGTTTGCGACACATTCTGGCCCACCGCTTGGGGCGCCTGAAAAGCCTCCGCTATCAGATCCGGTACAAGGCTGTGAAGGTTCAGGGCAAGAAGGCGCACGTCGAGGTCTTAATCGATGGGTCCTTCGAGTTGACGGCTGAAGTGGGCGATCAGTACCGCCGCGTGAGCGACTTTCACGAGTTCGTGATGGAAGAGGCGGGCGACGGCAAGTGGAAGTTCGTCAGCGGTATGTAGCCCCCGGTTGTGCGCTAAAGTGCAGCGCATGAAGGGCGCACGGCTCGCTTTCGTGTTGGTATTTGCGGCGTTTTTAGGCAGCGTCGGGTGTGCAGGGCAAAAGCAGGTCCTGACGCCGCAATACACGCTGCGGGTGCCGGGCTTCTGGGACGTCAAAGCCACCGCCGTGAAGTATGGCGAGCCCACCAAGGTGGTGATAGGCCAGTACGGCGACGCCGTGATCAACGACGGCAGCGGCGCGGGCAGTGCCTACGACAGCGTGACCGCCGACGTGCACGTATGGATTTATGTGTGGCCCACGCAAGCCTCGCCGCAAGAGCCATTGGAGGAGATCCTTGTGCGCCTATCACAGGTGCCCGAGTTCGCGCTTCCGGCGCATCGCCGGGTCCCCGAGCAACCGATGGAATGCGGCCTTTTTCCAAAGGCCGCGCGGCTCGGCGGAAAAACGCTTCCGGCGTTGGATCTTGTGAAACGCCCGGGGTGGCGAACGATCGTGTTGGGGGGCGTGTTCGATGTTGGTCTGGTGGGGGTGTTGGCTCGCGTGGATTTCGAGCAGGACGCCGGGCGGTATTGCCACAACGTGCGCAACATGCGCACCCAGCTGCAGAACCTGTTGGATGGCTTGCAGCTTGGGCCGGACAAGCCGGCGCCGCCTTAGTTGCCTTCACGTTCCAATCTTTTCAAGCGGGGGCGTTTCGCGGTAGGAATCTCTTCATGAAGTTTTGGCGAGGATTTTGGGTGGTGGCTGCGGCGGCAGCGGTGACGGCACACATCGCGCGCGCGGATGAGCCTGCCCCTTCTGCGGAAACGGAAACCGCCAAGCCGGGTGCAAGTGCGTGGACCGCCACCGCCAGCCGCAAAAATGGCGGCGCGGGCACATTCGAGGCGCTGGCGGCGCAGGCCATGCCAGCGGTTGATCTCGGAACGTTAATCGCACCGTTTGTTGAGGACTGTGAGCACGCGCGGCGAGAGATCGACAAAGCCCGGTGCCGCGGCACCGTGTCGTTTCTACGGCAAACCATGCCGGCTCACACCTATGCGGCGATCGTGTCGGACGCGGACGCCGTGACCGTTTCGGATTACGACGCGCGGGTCAAAGGCTTTCGGGTGGGTGCCGTGGGCTGTTTGGCGTGCAAGCAACCGGTGAGCGCCGGCAAGGGCGAGGTCAAGCGTATGGTCACGCTGCGTATGCCCGACAAGAACGCGCGCACGCTGCCCAGCGCTTTGCAGGTGGCCGAGGCGTCACTGACATTCGCCGATGTGGCGGCTTCCAAAGCGTGGCTTGCTGAGGTGAGGCCAAACTTGCGCGTTCAATACATTTTCGAGCCGACGCCCACGCCGTGGACGTACGGGCCAAGCCGTGGCTTTGCGTTCAACTTGTTGGGCGCGCGTATCTTCAACCACTGCACAGGGGAAGTGCTTTATTCGCAACCCAAGTCAGAAGGGATGGCTGACAAATACAGCGAAGGCGATGAGTGCGACGGCAACGCCAGCGGAGCGAACGGTGAAGCCGCACAAACAAAGTTAGCCGCCACCGACATCGCGCGCGGCATGCAAGCGATCAAACCCGAGCTCGATCGCTGTCACAAACAATTTCAGCTGCGTGGGCGGGCCGATCTGGAATTTGTGATTACGGGTGCCACGGGGCTGCCGCGATCGGTGGTTGTCAAAGGCAGCTTGGGGGGCACAACTTTGGGGCAGTGTTTGACCGACGCCGCTCGCAAAGCGCAGTTCCCTCGCTTTTCGCAAGACAGCCAGTCGTTTAGCTATCCTGTTCTGTTTGAGACGCGCTAGCCGGCCGTGTGCCAAGCGCAAAGCGCATCAAGCGCACTTCGATACCGCCGTTCCACAACCGGTGTGAAAATTCAGGCTGAATCGTGAGCGCACGGACGAACGACGGATCCGGGCACAACAACACGGCATTCCAACCCCACAAGCGGTGAAACGCGGTGGCCAACTCGCGTGAGATGTCGCGCGTTTGGCGAGCGTTGCGTTCGAGCCGCTCTCCATAAGGCGGGTTTGTGCACAAGGTGCCATGTGGTGCGGGTGCCGTGAGGCTGCCAAGGTTTGCCACAGCGTATTCGATGTCGTTGCCAACACCGGCGGCCAAGGCGTTCTGTCGCAACGCCGAGATGGCTTGTGGATCGACGTCACGGGCCCAAATCGGCGCAGGTGCATGCGACAGTGCTTCGGCTTTCGCATTCTCGAGCATGGCTGGGTAGTTCGCACGCAGCGCTTCGCTTGGCCACCTTTGGAAGCCAAAGCGACGACGCGCGCCGGGCGCGATGCGACGGGCTTTGAGCGCCTGTTCGATCGCCAGGGTTCCTGAGCCTGCCATAGGATCGATGAAGGGCTCGTCGGTGGGCACGTTGCCCAGGGCCAAAATCGCGGCAGCCAACGTTTCTTTGAGCGGTGCCTCTGTCATCGCCACCCGGTAGCCACGGCGGTGCAAAGGTTCACCCGAAAGGTCCAAGAACAAGCGCGCGTGCGTGCCATTGATGTGCAGGGCCACCAAAACGTCTGGCTCTTGTGGATCGACGTTCGGTCGCTGGCCCAGCTTGTCGCGCAAAGCATCGACGATGGCGTCCTTAACTTTGAGCCCGGCGAACTGCGAATTGATCAGCGTATCGGAGCCACTGACTTGTGCCTTGACGGCAAAGGTCTGCTTGTCAGTGAGGTGCTCATGCCAGGCGACGGTGCGTGTGCCTTCGTAGAGCGCCTGCGCGTTCGGCGCTTGAAAATCGGCTAGCTCCAACAACACACGCATGGCTGTGCGGGCATGCAAGCACACGCGCATGCCTTCCTCGAACGTGCCGCGAAAGGACACGCCGCCGCGCGCGCCTTTGGGCGCCCGGATGCGCAGCTCCACAAGCTCGCGGCGCAGGGCGCCTTCAGCCGACAGCTCACAGGTGACGAAGAAAGGAAACAGGGTAACCAAGGCGCCCAACTGTAGCAGACCCAATGTGGCGCAAGGCCCCTCCTTGGTGGTCGCACCCGCGACCGTGGACCGTTTGTCAGCCGCCGGGGGCCTGCAACAATCCGCGGTTGAGCGCAATGGCCACGGCTTCTGTGCGGGTTTTTGCGCCGAGTTTGGCCAGCAGCCCTCCCACGTGAAAGCCTGCGGTGCGTTCGGTGACACCTAGCTTGGTGGCAATCTGTTTGTTGGTGAAGCCATGGTAAATGGCTTCGAGCACTTGGCGTTCGCGCAAAGTTAAAGCGGGCAGCGTGAGGTGGGTGGACAGCCGCTGTTCGACGCTGGGGGGCAGATATCTTTGGCCACCGTGGACCGCTCGGATCGCATGCACGAGATCGGGGCCGCCCGTGTCTTTGGTGAGATAGCCGTGCACGCCCGCTCGCAACGCCAGCATCACGGTTTCTTCGCCGTCATAATGGGTGAGCACCAAAATGCGCGCGGCGGGGAACTCGCGTAAGACGGCCGAGGCCACGGCGGCGCCATCGAGCCGCGGCATGCGCATATCCACCACCAGCACGTCTGGAAGCAACGCCCGGTATTGTTCCACCGCACGGACCCCATCGTCGGCCTCGCCAACCACAGAGATGCCGTCTTGCACCAACAACAGGGCCTTGATGCCCGCGCGGGCGATGACGTTGTCGTCAGCTATCAGAACTCGAATGCAGGCAACAGGCGCGGGCACGCGGCCATCATACCAGCCTCGCGCATTAAGCGTGATTGTGCAGCTGGGCCGTGGGGATGTGCAGGGTGACCTCGAATCCCCCATCGGCGAGGGGCTGCGCCGCAAACGTTCCGCCCATTCGGTGTGCGCGCTCTTGCATACCAACCAGACCGAACCCAGGGCGATCATCCGCCGGTGGCTTCGCGGCTCCAGGGGCATTGCGGATGATTAAGCGGAGGCCATCGGCGTTGCACTCTGCGTGCACATCCACCACCGGCGCGTCGCCGTGACGAACGGCATTGGTGACCGCCTCTTCAACCACGCGTGGCAGCTCATGCTCGCGGAGCCCCGACGCGGGCACCATTTCCCCCTCCCAGTGGAAGCGAACCGGGCGGCCCAGATTGTTGGAGAGTCGTGAACATTGCGTCTCCAGCACGGTTTTGAGGTTGGGGCGCGCGAGCGTGGTGGCCCGCAGATCCCAGATTGTCTCGCGCAGCTCCGCTTCGGCACGCGTTAAAATGTGGCGGCTTTCATCGAGCAGTTGCGATTCGCGCTCGTCGCGCCCGCGTTTGCCAAGCAAGTGATCCAAGCCATCTAAGTGAAACCGGACGCCAAGAAAGGCTTGGCCTAACCCATCATGGATCTCGCGAGCCAAACGTGATCGCTCTTCGTGAACGGCACGGTGCCGGGCGGCCAATTGGCTCAACCGCAAGCGATGCCACAAGAAAGCCGCACAGGCCACCAGCAGCACGATGAGCGTGCGGAACCACCAAGACTGCGCAAGAGACGGCTGTACATGAATGTGGCTTTCGCTGATGGCCGCCGTTTGCGCCCCCACACCAGCCACATACGCTTGCACGCGAAACGTATAATCGCCGGGAGGAATGACACCATAGCGGGCGGAACGCTCTTGGCCGCCATCGATCCAATCTCTATCGAGGCCCTGCAACTGGTAGCGAAAGCGAACCGCCTGCGGCAATATGAATTCCGGTGCCGTCCACGACCATTGCAGTGACTGTGGCTTGGGTGGCACTTGCGCGTGTGCCAGATCTGCGACGGCACGGCCGTTAATCGCGAACCCTTCGAGCACCGCTTGTGGTGGCGCCTGCGTCTGGTTGGCTTCGATGATCGAGATGCCCGCGGTGGTAGAGAACCAAAGTGCGCTGGCGCTGTCGAGTGCCACCAAAGGAGGAAAGGCGGCGATGCAGATGGGGCTCCGCATGCCTGATTGTTCGTCGATGCGAAACCACCGCACGTCTTTGCGCTTGCCGTCCATGCAGTCTTCGAGTTCAGACCAGGTGGCCCTGTAGACCCCACGGTTAGACGTGGCCCAAACCCGATCACCAGTGGTGGTGAGCGAAAAGAAGCCACCCGCGGCCACGCCACAGTCGGCAGGCAGCGGTGTGAACTTATCGTCGTGCCAGCGTGCCATCGATATGCGACCCATGGTGGCAGCCCACACGGAGCCGTTTGGCGCTTGAGTCACGGCCGTGACTTCGTTGCGCTGCAAACCAAGCTCACCGACGAAACAATGCGCTTCTGTTTGCCCGTTGCGGGACTGCACGCGCGTCACCCCCTGTGGGCCTGCGCTCCACCACAAGGTGCCGCGTGGCGCTTCACCCGCAAAGATCTGTGGCCCGATGCAAACACCAACGAGATCTCGCCGTGTGGCCGCCGTTATGGTGGCGTTGGGGAACGTCGACAAGCCATGGTGCTCCCATCCAATCCACAATGCGTCCGTGGCGTCCACGTACACCGAACGCACAAAGTCGTCCCTTAGCCCTTCAGTGTGGCTCAGCCTCTGGAACGCACCTTTGGCGTACCGTAAAACGGCATTGTCCGCGGAAAAATACAAGGCATGGTTGCTTGACTCCGCAATCGAACGTGCGCTCCACACGGGCAGTTCGCTGCCATAGCGAAAGCCGATCAGTTTGTTGTCGACGCTGTGAACGATGCCCTTGGTGGTGGTGATCCATAGGCTGTCATCGTGTGCACGGTGAATCGAGAACGCCACTTCGCCCAGAAGCCCCTCGGGCGGTCCCAGATTGCGCACCGGAGGTTGAAACACCTGCGTCACGGGACCACTTCGTACCCCGAACCAATAGCTGCCCTCATGATCACGCAGCGCCGTGAGCGCATCGTGCACTTGCACCTGTCCGAACGCCGCGGGACGGCCGGGCTCGAAGCGCAGGGGCGTGCCGTTATGCATGCCGATGAGTGTTCCTTCGGGTGAGACAACAAATGGGCTCATTCCATCACCTGCGTCTTGCAGCTTGGTGACGTTGTTGCCGCTGACGTCGAACACGCCGTCGCACGTGGACGCGAGCAGATGACGATCAGCGTTCTGAGCCAGATTAATCACCCCGTTCAGGACCGGGCTTCCCACGTCAACCTTGCCGGCAGCGTTGATTGTGCCGAGCGCTAAGCCACGCGATGTGCCTATCCACACGTGGCGTGCGTCCACGAACAGCAGCGATGTGACGAACGCCGCAGGAAGCTGCGCTGCGGACACGATGAGCTGTGGTTTTTGTGGTGGGCCGTTGGGGGACGTTGACATCCGTGCAACGCCGCCTTCGGTGCCCAACCACACTTCTTGCGTGCCCGGCCTTTGGGCAAGGGCCCACACCCAGGGCGAGGGCAAAGCGGTCAGATCGACGTGCGTGGCCTGCCGGGCTTGCACAAGGAAAAGCTCCGGCTGCTCTGTGCGAAAACGAACGCGCAAAGGCGCGTTCCCATCCGGGTATCGTTCAAGAAAGCCTCCGCCTGTTGCCACCCACACGCCTTCGGTCGTGGCAAGAAGACGACGCGCGGGGCCCGGAGGCAAACCGGTCACTGGCGTCCATGCCACGCCATCGAAGCGTTGCACACCGTCGGTCCCCGCCACCCAAAGGTGGTGGTCTGCGGTCTGCACGATCGATTGAACGCTCAGAACTCCATCAAAGGTGCGCTTTTGCCAACCGGCGGGTGCGGCCACGGGCGCGGGGATGTCCACAACGCATGCGACCATGGCCAAGGCAACCATCACCCACCGACGGGCCTGCAAGGCAAATCCACTCATCGCCGCATTCAGTTTCGCACAGGTTGATAAGCGGTGGTCATTCCCGGATGAGCTTGCGCGCTTTTCTGTCAGACTCGGGCGCATGGCAAGCGCGGATGACGGCCTGAAGAACGAAGCCTTTCGGGAGGCTTTGGCGGAAGCGTTGGTGGGCAGCAGCGCTCGCTTGGAAAGCCTGTTGGCGCGCTACGGCGGTTTGCCCAGCGCCAAACCGAACATGCGTTTGGCGGCAGCCTTTGGCGCCGAATTGGCAAACGTTTCTCGTCCCGTGGCGAAGCTGTTGCACCGGCTTTCGGCGAACGAGGCGCTCGAAGACACCGCCGAGGCGTATCTGCCCGTGGCGGCGGCGCATGCGTGGGCGGCTTTGATTCGTGTTGGCAAAGACGTCGAGAATGCATGGTCAGAGCTTGCAGACATTGCGTCTGACGAACGTAAGCCCGTGATGTTGGGTGTGCACGACGCGCTTCTGCAGTTGGCCGTGCGCGAAGGCGGCGCCGATACCCTGGTCGAACGTGCGGACGAATGGCTGCAGATCGAGGAGCGCGAAATTCGTTACGGTGCCATTGGTGCCGCCATCGAGGTGTTGGGCGATGCAAATGTTTTGTCAGGCTGCACCGATCACCCTGCGCTGTTTGCGTTTTTATCCCGTGTGCTTGACGAAATGGCAGATGCGCCTCGGTCTGCAAGCCGTTCCACGTTGCGAAGGCGTGTGATGACGGCTTTGCCGCGCACGCTTGCAGGTGTGATCACAACCTTTGACGGCGGCGACGAAGCGCCCATCTGGTTTCGCGGCGAATGTGCGCGGGCCCAAGACGAAGACATGCGCCAGGTGCTGTCTGACACGATCGTGCGTTTGCGGCAAAGCCCCACGGGCCAGCGGGGCAGCGTGGCTGATGGGTTGCGCGCTGAACTTGAAGCCAGTGCCAAACCCTTGCGCCACGCCGCGCGTGTGCGGCCCGGCACAAACCGCGGCAAACACACGCGCAAGATTCGCTAAAACCCTCGCGCTAGTGGGCAGGACCGTTGTGGCCGCTCTTGGCCACAGCGTTGAGCCGGGCTTCCGCCCATGCGCGGCGAGCGACCAACGCTTGGTACTCGGCGCCGAGATCGCCCTTCCAGTCGGTGAGCTTCTTGTCGGCGTCGAGCACTTCGGCCGCCGCGGCGTCGCGATCGATTGTGGTGGCGGCTTTGGCTTCTGCCACCAACACCAACACCTTTTCGCCAGCGCTCGTCTGTGCCACTTCCAGCACGCCGTCGGACACCGCGATCACGCGCTCGCCCTCCTTCGTGCGGTAAGCCAACACACCCGGGCGCAGCGCCGAGAGAAACGGAATGTGGCCCGGCAAGATGCCGAACTCACCCAGCGATCCGGGCGCGCTCACTTCTTCAACGTCAGTGTCGATGAGTGAGCCGCGGGGTGTGGTGACCGATAAGCGCATAAGCGATGTCCTTGCCGCTGGCGAGGCTTAGTTGTCCTTGGCCATCTGGGCGGCGCGTTCGCGCACGTCTTCGATGCCGCCTTGCATGTAGAAGGCTTGCTCAGGCAAATCGTCGCACTTGCCATCAACGATTTCCTTGAAGCTGCGCACGGTGTCTTTGACTTCAACGTACTTGCCGGCGGCGCCGGTGAACGCTTCGGCCACGAAGAACGGCTGCGACAAGAACTTTTGGATCTTGCGCGCGCGGGCGACGGTCAAGCGATCGTCTTCTGACAATTCGTCCATGCCCAAGATGGCGATGATGTCTTGCAACTCTTTGTAGCGTTGCAAGATCTGCTGCACCTGGCGCGCCACCTTGTAGTGCTCCTCGCCCACAACGGCGGGGGTCAAGATGGTGCTGGTGGAGTCCAAGGGATCCACGGCTGGGTAGATGCCCAACTCGGAGATCTGACGTGAAAGCACCGTGGTGGCGTCCAAGTGGGCAAACGCCGTGGCGGGTGCTGGATCCGTCAAGTCGTCGGCGGGCACGTAAATGGCTTGCACCGAGGTGATCGAGCCCTTGTCGGTCGAAGTGATGCGCTCTTGCAAACCACCCATTTCGGTGGCGAGCGTGGGCTGGTAACCCACGGCGCTGGGGATACGGCCCAACAACGCGGACACTTCGGAACCGGCTTGCGTGAAACGGAAGATGTTGTCGATGAACAACAACACGTCCTGGCCTTCTTCGTCGCGGAAGTATTCGGCCGCCGTCAAAGCGGAGAGCGCCACGCGGGCACGCGCGCCTGGAGGCTCATTCATCTGGCCATAGACCAAGGCGGTCTTTGAAAGCACCGAGGTGCCATCAGAAAGCTTGGACTCAGACATTTCATTGTAAAGGTCGCGGCCTTCGCGGGTGCGCTCGCCGACGCCGCCAAACACGGAGAAACCACCGTGCTTCTTGGCCACGTTGTTGATGAGCTCAAGCATCGTCACCGTTTTACCCACGCCGGCGCCGCCGAAGAGGCCAATTTTGCCACCGCGGCGGTAAGGGGCGAGAAGGTCGATGACCTTGATCCCTGTTTCAAACATTTCAACCTTCACCGACTGGCTGACGAACAGCGGGGCGGGGCGGTGAATTGGCATTGTTTTGGTGGACTTGACCGGGCCCGCTTCGTCTACCGGACGGCCCACGACGTTCAAGATGCGGCCCAAGATCTCGCGGCCCACAGGCATCATGATGGGGGCGCCGGTGTTGCGCACCTGCATGCCTCGGACCAAACCATCGGTCGTGTCCATGGCGATGCAGCGAACGGTGCGCTCGCCCAAGTGCTGCGCCACCTCCACCACCAAGTTGTCGGGGGTGCTGTCGATGGAGGGATTCGTGATGGTCAATGCTGTGTTGATCTCGGGCAGATCGATGGACTCGAAAGCCACGTCAACCACGGGACCAATGACCTGAACGACTTTTCCAACCTGCTTCACTTGATTCGCTTCCATGTTCCCTTTGCAACGACGGTTAAGGTCGTTTTATCCCTTTAAAGCTTCAGCACCACCCACGATTTCCATCAGCTCTTTGGTGATGGCCGCTTGGCGTGCACGGTTGTATTGCAGGGTCAGCTGCGCGATGGCCGATTTCGCGTTCTTGGTGGCGCTTTCCATGGCGGTCATGCGCGCACCGAACTCTGAGGCCACCGATTCCAGCAGCGCGCGCAAGATGCGCGACTGCACGTAAAGAGGCAACATCGTGGCCAGCAGCTCTTCTTTCGAAGGCTCGTACACGAAGTCAGTGAGCGTTTCCTCCGAAGCCGCGGCGCCAATCTCGATTGGCAGCAATGGTTCGATGGCCACACGTTGCGAAGCGGCTGAGCGGAACTCGTTGTAGATGATCCGCACGCCGTCGATGCGGCCGTTCAGAAAATCGTCCGACACAGCCAAGCCCAATTCTTGCGCGCGGCCCGGGGCTGTTTCGCCCGTAACGGAAGGGTACGTGCCTGCCAACTCGAAGCCGCGGCGGCGGAAGAAATCGCGGCCTTTGCGGCCCACCACGTAAAGCTTGAATTCATCTGCCGTGCCAGCCGCTTTCTGCTCAGCCATGAAGCGGACGGTGGCGCGCGCGATGGTGGCGTTGAAGCCACCGCACAACCCGCGATCTGACGTGAGGATCACCAACGCCAAACGACGTTGTTCGCGTCGTTGCAGCATGGGGTGGGCGTCCAACCCGGCACGCAACGCCACCTGGGCCACAGCCTCGGCCAACGCGATGGCGTAGGGGCGGGCGGCGATGATGTCGTCCTGCGCGCGACGCAGTTTGGCCGCGGCGACCAACTTCATTGCGCGCGTGATCTTCTGCGTCGATTTAACCGACGCTATCCGACGGCGGACGGCTTTGAGTGAGGGCATGGGTGTTAGGCCTTCAGATCAGCGGCAAACTGCTTGGCGAACTCGCCCAACACCTTGCGCATTTCGGTCACGAGTTCGTCGTACTGCTTGCCCTTGTTGCCCTTTTCGCGCAACGCGGTCCACAGCTCGGGGTGCTTGGAGTCCACGAACGAATACAATTCGGATTCGTAGCGGCGCACGGCCGATACAGGCACGTTGTCGACGAAGCCGTTGGTGGCGGCAAACAGGATGAACACCTGCTTCTCCACGCTCAGCGGTTCGTATTGACCTTGCTTCAGAAGCTCGGTCAAGCGTGCGCCGCGGGCCAGCTGGTTCTGCGTCGCTTTGTCGAGGTCGGAGCCGAACTGCGAGAACGCCGCGAGCTCGCGGTATTGCGCCAACTCCAAACGCAGCTTGCCAGCCACCTTCTTCATCGCCGCGATTTGCGCCGCACCACCCACGCGCGACACCGAGATGCCGACGTTCAAAGCGGGGCGTTGGCCCGAGAAGAACAGATCGCTTTCGAGGTAGATCTGGCCATCGGTGATCGAGATGACGTTCGTGGGAATGTAAGCCGACACGTCGCCGGCCTGCGTTTCGATGATCGGCAGCGCGGTCAATGAGCCGGCGCCCAATTCGTCAGAGACTTTGCATGCGCGCTCAAGCAAACGGCTGTGCAAATAGAACACGTCGCCAGGGTAAGCTTCGCGGCCGGGTGGGCGGCGCAACAGCAAGGAAAGCTGGCGGTAAGCCACGGCCTGCTTTGACAAATCGTCGTAAACAATCAGCGCGTGGCGGCCGCTGTCGCGGTAGTACTCGGCCATCGCGACGCCCGTGTAAGGCGCCAAGAATTGCAGCGGGGCTGATTCAGAAGCCGTGGCCGCGATGATGGTGGTGAACGCCATCGCGCCATGCTCGCGCAACTTCTCAACCACCGAGGCAACGGTCGACTGCTTCTGGCCGATCGCCACGTAGAAGCAGTGAACGCCCTGGCCTTTTTGGTTGATGATGGTGTCGATCGCCACCGCGGTCTTGCCGGTTTGGCGGTCGCCGATGATGAGCTCGCGTTGGCCACGGCCGATCGGGATCATCGCGTCGATGGCCTTGAGGCCCGTTTGCATTGGTTCATGCACGGGCTTACGCGCGATAACGCCTGGTGCCTTAAGTTCGATCTTACGGAACTCTTTGGTGTCGAGCGGTCCCTTGCCGTCGATCGGCTCGCCGAGCGCGTTCACCACGCGGCCCATAAGGGCGTCGCCCACGGGAACCTGCGCGATCTTGCCTGTGCGCTTGACCGTGGCGCCTTCTTTGATCTTTTGGAACTCGCCCAAAAGCGCGCAACCGACGTTGTCTTCTTCGAGGTTCAGCACCAAGCCGACCACGTCGTGGCCGAAGTCGAGCAATTCGCCCGCCATCGCGTTTTCCAAGCCGTAAACGCGTGCGATACCGTCGCCGGTCTCAAGCACCGTGCCTGTTTCCGTGACCTCCACTTTTTGATCGAAGTTTTCGATCTCTTTGCGGATGATTTGGCTGATTTCTTCGGCGCGAATCTGCATCGGAGCGTTCCTAGTTCAAGAGTTTGCGAGATAGGTTTTGCAGGCGGCTGCGCAAGCTGCCATCCAGGACCAGGTCACCTACTTGGGCAACGATGCCGCCCAGAAGTTCGGGATCCACTTTGGCTTCAAGAATCACTTGTTTGCCTGTGCGTTTAGCAAGCGCCTGGCGAATGTCTTCAAAAGCTGCGCCATCAAGCGGTGTGGCTGAAGTGACCGTGCCGCGCACGCGGCCCAGCCGTTCGTCGGTGAGACGCTGATAATCGCCGGCGATGCGCGTGAGCTCCGTGAGGCGACCGCGATCGAGCAACAGCAGCACAAACCGCTGCACCTCGGCGCTGGCGCCCACGCGCGGCAACAACGACTCTAAGATGGAACGCTTCTGCGATTCTTTGACCACCGGGTTGGTGAGCGCCTGGCGCAGCTCGGACGAACTGTTGACCAGCTTGGCGATTTCACCCAGCTCGTTGCCGTAGGCCTCAAAGCGGCCGTTGTCGCTGCCCATTTGAAACAGCGCGCGAGCGTAGCGACGCGAAACCGATCCTGAAAGCGAGGCCATTATGCGTTCCTTTGCGCGGGGGCCGCGATGTCAGTGACAAAGCTCGACACCAATCGTTGTTGGTCGGACGTGTTGACCGAGCGCCGAACGATTTCTTCGGCGATGCGAGCGGCCGCGTTGGCGACTTCGGCTTTGAAGTTTTGCTCGGCCTGTTTGACTTGCTGATCCAGCAAGAAGCGCGTCTCCTCTTCGATGCGCTGGGCCCGGGCTTCGGCCACCTCGATCAACCGGCGCTTTTCGGCTTCCGCGGAATCCTTCATGGATTGGCGAAGATCGGTAAGTTCTTGTTGCAGGTTCGCGAGGCGTGCCTCTTGCGTTTTAAGCCGCGTCTCGGCCTCGGCGCGCAGACGTTGCGCCTCATCGAGATCCGCCTTCATTTTGTCGTGGCGGCTCCGCAGCGACTTATTGATGGCGCTGCCTCCGAACTTGATCAAGATAAACAGAAGCACCCCGAAATTGAACAGCTGCAAGGCCAGCGCTTTGCCATCGATGCTGGGGGTGCCATGGCCGCCATGTTCACCGTGAGTGGCGTGCTCTTGCGCCCAAGCCAAAGCGGGCAGCGCGGCCACACAAGCGATGGTCACGGCGCCAGCGATTCGGGCAGCCCAGTTTGTTGGCGTGGTGTTCTTCGTCATTAAGATACGCTCCGTCCCAGAACCTTGCTTGCGGCTTCGCGGCCCAAGCTTTCGGCACGCTGGTTGAGGTTGGCTTTCTGAGCCGCCAACGCCGCATCCAATTTCGCCTTGGCTTCCGTCAGGACGGCCCTGGCTTTGGCGTGCGCTTCGGCCAACACCGTTTGCTCGCGCGCTTGCGCTTCACTGCGCGCCACCGCCAACGAGCCCGCGCCTTCGCGACGAGCGGCGGCCAACTCTTTTTCAACTTTGTCGAATTGCGCTTGAGCGTTCAAAGCCATCTTTTCAGCTTCGGCGCGGTAACCATCCACGCGGGTGCTGCGTTCGGCTTTGATCTTTAGGTAAGGCTTCCACAGCAGCGGCGTGAGTACGGCCAACATCACGAGGAATAGGCCCAACATCACGAACACAGTGCCGTCGACGTCAAGCAGTTGTGACTCAGCCGCTTGTGGCGCCGCAACACCAAGGGCCACCGTTTGCGTGGCATCGAGCAGGGATGTGAGAAATGCTGGTGTCATGGCTTGAGGGGCCTCGCGTACCAAATCCGCCATGCGGCGTCAAGGATGCCCGCAGGGACCGGGGGAGGGGGAGGCGGGCGTAAAGTCGCACATGCAGGCGGCCTCCGCCAGCCGTTTTCACGACCCCGTTCACATTCGTCGCGCGCGTGGTTTCACATGCCCGAAATCGGGCCTTTGCGATCGCGTCATTTGTGCGCATCCTCTAGGCAGCGGGCCGCTGTGGCCGTATGGTCGCCTCACGGGATCCGAAGAAAAATGCGAAACAACAACGACTTGTTTGCGTGGGCCGCACGTTCGGTTGGGGCATGCACGTTTGTGGCGGCCTTGATCATGGGGCCCGCCGTCGCCTCGGCACGCGACGACATCAACAGCTATTCGATTGAGAAGGCGATATCCACCTGGGGCGCCCGCGCAGGCCTGCCGCCCATGCCGATGTACTTCGGCGACACGGCGGGCCCCACGGGTGCCGTAGACCTTGGGGAGCTGCGCACCAGCAACAAGACGAGCGCGATCGGCAAGTCAGATGAAGAGGCATGCCAATGGGTGTTCTTAACGTCGCTTAAGTCTCTTCAGAACGCCGCACGCAAGCGCGGGGCCACCGCGTTGGTGAACATCCGCTCGAACTACAAGAACAATGAGTTCAAGAGCGCGACGGAATTTCAATGTGGTGCAGGGAACATTATTGCGGGAGTCGCGCTGAAGGCGCAGGCCGTAAGAGTGGATGCCGCAGGTGCTGCGTTGGCGGCAACGCCCGCCGCTGCCCCTGTGCCTGCACCCGCACCTGCCGTTGCTCCAGCACCGGTCGCTGCCACCGCACCCACGCCCCCGCCACCCGCCGGAACAGAGAAGCCCGACGGCATCGGCACCCTCGCGTCTCCGGCCGCCGGTTCGGAGACTGACGATTTGGCCAAAGCGCGGCGGCGTTTCGAGAAAGGCCAACGCCTTTACGATTTGCGTCGCTACATGGAGTCGATCCCCGAATTTGAAGCCGCCTACGAACTGTCAGGCGATCCCGTGTTGCTTTACAACTTGGCCCAGTCATACCGCATGGCCGAAAAATATCCCGACGCGCTTCATTACTACCGCGCGTATTTGAAGAAGGTGCCGAAGTCCCCGCGTACGGATGTGGTGAAGCGGCGCATCGCTGAGCTTGAGGCCACGCGCGAGCCACCCAACAATGTCGACGATCCCCACCCGCGCAAATAAGCTGCGCCCAAGTTCTTAAGCGCCCTTCATCCGTTCGATCAGATTGCGCGTGATTTGCTGAACCCGTTTGTCGGGACCAAAGCGCGTCTCGTATTCTTTGGGACGCGTGTGACCGGGTGGTTCAGCCAAACCGTCGGACCACCAACACGTGGCAGCGTTGAACACGATGTTGCCATGCGGGCCCGGATAAACGGTGGCGGCGTATTCGCTGGGACCCGCGGGACCTTGCGTAGGCCCACCTGCCACCACTTCAAGACCGGGAATGTCGGTGGCCGGATCGCCATGAAACTCCCACCCGACGAGGCCAGGCACGCCATCGCCTTCTTTCATGCCGGTGCCAGCAAACAACCAGTGGTTCGGTTTGCGACACGTCCAAGCGGCGCCCCCCATGATTGGCCCCGTGCTACGTGCGCCCACCAGTGACGCTTCATTGGGCGCCGTGCGCGGCAGCGTGCTCATCTTTACGAACACTGAATCGCCTTTGTCATCACGCGGCCCATAGCGATCAATGCGGCTGAATGTGCGGTTGGGGCGCCCATCGCTGGCGGGCCCCACATCTATCAAACCACAACACGTGTTGCCCGAAAGGAAGGCCACGGACAGGCCCTGCGCAATTGCGGACTTGAGCCCATAGAACATAGGCAACGAGTAATACTCGTCGTGCCCCATCGATATAAGGCCCTTGCCACGCAACAACGAGGGGGCGTTTTCATGCACGTCCAGGTTGCTGATGTAGCTAACGTCGAAGCCCTGCGATTCAAGCCAAAACACGGTGGGAAACTCCCACAACAAGAATTCACCCGAACCCTGTGATTGTGGGGGCAACCCGAATTGGCAATACCGTCCATAAGGACGATCGAAAGTCACGCGCGAACCAGCACCCCAAAACCATGGATCGTGGCCGTCGTCATACAGCGAGTGTTGCTGTGGCCAACGGTTATAGGCCTGCCACGTGGTGTCCGATACCTGCACCAAACAATCCACTTTGCGTTGGTCGCGGACCACAAACGTAATGAAGCTGTCGCAGCCGGATGAAGCGCGGAGCTTCGCCAAGTAGACGCCGCTGCACCAATCCTTGGGAATTGTGAACTTCGTGCTGCTCTCCCAACGGCATTCGCGCACACGGCCTGGGCCCTCGCTTGGATCCTCCTGCACACGCCCGGTGAAGGGCCCAAGTTTTTGCACCAACCGCGCGCCGGCGCCGCCGTAGTAACCCATGCGAAAGATGTCGATCTCAAATGTGGCGACCGGATTCGTGCTCACGAACAGCTGCACTTCATCACCCGCCGCGGCGGACGTTACTGAAGCATAGCCTTCAATGCCGGGGCTGCGGTACTTGGTGGCCGCGTCCAAAGCGGGGTTGGTGAGCAGCCAGTCGCGTGTGCCCGGTCGCGTGTTTTCGTGAGCAACGACGCCCGACTGTGCGGCGGCGAAACCAGCTGGACGCTGCGGCGACGCACAAGCGGGAAGCACACCCGGCAACAGCGCCGCGGCACCCAGCTTGAACATCGCAGCCATCGCGTCTCGACGATCGGGTTGCATCTCGTCTGTGGGTGAAGCCATGCCGGCAGTATCCGACAAACGCTGCGGCAAAAGCGAGCGTCGCCCCAGTGAACGCCGCGCCTCACGTGCGCTGGATCGCTTTGCAACGGTCAAAAGGAACCATGCACGCCAACGACGGCGCCGTCACGATCGGCAGGCATGAGCGTTGGTTGCCATGTGATCGCTGCTTGCCGCTCGGAGGGCCTGGCGGTGGTGCGTGGGTGCAACCAGTGTGGCAGCGCGCTGCCTAGGCCTGCCCCGACCGCGCCGCCCACCAGCACATCGGTGGTGTAATGGGCGTCGGCGCCAACGCGCGCGTAGGCCGTAAGAGCAGCGATCGCCAAGCCACCGGCCCACACCCATTTCGCGTGCCGGTAGCCACGCAGCGAAGCCACGCTGCCGGCGGCGCTTGCAAAGGCAAACGTGAACGCGCTGTGGCCCGAGAAAAACGAGAGGTTCTGTTCGGATGACGAAACGTGGCTGGCAAAATCGCTTTCGTAATGAATGGCAGGTCGTTGCCGCGCCACCAGCACTTTCACAACGTTCGCGAACGTCATCGTGACGCTCACGCTTTGCAAAACATAAAGGCTGTTGTGCAGATAATCGGCGCCTTCATGATCCACAGCCGCGGCCAACGCCAACGCCCCAAAGCCATTGACGGTGGCCATCAACAATCCCACGTCGCTTAGCTTGGCCGCTGTGGTTGAGTGATCCCATTTAAGTCCACCACGAACCCACGCGTCGAATCCGTTGGCGCTACACCAACGACAGTCCTCGGGCGACAAAGGCTTTTTGAATGCCGTTTCAGCCAACACCCACGCGGTGGTGAATCCTGCCGTTGTGACGATGTCGCGCGTGTCGTTGCCAGCCAGGCCGTAGGTGGCGGCGCCCTGCGCGTGCGCTGCCGTTGCCATCAGCACGCAGGCAAAAACGGTGGTGGACTTAACCCACATAATTTATGGCCAACGCAGCGATCAGAAGCGCGGCAGCGATGGCCAACCTCCGGGCCCAAGGATCAGAGGCCATCGCTTGGCGCAACCGCTGGGCATCGGCTTCGAGCTCATGCGAAGGCTCTGCGGGCATCGACGCAACCGCCTTTGCGATCTCTCGTTTCGCGGCGGCGAAGTTACCGGCTTGGAAATACATCAATGCCGCTTGCAGTGCAGGGTGGTCCGTCATGATTCACCTAGCTTTTAAGTTTTTCTTGGCGCCAAGGTGATATGCCTTCCGTCGTGGCCGCGGCGGCCGTCGGCTCCACGGCTGCGCTCGCGGCGTGGGCGGCCGCGGCGATCGCCGCTTGTTGCACCTGCGCGTCGGTGGGCGGCGGCGGTGTCAGCTCAGCTTTGTGTTTATCAATGAAGCCCGTGTCGTAGTGGCCATTGATGAAGGCTGCGTTCTGCATCACCAGCCGGTGAAAGGCGAGGTTCGTTTTGATGCCCCCCACATGGTACTCATCCAAGGCGCGGCGCATGCGCTCGATGGCTTCCGTGCGGGTGCTGCCCCATGTACACAGCTTTGAGATCATGGGATCGTAATACACGCTGATCACGCTGCCGGCTATTACGCCCGAATCATCTCGCACACCCGGTCCTGACGGCACCGTGAGGCTTGTGATGGTGCCAGGCGAAGGCAGAAACTTCACCGCGTCTTCCGCATAAACGCGGCATTCAATAGCGGCGCCGTGGCGTGGGATTTGCTCTTGCGACAGCGGCAAGGGCAGCCCGCGGGCCACATCAATTTGCCAACGCACCAGATCTTGCCCCGTCACCAATTCGGTGACCGGATGCTCAACCTGCAGACGCGTGTTCATCTCCAAAAAATAGAAGTGACCGCTGTCAGCATCGAACAACATCTCGATCGTACCGGCGCCCACATAGTTCACCGATTTAGCCGCGGCCACAGCCACCGCGCCCATCTTCTGTCGGATGTCTTCGGTCACGGCAGGCGAGGGCGATTCTTCGATGACTTTTTGATTGCGCCGCTGCACGGAACAATCGCGTTCGTAAAGATGAACCACGTTGCCATGCTGATCGCCGAAGACTTGAATCTCGATGTGGCGGGCACGCACGATCGCTTTTTCCAGATAGACCGCGTCGTCACCGAAGGCAGCCTTGGCCTCGCGTTGGGCGGCGGCCAACGCGGCTTCAAGCTTTTCTTCGTCAAACACCAAGCGCATGCCACGCCCGCCACCACCCGCGGCCGCCTTCAACATCACGGGGTACCCAATGCGTGCCGCGGCCTCCTTTGCCTGCGCCGGGGTTTCGAAGCCGCGGCCGTGCGGTCCGTTGTCGCCGGGCACCACAGGCACGCCTGCCGCTTGCATCACCATGCGCGCCGACGTTTTGCCGCCCATCGCGCGAATCGCATGCGGCGAGGGCCCGATGAATGTGATGCCCGCGGCCGCGCACGCTTCGGCGAAATCTGCGTTCTCAGATAAAAAGCCGTAGCCAGGATGGATGGCGTCGGCGCCCGTTTGTTTGGCGGCGTCGATGATCTTATCCGCGCGCAGATAGCTGTCTCGCGCAGGCGCCGGGCCAATCGGCACGGCCTCATCGGCCTGCGAAACGAACACCGCCTTCGCGTCGGCTTCGGAATAAACCGCCACCGTGGCGATGCCCATGTCGCGGCAAGCGCGCATCACCCGGCAGGCGATCTCCCCACGGTTGGCAATGAGTATCTTTTTGATCGAGGGCGTGGCTATTGGCAAAGCCCCTATAGTTTCGTGCAAACCGCGCCACAAAACAACGTCGTCTTCACGACGACGTCACAAGCCTGCGGGCAAGCCGTCGCCACGCACTTCGGCCGCGGCCTCGAAGCCCTTATCGGTGCGCACCACCACGTTCACCTTCGTCAGTTGATCGCGCGGCTGCGTTTTGTGCCCGCGCTTTTCAAGCGCCTTGATGACGTCCACGGGCAGTTCCGGTTCGTACATCAACAGCTCAGGCATCCACTGGTGGTGGATGCGCGGCGCCGACGACGCCGCTTGGGCGTCCATGCCAAAGTCCACGATGTTGAGCAACACCTGCAACGTGCCGCTGATGATCGTGGGGCCGCCCGCGCCGCCCACGGCTATCTTTACTCCCTTGTCATCGAACACCAACGTGGGCGTCATCGATGATAACGGGCGCTTGTGTGGCGCCACGGCGTTCTTCTCGGTGCCCAACAAACGAAAGGCATTTTCCACGCCCGGCTTCATTGCAAAATCATCCATCTGGTTGTTGAGCACGATGCCGTACCGTTCGCTGACCAGGTGCGCGCCAAACCAAAGGTTCACCGTGGTGGTCAACGCCACGGCGTTGCCTTCTTCGTCGATCACGGAAAGGTGTGCGGTGCCGCCATCATTGGGCACGGTGGGGCTTTCACCCGGCCTGCCATACTGGGCGCTGGGCAACACGGAATCGGGTTTGAAGCGCGCCGCAAGCTCCGCCTGATAGGCGGGCGCCAACAACTTATCGAGCGGCACTTTTACGAAATCGCTGTCGCCCAAGTGGCGCGCGCGATCGGCGAATCCGTGCTTGAGCGCTTCGGCCAAAGCGTGCAGATAGGCAGAGGAGTTGTGCCCGAGCTCCCTGGGCTTGGCAGCTATGCGTTCCAGGATCGCCAACGCCGTGGCCACCACGGTGCCACCCGACGACGAGGGCGGCATTGTAACGATCCGTAAACCACGATAGGTCGTGGTGACGGGCTCACGGTCGCTGACGGTGTAGTTGCGCAAGTCTTCGGCGGTCATCACACCACCGGCGGCGCGCACGGTGGCAGCGATGTCTTCGCCGATCGCGCCCTGGTAAAACACTTTCGGGCCCTTTTGGCGCAGCAACGCCAGCGTGCGCCCCAACACCGGCCGGCGCAATCGATCGCCAGGCTTTACCGGCCCTTTGAACGTGAACACTTGGTTGATGAACGGATCCTTCGACATCACGTCGTTGATCATCCAAGCCACCCGCGGCGTGGCCGCCACGCCTTGCGTAAGCTTTTCAGCCGGCGCGACACAACGGGAAAACGGCAGCTTGCCCCAACGTTTCACCATTTCCGAAAGCCCCAACACCTCGCCCGGCACCCCCACCGCCAACCCGCCCTGGCGGGATAGCTTCGGGTCAGGCTTGCCGTCCTTGAAGAACATCGCGGGCGTGATGGCCGCAGGCGCACGTTCGCGAAAATCGAGCACGTGAACCTGCTTTTCCTTGGCCAGGTAGATCACCGCAAAACCTCCACCGCCGATACCGGAGCCATGGGGGTTCACCACCCCCAAGGCCAGCGCCGTGGCACACGCGGCGTCGATCGCGTTGCCTCCTGCTTTCAACATCACCACGCCGGCTTTTGAGGCCTCGGGATGATCGGAGGCCACGGCGCCGTGGGCCGCCACCAATGGATCGGGCGTGGCCGCGTGCCCCGCAGCCGATAGGCCCGGGCACCCCAGGAGCGACAGCGTCGACGCCACCAGGCACGCGAAACGATGGCGCCGGGGTGATCTTCGTTGCTGAATCGTTCGGGTAATCCTCACAGCCGCGCCAAGTGCGTAGTATTGTTGAAGCGCCATCCCCGTGGGCGTATACCAGGGGCCTGGCGATCGGGCGACCGCTGATGGTTCAATCAGGAAATAGCGACGGGGCAAAGCTTCAATTGCGAATCAAGTTTCGCAGTGAAGATCTGGAAGGTTTTGTTGAACGTTACGGCACGGATGTAAGTCCTGGCGGGATCTTCATTCGTTCTCGCCAGCCGTTGGCGGTGGGCACGCGTGTGGTGTTTGCGTTTTCGTTGATGAATGGCGTCCCCGTTCTCAACGGCGAAGGAACCATCGTTTGGGTGCGGCAGCCTGAAGGGGAAACGGGCGGCAACCCCGGCATGGGCATCCGCTTCGATGTCCTTAATGACGAAAGCCGCATGAAGTTGTCGCGCATTTTGGAGGCGAAAGCCGCGCGCGAAAAATCCGGCAAGCCACCGATGCGGGGCCCCACGCCCATCCCTGACGGGCCGTTTGGTGGCGCCTCTTTGGCAAGCGCGCCCTCGGACGCCACGGCAAAGGTGCGGCTGACGCCCGACGGCCAAATCGTGCAGGATATGCCTGTGCCTCGACCTTCGTCGGTGCAGCCATCGGTGCCTGGCTATACGGCGCCCATTCCCAGCCCTTCGGGCCCGGCGCCTTCGAAGCCCTACGCCTCCAGCCTTTCGAACCCGCAAATGTCGTTGCCGCGGCCGCCCCAGCCAACGCCCACGCTGCCCGACCGCGACCGCACCCGCCTGACCCCGCCTCCAGCAGAGGCCTTGCGCCGATCAACGCCGGCGCTGGGCACAGAAACCAGCCCCCAACCTTTTGCTCCCTCGAAGACGTTGGGCAACGCCGCGGCGCCTGTCTTGGGGCCGGGGGGCAGCGTTGTGCGAACCCCGCAAAGTCTTCCCAATCGATCGCCCACGCCGGCCTTCGGCACGGACGTCACACGGGGGGCCGGTGGCGCGGCTTTCTCGTCCACGATGGCGTTTGGGCAAGAGCCAACCCGCTCGGCGGAAGCCGGCTTGCGGGCCGAGCCCACCCGTGGTGTGACGCCCGCCCCCGATTTACTTCGTCGGGCCACGCCGCCTCCGGTGCCAGTGACGCCGCCACCGTCTGTGTTTTCACGTCCCACGCCGGTTCCTGGTGTGCCGCTGGCGGATTTGCGTTCAGGCGCCCGCAGCGGTCCGGTGGTCAATCGACCCACGGGCAGCCGCCCCGCCGTTGTCGATCCTCCTCCGCAGCCCTCCCCGGCGGCCAGCGCTTGGTCCAGCGAGAAAACAGAAATCGTCGAAGATCTTCCGCGTTTCGACGAGATGGACGAGAAGACCACGACCGTGCGTGGCCAAACTTTGGCGGCACAAGAAGGTTTCGGTGACGGGTTTGGTGAAGGCGTTGGCGCCAACCGTGAAGCCATCGTTCATCAGCAGCCCACGCGTCCCGAGCTGGCCACGCAACCGGCGGCCTCGCCACCTGAAGTGGCGACCAAGAGCTTCCCCTCAATGCCTGTGTTGCTGGACCTGTTTGAGGGTGAGCAATTGCCGGAGCCAGGGGAATCATCACCCCTCATGCCCGCTGCGGACGAGTTTGGCCGCGTTGAATCTACCGGTCGGGGTCCACGCGTGACCCCGGTGCCGGGCGCGAGCATGATCGCGCGGAAGGTGGAAACCACCGAATTTCGAGTTCAAAAGCGCCGGCCGGTGTTGTGGCTTGTGTTTGGTGGCGTGGCTGTTGCCGCGGGTGTTTTCGCCGTAACCAACTACGTGGACAGCCAGCGGCCAAACCCACCCGTTGCCAACCTGGCCCCACCGGCTCCCGAACCGCCTGCCCCCGCCGCAGAGGTCCCCAAAGCCGCTCCACCACCGGTTGCGGAACCCGCGGCCCCGGAACCCGCGGCCGCCGCCGAGGCACCCGCTGCCGCGCCCGAGCCCGCTCCCGCACCGCCTGACCCTAAGCCAATGGCCGCGAAGGTGGCCCCTGTGGCACCGGAAGCGCCCAAGCCCGCCAAGCCCATTGCGGCCAAACCTGTGGTGGCCGTGCGTCCCGCCCCGCGGCCTGTGGCCCCTGCGCCCAAGCCAGCGGCGGCCGCGCCTGTGCCCGCCGAGCCTGACGCCGATGCCGTGTATTGGCTGCGCGTGCGGTCCACGCCGCCTGGCGCTGATGTTTACCTTGACGGCGAGTTGGAAGGCCAAACGCCGTTCCAACGGCGCATCTTCGATTCCACCCGCCCTTATGCGATCTCCGTGCGCAAAGAGGGATTTGAATCCGCTGAGCGCATGATCAGCGCTTCGGATCCGTGGACCAAGGTGAGAAACGAATACCTGCTCACCTTGACATTGAAGCTGCGCAAAACAGCGGCGGAGCCCGCGGCACCCGCAGAGCCCGCAGGTGTAGAAGCTCCGGCGGCCCCTGAAAGCGCGCCAGCCCCTTAATTCGAGGGTGTGCACAATGCAGCGGCGCGGGCGATGCAAGGCAATCTCGGCTGGCGCCCTCGGCGTGCTGCTTGCGCTTGGCGCGGGGTGCACCAAAACGCAGCCGCGGTTTCCAAAAGCGGTGCATGGGTTCGCCCGCATCGACACGCACATGCACCTGGATCCACGCGCTGTGGACCGCACGCTGGCTCTGATGGATCGCTGGGGCATTGATGGCGCCATCAATCTTTCGGGCATGCACCCAGGCCCGCCTCGGCACGCGCTTGAGATGCAACTGGAGGCGGCGGCCAAGACAAACGGCCGCGTGGCGGTGTTCATGACCCCGTCGTTTGTGGCCGCCGTGAAGAACTTCCCCAACAGCTATGGCGCCGCGATGGCCGAGCAACTGGCAGAGGGCAAACGGCTGGGCGCCATCGGCTTGAAGATCACGAAGGGCCTGGGCCTGGGTTACCCGGCGCCCGACATGCAAACGCTGTTGGCCGTCGACGACCCAGGCTTGGATCCTTTGTTCGAGAAGGCGGGCGAGCTGGGCATGCCGGTGGCCATTCACACGGGAGATCCAAAGGCGTTCTGGGAAAAGCCCGACGAATCCAATGAACGCCTCGATGAGTTGAAGGCCCATCCCGGTTGGTCGCTGCACGGCGAGCCGGTGCCTTCGTGGCAGGAGTTGCTGCTGCAGTTCGAGCACCGCGTGGCCCGCCACCCCAAAACCACCTTCATCGGCGTTCACTTTGGGAACGCTCCTGAAGAGCCCCAGCGGGTGGCCGCGATGCTCGACAAATACCCCAACCTTTTCATCGACACCGCCGCGCGGGTGCCGGCCATTGGCCGCCACAGCGCCGAGCAGATGCGCGCCTTCTTCATCAAGTACCAGGACCGCATCCTGTTCGCCACAGACACGGCCGTGGGCCCCACGCAGGACGAAATGATGTACGGGTCAAATGGCGCCGAACCGCCCACTTTGGCCGACGAATCCCGTTTCTTTGAGCAGACCTACAGGTATTTCGAGACCAACGAAAAGAACTTTGAGCACCCGACCGCCATCCAGGGCCGCTGGAGGATCGACGGTTTGGGCCTGCCAGACGCCGTTCTTAAGAAGCTGTACTTCGAGAATGCCGCCCGCGTCCTTCACTGGCGCCCTGGCCCCCAAAAAAATCCACCCACGCCAAGCTTGACTGATCGCTGAAAAGAAACATAATCACGCTCCCTATTCCGGAGTAGCTCAGTGGCAGAGCAGTCGGCTGTTAACCGACTGGTCGTAGGTTCGAACCCTACCTCCGGAGCCATCTGTTCCCGAAAACCGAAACGCCGACCTTGCGGTTAACGCGAGGGGCGCTGTGAGAGAATGATGATTCGTAGTTTTCCGCGGAGTTTTGGAGAGATTCGATTGCGGCGCTTTTGGGCCCGCGCTCTCCACGGAGAATGAGCCGTGCTTTCGCGGGTGTTGGGGGCGGGGTGGGGCGGTGAATCTCTCTCCGTTTGCGCATTTCTCGCGCGGAGAAAAATGGAGAGAGTTAACACAGCCGCGCGTTGATCTGGATGTTCTCTGTTGTGGCGCGGATCCGTGGGTGGGCAAGCGGGACGGGCGTGTCCCGCCTGCAAGTACAGCAGCGACGGTTTTCGAATCGACCTTTCTCGGTTAACGGCCCGAGCGGTTAACAGGTCGCCGGATTCCCGACAGAGGTGCGTTGATCGCTATTCGCGGCGTTGCGAGTGCGCGCGTAAAGGACGTAGAAACCCAGCATCCCTCACAGTGCGGAGTTTTCCCTGTTCGAATGGCGCCAGCCCTCGGGGGCGCACCTTGTCGCCTAGCGCCGCGCGCACTAGCGGGCTAGCTCGCAAGTAAAACTCATTAGCTACACTCTCGGCAAGAGCCTTTGACATGGACGAACCTCACGATGCCCCCGACGCTTTCCCCGCGCTCAATGAAGCTGTGTTCCGAGTTCCTTCCTTATCGCAGCTTCAACCCGAACAAAGGTTCGCCCACGCTCCCAGATTTTTGCTGCTTTATGGCTCTCTTCGGGAGAGATCATTCAGCCGACTTCTCGTGGAAGAAGCTGCCCGGTTATTGAGGCGGATGGGAGGCGAGACGCGTATTTATGATCCGCGCGGTTTACCTCAACCAGATGGCGCACCGAAAGACCACCCCAAGGTGGTTGAGTTGCTGGAGGCTTCATTGTGGTCCGAAGGCCAGGTTTGGTGCAGCCCTGAACGGCACGGCTCGCCCACCGGAATATTCAAAAGCCAGATCGATTGGCTGCCGCTTGAATCTGGTGGCGTACGTCCTACGCAAGGGCGCACCTTGGCCGTGATGCAAGTCAATGCTGGCTCGCAATCGTTCAACACTGTAAACGCGCTGCGTGTTCTAGGACGGTGGATGCGCATGATCACAATCCCGAATCAATCGTCAGTGCCAAAAGCGTTCGAAGAGTTTGACGCTGCTGGACGGATGAAACCGTCACCCTATTACGATCGCCTCGTGGATGTGATGGAGGAACTCTATAGGTTCACTGTCCTCACCCGTGAGGTGGCTCCCGCGCTTGTGGACCGATACAGTGAGCGGAAGACGCCCACGACGCCTGTGAAACTCTGAATTAGCCTTCGTGCGCACGAGTTGCTAAATCGTATTATTCCGATAGGCTCGCCCGCATGAAGAGCATCCTTTTTCTGTGTGTTGCCAACTCGGCACGAAGCCAAATGGCCGAGGGTCTGGCGCGGTGGTTGTTCAGCAGCGACGTTTCTGTGCAGAGCGCAGGCAGTGAACCAACCAAAGTGAATCCCTATGCCATCGAAGTGATGCGTGAGCTTGGCGTCAATCTAGAAACTCAGCACTCTAAATCGGTTCAGTCGATCGATCCATCTACGGTAGGAACAGTCATTACCCTGTGCACCGAAGAGGTCTGCCCCGTCTTCCTGGGCCAGGCGCGCCGCCTGCATTGGCCCATTCCTGACCCGGCCAGCAAAGATGCTTCCCTTCCGCGTGACGAAATGTTGGCCCGCTTCCGCACCGCCCGGGACACGATTCGCGAAATGCTTACGCGGTTTAAGCGGGAAGAGGGTCTTTAGTTGACGATGAGGGGTAGTTTGCTAATCGTACTTCTACGATGACTGAGACCTCGCCTGGAGTTTGTTGTCCCGCCCCCAGTTCGCAACCCGACCTTCGCCCGGTGGAGGGTCCAGAAGCTGACGAAGAGCTGGCGACCTTGGCTAAGGCCATTGGCCACCCGGCGCGCGTTCAGATCCTGCGGCTTTTGACCACGAAAACTTCGTGCGTATGCGGTGACATTGTGGACGAGTTGCCTCTGGCCCAGTCAACGGTTTCGCAACACTTAAAGGTGCTTAAGGAGGCCGGGCTTATTCGCGGTGACGTGGACGGTCCGCGTGTTTGTTACTGCATAGAGCCTCGTGCCATGCGGCGTCTCAAAGTATTGATCGCTGGAATGTGAATGAATCATGACTTCTGATGCTGGTTTGCTTCGAAAACTGTCCTTCCTTGATCGCTATCTGACGCTCTGGATCTTCCTGGCGATGGGTTTCGGTGTGGGGCTGGGTCTTGTTGCGCCGGGCTTCACCCAGGCGTTGAACAACATGAGTGTGGGAACAACATCGATTCCGATCGCCATTGGCCTCGTTCTGATGATGTACCCACCCCTCGCCAAGGTCCGTTACGAAGAACTAGGGGAAGTGTTTCGCAACAAGCGGGTGTTGGCGCTTTCTTTGGTTCAAAACTGGGTTATCGGTCCAGTTCTGATGTTCGGCCTTGCGGTGATCTTCCTGCACGACAAGCCCGAGTACATGCTTGGCCTGATTTTGATCGGTCTTGCCCGCTGCATTGCCATGGTCATCGTCTGGAACGATTTGGCCAAAGGCGATACTGAATATTGCGCAGGTCTGGTTGCCCTTAATTCGATCTTCCAGGTTCTGTTTTTCTCGGTGTACGCGTATTTCTTTGCGACCTTGCTGCCCACGTGGTTGGGCCTGAAAAGCGCGATCGTGCATATCAGCATCGCAGAGATAGCGAAAAGCGTAGCCATCTACCTTGGCTTGCCCTTCTCGTTGGGGTTCCTGACGCGTAAGGTGCTCGTCCGGGCGAAGGGGCGACCATGGTACGAAAAGACTTTCGTACCGCGCATCAGCCCTATTACCCTCGCGTCGTTGCTGTTCACGATCGTCGTCATGTTTTCGCTCAAGGGCGAAACGATCGTGCAGCTTCCGCTCGACGTACTGCGCATCGCAGTGCCGCTATTCATCTACTTCGTTGTGATGTTTGCGGTGTCGTTCTTCATGAGTCGACGCGTGGGCGCCGATTACAAGCAAACGGTCACACTTTCTTTCACTGCTGCGTCCAACAACTTCGAGCTGGCCATCGCGGTTGCAATTGCCAGCTTTGGCATTCACAGCGGCGCAGCACTCGCGGCCGTCATTGGTCCCCTGGTGGAGGTGCCGGTGCTCATCGGGTTGGTAAACGTCGCCTTGTGGGCGCAAAAACGCTACTTCCCAAGAGCGGCTGTGGTAGCGCCTGCGTGCGCGGTCCCCCAATAGTCAATGTCAAACAATCAACATCGGATGCAGGTTTGAAGAAGAGAGTTGATGTAAAAGCAGCGTGCCTATTTATGTGACGGTATGCTCTGTACATGGACGAGTGCTGCGGTGGGAAAGCAGATGAACTTGCTGCGCTAGATCGTGGGGCTCGTCGGCGCGTGTTGCAGATTGTGTTGGCCATCAATGTGTTGATGTTCGTGGTGGAGTTTGTCGCCGGACTGTCTGCTCGCTCCTCAGCGCTAATGGCTGACAGCGTTGACATGCTGGGCGATGCTTTCGTCTATGTGCTGAGCCTTTATGCCCTCAACCGGTCGGCAGCTTGGAAAGGGGGTGCCGCGATCGCGAAGGGCGGTGCCATGCTGTTTCTGGGACTGGGGATCGCCGTCGAAGTCGTTGACAAAATTCGTCACGGAGTGGTGCCGACGTCCAGCCTCATGGCGGGCTTTGGCGCGCTGGCCCTGTTTGCAAACCTAACTTGTCTTGCTCTGCTGTGGGGGCACCGGCGCGCAGATGTCAACATGAGCAGCACATTCGAGTGCTCACGGAACGACGTTCTTGCGAATTTAGGAGTCTTGATCGCCGCCGCAGGCGTCTCACTGACGGGGCGAGCCTGGCCAGATATTCTAGCGGGGGCAGTGGTAGCAGCGCTCTTTCTGCGATCGGCTGCACGCGTGATCGCACGAGCTTGGCCGGTGTTTCGCAATCGCCTAGCGTAGTGCTCGTGTGGCCGATGCTAGAGCGATGGTTGTTGTTGGGATAGGCAGTGAAGGGTGCCGAGGCCGAGCACGAGATCCGTAGCGTGAATCCCCACGACTGGGCGATCAGAGATCAGTTCTGCGATGATACCCAGGGCGGCTCTGTCCGCGGGGTCGTTAAACGTTGGCACAAGAACCGCAGCGTTACAGATGTAGAAATTGGCATAGCTGGCCGGCAGCCGTTGACCGCGAAAGAAAAGCGGCGCGGGCATTGGAAGGCGAACGACTTGCGGGCGACTACCGTCTTGAAGCCGAGCTTGTTCAAGCCGCTCACGGTTCTCTTCAAGCGGCCGGTGATTCGCATCTGAGCCGTCAGCCTCTTGGCACAGAACTATCGTGGTCGGACTTACAAAGCGGGCAAGGTCATCAACGTGGCCGTGGGTGTCATCCCCTGCGATGCCGTTGCCCAACCAAATCGTGTTTGGCGCGCCTAAGCATTCGCGGAAAGTAAGCTCCCAATCCGACTTGCTAAATCCTGGGTTCCGGACTTGAACATTAGGATCAAGCAGGCATTCCTCAGTGGCCAAGATTGAACCCTTCCCGTTCACATCAATACTGCCGCCCTCAAGAACCACATCGCCCGCAGACGACGGGAACAGGTCTTGAGATCGAAAGGAGCGCAGCTCAAGCGCCTGCGCCGCCAACCGGGGAATGGTGTAATCTTTATGAAACTCAGGATATTTTGCCCAACCGTTGAAGCCGAAGTGCGCCACTGCTAAATCCGGAGCGGTTCCGTCCTTCTGCACAAAGATGGGACCAAAATCTCGAATCCAACTGCGGTCCGTAGGCCAACGCATCCAATCGATTGCGGATTCATTGACTCCAACCGATGCAATCACGCTTTTAGCGTGGGCCTCCGTTTTGTCGTCGTTCACTAACAGTGCAACACGTTCGGCAACCGCCACCCGTTTAATGATCTCCCCGTAAACCCAGCGAATCGAGCTGATTTTACCTGGCCAATCGCTTCGTCGATGAGGGAACGCCAGCCAAGTGGCATCGTGTGCATTCCACTCCGCGGGGATCGCAAACCCTGAGCGACTGGCGGTTTTCGGTGTAGCAAAGGGGGGCATCAACTGCGCACGCCCGGGTTGGCCGCTCTTTGATCTTTATAAGCTAAAAGCCGCAACGCGTTTACGACCACAAGCAGCGTCGAGCCTTCGTGAAGCGCCACCGCAACGCCAATGCCGGCAAATCCGAAAATTGTTGCGGGGATCAAGATCGCCACCATGCCAAGGCTGGCCCAAAGGTTCTGGCGAATGATGCTACGGGAAGCGCGGCTTAAGCCCACGGCGAAAGGCAGAGCGCGTAAATCGTCGGCCATTAGAGCGATGTCTGCCGTCTCCAAGGCGACATCCGATCCGCCAGCACCCATCGCAATCCCCACGGTGGCATTGGCCATCGCAGGCGCATCGTTGACGCCATCACCCACCATCGCTACACCCGTTGACGAACCCGCCAGCTGCACTATCACGGCAACCTTCTGCTCTGGCAGTAAGTCGCCGCGCGCCACGCGAATGCCCACTTGTCCTGCAACAGCATCGGCCACGCTTTGGTTGTCGCCCGTCAGCATGATGGATTGCTTGATACCCAGCCGGTGCAATTCCGATATCACCTCTCGTGCGGTATCGCGAGGGGTGTCCATAAGGCCCAGCACGCCCAAGAAACGGTTGGCGGATTTAACTACCATGACCGTTCGGCCGTTTGACTGCAGCTTTCCGATGGCCTCTGTAACTTCGTCAGGCAGAGCTCCGTCGTTAGTGAAAAGGCCTGGCTTGCCCAGCAAGACGGTCGCGCCGTCAATTTCGGCTTTAACACCAAAGCCCACAAGCGCCTTAACGTTAAGCGCGCGCAGGCGGCCAATTTCTGCTGGCAGTCGGCTTGCCGCTCCATTCACAATGGCCGCAGCTAAGGGGTGATCGGACTGGCTTTCAACCGCGACCGCGGTTTGCATCAGTTCGGTTTCGGTCGTGCCTTGAGTAGGCAACACGTCGGTAAGCTGAGGCTTGCCTTCGGTAAGTGTTCCCGTTTTGTCAAAAGCAATCGCAGTGATCGCCCCCAACGTTTCGAGGTGTGCACCGCCCTTGATGAGAACGCCACCGCGCGCCGCACGCGCGACGCCCGAAAGCACCGCGCTAGGCGTGGCGATCGCTAAAGCGCAAGGACTGGCCGAGACCAGCACAGCCATCGCGCGGTAGAAACTGTGTGCGAATGTCTCGTCGATGACAAACGGGGCAAACAGCAACAAGACGACCACGCCAAGAATGACGGGAACAAAAACACGTTCAAATCGATCGGTGAACCGCTGCGTTGCAGACTTTTGCGTTTCGGCCTCGGCAACCATCTTTACGACGCGTGCCAAGGTGCTGTCGGCGGCGGCTTTTGTAACCAGAATCGTTAGCGCCGCAGCACCGTTTATCGTACCTGCGAAAACACGGTTCTCAGGAGCCAACGCAGACGCGTTTGCCGCCGCTACCTTTGCATCGGGCACGGGAATCTTATCGACGGGAACACTTTCGCCTGTGATGGGTGCTTGATTGACGCTACTTGAGCCCGCGACTACAAAGCCATCGGCGGCAATACGTGTGTTGGGCTTGACCATGATTGTATCGCCAACGACCAGTTCCGATACCGGAACTTCCTTTATGCCGTGCGAAGGTCCGAGCCGCAGGGCTGTCTGGGGTACTAGTTGCGAAAGCGCTTCAATTGCTTTTCGTGCCCGCCCCATGGCGTAGCCTTCAAGCGCGTGGCCAAGAGTAAACAAGAATAGCAACAGAGCGCCTTCGAACCATTGCCCTAGCACCGCGGCGCCCACAGCGGCAAACAACATTAGAAAGTCAATTTCAAAGCGCTTGGCTCGAAGGGCCACCGCGACTTCTTGCACTGTGAACCACGCGCCCAGGACATAGGCCACCGCGAACAGCGCTGTGGGAACAATCGCCGGTACACTCCCTCTTCCCAGGCCCCACCCGACAGCCGTCAGGGCGCCGCAGCCGAGGCTAAACACCAATTCTGAACGCTCACCGAACGGACCGCCGTGTTCGTGCTCATGCGCATGTGCGTTTTCCTTGCTGTGGTCGTGGTCGTGATCATGGTCATGACCAGATGCTCGTGGGGGAGCCGCGGGGGTTTTCGCCGCCGAAATCCCTTCCGCGCCAGCAACCGCCATCAAGGATTCGCGGGACGTCTGCTTCGGATCGAACTCGATGTAAAGCCGACGCGCACCGAACGCAATGCCTGCATGCAACACACCAACTTGTCTGGCGAAAACCCCTTCGACAAGGTTGGCCTGACGCTCGTGGCGTAGACCAACAACAGGGATGGAAAGATGCTCGAATCTTTCGGAAAGTTCGGCGCCTGCTCGGTGCACAACGGCCTGCACATCCTGCAGGCGGACGATGGCAGGGTCGTAGTGAAGGCAAAGCTTGGTTTTCGCCGTGTCTGCGGAATCGATGTGGGCATCCACAATTCCAGACCGACCGCGAACCGTGTCAAGCAGGCGCTTGACGCACGCGTCGCAATCTGCCGCGTCCTGTGGAAGGATGATTTGCAGATCGAGTTTGTGTTTATTCATTGTGGTTCGCTTATGTGCTCATCTCGATAACGGTCAAACAAAGAAAGCCCGCGAAGAAGGAAGCGCTACTCCACGCGGTTTCCTTCACTTCGTGAGCTTCAACCAAAAGCTCTTCGACGACCAAGAACAGCAAGGCAGCCAGGCCAAACGACAGTGCGATGACAAGGCCTGAATGAGGTAAAAGACCGAGTAGTCCTGCGCCAACTCCGGTTCCCATCAAAAGCAGCACGCAGAGGGCGGCTAAGTTAAGCATCACGCGACCTTTCGAGACGCCATTGCGCAGCAGGGTGGTTGACGTTGAAAGTCCTAAAAACATGAGTTCCAAAGTTAGCGCAACGGTCAACAGCAAACCCGTTTTCTGACCGGCGGCGAACCCCAGACCAATCAGGGCGCCGTCGAGAAAGATGTCGATAGCAACCGTGATCAGGAGCGACGTGGGCGACTTTTTGCCTTCACTCTCATTGCCCCTTTCGCTCAGTGCACGGATGACAAGCATTGCGAAAACTCCTCCAGCGAATCCTACGATCAGCTCAAACGCAGAATGCGATGCTTTGATCTCGGGAAGAATTTCGCCCGCCGCTGCCGACAGAACGACACCCGCTGCGAAATGCTGAATGAAACCTTGGGCTTTTTCACCAGGCGTTTTACGCAGGGCAACCAAGCCTGCAATCAGCGTTGCGATACAGGGAAAGGCCGCATGGCCGAGCGCTTGGAAGAGTACATTCATGTTGGCTTCCTTTTCGAACCTCGTTGAAAATTGTGTGCCACCTCGTAGGCCGTTGGAAAGAACAGCAACGTCAAAGCGGTTGCGGTGATAAGTCCGCCTATCACCACCGTTGCCAAGGGCCGTTGAACTTCACTTCCAGCCGAGTGCGATAAAGCCATGGGAACAAACCCTAATGCCGCCACGAACGCCGTCATCAGAACAGGCCGCAAGCGCATGCGAGCGGCCGACGCGATGGCCTCGGCCGGCGGCGTGCCCTTAGCCTCGAGTTGCAGGCAGAACGAGACGAGTACAAGGCCATTGAGCACGGCGACACCGAATAGAGCGATAAAACCGACGCCAGCTGAGATGCTAAACGGCATATCGCGGAGCCATAGGAAAAGAACTCCTCCGATAGCCGCGAAGGGTATGTTGATAAACACCAGCAAGCTGGGTTTAACCCGATCGAACGCCAACCACAGCAAAAACAGAATCAACGCCAACGCCAAGGGAACAACAATCATCAGTCGAGCGCGTGCGGAGGCGTAGTTTTGAAACTGCCCGCCCCATTCGATGCGGTAACCAGTAGGCAAATGGACCTTGGCATTTAAAGCCATACGGGCGTCCTCAACCGCCGAAACCACATCCCGGCCGCGCACGTTGAATTCAACGATCGTTCGCCGCGATTGTTTGTCGCGGTTCACCAGCACGGGCCCACTTTCGATCGCCACCTCCGCCACGTCACCGAGCGGCACCATCTGGCCCGAGCTTGATTTAAGCGGAAGCGAGCGAAACACATCGAGATTGCCTTTAAACTCGGCGTTGCTCCGAACCACCATGCCAAATCGCCGATCGCCTTCGAACACAGTGCCAACGTTGCGACCAACAGCGATGGTTTCTGTCACCATATTGACGTCCTGCACGGTCAAGCCGTAGCGTGCAAGCCGGGCGCGGTCCGGGCGCACCCGCAAATATGCGAGGCCCGCCGTTTGTTCCGCGCGCACATCGACGACGCCGTCAATACCCTGAAACGCCGTTTGCACCTGTGTGCCCAGCTCCTGCAGTGTTGCTAAGTCGGGGCCGTAGATCAGTGCAGCCGCATCTGAGCGCACACCAGCCACAAGTTCGTTGGTACGCATCTGAATTGGCTGCGACACCGCGAATGATACTTCCGGTACGTCCTTTTCCACGGCTGCAGAAATCTCCTCACCTAACGCCAGCTTGGTCAATCCGTCGCGCCACTTGCTGGTGGGTTTTAAAGTGATGTAGACATCGGACTGTTCGATGCCCATCGGATCTGTTGCCACTTCTGGTGCTCCGTTGCGTGCCACGACATGCTCGATCTCTGGGATGTGAGCCAATGAGCGCTCGATGCGCACGTCCATGGCCACTGACTCTGTCAGCGCCACGCCGGGTAGCCGTCGGACCTCAAGTAGCAGATCGCCTTCGTCCAGTTGCGGAACAAATTCCGCACCTAGGCGGGTCGACAAACCTGCTCCCAAGGCCAGCAGTGCCAATCCGACGCCCAAGGTTCGCGAAGGCCTGGCGAGAGCCGTCTTGAGTAAGGGCAGGTAGCCTCGCCGCAACTGCCGCATGACCCACGTTTCGTGCTCGTTCCTTTCTGGTCGCAGAAAATAGCTGCATAAAACAGGCACTACAGTCAGCGACAAGATGAAAGCGCCGAGCAGCGCGAACAACACCGTTTGCGCCATAGGATGGAAAAGCTTTCCTTCGACACCCCGCAATGCCAAAATTGGTAGGTACACAATGCCGATGATCGCTTCGCCAAATACGCTGGCGCTGCGCACCTCAATGGCTGCATCTTGGACGATCACCAATCGCTCGTCGGCGGTCGGGGCTTGGCCGCGTGCCGCGCCCACTTCTGTTAAACGACGGACGGCATTTTCAACGATGATAACCGCCGCGTCCACAATCAGGCCGAAGTCAACGGCACCCAGACTCATAAGGTTTCCAGAGGCGCCGGTCATTCGCATGATCATCACTGCGAACAGCATCGATAGCGGGATGGTCACCGCCACTATCAAACCAGCGCGTAGGTTTCCCAACAACACGAGCAACACGACAACAACCAAGGCGGCGCCTTCGGCAAGATTCCGTGCCACTGTGCGAATCGTGCGATCGACCAGTGCCGCGCGATCGTAGAAGGGTTCAACGGTTATGCCCTTTGGAAGCGTGGGGCGAAGCTCATCAAGGCGCGCCTTCACAAGGTCAGTAACCACGCGGGAGTTTTCACCTATCAGCATTAGCGCCACACCAACAACCACTTCCCCTTGGCCATCCATTGAGGCGGCCCCTCGGCGTAAGCGCGCACCGAAGCGTACGTCTCCCACATTGGCAATAGTGATAGGAACGCCTTGGGGCGTTGCACCTACCACTACAGATTTTAGATCCTCAAGGCTCTTTACAAGCCCCAAAGTCCCGATCACCAGCTGTTCGCGGTTGTGTTCAATGTAACCCCCGCCGGCATTTGCGTTGGTTCGTTCAAGAGCGCTGACGACTTCTTGTAGAGATAATCCGGCGGCCTGCAAACGCTTGGGATCAACGACGACTTGGTACTGGCGCTCTTCGCCGCCAAAACTGTTGACCTCGACGATCCCGGGAACCGTTCGAAGCTGCGGCCCAATGTACCAGTCGAGCGTCTCTTCGAGCTCCATCAAGGAATGGCCCTTGCCGCGCACAACGAATTGATAGATCTCGCCTAAGCCGCTTGCGATGGGGCCGATCTGGGGGCGCCCATAAGCCTCGGGAATGTCGGCTTCGGCTTCGCGTACGCGCTCGCTGACCATTTGCCGTGCGAAGTAAATGTCCGTTCCTTCGTCAAACACGATGGTCACCACGGACAGTCCGTACTTGGTTAGCGAACGCACTTCCGTCACCTTTGGAATGCCGGCCATCGCGCGTTCGACCGGCACGGTCACGTATTGCTCCATCTCGACCGGCGACAGCGCGGGCGCCGAGGTGATCACCTGTACTTGGACATTGGTGATGTCAGGCACGGCATCAATCGGAAGGCCCACGGCGGAAGCCAGCCCCGCGATCACGAAAAGAATCGTTGCCATCAAAACCACCACGCGGTTGTGCAGCGACCACGAGACCATCTTGCTGAGCAGAAACATCAGTCTTCCTCACCGAACGTGCTCTTTAATACGGTGCTCTTAATGCTGAAAACACCGGCAACGACCACCCTTTCACCTTCGCGCAGGCCATTAAGGATCTCGACACGGTTGCCTCCCATCACGCCAAGGGTGACGGGGTGCATCTCATAGTCACCGTCTTCGTGCAAAACGAACACCACGTCCTTTTCCGCCACACGAGTTACTGCGGACAACGGTACAACAACCCGTTTCGTGGCTTCATTTGCGCTGCCCGTAACTATGCGGGCTGTGCCGAAAAGACCGATCTTCAGGAGATCGTCGTGGTTGCGCACCACGATGCGCGCGGTGACGGTTCGAGCAACTGTATCGAGTCGCTTGCCGACGGATTCAACAACACCTGAAAACTGCTCCTCAGGGTACCCGTTGAGACGTATGTCAACGGTGGCGCCTTGCTTGACCAACGCAAGATCCTTCTCGAATATCCGCCCCAAGAAATAGGCGCGATCGAGATCGCCTATGACCGCCAGCACGTGGTCGGCGGGGATGAATTGGCCCGGCACCGCGTCTCGCGACAAAACGAAGCCCGATATTGGCGTGCGCACAATCAGTCGCACGCTTGCGCCGGCCGTTGCAAAGTCTTGCGTCCCGAAGGAAAGCAGCGTTTGGCGGGCCGCAGCCGTCTGTGCTTCCAAAGCTGCAGCTTCGGCTTCTGCTGCCGAGGCTTCCTGTCCAGACGCTAAGGCGTTTGATGCAAGGCTTTTTAGGCGCTGCGCATTGAGCCGCGCCGAACTTGCGCGCCCGCCTGCCGAAGCAACTTCGGCGCGGGCTCGCGCCAGTTCAGGAGATTCGAGCACGGCAACGATTTGTCCCGCCTTGACGCGTTCGCCTTCTTTGACCTTCACATCGACGACCCGACCTGCGACCCGCGCTGATAACTGAGCTGACTTATCGGGATCCGTTGCGATCTCGCCCGTGAGGTCAACGGTTGACGGAATGGTATCGAGGGTCACCGGCTGCGTGACGATTCCTGCGGCGCGCACGACGTCCGCCGTCAGCCGCACCTTCGATGGTAGCGGTTCATGTTCCTTTTCATCCTCGTGCGCTGCAGCCGGTTGTGCGGCTTCCGTGGGCACCGGTTCGGGCGGGCGCTTGCCACTACACGCGCCATAGAACAGCATCGAGATCACGATTGGCAACACGGTCACTCTCATTGGCCTTCTCCCAAAACAGCGGTCACGAGCGTTCCTGTAACGCGATGAAGTTCAACCCACGCAAGCGCTTGTTCACGCCGCACTTGTATTTCCGATTGCAATAACTCGATGAGTCCGCGTTGCCACACCAGCGCTTCATTCAGTGGAAGTTGGTTCATTGAGATGCCGGCTTTGATTGCTGCAAGGTCGGCTCGGGCCCGCGCAATCAAAGCGGGGTCAAAGAGTGCGAGCGCCGCGGTCTTGGCTCGCTGCAGTGCCAGCGCGTTTGCTACTTCCCGCTGCACACGGCGGCGCACAAGCTCCACCGAACTTTCACTGGCGCGAATCTGCCCTTGCAGTTCACTGATGTCACCCGCGCGAGACCGGCCAATAGGGGCCGGCAAGGGCAGGGGGAATGACAACCCTAAGCCAAGGATGCGATCGTTGATCTCCCCCCGCTCCGCAAACACAGAAACCGTCGGGTTGGGCATGCGTTCACGGCGCACAAGGGCGAGCCGCGATTCCAACACCACCCGTTCCATGTCTGCGGCTGCAAGTTCGCCGCGCAGCCGTAGGGCATCGTTAAGCGCCTTCGCTTCGTCCATGTCACCGACTGCAGGAGGCGTCAGAACCTGCGGGACGATAAGTGAGCCTGCGGTGTCACTGAGCGATACACGCAAATCCGTCAGTGCTTGCGACAGGTTTCGTTCGGCCTCAAAGCGAATCAAGGCAAGCCGAATGGCCTCGGCCCTCGCCACGTCAGCTTCAACCCCAGACATAACTGATTCGGCAGCCCGCCCTTCAACCAGCCTGCTTAGCGCTTCAGCGATACCAAAGAGCTCTTCCGCTAAGCCCAACGACTCGCGTGCCGCGACGGCGTTGAAGAACACGCTGAGCACGTTCGAAGCCACATCTTGTTCGGCAACCCCAACGCGCCTGATTTGGGCGCTTACCTCGGCGTCAGCGGCCCGCAATCTCAGGCCGCGCTGGCCAGCGATCTCGAATTGTTGCGCCAGCGACAGGCTCCAGTTGAGCGCCTGGACATTCTCGGGAGCCGGCCGTTGGCGTTGGGATAAGGAGGCAGACACGACGGGGTTGCTAGGCAACCACGTGTTCGCGGAAAGCCTTCGACCGGACCCCGCCGCCAACTGCGCGCGCGCCGACGCTACATCTGGGCTTGTGGACAGGGCACACTCAACGACCGTCTTGGTCGTGAGTAGTTTGGGGCAACTTGCTGGAGTTTTTGATGTGTCAATCACTGCATGCGCACCAACGGTTCGTGCGCATGCCAAGGCGACAGCAAAGGCTGCCGCAGGCAAAACCCGTTTCATGATTTCCTCGCGTCGAGATTGGGGAGACTGGGCGCAATGGTGGCCCTGTCATCCGTTCCGGTGTTTGTGAGCTACGCGAGAATCAGCTTGGGAACGTCTAGAATGTCACCGGGTTCGGGCTCAGTAGGAACCTCGAACCGGAGCGTGAATTGAAGTCGGTGCCCATCGGGGGGGATTAGTGCCGGTGTGTCCTGGGGCTTGAGGGCTCGCGGGAGCGTACAGCAAGCGCAAAATGCGCAATTCGGCGCACACTCGCCACCTGAGGCGTCAGCCGGACACTCGTCGCTGCAGGCGGGATCGCCCAAGAAAGACGCAAGTCCGCTCATCTCAAAAGAGACGCAAAGGATTGCGGCAATCAGAAGGGTCCGGAACATTTAAGCGGCTAGGGTATCATACGTCGGTTGGAGGCAGGCGTCATTCGGGGCGGGGATACGGCGGGAAATCGGGGACCGCAACGGCTCCCACTGTTGCCAAAGGGGGTAACAGAAGGCGTTTTTCCTGCATTCTCACGCCTCGACTGGATGTTTGCGCCCCGTTTCACTTCTGTTACCTTTTCGGCATGTCGGGAGCCGATAGGAAAGCGAGCATCCTGGTGGTGGACGATCACGAAGACACCGTCGAGATGGTGGCGCTGTTGCTTCAGGAAGAAGGCTTCGAAGTGCTGACTGCCCGGACTGGCCGTGAAGCCGTAACTAAGGCATTAGAAGCCAGACCGTTCCTGATTTTGATGGACCTTGGTCTGCCTGACCGCTCGGGGATAGAGATATGCGAGGCACTTCGTGCGGCGGTGCCCGCCAGCCGCATAGTTGCGGTTACGGGGTACCCCTTGCCCAGCATTAGGGAAGCCTTGACCCGTTCCGGCTTTCACGATGCCGTTCAGAAACCCGTCACGGTGGCGTCTTTCAGGAAGTTGGTGCTCGATGCGGGAGCCAGAGGCACATAAGGGAGGTGATTCCGTACACGGTTTTTTTCGTCAACCCGTTGCGAGGGTAAGCAGTCTTGGGCGCCCAGAAGTTCAACCGTATCTACGGCGTGATGAGTTGAACCCGTCCATTGCGGCCACCAGTGCCGTTTGAAACGGCGAGGCGGCCGACGCCCATGGACTCACTCGACTGCCCCGCCGGTTAACACTTTTTCATTGGCACGCTAACCAGCAGGTCTTGGGTTCGAACACCGTCCCTCGAGCCATCTGTTTCTCAAAACCGAAACGCCGACCTTGCGGTTAACGCGAGGGGCGCGGGAGAGAAGATAAGTTTACGCGTTTTTCGCGGCGTTTTGGAGAGGTTTGGTTGCGGCGCTTTTGTGGCCGCGCTCTCTACGGAGAATGAGCCGTGCTTTCGCGGGTGTTGGCGACGCTATTGGGGGGCAAATCTCTCTCTGTTTGCGCGTTCCATGCCGGAGAAAGAACGGAGAAACTTAACAGGCGAGGCCACCAGCAGCGCGTTCTCTGTTTTGAATGGAACACACGGGGTGGCAAGCGGGACGGGCCTGTCCCGCCTGTAAGCACAACAGGGACGGTTTTCGAATCGGCTCCTCTCGCTTGACTGCCCGTGCGCTTAACGGCGCTCGGAGAGCTCGAAGTCAGTGTGTCCGTGGCCGTATTGTATGCAGACGAGTTCATTTTCAGAAGGCCATCAGGCGGGCGTTGCCGGCCGGCCTCTGTTGCGTCTATCGTCTCGCGCGTGCGGCTTCTTCGCGTCCTTACGCCTTGTCTGACGGTCCTTTCCGTCCTTTCCACTCCCGTCATGACTTTTGCGAAAGCGAGTCATGATGCTGTCAACGCAACCGATGGCCCCGACATTGTGAAGTTTATCCAGTGCAAAGCCACGGCGCAGGAATACAACGCATTCGCCTTCGAATTTGCCGACAACGAAAAGAAGGCGAAGCAATGGGGGTGGAAGAAGGCGAAGGCTGGAAAAGGCATGCTGTCGGTGTACACGCTTGCAAAACCTATAAACGTCTACGGTGAACGAACGGCTCGCATTGCGTTTTCAGGTAGCGGGATTGTGGCCTTTCTGGCGGCGGGACGCGCACCTGCGTTGGTTCAAGAATTGGGTCTGGCACCCATTCACCAGGGATCTCAGGCAAAGGTGTATGGCAAGACAATCTCATTCAGCAAAGAGAAGGTTGGCGACCAACTCATCACATCGTTGACGCAGGTCAGTGTTTCAACTTCGGCTGCGTATCAAAATGCAACGCTTGTTGGCTGTTCGTATTCCGTTAACTTCGAGTAGAGGCGAAGCGGTTATCCGCGTTCGGTTAGGGTTAGGGTGCAAGCGCGCCTAGGGCAGCCCGTTGTCGGGGACAGAAAGCTCGAAAGACACGAATTGAAAAGTTTTCCCGACACCCAGTAGTACGTCCAAAACATTAGTGCCGCGGTTAAACCCCGGGGCCACAAACGTGGCGCTATTCTCCAACGACGCCCAGTCGACCTGCTGGCTATTCCAACGAAGCGTCATCTGCTCCTTCGCTGGTGGCGCATTTAAGTTCAACCGCACTGACAAGGGACCGTGCTTGCGATTGATTGGAATTAGGATGCGCAATCGATCACCGATTGGCACCACCGGATGAGCACCGGGCTCCAGCCCTACGAGAAATTTCTGGCTTGGATGTAGCGAAACGAGTTGTTTTCGGTCCGGGGGATTACTGTTAAGCCCGGGATAGAGTTCGCCGAGAAAATGCTTGCCGACCACCCAGTCGTAAGCGAAGCGATCGCCGCCATATGTTCGCGCGAACCAAAGCCGCGAAGGTTGTGTAACAAACCGAGAAAGTCCTGCAGTAACTTGATTCCACGGCGAAGGGATTCGCTTCTGCAGATCCTTGTAGATCGGCGTACCTCCATCAGAAAGCAGAGTCGGTGCCGATGTATTCGCGGTCATGAAAGTATTGCCGACACCCAAGGTAACCACATACGCTGCCAGCGCCATCGTTGCGGCGACGGTTAGTACCCGTCCAGGCAGTGGGCGATATGCCAGGCAAAATTTTGCACTAACCCACTCGATGAAAAGCCGAAGGCGGTTCGGAAAAGCGAATAACGAGGCCAATCCAAAAGCAAACGCTACGTAACAAGAATCAAAGCGACGGCCGCCAAACGCACCGCCCGCCCACCAATCCCAGACCGCAGCGTTGACAATGGTTTGAACGACGGAAGCCATCAACAGCCACGCAGCGATAGAAAGGCGTTTGCGACTGGGCACAACCAGTCCGAGTAGGCATAGGGCAACCAGCGGCGTGAACGCGAGCAAACCGTTTCTGGACGAAAAAAGTACAGCTCCTATGCGAGGGGCGTCCCACCTCATAAACTCGGCTCCCTGGGGGATTGCAAACCAGCCGCCGTAGAGAACCTTCCAGGCATACAGTTGAGGGAAGAAGGCAGCGGCGAACGCCAGCAACGCCGACAATACGTTTAGGCAAAGTTTCCTTTTCGATTGGCTGACGTGAAATGCTCGCCATGCTGGACGGATGAGCAACAGGCCCCACGTCAAGCACTGGGGGCGTGCCAGGGCAGCGGCACCAAGTAATGCTCCCGCACCGATCCACCACCATCGACGCTCAATGTGGCCTGCGTGTTCGGTGGCTCCTTTGTCGCAATGGTTAACGAATGCCGCCACCCAGAACATGGCGAAGGGATGTGAGTAGCCCGGCTGACGAACGGCGTAATATGCGGCGCTGGTCCCGGCCAGCGTTGCGACGGCGATGAACCAGGGACGAACACTGCCGCCAAAGTGCCGTCGGACAAGAAGAGCCGTTGGCCAAGTAGCGAGGGCCGTGAAGAACGCGGAGGCGAACATGGCCGCGCGAATTTCGTAAACGCCAAAGCCGGTTGGCGGCACTCCTTGCAGTTTCGAAAGCAGTAGACCAACCAGAAAGAACGGCAGCGTGAACACGGAAGGCCCGATCCCAAAGACATTGCCTGGCAACCCGGTCGGTGTTGGCGGCAGAAGGTACCAGTTGCCCGTGATCCGATATTCGTTCGTAAAATCGAGATCGTGGTCTAGGACAAGCGAAGGCAGATAGGCGTAGTAGTAGTTCGCATCGCCCACGTAGATTGCAGTGGATCCGAACTGGTCTTTCGATAAGAAAAAGAACGTTGTCAACACAGCCAAGACCAGTAGCGCGCACCACAAGTCAAAACTGCGAAAGAGTTTAAGAGTGGCGCGCAGCGATAGCTGCCTCCAGATCCCGCGAGGTGACTGGTCGGATTCGACGGCTAGATTCACGGAGCGATCGCTAGATCGAACTGGTTCTGAGCATCAGTCATGTATCTGTCGAGAAAGGGAGAATACGTCCGCACGCGCACAGTTCTCTTGTCGTTCAAGAACTCAAATATCCGCAAGTAGCCACCACCACCGAGAGGGTAATCTTGGTAGTTGAAAGCGAGCTGATGAACGACTTGGCCGGCGTTGTTGAGGCTCGCCATACGGCCGATGCCGTCTTTTCCCACGTGGCCGCTAAGTACGAGCCTTATGTTCGGTGTCACCGATACTAATTTTTCCCAGATCTCTTGTCCGTCGTTGACAGTCGCACCCTCGGGATTTGCACCAAAGTACCAATGCGGATTCCAAGGTTGAGAAGCGCTTCTCGATTTGTAATCGTACCGTGTCTCGTCGTTGAACATGTACGCGTGAGTGGCAATAATCGCCCTTAGGTTCGAGTGACTGTTCAAGACGCCCTTAGCCCATTCAAGTGTGCTGTTACGGGGGGCCCACTCAAGACCTAAAACAATCCAGGTCTCGCCGTTGATGTCGACGAGATGATAACTGTTTTCAGCAGTTTCGAGCGCCCCTCCGAAAGTACTCATGGCTCTGAAACGTTGAGTAGGGAAGTACTGGTCGAATGGCGTGCTGCGTATCCCGCCCGAACCGTTAGGTCCGTGATCATGGTTTCCAGTTGAAAGCAGAAGCGGCTGCTGAGCTGGCAAAATGCCGTACGCACTCACGGCGAGGTTCCATTCGGATGCAACGTTGTGCTCGACAATGTCGCCGAGGTTTAGCATGAACGCCGTGTTCAGCTGCTTTAGGTTCACGTTCGCCCAGGTCGTCTGACTGCGGAAGACGGCAGCGCTGTCAAAGCCGGCCATGGGGAACGAATAGTTCTGCGTGTCGGGAAACACGACTATGCTGGTGCTTCCCGGTTGCGGAGTTGCTGGCGCCGGTGCGACGTACGTTGGGGTAACGGTAGGCAGAGGAAGTTGAGCGCCCTTCAGGAGCTTCACGTATCTGGTCAGGTTATTGAAGAATTTTGCCGACGACGAGACGACCTGAGCCTCAACGACTACGCCTCCAGCCGCATTGCGAACCTTGTCAAGATGCAGGGAAGATATGAGAATCCTGCCTAGGCCATTCGATGAGGCAGCCTCCAACAAAGCCGGAAACTCTCCATCACGCCTTCCAGCGGCGATGACCTTGAAACCAACTTGATCGTGAAAGCAATCCCAACATCCCGGCCGTGCCGCGATCCCAGATGGCGGGGTGGGGCTAGGGAGGTCGATGAGGTTGTCGTCACGCCCGGCTGCTCCAAGCCCCTCCATCAACGGATGGTTGGGGTCTACGGCGAAGACTTCGGCGATATCGGTGTCCGTCCGCGCTGCCGATAGGCCGGACAACAAAAACGGCGGTTGGGGTTCCGCACCGCGTGCCTGAGTAAACTGAAGTATCGTTCCCCCCGAATCGACGAACCTTCGCAGCGAGGGCGTTTGCTCCGCCATGTAAGGCGCATATCGGGGATCTTCTGTGACGAAGCTTCCGAAGACAATGACGTCGACGCCGATGCTTTCTGGTGGTTTGTCCAGAGGTAGTGCTTGGCTACGCCACCCAGCCGCATCCAGACTTGCGCCTAGACCTAGGAGGGACGTTTGCCTGTCTGCAATCTCCCAATACGCAATATTCAAGCCATTGGGTGGCAGCGGAACCATTGTGTCCGTTACCGTGTCGCTGTCGGGGCGCGAGTCATCGGCAAAGCAGGTCGATGCATCCGCTTCGCACGAGGGTGAAGCGTCTGAGGATTGGATCGCGTCGTCGTCGCATGATGCGAAAATACTCGCGCATGAAATGACAACCGCTATCCGAAGTGTGTTCACGGAAGCGTCGCGTTCCCTAGGGTCATGCACAGAACATTCGCTTGCATCCCGCAGGTAGCGCCTGTTAGGCAAGTGAAGCGGCAGAGCATGGTGTTGAGGTCATTTCCGTTGGGGACGAAGGCTACGACATTAGGGTCGGACGGCTGCGTGGTGTCACGGCCACAGTAGCCAGAAATCATCCTTGTTCCGACAGGGCAGCTGTTCATGACTGTAATGGCTGCCGCACCAGTCGTATATCCGAAAGTACCTTCCTTGTACTGAATGCCAAGGGCGTGGCCGTGTGTAAGGCTTCCAGGTGAGAGCTTCGCTGGGGTTATGGCGCCATTGGCGACTGAGGCAGTATCGACGCATCCCGCGCACGGGACCCCTGCCGGTCCTGCAGGCCCTGTGGCTCCAGTCGATCCCGCTGGGCCTTGTGGCCCTGCTGGACCACCTGGCCCTGCCGCCCCAGGATCACCCTTTGGGCCAACTAGACCTGCCGAATCGCCAACCCATTTTCCTGAAGTGTCAATCACGGTCTTGCCGCCAACCGCCACCGACTTCGGTGTTATGGCGCCGTTTACATTTGCGCTGACCAGAGCGTACGGGACGGCAGCAATTTCTTCTCGCGGCTCCATTTCCGCGTCTTCGTTAACAGTCATCCCGATATAACGAATAGAGCCATCCCATAAGGTTGCTGGGAATTGGACGGTCGAGCCCAATTGCACGGAAAAGTACCCGCTATCGAGCGTCACTTGGAATGTTTCGGTCCACAATGCTGTTCCTCCCGTCGGTTCAGCGTAGACCGAAAACTTGAGCTTTGCGGTACCCTCCGTAGGAACGCCGTCAGGGGAGGAGAGTCGACCCTGTTGCGTTAGGCGCCCAGGAACAGCGAAAGCGTTCGAAGCGTTAAGGCCGGCGATCAAAACGACTAAGCACCCGATCAACCGCCGAACCGAATTCACATTGCCAATCGTCTTCATTTTTTCTTCTCCTGGGCAGTGCTGGTCGATCCCACCAGACCGCCGACAAATCTGTAGTTAGCGCTTTTCATGACCCGATTTCCACCGGGTGGTTGTCCAGCTGTTACAACCGCTCGATAACTTGCTGACTTCATCCTTGAGCCACCCGCGACCACCGCCCTACCGGACGGGGCTGGTAAGGCCTTGTGTGGTTCAAAGGCATCAACGGGCGGCTCGGCATCTTTTGGCTGCTCAGGTGACATCGTGTCATTCATCGGAGCTACGGAGGCATCGGTGTCAGAGGGACCAGTGCCATCCCGCCAGCAGTGGCCATCCGTGGCGCAATAAAAGCCGGAAGCGCATGGGTTAGACACCGACTCTGCGCAAAGCTGCTTGCCGTTCTCCGGCGCCGTCTCTAACGAGCACGAAGGCAGTGCGGCCCAGATCACGGACGTGGCCAAAAATTTAAATGTTCTATTCACCATCTGCCCTGCCAATTGACGGTTGTTCCGCCGGCTAACAAGGAAGGCGCTACTGCGACCTCTGTCTCACCCGGCAATCTGAAGTACAAGAATGTGCCGGCAGCGATTGCAGCCACCCCAGCCCCTAGACAAACCCATTGAAGGGTTTGCGCAGTGCTAGCGGCATCTTCTGAGCTCTTCGAATATCTCTCGGCCGTCCGCGCATCGTCGGCGTGCGACGCCGCCTTGACGCCGAAGAAAACGCCGGCGCCGAGCAAGGCAGCGCCGGCACCCCATCCGATCCAATGGCCGACCATTGAGCGGCGGCTCTCCTGAATTGGCGGCTGTGTTGGGCTCGCTGATACATCGGCTGCTGCCACGGGTTGCGACTCGTTCTCTGCCGGAGCCGCATCAACGTGAGCCAGCTGGATGTTGACCACAGACGTCTCGCCGGCAGCGAAGGTTCGTGTTTCCTTGAACGGCACGTAACCGTTTGCCGTTGCTGTAAGCTGAGTGGGTCCAGGGGCCACTTGAACGACCGGCGAGTCGCCGAGTCGGCCCAAGACGTCGCCACCAACGTTCACCATGGCATCTGCCGGCGTTCCCTTGACTTCGACGCGGGCTAGATGGCTTGCGACGTCGGCGAGGGACTTGCTCAACGTTTCGCGGTGTTGGGACACCCACGAATCAGACTCTGATGCCAAGGCCACCGAAAGGTGGAGGTGAGCCGAGAGCCATTTCTCCAGAGCTTGCTCGCACAGTCCGAGTTGGGCTGCGGCGCGGGGCGTGTGGGCAACCTCAAACGCCTTCTCGAACTCTGCTAGCGCCTCGGCGTTCTTCCCCTTCTTGCGAAGCTCGACGCCCTTGCGAATGAAGATTTCCTCGTGTCCACTTGCGCCCCAGGACGGCGGAACAGAAACGGCCGTCATGCACAATTGTGCAACCACAATAAGCGCTATGGTCTGTGTCTTCACCGCGAGCGACGTTTAGCACAGGCCGTTGCCAATGACCAGAAGGGGTCGCAAATCGGTTAAACTGCGTCCCTATTCGGCGCCGGATTCACGTCATGGACCTAACTAACACCACGCCATTCGCGGTCGCGACCATGTTCTCGAGGAACCTTGCAGGGCAAGAGTGTGTGCTTGTCTGTATCAGCGGCCGCTTTGAATGGGGCGAAGGTCTTAAACTTAATCCGGTAGAGAATCAGGAAGTACCCACGTCCGTAGACCATTTCACGGACGACGACAGCTCAAAAAGCATGTGGAAAGGCGCTGAAGTTTCACCGCCCAAGCCGAATGTCGACATCTACGTCTGTGGCTCCATTCGCCTTGCGGAACCGAAGCCGTCAGTCGACTGCTCCCTCGTTGTCGGCGGTTTGCTCCACAAAGTTGTGCGGGTGTGGGGGCCCCGAGTCTGGCGCAAGTCTGGCGATAAGATGCTTCAGTCAGCCCCGGAGGCATTTCTAACCATGCCGGTTCAATGGGAGCGCGCTTTCGGGGGCGTGTATTCGGCGGATGTCACACGACACGACAAGAATAATCCTGTGGGTATTGGATGGTACGAGCCAAAGGATGCTGACAACAGGCCGCTACCCAACTTCGAGTCGCCGACCGCACCCCCCGTCTTGGGAGTGCCGTCCATACCCACATGCTTTGGCGCGATTGCGCCACACTGGGGGATGAGGGCCCAGTATGCAGGCACATACGATGAGTCTTGGCAGCGGCAGCGCGCTCCTTTGCTGCCCGCTGATTTTGATGATCGCTTCTACAACATCGCGCCCATTGATCAGCAGCTTGACCGTTATCCAGTGGGCGAAACGATCACGTTGGTCAATATGACACCGCGTGGCCACGAATCATTTCTGCTTCCTGAGTTTACGTTTCCAGTAGCCTTCGTGGATGCTGGACAACTGGTTGAGCGCGAAGCGCATCCCGATACCGTTTTCTTCGACCTGGACACGAGGCAAGTAACAATCCGCGCGGCAGTTGAGTACCTCCCGAAGGACTCGGTTTTGGATCTGGCAGCCGCGTTCGTTGGCGAAATGGGCGGGGGGAGAAGAAAGGCACTACTGCAGGGGAAGACTTACCTCGACTGGCATGAAGCACGGAAGGGAGTGAGACCTTGACGCCCGAGGAGAAGAAGGCCCAGCGCGAGGCGAAGGCTGAGTTCGCGAAATTCAAACAGCTTGGACCTGGCCCCATCAATCGCCTCCGACGCAAATACCGCGCGATGAAGGAGCAATGGCGGGTCGCGGATCACCAAGGCCGCCGCAAGTTGGCGAAGCATTGGGCGGTATGTTTCGGCGTCGTGTTCTGGAGTTTCGCCACCATAATCGTGGGCGTTATAGGGAGGCAGTCTCCCTACCAAGCCGGCTCGTTCGTGAATGTCTGGGTGGAACGCGGCTTTATGGTCTTCGTATTCTGGAAGTCGTTCATGTACCACGCTGCGGACTTTTACCCGCAGGAAGCAGGCAAGAAGCCTTCCGACGATCTGCCCGGTACGGAACTGGTCTGGAGCATCGGGGGAGGGGCCGCCGTGGTCGCACTGGCGATCTCCTTCATTCTGCCTGGAGGTTTGTTCTTGACCTCCTTGTCAGGCTTGCTCGACCCATGGCCACATAAAGAAATGCGCCTTCGCTTGCATAGGGAATTCTTCATTGAGGAGCAAGTCAAGAGCACGCTGATAAAGCAGTACTATTTTGAGGTATCACGTGAAGGTTCGTCTTTAACCTGGGACATCCCGTACGACGATCGGAAGCTGCCAGGTGCAGTACCGATTGCGGTACAGGGTGGAGTGTATTTTGCCAGCGCCGAATGGCACTTTGGTCTGTTTGGTCTGCCTTGGGTTCGCCGAAAGACGGTGCAGCCGATCTTTGAACACCTCATTGATGCTTCGCCCGTCCACTTGCCAGGAGGCTCGCCGCGCCGGAAGCCTGGAAAGGACAACCGGACCATACCTATCTCCCGACTTTACGATCGTCCGTTTCTCGTAATGGGTTCTTGCGCTTCGTTCCGCGCGCCAGATTATAGAGAAGAAGCGGTTTTCGACTTTCTCGACAGCATCAAGACCGCCGTCAGCTTCGTGTTCCGACATTCAGAGAACAAAAAGATCAATGCATTGCCTCACTATGAGCCCGGACCGGACTACTATTTCGACGAGCTGATAGGCATAGAGGCAACGAGAACTTATTGCAGGGGCACTTTGTTCTGCGCAAAACGAGATTTGGGACCGACCTATGAACTGCGAAACGTGCACGACCGAGCTCACCTTGTGAAACACCTCAAGGAACGTTGTGGCGTTGCGATAGAAGGCGTCCGGTCCGCGGAACCTGCACGCGATTTAATGAACCATTGATAGGCTTTGGGTCGTTCACAGGGATGGATATGACGTCCTGCTTGTTGGTCGATAGGCCCTTGTGCAACCTCACCCGGTATTGAAGGGGGCCAGATAGTAGTGACCGAGGGTCCTCGGGTGCGAATGCGATTGACATAGCCATGGAAGTGCCCAAGTGCCTTCTAACTACAACGACCGGTGTATAGGCGGGATTGATTGTCCAGTCTTCGATCCATTCGCTTAAAGGAGGCACCCATGGATGCTCAGAGAGTATTTGGATCGCGCCAAGTTTGGCGTCGCCACGACGAACCTCCACGTCAAGCCTGTCGTCCCAGTCTACGCTGGGGAAATCTACGGCGATCCCACCTTGTCCATCGCTCTTGGCTGTGAATGCGCAAAGCAAACCATAGAGCGTGCGCAACTGCTTTTCTAGCCCCTTGGATCCCTCAGCCCATTCGCTAAAGGTTCCCAGTGCCCATTCGGGGTGAACATCGTTCCAGAAGCTTTTGCCGTATTCTTTGCCAAAGATGCAGTGCTCAACGAAGTTTTCCAGATCCGAATTTTTGAGCATGACCGTCAGAGCCGATGTCAACAACATCACTCCCGCGGCAGCCATCGCCACCGGTGGGTTGACCCAGCCCACAGCAGCGAGCCCGTGCACTGCGCTCGCGATGCCCGAGGCCAGCGCCGATGCCCCTGCGCCGTATTCACCCGTTTCACTCGCCAACTGCCATCCTTCGAACACGCCGGCAGCGGCGTCCAAGAATGCTCCCGCAAAGGGTGCGGCCTTTTTTCCTCCAACGCCCAGCAAGGCTGGCCCTAGCGATTGACTCTTGGCCATCCTCTCCCAGGCGTACATTTTGAGCATGCTGTTCACCGCGCTAAGAGCCTTGAGCTGCTCGTAGGTTTTCAGCTTTGGCTTCTCCGAATACTCGTGCAACGTCCAAACGTAGTAGAGCGTGTCGACGGATTTCTTAAACACGTCCAGCGCCTTCACCTTTAAGTCGGCTTTGTAGGCTGCTTCAAACTTCTTAACGGCGCGGGAATTTATTCTTAAGAGGTTTCGTTCGGTGGCGTAGTGGTCCACAGCCGCATAGAACCGTTCATTGCTTGCGAGCGCCTCCGCGGGTGAAGCATTTTTCGCAACGAGGAAGACACCGGCGTCTAGATCCTCATTAATCTTCGCAAAAATCTTCTGGATGCCATCCACCGACAATTGTGCCCCCTGGCGCGTGGCACTGGACAGCAGCAAGGGCGCCAGGGCCGTGACGTAGTAGGCCAGCCCGGTGACAGAACGCCTCGCAACGTTGAAAGACTCGCGCGAGGTGAAGGCGTTGGCAATGGGCGTCGTATAGGCCTTGATGAAGTCCGCGAGATAATTGGGTGGTTCTGTTCCCAATTCCTGACCTGGCAGAGATTCCAGCACCTGGTGAAGCGACGGCCCGGTTTGCACCATCCAGTCACCAACGCCGTCGGTCTTGTCGAGCTTGTACAAGGCGTAAAGCAGCTCCATCGGCTTGGAGCGCAGCAGTGCGCATAGGCGCAATGCGGTGCGATCTCGCTGAACTTTTCGCTTGTTGACCTCGGTGTTGAAATCGAACCTTACATCAAACGGTTCCTTTGCGCTTCGCAGCTTGTTGAGGAGCTTAGGAGAACTGCGTGAAAGGTCGATAATCGCATTGGCCAAAACGTACTTTGTAATTCGGTCCGCGACCACCTCCCTATTTTTGTCGTCACCGCTGTTCGGTGGAACCAAGAAGTCATCGTAGTGCTGAAGTGCCGCTCGAAACTCAAGCGACAGATGCTCAGCTACCGAGATCAGGTCCATGACGGGAAGCCCTAGGTCGCCGTCCTTCGACTTAACGAAGATGTTTGGGTCGCGCAGATCTCGAAGGAGGAACGTGGTGCCTTGCCATCCCACACACTCGGCATAGTTGGCTGTGCCAATCCATTCGAAACGGCAAAGCAACCGCAAGGCTGCGCAGGTTAGCCGCGTTCGTGAACAGAAGAACCACCACCAATAACGCTCACCGTTTATGAAGACCGGGAATCGTTCCACCATGCCGATGTTTTTCCCAGGCGGGCACTTGGCAGGTTCCGTCACAAGCCGTTTGGCACCGTCGACCTTGAACAGGTTTCCTTCTGCATCGGCAAAATACTCTGCGTGAAGAGAAGGTCGCTTCGCGTGACCAAAACGGAAGGCATAGATATACTTTTCGCCTCGAATCGAATGACGTTCGTGCTCTTCGGCGAATAGCGGCGCTTTCTGCCACGCTGGATCCGACGATCCCACCTTCGGAAGGGATCGGTACGAACGAGGCTCAACGAAATGGATCCCCGCCTTTTCTTCCGTGCCCTTCATTCAGCCTCGTCCGTAGACTCAGGGGATTCAACGTCTGGTTCCAATTCAACCCTGGCAACCGATGAAACCTCACTGCCCGCCAATTGTGACGGGAAGTCACCGAATTTCTGATGCTCCGCAAGAAGGGAGGAGGGCACGTTAGCAAATAGCACCGAATCCACCTCGCTTTGGACCATGACCTTGAGAGAGTACGTTTTTGCAGGAAGCACCTTGGTGAACTTCAAAACGGTCAGGCCACCTTCGGTGCCACTTTGTTTTCCGTTCTCCCTGTATTCGCCGTCACTGCTGAGCAGCTGGTATGTCGGTGCTTGCGCTTGCTTGCCGCTGAGATCTACGAAGATTTTGTAGTCAAAGGGCTTGCCATCTTCCTTTCGCTCTTTGGGCTCAGGGATCAACGGTCCCTTCGGCATTGCCATCTTCATTGAGCCCATGTACGTGCCTACGGCTTCGCCCGGCGAGGGAGCCGCGTGGTTGTGGGTCATCATGTCGAGGTGACGGGGCACTGGCTCGCCCTCGATCTTCACGTTCATGGAGAAGCTCGCGAAATAGGCCTTGCCTTCAACGACGTGGGTCACGATACCGCCGCCCGTGCTACGGGCCATGGCGTTGCCGGTGGACTTTGCAAAATAGGACGACTTCTTGGCCACAGGATTACCGTGAATCTTCACGCTGGTGGCTCCGCCAGCCAGATCCTTGGCTGCGGCAATGTTGGGAAGGGGCGTCGGCACCGGGCCCGCAGGTGGCGATGGCGGGCATAGGTTCACGTCTGGGAACGCCATGGACTTCCCCGGGCTGCCTTTGTGAATGGCGGAAAGCTTATTGATGAACACATCGTCGGCCATGGCACTTCTCCTAATTGATCTCAACCGTGCCGCCGCGGATGCGGTTGGCACCCTTGGCACGGGTTTCCACCTGCACTCCGCGCACGATGACCCGGCCGTTCTTCATCAAGGAGATACAAGCATCACCACATCGCAGGGTCAGCTCCTCGTTTGCCACGAGTTCGACGCGTCGACCGTCGACGTGCACGTCCAAGCTTTCGTTTGAGGCCTCTGCCAGCTTAGGCGCCAACAGAGCGGTGATGATAGGGACGCCATCACGGGTAGTTACCACAAGTGCTTCGGCATGGTCCGCGCAAGCCTTTTCCAAAGCACTGCGCCCGATGGCGTTCGACCACCGTGCGAGCTTTGGGTCGCCTTCATGATTCGGGGCTATCAAAGGGCCTTCTTCGGTCCATTTGTGCAGCGTCACGATTTCGGGTCCTGGCGCCGCGTCTCCTTCAAGAGGTACCGCCGCAGAGTCCATGAGTTTTAGTTTTGGCTTCATGTGCATTTCCCTCAATTTTCCGTTCGTAGATAGATGCCCCACGACCCGGGCGCTTTCATAACTATGGCGCGCGCATGTTCGTTCGCTGCTTCCAACTGTTCTCGCTGTTGTGCAACAGTCGCGTCAGGTTCAACGAAAGGCCGGACGCCAAACACGCAGCCGAGTTCGTTAGCTAACGCCACTCTTAGCCGCGGCAACACCCACGGCAATGTAAGCGCTTCGACGGCAACGCGTGCATCGAGCGGACGCCCCAGTCTGTATCTTACGCCCGGCTGTAAGGGTGCGTTTTCGGCCAAGCGTTCCGCCCAAACGGCTGCGGTTTGACACAGGCGCACCTCTTCAGTTCGCGTGACACCGACGGTTTCATCGCCCGCTTTGCGTCGTTCAAGCTCGTCGGCGAAAAGTTCAACATCCGGCGCGCGTCTTACCTTTTCGATGGTCTCCCAGAGCTCGACACCCGTCAACAATGCAAGGGCGGACGACGCTTCCCTGACCGTGCTTTCATGTTCGAGACCGAGCAGCAAATGCGGAAGCGCTGCAGGGTCGCCCAAGATGCCCAAGGCAAGATAGAACGACGGCCGCAGCTTGTTCGCTTCTGCGTCGGCCAGCAGTATGGACACGGCGCGTGCGTCAGCCGTGTTCGCAAGCAGCAAGGGCACACTGCGCGCATTCTCAAATACGAAGGGGTTGGCGGCCGAAGGGTCTAGGTACTGCCACGCGAAAACAGCGGCGTTCAAGACGGACGCATCGTCGGTGGCCAACCAAGGCTTGAGCCATTGTACGTCTCCTTGGTTGCATACACGCGACATCGCGAACGGCACCTTCCAGTCAAGTGCCTTAGGATTCTGTGCCGCTTTGACAACCAATCCTCGAAAGGTCGGATCTCCCGAATAGCCTGCAAGCGCCGCGGCGACCTGGGTCCAATTCGGATGGGCGGCAAACCGCTCCACCAGCTCTACGTATTTCGCTCCGGTGAACGTGTGCCGACACGCCTCCATCAAGCTCTCGAGGTGTTTGCTCGTGGATAGCGCCGTATTCGACGGCACAGGCTCCGATGAGCCTTCTGTCCGTTGCAGGGCCACCCGTGCACCCCAGTACGTGCCCAGGCTGGTGCCTGCTTTCAACGCTGCCTCGGCTCCTGCTTGGCCGAGCTCTCGGCACACCACCAATGCCTGGACAAAACGGTCGATGCGCCGCTCAAGGGACGCCACGCTTGTCCAGTCCGGCAGCCCCTCTTGGGCCTGTCCCACCACGGCCGCGCGCTTGCGTTCAATCAACACGCCGAGCTCGGAAATCATGTCTTTCACGATCGCTTCGTCGTGCCGAGCGAGCACTGATTTAACCCGTGAACGACGAAACCAGTTTTTCTGTGCTTGGGATATGGGCGAAAGCCAAGCGGCGCCTCGCTGCTTGCCGTCCCCCGTGGTAGCGACCAAGCCGTCACCTGTGTGCCACCCCGCGGCCAGATGAGCCGCCGCCAACGCCATCAAAGCCAACGGTGTGGCGACGCCCAAATCTCCTTGATTGGTGGCGGGGGTCACCACTTCAACATCCGACTGCAGCTTTGCTGTCATCCGCGGCGCTGAGAAGGCCCAATCATCGCTGCGTAGCCGTTCGCCGTTGAGATCCGAGAGAACCGCCGCAATCATGGGCGTGCCTTCTTTGGTTGCAAGCCCGATGGCCCGCGTGAGGTCTGCGCCCGCGACGCTTGAAGGTTTATCGCCGCCACCCGCTATGCCTGCCCCCATCACTGCCGCCAAGGGCGGGCATTGTTTGGCGAGAGGATTTTGGGGATGTATCAGCACCAGGCAAGCAGCGCCTTCACCCGGCACGAGGCCCCAGGGGCGTGCCTCGGTGGCCAAGCGCCTCGCCTCTACCAAGTGATCCATGGCATCATCACTCACCAACGTGTCGCAAGCCGCGACGATGGCCACGCCGTGTTGAGGGTTAGCTGAAAGAAACGCTTGTGCTTCCACAAGCATGCCAAGGGCGTTGCTGACGGCATCGTCAACTAGCCTCACGTTCGTCGCGGCCACACCAGGCGCAGCTTCCAACAATATCCCTGTTAAATCAGTGCCCAATGTTTCATCGAAGGGAGGCCTGTTGGCAGGAATCCTGAGCCACGCCTTACAGACCTGCGATTCTGAACGAAGAGTGGCGGATCGCTCCACGGCCTCGGTCACCGCGGCCCACAAAAACGCACGCAGGCGGCTGTCGTCAGAGCCGTCGTCGGGGAAATACGTGGCGCGGGAAACGCGTGTGCTTGATGGCGTGGGCTCACCGGTGTCGGGATGAAGGAAGATGCGACTAAGACCCGCACGAACCGCAGCGACCTGCACAGCCAGGGTGCCGCCCACGGCCGAGAGGCTTCCGGCGCCTATGATCACGGCCGGTGGCTGATTCGCAGGTGACACGAGGGACATCCGCTAGTTCTTGAGAACATTCGGACCTGAAAGAATCAGATCCCCATCCGCTCTCGCCGTGAGCCCACCCTTAGACTTGATCACGACGTTTTTTCCCTCGATGACGACGTCGCCATCCTTGCTGAGCATGATGCTCGACGAGCCGCACTTGAACAGGATGTTTTCCTTGACGACCACTTCAAGCGTCTTGCCGACATTCAAGACCTCTTTGCCCGATACCTTCGACTCGTGATCGCCCGTGAGTTTGAGAACCAAGGGTCCCGTGACATCACTGTGGTCACCTCCTTCGGTGATGGTGAGCGTGCGTCCCTTGCCGATGGTTTCATCTTGTTTACCGACAACTTCGATCTTTTCGTTCTTGCCCACCGTGTGATGGTTTTGGCCGTCGATTGTCATCACCGCGTCACCATGAATTTGCACGGTGCGATTGAGGTCAACGGTGAGTACATCATTGCCACCGTCGCCGTTTTCGCCTTTGAGCACGTGCTCGGTCCGGTCCCCGTAGATCGTTGACTGCTCGTTGCCATCCACGGTTTTGCTACGGTTGTGGCCAACGTTGAGGGTCTGGTCATGTTTGACGAGAGTCTTATGGTCACGCTCGGCCTGAACGTAGAGCTCTTCGTGGCCCTTGCGGTCCTCGAAACGAATCTCGTTGAAGTTATCCGCGTGGCCCTTGGGCGAGCTATGCGTCTTGACGCCAGATTGCGTGGCGTTGTCGGGCAGCTTGTAGGGGGGCCGGTTCTTGCCGTTGTAGAGCCGGCCGACAATGACCGGTCGATCAGGATCGCCATCGAGAAAATCGACGAGCACCTCTTCGCCCACGCGTGGGATCTGAACGGCACCAAAGCCAGCACCGGCCCATGGTTGCGAAACGCGCACCCAGCAAGACGTGTTGTTCTTCGTCGAATCAGCGTACCGATCCCAATGAAATTGAACCAGCACGCGGCCGAGGCCATCGGGGTCGGTGTAGATCTCAACACCGGTAGGCCCCGTCACCACGGCACTGTGGGGTCCTTGCATGAGCGGCTTCTTGGCGCGACGTTGCGGCCGGTATTCACGGTTGGCCGTCATCGCGATGAAGCTTGCGCTAAACAACATCGTGCCGGCCTTTGGGCCGCCGCTTTCGAGGCCGTTTGACTGGATCACATAGTCGGCCCGAACTGCGAGAAAGTTTTCGCTTTCCGATACGTCATCGAGCCCACGAACACGAAACGTAGCACCCGGATAAAGACCTCGGGCGTTCGTCTTGAAGTGGATGAATTCCCGATCTGCCTGCAGCCGTTCAAGGCTTACGGCAATGGCTTGCCGTCCGTGGGTCTCGTCGGTGTAGCCTCCGGGGTAGTCGAACATCTCAAAGTGGTCGTTCGCGTGACCCTGCGGATCGTTTGCTCGCGTTGCCAAGGCCACCTGCTGGTACTGGTAGTCGTAATCATTAAGCGCAGCGTTGCCCGGGACCATGTTGCGGTTGACGTCCCATGAGCTGATGTGTTCTTCGTCCCGACGGCCTCCCGTTGGGGGATAGTACGGAATGGAAGGGTAGTCGGGCGCGGGCTCGAGCTTCGCCACAGCGTCAGTCAACATGATGCTGTGGTGGCCGCCGCTATGGAGGAAGTGATAGTAGATGCCCTCCTCTTCGAGCAGACGCGACACGAAATTGAAGTCGGTCTCGCGGTACTGCACCGTGTAAGGCCTGGTTGGGAAACCTCCCAACTTCATCTCGATCGAAACGGGGATGCCCAGGTTTTGCGACACGAGGCCGAAGATGTCCGGGACGGCTTGGTCCGCGAAGATGCGGCAATCGGAGCGGTACTTCATCAGGCCGAGCCAAGGAACCAAAACCGCACGATAGGAGAAGTATCGCCCCTGACGCCCCAGACGCTCGAAACGGGTAACGAAGCCGGTGAACTCCCTGTTCTTCAGTGCGGATAGTTCAAGGTTGAGCACCATCTCGGTGCCGAGAAGCTGCTCGGCCTGGATGTGGCCTTGTTCGCTAAGAAGCTCCAGGGTGTAACGGTAAGGCTGGCTTAGCTCTTCGCGGCCAGAGAAGGCCTGTAAGTGGAACCTGACGTCCTCGAGCGCGGATTTCACACTGACTTGTCGTTCGTCCAGAAGCATCAGAGCCCCAATCTCCTTCAAAAACCACCGAGAATCCACGGGCAATCGCCCCGCCTTGACCGTTATCGGCTTTGGGGCGGGAGATGTTGCTAGAAAATTGAGAAAGTCACGTCCCACGTTAGGTTTTGCGCAACAATTGGCGGGCCTGGGCCGATAAAACCACCTGGTATCTTCTCCGTCAGCACACCCCCTCTGCAATGTCCGTCCCCCCATTGATTCTTGAAACCGTCTTCGGCCCGGTGCAGCTGGTGCGCGGCAGTGCGCCATCAGCGCAGAATATGGTTCCGCTCGCCACCGGCGCCGATGGCATTCAAAGGGCGCTGGAAGACGCGCTGGCTTATGGCGATTCAATGATCGTCATGGCCCTTGCGCTGGAAGCCGGCATCCTCGACAGCGCCTTCGGTGTCGACGATGCCGAAGTGGTACAGACGTTGATGGTTGCCCTCGAGGGAGGCCACGTGGTGGCTGTGGCTCCGGGGGGGAACGCGGGCGGGCAAGATCAAGAGGGCGCCGCTGCGTGGTCTGCCTACGACGCATTTGCCGCGCGCGTGGGAAAGGAGTTTATGGTTGCCCTACGTAAGCACCGTGTGGTGCCGAGCGGCCAGGTTCAAGAGATTCGGCAAGCGGAAGATTACGATGTCGTCGCAGTGAAAGAGGCTGCCACCATCCTCGTTCGTCAGGCGAAGTCATCAGGAGGAAAGCCTTCACAGGCTGCGGCAGAGGCGTTGGTCAAGCACCTGGTTGATATGCACAGCGCCCCGAGCAAACGCGCGAGCTTCATGCTCTTGCGCGCGCCTCCCTCGGTTGCCGAACGTCTCGCTTCGCCTGAAGAGGTGGTGACGCCGGCAAAGCTCAAGAAGCTCAAAGAGCAAAAAGAAGCCGTTCATGAGATCAAGCTCGAACAGCGCTATCACGACGATTCGCCAGTTGTGGGCGCTGCCTTCACGATCGAATTTGAAGACGGCGTCAAGGTAGACGGCGCGCTCGATGCAAAGGGAAAGGCCGTTGTCAAAGGAGTGCCCGATAAGCCAGGGGTCGTAACATTTGCCCCGGACACGCGCGCTTACGTACCATCGCCGGTGAAACAAGCGGCGCACTATAAGGGCCGTGTTCCAAGCGACTCGGATTTGGATGAGCAGTTAGCGGCCGCCTTGCGAGAGGGAGCGCACGAGGGGGAGGCCGCCAATGGCTGACTCTGAGGCGAAAGAATCCGATAGCGGGACGTGGGCACTCATCAAGAGCGTGGCGCACGATAGCGGGCAGTGGATCTGGGGAACCGTTGAAGGCCAATTCAACGAGAAGGCCTCCACGAGTCAAATCATCGTCGATGCTGTCATCAGCCTTATTCCGTTGGTGGGAGACGTAACCGCTGCCCGCGACCTCATCGCGGTTTCTATCGGTCTGATTGACGACCCCAAAAAGCGTGAAGACAAGATGCAGTGGGTGATGTTGGTCTTGCTGACCTTCGCACTCATCCCTGTCATAGGCGGTGCGATCAAAGGGGTGGGACGCCTGGCTCTCAAAGCTGTGGAAGAGGCTGCGCATTTGGCAAGCGCAAGCGCCCGAACTGCAAAGTTCATGGAGGTGGCCAAGGATATGGTTGCGTTCCTGAACCACGTAGGCAAAGGCTCGGCTGAAAAGTGGCTATTGAGCTTACGTGTTGCCGAGCATCAAGCGCGAGTAGTGCAAGAGCTGAACAAGTTCTTCGATACGTTTCTAAGTGCCTTGGCGGCGGTCGAAAGACGCCTCCACCTTGTAATTCCAGACTCCGTGCTCGCGCGCATTAAGTGGTTGCGGGATGGACTAAAGAAGCTCAAGGAGTTGGTCTCTAAGTACGTGCCCGATGCCATCCAGGAGTTAGACCAAAAGCTTCGCGAGATCCAACAATTCGTTCACGAAGGCGGGCAGATCACGAGCCGCGCCGCCAGTCACACTGTTGCTGTCGGTGCCGAAAACATGTCGCGCGTGGAGCAGGCCCGGCTGGTTCAATCCGTGATGAGCGAAGAGGTATCGTTCACGGGCCACGTGTCGCAGAACTCATCAAAGGTTGGCGAATTCGATTCTGTATATAAACACGAGGCGGGCTTTCCGGATGTGGCTGGTTACAAAGAGAAGGGGCACGCTCCAAACATCCAAACTTACGGTGGCAAGATCGTAAACAAGGCGCTCGAACCCGGGGAACAAATCTTTCGTGTTTTTGGCCCTGAGGGTGTCACGCGAGGAAAGCTTGTCCGCGGAAGTATGCCTGCTGGTAACCGTAGTGTCGCGTTTTGGGGTTATGGGGCGCCTCCTGCAAACGCCAAGGCTTGGCGGTACGGGTCTGCGGTGTTAGACGAGTGGAATCGAGATGGCTATATCCTGGTCGGCCGCATTGAATCGCCTAATGCGGTGAAAGCGGCCATCGGGAAAATCTCGAAGCAACGAGGCAGGGATCTAAAGAGTCAGATTCTCACCGGCGGCGACATGCAAGCGATGATTGAATTTTCACCGGATGTGACAGTGGCGCTCAACGACTTAGGCGCTCGTGCCGTGGCATCAGGCAAAGCCGAAACCTTGTCGATTGGTGGCGTCGTTTGGGAAGTGAAGCCGACAGGTTGGAATGATGTCAACGGTATCCACGGCTATGTTCGGTCGCACCAAGCGGAAAGCCTCGCTGTTAGCGTTTGCCGACTGAGCGACGACGAACCCACCATGTCTGAGGAGTAGAACTTGTCACCAACGATTCCAGATGATGCCGAGAGATACCGCATCTTCGCGTACCTAAAACGCGCGAGCTCCTTGACTGCGTGGCGGTACGGCCTTCGTATGTGCACGCAATTCACCCAAGCCTACGAGCGGGTTGCAAAGAAGGCCGAGGGCAAGACTGTCATGATTTTAGGCCAGCCTTCGGTTCTGCTTCATCCCCAGGAGTTGGGCTTCGCTTTGAGGGGGCAGGCCGCGTTTGTCGAGGCCGTAAAGAGGCTCGAGCGCGGAGATCGGTTTTGCTTTCGGTATGCAGAGGCTCTCGGCCACTTTTTCGAGGGGTTTCGGGGCTACGATTGTCATATGAGCATGGTGCAGGGCCACATGATGGGTCATGCCACGTTTCCCATCGTGGAATCTGAGTTGTATCCAGAATTGGACGAAGCGAGCCAGGGCATAGGATATTTTGCGAACGCCCACCGCGTTGTTCTAGAGCCGCAGTACTACGAGCCTGCAGCTGTGGAATCGGCTTCATCGTTGAAGGACGTACCTGAATACATGAATCTGCCTGAAAGCGGTGACGTCCCAACGCCAAGCAAGGAGGTGCTGGTACACACGAAGTCTCGGGTGCCGTACCACGGTATCTACGAGCCCGTGAAATTCGAGATGGTCCGCTCGATGTGGCGGTTGTTTGGCCAAGCGGCCACGAACGAGAACACCGTGTTCGAGAGGCAGGGCTGGTTGAACTATCTTACGGCAGGCAGCAAAGCGCCTCCGCTAAGGGTGGACATGGGGGATGTTTACACGCACACCACCAACACCGTGTGGCGGCTCATTTGGAAGGACGAACGCTATGTAAATGGCGTGGTGCCTGAGGAAGAATCCAGCTACGGCTATCCGATCGACTAGGGCGAAATGAACGCGCCTGCATACCGACAGTACAAGACCTCAGGCAAGGTCTCGTGGCGAGCGCCCTTGCTGGTGCTCACAGTGGCGTTGCCTATAAGTGCACTGTGCGCGGGTATCTACGCGCTGGTGGTTCGCTACAACCCCTTCATCTACTTCACCGTGCTTGCTTCCCTCGCGTTCGGCGCGTGCGTGGGTCTCGTCGCGCAAATGACCGCCGAGAAGGGCAATTCCCGAAACCGTAGGTTCGACGTGGCCGCCTCGCTCTGTGCGGCGATCTTTGCTTTGTGGGTTCACTGGCTGGTCTGGATCGCTCTCAGAAGAACGGAGGGCCTGGAAGTCGCCATGCGAATGGCCACTTCGGGCGTTCACTCGTGGCTAATGTTCTTCGACGATTTGTCCTCCCGCCGGTTGCTCAGCATCACAAGAGGCGGCGCCCGTGGCGCGCTATCGCCCACCACGATGGTGATTCTGTGGATCGTGGAAGCTCTCCTGGTATCACTCGCGGCCATGGGGGCCGCCTTCGTTTGCCATGGCAAACAGGCGTTCTCTGAACGCACCGGCAAGTGGTCGAAGACGGACGCGCAGGCGGCGCTTTATTTCAACCACGGCAACTTCTCCGATGTGCTTGCCTCAATCAACGAACATGGGCTTGGGTGGCTTAACGGTCTCCCCCTGGATAGCGATCCCCATCCGCGCGCGGTTGATGGGTGGAATATCTTGAACGTAGAGTGCGTATCTGAGCCCAGCGATCCGGAGTTCCGATTCGTGACAATCACTGGCGCCACGACGAAGCCGCGGCCGAAAGGTCGGCCGGTGACGCAGCACAAAGCCGACATCTGCACGCTTCTTCACGCCGAGCCTTCAGCCTACGAATCTTTGGTGGTGCGGCTGACGCAGCAATGATGTCTTCGGACATCCATGGACGTCCCCGGGCAGCGACGATGCTTGTCCCTATTTGGGCTCACTTCCCAAAAGAGACAGAGGAGTGGGGGGGGCGCCATCTGTGCTGATGGCATTGACGCTGCGCCAGCCGGTTCCTATGGTGGCGCCGTTATTACGATGCCGCCAAATGATTCACGGGATGAGCAGAGCGACGGTCTGATCACGATTGTCCCGGGAGTATCCATTGGTCCCATTCGCCTCGGAAGCCTTGACGCCGCTTTTCAAGGTCCTAGGGACGCGTGTGGGCATCTTATCGTGCCCGCTGGCCTGAGTGCTCTTGTGAGCCGCGAGGGTGTTCTGGACATTTGGATCGACAACCTGCGAACATTGCGAACGCCCGTTTTCATCGAAGGCAAGTTGCTGCCGCGCAATGCATCCTACGATGAACTTTTCGAGGTGTTGGGGCCGTGTGGAGAGGTCGGTCGCGATGAAAAGGGCACGACGTATAACTGCGTGTATGATCTGTCGTTTCGACTTGTGGTGGCAAGACCAGCGGGAGCTCTCACAATCTGGGTCAAACGACGTCAAGTGGGCTAAGCCGTCTTTGCGGCTACTGAGCCGTATGTACGCGGTTACCGCCGCCGGCCTTTGCTAATTCTAATGCAAATTCCGCGAAGGCTTTGAGGCCGCCCAAGGTCGACTGATGTCCCGGGATGGCGGCAACGCCTGCACTGAGGGTCATCTTCCATCTTGCGTTGCCAAGCCGAAACGGCTGATCCGCCACTTCGGCTCTTATTCTCTCCGCAAATTTTAGTGCGTCCTGTCGGGAGGTTTGCCGGTAGAGAACGGCGAAGCGGTTCTGTCCGAGATGGCACAGCAAATCTTGCTTCCGTACGGCGTTTCGAATGCGGCGGGCCAATTCTTTGGCCAACACGAGCGAGTCCTCGGCAGTGGGCGGCTTGTCGATGTCGGCTACGACGTATGCCAAAGGCAGATCGTATCTGGCATGGAAGGCAAGTTCGCACAGTGCCCGCACGTCAAAATCGCTCGGTGCCATGGTGTTGGTCACCGGATCGCGCGGGCCGATCGTAGTCATACGCCCGCGATAAACATCGTCAGCCATCGGATCGTCGATGTAGCGAAACACGGCACCGTTGCCCAAGTTGATTAGATCGTCGTTACTCAACTTGACTGGCAGACCAATGAGGTGGTGATTGAGAAGCGTGCCGTTCTTCGATCCTAAATCCTCGATAAACCATTCACCCCGTTGCCAGAAAATTTGGGCATGACGACGAGACACACCCCGATGGTTGATAGGCAATGTAGGTTGCTGGTCGCGGCCGAGGACGAATTGTGCTTCGTCGATTCGCACTAGATCCCCGTGACCTTCTCCCTCCAAGCGCAGAAGATGCGGAGCGGACGCCCTTCTCGAATCCGTTCCGTCCCCTGCAGCAGCCCTAGGTGCGAGCTCGACCACCTTCCGAGGCGCCGGTGTATCGCCGGGAGTCTCGCCATCGCCCTGCATTGCGGGCAGCGCGACATGAACCTCGGCTTTGAAGCTTAGCGCCTGAGACATTGCTTCTTTCCCGTGAAACGCGCTTGCGCATCCCATGACACTTCTTCTTTATGCAGGTTCATGAAGCTATTATCGGCCTCGGTCTTCGAGAAGTTGTTGAGAAAATATTGAATGTGCGGGCTCAGCCCTGTGTTCGTGGAAAACCATGCACTTTTACCCCTTCAAGCCTGCTCAACAATGCTCAACCTCACGTGGGACACGCTGCCCGCGACACGCTGTCCGTTCTTGCTGTACAAGTGCCTCATGAGGGCATCGCGACAAAGCGCAGGTATTGCCCTCATACGCAAGGCAAGTCGCTACGGCATGGGTTAGGAGGTGCAACGGTACATCGATCATCAGGACGGTTCCCGTTTCCTCAACGCGAAGGCAAGGTAGACCGGAGTTCATCAATGCGCGAGCCGCACCGTTCAGTTTGTCGACCGGGAAGGCGAAGCTGAATCGAGCGATGGCTCGCTGTGCGGCTCGCTTTACGATGTCGTCGGCAAGACAGTCAGGGGCGCGCGAACGGTCGTCGATTTGCATTGGTCGCCACCTTATCCGTTCTCGATCAGCTGGCGCGCCTGTTCGGCCAACGAGTCCATGTTCGGTGCCTCACACCCTTCGACATTAAACAGCCCAGCCGCTTCTGTGATGCCGATCTCGGCACGCGCGAGCGCTGCCTTTAGCGGATCTGCATTTCGGAACCCAGCACCGTGACCGTTGTTCTTCAACGTCTGTGCCGATCCACCTTCGATCCAGGCATCGGCGAGGACGCCGGCAATGGCCGAGAGGCGTCCCAAGCGAGCGATGGCGTCGTCGCCCCCGTCTGTTCGCCCGTGGCTCAACGCCACCGCACGGACTAAGTCGTCGGGAAAGTTCCACCGCTGCAGCAACCACGCGCCAATCTCGCAGTGGTCGACGCCCATGCGTTCCTGCTCCACGGTGGCAAGGGCCGCATGATTAGTACCGGTCTCGAGGACAAGGACTTCGTACACCTCGCCGAGCACCGTCATGAACGCCAGACTTCCAATGTCTTGCAGAAGCGCCGCTAAGGCCGCTTCCTCGCCAGGTAGCCCCGTCCATCGGTCGAGCGCGGTTAACTCTCGTGCGAAGACGCTGGCCAAAACGCTTCGGCGCCAGAACGAGCGGTAGGCCGTGCCCTTGCCTTTGGCGAAGGCCACAAGAGCAAAGGACAGCACGACGTTTCGCACCTGCCGCGGGCCGAGCATGGTCACGGCCTGCGAGACCGTTCGCGCAGGCTGCCGTAGGGCGAATGCCGCCGAGTTCGCGTAGCGGAGGACCTTTGCCGCCATGGCCGGATCGTCGGCGACGACGCGGGCGACGTCGACGACTTCGGGCAACGCGCCGTCTTTCCAAAACGCGACAATCCTTTGAGCTACGGCTGGAAGGGTGGGCAGGGCCGGATCTTGTTCGAGCCGGAATCGTATGGCGTGCGGCAGTGTCGGCGTCATCGGGCACGCCTTGGCGTCTTGCCGGTCTCCATTTGGCCGCCCAGGGCGAGCGCCGCTCCCCAGGGGCCCGTAGCCCACGGCGCTCGCCCTTTGCTGCAAGAGAAGGCGCCACCAGTCGATGCGAGCCGCCCACCACGAAAGCTGCGCTTACGTGGCTCGGGTCGCGAACTGCCTCTTTGTGTATTGTGGAGCATGCCCGCTGTCATCTCCTGCGTATAGGTCAACGTATATCACGCGTTGCTCAGAATAACAGCCAGTTTGTATGGTGCCTATACTACTACGTTCTCGTGGGGGAAGGCCGAACCGGAAAAGGTGCCTGGCTACATGCACAGGCGCCGGGACAAAGACTTAGGACGCAAAATTGGGGATGCGATTGCCAAGGGGCGACGCGATCTGGGCTGGACGCAAGAGCGTCTGGCCGAGGCGCTGGATATCTCTGTTGTGCATGCCGGTCTGCTCGAGCGCGGTCAACGGCTCCCATCAATCCCGACGCTCATTTCAATGGCCCAGGTGCTGGGGCTGTCCCTCGATAGCTTGTTTTTGCAGAAGCGCCAAGGCGGGGCCAAGTCGGTGGACGAAGTAAGCCGATTGGTAAACGCTCTCAATACCGAGATGCGGCCGATGGTTATCGCGTTTTTACGCGCAGGCGCGGCGTCGGCGCGGCCAAAGGCTACCGGGCGCAGGCGCTCGTAGCCGCAGTGGCGGAAGGTGCGTCCCCGCGGGAATTCCGTCGCTGCGCTGCCAAGTTGAGGACGAGGTGGTCGTGCCACAGGCAGTTTAGTGTTTTGGCAGCGGCAGCTTTGGTCGCAACGCCGCGAGTTTGCGGCGAAAACGTAAATCATGAGCCCCTAAAAAGTAGCCACAGGCACGTCGCCGTGGCACACGCAGCCGTGGCGGCACGGTCGAAAATCAAGACGTGCGCCCGCCTCGCAATATCGCGATCTTGCGCTGCAGGTGCGGGGTATGCCGGCTAACAGCAATCGATACCCTCCAACAACCGTGCCTGAGGCAGCACGGGTTTGCCGTGGCATAAAAGCTTGCGTCGTAAGTCCGCGAACAGGCGCGAAACGAAGCATTCTCAAATCCCTGCCGCACTCGCTTTTACCAGCTCAGTCCTCGGTTTTGGTCGAGGCGTCGAGGCTTTTCGGTCTTTGCTACGCTCTTGCAGGGCCAAGGGACTGGTGCCACACAGAAACGCGCTACCACTTCTCACTCTGAGGTGGGCCGTACACGTCCTGTGGCGCAGCACCACCCGTGGGCGACGATGACAAGCGCCCCCTGGGGGCCGATAATCTGCCCCCTTTGCTCCCTTCAGAAACTCCGACACTTGACTTGAGCGGCGCACGGTCGTTGACGCTAAATTCCAGTTGCGTTGACGACAATTCGTCGCGACTCGGGCGGCTACGCCTCTTCCCGGAACAAAAGTTTCTAAGGCAGTGGGGTCACGTTAAACTCGCGATTTGTGGACCAACCTACGCAAAATTTCGGATCACGCCTCAAGGACGCGCGCCGAGCCGCAGGGCTTACTCGAGCGGAGCTGGCCGAACGAGTGGGGCTATCACTCGACTACCTTCGTTATTTCGAGAACGGAGGTGCCATCAGTTGGCCCACCGCTGAAATTATCGGCCAAGCCCTGGGCATGCAATCAGGAGCGCTCATGGTCGAGTCCGTCGAACACATGCGCAAGAAGGCATTGCGGCCCGAGGAGTTACCACACCTTGCCTGGAACGAGTCCAAGCTTGTTGAAGAGTTTGCGGCCATGGGGCTCAACATCCATCCGGCGCACTGGACACTCAAGGTCAGGTTCCGGGGCGGCACGGTCGAATACTTGGACATATCGGCGGTGGACGTCGAGCGCTTTTGGCGTGCGTTCCGAGGCGACCATGATGACCAGATGTTTTTCGGTTTCGATTCTGTGGGCAGGACAAGAGCGATCAACTTGGCATCGATCGTCTATGCGCATGTGCTGTTCGATGGGCCCGGGGGCTCTCTGCTATCGGAGGATGACGCATGCCAAATCAAGGTGCTGTTTGTGGATTCGGCAGAGAAAGCTACCTTCGGGTCGGAGCCGGACGAGCCCACCGACTACGAAAACGATCCGGACGCTTCGCTGCCGAATCTCGCCTCGTTTTTGGACGACTTGGAAAACTGCCCACATGCTGGGATGATCAGTGGTTTCGACGATGAGGATGGAGAGCGTGTCGAATTCCAACTGGAACAAGTCTGCATGATCGAAGTTTCCCAATACCTGCTGTGGGGGTACGACGATGACGATCACGACGAAGACATGGGCGAAGAAAGCCGCGAGATCGACGAGGCGCCTCGCAAGGAACGCCTAGGCCCGCGACTTGTGAAGTGAGCGCCGAGCGCTGAATTTTACGGCTCGGTCTCCGCGCACGTGGCAGAGGTGGGCGCCTTGAACGAGGCCAATTCGATCACGCCTCACACACGGTCACGTTGGCCGTTTCGCAACGCACGTTTTGGCCACCCGCCCGACATTGCGACGAGATGAACAGGCGCAAACCTTCACGCACCCTCAAACACTGAGTCTTTGGTGGCAAGCGTCTGAGCTCCCGACGTTCGGTGCCGCGACGATTTCGCGAGCTTGCGCGCCAAATGGGCGACCTCGCGGCTAACAGTAACCAACATCGCCCCATCACCTGCTGACGGCGGCGGAGGTGCTACCGCGGCCAAGCGGCTCGGTTCTGTGGGTGCGCGATATTCAGGCGTGTTGTTTTTCCGCTTCTGCATTTTTCGCCAGGTTGATGTCCCCAAAACGCTCCCAAAAAGGGCTTAACAGGAGGGGAGGACGTTGCGGATGGTGGAGGAAGAATGGGAAGTCGATGCAAGCACCTCGTCGTCGGGCCTCGTCCCGGGCGTGGCGGAGGGCCGAAAGGCTGTAGCGGCCATCTTGGCGCGAGGCGTTTTGCGGGTTTTGGCGAAACGCCGTTTGGTCGCAGAGACGACTTGCTTGTCGCCGCCAAGCAAGCCTTGCTTGGACACGGTTAACACTGGAGAGGAGCCCACAAGTGTCTGAGTCAATGCTTAACGAAATCAGGGTTTTGTCGAAGATGTCGGTCGCCGACCTGCGCCTTCGGCATGTCGAACTATTCGGCGAGGAATCACGCAGCCGCAACCGAGACTACCTCTGGAAACGCATTGCCTGGCGTATTCAAGAAGTCGCCGAAGGCGGCCTCGACGAGCGAGTGAAAGCAAAAGCCAGGGAACTGGCGCGCGACCCTGATTTGCGGGTCACGCAGCCTCGCCCATTGAGGGGAGTAACGGTGGTCGACACGACCAAGGGCACCAACCTCAAAGACGAGCGACTACCGGAGCCTGGCACGACTTTGCAGCGAGAGTTTCGCGGCCGTACGTACTCGGTAGCTGTACTGCCGGACGGCTTCGAATACGAAGGCGAGCGCTTCAAGTCATTATCTGCCGTTGCGCGCATGATTACCGGGACCCGCTGGAACGGCCTCGCGTTCTTCGGAATCGCCGGTGCCAAGGAGCCTGCCTAATGGCATCGAAGGCTTTAGTCACAACGCCCGCGCGGCGTGTGTGCGCCATTTACACGCGCAAGTCCACTGAGGAGGGACTCGACCAAGAATTCAATACGCTCGACGCCCAGCGCGAAGCGGGCGAGGCGTACGTACAAAGCCAAAGGACTGAAGGTTGGGAAGTCTCCCCGACTCGCTACGACGATGGCGGTTATACGGGCGCCAACACGGACCGCCCAGCGCTACAAAGGCTACTAGCCGACATCCAGCGCGGAATGGTGGATGTAGTTGTGGTCTACAAGATCGACCGGCTTTCACGCAGCTTGCTCGATTTCGCGAAGCTCATAGAGGTGTTCGACAAGAACAAGGTCTCATTGGTGGCCGTCACGCAGCAGTTCAACACGTCGACCTCGCTTGGGCGCCTGGTGCTCAACATCCTGCTGTCCTTCGCTCAATTCGAGCGTGAAATGATAGCTGAACGCACCCGCGATAAGATGCGTGCGGCCCGACGTAAGGGCAAGTGGATAGGCGGCACGATGCCGTTCGGTTACGACGTCAAAGACAAGAAGCTCGTCATCAACGACGAAGAGACGCAGAAGGTTAAAGCGCTCTTCGACATGTATCTTGAGCATCATTCGGTCCTGAAGCTCGTCGAGCACGCCAATGGCCTTGGTTGGCGCGCGAAGAGCTGGACGACGAAAAAAGGCATCGAGCATCACGGAGGGACCTGGACAAAAAGCATGATGGGGCGGCTACTTCGTAACCCGCTTTATATGGGCAAGGTCTCGATCGACGGCGAACTCTTCGACGGCGAGCACGAGGCAATCGTCGACGAAACGAAGTTCACGCGGGTGGCGGCGCAGCTCGACGCTGGCCGCAATGGCAGGGACGTGGTGGCCAGGAACCTGCACGGGTTTATGCTGCGGGGCTTGGTTCGCTGCGTAACCTGCAAAAGCGCCATGATTTCATCGACCGGGCGCTCGAAGGGCAAGGACTATCGCTATTACACGTGCCTCTCCGTCAGGCAAAAGGGCACGGGCGCTTGCTCGGTGAGAAGCGTGCCTGCCCAAGCGCTCGAGGATTTCGTTGTCGAACGCATACGCGATGTCGCCAAGGCTCCCTCGCTCATCACTGAGACGGTTGCTGCGGTCGCGGCTGAACGGATGGCCGCGCTGCCTGCGCTGTCTACGGAGCGCAAGCACCTTGAACATGAACGAGCCACCGTTCGGACAGAGGCGCGCAGCCTCGTCAGCCGACTCGCCAAGGCTGAAGTCAGCGCAGCGACATCGATTACGGAGCGGCTCGCGGAACTCGACCTAAGAACGGCGCAAATCGATGCACGCATTGCCGAAGTCGTAAGCCAGATTGCAGCTGCCCACGAAGGTGAGATTGCGCCCGAGACCATCGAGCAAGCGTTGAGCGCCTTTGATGAGGTTTGGGATGCACTTACCGTAAACGAGCGCGGCCGAGTCATTCGCCTCGTTGCCGAACGCATCGACTTCGACGGAATGGCGGGCACCTTATCGATCGCATATTCGCCGACGGGGCTCGCGCTCTTGCACGAGGAATCGAACAAACCCACCCACACGGGCAAACGTGGCCGTAAGGAGAAAGCAGCATGAGCGCAATTCCCGCCAAGATTACCTACAACTTTCGCCGCAGCCGCGCGCTGAGCAACACAGGCATCGAACTCGTGAATGTCGACGGGGTCAATGAGGACGAAATACGGGAAGGCTCACTCAACACTTCGTCCATCGCACCCGCAGCACAACCTGCAGGCAAGGTGCCTCGGATAACGCGGATGCTTGCGCTCGCGCACAAGTTCGAGGCCATGCTCAAGAGGGGGGAAGTAGAGTCTCTGGCTGACGTCGCGCGGGCCGGTCGCGTGACGCGAGCTCGGCTATCGCAGATCATGGATCTGGTTCTCCTCGCGCCCGACATTCAGGAGCAGATCATGGGTTTTGAGCGCGTGATGGCCGGCCGCGATCCAGTGACGATGCGTGACGTGCAAGCGCTGGTTCGGTTACCCTACTGGCCAGAGCAGCGTACCGCGTGGCGCAGGATCCTAGACTGGCGAAGCGCAAAGGCGCCGTTGTTGGCAAGAAAGGCCGGTGGTTGACCTCCGTCGGCCGTTCACGCCAAGGCGCGATACGCATCGCAGCGCATGCCCATAGCAGTGAAAGCGCTTTGGCCCTTGAAGGCAGCGATTCTAGAAGGCATCGTCCTTGCGGGTGCTCCCCCTAAGGATTTGCCTGGCCCCTCTTTAACTGAGAGGGGCCGGGCCCCCAACTCGCCGCTCTTGCTGCTCCATCTGCACGTGTAATCACGAGTCAGAAAGAGTCTGGGGATCTTGATCGTCAGCGTCTAAATCAGGCACCGCAATGGCGGGTGGGCTTGTCCTCGGATCGCGTGGCGCGCCCTCCTTTTCGGCGGAACGCAGCGCTCGCTTTGCAATGGCAATCAAGATGGGAATGGACGCGGTCATAAGAGACGCCGTAGCGGGCTCACCCACAGAATCTCCCGCTAGGGCGGTACCCACGAGTTTACCGAAGATACCGCGGCGCTTGACGTAAGCCGTGGCCCACCGTTGGGCGATCGCCAATTCGATCTGGTCGGGTTTCATGCTCCGCCGCCGCTGCCATGACAAGAGCCGCGCTCGGCGTGCAATGAGCTTGCGAAAGAAGGCGCGGAAGACTTTACGCCGTAGCGGCCCTGTGGCCGCCTTTAAGCCCCGCGCCGCGTATTTGGTAGTGGAAGCCGTCAAAGCCAAAGGATGCGCCCGTAGCGCCACACGCGACGCCCTCGATGCGAGAGCGCGGGACCCGCGCTTGGCCCTTTTTATGACATTGAGGGCTCCTGCCACTTCCGCAGGACACAGATCGCAATGCTTAGCCGCCCTTTGCAGCGGAACCCCCTGAGCTAGGGCCGTGGAGAAGCCTTTGAGGTGGGCCCGATAGGCGTAAGGCGCCCCTATAAGCAAGTCGAAAAGGCGATCGTCACTCTTCGCCATCGTTCGCTCCTTGCAAAGCGTCTGCTGGCTTCCCATCCTCGGCGTGTTGCCCATTCCCAGCCTGTTCAGGTTTGGCTTGCTGGACAGGTGCGGAAACCGGCGCAGGGTTCTTGCGAGGCTGCACAGGCCGGAACTTGCCGGTTGCCGGATCGAGCACCTGGCCGAATTCGAGCGAATCGACGCGGCCTTCCTCGAAACGGGCGTCGAGCGCACTACAAAGAGCTGGCATCAAGTCGTCGACTTGACGAACCTGGCGGCCGAGTACCGTCGCAAGCTGACCAAGCACACGCGGCGGCACAAGGAGGCTGCGGCGCATCTCGTCGTATTCGGCGCGCAATTGCCAGATTGTGCGCGGCGACTTCTTGGTCGTCATGACGACCTTGGGCAAACTCTTCTTTGCCTCGAAAAGAGCGAATACGGTGGCGGCGGTTTCGTCATCCGGATCGCCATTTGCACTGGAGCGCTCGGTAAGACCAGCTCTTTGCAAGAGTACCGCGCGCACTTCGTCGGACCTATACTGCCAAACGCGGCTGCTCGTGCGCGTGGGGTGAAGTTGGTGGCCGTCCATCATGGCCACTTCCTCATCCGAGACGCCGAGAAGGCTCGCGACTTGCGCTCTCGCGAGCCGTCCTTTGGCCCCGTGGTCTGTTGACTTCGCCGTTTTATTCATCTTGCTCCCTCCCCCTTAAACAACCGTGACATGAAACGACTGCGTTCAGCTCTCGATCGAATATGAGCACGTGGATGAAAGAGACAAGTCAAATCCCGGGAGGATTTGCAGCGAGGCATTTGGCCCTTCGGCCGTGAGTAAATGAAGCGGCAACACAAGCACACGCAAGCCGGACGAAAACCAGCAACGTGCCGATTGTTGCTTTCGCGATTGCGCCGAAGACGCCTAAGGGACCGATATGACGGCATAGCGGTGCGGCAATTTCGCGGTCACAACGTGCCTTTTCTTCAGCACGTGCGGATGCATCGACACGCACCACCAAACACGGAGCCCGTCGCTTTCGTGACAGCGGCGTCGTCCGCGCCGTTTGGCGGACTTGCGAGCCATTAGGCGGCGACCGTGGGTGAGCAATATCGCTGCGTTTACTGCACGCGCTCGGTCGTTGCACGTACAGCATGTGGCAGCAGCAAGTCCGCGAAAACACGTCGGGGCATTCGGGCACTCATCGAAAATGGCGTTCTGTAATCCGCGTCTTGCCGGAAAAACTCGCCGCCACGCTGGCAAGACTCTTTCGGGCCCCGACACTTTGTGAGCAATCGCTGCTGCAGGCGGCAATGCTTGCCTCGGGTCGCAGGCAAAAGCGCTTAAGACCATTGAGTGTGGCTACTCGAAATCATCCATCGTAATGACTCAACAGATCCGGGGGATTTGCAGCGATGGGTTGGGCCCCAGCTGCCTTCGAGTGAACCAAAAGCGCAGACACGAGCACAAGCAAACGGGCCAAAAGCCAGCAACGTGCTGATTCTGGCCGTCGTTGTTTCGCCATAGCCGGCTAAACCGCCGATATGACGGCATAGTGACGCGGCAATTGCAGATCACGAGGTGCCTTTTTATCTGCAGGTGCAGACACATCGACGACCAGCACAAACAACAAGCACAACGATTTCGTCATCGCACCGACTGTCGCCTCGTTTGGCGGACTTAGAAGCGGTTTGGTCGCTTCGTTCGGCGAGCATTGTTGGTCTCTTGACTGCACACGCTTGGTTGTTGCACGTGCCGCACGCGGCGGCAGCAAGTCCGCGAAAAGACGTCGAGGCATTCGGGCACTTATCGAAAAATGCGTTTCCGTGACGGGCGTTTTGCCAAAGACGTCGGGGCCACGCTGGCAAAACTGTTCGGGACCGAGCGCTTTGTGGGCTGTTTCCGCCGCAGGTACAAATTCTCGCCTCGGGTGGCCACCATAAACGCTGCAGACGAATGACTGGGGATGAGCAAGAGCGTCTCCCGCAATAGCTCGACGGGGTGTCCATCTATCTATATGCGAGGGGGGTCGAACATCGCGGAGGGCCGGCGGGAGGTTCATCGAGAATCGTCGACCATTGTCACCGATCGTTGGCGTCGCGGAAGGCGCTTGCAAAAGCTCCCGGGTTCGGCTCGACAGAACTTGATTGACGGTCCACACCTAAATCATGGGCAAGGGGGATGGGAGGTCAACATGGCAGCGAATGCAAGAGAGAGAATCGATTCGTGGGTAGGGCAGCTCTTGGCGAACACACCACAAGCTGAGGGCGTCGCGATAGTGCTGGTTCACGCGGCAGTCGACCAAACGCAAAGGGTCGTCAAATCCTGGCGCCTAGAGGATGCCGTCACGAACCTCGAGGCATTGGTCACAGAGATTGACGAAGTTGCCGAGGGGGACGCAGAGGGATTGGGGGGCCGGCAGCGTTACCTCCTTAAGGCGCAAGTGCGTGGCAAAGACATTGGCAGCATGGCTGTGCGCTACGAGTTGCGTAACGACGGCGGCACGGCGGCGGTAGATAGCGAGCCTGCCACCACGGCAGGCAGCATGGCGCTTTTGCAGCGGCATGCCGAAGGAGCGATGCGGATGATGGTGCAAAGCTTTGGCGGCGTCATCGAATCCTACAAAGAGCAAGTCAACGCGCAAAAGGCACTGATCGCGGAGTTCCAAAAGCAGGCAGCCGATAACTTCCGGCTGCAAGAAGAGCTGGCCTCACGCAAGCTCGAACAAGACCTGCTGCTGCAAGAGCGTCAGACGCAGCTGCAACTGAGCGCCGCCAAAGAGGCGAACGAGATTCAAAAGAGCCAACTTCTTTGGGGTCACGGCCTAACGACACTTATGAAAATGGCGCCGTCGTTCTTGTATTACGTTTCGGGTGGCAAGGCTGGTACCCGTCCCGAGGAGTTACTCGACGCAAAGGCGACACCAACGCCCGTAAGTGATCAAATTTCTGACGAGCAAGAGCGGCAACTGTTCGGCAACGCTACGGAAGACACCATCGCTGCGTGGAAAGCCGAGCTTGCTCCCGCGCAAGTCGAGTACCTCATGGCACGGCTCGCCGATTACCGCGCACGCAATCCTGCCGTCGTTTCGTCAAACGGCGACCCGAGCGTTGCCCCCACGCATGCACCACTCCGTAAAGCGGATACCGCGCTCGCCCAGTTTGCGACCCATCTTTACGAAACGCTCGCCCGCCATAGGCACGTACTGCAACCGTTGGCGATGGCACTCATGGCTCGACAAAATTTCGCGAGCCTGTCCGAGGACGATGCGCGTCTACTTGGAAAGGTTGCAGCCGACGCTGGAATCGACGGTGTGGCCGAAAGCCAAGGGGGCGAGCGACTATGGATGGCGCTGCTATCCCAAGAGCTGATGTCGCTTGCTCCCATCGTGACCGGGCTCAACGCCGGAAAGACTTGGTCGGGACTCCCCCAAGGGGACAAGCTGCTGCTCTTGAAGATGGCACAGCAGGTGGGACAATTGGGCTAGGTTTGGTGCGCAAGCCCAAGTGTCAATGAAACGTAAAAGATGACTCGTGACAGCTAGAAAATAGACTGTTAGAGTAAATGTCAGAACACTGGCTCTTGTCAAAAGTGCAGCGGTGGGCCAGGCCCGAGTCGGGATGTCGCATGCGCGGTGCGTTGTGGTGGAGACGGGGCGGCCGAAACTGGGCGGTTAGCGCGGGTTCACATTCACGAATGGGTGCTGGCCCGCTTGGTCTGCAGATTGCTTTACGGCCAGTTCATGGGAAAGCGGCGCCTGGAGGACAAGACGGATGGTCAATGAGCTGCGATGCAAAGGTTGCAAGACGTTGCTTGGGACCGACGACGATGAAGGTCTCGTCATCCGCCGCGGCGGCATGCAGGCAACGGTGCCTCACGCAGAGACGGCATCGATTGTCTGTTACAAGTGCGGACGACTCAACTCAATGATCTTGGCGGCGGGGCGGGCGTCTGCGAACGACGCAGACAAATAGACTACCGTCGAAGGCTTGAAATATTTTTGACCTAACCGACTGTTTGGATCGTTCAAACGTACGAAGAGCGCATTTGACGCCAAAACCTACGCGGCCCTCGTGAGCGCATGACGCCGGCCCGATGGAGGGGCCCTATGTGTAAACGTTGGAAGGCGATGGAATGCGCGTTCGAGCGCAGTGTTGCTGGTGCGGCGGCTCAGAGTTGGAAGTCGCTCGTAGACGCAGAGCCCGAATTGCTCGGCTACGAAGATGGCAAAGCGCTTCTCAATCATCTTCATGGGCAGATGGGATCGGATGCGGAGCGAGATAGAATCTTGTCTGCGCTCGTGCAGGCGTCGCGGGTGCGTAGTCCGAGTGGGCATCTTGCGCGCGATCTGATCTGGCTTGCACTATGGCCTGGGTTGACGGCACTGCGGCGCCGTCTTGCAGGTTGGGGCGCGGAAGACGAAGATGAGCTTTCCGCTCAAATAGCAATGACGTTCACCGAGGTGCTCGCGCGCCTTGCGCCGACGACGTCGACGAAGGTCGCGGCGACCTTACTTTGGAACACGCGCAAATACGTCTCACGGCTTTTGCACGAAAGCGTGGTCGCGCGTGGAACCGAAGTCAGCGTCACCACCGAAAAGATAATGAGTGCCTCGGACACAGCTGGCTGTGACTGGACGGAGTTCATCTCAGATCTCGTCGCCCAGGCGGGCCCTGATGCCGAACTCGTCTTGGCTTGCGTCGTCGAGGGACTCACTGTGCGCGAGGCGGCGACACGTTGCCAGTTGCCGGCCGAAGCCATCAAGAAGCGTATGCAGCGAGTGATGCGGCGGTTGCGCGCGAACGTTTCTGCGAATTTTGCGCAGTCTGATGTCCCTTTTTCCGCAGAAAAAGAGCTTATAGGAGGTGAAAGACGCAAACGCTTGGGGCCTGACCAACGGGAAGAAGTTGGCGAGCGAGCCCGCGCAGCGCAACCGGAGGCAAGGCATGTGCTCGAAAAGCAAATGGCTCCCGTCGACAAAGCTCAAGCTCGAAAGACGCGCCCGGCATTACACACGCGTCGTCGGATACGAAGCCACCTTCGCCACCTGCGGCGCCTGGGAGGTGCATGCAGAGCGCTTAGAAAAACCAAGGACGCAGACGCCATGAAGACGATGACATTACCCGTGGCGGTGTTGGTGGCGCCCGCCAACGAGCGAAGTTTGTCGGGCGCCGAGAAGGTGGTGGCCTATTGCGATGTGTGTCGGCGTTGGGGCGAGCGAGGCAGCCTTCACGTTTGCGGCGAGAACTGGAGCGAACACCTGCTCTCCGTTTTGGCCATCACAGGACAAAGCACAGCAGCACCCACCACGAGGAGGCCCCAATGAAGATTCACATCGCCGCTCGCCGCGTTCTGTTGCCGAAGGCTAGCGCCGTCGCCGAACACCTCGAAGCCGCTGGGCATCGGGTGGTGTCACGCTGGCTTCGTGGTCCTGCCAAGCGCGCGACGCTAGCGGAGCAAGCCATGGGGGACATGACGGACATCGCGGTCGCCGACTGTCTGGTGCTGATCGGGGAAAAGGCCGACGAGGAAACGGGAGCGCAGCGAGATTGTGAGCGTTACGTGGAGTTTGGGTACGCGCTCAAGTCAGGAAAACGCCTTTGTGTCTTTGGTCCCCTCGAGACCGCGTTCGGGCACTTAGAGCACGTACAACAATATCGCTCGATCCGGGAGCTTCTCGATGGGTTGCGCTAATCGAAAGGGCGCCTTGCCCGACGCCGCTCAAGCGCTGCTTGCCGAGCACGAGGCGAAGCTCGAGGCTTTGGCAAAGTTATACGTGGGTAAAGTCGAGGCCGTACGGGCGGCGCGGGAAAAGGCCATCGCCACGATTCGCTCGAAGGCGAGTCAAGCGCTCATCGAGCTCGTCGCGGATTTCGAGAAAGAGCGTTCGATCATGCTGGTGAAGTGTGCGCTCGCATGTGAGGGCGCCCGGGGCGAGCCCGATGCCGCCGCCGCAGACGGGGTTCCACGCCGTCAACGCAGAACTGGAGCCAACTGATGCTCCCTGCAAGTGCTCTTAATGAGCCGTGCAGAAGTCGTGTAACCAAAGGGCATGGCTTCGACATATGGGCTCAGTATTTCGCCGACCCACGTCTCGGCGCCACCAGCGCACTTCATTTGGCAGCGATGGCAGTGGACTTACCGACGCACCGTGGGCATGAGCATAGGGCTCGACGTCTCTTGCTCGTTGAAGGTGTCATCGCGGGACCACGAGGGCGAACGAAGTTTGTCGCCGCCAGGCTCTTTGCAAAAGAGCGCGGAGCGCGCGCTCGAAACGACCAGTTTTCAAACGTAGGAGAGGAGGCGATGCACATGACCGATAAGGAGTTGTCCGAATTTGGCGGCAAGCTTTATGAAGCCGTGTTGTTCACGCCGCTTCCAGCCGCCACGGTCTTCAGCTTGGCGCTCGCCGTTCGGCAAGCCATTCCGTGGGCGCACCTACCGCAGCATCTAAAGTTCGCGGTGTTCAAGATTGCCGCCAGTTGCACAGGCGAAGTGGTGGCCGATGCGCCGTCGCACGCGGCGAGCGACGCTGCGCCAGAGAGTCACACAAGTTCAGGCGCCGTGGTGGACCACGTGCCGCTCCGCGACGATGTGGATGTCGAGCCAAGCGTCAGCGCCGAACAAGTTGGCGCCTCGCTGCCTGGCACATCAGCAGGAGATGGCGAAGCGTCAGCGGCCTAAGGCCGCGAGGGGTTGGAAAAGTTCGTTTCACGCCTTGGGAAGGGGATAAAGACATGGCACTCGATTCATTGACACGGACACCGTCAGGAGGGCTCGAACAAAGCCGCCGCGCGCCTTCGGTGCTCGAACGCTTGGCAGCGGGGCAAAACCGGTTCTTGCGGCTAAGCGGGCGACCGTCGGGAACAGGGCAAAACAACGAGGGGCTGATGCACAGGCTCAAAGCCGCCGGCATCGCGCAAGCCGAATCGGGCGCCGTGTCGCTCGCGCTTGGGTATCTCGCCGCGCGCTCCCCAGAACACTTGCGTGTGGGGCCGCTGCCGCTTGAGTTCCTGATGGGTGTGGGCAGCCACGCGGTAGCGCTCATCGCCTCGCCCGAGGCCGCTGTCCATCTGCACTCGGTAGGCACAGGGGCCATCGATTCCTTTTTGAATTCGCTTGGCCGAGGCTTTGGCCGGCGGGCTCGTAAGGCGGCCGGGCTACCGCCGCCAGCAGAAACATTCTTGGCTGGCGACGACGGTGCCGAGACATCGGGGGGCGGCGCGCTTTCGGACGAAGAGCTCGCAAGTCTTGCAAGGCGAATCTGACGAATTTTGTGAAATGCCCGCGCAGCGCGCGGCATAGAGCAGCGCGGTCGAGGGTCGAAGGGTTTGTGGAATTTCAATTGTGGGGAGGACACGCAAATGCACACGGACATCATGGGTGACGATTTTCTCGGCGACGACTTGGGCGACGATTTGGAGGGCGAAGAGCTCGGCGAAGACGAACTCGGCGACGACATCATGGGTGACGACATCATGGGCGATGAACTCGTCGGCGTAGACGACATCCTTGGTGACGACATCATGGGCGACTACTTGGTGGGTGCTCAAGCGGCGCGACGCCGAAGACTTCGCCAGGCACGGCCAGCCGTTTCAGCCGCCGCGGCGGCGAATGCGAAGAAGGCTCTCATGCGCAAGGCGATTTTGGCCAAGCGCTTGCGAAACGCGGCCATCGTCCACAAGCGTGGTCCAAGCAAAAGCCGTGTGCAGCCACTCGGCTTTAGCCGCGAGGCGATTGCGCCTGGTGATACGACCGAAATTACGGCACGGCCACAGGTGCTGTTTCGTGGCCGCCGTTTGCTGGTGGGGTCGACGATCGCGGGCAGTTTCACCATTGAAGACATCAAGGTGGGCCGCAACAGCCAATTCGTAGGCACGGGCCCGCAACCGGCGGAAGCGTTCCGCGACACGGCAACTGGCGACAATATCTCGCTCGATACGTGCAAGCCTGGCGTCGACATCAGCATCACGGTCCGCAACATCACGGGTGCGGCGGCGGACTTTCGCGCGACACTGTTCGGCGACGTGGTCGAGTAGGGCGAGCAGCCGAGAAGCGATTTCAAACGGGCGGCGGGTAGGGGAGGGAAGAACGCGCGCGCGTTCACAAGAAGAGCCGCGCAGTGGACGCGGCCATCAGCTGCGACGGCGGCTGCAAGGGGGGAGAGGGCGGCGGCGTGGAGTGTCGAGGCAGTGGCGGCGGGAGAAGCGGGGCCCGAGGCGTCGATAGCCGAAGCATGGCGAAGGCGCCTCGGGCCAGGCGGGAAGAAGGTGCACCGATGATGCAACCAGTGGTCTTCAAGGTTCAGTTGTTTAAAGACGCAGACGATCGGCCTCGCTCGCAGGAAGCGCTGCTGTGGATGCTCGAAGCGCTTTGTAAGATCAACGACGGCCATCTCGCCGAGCGGCCTTACCCACCGCTTTACGAATCGGGTGTGCGGTACCAACGGGAACTCGGCACCGAAGAGTGGCTCGACATTCCGTCAATCATTCAAGCGGGGTGGGGCGACTGCGAAGATTTGGCGTGTTGGCGTGTCGCGGAACTCCGCCGGCAGGGGCAGCACGCGGGACCTTATGTGCGGTACCGAAGCCTCGACGGCGTTTTTCATTACCACGCGCTCGTCATGCGCTATCGGCGTGTGCTTCGACCCGGTCCTAGGGGTCGCTTGGTGGAAAGCTTCGTGCCCGACCATATCGAAGATCCGTCGAAGAAATTGGGCATGGGCTCGGCCGCCGATGCCATCCAAAGGGAGCTCGAATCGTGATTCTCTTTGCCGGCATCGCCCTTGCCATCGTGCTCTTGGCCCTTTTTCGCAAAGGCGCGAGCAACGAGGAGATTGTCTCGAGGCTTAGCAAGCAAACAGATCCGCGCGTCGTCGCCATTGCGGCGAAGCTCTTGTCGGAGCGGGGCATGAGACTCACGGCCGAGGTGCTCGAAGCGCGCGCAAAGCGACTGGCTGCGGGCAACAATGCGGTAAGCGGTGATGAAGGTGCATCGACACTGCGCTCGCCGTTTTTGGCGGCGTCAGATGGAGCGTGGACCAATTTTGTGCGGCTACTGGTGCAAAGCGATCCGCACGCAAGGTCTTCGCGAGGAAGGCTCGGTCGTTTCGATATTCATCTACGCCGGCTCGAAGAAATCGGGTGGGTGACTGGGGTTCGCTTCAACGAAGAAGGGGTGGCACAGGCCAAGTGGGTGCCACCCATGAGCGAAGAGCGCTTCCTAGCCGATGCATGGGCGCAATACCGGGCGCTCGTAGCGACGCTCAAGCTTTGTCGCCGTCAACTCGTGGGTTGTGGCGTCGACGCGGCCACGGGAGCGCCGGTCAAGGATTCAGGGCCCACATTGTCGGGTGTCTTGGCGGTGGCCCATCGATTGGGGGCGGAGGGCGCAGTCAAGTGGCTGCGCTCGCCGCTCGAGCGGGCTCGGCAGCCGGTGGCAACGGCGCTGTTTAGGAGCGCGAACGGACTTTTCTAGGAGGACGCACGATGCACATCCAAGGCGACATAAAGATTTGGTCTGACGGACACAAAGTGTGCGCTCGACTCGAGGCCGATGGCCCCGAGGGTCCCATCGTCATTCAAGCCTCTGCACCGATAGGTCCCGTGAGACGCAAAATGGCCCGCGTGTTCGCTCGCCAAGGCGTCACTGTGTCGGGCGCGGACCCCGCGTTTGCCGCCAAGGTGCAACAAGTGGCGAGGCGCAAAGCGCTCAAGCGTCTACAGCGCATGGCCCCGGGAGCGTTTCGCAAAGGCGGGCTCGGTCCCTACCTTGCGCAACAAGAGCTGCTCAAGCGCAAGAAGCGTCGACGCGCGTTGGCTGGGGCCGGGCGACCGGTGGGGGCAAAGCCCGTGGGACCACTGCCAGCCAAGAAGACTCGACCCGCCCCGCAAAACTGGCGCGCACGAATGCGCGCGACGGCACGTGGGCCGGCCGGAGGGCCGCGCGCTCTTTTGCCTGCGACACCGAAGAAGGTGGCTGCGCTCATGGCGCCTTCGTCGCTGCTCGTGCGCCCGTCAATACCGCGGCCCATACCGTCGCGCAGCCCTGGAGGTGGACGTGGTGGCGGTAGTGCCCACGGCTCATCGTCGGATAGGCCTGGGGCCGCTGCGCGTGAAGAGGACGGACTCGATGCGGCAAGCGAAGCCAGGGACGAACAAAGTCAAGCGCCGACCGGGCAAGATGAGGAATACGCCGAAGGTGAAGCCGATGCTGGACAAGACGCTGGGGACGGCGGCGAAGGTGACGAAGCCGACGCCGAAGATGAAGAAAGCGAAGGCTCCGATGAAGGTGCGGAGCAAGAAGGCGAAAGCGACGGCGTAAGCGGTTACGGTTTTCGCGGCAGGCGTCAACGCTTCGATGAGCGACGCCAATTGCAGGCCCGGCGCAACATCGCGATCAAACGACTACGCGCAGCCATGAGGCTCTTGTTGGCGGCGTACCACGATCCAGATGCACGCCAGCGCATCGTCGATATCGCAGCCATGGCTGGCGAAGGACATCCCGGCGCGAAGAAGAGCTTCAAGGCTTTGGCGGTGGCTCACAAGCTGCACAAGAAGGCACAGGTCCGATCGGCCACTAAGGCGCTCGCGCCGCGACGACCCGTTTACGGCAAAGCTTTAGCTACAAGCAAGGCCAAGCCGCAAAACAAGGCTCTCATAGCCACGATAACGAAGGCGACTGCGTCGCGAGCATCATCCACGACGAACGCAAAACCAAAAGCGCTCACGGCACCATCGCCACCCTTTACACCGGGTACGCCCGCGGACGCCGTGAGGTGGTGGGACATCCTGGCGGCTTGGCGACGCGGCATGGGTTGAGGACGCGACAAGAGGCGATTCGGCGCAACGTTAAGACCACAAAAAGGCAACGGCATTACGGGGAGGCAGATGATGGCAAAGCTCGACGAAGTGGAACAAACGGCGATCGATTTCATCAGGGGTGCAGGCCGCTATGGCGTGTATCTGACGCACTTGGGGCTCGAGGTCGCCGGTGTGGCCGATTGGCTCGAGAACCAAGTTCCACGACTGCGACGCGCATTTGGCCTCATCGCCACGGTGGCCACGACGGAATGCGTTCGGGCAGCCGAAGAGTTTCGTGACGTCCATGGCGGGCCGAGTCGCCCACCGAGGGACGAAGAACACCGCCGCAATCACAACGCGTCCGCCCGGGAAATGTAGCGACGTTGCCGAGGAGACGACCATGGCAGTGAACGGCACCACGAACTCGCCTTACGAGCCTATCTTCGCCAAGTATGCGGGCGCGATTCCGCAGGCGTATTTGCGAACGCTCGCCTACAAGGAAAGCAGCTTCAAAGCTGACGTGGTTCATCCGCAAAGCAATGCCACAGGGCTCTTTCAGATCACTAGCATCTGTCTGCAGGGTTTCAACAAGGCCAAGGGTACGGCGTTGAAGCTCGCGCAGCTAAAGGATCCGAATCTCAACACGATTGTGGCTGTCTATCATCTCGGCCATGTCATAGGCGTGTACGCCCAAGTCCGATCGCTAAAGCCCGATTGGACGAGCCGCCGTTGGCTCGAACTCCTTACGCTCGGTTGGAATGCGGGCCACAACGCCATCATCGGCCTTGCAAAACAAATGGAAGCGTCAGGCCTACCGCCCGAGCGCATCACCGTCGATTCCGCAAGCCAGCTCGCGCGAGCGACAGGCAAGGGCAAATACGTCGCCGAACCAGATCGCGTGGCTTGGTCGAAAAGCGTGGCAACCATGTTTTTGGGCGGTGGAATCATCCCCACGGGCAAGTCGCGACTGCGGCAACTGGCGTCGATGTTGCCGGCTCTGCCGGCGGCCAAAGGCGGCGGCATTGCGGTCGCTTTCGCGCTCGCAGCCGCTGGTGCCGCACTGATTTTGAAGAAGAAGGAGGCAAGCGATGACTTCACGGGAAGAGCAGCTTATGCCCGCACCTGATGTAACGGCGGCGCCCGAAACCGTTGCCGGCGCCGACGGCGCGGCGCCCGCCAAGGCGCTGCTAAGGCGCATCGATGCCAGCATCGATGCATTTGGCCAGGCGGTTCGCAGAAGCACCGTAGAAAAAAGGCTTCGCAAAGATTGGCAGGACTTTGCTCGGCAATGGCGAGCGTTCTTGCTCGAGGAGAAAAGCCATCCGTCGACGACCGGAATGCGTGAAGCCTCTCGCTTTGCCTCAGAACTTGTCGACTGGAAGAAGCGCTTTACAGCGGCCCTTCGACATCCGGAGCGCGACGGAATGGAAGGAGCGCCTGTCTCGCCATCGCCATCGCCATCGAAATCTATATCCTCCGAGACCCCCACGGTCACGCCCGGCTCGATTCGCTACGAGTGGCAGGCGAGTAAAAAAGAAGTTGACGACGTCGACCGCGACATCATGCCTAGCGACGTGAGTGACACGTTCAAGCAGGCGTGGCGACGCTACGCGGGCCATTGGCAGCAAGCCTTCGAGCGCTGCACCGCCAATCAACGCCTCTCGCCAGCTGCGAGTTGGCGGCTGGCTCGCGCCTACCGCCATCGCACTCGAGCGTGGGCGCAAGCGTTCGGGCGTGAGTGCTCGGGAAATCATGCGAGCTCCGAGCTAGGCGCACTCATCGTCACCCCGGGCGCGATGCTCGACGAACTCAACACCGTCAACAATGGCGTCAAGCAACTGGACGCCGACATCAGCGCGAGCAAGGTGCGGGAGGCTTTCAAAAAAGCGTGGGCCGACTTCACGGTCGAGTGGAAGAAGTTCTACGACAGCAAGCAAGGCTTCTTTAGCCGCACGTGGGGCTCAACGATGGAGAAGACCATCGAATACCGCAAGCGCGTGGATGAGTGGCGCGCGGCTTTCAACCGCGAAGGCGGCCTCACGACCGGGCCCACGCTCAATGTCCCCGAGCCGAAGGGTGCAACAGGAGGCTCTTGGAGGTGGTGGGCCGTAGGCGGCTTGCTGGCAGGGGGCGCCTATATCGGTGTCAAGGTGCTGCGATGAGGGCGGGGCTTATGGCGCTGACGACAGCGCGGGAGGGTGGCAATGGACAAGGTGGACAAGCTTGCCTACGAGATAGAGGCGATGGTCGATCGCAACAGCATGGCGCGCGTGCTCGATTTACTCGCCATCATGTGCGCCATGAAGGCCGACCACATTCATTCGAATTGGGGCGATCGGAATCTCGCGAAAGCCTGGACGCAACTTGCGGAAAAAGTCGCGAAGGCGTGTGCATTCGCGGAACAACAGCAGCTCTAAGCTACCGGCAACCAGACGCACGGGCAAGGAGCAAGCGATGAAAGTCGGCAAGGATGGCTGGTTGCAAGCCGAGCCGGGCGGCGCCAAAGTCGTAAAGCTTCCCACGGTACGCCTAGTGAAGCTTTCAGTGCCCGCACCCATCGCGCTCGTATGGCATGCAACGGGTGGCGTGGGTGGTCCGCGGTTCGCTGAAGGATTGGCCCGTCGAATTCAAACCTACAAGCGCGGTATAGACCGTCCTGCGTCCTGGCACATCGTCATCGCCGCGGATACGGGTGACGTCTTCCAAAGCGCGCCTTTGAGCATAGGCACGTGGCACGTAGGACGCCCCGGCACCATCGATGGGGTTCATCACCCGTACATCAATCGCGTCACCCTCGGCGTCGAGCTCGAAAACGCCGGCAGCCTCATCAAAGTCGGCGATGCGTTTTACGCTTATCCATATTGGCTCAATCGCGAAAAGCGGCTTCCGCATCCCGGGTGTCGTCTGCCCAAAGAGCGCGTCCGTTACCACGAAGGTCGTGCTTACGATCGGTTCAGCGATGCGCAAGCCGACACTGCACGCGAGCTCGTCGCTGCGCTTTCAGAGCATTTTGGCTGGCAGCCCAACGCTTTTGGTTACGCGCACGCCGACTTCGGGGCGCCAGAGAAGACCGACCCGGGACCCTTATGGATGAAGGCTCGCTTGCCTTCGGTCCTTTGCAACGTCTTTACGGGTGACGGGCCCACGGTCGTCACGGGACCACCGGTGTTTGACGAAAGGCCCTCTTCATGAGCCCAGATGACATGAGCACGTGCGCGACACAGACTTTGCTGCCGACACTCGCCGCAGCGGTAACTTGGGCCGCTACACACGCAGGGAGGTCCCTCCGACACAAGCGTCACGCGGCCGAGGTCGCCAACGCGATTGTGCGGCTCGACCATGTCGTGAACGCAGTCGTGCGCGAACTCGAGCAGCGCGCGGCGGGGGTGTTGCGGCAAGTGACGAAAGACGCGCGTCTTAGCGACATGGTCAAGGACATGCTTCGTAAGGCTGCTCTTTTAAAAACCAAGCAACTGCTCGGCGAGAGGCAACTCGCTCAACTGGCGAAGGTCGTCGGTTCCAAAACCGCCGGCATCGACGAGTTTATCATCACGCGCATCGAAGCCGCCGTGCATGGCTTGGCTCAGGCCAGACGCCTGCAACAGGCGCGCAGCCGAGCCGCTGCGGCTTCACAGACCGCGTTCCCGAAACTTGCAACGAAAGGGAGATGACATGCCAAATACCTTCATTACACTCGATGTGCCTAACGTCGCCAATGGCGCGGGCGTGCCGACGCTCGTCGGAGGCACGGGGCATCCCAAAAGCTTTGTGCTCACCGGTGCTCTTACGGGCCGCTATATCGTCGAAGGCAGCAACGACGGGGGGACGACCTGGGACATCCTCAAAGATGATAACGATGGAACCGAAGCGCTGTTTACTTCGCAGAATGCCGGCACCAAAAGCGTCGACTGTATCGTCGAACGTGTGCGCGTCCGTGTGGCGCGGGCATTGCCGACGTCCACGCCACCTTCGGTAACGATGGGCGCCCCGCCTGCGCTGGGCTTCAACTTCTTTGGCAGGTTGGATGTCCCCGACGCCGCCGGCACGGGCGCAGTGCTCGATTTGGGCCTCAATGTCGGCCCGCTCAAGACGTTCGTATTGCGCGGCATGGTACCTGAGCGAGCGCGCTTTACGATTCAGGCGTCGATGGATGGGGCGCGTTTCGATGAAGCGATGCTGTTTACTTCAGATCAGCAAGGCGCACGTTCCGTGCACGTCATGTGCCGTTATCTTCGCGTGCAACGCACGGGTGGCTCAGGCCCGGCTCCCGCCATCAGCGTGGGCTGCGAGCCCGTCTTCGAGCCTGCTGGCAGTGAAAGCGGCGGCATTGCGCCATCAGGCCCATACGTCTCGTTTGGCGACGAGTCCGTCAAATCCACGACAGGCATCTATGACGAAGAAGTCATCGAAGAGTTTTTGGCACCTCCTACGAGTGTAACGGGTGCAGCCGAAAAAGTGGTGGCGTGGTTTTCGGGGTTGGGGCGCAAAGGCAGCCCCGAGGGTGGAGCCGTGACGTTTCGGTTGCGCATGGGAGGAACGCCTGGTGTGGCCGACGGCGAAGTCTTGGCGACGGCGCAAGTCTCAACGTTAGAGCGATCGCCCTGCGTGGCGAGAAGCGAACCCTTCGTTCGCTCGGCACCCACGCTCATCAAGGTGACCGGTCGGGGAAATGGCGAAGCGGCAGCGGTGCTTGGCGGTCTCGTCGTCTCCATCGAGCCCGCACCTGGGCCGAGCGGGACGTGACGTGACGAGATGAATTTCTTGTGACTGGGCTGGAAAACAAAAGGGGAGGAGCGGACATGGCAAAAGACATCGCACAACGGGAACTCGATCAAGCAGGCTTTCGCATCGGCAACCTCGGCAATCCAATCGCCGCAGGAGACGCCACCAAGACCGACAACCAATCTGTGCCGAAGGCAAACGCTGGCAACGGCTCCGCGGGCACGAGCTTCTTGGCAGCAGCGGCAGATCACGTGCATCCAGCGGGAGGCGACGCGGGAGGCGCAGATGGCTGCGGCTTCATCGACGTGTCGGACCCGAGTTGCCAAGCGGTCAAAGGGAAGACCGAGGAGATTGTGGCTGAGTTCAACGTGGATTTTGGCGGCCTCAAGTCGCCGCAGATGTTGGTGAGCTTTTGCGCCATCGCGAAAGCCGCTGGCGGCACCGCGACTTTGAAAGTGAGACTCGGAGGCACTGTGGGCCTGCCGGACGGCAACGTCATCGCCACGGCAACGACCAACGGCGGCACGTTTTCGCCCGTACAGGGCCAACAGCCCGCGGACAACCCAGGGCAGCCGTCGCTCGTGAAGATCACCGCGGTCACGGATTCAGACGGTGGTGAAGCGTTCCTATATGGCAAGACAGTAGAGTTTAGAAAGGCGGCCGCGTAGTCATGTCCGTACGCGACGTCTTACGAAAGCCGCTCGATGCCGGCGGTCACGTGCTCGGCAATCTCGGTACACCCGAGACGTCCCGAGATGCAACGTTCACGGACTTGGCTAGTAAACCCAAACCGGTTGCACTTGAGCCTGCACCGGGAACGAGCTTGCTTGCGGCGCCAGCCGACCACGTGCATTCGAGCCCCACGCCCATGCGCATCCCCGTGGCGGGTTTTGGCATCGTGGGTCCTGGGGCGCGGGTGACGCTCGCCACGTTCAAGCGCCTCGATGGGGAGTTGTTCATGCCGGGTGGCTTCGCATTTATCCGGGACGACATCGACGGGGTCACTTGGGAGAACGAAGTCGATGGCGGCACGAACATCTCCACCTATCACGAACGCACCGCCACCCCGAACGAGCTGCGTTTTCGGCTTCACAACGCGAGCAACAAGTCGTTGACGGTCGAATACGCGACAGTGGGCTTATCGCTGCCCCGGCAAAACGCGTGAAAAAATACACGGCCACGAAGGCCGGGTGTGAACAGCCAAGAAGGAGAGCGCAACATGGTCACAACGGCAATCATCTGCCCGCAATGTCAACGCGTCCTGGCCTTGGGTGCAAGGCTTCCTGCCACGTGTTTTGGCGCGATTGCACCCGCAGAGCGCGAACGGCTCAGTGGCGCCGCTCTCGAGGCTGATGAGCGTAGCCACAAGATGTGCGTGCAAATCGATGTGCAGGTTCCGGATGAACTCAACGCCGAGCAGATGCTGGCAGAAGTGACACGTATCTACGCTGACCAGATTGCCGCCCTGGGTGCACTTGCATTGGGGCAGCTCTAGAAGGAGGGCAACGGCGAACAGAAACGAAAAGCACGTGGAGAGTCAAAGGTGGCAAGCGGGGTTTCGAGTAACGAAGGGGTAGGGAACGATGCAAACCGAAGACATTGCGTTGGGTGTGGTCAAGGTGCTTTCGCCAATCGTGTTGGCGGCCGTGACGTGGGTGACAGCGAAGCTCGGTCAATGGATCAATGCGCGGGTCAAAAACGAATACCTGCGCGGCGTGCTGGCGCGCCTCGATGACACGGTCTTGTCCGTCGTCCGCGAGGTGCATCAAGTGACCGTGGATGCCCTCAAGGCGTCGACCGTGGATGGCAAGCTGACGCCGGGCGCCCGTGATGCAGTCAAAGCCGCAGCTATCGGCGCTATAAAATCGCACATTGGCACGAAGGGCCTCTTGGAGTTGGCGCGGGTCCTTGGCATCGATGCCTCCGGCGTAGAACGCCTCATAGGCACCAAAATCGAGGCCGCTGTGCATGACATCAAGTCCGAGCGACGCGTGCTCAATGGCGTCAATCACGCTGCGCCAGCACTGGCAGACCTGCCAAATTTTCAGGGTTGAGGGAGGCCTTGAACGGCGCCGCTTCCCTCAAGCCTGGCACGGGGCGCATCGATTTGACGGCATTCGCGACACTCGATCGGATGGGAGCGGCGCTCGATTACCAGCAGCGCTTGGCGCGAACGTCGGTCTCGACGTTCGCCCAAGCCTGGGCGGGTTTGTCCAAACTCGACGCAGGTAGCGGTGGTGGTTGGAGAGCGGATGGCGGTGTGAACGCAGGTTTGCGCTGGTCGTTTTGAACGGAGGCAGGGATGCGAGGAGAGAGTCATAGCGACGTCGAGTACGTAGTCGATTGCCGAGGCACCCAGCGCATCTATGGCACCTTCGACGAAGCGCTATCCGCTGCCTTCGGTGTCGCGGTGTCCTCTGGGCGCGCTCAGCTCGATGTGTTGATCTACAGCGAAGAAGGTGCCGAGGTGTTTGGGGGCGATTCGGCCGTCGACGAATACAACGAAGATCCGGAAGCGTCCGTCTTTAGACGCTTCGAGATCAAAGTCAACGACAGGGGGAGGGTGCCTTAGGCGTAAGCGTCAATAGCTTTATGTGGCTTGTGGTTGGTTTGGCTTTTGGTGGACGGGGCAGGAGGAAAAAATGAACGGTACCGAAAAGGTTGTGGCGAAGGGGCGGTTGGATAAAAAGCGTTTCGTGAGCGATGGGCCCTTGCTCGATTCAGAAGTGGCAGACGTCATAGACGGCCAGCGGCGCTGGGCCTTGGCGGAAGGTGAAGCGGTCAGCGTTTTGCGCGCGTTGCCAGCGGCATCAATCGATGCCGTAATAACGGATCCACCTTATTCGAGTGGCGGCTCGCAATCAGCGGGACGCACGGTTCAACCGCCGAGCAAGAAGTACGGGCTCAGCAACGGAGATGGCCACAAGCGCCCTGATTTTCACGGCGACAACCGCGATCAACGATCGTTTCTTCGTTGGTGCTCGTTGTGGTTGTCCGAGTGCTTGCGTGCTTCGGCTTCTGGCGCTCCCGTCGTCGTGTTTACGGATTGGCGGCAGTTGCCGACCGTGACGGATGCACTTCAGATAGCGGGATGGGTGTGGCGAGGCATCGCGGTTTGGGACAAGACTGAAGGCGCGCGGCCACAGATGGGGCGCTTTCGTTCGCAGTGCGAATATATGGTGTGGGGCACGAATGGGCCTTCAGATAGGGCTATCGACAATGCCGTCGGTGTTCTGCCGGGATGCTTTCGGCATTTCGTCAAGAAGGTCGATCGGTTCCATGTGACTGGCAAACCGACGCCGCTGATGGAGGACGTGGTCAAGATTTGCCGGCCCAAAGGCGTGGTGCTCGATCCTTTTGCTGGCAGCGGCACCACACTCGTCGCGGCCTTGGCTCAAGGCCGTCGGGCGATCGGATGCGAGTTGTCAGACGAATATGCCGAGATCGCTCGTGGCCGTTGCTCAAGCGCTGCCGCGGCGACTTCGACAAAGGTGTAAGCATGGGTCGCCCAACGCGTGTCGAAGGAATCTTTGCGGACGAAGAGCTGCCCATCGTTCATCCCGATAGAACGATTGGCGATAGCGCCGAACTCGTGCCCGGCAATGCTCCGGGAGATCGAGGACCGGTCAAGGAGATCCTTCGCACGCGTGGCGGTGACGCCCGCGCTCAGCTTCTCACGGTCACCGTCGTAGGCTCTGGTGTATACGAATCAGATCTGCGAGGAGCATCGCTTGCGCCTCGTGGGCCTCTCGTGGGCCTCATCGAATGGGGGGTGGGGGGAGCCAAATCGAAGGCGGAGTTCGACATCCCGTTGGGCGGTGTCGTGTTTTCGGTCGTCGCGAGCTACGTGCATATCGCGGCTCGTTATGACGGGCTTGTGCTCGTCAACGGCTTGCAACTGGATCCGGTTGCAGTCGGAGGCGCCACGCCAGGCCCTAAACAACGCGTGGGAGCCATGGTCGGGTACGGCTCCTATGGCGCGACAGGGAAGCTTACGCGAACGATTCGCGTGCCCAGTCTTACAGCCGAGACCGCCGAAGGCCTCAACATCAGCGATAGGGTCCGTATTCCGCCCTTTGCGCGGCGAATGTCGGTGCTGGGGCTGCAACTTGATCTCACGAGCTACCGCATTCGCTTCGGTACGTTTAGAGATCCGCACGACGGCGATGTGCTGGTGCCGCTTGGGCAACCGCCGCAAGCCATCGAGCTGCCCGGGGACGGAACCTTCGTCGAAGTTGAGAACCTCGGCCCGACGGTGCTCAGAAATCCCACGTTCGTCTTTGAACTGAAGGTGTGAAAGGGGAGGGGAGCTATGACGGACACAAATCTCTTGCTAGTCGAGGAAGTGGCTTCCATCTGCCGCACGAGCCCAAGCACCGTGCGCTTTTGGATCAAGACCGGCAGACTGAAAAGCGTTCGTCCCGGACACCGCCTACTCGTGGCTGCGGCGGAATTGCACAGATTTCTCGGCTTCCGGGCGGGTCGGAAGAAGCGTCTGAACAAGAGTCGCTGAAACGGACTTTCATGAATCGTGGGTGGCCATACGACGTCGATGATGGGGCGCCGCTGACCGTGGCACCGGGGCCCGACGACGGGGCAATCGACGCGGGCTATGCCATACGCGATGGCTGCACGGTTCGGATCGACGTCGACCGCAATGGCGATGAACGCGTCGATGTACTGGCCACTTTTGTGGCCCGCATCGAAGAGGAAATTACCATTGACGATGGCGTCGACACCTCACGTATCTTTCGCATCTCCTGTCGTCTCAAAGACGGCACAAGGGTCAAAGACGCTCTCGTGCCCGCGTTGGAATTTGAGGGCTTGTCGTGGGTACTTCGCAACTGGGGTTTGCGCGCGTTGGTGTTTTCGGGGGGAGGGCGGCGCGACCACTTGCGCACGGCCATCCAGTTGATGTCTTGCACCGCCGGACGGCGAACCGTCTACACGCACACCGGATGGCGGCAAGAAGGCGACGAATGGATCTACCTCTATCAGGGCGGCGCGGTGGGCATCGAAGGCGTCGAAGTGCGCCTAGATGGGGCGTTCGAGCGTTTTGCGTTGCCCGCACAGACATTGGAGGTTGAACGCGCAATTGCCGCCTCGTTGAGCTTGCTCGATTGTGGCCCCTCGGAAGTGACCGTGCCGCTTTTGGCAGCCACGTACGCCGCGCCGTTGTCGTTCATTCTGAATCCAGACTTCGCGGTTTGGGTCGTGGGGCTCACTGGGAGCCTCAAGAGTGAGCTTGCTTCGTTGGCTCAAAGGCATTTTGGACCGTTTACGCGTAAGACCCTGCCGGGGAGCTGGTCATCGACGTCCAACTCCCTCGAATCTCTGCTTTCGGTGACGAAGGACATGTTGGCAGTCATCGACGATTTTGCCCCTCAAGCGGACGGGCAGACACAGCGTGAGCAGACCAAACGCGCCGAAGTCATCCTTCGCAACGTCGGCAACCATGCCGGGCGCGGGCGCCTCAAGCCCGATCTGACTCAACGGCCGGTGCGCCCACCGCGAGCACTTGTCTTGTGTACGGGCGAAGATCATCCGCCAACTCCCTCCATCGTAGCTCGGCTTGTGCTCGTGCAGGTGGATAGAACAAAGCTCGATTTTGCGGCTGTGTCGCGGACGCAAGCCGAAGGCGAGCGTCTCCCCCACGCCATGCGTGCTTACGTTGAATGGCTGCGCCCGCGCATTGTCGCGCTTAAAGAATCGCTCCCGCGTGAACTTGCTGAGCTGATGACCACGACGTTTTCATCCGCCACGCTTGGCGGCCACATGCGGGCCCCGAGCGGTCTTGCCACGTTGTATCTGGGACTGCGCACGTTTGCCGAGTTTGCTGTCGACAATGGGGTGCTCGAAGGAATGCAGGCTCTAAAGCTCCTTGAGGAGGCGAAGGTGGCACTTATCGCCATCGGCAAACGGCAAGCCGCCCTCGGCGACCCTGAGGGCACCTCGAATGCTCGAACTGATGCCCACACCGAGTCGCCGAGCCAAAGGTTTATTACGGCTCTTCGGGAACTGTTGGCGGCTGGGCGCGTGTGGCTTGGGTCGAGCGAAGGCTTGCATGCCTGCGGACCGTCGACCGCTTTCGTCGGTTGGTGCAAGGGCGAGGTCGTTCATTTTTTGCCAGAGCCCGCCCATCGGGCCGTGACTTCGTATCTGCGTGAATGCCGCCGTCCGTTGGTGCTTTCGTGTTCAAAGCTGGTGGAACTGCTCGTGGCTGAAGGCTTGGTGCTCGACTCGGACACGGCTCACGGTTTTCTCCAGCAAGTAAATGCCGAACGACGCGTCCTCGTGTTGCCGGCCAAGTTGATCTTGCCTGAGAAGGGGGGGGCAAAACCGCGGCTGTCGATCGTCGCTTCGCCTCAAAGGTTACCGCGATAGCCGACACACATTCCACGAAGTTCTCGGCACCTTCTGGCGGTGCAGAAGCGAAAACACGACGGTGAATCCACAAAGAAAAGGAAGGCACCATGGTAGGACGTAGAAACGCTGAGCCACCTGATCTGCAGTTTCAAATAAGGCTGAGTTCAACGATGGCTGGATCCGTTCGGATGCAGTTCGTACCAAGGCCACCGCTACGATCGTTTTACGGGGTCGAGCGTAAACTGGCCGCTGTGATTTATACCTTGGCCGCTGAGTTCGAAAGAAGGTCCGAGAGACTCAATGCCAACTGGGTCGTTGTCGCTGAGCCGAGCAGCAACCAGCTGGTAATTGAGCTCGTGGATGGCGATCGATTCGAGTTGGCGCTGCAATTCGTTCAACAAACGTTCGGCGACTTCGCGATCGACCATCTGATCGAGACGTAGGGAGCGACTGGACTGGACCTCAGCCGCCGCGAACAAGGCGGACCGTCGAAGAGGTCCCATGGCTCAATTCGAGTAGGACCAAAGACCAATCACAACGGAGGGGCGCATATGAGAGTGAAGGAATTGATCGAGATTTTGGAGGATCAAGATCCTAATGCCGAGGTCCTGACCATTTCACAGAAAAGCTGGCCTTTTGAATATGAAGTAGCCGGAGTGACGGCGAGGCGAGAGGTCAGACGTGCAGAACGCGAAGAAAATGGCGAGGAAGATGACAATGATGCTGCTGACGCAGAGGAGGATCGGAGAGAGCGGACGGCGCCTACCGACGTATTGATCGTTGAAGGTAAGCAGCTGCGTTATGGCTCGAAGGCTGCGTGGCGGGTGGTTTGATGCACGACGACCCCTAGCCGCACCTTACCTGGGCGAAAAGAGGGCCGCTTGAACACAAGAAGGAGGCGTTCATGTCGAATAGAAGGAAGGAATGGCGTGAGTTCGTTGTGGTTGTAGGAAGGACGGAAGCCGGTAGCGTTCGCCTTAAATTCGTGCCTAAGCCACCGCAGCGAGCATTCGATGGGAACTACCGGCAACTTGCCATCGCCATCTACAAGGTCGCCATCGCATGTGAGCAGCTATGTCACGACGTCGATCTCAATTTCGTGATTTCCCCAGAGACGTTCAACAATAGGCTGGATATCGAGGCAAGCGGCAGGGTCAGCGATGCGTTGGCGCAGGAGTTTGTGGAAAAGGCAATGTTGCGCGCGGGCCTCGAAAACGTCGTCATCGAATAGGAAATTGCGGCGTGATCCCCCGTTCGGATTCGCCCTGATGGTGCCACCCTGCGCCGTGACACGCAAAGCGCGGGAACGCTGGGGCCTTTGGGGCAAACAGTGGCGAAAGAGCGCTTTGTTTGTCTTCCGACTGGACTGTTCAGAGAAGTGGAGCGACGAATCGTCCAAGGGCGATGGGCGAGGGGAAGGCGAAGTCAGCACCACAACGGAGAACATCCATGTCGAAGAAGAAGTCTGAAACGAAGAAGCCAAAGATCGTTGCGACGATAAAAACCAAGGTGACCAGCAAGGCCGAATCCAAGCGGCCAACACAGGAGGCTTCGTCCGCCAGACCCAAAGTGGTTGCAGAAGCCGAGAGCCCTGCGGCCGCCCTTCCGCAATCTTCCTTGGAACTGGTGAAGCCCGCGAGCAATTTCACTGCACCGCTGCCGGTTTGGGACGCAACGGCAATGCCGGCACTCGCCCCTGAGAGCGAAGCGTCTGTGGCAAAATCCGATCACGGTGGCGACAGGAAACGTGGCATACCGCGAACGGCAGATCCGCGCCTTCCACAAGTCCCCACGACTCTGGTGCGCCACGACCGCCACGGGGTGGTCCTGTGCGAATGCAGCGTGGGGCCAGACGGAATTTTCTATAAGGGCCAACAGTACGGGTCGCTATCGGGAGCTGCCAGCGCGGCGTCGAAGGATCTAGGTCTAAACCCCGTGGTCAACGGCTATGTATTCTTTGGCCTAGAGAAGCCCGCCCGCGAGCGCACCAGTGACGTGGAGCGGCTTAAGCGGCTCGGTCAACGATACGAAGAACTATTTGGCGCCATGCTGATGGCGCGTGCGCCAGAGGCAGCGGGAGATAGCATCAAGGAGGAGATCAAGGCACACAAGGAGCGCCTGCAGAAGATTCTCGCACTGGCGGCGGCGTAGTGGTCGTGCGTTGAGCCGATACTCTGATCCAAAGAAGGAACGCAGAAATCTGGGCCGCGGCCCCTGCGCTGCCTACGACGGATCCGCGGCTGCCGCAGGTTCCAACAACGCTCGTGCGGCGCGATCGCCGTGGGGTGGTCCAGTGGGAATACTCGGTGGGCCCTGCAGGGATTTTCTATAATGGCCGCAAGTTCCAGTCGCTTTCGGGGTCGGCCAGTGCAGCGTCCAAAGACCTGGGTCTCAACCCGGTGGTCAATGGCTACGTATTTTTTCAACTGGCCAAACCCGCACGTGCGAAGCTCGGTGACGTCGAACGTCAAAGGCGCATAGGTAGTCGATACGAGGAGCAGCTTGGCGCCATGCGTATGGCACGCGCGGGCGAAGAGCCGGACATGGCATAGGCGGAGGAGATAGAAGCGCACACGCAACGCCACCGAAAGAGTTTTTCGGTGAACGCGGAGTAGGGGCCATCCGGTAGGGGCCAGCCGGTCAACTCGCAATCATCGGGTCGGCTGGCGACGGAGGCATCTGCGGCGTTCGCTCGTGGTGATGGTGTATGGCCACTCTGAATGGCAATCGAAAACGGCGCTTCAATGAATTTTCGGGCGTGCCGAAAGCTTTGCGGCCACCTTTTTGAGGGCAAGTACATCAAGCGCGCTCGCTCAAGACCGCCTCCGTGATCGCGAAAAGATTCGACAGCCGGTGCGGAGACGCCCGTGTCGAGCTCAGGGCCGCGCAGAGGGGGGCACCGCGTACCAGCGCGCCGCGACGTTACCCAAAGCCGAGGGGGCCCCGGTGCGGGCCGGAGGACCATTGGGCTCGACCAAATCTCCGTTGCTGTCAGGCGAGCAGCGATCCCACGAGATACGCACGGCTTACGAGCCCACTCGCGCCGGTATCTACAAACTGCAGCACCCGGTCACGGATGGGGCCGGCCAATCGTTTGCTAACATCGATTGATAGAAGCCTCGCTCGTGCGGCCTGGGCACGGCAGCCCCCTCGACGAAGCGCGAATCCAACGCGTTCAGCGTCCTGGATATTTAAAGAAAAAATGCTCTGAAGAATTGCCCAAAGCTGTTCATGGTAGAGCATCCTGCCCTGTGTTGACGACAAAAATGGTTCCAGACATGCGGGACAATGCGGTTCCACCGATTCTTCCCGCTGGCCCGCGTTTTTGATCGACAGCGCTCTTGTTGAACCATCTTCATCGCGCGGTGAAACCTTAGAGGCACCCGGAATCGGGTCTATGAATGCCTTTGAAGGAAGGAGCAGAATGTTCGGGACCCTAAATCGCCGAGCAATGCCTTTTATTGAGAGATGTTCGCCGCAATCCAAGGGAAATGCCCCCCACGCTCTTGCGCCAGGCTCGTCAAGTTCAACGAAGATACCAAGGTCAAAGCGTGCGAGAACTTCGGCGGCCACATTCATGCCGTGGGGTGCGAGCGATAAAGCAACGGATGGAGCAGTAATGGCGCCGCATAGGAATGGTTCGAAATAGAGACTCTCCTCGACTGGGTCAATGCGCGAGAGACCAAGCGCGAACATCACGAGCGATCCGTTGATTTTGCCCGGAAGAACCGAGTAAGCGAATTTCTTCCGTTGCGATATATCGAGCACTCGCTTGGCAGCAAGAACGAACGGTGCAAGACCGCTCGCCTCGACTACACACAGCTCCGCTTCAGCTCGGTCAAAATATGGTGCTCGTGAGGGCCGAAGTTGCCGGGTGCCGACGTAGGAGTTCAACGCTCGGAAAACCCTGGCCCGAAGCGTTTGGTTGTAGTCTTGGGGCATCGCCATTTATTTGCCGCGATTGAGCGTTGATTGTCCGGCCCTTGGCACTTCTGCGAGGATGAGGTTGCCCTTGTCGTTGAACGTGTAAAGCAGAACAGAAAGAGACAGATCGAACCCACCAATCTTGGCGGTGCCCATCTGCGAAAGCACGGACTGGCACGCTTCCGAACTGCAGGTGCCGTTCTTTTCGACGACGGCGGTTGCTTCCAAAGAAGAGGGCGGGGTGCCTTTTGCGTAGCCGTAGAGCTTCCAAAGCGCTTCGCTACGTGCTTCGACGATGCCTACGCAGTACGCGATCGCTTGTTCAAGTGTCTTGCGGACATCCACCCTACCAGGCTTCTTCAGTTCAAGAACGCGAAGCACCGAACCACGTCCCGTGCCACGGCGAGCAAGAATATCGACATGTCCGGTATTGTTACCACCACGAGGTGATGCTGGATTAGGAAATTGAATGCGAAGGCCTGCATGGGGATACTTCACTGCCGCATGTCTTCTGAGCGGATGCCCGGGAGCCCGATCTTCTTCGAGCATCGTAAGCAAGGCCGCCTCAACATTCTTCTCGGCCAAAGGGATTTTTCTATCCGAGTGCGACCGGATGAGTGCCAGTACGGCGTTGCTATTCCAATTTTCATCTTTTAGTTCGCCACCTGTGAACTTCGGAACGCCGCTCTTGAACGTCACGGTGCCAACCACGGCCCCTTTTACCCGCACGCTGATCTTGTTCGTGGCACTTATGCTGACGTAGAAGCTCGCATGAAACTGATTCCTTGAACGCATGCTTTTCTTAAGCAGCATGATGGTGTCGGTCTCGCCGCTAACCAGCGCCTCGGCTCTTTGCCGCTCCCTCTCAACAGTGACGGAGTTAAGCAGTTTCGCTTGAACATCACGAACACATTCGTTGGCAGTCATTGTGAAGATTCCTTTGTGCATTCGGAGGAAGCGGCCTGACCAATGTATCACCTCCTGAAAGTTGGATGAGCTGGTTCCGCCGGTTGACTGGGCTTTTACGCCGCCACCAAAAATTGGGGACGAACGGACCGAATCAAAGGCACCATGGTAGCGGCACCGGCGGATATCTCGGTGCCCCATGCTTTCTCCGGTACCACTTTTGCGGTATGCGCGGACATTGCTACCTCCCATTCGCCATGGGTTGAAAAGGACTCGCGTGTTCCGTTCTTCATTTCATCGGCGCCGACAACGCCCAGAAAGACGAGCACGACGGGAACGCCAAGACTTGCAAGCTTCCAGGCCAAGGCAAACCGGTTGGCGACTTGATAGTGGTGGTCGCGGTCAAGGTTCCATCCAGGCAGACGGTCGTTGAGATCCGCGTTTGCCTTGCGAATGGCTTCGCCAATGGATTCGTGGTTGCCTGAATGGCTGTTGGAGTCGAATCTCTTTCCACCCGAATCTAGTTCTTGTGTATGGGCTTTGGCTTCGACGAGAAGCAATCCTGCTTTGCCTCCTATTTGACATGAGGACGCTATGTCCCAGGTTGGCAGACGCGCGGTCGGTGCGGGCCTCGCTAACCATGACTCGGTCAGTCGCTCTGCTACTACCTCACTAACGAAGCCAGGGCTGCGGCCGATCTGTGCTTCTCCAGTATGCAAAAATCCCCGCGGCATGATCAAGGCGTCACTTGGCACACGTGCGAGGCCACCGACCAAGGAGTCGAGGCGAGACGCAACCTGCTCAGCGGAGCCATTGGTGAAAGATAGGCAGAAAAGTCTGCTTCCCTTAAGATCACGTGGTTCTAGGTTGAGCGACGAACTCGGCGAGCGGTCAGGGATCATCGGTGTGCCCACTTTCCGCAGTTGGAGCACTTGGCTTCGGTTTCGCCTTTGGGAACCAAAATACCCTGTCCGCACCCAGGGCAAGGAACCTGGGTAGGAGTTTCTGTTCCGGGTTTGACTTGGTGTACTTGGCTGCGATGATTTGTCATGGCTCTTGAATACAAGGGCAACTCCGTAGACTTTGAAACCTTCTGTATGTCCATGAAATCATGTGTATATTTCAAGGCCTCTTGAGTCACTTGAAAAATAGGCGGCCGTAGATGATCTTGTCCAGCCGCAAAGGTTCGGTGACCTTTTCGGCAGCCGACGAGGCACGCCTTCGGGCATGGCGTGGGAAGTCAGACCGGTCGATACCGTCGCCCCTAATGAACGACTTGGCCAACCGGGCTCGCGCAGTTCTGTTGCTTGCTGGCGCACATTCCGATCGCCGTTTGAGCGCCGTAGCCGCAAAGGTGCAGCTAAGTGCCGCGACCGTTATGCGCTTGCGGGATCGCGTGATTGCTCGAGGGGTTGAAGCGCTGGCAGAGGGCTTGTCTCACGCCCGCCGCATCGACCGGCGGGTAAGGGCCAACCTCAAGATTGAGCGTGCAGAGGCTATCGCTCGAGGGCGACGAGATGGTTCAACCACGCGTGAATTGGCGGCGAAGTTCCATGTTAGCCAAGCGACCGCCGGACGCTGGATTCGCGAAGGCGCCCATCCCAAGCGGTGATTGGCAGGGGGGGGCCGCTGTCATTGGCGCATGCCCTTTAGGGGCGCACTACGGGGCTCGGTCTACCTTTCGTCAAGACCATTTCTGCTTGTCGTGAATGTCATAGGCCTGCGACAATGCAGGCGTCATGGCCACCAGCCTCCTTCGCTTCACGCCCACAGCCCTCAGTGGCTTCTTCGAGTGCCACCGTAAAACGTGGCTCGATATGTCCGTTGCCCGCGGTGAACGTGACATGCCCGGGCAAAGTGAGATTGAACGACGGCTTTTGGAGATTCGTGGCGCTGCGCACGAAGCTTTCGTGCTTGAGCAATTCAAGACACGGAAGTTAAACGTTATCGAAATTGGGCGTGCAGCACCGACGACCGAAGGTCGCAAGCAGCAAGCATTAGAAACCCTTGCTGCGATGTCATCTGGCGCCGATGTCATTTACCAAGGCCTGATCGAGGTCGACAATTGGGTTGGTTACCCTGATTTTCTGCTCAAGACTCAAGGCCATAGCCACTTTGGAAATTACTCCTACGAGGTGTTGGACGCCAAGTTGGCGAAGGCCACGAAGGCCCAAGCAATCATCCAGCTCTGCGTCTACACCGAGCACCTTGGCAACGTGCAGGGCGCCCTGCCCGAATATTTCTGGATCGCTCCGGGCGGTCTTGAGCCAAGTCCCGTGCGCTATCGCTTCGCTGACTACGCCGCCTACTACCGTAGGGCGCGTGCTGCGTTTGAAGCGTTCGTCCAGCGTGACGATCAAGACGAGCCCTATCCCGAGCCAGTCGAACATTGTGACGTATGTAAATGGTGGTCCTCGTGCGAGAAGCGAAGGCGAGACGACGACCACCTTTCGCTGGTCGCAAACATCACGCGGCGGCAGCGTGAGCGGTTCATAGACCACGGGGTGACGAAGTTGGCGACGTTGGGTGCGCTCGACGCCACAGTAAAGGTGCGCGGCATAGAGCCTGCGCCTTTGGCGCGAGCAAGGGAGCAGGCCCGAATACAGGCGCAAGGGAGGCAGGAGGGCGGGGTCATATACGAGCTTTTGACCAATGCAGATCCGGGCAGCGGGCTTGAGCGGCTACCCAAGCCAACGCCCGGAGACGTCTTCTTGGATTTGGAAGGCGACGCCTTCGCCTTTGGCCACGGACTCAACTACCTGTTTGGCATCGTGCAACTTGGTGACCCTCCCACGGACTTCGTTGAGCGTACGCATGCACACCCCCCGCGTTATGTGAAGTATTGGGCCACGAATCCGCAAGAGGAGAAGGCTGCCTTCGAAGCCGTGATCAAACGCATCAAGCAATGGCGTGATGATTTTCCAGACATGCATGTTTTTCACTTTGGCCACCGCGAGGCGGATGCGCTGAAAACCCTGGCATGTCGCTATGCCACGTGTGAGAAGCAGGTTGACGAACTTCTTCGTGACCAGGTTCTGGTTGATCTGCACGCCGTGACCAAGAAGGCCATTCGCGCTTCGGTCGAGGGTTACACGCTAAAGCAGCTGGAAGTTCTGTTCGGATTCGAGCGCAAGACGCCCAAGCGTTTGGCTGCAGAAGCCATGCAGCTGTTCGGCTGGTGGCTTGAGGTGAGGGCAGAAGAGCCGAAGCTTGACGAGTTCCGCGCGACGATTGAGCGGTACAACGAAGACGACTGCATGGCGACGTGGCATCTGCGCAACTGGCTTGAGGCTCGTCGCCCTGAACTATCAGCTTTACTCAACAGGGATCTTGCACGGCCTTCGTTCGAGAAAAGGCCTGCTACGGAAGCGGCGAAAGAGAGACAGGCGGCAGTTGCCCACCTTGAACAGTCTCTTCGTGCAGGCGTGTCCACTGATGCGCCCCTTGGCAGTGCCAGATCCGCCAAGCGCCTGTTGGCGGATCTGCTTTCATGGCATTGGCGCGAACAAAAATCGGCACATTGGGAACACTACTCTGCGAAGGATGTTCAGCCCAGCGATCGAGCCGAAAACCGCTTAGTTCTCTCAGGCTTGTCATACGAAGGCGTTGTGGGTGAGATTAAGCAGTCGTTGATTCACCGATACAGGTTTCCGTCGGACCAGGATCACGTCATTCGCCGGTACCCCGGCGCTATCGATCCGGACACTAATAAATCTGCCAACGTGGTTGCGATCGGACCGGATTTCGTCGACATCAGCAGATGGAAGAAATTGATCGAGCCACACCCAACGGCTCTGATACCTGGGAAGCCGAAATACAACGAGGATCGGGAAGGACGTCTACGTTCGTTGGCTGATTCGATCATTCGCTTCGGGCTCGACGAAGCTAAACCCTTCCCAGCCAGCCGAGCCTTACTTTTGGGGTTGCCCCCGGACGTTGGGCAGGAGCCGGGCGCTCCGTTGCTCCCAGAAGACGCCGACACGGTTGACGGTATTACCGATTTGATGCTGCGTCTCAAGCAGGGCGTACTGGCAGTTCAAGGTCCCCCTGGTTCTGGCAAAACGTACCGGGCCGCGCGCGCTATCAAGGCGTTGCTTACGGGAAGAAAAGTGGGCGTCACTGCTAACAGCCACTCAGTGGTCAAGAAGCTGCTGCAGGAAGTGGTTGTGGAATGTCGTAAAGATGGTGTCCAGGTAGGTGCTCATCATTTGGAAAAAGACGAGAAGGGTGAAAGCGAAGATTTTTTCGTCATCGCCAAGGACTACCCCGGGGTGGAGAAAGGTCTGGCCGGCGGGACGATAAATCTGGTTGGCGGAACATCGTTCGCATGGTCTCGGCCCTCGTTCGAGAACATCGTTGATGTGCTGGTGGTCGACGAGGCGGGGCAGATGTCATTGGCAAATGCGTTGGCGGTTGCTGCTGCGGCGCCCGCGTTGCTGCTCGTAGGAGACCCTGCTCAGCTTGATCAGCCTCAAAAGGGTGTCCATCCGAACGGTGCGGACGTATCAGCGCTTGAGCACTGGTTGGGAGACGCTGCCACCATGCCCGCCGACCGCGGTGTCCTCCTGCGTGAAACGCGGAGGCTTCACCCCGAGATCACGCGGTTTACGTCCGAGGTTTTCTACGAAGGCAAGCTTACGTCGATGCCGGCTTTGCTTCAGCGACGAATTGATGGTGCCGGAATGTTCCAAGGTGCTGGCCTACGCGTGGCGTTGGTTGAGCATCGAGGAAACACGAGCCGTGCCGACGAAGAGGTCGCTGCGATCAAGGTGATGATCGAAGGGCTCCTTGCCAGCGGCGCCACCCAAGTGGATGACATGGGCGTTCAAGGCAATGTTCGCGCCAAGGATTTAATGGTGATTGCGCCGTACAATTCCCAAGTGGCGGCTTTGAAGGAGGCGCTGCCGGACGGTGTAGCGATCGGCACGGTCGACAAATTTCAGGGCCAAGAGGCGGCCATTGTCTTTTATTCGATGACTACATCAAGCGGGCAAGAAGCTCCGAGAGGGCTCGAGTTTTTGTTCAGCATGAACAGGTTGAACGTTGCAACGTCGAGGGCAAAAACGTTGGTGGTGGTGGTGGCCAGTGCGGCGCTGCTTTATGTTCGATGTCGCACGCCGCGACAGATGAAGTTGGTCAATGCCTTGTGCCGGTATGCCGAGATGGCCGGAGAGATCTACGCTCCATCGCCACCCAGTTGATTGGCGGTGAACAAACGACTCTTTCGACCACCGCCGTGAAAGCTCCGGCATTTGCCTGCGCTTCGAAATGTCCTTTGGCGCAGCGCGCAAGACCGAGAGTTTCTTTGCGGCGCCGGCGAATTTCACCCGGACGTCCGTCAATCCTTTATGATGCGGGCCGGCCACCATGTACATGCCGCGAAATATTGGGACCTGCGACTTGCGAAGCGCCCCCTGCCCAACCGACCGCGTAACATCAGCGACCGCTCGAAGCCGCACTTGCTGGCTGGATGTTTTCCATACTCGCCCGACTGTGCTAGGTCGCGCGGTACGTGGTGGATGTTTTCAGAGACCCGGGGAAGCCTGGAAGTGATCGAGTCCCTTTTCGCGCGCGTCGGCTTCTCGCCGAACGAGAACCAGCGCCACGCTATCGAGCACCTCGACGGCCCTTTGTTCTTGGTAGCGGGCCCGGGTTCGGGCAAGACCCGCGTCTTGCTATGGCGCGTGGTGAACATGGTCGTCTTCCACGGCGTCGCGCCACAGTCGATCTTCCTCAGTACCTTTACCGAAAAGGCGGCGAAGCAGCTCCAGGATGGCCTCGTGTCGCTACTTGGCCTCGCCAGTGAACAGACCGGAAAACCGTACGACCTCTCGGGCATGTACGTCGGGACGGTGCACTCCCTGTGCCACCGTCTGCTTCAAGACCGCACGTTGGTCGCTGCCCGAGAGCGCTTCGCATCACCAGCCGTGCTCGACGAGTTGGACCAGTACTTCACGCTGACGCAGGGCTCGTTCTGGACGGAGGCTATTAAACACATCGGCTTCGACGGCGAGGTACCAGCGTTCCGAGAAACCTTGAGCGCGCAGTTCGACCCGCCTGCGTCGGCTAGCCGCCACAAGGCGGTGATGAACCTCCAGTCCCTGTTCAACCGGCTCTCGGAAGAAGACCTCGACCCAAAGGAGATCCTCGAGAAGGCGCCGGCCGAAAACGCGCAGCTTTTTCACCTCTACCAGCTTTATCGCGATCGACTGGGCAAGAACCGTGTCGACCTTTCGCTCCTTCAGCGCGCGGCATACCGTTCGCTCCTCGCGAGCGATGCCACTATGCACCGGTTCAAGCACGTCATCGTTGACGAGTACCAGGACACGAACACGATACAAGAACGCATTTTCTTCCGACTCGGGGGTGGCTCGAAGAACGTCTGCGTCGTCGGCGACGATGACCAGGCACTCTATCGGTTCCGTGGTGCCACGGTAGAGAACTTCGTCGAGTTCCCGAAACGCTGTGCAGGGTCGCTAGGCGTCGCGCCGCGCAGGATCGAGCTGGGCATCAATTACCGGTCAAGGCGTGGCATCGTCCAGGCATACACTTCGTTTATCACACAACACGACTGGTCTCGTCCCGGCGGGGGCCAGTTCCGCCTGAATGATAAGGGTGTGCGGGCCCAGAGCACTGACGATGGCACCTCGGTGGTGGCCAGTGCTCCGGGCAAGCCCGTCGACCTCGTCGATGAGATTGCAACCTTATGCCGCCGGCTGGTCGATGAGAAGGTCGTGGCCGATCCGAATCAGATCGCATTTCTGTTTCCAACTCTCAAGAGCACAATCGTCGAGCCCTTCGAGGAGGCACTCGGCCGGGTAGGTCTCCGCGTCTATGCTCCGCGCGCCAAGCGTTTCCTTGAGGCTGACGAGCCAACCCTCATCATCGGACTTTTTACCCGCGTTCTCGGAAAGCCACCACGTAACGAGGCGTTTGACCGGGGCGAGTACGGAGAGTTCCACTCCTGGCTCGACAGCGCGGCCACTGTGGCCGACTTACTGATGGCGAGCGACCCGACGTTGCGCGACTTCGTTTCCGAGCGAGTCGCGGAGCTGAACGCTATCAAGCGGGATTTCAGTGCGCTGAAGGCGGTCCTCGATCAAGCGGGATGGAGCGAGGACGAGCTCTACAACCCGGACACCCACAAGCGACCGTTACTCAACGCGGCGGCACTATCGGGCGACGCTCGGCGCGCGCTCGGTGGGGCGGGCTTGGAGAAACTCTTCAGGGATCGCATCGAGAACGACAACCCGCTCAATCTTCGCAACGTCATCAGCCGTGCGACGACTGCCGACTGGGGGATACTGGATCTCTTCTACCGGTTTCTTGGCTTCCAACGATTCCGAGAGATGATCGACCTTGCCGATGGTGGCACCGACGAGGCGCCCGTGTGTAATCTTGGGCTAACGAGCCAACTACTCGCGCGATACGTCGACACGTTCCCGCCGCTAATCACCGGTCAGGGCCTCGCGACGGAAATGCTCCAGCGGGGCTTCTTCCAAGCCTTCCTTTTTGCGCTCTTCCGCATGGGTGAAGGCGAGTACGAAGACGCCGAAGATCCGTTCCCTCGCGGGCGCATCCCGTTCCTCACCATCCATCAGAGCAAGGGGCTCGAGTTCCCAGTCGTCGTCCTTGGCAGCGCGCGAACCAACCGCCGCACGCGCAGGGTCGAGGAGCTAGTGCGCCCCTTCTTGTCGTCCGGTGGTGAGCCGCTCGACCGCATGCCAGGGTTCGACGCGATGCGAATGTTCTACGTGGCGCTTTCGCGCGCGCAGAACCTGCTCGTTCTTGCGCACCCGAAGGGACAGGGCCAGAAGGTCGACGCCGAGTTCCACGATTTGATGCGCACCGCTGCGCCCATCGCCGGCTTCGACGTGCGTTCCGTGCCGAAGGCGAAGCAGGAGCCCAACGCCGCCGTCCGCCGATTCAGCTACACCAGCGACTACCTGGCCTACCAGCGGTGCCCGCGCCAGTACATGCTCTTTGAGCGCTACGGCTTCGCGGCCAGCCGCACGCAGACAATGTTTTTTGGCAGTTTGGTGCATGCCACGATCGAAGATCTGCACCACCGGATGATTGCGGCGCGCAAGGCGAAGAAAGCGACGCAACAGGCGGGAGGTACGACGTGAGTTGGGAGACGCCGCTTTCCGATGACGAACGTTTCCTCATGGACGCTTTCGAAGCAAACTTCGAGCGACTGCGGGAGGACGCGGGCAGATCGCTGGCGCCGTTCACCAAGGCGTCGGCGCGCCAACAGGTGCTGCTCTATTACCGGCGCCTTCGCGAGTTGGCAGCGCAGGTCGACGAGACGGAAGTGCGCCTTGTGCTTCCCGAACAGACGAGCCCTGCCGGCCGACAGTACACCATCGAGGGTGTGGTCGACATCGTCGAGGACGGAATCTCGACGGTCATGTACGACTTGAAGACCTATCTCGATGCTGACGCCGCGCGGGATCAGGTTGAGCCGCACTACCGCCAACTTAACGTCTACGCGCACATCTGGAAGGGGCTGCGCGGCAGGCACCTCGATAAAGTGGCCGTTATTGCTACTCGGCCCACTCGTCCTCTTAACCGCGCGCTGCGCGCTGGCGATCCCGCCAAGATCGAAGCCGCAATCGAAGCGTGGAACCCGGTGCTCGAGGTGCCCGTGGATGGGGACGTTGTCGCAGAGGTGATAGAGAGCTTCGGGCACGTCGTAGACCTCATTGAGGACCGCAAGTTCACCCCGCCCAGCCTCGAAGTGCTCAAGGCACCCTCACGTCCGGACGGCAAGGTGCCCTTCGCCCAGGACGTGTGCCTGAATTGCGACGCGCGCTTCGGCTGCGCCTCGTACCGTCAACTCATTCGCGCGCAGTCGCCCGGCCGAGCGGACCAGGCTCTGCGCGAAGCAAGCGCCGACTTCGGCGGCGACGCAGAGAAGCAAGACTGGCGCGACAGCGGTGTGATCGCGACAGCGCGCATTGACGTGGAAGATGAGGAAACGAGCGCATGAAACCTGAGAAGATCGAACGTCGTCCGAGCAGCGAAGAACGCATCGAGGTGCTCCGAGACCTGTTTCCCGAGGTGTTGACGGACGGCCGGGTGAACGTCGATCGCCTTCGTGAGCTTCTGGAAGGCGACGCAAGTGATGCTTCTGACACAGATTACTATGGCCTTCGTTGGCCCGGCAAGCTTCAGGCCAGGAGGCTCGCCAATCAAGCGTCGCACGTGACCTTGCGCCCCGTTCCAAAGGCAGGAATCGCCGAGGACGCCACCGGAAATATGGTTATTGTTGGTGACAACTTGCAGGTGCTGTTGACCCTGCAGAAAAGTTACGCCAACTCCATCAAGCTCATTTACATTGACCCTCCGTACAACACGGGGAGCGACTTCATCTACAAGGACACGTTTGCTGTCGATGAGGAACTCTACTTGCAGGAAACCCGACAGGCCGACCTACAGGGGCGCCTCGTGTCAAATCCGCAAACGGGCGGTCGCTTTCACTCGAGCTGGCTGAACTTCATGTATCCGCGCCTAGCTGTCGCGCGGTCTCTGTTGTCGGATACTGGATCACTTTGGATCTCGATTGATGACAAGGAGCGCAGCAACCTCTGTGCGATCTGCGATGAGATTTTTGGCGAAGAAAACCGCGTAGCGACCTTTGTCTGGGAGAAACGGACAACTCGAGAGAACCGGAAGGTATTCTCAGTCAATCACGACTACGTCGTCTGCTACGCCCGAAATAAAGAGCAGTTTCAGACGGAGCGCCGAATGCTCCCGCTTAGCGAGGATGTCCTTGGCCGCTACGAAAACCCTGACAACGATCCAAGAGGTGATTGGCAATCCGTCTCACTAAACGCGCAGGCTGGCCATGCGACGAAAGACCAATTCTACGAGCTGACGCTTCCCAGCGGTCGAAAAGTTAGCGCGCCCCCAGGCCGTTGTTGGGTCGTAACGAAACGGAGGATGGAGGAGCTAATCGTGGACAACCGCGTATGGTTTGGTGCGAAAGGCGACAATACTCCCCGAAGGAAGGCGTTTCTTTCGGAGGCCCGTGAGGGCTTGACCCCGCACACCCTCTGGACGGCTGAGGAAGTGGGAACGAACGACTCTGCCAAGAAGGCGTTGATGAACCTTTTCGGTGGTATAGAAGCCTTCGACACGCCGAAACCCGTCGAGCTAATCCGACGTATTGTGCAGATCGCAACAAATAAGGATGAGGGAGACATCGTCCTGGATTTTTTCGCGGGATCTGGGACCACAGGACACAGTGTCTGGGTTGAAAACCAGGCACAAAATTCCAATAGGCGCTTCATACTCGTGCAGCTCGATGCACCCGTCGATGAGAAGTCAGCCAGTGGCAAGGCTGTCCTCGATGCCGGGCTAGATACGATCGACAAGATCACGTGCGAGCGCCTGCGCCGCGTCTCGAAGGCGATGAAGTCTGAGGGTGTAGAGGGCGATTTTGGATTCCGGGTTTTCAAGGAAGACTCGCCCGCGCTTGCGCGCCCGCTGCACCTCGCCGCCGAGCAGCTCGAAAAGGGTCAGCTGGCGATGTTCAGGGAGAAGTTGGCGCACGTGCAGCCGGGCGACCTTTTCACCGAGGTGCTGCTTCTCCTCGGCTTCCCGCTCGATACCCACCGCGAGCAAGTACCCCAGGATTCGGCGAACACTCTGTGGCGCTTCGAACACTCGCGTGTGCTGCAGCCGCTTCTACTCTGCCTCGACCCGAAGATCGACGACGATCTCCTCGATGCGCTCCGGGACAAGAAGAATCATATCTTCGTCTGCCGCGACGAGGCTCTCACGGATGTGGCTAAGGCTCGGTTCTACGACGCGCTAAAGGTAGCCGACGCCACCTTCAAGGTCCTCTGAGGCGACTGGAGCATGAGTTTCTTTACCTTTTCAGCAGACCTCCCGCACCAACTGGCGGCGGTCAACAACGTTGCGGAGCTCTTCGAGGGGCTCGAGAAGCGCACTGCCGCGTCGTTTCTCAATGTCGAGGACATCATTTGTAACGCCGACGAATGGGACGACCTTGCCGACGATCTTATCGAAGAAAACCTCCATCGCATCCAGAACGCTCACAACACCGAGCAACCTGAGGCCTCCGTCGTCGTCGGCCGCTTTACCCGCGACGACGGGGTGATGCTTGATGGCGTAAGTGTTGACGCTCACTCATGCCCGCACTTCACCATCGAAATGGAGACAGGCACTGGCAAAACCTACGTTTACCTGCGAACGATGCTTGAGCTGCATCGGCGCTACGGATTCACGAAGTTCATCGTCGTGGTGCCCTCGATTGGCATCCTCGAAGGCGTTAAGAAGGCATTCGACGATATGAGGGACCACTTCAAAGCCCTCTTCGGCACGACGAACTTCGCACGTCGCGTGTACGACGGAGGGAAGGCCGGCATTGTCCCGGCCTTCGCGCGTGACGTGTTTCCGTCGCTACTCATCATGACGCTTCAATCCTTCAGCCGCGCTAGCAACAACCTCTACAAGGCGAACGACAGCGTCATCAGCGAGCTGAAGCCGTACCAGTGGATTCAGCGCACGCGGCCAATCGTCATCCTCGACGAGCCACAAAACATGGGCTCCGAGAAGTCCAAGGAGGCGATTCGTACGCTGCGCCCGCTCTTCGTGCTGCGCTATTCGGCTACGCACAAGAAGGACGACCAGCCAAACCCGGTCTACCGACTCACGCCGGTGCAATCGTTCCGCTTGGGGCTGGTGAAGCACGTACAGGTCACGGGCATCGCGGAACTGGGTATTACCGGAAAGTCGACGCTGCGCTTGCTCGACGTGACTCGCAGCGGGGCCAAACCCATCGCTAAGGTGCGTGCGCTCTGCCTCGAGAAGAACAACGAAACCCGCGCGAAGGAGCTCACTTTCAAGCAAGGCGAGAGTATCTTCAAACAAACGAAGCTGCCGGAGCACGCGGGGCTCAAGGTCTCCAACATTCGTGCGGCCGGCGAAGGGCTCCCAGCTGCCATAGAGTTCGACGGAGGCGGTGACGGCGGGCGCATGCTTACCACTGAGGACGACCTGCAAGGCTCGTCGGAGCAGGCGTGGAAGCTCCAGATCGAGGAGTCGATAAAGAGCCACTTCGCGCGCCAGCGCGAACTGAAGAAGTACGGAGTGAAGGTGCTGTCGCTCTTCTTCATCGACCGCGTCGCGAATTACGCGGGGGACACGCCGCGCATCAAGAACCTCTTCGACGAGTGCTTCAATGCACTAAAGAACAGGGAGCCCGACTTCAAGCAGTTCGACGCCGAGGAAGTGCGCGAGGCGTATTTTGCCAAGCGGACTAAGTCGAAGAAGGGCGGTGGTGAGGTCGAGGAGTTCCTCGACGAGGTTGGCGAGGACTCGAAAGAAGCCAAGGAGGCTTTCGAACTCATCATGCGCAAGAAGGAGGTTTTGCTCTCGTTTCCCAACGAGAAGGACCCGGGCAGCAAGGTCGCCTTCATCTTCGCCCACTCCGCGCTTCGCGAGGGATGGGACAACCCGAACGTCTTCCAAATTTGTACGCTCAACCAGACAGTGAGCGTCATGAAGAAGCGCCAGGAGATCGGGCGCGGGCTGCGCCTCTGCGTGAACCAGAAGGGCGAGCGGCTCACCGACCCGGCGTTCAACGTACTCACGGTCATTGCCAACGAGAGCTACGAGAACTACGTCCGCACACTGCAGACCGAGTACCGGGAAGCGGGCGACCAGGCTCCGCCCGCGCCAACGCGGCCCGGCAAGGCAACGGCCAAGCGTCGCGACGCGCTCGCGCAGAACCTCGCATTCAAGCAGTTCTGGGACAAGCTTTGTCAGCGCCTTGAGTATACGATCGACATCGACAGCGACGCGCTCATCAAAGAAGCGACGGCCAAGCTCAACGACCCGGCCGCAACGCCCTTCCCAAAGCCCATGCTCGCCGTAACCAAGGGCCGGTTCGTCGTAGTCGAGTACACTCTGGAGTTTGTGAAGGCGCTCGGCAACGACCGCGCGCAACTCCGTCTCCGTGAACTGTCCTCTGACGGGGAGGAGCTGATCCTTGGGTCGGTGCCCGTGTCCGAGAGGCTAGTCAACGTCGCGGTCGACACCGATCTCGTGAAAGACACCAACAACCCGCACCTGCGCGGATTCAGGGTGATGGAGATCGGGCGACATCTCGGCGAGATGCGCGTCCGCTTCACAAACGAAGTGACGATCTCAGAGAGCGAGACCCACCACTTCTCCGGCACGCGCCTCGACAACAACCCGACGCGCGAAGTTGCCGCCGCCCGTCTCGACCAGCCCATTCCGGATTTCTTCGGGCGAGCCGCAGAGGAGACATTCCTGACCCGCGCCACGCTGTGGAAGATCTTCCACAGCGTCAGCAAAGAGCAGAAGGAAACGCTACACGCGCACCCGGAAGGCTGGGCCAACACGTTCGTGCGAGCCGTCGGCGACGTGGTGAAGGACCATATCGTGGATCGGCTTCGCTTCCGCGACACCGGCAGGCGCGACGACGACATCGGACCCATCGAGCTGGCGTTTCCCGCGGAGCAGGACCAGGTGCAGCGAGAGCTGATCGACGGCGGCCCGACCTCCCTCTACGACAAGGTGCAGGTCGACTCCGACGTCGAACGCACATTTGTTAACGAGCACCTCCGCCCCGACGAGAACAACCTCGTTGTCTATTTCAAGTTCCCGCCGCGCTTCAGGATCGGCCTGCCGCGCATCATCGGCAACTACAACCCCGACTGGGGCGTACTGCGACATGAGCCAGGCGCCCCCGTGTTGCTCGAACTCGTGCGCGAGACGAAGGGAGGGGATGATCTGGACAAGCTCCGCTTCCTCAACGAAGGGCGAAAGCTCGTGCTCGCCGAGCGATACTTCGCGACGCTCGGCATCGACTACCGTTTTGTCAGTCCACAGGTGGACAAGTACTGGCAATCGCGTGGCGCAGCTACGCATCAAAAGAAGTTCGCTGTGTCGAAGGAGCCGACGGTCATCGCAGTCGTGGTCTACGATCTGAGGGCGGCCGCGACGGCGTTCTCCCACGGCCAGGACCCGGAACAGTTGGGACACGTCTACCTGGAGCCGAGGAAAGCTAAGCGCCCGGGGCTCTTCGTCGCCAAAGTCGTCGGCAATTCGATGAACCGTGTCGCGCCCCACGGTGCGTGGTGCCTCTGGCAACACATGGACGCCACAGGCGTTCCCGCAGCCGCGTCGGGCGAGTACGTCATCGTTCGCCGCGAAGACCCTGACGATGCCAACTTCGGCGGCTTCACGTTCAAGCGCTGGGAGCGCACTGAGGCAGGAGCACGCCTTTCGCCAGTGAGCAAGGACAAGAAGTTCAAGCCGATCCTGCTCACGCCCGACGACGAGGCCACCACCAAGCACATCGCCCGTTTTATAGAGGTGCTGCCCATCGACGACTCTGAGGTCGCTGCGTGAGAAGGTTCCGGTCCAGTGCCATTGCCGCAGGCAATGGTTGTATTTGCAAAATGATGGTGGCGACGTAGTGCCTTACGGGCTGTGGTGATGGCACGGCCTGAAATGAACGAACCATTCACGCCAAAGATTTCGCATGGGGCTTCGCGAAAGAGCGCAACGAAGCCTGCTGGTTTCTGATGACTCTCACAACGCTTAGCCTTGCCAGTAGCGTTTTGTTCGGCGATACTAAACAAAAGATCAGTACAATGTCTAGATCTCCGCGTATCAATGAGGGTTCAACCCATCGCTTCGGTGGTGACTGGACTGATGCGAAGCTAGATGTATTGGCCAGGTATCTTAAGAGCTACACGACCGCGCTAGAAGGCAAGCCAACGCCCGATCGACCATTCCGCAAGGCATATATAGACGCGTTCGCAGGCACCGGCACGCGGACCGCACGAGACGTCGAGACGTCCGACTCCACGGATACGTTGCTCTTCCCAGACCTGGCTGAGCCTGCACCTCAGAAGCTGCTGGATGGATCGGCCAAGCTCGCGCTCCTAGTTGAGCCCCGCTTTGACAAGTACATCTTCATCGAGCGGAGCGCCGAGCGCTGCCAGCAACTGGAAAGCTTGAAATTGCAATTTCGCGACGTGAAGGATGACATCGATATTCGTCGAGGCGAGGCGAACGAGGTGATCCAGGGGCTGTGCGCCGTTCCCTCACAGTGGAAGTCGCTGCGTGCGGTTCTTTTCCTCGATCCGTACGGTATGCAGGTCGAGTGGAAAACGATTGAGGCTGTGGCGGCAACGAAGGCCATCGATCTGTGGCTGCTCGTTCCCCTTGGTATGGGAATGAACCGACTTGCCCCGAAGTCAGGCAAGCTACCTGAGTCTTGGCGCCAACGCATGAACGCTTTTTTGGGTACCGCTGACTGGTATGACGAATTCTATAAGGTCGAGACGAAGCCCACGCTGTTCGGCGATCAGCAAGTACAGGTGAAGGCGTCAATGGACGTGATGGCCCGCTATTTCAACAACCGCCTGAAGCAGGTGTTTGCCGGCGTCGCCGAGGAGCCGGGCGTGCTGTGGAACTCGTCGAATAACCCGCTATACATGTTCTGCTTTGCCGTGGGCAACCAACGAGGGAAAGACATAGCGCTGCGGATTGCTAACCACCTGCTTAAGCCCCTCAAGGAGGCGCGCTGATGGCCCTCGGTTCGGGAATTGAGTGGACCGAGTCCACTTGGAACCCTGTCACAGGGTGCGACAAGGTCAGCCCCGGCTGCAAGTACTGCTATGCGGAGCGAATGGCCGAACGCCTGCAGGCGATGGGCCAGCCAAATTACAGCGAAGGCTTTAAGCTAAAGCTGCAGCCTAATATGCTTGCGCTGCCGCTCCATTGGAGAAAGCCTCAGACGATCTTCGTAAATTCGATGAGCGACCTGTTTCATAAGGACGTGCCGCTCCAGTACATTCAGCTCGTCTTCGATGTCATGCGCCGCGCGCATTGGCACCGTTTTCAAGTGCTCACCAAGCGTGCTGAACGCTTGGCCGAGTTGAGCCCGGAAATTGAATGGCCCGAGAACGTTTGGATGGGCGTTAGCGTTGAAAATGTCGAGTACCTCAATCGCATCGACAAGCTGAGAACAACAGGCGCATGTGTGAAGTTTCTTTCACTTGAGCCACTTCTTGGTCCGCTTAAAGAGTTAAAGCTAAAAAACATCGATTGGGTGATCGTTGGAGGGGAGTCCGGTCACCGTGCGCGCCCCATGGATCCAGCATGGGTCACCGATATCCGCGACCAATGTATTCGGGCTGGCGTGGCGTTTTTCTTCAAACAATGGGGCGGTAAAAACAAGAAGAAGGCTGGGCGGTTGTTGGATGGGCGCACGTGGGACGAGATGCCTGCCTCACCCGCGTCGCCTAAGGCCACACCGAACACCCGGCCCCGCGCCCTTCGGGTGGTGGCTTGACGAGCTAGAGGGTTGCGGCCCTAGTGAGGTTCAAAACGATACCTTTAGGTATCCTTCAACGTCACTGATAGTATCAAGGCGCGGAAGGCTACACCTGCATGCCCAAGAAAGAGTACGGATGGGGTAGTGGGAGCATCCCTGAAATCGCGCCACATAGCCTAGCGAAGCACCGCATCCTGCGACAGTACGTCGAGACATACATTCGCGTGCTGACCGCGAACCCGCGCATCGATCGTTTAAGGTTGGCGTTGGTCGACGGTTTCGCGGGTGGAGGTGAGTACGTCGGGCAGGGATCGACCATTGTGCACCCGGGGTCGCCCCAGATTTTGCTCGATGCCACGAGCGCCGCCGAGGCTGCGGCAAACACAACCCGGACAAAGCCTTTCACCATTGATGCTCGTTTCTACTTCGTCGAGAAGGACGCCACGACGGCTAAGTATCTTCAGTCTGTGCTTTGCCGCCGGCCCACTTGGCACTCAGAAGCACAAAAGGTGTCGATCCTGGTGGGCGAATTTGAAAGTCGCATCGACAGCGTATTGGCTGATATCGCTGCGGGAGGTCGCGCGAACAGGACCATCTTCGTGCTCGACCAGTACGGGTATACGGCAGTACCGGTTCCCCTCATTGGCAGGATTTTCAATGCTCTTCCCAATGCAGAAGTCTTTCTCACCGTCGCCGTGGGGTGGATTACGGCGTATTTGCCGACCGCGCGCTCGGCCGCAGAGAAGCTTGGCATCGACGCGTCCGTCTTGGATCGCATTTGCCAACGCCAGGACGACGTCTTTTCTCCAGAAGACGCAGATCGACGGCCAGACCTTCTCGCCGTGCAGCGCATCCTCCACCACGCGTTTACAAACAGTCCCGGTTCTCGTTTCTACACTCCTTTCTTTATCCTCTCGCGCGAGAGCAACAGGCCGTATTGGTTCCTCCACATGGCCAACAGCCGCCGAGCGAACGACGTGGTGAAGGCCCTCCATTGGAAACTACAGAATCACTTCGAGCACTTCGGAGGACCAGGACTGACCATGCTCGGTTACGACCCCCAAGAAGATCCGGGCGTCACTCGACAAAGTCGGTTTGTCTTTGACGATCCCGCTATGGCTCGCACGCGGCTGGCACTCGTTAATGAAATCCCCCGCCGAATCAGGGAGCTCAATCCTAGCGGTGTTTCGCTCGCTGACCTTTTCGGTGCCGTCAGCAACGAGACTCCGGCGACGCTGTCTATGTTGGGCGAATCCGTTCGTGAGTTGTGTCTCGCAAGAGAGTTGATCAAAACTGGGCGTGAAGGTCAAAAGAGGGAGCCGTCGACTGCTACAAAACCGGATGACGTCATCAGGTTGTCGCGGCAGCGGTCGTTCTCATTCGCGTAACTTGCCTTAGTGTCCCAAAATCTTATCGCGTTCGCTCTAGGCTGCCTCACGGTGATAGAAATTAAGGGTGCCATCGGGAGATGCCGCGGTGACTGATGAATCATGGTTATGGGTTGTGGAGACCCCGAGAATAGTAATAGGAGGCACATTGGCCAACCAGATAAGAGCACCACGCATTGCCTTCTTAGAAGCATTCGGTTCCATTGCCATGAGTGCCGGCGCGCGGCGCGCATCGGAGGCATTCCTTGCACGCGAAGAGGCCTTAATGAAAGTCTCGGTTGGCGGTGCCTCATGCATGTTCGAAGCGGAAGGTGATTGGGACAAGGCCGTCCGCGTCCCAGCATCCTTCATTATTGGACTGTCCAAACTGCCACCAAGAGGTGATCCGATCTCGATGTTCGTTGCAGATGGCCGCCTATGCATTGGCGATATGTCGGTTGATTGCCTTCTGCAAGATGCACATCACAGCCAAATTTTCGATTTGCCGCCCGGCCTCGACCTAGCAACGCGGTTGAGGTTGCTCTTGCCACACAGTCATGAGGTTTTAGAACAGGCCGGGTTGTTAAAGGAACTGTTCGATGCTGAGGGGGAGCTTCAAGTGTTGGTGCAAGAGGCGGCGGAGAGCCTCGCAATGTTAGGAGTCAGCGAAGAGGACCTTGGGACATTCGTGCGCTCCAAATTAAAAGGTTCGATTAAGGAGTAGGCTCTTGGACTCAAACGCAAGAGTCGCGTACTTATAAGGGCATTGCCTCGTTAGCGCGGCTGGGTTTCGGATGCTTGAAAGGAAGAAGTCGTGGCGTTTGATATGAGGCTTTGGCGTGTCGATGGTACATCTCTTGAAAAGGTCGACGTCGCAAAGTTAGACCGTGAAGACCGACTTGAGGAATGGATCGAGCACGATCCTTCAATCCTCGGTATGAAAGTGGCGCTCTTAGGTCGCCAGGTGCAAACGCCCTTCGGAGGAAGGATAGACCTATTAGGGCTCGATGAAGCTGGAGACTGTGTCGTGTTCGAGCTCAAAAGAGACCGAACACCACGAGATGTGGTTGCTCAAACACTCGATTACGCCGCATGGGTATCCGAGCTGGGATACGCCGAACTTGACTCTCTGGCGCAGAAACACCGGCAAAAGCCTCTCCCTCTCGTCTACCAAGAAACATTCGTAACTACCATTCCCGAGACCGTAAACGCCAACCACAGCATGGTCATCGTGGCGTCCGAGCTCGACGATTCGTCTGAACGCATCATCAACTATTTGGCCGAAAGACACGAGCTCAACATCAATGCAGTGTTTTTCCGCTTTTTTGCTGACCACCAAACCGAGCATCTAGGACGATGCTGGCTCCGTGATCCAGTCGAAACGGCGGAACGTGCAGTCTCCAAGAAACGCACTCCGTGGACAGGGTACTGGTTCGTTAACGTCGGCGAAGGCGACTATCGAAACTGGGACGACAACATCAAGTATGGCTACCTGAGCGCAGGGCAGGGCGAAGTCTATTCAACATCTCTTCGCCGCCTTCAGCCTGGCGCTCGCATTTTTGCGTACGTGAAGGCCCGCGGATACGTCGGCTATGGCGTCGTGACCACCGAAGCAAGACCTGTTGCCGACTTCTATGTCAATTCCATGTCCAAGCTCCTACTTGACCTGCCACTCAAAGCGCCCAAGGTCGCAGCCAACAAAGATTCCCCTAAAATGTCGGAGTGGGCAGTGGCCATCGATTGGAAAAAGACATTCAGTCGAGAGGATGCGAGGGCCTTCAAGGGAATGTTCTCGAACCCGAACATCGTCTGCAAGATCCACGATACTGAGACGCTCAATTTTCTGTTCGATGAATTCGGCGTGACGGCGGCTAGCGAGTGATCTCCCCTCAACGGCGCTTGACCTTTACGTCCATGACGCCGTTCTCGCTGCGAGTGCCTACGAGGACGTCAGAAAGCCGCCGCCGGGGCCTGCCTCTCCAAGCGTAGTAGCGTAAGCGATGCACAAACGCTCGGTTGACAGCGTTAGCGGCAGAAACTGCCTGACTACAGAGCGGGCGGCACAGTGATGCGGCTGATCGGCCTGTCGAGCTCAGCGGCGTTAAGCCTTGCGCGCGTGGCGACCCAATATTGG
>JANRKS010000032.1:0-655588 GCA_033763315.1 Deltaproteobacteria bacterium
AAGGTACATGCTGCATAGGTTTCCGTATCAGTTGATCTACCGATTGCTTGGAGAACAGGTTGTTGTCCTCGCGTGCTTTCACGGCCGCCGTTCTCCGAAGCGGTCCAGTTCGCGACTGTGATGGCTAACCCGGCCTTCAAGTCTGTCGAAGCCATGAACGTCAGTTTGAACCTAGACACGTCAGTTGTTGGCGGGCAACAATGCGGTCTTGGCCGTTAGTGGGCTTCGCAGCTTAAGGCCAAGCACGTTAGACCGACGAGAAGTGAATGAGCTACGACATCACACTCTTGAAGCCACCCGGAGCGGTGCTTGACGACAATCGCAGATGGGCGCAACACCTGTGCCAGTCCTTCGCCGACCTGGATGACGCGCAGATCGATGTGCGCGCAAGTGCCGACGTCGCCGGTGACGTGGGGATGAGTGAAGGGGACTGGGTGAGCCGTGGAATCGGCGTAATGGTCTGCCGGGTCGGTCAGCCGGACTTCGTCGACATTTCCTTTTGGGAAACGACAGCGGATATTTCGCTCCCGAACTTCCCAGAGCGGGACGCGGCAGAACTACTCGATTCGATCGCGCCGTACGTCGACAGCCTTCGTGCACTCGGGTTTGTGTTGATCGATCCCCTGTCTGATGAGCCCTGCGACGGCCCTCGGCAAGTTGAGAGGCTCCTCGCCGGTTACAGCCATCGCCAACGCGCGGTCGGAGTCGTCGCTGAACTCGTCGGTGGCGAGGCGCCGGGCCGAAGCAAGTAGTTGCATGCGGTCTAACCAAGCGTCGAAGGCTGTCAGTGCCGCGAGCGTCAGTTTGAACCTAGACACGACAGTGGTTGGCGAGCGACAGTACGGTCTTGTGACGTTAAGGGGCCCTGCAGCTTAACGCCGACACGTTGGACGGACCAAGGTTGGTATGGGTCAACATCGACTCTATTGGGTAACGAATCACGAGAGCCCAAACGAGAACTGTTTCGTGGTTGCGCGCAACCCAAAAGAAGCTGCGCGCTTCGAAGCTGCTCACGTTGGCTCCGATGTACAAAATGTATCGGCGGAGCTCGTGACCGCTCTACCGCCTGCTCTTCTCGAAAAGGCAGAGAAGGAGTTTAGGCCCGAATCGGGAAGGCAGAAGCCTTGGCCCTGGTATGCCGATCACCACGACATTCCAAAGGCCCTCGGTGCCGAGGAACTCTTTTTGAATGCGAGGCCAAGTCGAAGGCTGTTTGGACGCAACTATGTGCAGCATGGGCTCTTCGAGGGGCTGATGGGAACACGGCCGGACACTCTCATCCGATCCGTCACGGACCTTCTCCGGTCGCCGAAGCTAAAGAGGCAATCCAATTGGATGTATCGAGGTCACGCGGATGCAAAGTGGGTTGGTCGATCCGGCATCGATCGCCATCCGCACCCAACTCCGACGCGTCGGGTGGAGCTTGAGCGAAGGATGTTGACCGAATTCAAGCGCCGGTCGCGCCCGTACCTTCGCGAAATCCCGCGCAACGATTGGGAGTGGTTGAGCTTAGCGCAGCATCACGGTCTACCCACTCGCCTCCTTGACTGGACATCAAGTCCTCTAGTGGCGCTCTATTTTGCTGTGGCAGAAAACGACGGCGACCGCGATGCTGCGATTATTGCCTATTGGCGAGATTGGAATTCGGTCGACACGGACGGGCCAGGTCCCCTTGAAACCGATAAGGTTTGTCTTCACGCGCCCGCCATCATCTCGGATCGCCTGATGGCACAGCACGCATTGCTGACCGCTGAGCCCCCCGTCGAGGACAGGAGCTCTAGCAACGCCGTGGATGCAGAAATCGTGAATTTCTACGTGTCGTACAAGCGCATTGCTGCCATTCGTTTTGAGCTGAAGCAACTCGGGATCACCCGCGGCAGCTTGTTTCCGGGCTTGGACTCGATATGCGCGGACATAGCCACTGATCATGGTTTCAATAAGGCTCGCCGTCCAACCGGGCGTTGAACTTCTCGTAGGAAGTCAAGCGGCGGGTAGATCAGAAAGAACGAGGGGCGCTGGGCACACGAAATCAGCAGGCAAAGCATGGAAGTCGCTTTGAACCTAGACATGGCAGCGTCATGCATGCACCATCTGGTCATGGCGGTCAGCGAGCTTTGCAGTTGAAGGCCACACACTTTGGGCAGACTTAGTGCGTCCTCCTCTTCGAATCACGTTCGCTTTGCAGGGCGTCCTCGTCGCTCGCGCTCAGGTAGCGAGCTGCGACGGTTGTGGCGACCGATTGTTCATCCAGAGGAATGTGGTGGTTGATCCGAATGACCAATGTGCCGTTGTCGCAGCCAGCCTACAGCGATCCCCGGAGCGTCGAGCCAGACCCGTTCCTTTGTTCATATTCCTTCCTGGCCCGTCAGATGCGGGGGATCCCACTGACGTGATTCGCGAATACGCGGCTGAGCACGCGGATTCATTTGAGATCCTGTCTGTCCCCGTCGAATTCGCGCGGCTAACTGCAGGTGCTTGCGCCGTCGATGAACTGCCGGCTCTACTCGGAGTCTTGCGTAACAGAGTGGTGTCGAAGTTGACGGGCGCTTTTACGCCAGCGCATCTCGACCGGTTCACACAAGACGTTCTCCAACTTGCAAGGGATTAGGTGTTGCAGCTGCCAAACAGCATCTGTAGCGTCGCCCAACGACAAGGCATTTTCTTCTTGTGGCGGCCAATGTTGCGAGATCCCAACGATGACATGGTCGCGGAAGTTGCGGTGGCGGCTGGGTGTGATGCAATCATTACCCATAATAGTTTCACCTGTGCTGGCCAACATCTACTTGCACTATGTGCTGGATCTATGGTTCCACAAAGTTGTGGTTAGACGAATGTGTGGTGAGGCTTGTCTCGTTCGTCACGCAGATGATTCTGTTTGCGCTTGGGGTTTTTGTGCCTCGGTGGGCACCGCAGCTTAGGCCCAATCACATTAGCCAGACTGGCGTGGACCGAGCCGGGCCAGATGCAGTTTGATCGGTATCAGGCGGGCATACCGAGAAAAGTCGCCATCGGTGGTCAGAATCGGCAGCTTTCGACGAACCGCGACTGCACAAATCAGGAAGTCGATCGTAGATCCCTGAATCCCCTTGGCTCGACAACGATTGAAGAGTGCGGCCGCCTCTTCATGATCTGCGGTTTCTGTAGGGAGGTCGACGAAACCAAGCAAATGATCACGAAGCGATTGGAACTGCTTTGCATCTTTGATTCCCGATAGAAGTTCTTGGCGGACAAGACCAAGCATGACGACCCTGCCTTCGCGGATCAGCTCTGCAAGCTCAAGTACGGCCGTTCCACTAGGAACTTTGGATCGGCGAAGGGCCAGCGACCAAACCGATGTGTCGACGATAACGTTCACGATCGTTGACGGGCCCGCTTGTAGTCAAACTTCGGATCGAAGTCGAGTTTGCCGAAAAGGTTTACAACCTTAGCCTGTTTTCGACGCTGAATGTATTCCTCTAGCGCTTCCGTTACAGTGTCTTTCTTCGTTCGATGCCCGCCTATACGCAGCGCCTCCTCAAGAAGGCCTTCGTCTATTGCCAAGTTGGTCGCCATGTGTGAAATTATACACATGGCGAGGTGGGTCGCAAACAAGGCGCGGACGTCACTGTGAACCCAGACATGGCAGTGGAGTGCAGGCGACAATGGGGTCTTGGGCGTTAGCGAGCTTTGCGGCTTAACGCCGACACGTTGGGAGACAGCATCATGACGGAGGCAAAGTTCGATAAGGAGTTTTGGGAGCAGCTGTGGTCAAAGACGGTCCGCGATCACGCCGACAGAGTCGCTCGTCGTCCACCAAACGCGCATCTAGTGGCCGAGACTGCCGACCTTCCTCCGGGACGCGCTCTCGACGCGGGCTGCGGTCACGGCGCAGAGACGCTCTGGCTCGCGATGCGCGGCTGGCAGGTCACGGCCGTCGACTTCTCTGCTTCGGCGCTGGCCCACGGCCGGTCGATGGCGGAATCTGCAGGCGCTGAAGTTGCCGACAGAGTTAACTGGATACAGAGCGATCTATCGACCTGGGTGGTGCAACCGGCGCACTACAACCTAGTTGTCTGCTTGTATGTCCACGTGAGCGGTTCCGTGGAGCACATGGTGGGGCGGATGGCGGGTGGCGTCTCTCCGGGAGGAACTTTGATCTTGGTCGGACACCGCCCGCTTGATCCTATCACCGGAGCTGCGACCGCTGCGGCAAACCAGGTGCAAGTCTCCGTCGACGCTGCGGTCGCGGCGCTCGACCCAAAAGCCTGGGAGTTGGTCGTCGCAGAAGAGCGTCCGCGTGCCGTTGCCGGTACCGGGGTCGATGCCGTGATCCGCGCCCGCCGGCGGATCTGAGGCGGATCGAACTCGACGCACTTCTTCGGGCGCGCTTTCCTGATGCAAGCTTTCACGACTCCGACTTGCGTTCGAATGCAATCGGCGCACTTTGCGGCGACCGAGGTCCGTTTTTTCTTGGACTGATGGCAGCTCGATGTACCTCCTTTTGACGTGGCGCACCCAGAGGCCGCCGCGCCGCCCGGCTGAAGTGCTTAAAGTAGATTGATGTGTTTGCTGCTAAGCGCTACTCTGCGGCCACGATGGAAGAAATCAGCCGCCCGCAGCCGACCGACGTGAGCCCTAGCTCAACCCAGCAAGACATAGAACCGCGACGCTTGCCGATGCAGTTCACTGGAACGGCCAGCGAATACTTTCGCATTTGGATCGTCAACATTGCTTTGAGCATCGTTACGCTCGGGATTTATTCTGCGTGGGCGAAGGTCCGCACAAAGAACTATTTCTATAAGCACACCGTTCTCGACGGATCATGCTTTGAGTACCACGCGGTGCCGCGCCAGATCTTGAAGGGGCGCATCATCGTTGCCGCGTGTTTGGCGGCAGTGTTCATCGCGAAGATCTACTCATTGCAGTTGTACGCGGCCGGGCTTGTGGTGTTGTTTGCCATCTCGCCCGCCATTATGGTCATGGCGCTGGCATTCAACGCCCGCAATTCATCGTATCGCAACGTTCGCTTTGCTTTTGATGGAACCGTGAAGTCAGCCTACAAGGCTTACCTTATCGGCCTGGCCGTCTACATTTTCACAATTGGCTTGGGTTTCCCCTATTTTCATTGGCGGCTACTTAAGTATGGAATCTCTCATCACCGATACGGGAACCAACGATTCCACTTTCACGCGACGGCCAAACCATTCTTCTCCTTATACGGCCGCGCCCTGGGGATCCTGATTATCTCTATCGTCACGATGTTTGTGCCTATGTTCGTGCTCAAGATTGTGGGTGCAGAGGGACCACTTGTCTTGGTGGTCCTGACCTACGCCATCATGTTTTTATTGGCTGGTTACCTCAAGGCGCGCCAGGCGAATTTGATCTTCGGATCGATCTCCATTTCAGAAGAGGCCACCGCCTCAATGCAGGACACCGCAACGGAGACCCCTCGCAACGAACACTTCCTGGTGGCCGATCAGAAAGTGGGGCAAGTCATTTGGTTGTTGGTGGGAAACCTCGCCGGGATCGTGGCCACGCTTGGCTTATTGATTCCTTGGGCGAAGATTCGAACGGCTCGCTACCGCGCGGAACATCTGCACGTTCTGGCCCACGGAGATTTGGTGGCCACGCGCAGTGGCACGCCCTCACGCAGCGGGCTTGTGGCAGACGCGGCCACAGATCTGGGCGATATTGGATTTGATCTTGGTATCTAGCGATTCGACTGTGAACGAAGAGTCATTGCAGATCACGGGGCACTTCTTCGACGGCCTGTCATCCCGCCCCCACCGGGTGGTGGTGACAGCTGGAGCTGACGGCCTTCGCATTGCGTTCTCGGACGCAACCCCTGCGCAAGCCGAACGGGCTTACGCCAAGGATCAAGTTGAGATCGGCACGCGTTTGGGAAACACGCCCCGCTCACTTTCATTCAATGATGGCGCGAAGGTTGAAAGTGCCGACAACGACACCATTGATCGGTTGTCGGCCGTTTGGGGAGCGCGCGCGTCAACGGTTCACCGCCTAGAATCGAACTGGCGTGTTGTCATCGGGGCTGTTGCGCTTATCGCGCTTTTGGCGTGGTCTGGCTTTGTTTGGGGTGTACCGTGGGCGGCCACGCGGGTGGCGATGGCTTTGCCGGACAAAATGGCCGAGCACATAGGAAAAGGCACGTTGGCCGCGCTCGACAAGCTGTTATTCGAGCCCTCCACCGTGAACTCCGAACGCAGAAAAGCGGTGGAGCAATCGTTCACAAGTTTGGCCTCCGCCTATCCAGAGTTGTCACTTCGTTTGAATTTTCGAAAGCTGGGTGTTCCCAACGCCTTCGCTCTTCCCGACGGAACCGTTGTGGTGACAGATGAGCTGATTGAGATCGCGAAAACAGATGACGAGGTTTTGGGCGTGTTGGCTCACGAAATCGGCCACGTGAAACACAGGCACGCGTTACGCATGACGCTGGAAGCTTCAGCGGTCGGGCTCTTTTCAACCGTGGCCTTCGGTGATGCCGCTCAGGCCAGCGCGCTCTTTGCGGGCTTGCCTTCGTTCTACGCGAACGCACAGTATTCGCAGGTGAAGGAATCGGAAGCCGATGGATTTGCGATCGTTCTGATGCAACGTTTGGGGCTGCGCCCCGCAGCGTTGGCAGACATCCTTGAGCGGATGACCGAAGAAAGGGGGGACACGGAGCGTGAAATCCCGCAGTACTTTTCAAGCCACCCCTCGACCCAATCGCGCATGGCACGTTTGCGCGCGGCTTCGGCAGGCGGCTCAGCAAGATAGTGGGAGGCTGTCCTCACAGCGCCCCGCGAATGAAGAAGGGCGCGCATGCTAACGTGTGAGTCTGCTCATGCGACTCTTGCTGCTCACGCCGCCCATGGTTCAGCTAAACACGCCCTATCCCGCAACGGCGTATTTGACGGGCTATCTGCGTCAGGCTGCACCGGCGTGGCAGGTGAGCCAAGCCGATCCCGCGATCACCTTGTTTCTGCGGGTGTTTTCGCGGCGAGGCCTGACGGATGTGGCGCGCGTCTTGGCACAGCACGCCCAGCCGACGGCGCGTGTTGTTGCATTCGTGCAAAACGCTGATCGGTATATCAACACAGTGGACGCCGCGGTTCGCTTCCTTCAGGGCCGCGATCCGTCGCTGGCTTTGCGGATTGAGAGCCGAACATTTCTTCCCGAAGGCTCACGGTTTGCGGCCCTCGATGAAACTGCAGACACAATGGCGTGGGCGTTTGGGGCGCTGGGCACCGCCGACAAAGCCAAGCATTTGGCAAGCCTTTACATCGACGACGTCGCGGACGTTGTGCGCGAAGGTCTCGACGCGCGCTTTGAATTGTCGCGGTATGCAGAATCACTGGCCAGCAGCGCGCCCACGTTTGACCCCCTTGATGAAGCGTTGGGGGCGCCCCCGTCACTCATAGATTCGTGGCTTGATGACATCGCTCGCGAACTTGTGGCCCAGCACGCGCCTGACGTCGTTGGCATCACCGCTCCGTTTCCGGGCAATGTGTATGGCGCCTTTCGCATAGCACGCGCCATTAAAGAGGCCTCGCCTCACACAAAGCTTGTGCTGGGTGGCGGGTATGTGAACACGGAACTACGTGATCTAAGCGAGCCACGGGTGTTTGAGTATTTCGACTACATTACGCTTGATGACGGCGAGCGCCCCTTGCTGGCGCTGCTTGAACATCTGCAATCACGTGGCAGCACACCGCTGTTTCGCACGTTCGTGCGCGAAGGCGGCCGGGTTGTCTACAAGAGCAACCATGAGATGCACGACGTGCCCCACCGTGACACGGGCGTGCCGACGTACGACGGATTGCCCCTGAACGATTATCTATCGTTGTTCGAGATGCTCAACCCCATGCACCGTTTGTGGTCGGACGGGCGTTGGAACAAGTTGACGGTGGCACACGGCTGCTACTGGAAAAAGTGCAGCTTCTGTGATGTGACGCTCGATTACATCAGCCGGTACGATGCGGCCAGCGCTGACGTGCTGGTGGATCGCATTGAATCGCTTGTGGCAGAAACGGGACAAACAGGCTTTCACCTTGTTGATGAAGCCGCCCCACCCGCAGGCCTGCGCGCCTTGGCTGAACGTTTGCTCGCACGCGACGTTGTGATCACATGGTGGGGCAACATTCGGTTTGAAAAGACGTTCACGCCCGAGCTCGCGCAGTTGCTGGCACGCTCGGGCTGTGTGGCCGTCAGCGGTGGTTTGGAAGTGGCATCTGATCGCTTGCTCAAGCTTATGCAAAAAGGCGTGACGGTGGAACAAGTGGCGCGCGTCACCAAGGCGTTCGCGGACGCCGGGATTATGGTTCACGCTTACCTGATGTATGGCTTTCCCACCGAGACGATGCAGGAAACCATCGATTCACTCGAACGCGTGCGACAGTTGTTTGAGCAAGGCTGCTTGCAATCTGCCTATTGGCACCGCTTTGCTGCCACCGCCCACAGCCCCATTGGCAAGCAACCCGACGCGTTCGGCATTCGCTTGCGCCCTCCACCCGCGGTCACTTTCGCGCGCAATGAACTGCCGTTCGAAGATCCCACGGGTTGTGATCACGACTTCCTTGGCCATGGGTTGCGCAAGGCGCTTTACAATTACATGCACGGCCTGGGGTTCGAGGTGGATTTGCGGTCGTGGTTTGGCACGCCCCGCGAGCGACGCGCCGCCAACGTTCCGAACCCCCAGGTGCCACGCGATTTGGTGCAAAAGGCGCTGCAAGCGCTTTAGCGGACGCCCTGTTGCCACGCGAACATATTGCCGCGGGCGGCAGCTGCGGCGCGAGATCTGCGCGTTATTGATGCGTCAACGGCCGATTCGGCTTCTGGAACGAGGCTTGCTGCGGTAAACGTCTCTGCGGAGACATCTTCATGAACAACCTATTCGATCACGCAACGGCGCAAGCCCATGTCTGGGTCAAAGACATGATGAGCGAGCTTGGCACCAACGAGCCGCAAAAGGCGCTGCGCGCGCTGCGTGCGGGGCTACAAGCGCTGCGCGACCGGATGTCGGTTGAAGAGGCTGTGCAGCTAAGCGCGCAGTTGCCGCTGCTGATTCGAGGCATATTCTTCGAGGGCTGGGTGACAAAGGGCAAGCCGCTTCGCATTCGCCACAAGGATGAGTTCTTGGATCTGTTGCTCGAAAAGTACGGCCCCGACAAACACGCCATTGATGGTGCCACCGCCCACGCAGCCGAGATCATTCAAGCTTTGTTTCAAGTCTTGAACCGCCACGTGAGCCAAGGTGAAGTCACGAACATCATGATGACTTTGCCTGAGGAACTGGCCACCTTGGTGGCAGGCCGTTCCGGTGACGAGGACGACGACAGCTAGCTTTGTGAACGCTCACAACTCGGAAGACACTTCGGCCTCGTAGGCCGTTTGTGCGCAATCATCAGGGTGCCTTTCGGGGAGCAGCCACCGGCCCAACGCCAACGCGACCAAGCCCGCAACGACGCTTGCGCCCAACACGCCGAGCTTGGCGGCGGCCAGCAACCGCAGATCACTGAATGCCAACTGTGCGATGAACAGCGCCATCGTAAAGCCCACCCCTGCAACGGCGCCAAGCACCAGCAAGTGTCGGTTACCAATGCCGCGAGGCAAGGCGCCCACGCCCAAGCGCACGGCGAGCCACGCCGCTGCAAACACGCCGACCGGTTTGCCGATGAGCAAACCCACCGCCACGGCGCTGGCCACTGCGATGTTGATGACGCCCTCACCCGTCACGCGCACGCCCGCGTTAGCGAGCGCAAAAATCGGCATAATGCCGAACGCCACCCAAGGATGCAGCGCCTGGATCAAACTTTCAGCGGGCGACATCGCTTCGCGGCGGATGAGATCCACCCGTCGCAAAGACTCCGCCCAGTCGTGATCCGTCATACCCTGCGCTTGCGGCGACGAAAGTTTCGCCAACTGCGAGCGAACACCGGCTATGAACCCCTCGGTGCCCAACCACGCGCGTACAGGTGTCACCACGCCCACCAGAACCCCTGCGATCGTCGGATGAACGCCCGCGATGTAAACACCGGCCCACGCCACGACCGCGGGTGCAATGTAGGCCGGCTTGGCGCGCACGCCGATGGCCTGCATCAGGAAGATGCCACCGAAACCGCCCGCGGCGATCAACAACCCATGTAGCGCGAAAGACTCGGAGTAGAACAGCGCAATGACGATGATCGCTCCCAAGTCGTCGATCACGGCCACCGCCAGAAGCAACACGCGCAACGCGGGAGGCACACGTTTGCCAAGCAACGTAAGCGCGCCCAAAGCGAAGGCGATGTCAGTGGCCATGGGCACGCCCCAGCCATCGCGCGTCGCCGGCGCACCGGCCACAGCAAGATACAACGTGGCAGGCACCAACATCCCTCCGAGCGCCGCCAACACCGGCACCGCCGCACGCCGCCACTGCGACAACTCCCCGTGATGCAGTTCGCGACGGATTTCCATGCCCACCACGAAGAAGAAGATCACCATGAGGCCGTCGTTCACCACCCACTCAAGCGAGCGAAAGAACGCAAAGCCTCCCACCGCGAAACCGACCCGTGTGTGCCAAAACGCGGTGTAGCTTTCGTGCCATCCAGAGTTCGCCCAAAGCAAAGCCACGGCAGCGGCGAGCAGCAACACGATGCCGCTGGCAGCTTCGATGTGTAAGAACTTGTCGATGGGCCGCAAGGCCGCCCGTGCCGCGCGAACCAATGTGCGCGACGCTTCGGGGGGCACCCCGCGCAGCTGAAATTCGTGGGACGAATCGAGCTTCATCAGCAAGCAGTCTAGCCTTCCGACGCTGCGGGAGTAAAAGCAAACGTGGCTTGAGCCGCCTGGCGGATGAAAAGCCCTGCGCGGCAAGCCTGGATTCGCATGAAAATGCGGCGCAGAATGGCTCCACCCATGACGAGGATCTTGTCGCAGCTTCAAGGTTGGTGGTCAAAACGTAACCAACAGCTGCTGCCCATCATATTCGCCGAGACGGCACCACTTGATCTGCGCATCGTGGGCCGGATGTTGTTGCATGCAGCGTTGGTGGGTGCGGCCGCTGGCCTGGCGGGCGTTTTGTTCTTTGGCGGCCTTGAGTACACGCAGCGTTTCTTGCTTGAGGCCTTGGCGGGATACACGGCGCTTAAAGCCCACGGCGAAACGTTCGCGACACATGAAGCGGCGCACACGTTTCGGCCGTGGCTCTTGGTGTTGCTGCCAGCGTTGGGGGGATTGGCTTGCGGCCTTGTGACCCGGTTTGCGCCTGAGACGCGTGGCGGGGGCGGCGACGCCATGATCGATGCGTTTCATCACAAAGGTGGCGTGATCCGCGCGCGCGTGATCTGGATGAAGGCGCTTGCCTCCTTGTGCACCTTGGGCACGGGCGGGGCGGGTGGCCGCGAGGGGCCCACCATGCAAATTGGCGGTGCATTGGGATCATTGGTGGCGCGCGTATTAAAAGTGGGCGCGCGCGAACGGCGCATCTTGCTTGTGGCTGGTGTGGCCGCTGGCATCTCAGCCGTGTTTCGCACGCCTTTGGGTGCGGCGTTGTTGGCGGTTGAAGTGCTTTACCGCGATGGCTTCGAGTCCGATGCGCTCGTGCCTTCCATCCTCGCAAGCGTGGTTGCGTATTCGATCGTGATATCCGTGTTCGGTGAAAGCACGTTGCTTGCACACGCGCCACGGTTTGGCTTCGTGCCCGCGCACTTGCCGCTTTATGGCTTGTTGGCTTTGATCGTCGCGGCGTTGGCCGCCGCGTTTGTGTCTGTGCTGCGCAGCTTTCGCCAGTTCTTCAAGGAACTAAAAGTGCCCGATTGGGTGAGGCCGGGCGTGGGCGGATTGCTTTTGGGTGTGCTGTCTACCTCGCTCATCTTGGCGGTGGGCGCGGTCACGAACACAAATGGGCAAGGCATCGGCCTGCTTGGAGGTGGATACGGCGCCGTGCAAATGGCGATTAGCGGTTCGCCTTGGTTGCCTGACGGTTGGTTGGCTGTCGAGCTGCTGTTGCTCTTGTCCGTCACCAAGATTTTGGCGGCATCATTAACGATTGGTTCAGAGGGAAGTGCGGGTGATTTCGCGCCGTCGCTGGCGATCGGTGGCTTGTGTGGCGGTGCGTTTGGCCGCGCGGCGCAGTTGTTGTTGCAAGATCCGCGGCTCGATCCCGGTGCCTTTGCGTTGGTGGGCATGGGGGTGTTTTACGGAGGCATTGCGCATGTGCCGCTGAGCGCGTTGGTGTTGGTCTGCGAACTCGCAGGCAATTACGATTTGCTGGTGCCGTTGATGTTGGCCCAAGGCATCGCCTTCATAGCGTTGCGAAAACGCCAGCTCTACGACGCGCAGGTGCCCACGCAGCGTGATTCGCCAGTGCATCGTGAAACGCTCTTGCTTGACGTGCTTAAGGCGATCCGCGTGCGTGATTTTGCGGTGATGGGACGGCCATTCGTGACGCTTTCGCCCCGCACCGCCGCTGGGGAGATCTTGCGGCACGCCAGCGAAGCCACGTGGCAATCAGTGTTTCCCGTGGCGCAGGACGGGAAGCTGGTGGGTTTGGTCAGTGCCGCCAACACGCGCATTTTAGCCAGCGAACGCGCGGACACGTCGTGGGCATTGGCCGCCGACATCATGCAGCCGCCGCTTTCAGTATACGTGGACGACGATCTGCGAACGGCCACTGAAAAGCTGGTGTCGAACGGGTTGCGTGCCATTCCGGTTGTGAACGACAGCAAAACCATCGTTGGCTTCTTAGACGAAAGCGACGTGGCCAAAGCCTATCTCAAGGCGGCAGGTCCCGATGATAGCTATGTTCGCTCCAACACCAGTGGCATCATCGTGGTCGCAGATCTCGATGTGCCGACGTCGGGGCCAAGCGTGACCCGCGAGTGATGAGTGCCTCAAGTCGCTGTGCAGATCGGCACAGTTGATCGTGTTTCGCACGAGGCCGAGACCTAATGCCGCCTTCGCCATGCCAGTTATTGATGGAATCCATCTTGCAACTCAGCTGCGCGATGACTTTTACGCGCGCAAGAAGCTATGGCCTTGTTTTAACGATGGTGTTTGCCACGCAGGGCCATGCGGTGCACGCCGCCACCTACCTCAACGATCAAGTGGCTAAGGCGGGCGAAAGCATTTCTCCCCAGCATTATCGCGTGTATATCCCCGATGGCGTTGCGAAAGTACGCGCGGTCATCATTCATCAACATGGCTGTGGGCGGGGCGACTGGAACACCGCCTGGGACGTGCATTGGCGGGCCTTGGCTGACAAATGGGACGCGGCTCTTGTTGCGCCATTTCTCGAAGGCGATTGCGGCACTTGGTACAAACCTTCCAACGGCACATGGCGCGCCTACACCGATGCGCTGAAGGCGATCGGGGAGCAAAGCGGCCACCCCGAACTACCCAACGTCCCGCTGGCATTGTGGGGGCATTCGGGCGGCGGGGACTGGGTGACGCAAATGATGAAGGCGTATCCAGACCGCGTGGCGGCCGCCGTGGCGCGCTCGGGCGGAAGCGATCCCGGCATGCAGGCCGATGGCATTCCGGCGTTGTTGGTGCGCGGAGGCGATACAGACATCGGCACGGATGTGCGGACGTGGTTTACCAAAGCACGCGCGAGGGGGGCGCTGGTTGCTTTGGCCCGCGATCTAGATCAATGGCATGAATGTGCCGACCTGCGCGTTCTGGCGATTCCGTTTTTGGACGCTGCCTTGGCCGTGCGCTTGCCGCAGCCCGCAGCCCCAAGCGGCGCTTTGCGCGTTGTGAATGAAAGCGACGGTTGGTTGGGTGACGCTGCTAACTTCAGCGTCAGCGCGGTGGTTGCCTTTTCAGGCGACAAAACCAAGGCCAACTGGCTGCCGAACGAAGCGCTCGCCCGTAAGTGGAGCGAGTTTGCCAATCCCAAAAGCAAACAGGGCACGGGCTGGGTCACAGACACCACGCCGCCCGACAGCAAGCCGTGGGATGTGAGCGCAACGATCGCGGGCAATGCCGTGACGTTGGCCTGGCGTGCACGGGCGGATTTGGATTCGGGCATCAAAGCGTTCGCCATTTTCCGCGACGGCGTGCAAGTGGGCATGTTGGGTGGCAACGCCGGCACGGCCAACGCCGGCGGTGGATTCTTTCAATGGGGCGCCTTTGGCGACGAAGCAGATCCGGGGCCCGCGATGCCAAGCACATCCAGCTTGTGGCCGTTCCCCGCAAGCTGGAAAGATATGAACGTCAGCAATGGCGCACACCAATACGCGGTGGCCACGATCAACGGCTCTGGTTTGCTGAGCGACAAAAGCACCGCCGTGCCCGTGTTCATCGGAACGGCCACTGACAAAACACCGCCCACGCTTTCGCTGGGGACGCCGGTGACAGTCGACAGCGGCAAAACTGGCTCGCACAACGCATCGGTCACGTCGATCAACTTGGCGGGCACAGCGTCTGACAATGAAGCTGTGGCGTCGGTGAGCTGGTCTAATGATCGCGGCGCCTCGGGCGTGGCTTCGGGCACAACGGCGTGGTCGGCGAACGCGGTGCCTCTGTCTGCGGGCGCGAACACGATCTCGTTGAAGGCGTTTGATGCCGCCGGCAACAGCGTCACGACAACGCTTGTGATCAACACAACCGCGACCTCTATGGGCACCATGATGACCGGAGGCACCTCGGGAGCGGCTGGCGGCGCCGCGGGCGCAAGTGCCGGTGGCGCCGCGGGCTCGTCGTCCACAAGCGAAGGAGCAGGTGGTGCGGTTATGGGGGTAGGTGGCGCGCCCGGAGTCGGTGGGGCGGATCAAACGGGATCGGGCGATCTCGGCGACGACACAGAAGCCAATTCGGGTTGTTCCTGCCGTTTTGCCGGGCGCGGCCACACGAGCGCGATGCCAGCGTGTTTATTCATGGCGACTCTCGTGGCCGGCCTGCGCATGGGCCGGAAGGCATCACGCGCCAAAGCAAAGCGCGTGGCTTCCGGCCGGCTCAGATGATCATCACACGCGCTTCGCCACCACTTTGACGGTTTGGCCCGCTTTCGCTGAGGGCACAACCAACCCATCGATGGCTTCGCCGTTCACTTCAAGCTGCCAACGTGTGCCACCGTTGTTCTCAATCTTGATCTCAAAGGTGGCGCCACGCCACTTGCGGCGCACGTTCGCGTCCTTGATCTCCGCTGGCAAACACGGCTCAACCCGCAGACCTTCGTTGTCGGGACGCACGCCCAGAATGTGTTGAGCGATGGCCACGAAGTTCCAGGCGGCTGTGCCCGTAAGCCACGAGTTCTTCGCTTCTCCGTGTCGCGCGGCCGCCTTGCCAGCGATCATTTGCGAATACACGTAAGGCTCGGTGCGGTGGACCTCACTTATCTCCTCGAGGTAAGCGGGGGCGATCTGGCTCCAGTACTTAAAAGCGCGATCGCCGCGGCCCAATTTCGTTTCTGCTATCACGATCCACGGGTTGTTGTGGCAAAAGATGCCCGCGTTCTCTTTATAGCCAGGTGGGTAAGACGAAATCTCCCCCAGCTCTTTGTGGTATTCGGCGTAAGGCGGATCTTGCAGCACGATGCCGTACTTTGTGTTCAATCGCTCGTTGACGGCATCAAGCGCCCGTTTGGCGAAACCATCTTCGATGCCCTGGCCGCCCATGATGCACCAGCCTTGGGATTCGATGAAGATCTGGCCATCTTTGTTCTCGGCGCTGCCGATTTTCTTGCCGAAGAAGTCATAAGCGCGTAGGAACCAATCTTTGTCGCGGCCGTGCGTGTCGATCGCCCTGCGCATGTTGACGATGTGTTGTTCGGCGGCCTGTGCCTCGGCTTCATGCCCGCGTGCGCGCAGGATGTGAACGAAGTCGGGCCCAATGGCCACAAACATGCCCGCGATCATCAGCGATTCCGCCGTGCGGCCGCTGCGGTTTTGCGTGGTCTGGAACGATTCGTCAGGCTTTTCCGAGAAGCAGTTCAAATTGAGGCAATCGTTCCAGTCGGCGCGGCCAATGAGCGGCAGTCCGTGGGGGCCCAGGTTTTCGATCACGTGGCCGAACGAGCGGCGCAGGTGTTCAAGCAGCGTGCCGCCTTTGCTGGCGTCGTGGTCAAACGGCACCTGCACATCCAAAATGGCATCGTCGCCTGTTTCGCGCATATACGCCATGACGCCTGAGATCAGCCACAAGGGATCGTCGTTGAAGCCGCTGCCGATCTCGTCGTTGCCGCGTTTGGTGAGCGGCTGATATTGGTGGTAAGCGCTGCCGTCGGCACGCTGGGTGGCCGCGATGTCCAAGATGCGCTCGCGGGCGCGTTCGGGGATCATGTGCACCACGCCCAAGAGATCTTGGTTCGAATCGCGGAAGCCCATGCCGCGGCCAATGCCCGATTCAAAGAACGAGGCGCTGCGGGACATGTGGAACGTCACCATGCACTGGTATTGGTTCCAAATGTTCACCATGCGGTCGAGGCGCGGATCGCTTGACGACACTTGGTAATTGGAAAGCAACTCATCCCAGTGGGCGGCCAGAGCGGCGCGCGCTTGCGCCACTTGCGCGGGCGTCGAGAACTTTTGCGTGAGCGCTTCGGCGCGCTGCTTGTTGATCACGCCTGGAGCGGCCCACTTCTCGGCCACGGGGTTCTCCACGTAGCCCACGATGAAGATGAGCGACTGCGTTTCACCGGGCGCCAGGTTCAACGTGACTTGGTGTGCGCCGATGGGGGACCAGCCGCTGGCGACCGAGTTACGGCATTCGCCTGCCAGCACCGCCTGGGGCTCGTGTAATCCGTTGTAAAGGCCAACAAACGTTTCTCGATCTGTGTCGAACCCGGTGACCGCGCGGTTCACGTGAAAGAAGGAATAGTGGTCGCGGCGTTCACGGTATTCGGTCTTGTGGTAAAGCGTGCTGCCACCGTTGGCCACTTCCACTTCACCGGTGCTGAGGTTGCGTTGAAAATTGGTGGAATCGTCAAGCGCGTTCCACAAGCAGAATTCAACGAACGAGAACAGTTCAACCTTCTTGGCCGACGTCGTGCGATTCTCCACGGTGAACTCGCACACTTCAGCGGTGGCGCCCAACGGAACGAAGAAGTTTGCTGTGGCGCGCAGGCCGTTGCGCTCTCCGGTGATCTTTGTGTATCCCAAGCCATGACGGCATTCGTAAAAGTCGAGCGGCTTTTTCATCGGCATGAACGTGGGCGTCCATGCATCGTCACCGTCGCGCAGATAGAAGTATCGGCCACCCATGTCGGCCGGCACGTTGTTGTAGCGAAAGCGCAGCAAACGCCGCAGACGGGCGTCGCGGTAAAAGCAATAGCCCGCAGCTTGGTGCGAGATCAGCGAGAAGAAATTCTCTGAACCAAGATAGTTGATCCAGGGATAAGGGGTCTTGGGCGTGGTGATGACGTATTCGCGGTTGGCGTCGTCGAAGTGACCAAACTTCATGGGCGTGTGCTTTCTTCGTTGCGGGGGACCATCATACAGAACGCGTGAGCGCTAACGAGCGGCGCGGGATTTTGCGGCCGCCTTGCGGGCGGGGGCTTTGCCAGCCGGAGCTTTGCCAGCCTTTTTTGCGGGAATGCCTTGGGGGTAAAGCCAAGCCAGTGTGGCGTTGGATAAGGCGATGTCGGCCTGAGCCCAAAATCGGTGGTAACGGAACTCGGGGGCAGGGCCGCCGGAAAGGTAAGCTTGCACCTTTGACCAATCCGGATCTTGGCGGTACTTGGAGCGCAGTGACAGGAATGTTGAACTTGAATCGATCTTGTCGCCGTTCGGCATCTTGCCGTCAAAGCCCGTGGGCACATACACGGAATCATTGAAGCGCTTGTAGTCACCGCGCGCTTCGGGACTCGAGATGCCTTTGTTCGTTCGGTAAAGCTTCCACATCCGATCCAGCAGCTCTTGCCCGAGCTTCGAAACCTCATGCCGGCCTGACTTTGCTCCGTAATAAATGAGCGTGCGTGCGTAAGTTGACGTCACACCCACGTCTTGCGTGTAATCCACCACCTTGACGTGCAGACCTTCGTTCCACTTCTTATCGGAGCCGTTCCAATTCTGGTGTTCTTTGTCCCAGTTGGCGCCGGGTTGTCCTTCCCAATTCAACGTCGATGGGATCTCGTAGCTGCCGTTCGCAAGCAGCTTGGTGTGCGCCGTGGCCCAGGCCACCCACTTGTCCAACAGCGTTTTGGCCTTTTCATCGCCTGTGAGCCAATAAAGCGCGGCCGTGCGTTCAATGCCCCACACCTGAAAACCGAACCATTGGTTGCTTGGGGGATCTTCCCACACAGGCTTTTCAACGTAGGGCATCTTGTAAAACGTTGTGGTGCCAGCGGGCGGCTGCGCGTAGCGCCCCATCCAGCTGTTGGTCACGCCGCCGGCGATCGCCCCTTCGGAGGATTGCAGATAGCGCAGCATCTCCAGCTGGCGATCAAAACTTGTGGCCCAATCGCTGGCGCCTGTTTTCGACGCGGGCTTAAACGCTTCCACGTGTGACATCACGTAAGCCGTAAACGGGTTTTGATATCCCTGGTGGCTGGTGCTGGAGCCAATGCGCCAACTCCATCCACCGCTCTTCGAGAGCGATCCGCCCCATGCGTAGTACCAAGAGATAAGGTAGTGCGCCGACTCGCGGCCTTGCCCCGGCGTGCACGAAGGCGTCGTGCATCCCAGTGCCTTGAAGTACTTATCGAAGAACGCGTATCGCAAAAAGTCGCCCATTTTGGCGCCCTTTTTGACCAAGCCATCGACCGCTGCGTTGCCGCCTTTGTCGTCGGCCCAAGCTTTGGCCCAATAAAGTGCCTGAATCGCACGCGCGTCAGCGTCGGGCGCGTTGGTGTATTTCCATTGCTTGGCGTAGCCGCCGTCTTGCTTGACGAACAGATCCAAGAAACCCGATTCGCCGCCCCAATCAAATGATTCCCATGACGGCTGCGGGATCGTTTCCCACACCGACTCCTGCATGCCACGCTGAAACGTGTTGATATACGAAGGCTTCGAAACACCATCGCTGCGGCGACCAAAACCATAAAAATTATCGACGTCCATCAGCCAATGCATGCCGTAAACGTACGGCTCGCCATACGTTTCCAGCAGCTCTTTCCACAGCGGATCCCATCCCGGTGTGGCCGCGTTCTCCATTGGGCTTGGGTATTGCCGCGGATCATCCAGCTCGGGTGCGAACACCGCGGGATGCGTGTAGTTGTAAGAGCCGGCCGTGGGTTGATCATCCTTGGTGGGGATGATGTACGTCTCCATGCTTTTCCACGATTGCTCAAGCGGCTTCCAATCGCCGGTCAAACGTCCGTAAGCCGATTCAAGCCAGATCCAGTAGCTGTAGGCCTCCGAAGTGGTTTCATGCCCGTAGTCGGGTGCCTCAACGATCAACGTCTCCGGGCTGTGGTAAGGAACGCCTTCAGCGCTAAAGTATCCATTGCGCGTGTCGTGCACATCGCTCCACAGCTCAGCGAAGCGATCAAGGTACACGTTGCCGGTTTTGCCAGGGTGGCGCGTGAATGAAGGCAAGGGCGCCGTGGGAAACGACGCGGGCCCTTCGTTATCGTCGGCCACCGTTTTGGATTTGGCCTTCGACTTTGCGACCTTGTGCTTCTTCGCGCGCCGCGGCCCGGCGGTGGTGGGCATGCAAGCGCTGCCCCCGAACGCAACCAGCAATCCGACGCCCAGACCCAAACCCAAAAAGCGTTTCACGTGCGGTTACTCCTCGCAGCCAACGAACTCGATGTCGTCGATCCAAATGTCGTAGGTCGCGCCCGGCGCCTGCGCTTGAAATTGCAGGCCATACACCTGTGATTTGTCGATCCGGCGTGGCCTAGGGCTGCCCCAGCCTTCCATCTGCTTCATCTTGGCGAAGGGCAGAACGTACTTCTTCCAGCTGTCTGTCAAGACAATGTCGGCGCCGAAGTCGTTGAAGCATTCCTTGCAGATGCCGGCCTCCGAATCGGTGTTGACGTCGGGCACCTTCACGCGAATGTTGGCGAGGCCACCCGGACCCTTCTTCGCCCAGAACGAAATGCCACCATATTTGGAAGCGTCGTAGGCGTCTTTGGGATCGGTGAAGTTCATGCCCACGGCGCCGAAGATCACGGCGCCTGAGCCCAAGGTGCCATGCACACGCGCCGCGAACTTCGAATTGTTCGCGCCGCCTTCGGACTGCGTGAACACACCGCCTTGCGAACCGGCCGGTGGATCAACGGTAGAGCCCGCCTCGTCCACGTACGTGTACCAATAGCCGCCGCGCCCATCCACAACGGCGGTTTGGTTGTTGTTGTCTTCCATGTTGTCGATGAGGCCTTCGTCGCCGCACGACGTTTCCACTTCGGCGGAAGCCTTCGACACCGCCTTTTGTCCGGGCGTCACACAGCCCGCGGCCGTGAACGCAACGCTAAGGGAAGACGACAAAACAAAGACGAGCGACTTTCGGTTCATGGGTAATGCTTTCCTGTGGTGTTATCGCTTGGCGGGACGCGCGGTTTTGGCCTTGCCTTTGGCGGGCGCGGCGGCGGCTGGTGCGGCTTTGCTGGGCGGTGGTGTGTGGCTGTGATCGTCAAGGAACGCGGTGACCCAAGCGAAAGGGGCGTTCCAGTTGATCGTGATCTCGTTGGCTGACCAGGCTTCGATGTTGTCAACGAAACACTTTTCAGCCGCGCAGCCAGCGAGTCCCGCCGCCTGCACATAAGGATCTTCGAGGCCTGAGTTCGGGCCGCCCGAAACCGCACCGGGGGGCGCCTTGGGGAAGCGCTTGTCAACTTGGTAGGACCAAAAGCGGTGGTGCGGGTTCACAAGCGGTCGATCGCCGTAGCCTGTGACATAGCTTTGATCCATGGCGTTGCGGCCGAGGATGTAATCCATGCCCTGTGCGACGGCATCCAGATACTTGCGGTCATTGAGATGTTCGTACGCCACACCCAACAGCAACAAGTTGTTGTTGATGAACGAGTTTGATCCCCAGGGCGCTTTGTTCGTGTTGCCGTAGCTCATGGGCACGCGGTAGCCGCGCTGTTCGATGAGTTGCACGTAAGCGTTCGCGGCTTCGCGCAGCGATTCCTCCGCGCGCTTGCGATCGGCGGCCGAAAGGGGCGCCGGATTGGTGAGCAACGATAACGTCCCCAGCGCGCCTGTGTCTTGCCACGTCAAGGGGCTTGGAATGCCTGCTTCTTTCGCGTCTTTGAGGTACGCCGAAAGCTTAAGGTAGTTGGGAGACCGTGTGGCGGCGTCTTTGTATTCGCCTTTGCCTGTGGTGATCCACAATTCGGCAGCGGCCCAATAGAACTCATCTTCGACGTGATCATCGTCATAGGGGCCACCACCCAAACCGCCCGGCTTGGCGAACATCGCTGGGTGTTTTTGTGCGGCCTCATAGGCGCGAACGCTGGCGTCTAAACAGCGTGCGGAGAATTCTGGGTCCAACGTTTTCCAGATGCGTGCCGCTTGGGCTGCCGTGGCGGCCAAATTCAAAGTGGCTGCCGTGCTCACCGGGTAAAGGAACCGCGGCATCGGATCGTCTTGCGGTGCCAAGCCCAGCGCGGTCCATTCTTTGTCGTGAATCTTGTGATGCACCATGCCCGCCATGTCGTTGCCATCGGGCACCTGCATTTTCAGCATGAATTCGAGGTTCCAGCGCACCTCATCCAAGAGATCCGGCTTGCCGTTGCCCTTCTCTGGAATGTTCATGGTGCCGTCTTCAAGCGGCTTGGTGTTCTTGGTGACGAACTTGGAGCGCTCCCACAAGTTCATGAGCGTCCAAACAGATACACCGCCGTTGACCACGTACTTGCCGTGATCGCCTGCGTCGTACCAGCCACCAGAGACATCCAGCTTGTAGTCACACTTGGCAGCCGGGGCACAGGGAACTTCCTTGTCAGAAAGATGTCCCGCGGGGCGGGTCAGTTCCTTCTTGCCCGCGTAGGGTAGCTTGATCTCGGTGCCGCTGCGGTTGTGGTAGTAGTACGCCAGCGCGTCGTAGCGCATTTTGCTGTAGATCTCGGGCGAAATATCAAACGGATGGCTTTTTTCGTTTGAGACTTCCAACACGAAGTCTTTGCCCGTGCCTGCGAAGGCGCTGAAGTTGATCGTGTGTGTGTTGTCGCCCGAAGGCGCGTCGCGGCCAACCACATTTGTCTTGCCCGTCAGGACTTCGCGGCCGCCGGCGTCTAACAACCGCCAAGCCAAAGGTTCGCGGGCGTCGGTCCGTACCGTGGCGTATTTCGCCAATCCAGGCAGATATCCCGTTTGATTCACCAACACAGCGGGAGGCGCGTCGGGGGCTGCTTCCTCTTTGCGGGTAAAATCGGGATCGAGCAGCTGCACGTCGTCAATGCACACCCGGAAAGGTTCGGGCACCTTGTAGGCCAAGTTGCCGCCCACGTGAAACGAGAACTCCGCGGTGGGATCGTTCTCGGAGGTCATACGGAAGCTGCCCTTGAAGGTGCGCGGCGTGGTGTCGAGTTTGAGCGTATCGACCCAATATTCACGGTAGGGCGGGCCTTGCTGGCCCACCTTGGCACGCATGCGCGTTTGCGCTGAAGCGTAGGCCTTGAACGTGACGTCGTACGAGCGGCCACGTTGGATCGTCATCTCGCGGTGGCGCAGCTGCGCGTCCCAGTTAGACGCGCCTTTGTTCTTCACGTTGATACACAACGCGCCGTCGACGATCTCCGCATTGCCGTCGCCTGGTGCCGTGAACGACACCGTCCACGGCAAGCTTGTGCCATCGTTGAACGTGGCGTTGGCGATCAAGTTATTGGGTGAGATCGCCTTGTCTTTGCCGGTATAGGCCGCCTGGCCGGGCACGCCTTTGGATTTCCACTTGCGCCCGCCGGCTTTGCCGCCACCGGCCTTTCCCCCGGAAGAGACGCACGCCGCGTGCGAACACAGCAGCGCAACACAAACAACAGACAACTTCGACGCAGACGCCTTCATGTGTGTCACGCTTTGCTTGCTGGTTACCACCACATCGACGCAGAGATCGTCAACACACCCTTGTCACGTTGCCCAGCCATCGCTGGGTAAGGGCCGTATTGATCGAACGGGAACGGCAATTGCACCTCGCTGTTATACGAATAGGCCGAGTATTGAATGATCACCTGCTCGTGCGTGACATAGTTGGTTTTGAGCACCACGCGTGGTGAAATCACAGCGAACGACTTCGCTGAGTTGTCGAGATCCGGCTGAACCAGGTCAAAGCGGCCGCCGAAACCAATGAAGGGCAGCGGCGAGTAGATCACGTCGGCGCCCGTTTTGAAGCGGCTTTTGCCGCCGCCGTTTTGTGGCACGCTGTCGGTTGTGATCGAGTTGTACATGCCGAACACCGTGGCAACGAGGTCGGAGCCATCGCCCCACCATTGTTGCGGGCGCAACAGGAACGCAGCCAGGCTGAATTGGTATTGGAACAAAATGGTGTTCATCTTGCCGGTGCCATTGCCGCCGAAGTAGTTGTTCGCCAATTGCCAGCCACCTTGAGAATGCAGCACTTCGACTGAGTCGGACACCGCCACTGAGTTGGTGGAGTTGATGTTCGAGAAGCCGATGTAGCCATTGCCCAAATAGCCGCCGATCAATTTCACGTCCGCGCCCACGACCTGAATTTTGCCGTCAGGGTTGCCAGCCGTGGCGCGTACGTCTTTGGTCCACGTGTTGATGTAGTGAGCGCCAAAGGTGAGCATGTCCCCCAGGCCCACACCCACGTGCGCGTGGTGCAAAAGCGTTGAGCCTTGTTGCACAGGACCAGGGTAGGGCTCATACGCTTGGTAACCACCCATCGCGGCGGGTTGAACGGAGCGCATCGTCCACTTTTGTTGATCTGTTTTTGCACCGATGCCGTGTTCGACGGTCACTGTTAGGTTGTCGCCCGCGTAGATGTTTGCGCGCAGCGTTTCACCAGCCATGCGCGTGCGCCCGAACAGATACGTCTCATACATACCTGCGTCGTAGCGGCCCGCAGCGCCATAGCGATCAGAGAACACGCCCACGTTCCAGCTCAACGTGCCTATGTCGCCCAACGCCTCGGGAAAGTTCAGCGTCAAGAAAGCCCGATCGATGCCAAGCTGGGCTTGCAACTCGCGGTAACCACCCGACGTGATGTTGTAAGAGGCCAAAGCCGTGGTCATCTTTGCGCGGCTATTGCCGTACTGAAACATCATCTCGACCCAGGGCCCGGGGATCTGGTTCGTGTACGCCCAGTTCGTATAGTTGGCGTCGGGAACCATGGGCGGCGAGTGAAATTGCGTTGAGCCGTCTTGCGAGCCGATGCCCACGCGCATGGGCGCGCGGAAGAAGCCTTTGAAATCCCACTTCCATTCGCCGCCGTCGTCGTCCGACTTGTTGATGCCCACTGATTGGCCGCTCACCAAGGTGTCATCGGCCGCCATGCCCAGGCCACCCGTCCGCCGCTTCTTGCCCTTCACAACCGGCGCTTCGTCTTCCGCATCGTCTTTGTCATCCGCACCCGCTGCATCAACGCCAGGCTCGTCATCTTGGGCGAGGGCCGGGGCCGCCAACGCCATACAGGGAAGAAGGTGCAAAAGGATCATCTGGGTGCGCATGGAGTTCCTTGGTGGGGTTCTGTTGCGGTGGCGGAGTGAAAAAAGTCCCGCCTCACTGCGCCGGTCCGGTCCCTGGTGGTCCGACGCAGCAAGACGGGTGAAATCAAAAGGCCGTAGGTCTTGGGTGGCTCACCACCGCCCGGGACCCCGGCCGCTAAGCCGGTATCGAGGAGTCCTAGGAAGAACAACGATGGTTTTGAAAGTGGGAAGGCAAACGTGGGACACAGCCCCCGCTCGCGTGCGAGGTGCGATTAGCGCCGCCGCCACCGGCGCAACGCCAAACCCAACATCAACAGGAGGCCGCTGTACCCGGGTGCGCCAGCACCGCCGAAAGCGCAGCCGATGCCGAAGAATTCATTGTCGGCGCCCGCATGACCTGCAGCCATGTCTTGTGCCTCGCCACCGGCGCCACCGTCGCCACCACTGCCGCCGTTTTCGCCCGTGTTTCCCGCTGAATTTGATGCTGCGTCACCGCCCGCACCGCCTTGCCCACCCGCGCCGGGTTTTCCACCGGTATTGGCAACCGCGCCGCCCACGCCGCCCATGCCCGACGTGCCGCTTGCACCGCCTTTGGCGGGTGGGTCGCTGCCCGGCGGGGGCGCTGGCTTCGGCACAGTCATCACCGTGCAATTGGGCACCGCCGCCAATTGCGGCCGCAGCTGCGAGAGGATCGTGTTCCAATCCGAGCGCGGGTTGCCTTGCGTGATCGCAATCACCCCATCGGCCAGCCGCGCCTTTATGTTGTTCACATTGTCCCAAGTGGCGTCGTGACCCAAGGAGCCGCCACCCACGCCATAACCATCGTCTGCGATGATGGGCAGCTTTGTCAGCTGCGCGACGTCACGCCAGCGCATGTTGTTCTCGTTGCGAACTTTGTCGCTGTCCGCGTCAGTGCGGCCGCCCGATGTGTTGATGAAGCTGAACTTGCTCATGGGCAATGCCGCAAACCACGCTTGCGGGTTCTGCACCCAGGGCGATATGTCCATCGAAAGCACAGCGTTTGGCAGCTCGCCCTGAATGACGTTCACGATCTTCGTCATCAGCGCCCCAAGCTGTTCGTACGTCATGGGCCCGCCTTGTTGGCGGTTGTCGGTGTACTGAAAATAATCTGGCTCCATCAACCAGATGACCGGGTTCACCTTTCCCCAAATGCGCGCCGTGTTCGAGGCGAACTTGCGGTACTGCTCCAAAATCTTGGCTTCGTTTTGCCTGATGAAGGTGGCGCCCTGTTCACACAAGTTGGGCGAGCCGGTGTCACAGTCTTTCAGGCCGCGCTCGCGTCGTGCCGTGAAGGCGATGATGTAGCTGTAAAACAGGGGCGTGCGGCCGTAGAGCTTTTGTTCTGGCCAATGCGACCGCAAAAACTCGCCTTCCCAAAACTCATTCCAGTTTTCTTTGTCGCCCAACCACAGCGTTGTGTAACTGGGGCCGGCGGGATAATTAAAGGCGGTGCCCTGCCAAGCGGCGCCGAAATTGAACTGGCAAGGATTGAAGCCTGTTTGCGGCCAGCTGATGGCCTGCGCGATGGGCTTCACATCAGCTGTCTGCGGCGGTTCGCACGCCGCCAGCGCCCAGGGTGCAAACAACAGCAAGGTTCGAAAAAAAGCCGTGCGGTTCATGGGCCTAGGAAGACAAACCCGCAGCCGGCCTGAAGTGGGAAAGGCAACCATCCCCCCCGTGCTGGCATCTGCCGCCCCATCTGCTTAATTTCAGCGATGAGTTCTAGTGTGGGTGCGTTGTGCGATTTGCTTGAAGACCTGGCCCAAGGGCCGGGGCTGCCTCCCGAGGCGCTTTACGCCCAGCTGAACCCCTGGGTTCTCAATGATGGGGAGGACGCCCCGGCCGATCGTGACGTCCTGCTGCCGACGCTGGCGGCCATGGCCCGCCGGGATGACCCCTTGCTTTCGCACCTCACGTCTTTGGCCATTGGTTACTTGGGTGGCGATGATGGGTTTCACACCTTGGCCAGCTTGATCTTGGACAGCGATCTGCCGGCCACGCATCGTGAGAGCGCGGCCGACGCCGTCACCAAGCACCACGGCGAGCGGTTGCAGCCGCACACAGCGGTGTTTGACGCTTGCATGCTGTTGCAAACCCAACGCGTGTTGCGCTTGGTGGCGGAAGGCAACCGCGAAGCCCGATCGATGTTGGAGACAATCGTCACCAATACCGCCCAACACCTGGGCATGCGCGACGCGGTCGAGCCGTTGATCCACGCCACGAAAACCGCTGAGCTGCCGCTGGCCACTGTGTGGGGCGATATGGTGGCCACGTTGCAAGACGAAGAGCTGCGCCGCGATCTCATCATGCTGATCGCGCGCGATCGGCGCGTTGAATCGGCTGAATTCTTGGCCGCGCTCGAAGGCCAGGCCAAAACCACAAGCGAACGCAAAGAGCTGCGCAAGCACCTGCATGTGTTGCGTGGCCATGGCATCAAAGTGCCTGCGAAGGCATCGAAGCCACGTGAACCGTCGGTGTTGGCGTTTGGTGTGGATGGCGACGCGTGTGCTTCGATCTTCTTCTTCCTGCCGGAAAAGATGGGCGGCACCATGGTGAGCTTCGCTTTGCATCTGACAAGCGGCATCCGCGATGGCTTCGTGCGCGAGGGGCTCAGTTGGTCGGATCTGCAGCAAGACCAAAAGCGGTTTTTACAAGAATCTGATCTAGCGGGGCGCTTGTCGTTTGAAAACGGCGTGCGCGTCGTGCAGCGAGCGTTGGAGCAAACGGCGCCGGCGGTGCTCCAGCTGGGCGATGTCAACACGGCGGTGGAGCGCCTATCACCGCACTTTTTGCCCGCGGGGCAGATCACTTATCCCCCGCCCGATGTGGAGCCCGCCACCGACGCCGACATCACCAGCATGCTGGATTCCGAAGCGTTTAGTTATTGGTTCTTCGAGTCGGTGGAAACCACAATGGCAGCGCCGCTTGCCAAATTGGTCACGGGCGTGGCGCTTGGTGAACAACCCACGCCGGGAAGCCCGCTTGAGCAACGCTTCCTACGCGCCGCCGACGAGTTCTTAGCGGCGCTCTTGGCCACAGCTGAGCCTGTGCGTGTGGTGGCGATGTTGAAGCATCAGGCTTTGGTGTTGGCGGGCGCCGGCCGCGATGGCCACGCGAGTTTGTGCAGCCGTTTGGCGGCCGACATGGAAGCGGGTGACCACCGGTTTTTACGCACGTTGGCTGAACGTTCGTTGCTGTGGGCCATGAACCAGGTGGACGAAACCGATGAATGGGGCCGCCGCTACGAGCAGTGCCATGCAGGTTTGCGCCAGGTCCTGCAAGATGCCCCACGCGAGGTCACCAAGCAGCAAGTGGCACAGATGGATTTGGGCGCGCAAATTGCCACCGCGCTGATCATGCGCAACCGCCGTTTGCCGTCCGCTCAACGGGCCGGGGTGCATTCCATCGAAACGGCTGCGTTCGAGATGGCCGAGGCGTTCATCGAAAAATACGCGCAGAAGCAACCCATCGCCGTGGGCGACTTCGAGACCACCCTGCACAAACATCAGATCCTGCCGCCCGACGAGCGGCCAACGCTCGCCAAGCAAGCGCTTTATGTCACGCGCGAGTTCGTCTCCAAACGCTGTGATCACTGTGTGCACCAGTGCCTGAAGTTCCCCGGTGGCTCCGCCGACGGCCTGCTGTTTGCGGCGGAGATGCCATGGCAGGTGCCGGCCACGGCGGTGGTTCGAAAAGTGTCTCGCAAGGACGCCAAACTGGCCGAGCGGCTTCATTAAATCGACGATTCCGCCGTCTAACATCCCTTGTGAACTTAGCGGTCCGGGCCGGCGCAAAATTGGGCGTCACGCCCGACCGGGCTTACACTTAATAGGGTTGTGCAATGAGAAGACGCGCGAAACGGACCAAGCGTGGCGCCGCCGTGAGGGCGTGCGTTGGTCTGTTGGCGCTGCTCGGCGCTGTGGCGACGACGTCACCAGCGGGCGCCGAGGTGGGCAGCGCACGACGACCCGTGGCCCTTTACGCCCTGGGGCCCACCGCTGAGCTTGGCCTCGATCTGAGTTTGCGTTTTGGCGGCGAGCTTTCCCTGTCGCAGTATGTGGGCAACGTTGGGTATGGCGCGGCGTTTGGTGCCAACAGCGCCGGCCGGATGTTTGCTGAACTGCAAGGGGCTTGGGTGCTGGGCACGCGGCATAACCTGGTGCTGGGCCTGAATCCAGGCGTGGTCATCGATGTCACGCAAACGACGCCTCGTTATGGCGTCCAGGGCACGTTTTGGTTCAACTACGCGCAAAGCCGCCGGCGCCAAGATCCATTGGCTTCCCCCTTGGTCCCATTTGTACGCGCCCAGGAAATCCCGGGACTTGGCTTTACGTTCACGTTTGGTGTGACGCTGAAGCTGCCGTTGCGCGCGTCTTAGCCCGCCCGCCGGCGCGCTTGACCAACGTGGGCGCCGCTCGTATGACCTTGGCGTGAAGATCACACCTACCGAGTTGCCCGAAGTCTTGCTCATCGAACCGAAGGTGTTCGGCGACGCGCGCGGCGTGTTCTTCGAAAGCTTTCGCGCGAACGTGTTCGCCGAGGCGGGTATGCCGGTTTTCGTGCAAGAGAACCAATCCTCGTCGGTGCCAGGCACTTTGCGGGGCTTGCACTACCAGCTGGATATGCCGCAAGCCAAGCTTGTGCGTGCGGTGAAAGGCAGGGTGTTTGACGTGGCGGTGGACATCCGCCGGGGCTCGCCCACCTTTGGCCGCTGGGTGGGGCGCGAATTGTCCGAAGAAAACAAACACATGCTGTTTGTTCCCGTGGGCTTTGCCCATGGCTTTTGCGTCATCGGCCACGAGCCGGCCGAAGTTTTTTACAAATGCTCGGATTACTATTCCGGCGCCGCAGATCAACGAGGCATGGCTTGGAATGACGCGGGCGTGGGTGTGCCGTGGCCGGTCAAGCAGCCCCTGCTTTCGGAAAAAGACCAGACTTACAAGGGGTTGTCCCTCGACCGGGATGACCTTCCGAAGTACGTGCCCGGCTTGAAGTAGGGTGCGTGGCGGCGCTCGCCGCGCTTGTCACAAACCTTCGTTAAAGTTCTTTGCGTGGAGCTCCGATGCCATATGCGTGGCAACGAACATTGCGAAAGCTCCTGATGCCCAGGGCAGAGAACGGCGCGAGAACCATCGCTTCGACTTTGAAGTAGAGGTTGGTTTCGAAACGGATTCCAATTTCTATACGGGGCTCACCCAAGACATCAGCTCCGGTGGGCTCTTCGTGGCCACCCACAACCTCAAGCCTGTGGGCACGAAGTTCATGATTCAGTTCAAACTTCCGGGCGGCACCCAAACGCTTGAAGTCGAAGCCGAGGTACGCTGGTTGCGCGAGACTTCGTCTTTGCATCGCTCCGATGGCCCCCACGGCATGGGCGTGCGCTTTAACAATCTAACGTCTGAACAAAAGGCAGCGATCGAAAGCTTCCTCAAGAAGCGCGAGTCTTTGTTCTACGACGACGAATAAGTTTTTCTCGTTCCGGTTGGTTCTGGTTCTGGTTCTGGTTGGTTAGAGTTGGTTGGTTCCCCGACGGCCCCACAAAGGGCCGTCACCTTTTTCGAACGGCCGATCAGATCCCGCTGATCGAATCGAGCATGATCAGCGGCGCGTCTTCCGGCACGCCGGCGCGCGCCTCGCTTGTTAGGTCGATGGTCACCACCAAGGCCCAGTCGTCGTGGCGTTCGGGATCACACAACCGTTGCGTGGCCTCGAACCGGCGTTCATCCACCGCGCGCAAGGTTGTGTTGTTGTTGGCCCGGGCGGCAGGCGTCGCCAGCAGCGTTCCGTACTGCGCAAAGAACGGCGCCAACGCGTCGTTCAGGCGCGGCCCGGTCCAAGGCGCGGCCGCGTCGGTGGGCTGCCAAATCGCGTCCAGCGCCTCTTCCCAATCTTTGCGCGCCAACGCGCCCAACAAGCGATGCAGCTCCGTGCGCACGCGCACCATCAACGCACGCTCGTCATCCCACAAAGGCTTCTTCGCGTTCGCGCGCTTGCGCATGGCCTCTTCCAGCGCCACACCCTCGGCAAGCCGCGCGGCCGCTGCGGCCGGATCCATCATGGCTTCCCACTCTTCAAGCAAGCTAGCGTCCACGGTGCGCACCACGGCGCCCAAAGTCAGCGCCATATCCTCAATCAGATCGGTGTGGAACTTGCGCGGCACCGATTGCACCAAGGTTTTGTAAGCGTCGGTCAGGTAGCGCAGCAACACGCCTTCCGAGCGCGCCACGGCCAACGAGCGCACGTAATCGTTGAAGCTCGCGTGGTGTTCCAACAATTCGCGGGCGATGCCTTTAGGGGCGATGTTTTCTTGGCCCACCCACGGGTGCCGTTCTGCAAACGCATTGAACGTCTCGTAGATAAACTCGGCGTTCGGCTTTGGATACTGCACCGATTCAAGCCCCTCCATGCGCGCTTCGTAATCGGCGCCTTCCGCGCGCAGCTCGTTCATGCGCTCGTCTTTGGCGCGGTCAAGTTGCGCGATCAACAGCGTGCGCGGGTTCTCAAGAATCGATTCCACCAGCGCTAACACGTCGAACGCGTAAGTCTCAAGGGCGGGATCGAGGAGCTCAAGCGTTTCCACCAAATAAAGGCCCAAGGTCTGGTTCAGCGAGAACTCATGCTGCAGCTCTGTGCTGGCCACGGGGTAAGGGTTGCGCGCGCGTTCGTCGCGTTGCAAAAGAATAAGGCCGGCGTTGCGCAGACCACGAAACATCTTCGCGGCGTTGCGTTTGTGTCGCCGCTTTAGCACGTCGCTGTCGTGGCTTTGGGCAATCAGATCCAAAAGCCGTCGGTAACCGGCGCCGCGCTTCGGATCCGCGTCTTCACTTTGCAACACCGATAGCAACAGGCCATGCGAAATCTGAAACTGCGATTGCAGTGGTTCAGGCGTGGCGTCGATGAGTTTCGTGAACGTGGTCTGGTCCCAGTGGACGAACCCTTTTTTCGGTGGTTGGCGCTTGGTGAATTTCTTGCCGTTGGATTTTTCCGAGAGGCGCTTGTTTTCAACGATGTGAGCCGGGGCCAGCGCCACCACATAACCTTGGTCGTCGAAGCCTTTGCGACCGGCACGCCCCGCCACCTGGTGAAAGTCACGTGCAGGCAAGATGGCGTCCTTTGTGCCGTCGTATTTACACAACTGCGTGAACAACACCGTGCGGATCGGAATGTTCACACCCACGCCCAAGGTGTCCGTGCCCGAAACAACTTTTAGAAGGCCTTGTTGCGCCAATCGTTCAACCAGGCGTCGATAGCGGGGTAAAAGGCCCGCGTGGTGCAGGCCGATGCCCGCCCGCAGAAAACGCAACAGCTCCTTGCCGTAGGGGCTGCTAAAGCGCTCCTTGGCCAGCAGCACCTTCAGTGCGTTCTTTTCCTCCTTGCTGGTGATGTCGAGGCTGGTCAGGGCCTGGGCTTGTTCTGCGGCCGAACGCTGCGTGAAATTCACCATGTAGATGGGCGCGCGGTTGGATCGCACCAAATCCATCACCGTCTCGTGCACAAGTTCTTCTTTGTATGTGAACTCGAGCGGCACAGGGCGCTGCATGCCACGCACGTGTACCACTTGGCGCCCCGTAAACTTTTCAAGCCGCGTGATGATGTTCGACATATCGCCGAGCGTGGCCGACATCAGCAAGAACGTGGTCTTCGGCAACGCGATAAGTGGGATCTGCCAAGCGATGCCACGTTCTTTGTCGCCGTAGTAGTGGAACTCGTCCATCACCACGTAATCCGCGGTGGCGCGCCCACCGCGCAGCGTTTGGTTCGATAAGATCTCCGCCGTGCTGCAGATGAGCGGCGCCCCCGGGTTCACCGTGGCGTCACCGGTCATGAGGCCCACGTTTTTTGCGCCAAAGGTGCGGCACAGATCAAAGAATTTTTCGTTCACCAACGCTTTGACGGGGCATGTGTAATAGGCGGTTTTGCCTTCACACAACGCTTTGAACATCATCGCCATGGCCACCATCGACTTGCCCGAACCCGTGGGAGTGGAAAGCACCACGTGGTTCGCATCCAGCAGCGCAAACACGGCTTCTTCCTGCGCGGGATAAAGCTCAAGGCCCAAAGCGCTGACATGGTCGAGGAAGGCGCCTAAAATGCGTTCAGCATCAACGGGGCCGCTGGGCGGGCGTAGCTCGGGGGAAGTCATAAAGTCCCCCGCAGTCTGGTGGTTCCAGGCCGCCCGCGAAAGGGGGAATCACCCAGAAGCCGCGATTTACGGGGCTGCCGGGCGGCGGCCAGCAACAACCGTCTGTTCGATGGCGCCAAACGGGCTGTCGAGGGTTTCAGGCACCAAGGCCTCGATCCGGATGCGGTCCCCAACCGCCATAAAGGGCGTCACGGCCTTGCCATGTGCCAGCACTTCACGTGCGCGTTGCTCCACCAAACATGAAAAGCCCCGGCCGGGCTCGACATTCGAAATCGTGCCGCTGCCAAGCAACGTGCCCGCGCCCAAGCGTCGGGTTTTGGCCACGTGGGCAATCAAGTCGCCGAACGAAAAATGCATTTCAGGCCCAGCCAACGTATGCCCCACGACTTGGCCGTTGTATGTGCAGCGCAGTTCAATGTGGGCGCGGCCGTCCTTCCACGCGTCACCGAGTTCATCCGGTGTGACAGCGAATGGGCCAAACGTTGTGGCCGGCTTGGCCTGTACGAACCCAAAACCTTTGGCGAGTTCATCGCTCACCAAGTGGCGCAAGGTCCAATCGTTGACGATCGTCAGCAGCCGCACGCTTTGCAGCGCCGCCTGCGCGTCAACCCCCTGGGGCACGTCACCAAGAATGGCGCACAGCTCGCCTTCGAAGTCCAAGCCCCAGGCTTCGTTGGCCAATAGGAACGGTTCAGCGGGGCCCAATAGATCGCTGCCACCACCTTGGTAGATCAGCGGCTCCGTATGCAACGTCGCTGGCAGCGCCGCGCCTCGTGCTTGCCGCACCAGCTTTACGTGGTTCAAAAAGGCCGAAGCGTCCAACCATTCATACGCACGTGGCAGCGGCGCGCCGAGCAGGGTCAGATCCAAAGGCAGCCCTGAGCCCACATCCCGGTTCAACTTGTCAGACGTGTCTTGCAAGGCGGGCGCGGCGTTGTCCCAGTCGTCCAAGGCCCTTTGCATGGTTGGCCACCCGACTGGTGCGGGCAGCGCGGTCTCACCGTGTTGGCTAACCACCACCAACCGACCGTCACGGCTCCCGTCTTTGAGTGTGGCTAACTTCATCCCTTGATCCTTGCGGCACGTTACTCTTGTTGAGCGTTCTCATCAATCCATCGGTGCAAACGTTGGGCGTGCCCATGGTGCGTACGACCTCAACATTTAACTTTTGCTGTTGTTACGTCACGGTAGCAGACGTTTGATTTCGATCTGCTTATCTTCTGTGCATACGCCAGTCCGAGGGATCGTCTGATAGTGTCTTTGTTGTGAGTGATGAACGCTACGCCTTGCAAGCCGTTCTAGACCACATGCAGCAAAGCGTGGGCGTATATGACCGCAGCTCTCGCATCGTGTACTTGAACGCTGCGACCGAGCGCTTGTTTGGCTTCTCGTTTTCGGATGCGCAAGGTGAACGCCTGTGGGATCGCTTCCCGAACGCGGTCGGCAACCCTTTTTACAAAGCCTTTGAACGCGTGGCCGCGGGCGGCGCGCGCGAGAGCCTGCAACATTACTATGCCCCGTTTGATGCGTGGTTCATGAACACCATCGAGCTTGTGGGAAATCACGTTCACGTCATCGCGCAAGATGTGACCGATGACGTGAGGCGCACGCGGCGGCTCGACACCATCACGCGCATCTCTACTCTTTTCGCCATGCATGACCTCGGCTTTGAGGCAGCTTTGCAGTGCGTGGCCGACATCCTAAGTGACGTGTTAGACGCTGAGTGCGGTTTGTTGTTGCCGTCGCATGACGGCCGATGGCTCGATGTTGTTGCCACGGCCTCCAAGGATCCAGAATCGCTGCAGATCGCTCGGAGAATCTCCCGATGGGATGCGAATGTGGGTCACGCTGCGAAGGCGTTGCGAACGCGTTCAAGCCTGCTGGTGAACGGCGAAAACGTGATGGAGGAACTGCCCGGGGTTCTCATTGGCACGGACGTCATCGAGCAATACCGTGCAAGCTCGCTGTTGGCCGCCCCCTTGCTTGTGCACGATCAAGCGATTGGGGTGCTTGTGGCCTTACGCCGCGAAGGCAAGTCTCCTTTGACCCAGCACGACTGCGCGCTGGTCACAGAAGTTGCGTCTTCTGTGGGGCTTTACATTGCGCACGCGGCGCGCGCACAAAGCGAACAGCGTGTCACCAGGCGTTTGCAAAGCTTGCTTGACGTCACGGTGAAGCTGGCGGCCGCTTCAAGTGCGGATGAGATCGCGCGCGTCGTGGTTGACCAAGGTGTCGAGGCGTTGGATGCCGATTCGGCCGGTATGTGGTTGTTGGCGGACGATGGCAAGACAGCCACAATGCAACGCCACCGTGGGTTTGCGCCGCAGCACCAAGATGCCTTTGTGTCGGTGCCGCTTGATGCTTCGTCGCCCGTATCGGATTGCTGCACCAACGCGCGCGCCGTGTGGATTCGATCGCGCGCCGAGTACCAGGGGCTTTATCCTGAGCATGAGAAACGGCATCGCGCCCCAGACGCACCGCCTTTGGCTTTCGCGCTTTTGCCGCTGGTCATCGAAGGTCGAACGATCGGGTGCGTGACGTTCTCCTTTCACGACGAAGACCGTTTGACCTCTGACGAACAGACGTATTTCGAGGTTCTGGCGTCGCATACGGCGGAAGCTCTTCGCCGGTCTCGCCTTTACACGCAGCTGCGCGACGTGAGCGAAACCCGCGCGGCTATGATTCAAGCCTCACCGGCCGCCATCATGTTGACGGATGCCAAGGGCGTCGTGCAGGCGTGGAACCCCGCCGCCGAGCACATTTTTGGATGGCCCGCCGAAGAAGTCCTGGGCCGGCCACTTGTGGAACTAGGCCTTGGTTTTGAGGCAGAGTTCGAGGACAATTTGCGCAAGGTGCTTGCCGGAACTTCAGTTGATAGGCAGGTCACCAAACGCGTGCGGCGCAGTGGGGAGGCGTTTGCGGTTGAGATGTACGCCGTGCCTGTGTCGCTTAGTGATGACCGCACCTTGTGTTTGTCTATGGTGTTCGACGTATCCGAGCGCGCGCGTATCGAAGCGGGACGGCGCCTTGTGTCCAAAGCCACGGCGTTGCTGACGCGGTCCCTGAACGCGTCACAATCACTGACAGAAGTTGTGGCTTTGGTTGCCGGCGATTTTGGCGGGTGGTGTGCCGTGGAAGTGCGTGATGCCCAGGGACAGATCAGCCGCGTGCAAAGTGAGCGCGCGCTGGCGCGCGCTGTGGGCGCGGGCGAATGCACGGTGCCGCTTGAGGTTGGCGACCGTGTGGTTGGCACCTTGAGTGTGGGTTCGAGCGTACGCGCGTTTGATTCTCTGGATCTGCTGATCATTGCCGACTTGGCCCACCACATTGCCACCGCGACAGACAACGCGCGGCTTTACGAGGACGCGCGCAAGGCGCGGCATGAAGCTGAGGCGGCAAGCGGCGCCAAAGACGAATTTCTGGCGATGCTCGGCCACGAGCTCCGTAACCCATTGGCGCCGATCAGCACGGCGTTGCACCTGATGGGGATGCGCGCGCCGGATCAGTTCGAGCGTGAGCGCAACGTGATTGAGCGGCAGGTGGAGCATCTGCGGCTGTTGGTTGATGATCTGTTGGATATCTCACGCATCACGCGTGGCAAAGTGGAGCTCAACTATGAGCACACCCGCATCTGCGATGTGGTGGTCAAGGCGATCGAAACGACCAGCCCGCTGCTTGAGCAGCGCCAACACCGTTTGGTCGTGGATGTGCCGGAATCGCTGGCCGTTGTTGGAGATGCGATGCGCCTCGGCCAGGTTGTCACCAACTTGGTATCGAATGCCGCAAAATATACCGATAAGGGCGGCGAGATCACGGTGCAAGCGACGCGCAAAGGCGATGACGTTCTGCTGAGCGTGCGTGACGACGGCATCGGCATGCGCGCTGAGATGCTCCCGATTATCTTCGACATGTTTGTGCAAGCGCCGCAATCAAGTGAACGCAAGTCCGGCGGCCTTGGGTTGGGCTTGGCGATCGTTCGCACATTGGTGGCGATGCACAAGGGAACGGTTGCGGCCCGAAGCGCGGGCTTGGGGCGAGGCTCCGAGTTCATTGTCACGCTGCCGGCCGCGCCTGCAGACAGCACACAGCACGCGTATACGAAGAAGGCAACGCCGCAACGGTTGGCAGCCCGACCCAAACGTGTTCTGGTGGTGGACGACAACGAAGACGCCGCTTCGTTGTTGTCTGAGCTGCTCACCTTGAACGGCTACCACGTGAGCACGGCCTTCGATGGCCCCTCCGCGCTGGAGGCGGCCGAGGTGCTGGAGCCCGAAGTGGCCGTGCTCGATATAGGTTTGCCAGTCATGGACGGCTACGAACTGGCCCAACGGCTTCGCGCCCGCCATCAGAGCTTGCGGCTATTGATCGCTTTGACAGGTTATGGTCAGCCATCCGATCGCGACCGTTCTGCGGCGGCGGGTTTCGCCGTTCACCTCGCCAAGCCGGTTTCCGTCGATCAGATTCTTCGCCTGCTTGAAGAGCCTGTGTGACCTGTGCCCTTGCATGGCGCTCCCTTGCCAAAGTAAGTTGCAACGGTAGCCTCTTTGCATGCTGATCACGCTAGAGGAAGCCCTGCAGCGTGTGACCAACGTGGCCGCCACGCTGTCACCTGTGCAGGGCGTGCAAACTGTACCGCTTGGCGCCGCCGTGGCGCGCGTGTTGGCGGCGGATGTTTTGGCGGATCGTGATCAGCCGCCGTTTGATCGGAGCACGCGCGATGGCTTCGCCGTGGCCAGCCGCGACCTGGCCGCGCGGCCCCGCCTGCCTTTGCGCTGTGTGGGCGAACTGCCTGCGGGCCGTGTCTACGAAGGCCACATCGCTGCCGGCACGTGCGTGGAGATCATGACCGGGGCACCCTTGCCTGCGGGCGCCGATGCTGTGGTGATGGTGGAGCACTGCCACCGTGACGGCGACGACGTGATCGTCGACAAGCCTGTGGCAAAGGGGGACAACATCGTGCCGCAAGGGGCGGAAGCGTTGGCCGGGGCGCTTGTGATGGCGTCGGGGGGCCGCCTGGACGCGGCAGCCATCGCCTTGCTGGCCTCGGTTGGCACCGTAAACGTGGCTGTGAAAAACTTGCCGTCTACGGCGGTGTTGACCACGGGTGATGAGATCGTTGCAGCGCAAGAAAGGCCGGCGGCCCACCAGATACGCAACTCAAATGCGTACTTGTTGTCCGCTGCAATCGCACAATCGGGTGGCGCCGCCGTTGTGGTTCCACCTGCCGTTGATGAACCCCACGTCTTGCGCGAAGCCCTGCAAGCCGCCCTCGCTCAAGATCTTGTCTTGATCACGGGCGGCGTCTCCAAAGGCAAACACGATTACGTAAAGACGGTGTTGGCGGACCTGCAGGCGACCGTAATTTTCGCAGGCGTGTCCATTCGCCCCGGCAAGCCTGTGGTGCTGGCTGTGGTGCCTTGGCAAGGGCGTCAGGTGCCCGTGCTGGCCTTGCCCGGCAACCCGCTGTCAGCCTTGGTCACCTTCTTGTTGTTTGGTCGACCACTGCTGCGTCGCTTGGCTGGCGCGGCGGCTTCTTCACCCGGCCTGGTGTGGCTGCGGGTTGCGCAGGCTTTGCCCTGGAAGCCGCTTGATTTTACAGCGTTCGTGCCCGCGCGCCTGGCACCGGACGGGCTTTACACGTCGCTGCACATTCTACCTTCGGCCGGCTCGGGCGACCTGGTGGCGGCGGCGATGGCCGATGGGTTCGCCTGCATCCCGGCGCACGCCAACGGTCCGCAAGCGGGTGACCTGATCGCGTTTTTGCCCAAGCCCTAAACCGTCGGGGGGTGATCCTCCGTGGTTGCGTGTGTGTGAACAAAGCCTGCCGCTCGCGCGCGGCCTGGAATTTTGTTTCCTCGCTGCCGCGGGACGCGTTACAAACATGGGGCGAACTCGGTCTTTTTCGGCCAGGTGGCGCTTAAAAGGGGGATCCTCGCTGGGCGCGTGCCTGGCTCGGAAGAACATGATGAGCCGGCGACTGCTTTGTTTTTGGGCGCTGCTAACCGCTGTGGGCACGGCCTGCAGCAACAACTACAACGACGACGCCGTTGGCGTGCTTGCCTTGGACTCGCTGTTCGCGCAAGGCACCGCCCGCACGGGCGATCCGCCCACGCAGCTTCTCCCAGAAGATGGCTTCGAGGGCGGTGGCCGTGCGCAGTACTACAACCTCGGCAACGTGGCGTCGCTGCAAGACGCGTTCGGCGAGCCGCTGTCGGTGCGCGTGAACCCGATGTATTTTTTCTTCACGCCGGACGGCTTGCCCTTGCTGGCCCCCGTGATGCGAGAGACGCGCACGCGGCAGGACTTCGTGGTGGGTGGACGCGACGTTGTGAACATCAACCCGAAGGATTTTTGCGCCGTTGCAGGTGCCAACCCCGTTGATTGCAAGGCGCTAAACGACCGCCAGCTTGAGCGCCCTTATTCCACGCGCTTTCGCGAATTGTGGATCGATCCCGCGCGCAACACGGCCGATTACCAACGTCCCATCGTCGACGTGAACCCGGCCGAGCTTACCGGGGTGCGCGGCATTTATTCCGGCGTTTGGGAGATCGTTGAAGTCACCGTGCCCTCTGACTACAAACCCGATGCGATCAAGAGCCGCAAGACGTTGCGCAAAGCGATCGATGATGGCGACTTTAAAGAGCGACGCACGGGCAAAGTCATCAATTGTCCGATCATCGATGAACGCACCGAGGTGTCCGCCGGTGTTGCCGACGCCGCGACCCCCAGGCCTCGCATGGAGATCTGGTACCGCAGCAAGCTGGCCTTCTGCTACCTGTCCGATGGTTGGGCCACGCTCGCCGATGTGTCGTCTAGGCTTTACCCAGCCAAGAGCGACGAACGTCGCCTGGATACGTTTGACGTTTCACGAACGGTTTCGGGCCAAGGCTCTGGGCAAGAAACGCTTTTGGTGGTGCCTGTGGGCAAGGCGTTTGTGCCGTCGCGGGTGTCATTCGATGACGTCAACGGGGTCTCCCGCGTGCCTGTGGGCGGGCAGATCTTGACGTCGGGAAGGCCACGCAAAACACCGCAAGATCCGCCCGGCTACACGCCGATACGGTGGTTCTGGAACATCAATGTTGAGGGCGCTTATTTGCCTGACACGTTCGACAACGTTGCGAAACTGGATGAACCTGGGCAAACGCGCGCCCAAACGCCCACGGTTGTTCGCAACCTGCCGCTGCGTGGTGTGCAGAACCCGTGTTCCTTGGGCAAAGTTTTGCGCACGGTCAACGGGCGCAACGTCACATTCTGTGGCCGCGACACGGTAGACGCGCAAAACAACCCCATCGTTGATGCGTCTCGTGATCCGGCGTGCAACGCGATCGGGTTGGAGTGCAACAAGAACACGTGCTTTTGCGACGCGCCGCCCGTGAAGTTTGGTCAACGTTGTGGTGTGGGCATTGCAAGGTGTGATGAAGAGAAAGATGAGCTGTCTGAGAACGGCTACACATGCTTTCCCTCGAACGTGGGTTTTTGTTACTTGGGCTGCGACCCCAACAAGAACAACACCTTGGTGAAGCAGAACCGCGGACGCGAGCCGAAGGATTTCGTTGATTCGCGCTGCAAGGAATTGCGCGGGTACGCGTGTTTCCCGTTCCAGAACCGCGGTATCTGCCTGCGCTTCTGCGACGAGAATGTGCTCGACACCGAAACCATGAAGCAGTGCCAATCCGTGGTTGATTTCAACCAAAACGGCCAGTCCCGATCCTTCGACCTTGGGGAAGGGCAACAATGCCAAAACTTTGGCCTGCAAATCTGCGCGTGGCCCGACGACTACTCACCTCGGAACTAAGGCCTTTCATGCAAAACTTCTGCAATCGAAAACGCGCGCTTGTTCTTGTGGTGGCCGCCCTTGGTCTGTGGCCCCTGGCAGCGTTGGCGCAAACCACGGGCACCATCAGCGGGACCGTGTGGGACCAAACGGGCACACCTGTGGCCGGCGTGACCGTCAGCATCGAGTCGCCCACGCAAATCGGCGGCAAACAGACGGCGGTGAGCGACAGTGGTGGTCGCTTCCGTTTCTCTGCGTTGACGCCCGGCATGTTTTCGTTGGTGGCCACAGCACCCAAACTGCGCAAGCTGGTTCAGCCAGGCATTCGGGTTAGCCAGGGCCGAATCATCGAGTTGGATCTGATCGTTGAAGTGGAGACGGGGAGCGACCCCGAAGAGTTCGTCATCGAACAAAAGGCGCCGCTCGTGAATACGAACAGCACCGGCGTGGGTGAAAGTTATGACGCCGAATTTCTCGACAAGCTTCCACTTACAACGCGTGATTACCAGGGCGTGGCTGCCTTAACACCGGGCGCCGTGGATCGCGAGGGCAGCGGCAACCCGCAGGTCCGCGGCGGCACGTACTTCAACAACAGCTACAAAGTGGATGGCTTCGAAACCACCGACCCCGTGACCCACACGTTCGGTCAGAACTTCAGCTTCGACGCCATGTCGCAAGTGGAAGTGAAGACCGCCTCGTTCGGCGCTGAAAACAGCAGCACCTCGGGCGGCATCGTCAACATCGTTACCAAAAGTGGCTCCAACCGGCTTGAGGTCGATGGCACCGCGACCTACACCGACGATCACTTGCGGTTCTTCACCGACAATCTGGACCGCGGCAACAACCGCTTGGCGACGGTCAGCCTCAACGTGGGAGGCCCCATTCAAAAGGACCGCATCTGGTTCTATGTGTCTGGGCAGATGACGAATGTGACGTCCTCTAACGTTGTCGACACTTCGGGGCAGCTTCCTGATCATCCGCCGTACTCTGTGCTGGCATTCGATGGCCTGGCAAAGGTCACGTGGCAGGTGAACCCGCGGAATAAGTTGGAATGGAAGAACACCTATTCCGTGGGTGACTTCCGCAATGTGTTGCAAAGCCCGTTCGTGGAACCAGAGGCCGAAGCGCGCCAGTTTCAGCGCACCTACTTTTCGGGCCTGTCGTGGAACGCGGTGTTGACCGACAACTTGGTGGCGGTGGCCCGCGCTGGTTTTCAACAGATATTCTTCGACGTGGGGCCGCAATCTTGCCTGTGGGATCCCAACTGCTCGAACGTTGCGGGTGAGTTCGATCTATCGTCCGGTGTTTCACGGAGAAACTTCACGTCGCAGACCCGCGATTCGCGCCGCACCGGCGAGCTTTCCGGTGAGGTGACCTATTTCAAGAACACCGCTACGTGGGGCAGCCACGGGTTGAAATTGGGCTGGAAATATTTTGCGATGTCGAACCAGTTCGCGCGCACGGTGCCAGGCGATCAGGTGCTGGGTTTCTTTGGGCAGCAGCCCTTTTTCCGCACAGAAACGTGCGTCAACGATCCGCGTGATGAAAGCGGCGCGTGTCGATCTGCCTGGTTGCGCTCGCAGATCGGCAGCGACTCGTTGCTTTTACATTTATCCGATCAATACAAGCCCACGCGCTACATCACGATCACTCCGGGCCTGGCTTTCCACAACAGTTCATCCGCCGACGATCAAGATCGCAACGTCACCGATATTAGCGCCATCACGCCGCATCTTTCCGTGGCTTGGGATCCCACTCACGACGGCCGCACGGTGCTGCGCGCCAGCTACAACAGTTATGTCGACACAGGCTTTTTGGCTCTGGCGCGGTTCACCAGCCGTCAGCTCACACAGAAAACGTGCTTTTACGACATGGACATCGGAGGCTTCGTCGGCAACTGCCGGATCTCGGGCGGCTTTGAGTCCACCACCGTGGGGTTGCCGTGTGGCCCCGACGGCACAAATCCCGACGGCACGTCCTGCCGCACGAAATTGAACGCGCCGCGCACGCACGAGATCACCATGGGTGCAGAGCGTGAAGTGGTGACCGGCATCGTCGCCAAAGCCGACTTCGTCTATCGCAAATACAACCACCAGTGGGAGGACTTGGAGACGAACGCGATTTGGAACCAAGGCGGCACCGCCGTGCGCCGTGATGGCGGTTACAAGAATGGCCGCAGCCAATTCGTGTTCGATCTGGAAACCCCAAGCGAAGCGCGTCGCCGGTACGTGGGCGTTAGCCTAGGCATGCTCAAGCGCGAAGGCCTGCTCAAAATGTTGGCTTCCTATACGTGGTCCAGGGACGAGGGCGTGGCCAACGAGGACTACATCACCAACTTCTTGGATAACCCAGGGCAGAAGGCATTTTACTATGGACCCCTGCCTTCTGACATCCGCCACGTTGCGCGGTTACTCGCGTCGTATCAGGTGCTGCCGTGGTTGTCTGTGGGCGGCGTGTATGAGTTCCAGTCGGGGCCGCCCTATAACCGCTTCAGTGTGGATCCGGTGTATGGCTCTTTGTCGCGCTTCACGGCCAAGCGCGGCTACGACTCGCGCGGCAACTTGAACCCCGATGACGACATCCCTTTGCGCTTGCCTAACCTGATGACGATTGACTTTCAAGCCCGCGCTAGCTTGCGCTCGCTCGTAGGTCAAAATATAGATGTCTTCTTCGACATGTTGAATCTCATGGGCCTGCGCACACCTTTGCTTGTGTCGCAAAACGACAACCAGTTTTTTGGTCAAACGGTTCTGCGCAACCCGCCGCTGCGCGCACGCTTGGGCTTGAGGTATCGTTTCTAAATGCGTCTTGATCGCCGCGGGCTGCTGCTTATAGCCGCAGCTGTGTGGTCTGGTGGTCCGTCCGCGTGGGCCCAGGACTCCGTCGCGAGCTTGTCGGGGGATCTGGCAGGCGCTCGGTCTTTTAAAGTACGCATCCAGGCGGCGTATCTACTTGGCAAACTTCACGATCCCCGCGTGCTGCCCGCGTTGACGCGCGCCTTAAGCGAAGACAAAGAAGAGGTGGTGCGGGAGTTTGTGGCACGGTTGATTGCCAACAATCCGGGCGGCGATCCCGCTGGCAACAACGCGCGTATTGCGCTCGTCAACGCACTTCGCGATCGTTCAGACAAGGTTCGTCGTGCTGCCAAAAGCGGCCTGCAAACCTTAGAACAGAACGTTCGGCGCACCGCTAGTACGAACACACGGCCGATGCCGCCCGCGTCAGGGGCGCGCGCCAACAAGCGCATCAAGATCGTCGTGGGAAAGATGGCGGACCGGTCGGGGCAAGCGTCGACAGGCCAGCGCGATCGAGCCCGGCAAGAAGTGATGGGCCAATTGCGCGCGTCACCTTCCATCGCCCTGCAAGACCAAGTCGACGATGACGTCAGCTACATCGTTGATGGCTCTATTCGCAAGCTTACATTGCTGTCCTTGCGCAGCGATGTGGAGGCAACGTGCGCGATCGATCTGATTCTGAGCAAACCGTCACGCGGCATCTTAATGGTGGCTTCAGGCGAAGCGTCTGTGCAACGGCCCCGCGGGCAGTTCCGGCCGTATCAACGTGATGGCATGCAAAGCGAAGCCATCACGCACGCTGTGCGCAGCGCGCATGAAAACCTGGCGCAGTTTCTTGCGAGGCAGTGAATCCGATGGAGCTCACTTCATCTGAAATGAGTGCATGAACTTCCATGCAGACTCGATGATGGCACCCAGATCCTGATGCTGCGGCTGCCAGCCAAGCTCGCGTTTGATCTTTGCTGAACCCGCCACCAATACGGCCGAATCGCCCTCACGACGCGGCCCCATCTTCACAGGTACGTCTTTGCCCGTAACCGACTTGGCGACCTCGATCACCTCCTTGACTGTGTACCCTTCGCCGCCACAGCCAAGATTGTAGACCAAGGCTTTTTCGCCTTTCGCCAAAGCTTCAAGCGCCAGCACGTGAGCTTCTGCAAGATCCAGAACATGGATGTAGTCGCGCACGCAGGTGCCATCGCGCGTGGGAAAATCATCACCGAACACCGTGATGGCAGGGGCCAACCCAGCCGCCGCGCGCAGAATCAGCGGAATGAGATGTGTTTCTGGCTCGTGCCGCTCGCCCGCGTCCGCCAGCGCGCCGGCGGCGTTGAAGTAACGCAGACAAGCCGTGTGCAGGCCGAACGCTTCGCCATACCACCTTAGCGCCTTCTCGAACGTCCACTTCGTTTCACCGTAAGGGTTGGTTGGGTTCTTGGCGTCTGTTTCCTCGATGGGAACGCGTTGCGGCTCGCCGTATACGGCGGCGGTCGATGAAAACAAGATGCGTTTGACGTTCGTGTCCCGCATGGCGTCCAACAAGCTCAGGCCACCCGTGACGTTCTGGTGGTAGTAGAGCGCCGGCTCGCGCACCGATTCGCCCACGGCAATCAGACCCGCCATGTGCACAACGGAATCGATCTTGTGCGTGAGCAGGGTGTCGCCAAGGTAGCTGCGATCCAGAATGTCCCCATGAACGAAACGCACGCCGTGTGCCACGGAATCGCGGAAACCGCGCGAAAGGTTGTCGTAAACCGTGACGTTGTGTCCCTTCGCCAAAAGTTGGCGAGACAAAACGCTGCCGATGTATCCAGCGCCGCCCGTAACAAGCACGTTCATTGTGAAAGTCTTTCTGCAAAAGTGTGAGGAGGCGCTGCAACGGTCACAAGTCGTCGCAAGGTGTGCCCAGGCGTTGACCCACGTAAGGTCCAAGATCCGTGTAGATCAAGGGGATGTTGTCGTAGACATCAAGGCTGACCAGCTTTGTGTTGCTCTTGCCACGGACCCACGACGTTTCTTTCTTGTCCAAAACCAGCCGCAGATCGCCTGACTTTGTTGCAAAAATCTTGCCTTCCGAATCGCTCACCACATTTTTCATCTTGAGGGGCTTCATTGCCCCACGCGGACCCCGGTACACGCGAAACACCAGATTGCCCTCGGGCTCGCGTTGGTGATCCACATAAAAGTAGGTGCCCGTGTTGTCGCGCGCCAACGCGAAAGCCTCATATTTCCAGCGCGGTTTGTAAAACGAAGCGCTTTGTAAGACGGCCGCGTTTTCTTCCTTCGACAGAGGCGACAGCGTTGTGAGCCGCTCGGCACACTGCACTTTGTAGGCTTTCTCTCTGAATTGAACAGACGCTTGGTACCGCGCCTGCACACGAGGCTCCCAGAATGTGAAATCGAAGCTCTCGTCCCCCACAGAGCTGGACGAGCCGACGCGCAAAGCGTAGAAAACTTTGCCATCGCCGTAATACGTGTGGTCGTGCGGGCCGAAGGGCGTGACCACCACAAAATGGCCGTGGCCGTCCCCAAGCACTTGCAGCTTTTCTTTGACCTCCGAGATGTCGATCTTATCGCTTGCGGGCGGCAAAGGCTGTGCTTTTGCCGCGGCAAACACCGGGCAAGCGCCCAGCACGGTTGTTAAAACAAATGCGAGCTTCGCAAGGTTAAGACGGCTCATCGGCGAGTATAGTAGGCCATATGTCGACGGACGGAAACTCCCCAGGCGGCAGACCTTCGGGGCCGATGTTCGCGGAAAGCCTGGGGCCCGGTGTTGTGCTGGGCGAGACCTATGAAATCACGCGGTTGATTGGCCGCGGTGGCATGGGCGCGGTTTGGGAAGCGAAACATCTGCGCCTGCCCGGCCGCTTCGTTGCGATCAAGGTGTTGTTGGGTGGGGGAGGCTCTGCGGAAATCCTGTCCCGCTTTCGCCGCGAGGTGGAGATTGCCTCGCGGCTTGGCCACCCGAACATCGTTGAAGCGATCGACTTTAACACCCTGCCTGACGGCACGCCTTACCAAGTGCTCGAACGTTTGCTTGGCGAAAGCCTGGGCGAGCGTTTGCGCCGCGGGCCGATCGCGCTGGCTGAAACGATGGCGCTGGTTCGCCAAATTGCCTCAGGCCTCGCGGCGGCCCACCGCGAAGGCATCGTGCACCGCGATCTGAAGCCCGAAAACATCTTTTTATGTCCGCCGCCCGACGACAGTCCGATTCCGCGCGTAAAGATCTTGGATTTCGGCATCTCGAAGATGCGCGGGGCACAGACGTTCAAGACGCAGGAATCGGTGGTGATGGGCACCCCGCAATACATGTCGCCCGAACAAGCCTCGGGCAACAACCAAGCCGTTGATGAGCGCACCGATGTGTTTGCGCTGGGGGCGATCGTTTACGAAATGTTGTCGGGCCACATGGCGTTTGCGGGCGACAACGTGCTCACCGTGATGGTGCAAGTGATGCAAGGCCAACCCACGCCACTGCAGCAGGTGATGCCGTCGTTGCCTGCGTCGGTTGTGGCTGCCGTAGAGGCGGCGCTTCAGAAAGATTTGGCGAAACGCTGCCCCAACGTCGCGGCGTTTGTGCAAGCGCTCACGGGGCGGCCGCTCGACGCGCGCACGGGGCCCGTGCCTGCGGCGCCGGGCTTTGCGGTGGGCGACGCCCTGGCGGCCACGCTGCCGCCCGAAGCGGCTGCGGGCCTCTCCGCCGTCGCGCACACGCAAGCGCCTCGCGCGCCTGCCGCACCGACCGCGAAAGTAAAACGCACGGGACCCGGCGTGTTGTTGGCCCTCGTGGGGGCCTGCGCGCTCACGGCAGGCGCATTCTTCTTCTTGAAGGGCTCTGTACACGCGCCCCCAGCACCCGTGGACCCAACCACTGTGGCCGCGCCGCCACCTGCGGCCACGCCGCCCGCGCCAGCCCCCGTCGCGCCCTTAGCGCCGGCTCCGGCCGTTGTCGCGCCCGCGTTCTCGAAGCCGCCACCTGCGGCCACCGGTTCGTCGTCGCGCCCCGGCCGTGAGGTTGTGCCCCCCGAAGTCGCCGCTGAGCTTGCTGAAGCCGAAGCGTTACTGGCCGCAGGCCAAACCAAAGAAGCCGCGCGCAAAGCCAAGCACAGTCTGTTTGGCGCCAAAACGTCGCGCGCCTACAAGGTGCTCACGCGCGCCGCGTGCGCCGAGGGCGATTTAACGAACGCCCGCGCGGCGTTTTTGAACGTGGCGCGGGCCGAACGAAAATCCGTGGTAGCCGCTTGTTTAAAAAGCGGCCTGGATCTTCAGTGACCTCAGCTCAAAGCGCGTAGCCGCCCGATTCGATGGTGTGCATCGCGATCTTGCGGCGCAAAGAGAAGGTGTTCACCCTCGTCAACTCATAATACGAGTTGATGTCGCGGATCTCCTTTTTCCACTCTTGCTCTTCCGACATCCACATCAGCATCTCGCGTACGCGATCGAACACCTGCTCGTGCGCTTGCGCTGTGTAAAGTTGGGTCATCGCAATCGGAATGGCGGATTTGGCTTCGCCTTGGCTTTCCACCAGCTGCAACGTGCGGCAGATGGCAGAATCCATGGCGTAAATGTCAATCATGCAATCAGCCAAGACACCCAAGAGCTCTTGTTTGTCCGAGATTTTTTGCATGTATTTTTGCACACCCAGCGAAGCGGCAAAGGCCACCGCGCGTTTGGCGTAATCGCACTTCTTTCGCTCCAAGCCCAACGGCCCGGCGGGGATGCTGCGATCGATGGTGGAAGGATCAGCCAATTCCTTTTGCACCTTGCCCACCAGGCCCATTAAGCCCAGGCGCCCTTGCATGGTGCGCTTGAGGATCGTGCCTGGCACCAGCAATCGGTTGATCTCGTTTGTGCCCTCAAAGATCCTATTGATGCGTGCGTCGCGGCTCACGCGTTCAATCGGGTAATCGGTGATGTAGCCCGCGCCGCCAAAGATCTGCAGCGTCTCATCGGCTGTGTTGTGCAGCATCTCCGATCCGAAGACCTTGATGATTGACGCCTCGATCGAATGCTCTTCAACGGCGTCGATCTCTTTGCTTTGCGCTTTCGGATCGTCTGCGGCGATGCTGGCGCAACGGGCGTCGATCAGGCCCACGGTGCGAAACGACATCGCTTCGGCCACGTAGATGTTCATCGCGATGGTGCCGATCTTTTTGCGAATGAGATCGAACTCGGCGATGGATTTGCCGAACTGTTTGCGCTCAACCGCGTACTTTACGCCTGCGTCCAAACAGAATTTGGCGCCGCCCAAAGAGCCCACGCCCAGCTTGAAGCGGCCCAAGTTTAAGATGTTAAAAGCTATCTTGTGGCCTTTGCCGATCTCGCCCAGCACGTTCTCTGCGGGCACTTTGCAGTCTTCCAAAATCAACGGGCAGGTTGAACTGCCGCGGATGCCCAGCTTGTGTTCCTCGGGCCCGATGGTGAGCCCAGGCGTCGTGCGGTCGATGATGAAACCCGTGAACTTGTCGCCATCGATCTGCGCAAACACCACGAACACATCGGCGAAGCCCGCGTTGGTGATGTATTGCTTGGTGCCGTTAAGAACATAGTGTGTGCCATCGCTTGAGAGAATGGCTTTGGTTTTCGCGGCCAAGGCGTCTGACCCGCTGCCGGGTTCTGTCAGCGCGTAAGCGGCCAACCATTCGCCGGTGGCGATCTTCGGCAGATACTTTTCACGCTGCGCTTGGTTGCCAAACAGCACAATCGGCATGGCCCCAATGCCCACGTGCGCGCCGAAGGTCACGGCCCACGACCCCAATCGGCTCATCGCCTCAAAGATCAGGCTGGAGCTGGTTTTGTCGCCGCCCAGGCCTCCGAAGGCTTCAGGCACGTCGTGGCCCAGCAACCCCACCTCGCCGGCCTTTTTCAAGATCGCCGGCATCAAGCCCGGTTTCTTGTCTTCGATGGCAGCAATGTTCGGTTCAACCTCGCGGTCGAAAAAGTCCCTCGCTGTGTCACGCATCATCCGTTGCTCTTCGGTGAGCATTTCCGGCGTGAAGATGCGTGCTGACCCGGTAGGCTCCAGCAAGAAGCCGCCGCCGGGAGTGAGGGTGAGGGATCCAAAGGGATTGTTCGCGTCGCCCATACGATAATTCTACCCCGGTTTCTTTCCGCGCGCGTGCCCGGACTTAGGTTATCGTGAAAGCATCAACGTTGAACGTGAACCGTCGATGGTAAAGATTGTGCTGATGCCTACACCTGATTACCGCGCTCGAAGGTTGGCCACGCGCAGATGAGCGTCCCCACTCGACCACCGCGCAGAGGCGACCGGCCGCGGTTGGCCATCGTGTTGTCTGGCGGTGGCGCACGTGGCGCCTACGAAGCCGGCGTCCTCAAGTATCTACGCGAAGATCTTGCCGGCGATCTGGGCGGGCAAGTTCACTTCGACATCATTTGCGGGACATCGGTGGGTGCCATTCACGCTTGTTTTCTGGCCGCCAACGCCGATGTGCCCAGCCAACAAGGCAAGATGCTGTGCGATCGGTGGGAAGGGCTTTTTCTGGAAGAAGTCGTCTCGTTCGGCATCAAAGACTTTTTAAGGGCGCCTGCAACTTTATTGGGCAGCGGCAACATCAGCGAGCTCGAACCCGGTGAGCGCCGTTTGGGCGGCATCGTGCAAACGCGGAATCTGGAACGGCTGGTGCGCCGAATGATGCCGTGGACCCGCATTCGCAAAAACAAAGAGAACGGGCACTTCGATTCGCTTGCCGTTTCCGCAACAGACATTGGCTCTGGAAAGACGGTGGTGTTCGTGGAGAGCGCAACGCCTGTGCCGCCGTGGAGTGTGCATCCGTTCGTGCGCGCGCAATCAGTGCGCATGGGCCCGCAGCACTGCATGGCCTCGGCCGCGTTGCCGTTGCTGTTCCCTGCGGTGCAGGTGGATCAACGGTTCTATTGCGATGGTGGCCTCCGCCAGAACACGCCCTTGTCACCGGCCTTGCGTTTGGGCGCCGACAAGGTTTTGGTTGTGAGCCTCAAATACGACAAAGCGGCACAAAGCGACGTTCCTGAAGAAGCCCAGCCGTTTCCAGGCGCAGCGTTCTTGGCAGGCAAGATCTTGAACGCCTTTTTGCTGGATCACATCGATTACGATTTGCAACGAATGGAACGCTTGTCGGCCATCATGCAAGTGGTGAACGAATGCGGTGACGAGGACCTCAAACGCCGCGTCGCCGAAGTGGTGACGAGCAAACGTGGCGCCCCCTACCGCGTGATCAAAGATATGGTCGTGAGCCCCTCGCTTGATCTCGGTAAAATCGCAGGTGAGATCGCTCGTGCGGGGCGGTTCAAAGGGCTGGGCGGGGGCACCGGCATCCGCTTGTTGCGACGTCTGGCCACAACCGCGGGCGGCGCCAACGACGCCGACTTGCTCTCGTACATCTTGTTTGACGGCGTCTATGGCGCTGAACTTGTGCGCATCGGCTACGAAGACGCGCGGGCCCGGCACGAGGAGTTGTGCAACTTCCTGCAGGACTGCGTGGAGCCCGCCGCTTAGCGTGGCCCGCGGCTACTTCACCAAACGGAGGGTGGGGCGTCCCTTGGGTCCACCGTCACCGCCATCGTCAGGTTTGGATGGTTCAGGTGCGCGGCCGTTGTCGTCCTCGGCCTGCGGCGGTTCGTCGAGCGGCACCGACTTGAGACGCGCCCGTGGGGCCGGGGCCGGCGGATCCTCGGCGTCGTCGGGCTGCGGTTTGAGCGCCATCAGCGGCAAGGCTGCCGATTTGCGTGCCGCCCCTTCGATGTCGCTTTCGCCCTCTTTGCCAGCGTCGTCCGGGTCGTCGATGCCGTGCGCGGCCACCAAAAGCTCAGGCGGAACGTCTTCCTGGTAAAGCACGCCGCGCCCGTCCGTGCAGGCAATCACATAAATCGCCGTCCACGGGATCAATGTTTTGTGAGGCTGGCGGGCAAAGGAAAGCGTGGCTTTGACCCCACCCTCAGTAACCTCCAAATCTTCGACAGGAACGGGCATATTCAGCCCATATTGCAGCACTAATCGCGCTTCGTTGCGCAGGTGGTCAGGCACCGAAACGCCCGCGCGCCGGGCGTCAATGTACACAGTCACCCAGCCATCCTGGAGGAAGGCGGTGAAGGCTTCTTGCTTGCTGGGTCGATCAGTCGGTGTCACTCTTCCAGCCCGTTGTATCCCGGAAACCGGTGTTCTATCAAAATTATCCGTACATTCCCCTACAGAACCGGTCCAGATACGATAACCTTGAGGTGCCGATGAATCGCCCCCGGTTTTCCGTTCCCGCTGCCACCACCCCGCCTCCCCCGACACCTCCCGCTCGGGCCATGACCGGTTGGCGTGCCCGCTTGGCTCAGGATCCTATCCCAAGATTGCTCCGAGAGGGCAGTCCTGCGGTCGTGGCGCGCGTGCGCCGCGATCTTATGGAAGATGATGAAGCCCCCACCGTGGCTGACATCTGGGCCTACAAAGAAGTGCAGGCCTTCGCCAAGAAAATCGCGAAGACCGGATGCTTGCCGCCCAAGCCGGTGGAAAAAGCGATGGGCGGAGCGAAGTTTGCTGCGGCCGTCGCCGGCATCAAAACCATCGACAAGTTAGCGGACTATGGCGTGCGCGCCGACGATGGTCCGAAGCAAACGCCCCTGCACAAAGCGGCTGACTTTTTGTTGTCGTCGCAAGGCGAAGACGGTGGCATCGCTGATCTGACGATGGGCGAGACGCCTGCCGATCCCGGCAAAATGCCAGCGATTCACTTTCAAGGTTGGGCGGTCTCGGCCTTGTGCCGCGCTGGCTTCGATGACGATCCGCGCGTGGATCAAGCCTTCGCCTTCTTGCTGGCCAACCGGCAAAACGATGGCGGTTGGGCGTGGCGTGGTGTGCGCACCGATTCTGCCGCGCGTCCTTCCAGCCACCTCATCACCGGGATGGTTTTGCGTGCGTTCGCTTCTTCAAAGAAGCGCAAGACATCCCGTGAAGCGCGTCGTGCGGCCGAGCTTTTGGCCACGCGGTTTTTGCAGCCCGATCGTTATCCGGATCGCAAAGAGCCGAAGTACTGGGAAGACATTCAAGAGCCGCGCGTGTTCGTGGATGTGGCAGACGCTTTGGATTCAGTGACCTCCGTGGGCCTCGGCAAAGAAAACTCCGGCGTGCGCACAGCGGAAGCGTATCTGCGCGGCCGCCAAGCCGAAGATGGCTTTTGGTATCCGGGGCCAACCGGCAAGGTTGTGGCCAGCGAACTTTCGGATGAAGAAAAGGAAGCCGCTGTGGCCCTCACCTTGCGCGTGTTGGTGATGCTCAGGCGCATCAACTAAGACAGCGGATCGCCGGCGCCAAAGCGATCCGTTCAAGGTCCCTTCCTGGGGCGATCGATCCGTCGGAAACCGAGTTGTGCAGCGAATCGGCTACTCCATCGTCAGCAACACGTTGCCGATCTTCTGGCCACTTTGCACATAGTCGAAAGCATCGGCAATCTGCTCCATCGCGAACCTGCGATCGATTAAGGGCACGAATGCACCCTGCTGCAGCAGCTCGGTCATGAAGGCGAGGCTGCCCTTCACATCAAACGGCACCGGGAAAATCACTTTCTTCCGGGCGCTAAAGGGCGACAGCACGGGTGCGGCCAACGCCAGCCAAATGTTTTGCGCGTGCGGCCCCAATTCAGACGACAGATAAACAGCGCCCGGCTTCATAAGTGGCTTGCAGCGACCAAACGTGCTTTTGCCCACGGCATCAAACACAAAGTCGAATGCGTCGTCCGCCGCTTGCGGTGCAAGCGCTTCAACGAAATCTTGGGTTAGGTAATCGATCACGCGTTCAGCGCCCAAGGCGCGCACGGTCTCCATATGGGGGCCAGCGCACACGGCGGTGACGCGCAGTCCTTTGTGTTTCAACAGTTGGATGGCGGCCGAGCCAATGGCGCCTGTGCCGCCATTGACCAACACCTTCTGTCCGGCTTGCAGGGGCACCTTCTTGATAAAATTGAGCGCGTAGTGCGCGCCTTCCGCCGAGGCCACGGCGTGTTCATAGGAAACGCCCTCAGGGATCTTCGCGATGGGTTTGTTGGCATTTAAGATGAAGTACTGCGCGTGCGAGCCAAGGCCGTTGTCGTCGAGGCCCCAGATCCTGTCGCTCACTTTGAAGTGGCTGACGCTCTTGCCCACGGCCTCCACATCCCCCGCAAAATCAGTGCCCGTTGCCACGAAGCGGGGCCGAGGAAAGCCCGCAAAAAAGCGATAAACAAAGGGACGCCCCGATAGGCCGCTGCAGTCTGTGCGGTTGACGGTTGCGGCGCGAACCCGCACCAGCAACTCGTTATCTTTGGGCGTGGGGATCGGCACGTCCTTTACCGAGAGCACATGCGACGGACCGTAGTGCGTGCGATAGACCGTTTTCATGGGACGGATTGTGCCCAATTCTGTGCGGTTCCGATAGGAGCAAGCCGCGCGGCGAACCCCCGTGGGGTCCCTAGCCTCCGCGCATCATGTTGCCCGAACCGATCAGATCCACATTCCAATAGCCCCAGATGCCGCGAATCATGTTCACTGAATCGACGTCTTCTTCGAAGAACCAGGTTCCCCACTTGCTATCGCTGGCGCGTTTGAGCGTGTAGGTCGCTTGCTTGGTCACGTGATCCCGGGCGCCGCCTTGTATGCACGTCCACTTGTTGCCTGCAATGCTTGTGACGATGCCAACGTGGGCGCTTCCAACGTTGTTTTTGAAGTCTTTGCCTTGGATGTGAAAAATGTCGCCGGGCTTAAGCACAGGCGGTGAAGCATCCAACTTCGTGGATACGTAGCATTTGAGATGCGCGATCTCTGCTGCCAACCCCTCGTCACAGCTGCACGAAGAGGGCGTTTTGGGGCCGATGACGTTGATGCCCGCGGCATGAAGAATCGAACGCACAAACAGCATGCACGTGGTGCCTGGTGGGCGTGGGTTTGCGCCCTGCATACCGATGCCAAACGTGTAACGGCCGCCCAAACAAAACAGGTTCCCCTGCCAAGCCTTTGATGGCCCGCCGCCAAGGTGGTCGCTGGCAAGAGAAACGATCGTTGATCGAAGGGTTTGCCCTCGCCGGGCGTATTCCGGGTAAAGGCATACGCTGGTCGAGTTTTTGTGCCGCGACGGCCACTTGCCAGGCAACTTTGTGCGTTCCAACGAACGCAGATAGAGCTCGCGGACCAGATCGTAGTCATACATGCTGACGCCGCTGTAAGGACGCTGAGGCATGTACCCTTGGTACACAAAATCCAAGATCAGGTCGTTTAGCTTCTCACCTAAAGGGACATTGTCCCAAAACGTGTCGAATGCCGCACGCTGGTTGAGGGTCGAGGCGAAACACGCATCAAAGGCCGCTTTCGGCTCTTGCGCCAAAAGCCAAGTGTATGCCTGGCTATGTGATCCTCCGGCCACCCATTTCGTAAACTGATCCCACGTCGCCATGCCACGGGCCTCCCTTGGTGAGCTTCACTCGATGAGGTAGACGATTTGCAGATTCGTCTCGGGGCGCAGCAAACGCAGCGTGCGGGTCGAGGACGTGGGCATCCCGTCAAGGTAGATGCGAAATTGGCTCAAGGTGGCGGCGGCCCTGTAATCCGCGGCCACAGCGGATGTCACGGTGAACCGAACCTTCGTGCCCACCGTCCACAAGGTTGAAGCCGCAACGATCTCGCCGATGGGGACGTAGGTTGTCTTGAAAACTTCGGATGTCAGCGGCGGAGTGAAGCGTGTATCGGCAATGCGGAAGTTGCCGGCGCCCGTGGCGCTGCCGGCCGTCGCCTCCACCTCGGACACAAACAGCGCTTGCTCAAGGACGTAACCTGCGGGCAAAGCAGGAAGAGCAAAGCTCACGAACCCGTCATTGCGTGTGGATCCTGATTGCAGCGCCGCTTGCAAGAAGGTGTATTCGGCCGACGAGCCGGCAATCAGGTTGCCGGCGAGCAGGCGGTCTTGAGCGTCACGTTGAGCGAAGTTGATGCGCGGTACAGTGATGCGCCGGTACAGCAAAGGATATGTGGCCGACACGGGTGCGGCCAAAGCTTCGCCGTTTGCGTCCTTAGCGCCCGTGCCAATCGTGAACGCATAGCTGCCTTTTGGCACCGCGGTGGAAGACCCCGTGGGGTACTTAAACTGTGGGTCGATCGTCAGCACGGTTTTATCGGGCGTCCACTTGAATATTGGAGTGGCGGCACCAATCGTGGTGACTTTGAAGGCGGCTTCCACCGATTGGGTGTTCATTTCTTCGCTGAACGTAACGACGATGCTGTCCTTCTCACGCACCTTGGTTGCGGTTGTTGGGGTGACCACGGCGGTGGGCGCCACACCTGGCTTGCCGGGGACCTTCGGCGTGCACGTGCCGTTGTTGCACGCGTTCTCACACGTGGTGACGTTTTGCCACGCACCCACGCTGCTGCACACTTCCACGGCGGCGCCATTGCAGCGCTTCGCATCGGGTGTGCATTCACCCACGCAGCCTGTGGGACTGCACACAAACTCGCATGTGTCTTGCGCAACCCAGGACGCATCGACGGAACAATTCTGGAGCACCTTGCCCAAACAGCGAGGGGCGCTGCCTGGTTGGCATTCCCCGGCGCACGCTGCGGGCGCGGAAGCTGTGGCCGCGCGGCAGGTGTAGTCGCAGGCCATGGGGTTTGACCAAGCGCCATTGGCACAAGTTTCAAGCTGGTTGCCATTGCAGCGTGTGGTGCCCGCTGTACATGCGGGCAAGCAACCGCCTTCGGCACAGCCGGCGGGACAAGCCACGGGGGCGCCCCACATGCCTGTGGCCGCACAGGTGCGCGCCCCATCTCCCACGCACTGCAAGGCGCCCGGGGTGCACTCACCCACGCAGTTGCCGCCTTGGCAGAGGCCCGTGCATTCTTCGCTGTCAACCAAGGCACCGCCAGCGTTGCACAAAAGCACGATGTTGCCGTTGCAGGATTTTGCACCAGGTGTGCAAGCGGGTGCGGCGCCGCCGTCGCCCGAAGTTGGCAGGCTTGCGCCGTCATCAATGCCGCCATCGACGGAGGGCGAAAGGGCGATCACCGTTAGCGTGCCGCAGCCCGCAGGGGCCACAACAGAACCACTGCCCACCGCCACGGGTTGCCCAGCCGCGAAAGCCACGACGGTGACATTGACGGCGCTGCCAACTGGATAGCCCGAAGGGAATTCCACCGCCACCGTTGGCCGCGTGGCATTGCCTGCCAACGTCAGCTCACTCTGTGTGGGCTGCGCTCCCGCCACCGAAACACTGATCGAAAGCCGATCGGGCCTTGGGACGGCCTGTGCCACGTCCACTGTCAAAAGGATTGTCCCGTCTTTGCAGGCTGTCTCTTCGGAACAAGAGGCGAGCCCAACGGCCACAGCCACCACCGCGATCAAACGTGCGCAAACATTCATGATCAGTTTCCTCGAATCGTTCCGGCGGTGGGTTGAGGCTCTGACGAACCACCCAACGTCAATGCCAACACCACCACAGCCGTGGCCACCACAACGCCCCCCACGCCGGCCCAAAACCAAGGGTTGGACGTGAGCGGGCGATTCGTCTCGGGCTCTTCATTGCGAGCGACGATGAGCGTGGATCCTGTCGTTGTTGGCTCGGCCGCGGGGGTGGCGGCAGCGGGCGTCGTGGGGACCGGAGGTGGTGGCGCGTCCGGTTCAGCCGCCATGTCGTTGGGCGGCGCCGAAGCCACGCGCTTTTCGTCTGACAAAGCCTTCGAGAGATTCTCGACGTGCTTTTCAGATTCCTCTCGGTTGGCGCCTGTGCGCGCGTAAAGGCGCAAGTAGCTTTGGTAAAGATCTAAAGCGCGCTCCTTGTGGCCTGCCATGCGGTGTGCCTGAGCCGCGTTGTAAAGCAAGGCGGGCGTGGGCTTGATGGCAAACGCGGCTTCATAGGCTTCGGCGGCGTCTGCAAATTTGCCAAGCCCGAACGATGCTTTGCCTTTGTCGACATAGGCTCGAAACGATTCGTCTTCTTTGGACGCCGCCCACAGTGAACCGCAGGAGAACGTCAGAACAGCGACGACGATAAGCTTTGTGAGGAAGGTGCGGGCAGGCAGCGAACGCGGCATCGTCATTTCAGGCTCCGGGTCATTCAGCTAAGGCATCCAAGTCAGTGGGTCGGGCGCTTGTATCTTTGGTTTTAGACCGTCGTTTGATGGGCTTTTTGGGGTCGCTCGGATCAACCACTAGTGCATCCAGATCGCGTTGCGGGGGCGCTGTGGTTTTAGGGGCACTTGGCGTTGGCACGCGTTGCCGTGGCGGTTCGAGGGGGGCGGGTGGTGGCAGTTGTGCAGCGGCGGGTGCTTCGTTACGCGGTGGCGCCACGTTCGGAACAGGCACGGGATCCACCGGTGCTGCTGGCTGGGTGGTTGCGGTCGCCCGCGCCGGCGCTCGATCAACGACGCGCGGCCGCATGAACCAAAACGCAGCAACACCAATGAGCGCCGCCGCAAGCGCGATGGGCAGCACACGATGCACGCGCCTTGGGGGCACCGGATCAACTTCGCCCGCGGCCAGCGTGAATGTGGTTCGGGCCGCCGGCACGGACGTCGATGCTCGTGGCCCAGTGACACCACTGGCGGGTGTGAGGATGGCTGTTCGCCCCACAACCGCCAACGCGGGAGAGGACAAGAAGGCCACTCCACTTTTCGCGATGTTGTCTAATTCCGATTCCACCTCGGTCATGGTGGCCACGCGAGCTTGCGGATCGCGCGCCAGCATGCGCGCCACGAGCCGCTCGAACGCCTCGGGTACGCCTGGAACCACCCCTGACAGCGCCGGTGGATCCTCCGTGAGGCGCGCGGCGATCATTTCACCTAGCCCCTCGTAAAGGAAAGGGGGGCGCCCCGCGGCCATCTCGAACAGAATGCAACCAAGCGCGTAGATGTCCGTGCGGTGATCAATGACGCCGCGGCCGCGCGCCTGTTCAGGCGACATATAAGCCGGCGTTCCCACCAAAATGCCAGTGCCTGTGAGCCGCACGTCGGCCTCTGCGTCCACGAGCTTCGCGATGCCAAAGTCGAGCACTTTGGCACGAGGGCCAACGCCACTTTGCATCGGATCCTCAACCAGGAAAATGTTGTCGGGTTTCAGATCGCGATGAACGATTTTCTGCACGTGGGCCGCGCCCACCGCCGAAGCCACCTGGCGTCCCACCGACAGGATGAACGCAAGATCTGCCCGCGAGCCCTGGCTCACGGCCTGACGAAGGTTCTTTCCTTCGAGCAGCTCCATGACAATGTACGCGCGGCCCGTTTGTGTGACGCCGCAATCGACGATTTCCACGATGCCAGGATGGCGGATACGGGATGTGGCCTTGGCTTCGATGAAGAAGCGCTCAAGGGCGCCGTCGTCCGACGTCCACGTCGGCAGCAGCAACTTTACGGCGGCGCGCCGCTCAAGCCGCTGGTGCTCGCCGATCCACACTTCGCCCATACCGCCCTGGCCCAGCTTGCGGATAAGCCGATAGCCTCCGATGAGCTCCTCGGGAGCTTCGGAGGGGGAGTCGGATGAATGCGAGTGGTCGTTCGGCACAGACCGGTCCTGCGCCTTAAACCCACAACTCGTCGAATGTGGGAAAGTCTGCCGGGGTTCTTTGCGGAAAGCCGATCGCTTTTCTACGACTCAGGGAGGTGGTTTGGGCTCGTCGGCCGTTGAGCCATCTCGAAAGCTCTCGGGATCAAGGCCGAACCGCTCCAGCCATCGATGGATCTGCATGCGTGCCTTCCCCATGTCGCGGGCCACAGCGCTGATGTTGCCGCGGTGGCGTGCAAGCGATTGCCTCAGGCGCTCGCGTGTGTCTTGCGGCGGCTCGTTGGCCACGGGTTCGGCGGCGTGCGTGGAGGGCGGCTCCTCGCCCAGGTGACTCGCTTCAATCTCGCCTTGGCCGCTGGCCAACACGCTGGCCGCCGCCAGCGCTTGATCAAGTTCACGAATGTTAAGCAGCCAGCGGCGGCGGAACAATGCAATGCACGCCTCCGACTGGAATTTCATGTGGCCGGCCTTTTCGCCACCGTGCCGAGCCAACAACTGCGCGACAAGCAGACCAATATCAACACGCCGATCGCGCAAAGGTGGCAAGCGCAAGATGAATCCCGCGAGGCGCGCCAGCAGATCGGCGCGAAACGCGCCAGATTGAACCGCCTTTTCAAGATGGGGTTGTGTGGCCGCGATGATGCGCACGTCAACGCGCACGGGTCGCGTTGCACCCAAGGGCAGCACTTCGCCCTCTTGCAGGACGCGCAAAAGTTTGGCTTGGCTTCCCGCGGGCAATTCGGCCACTTCATCCAACAGCAGCGTGCCATTGTCGGCCGAGCGAATGAGACCCAGGCGATCTTCTTTGGCGTCGGAGAAAGCACCTTTGCGGTAACCGAACAATTCGCTCTCGACCAAAGTTTCGGGCAAGGCCGCGCAGTTGACCGCGATGAACGGACCGGTTCGCTGTGACAGCGCGTGGATCTGCCTCGCCATCACCTCTTTGCCCGTGCCTGTTTCCGCCACCAGCATCAACGGCACACGCGAGGGCGCCAGGCTCGCTGCGGTTTCAAACACGTGGGCGGTTTGTGGATCAAAGGTCGCGGGCTCACCCCCAATCATGAACGGCTCACCGCGTGTGTTGTTGCGCGCCTCGCTCAACATAAAAACGGAGCGCCCCACGATGAACCAGTCGCCAGCTTTGAGCCGTGCGCGCGTGATGACGTCGCCGTTGATGCGCGTGCCGTTGCGGGAGCCCAGATCTTCAAGCCAGATCGCATCGCCCTCAAACTGCAGACGCGCGTGGCGTCCCGACACCAAAGGATCACCAAGCTCAAGGCGCGCTGACCGAGCCACTGCGCCAGGCATGAGCGCAACCGCGCCGCCGCGGCCCAACACCACCTCGGTCACGCCCGTAAGATCGAAGGCTTGTCCGCCGAAAAGGGGTGCGTCACCGCGAAAGGCCAGCACCAACCTGGGCCCTTGCGGGCCGGGGGCGCCCGTGGCAGGCCGGCTGACCTCGGCCTGGGTGTCTCCAGGTGCTGGTGCTGGCAGTGATGAAGATCGCGTGGCGCTCGTCAAAATGGCCCCATCCACATGGCGCCCACGGCGGTCGCATTTGGCAACCACAGCGCGAGGTTGGGCGAAGGCTCGCGCGCGCGTTGGCCGAGCCACGCCGAAACACCCAAAGTCAAAACGCCTGCGCCGGCGGCGGACCACCCAATGATGCGCTCGGTTTGCGCGCGCGCCCGCGCGTCCCGATAGCCTTGATAACTTTGCGCATCGTTGGCGGCATTGGCTTCAAGCTGTGACACCAAAAGTGCAATCCCCCCGGCCACAACCAAGGCGGTGCCTGTGGCGACGAACGGCCAAACCTTCGGCGACGGTGCTGGTGATGGTGGCGGGGGCGCCGGCAAGGGTGTGGGCGCGGGTGGCGGCAACGCTGGTGCCGTTTCGCACCGACGAAGGGCGATGCGGGCCGCTTCTTGTTGTTCGGAGGAAGCCGCGCTTTGCAAAAAGCGTTGGTATAGCGGTTCCGCTTCCCTGCAGTTGCCGGCCAATCGTTCTGCCTGTGCCCAAGCGAACAACGCGCTGCTGCTTGGCGCCATCTGAAACGACGCTTTGAATTCGTTGCGGGCGTCGCCGAATCGCTTGAGGTCAGCAAGCTCTACACCCCGCTCGAAGGCCGCTTGTGCTTGTGGCGTGGCTGGCGTTTCGGTCAACGCCGAAGCTTCTTCGGCTTGCAAAGCCGCGGCGCCAAGGAGCACGCACGCGGCCACCAGCGCGATGAGAACGCGGGCGCAGCGAACGCGGCGGATGAAAAAGGAGGCGGTCAACGGTTACCTGTTTTACTTCGGCAGCAGCACAGAGTCAGGATCCCACACGCGCACCTTGTTTTGCTTTTCGGCGGGTGGGCTCGGCGGCGTGGGGGGCACGGGGGGAGGATCGGGCACTGGCGCCAAATTTGTGTGTGAACGCCTTCGGATTTTAGGGGCGGGCGCAGGGCGGGGCGTTGGGCCTGGGCCGGTGGATGGTGGCGCGGCTGGCACCGGCGCCGTCGCGGTGGGTGGCGCAGGCAGCGTCGTCATCGCCGCAGGCGCCCGCGGCTCCGAAACGGGGGGCAAGACGGGTGCTGGCTTCGGCCTGATCCACCACAGCCCTGCCAGAATGCATAGACCCGCACCGAGTCCCCAAAGCCGCCAACGCAACGCAGGCTTGCGGGCCGCCCGTGGCTCGGGTGCCACCAGCTCCGGCTGCGTGTGATCCGCGCTTGCTGAGGCGTCGCTGTGCGCCTCGTGCGCAAGCAACACCTCCGCGGCTGGCAACCGCGCCAGATGCTCACCTAAGGTGAGACCGCCTTGCTCCGCTTCGCGCCACGTGGCGAGCTTGCGCGAAAACAGCGTTCGCATAAGTTGCGCAAGCGCGTTCGCGTCGTGCGGCTCGTCCCGTCGGGTGGCGATGAAGGCATCAACGGCGATCGCTAGATCGTGTGCCGTGGCAAAACGTTGATCAGGATCAACCGCCAGCGCTCGCACGATGGCGGCTTCCAGGAGCGGCGGCAGATCGTGTCGACGTCGCGAAGGTGATGGTATTTGCCCCGAGGTGATCTGATCAAGAATCGCCAGTTCGGTGGCGCCTTGAAACAAGCGCGTGCCCGTGAACAATTCAAACATCAACACGCCTAAAGAAAACACGTCCGAGCGGCGATCGATCGCGCCACCTTTGGCCTGCTCGGGCGACATATACGCTAGCTTGCCCTTGAGCGTGCCGTGCGTGGTGCTTGTTTGCTGCTCCTCCCACTTGGCCACGCCGAAATCCGCAAGCTTGACGGTGCCATTGAAACCGACAAGAACGTTTGACGGCGATACGTCGCGATGAACGATGTTCAACGGGCGGCCATCGTCGCTGCATTTTTCGTGCACGTAATGAAGCGCGCGTGCGGCTGTGGCCACGATGGTCGCGGCCAAGACATCGCTTAAACTTGTGTTGGCCAGCGCGCAGGCACGTGTGATCGAACGCAGATCTTCACCGTGCACATACTCCATAGCGAAAAAGTAGTGGCCATCCTGTGTGCCCACGTCGTGCACTTGCGTGATGTGCGGATGATCCAGCTTTGCAAGCAGGCGCGCCTCATCCATGAACATGCGAACCAAGATCGGATCGTCCGCGTATTGCGGGATCAACCGCTTGACCACCACCACTTTTTCAAAGCCGCCGATGCCATCGACGCGCGCCAAGAAGATTTCCGCCATGCCGCCCACGGCCAAACGCGACAACAGCCGGTAGCGCCCCAAGCTGCCCAACGCTTCAGCAGGGCGGTCGGCGTTGGCGCCGTCGGGGGCAAGCTTTAAGGACTGTGGCGGAAGCATGAGCGTTTTGGCATATTATGCCGGACGTCTGCCGCTGCGTGCGCGGGCTTGCAAAGTAGTTGTATTTCAATCTCCCATGCGCCCGCTTTCGTCTCACTGTGTGTTTGTGCTGGCGGTGACGCTGGCTGCGTGCGCACCGCGTTCGTTTGATTGCACCCTTGATGAACAGTGCGCCTACCAAGGCCAATCGGGCCGCTGCGAAGCGAATGGGGCCTGCAGCTTGCCCGACAAGCGATGCGGCTCCGGATTTCGTTATGCACCCTTTAGTGGCGACGGTGTGTGCGCTCCTGTGCGCGCGGTGGATGCTGGCGCCGACGCTGCAACGCCGAGTGACGACGCGACAACCGACGGCGCCGCCCTGGTGGTTTGCCAAACCATGAGCCTCAGCGCGGGTGGCAGGCACACTTGTTTGGTCCAATCGACCGATGGCGTGTCGGGGCGGCTGATGTGTTCAGGTGACAACAGCCGCGGGCAGCTTGGTGACGGCTCAACAACCAATCGTTCTTCGCTCCGTGCCGTCGACGCGGGCACCTCATTCACAGCCGTTTCTGCAGGCACGTGGCACACGTGCGCCATCAACAAAGCGGCCCAGGTGTTGTGTTTTGGCGACAACACGTGGGGGCAAACGGGCAGCGCTGATCGCGGCATCAAACTCGTGCCGGCACCCGTGGCGGGCGCGCTGTCATTCGCCAAGGTGTCTGCCGGCGTGAGCCACACCTGTGGCGTGACTTTAGATAGTTCCGTCTATTGTTGGGGCGACAACCGTCGCAAACAATTGGGGCGAGCCGTTGGCGAATCGGTAGACGTGCCGTCGCTGGTTGAAGGGTTGGGGGAGGTGGTGGACGTTCGCGCAGGTGATGGCTGGAGTTGTGCGCTGAGACGCAATGGCGATTCAGTGTGCTGGGGCGACAATTCGCGCCGCCAAATCAAAGACGACGTGGCCACCACCATCGCGGCGCCCACGGCACGGCTTGATGTGAACCAAAGCAAAGCCCTGCGCGTGGGTGGCCGTTTCGCCTGCACCAAAGACGACGGTGGATCCGTTTGGTGTTGGGGTGACAACGCGGACAGCCAGCTGGGGCGCGCGGCCTCTGCGCGCGAGCCGCAAGCGGCGGTGGTGGCAGGCCTGCCGCCCGTGGATGCCTTTGCGCTCGGGCAATCGCATGCGTGTGCGGTTACGGGCGGGGGCAAAGTGTCGTGTTGGGGCCGCGGCACCGAGGGGCAGCTGGGGGCCGGCGGCACGTTTGATTCCTTCGCACCTGTGAGCGTGGCGGTACCCAAGGTGAACTTGATCGCGGCGGGCCAGTCGCATTCGTGCGCCGCCGATGGCAGCCAACGTCTGTGGTGTTGGGGCCAGGCGAGGTTCGGACAATTGGGTAACGCGGCGGCGGTTGTGAGCAACGCGCCCGTGGCCGTGGCGAACGTGAATTTGGCGCAGCAATTGGCGGCGGGGGCGGCGCATACGTGTGCGCTGCTGGGCGATGGCAGTGTGCTGTGTTGGGGCGATGGCGTCCAAGGGCAGCTTGGCAACGGCGGCCGCGTGGCGCGTGCCGTGGCTGTGCCAGTCCCTTTCGTTGGCATGCCTACGCATGTGGCCGCGGGCGGCGCCAACACTTGTGTGATCGACGCCGCCGGCGGCTTGTGGTGCTGGGGCAGCAACGATCACTTGCAAGTGGCGGGCGCCGAAGTGGCGTCGCAAGCACGGCCTGTGGCGATCGGTCTACCTGCGCCGGCCAGCAAAGTGGTGTTGGGAGACGGGCACATTTGCGCCCTTGCGGGCGGATCGCTTTATTGCTGGGGGCAAGGCGATGCGGGCGCGTTGGGCACTGGCACCTTTGTTGACGCCGGCACGCCCACGCTTGTCACGTTGCCGGCGGTGGCTGACGTGGCGGCTGCAGGTGGCAACACGTGCGTTGTGTTGAACGATGGCAGCGTCCGGTGCTGGGGCGCAGGCGGCGCCGGAGTTTTGGGAACGATGGCACTCAATAATGCGGCGACGCCTGTGGTGGTGTCTGGAGTCAGTGGCGCCAAGCGCATCGTGTTGGGCCGTGGCCGCGCGTGCACGATGGGCGACAAAGTTGTGTGTTGGGGAGGCGGAGTTGGCCCGGTTGGCGCGGCAAAACCCGCAGAGCAGCCATCCCTGCAAGGCGCCAAAGCCATCGCCTTAGGATCGCATCATGGCTGCGCCCTGCTGGGCGACGACAAACCCGTTTGTTGGGGCACCAACAGCAATGGTGAGTTGGGCGATGGATCCTTCGCCACCCGAACCACACCCACGCCCACCGTTGCGTTGCCTGACAAGGCCGCGGCCCTCGCCGTGGGGGAAGCTTACTCATGCGTGCTTCTGCAGCGCGGGACTGTGCATTGCTTTGGCGCAAACGAATCGGGCCAACTGGGCAATGGCGTCGAACTGACGGAGCCCACGCCCGTATCAGCGGCGCTTAAGTGCCCATAAGTTCAGGTCGCGCACCTTACAAGGGCGCAAACACCTTCGATGCATCATCGAGCACCAACACCCAATCAGCGCCGAATCCTTCAGCGGGACACACAAAACGGTGCAACGAGACAGATGGCGCAAGGGTAATCGTTTCTTGCTGTTCAGATTGCCCCGTGCGCGGGTTCCACCAGGTGGCGCGCAGCTTGGGCGTACCAAGGGCGCTCACCTTCACCGAGAACGGACGCCCGTAAGGGCTGTACAAAAGCGCGAAGCCATCACCGCGCGCCGCCACCAGATGATCAGCACCTTCAAGTGGATCGTCCAATAGGTCCGGGGCCGGCGTAAAGCCTGGGCGTGCTTGAACCAGCTTTCGCAGATGCTGCATTTGTGTGGCACCCGGGCGCTGCAGAGCCGCTTGCCAGGGCATGGTGGGAAAATTGATCCTCTCTTTGCTGGGTGACCAGAATTGCCAGATGGCGTGGTGACCATAGACGTGACCGGCAGCGCCGGAGAACACGTCCCAATAGGCACGTTGTCTCACGTCGGCATCCGTCGAGTAGCCCCATTCCTTGGCGTTAAATTCAAGCGGGTGATTTGGGCCTCCCATCTACAATCAGCCCGTTCTACATCAAAAACGCCCATCAGCTGTGCACGCAAATGGATCCGCGATCACCCTGCTTCAAAAGGGCATGCCTAGCTTCGCAAATTCATCCCCACGTTTGCACATCCTGATCGATAGTGGCTGCCTTCCATGCTGAACAACGACGTCCTTAGAAGCCTTCGGTATCTCCTGCATGTGGGGGACCGTGTGATCGTCGAGATCTTTGAACTGGCCGGTTGCCAGGTAAGCCACGACGACGTGGTGGCGTTCCTGAAGAAGGACGATGAGGCTGGATACATCGAGTGTCGCGATGAGCTGTTGGCGCACTTTCTTAACGGCTTGATCATGTACAAGCGCGGTAAGGATCCAACCCGCCCGCCGCCGGCAATTGAGCTGCCGATCACAAACAACGTGGTGCTGAAGAAGGTGCGCGTGGCCTTTGCATTGAAGGACACCGACATCATCGATCTCATCGCGAAGGCCGGGCTTGTGGTCACCAAAGCGGAGCTGGGCGCGTTTTTTCGCCTGCCCAGCCACCGGAACTACCGGGACTGTGGGGATCAATTCCTCAGATATTTGTTCAAAGGCATCGCCGCCGCGCCCCCACGTCCTTCAGCCGCTTCTTGAACCAATCCTTTATCCAAGCAGCGCCAACAGCTTGCCCAGTAAGAAATCGCTCTGCAGGCTTGGATCCAACGCGCACGCTCTAACATGGGCGGGCTCAGTTGCAATGGTGATGAGGCCAGCCCCGCCTGCCACCCGTCGCAGCGACGTGGCGTCGCGCGGGGCCACAGAGGCGAAGGTGTTGAAGTAATCCAAATCAATGTCGAAGATGTACGGCTCATCGAGCAGCGGCACCTCCGAACACTCGGTCAACGCGCTTGAAAAGCTCGCGATCACCGCATCAAGAAAATCCGATTCGAGCACCTTATCGCAGTCTTCTCGTGACACGTCGTAGGAGTGCAGATTCTTGCTGACGGCACGGCACATGATCTTGTGATCGTGATACGTGCGCTGGTCGGTGTCCTTGGCGTTGTGGGCCACGACGAAAGCCGCGGCGATGATGTCACACGCAATCGCGGCCACGATGTGTTCGTCGTTGCCCAATCGGTCGATTGCGGTTGTCACACTGGCGGGCTGGCGATGGTCGATCTCTGACAGCCATTTCGCTCGCAAACGATCATGCTCGGCCGCTGGATAGGCGTCGCGCAAGTGGTTGCGAAACGGGCGGCTGGTGTCGGTGTGATGATCAAGCGTGATGAGCCTCGGCGCGCGCCCGAGCGTCGATCGGTATTGCGACCATGCCAGCAACGCCTCATGGTGGGCTTCAACAACAACAACGGGGGGCTTGGCGATCACCGCTGCACGCAATCCACGGCAAACGCAAACGTCACGGCTGGTTTAAAGCCGCAGCAATTCGGTGCACAACCGACCGCGGCAAGAATCGAATCGCTTGAACGCCCAGCCAATTCATGAACCCATGAATGGCGATCCCTTTTCCCTGCATCATGGCTTTGTAGGCGTGGGCCGCGACCGCGTCCGCTTTCGCAACACCGGGGCGTTGAAACAGCTTTGATTTGTTGTTGCCTGCGCGGCCGGCAAACTCGGTGGCCGTGGCACCTGGGCAGTGGCACGTGACTGTCACGCCGTGGGGCCGCAGTTCGTAAGCCAGCGCCTCCGAGAACGAAAGCACAAAAGCCTTGCTCGCGTAGTACGTGGCCATATAAGGCCCGGCCTGAAACGCCGCGGTCGAAGCGATGTTCAGGATGCGCCCGTGGCCGCGCTTGCGCATGGCCTCGCCGAAGCGATGTGTGAGCTCCAAAAGCGTCACGCAGTTAAGCTCCACCATCTCAACTTCAGCGGCCGCGGGCAAATCAAAGAACGCGCCTGCGCTGCCGAATCCTGCGTTGTTCACCAGGCACTCGATGGTGAGGCCCAACGCCTGCACGCGGTCCCAAACGCGTCCTGCCGCTGCCGGTTTTGCCAGGTCTTCCGCAACCACGTGCGCGTTGATTTTATGGGCGCCGCGCAACCGCTCTGCCAGCGCTTCCAGGCGGCCCACATTGCGAGCCACCAACACGACGTCATAGCCATCGTGCGCGAACAATCGCGCGAACTCGGCGCCGAGGCCCGTGGAGGCCCCGGTGATCAAAGCGACCGGCTTCTTATCCATCGACATCGTTTGCACCGTGCGACGCTGTCAATGGAGCGTGGCTCAGTCGCCGCCCTTGCTCACCGAGGCAGAGCGCTTCTTGAGCGACGCCTTGAGCAGCGTTGCGTTCATCTGCGGAATCACTTCGTAGGGGATGCTCTTCGGGCACGCGTCTGAACATTCACCCGTATTCGTGCATCCGCCGAAGCCTTCGGTTTCCATTTGGCCCACCATGCCCAGCACGCGTGACAACGCCTCAGGCTGGCCTTGTGGCAGCAGATTGAGGTGCGCGATTTTGGCGGCTGTGAACAACATTGCCGAGCTGTTGGGGCATGCCGCCACGCAGGCGCCACAGCTGATGCAGGCGGCCGCGTCCATCGCGCGATCGGCGTTTTCTTTGGGCACCGGGATGGTGTTTGCGTCCACCGTGCCACCCGTGCGCACCGAGATGTAACCACCGGCGGCAATGATGCGGTCAAACGCGGTGCGATCCACAACCAAGTCTCGCAAAACAGGGAAGGGCGCCGCGCGCCACGGCTCGATCGTGATGCTGTCGCCGTCTTTGTATGAGCGCATGTGCAGCTGGCACGCGGTGGTGTTGTGCTGCGGGCCGTGGGGCCGGCCGTTGATCATCAAGCTGCAGCTGCCGCAGATGCCTTCGCGACAGTCGTGGTCAAAAGCGATTGGCTCTTTGCCCTTGGCTTGTAGATCCTCGTTCACCACGTCCAACATTTCCAAGAAGGACATGTCGGGGCTGACGTGCGGTGCTTCGAGGGTCTCGAATCCGCCCGCGTCTTTGGAGTTCTTTTGTCGCCAGATGCGCAGGTTGAGTTTCATTATTTGTAGCTCCGCTGAGCGAGGTGCACGTTGTCGAACGACAGGGGCTCTTTGTGTAGCGCGGGCTTTTGGTTTTCGCCCTTCCACTCCCAGGCCGCCACATGGGCGTACTGTTCGTCGTTGCGCAAAGCTTCGCCTTCTTCAGTTTGATGCTCTTCGCGGAAATGGCCGCCGCATGACTCTTCGCGGGCGAGCGCGTCGTAACACATCAATTCGCCGAACTCGAGGAAGTCGGCCACGCGGCCCGCCTTCTCAAGCGATTGGTTGAGGCTTTCGTTGCTGCCCAAGACGTTGACGTTTTGCCAGAACTCTTCGCGCAAGGCGGGGATCTTCTGCAGCGCCTCTTTGAGGCCTGCAGCGGTTCGCGACATGCCGCACTTGTCCCACACTAACTTGCCAAGCTCGCGGTGGAACGAATCCACGGTGCGCTTGCCCTTGATGCTGAGGAACTTGTTAAGCCGATCGCGCACGGCCGCTTCGGCAGCACGACACTCCGGGTGATCCGCGCTCACGGGCTCAAGCTTGGTGGACGCCAAGTAATTGCCCAGCGTGTAAGGAATCACGAAGTAACCGTCGGCCAAGCCTTGCATCAAGGCCGATGCGCCCAAGCGGTTGGCGCCGTGGTCCGAGAAGTTGGCTTCGCCCAACACGTGCAATCCTGGGATGGTGGACATGAGGTTGTAATCAACCCACAAGCCGCCCATCGTGTAGTGCACCGCCGGGTAGATGCGCATCGGCACCTTGTAAGGATCTTCGCCCGTGATGCGTTCATACATCTCGAACAAGTTGCCGTAACGTTCGCGCACGGCCGCTTCGCCCAAACGTTTGATGGCGTCGCTAAAATCAAGATAGACGCCCAAGCCACCGGGGCCCACGCCACGGCCTTCGTCGCACACGGCTTTGGCAGCGCGGCTGGCCACGTCGCGCGGCACCAAGTTGCCAAACGAGGGGTAGCGGCGTTCGAGGAAATAATCCCGCTCGGATTCGGGAATGCTATCGGCCGTGCGTGAATCGCCCGCGACCTTCGGCACCCACACGCGGCCGTCGTTGCGCAACGACTCGCTCATCAAAGTTAACTTTGATTGGTGATCGCCGGAAACGGGGATGCAGGTGGGGTGAATTTGCGTGTAACAGGGATTCGCAAATGCGGCGCCCTTTTTGTGCGCACGCCACGTCGCCGTGACGTTGCAGCCTTTGGCGTTCGTGGAAAGAAAGAACACGTTGCCGTAGCCGCCCGTGGCCAGCAACACGGCGTGACCGGTGTGCGTTTCCAGCTTGCCGTCCACCAGATCGCGCGTGACGATGCCGCGGGCTTGGCCGTTGACCAACACCACGTCCAACATCTCGCTGCGCGAGTACATCTTCACTTTGCCGGCGCCGATCTGCCGCTCAAGCGCTTGGTAAGCGCCAATCAACAACTGCTGACCGGTTTGCCCGCGCGCGTAGAACGTGCGCGACACCTGCGCGCCACCAAACGAACGGTTGGCCAACAAGCCGCCGTATTCGCGCGCGAAGGGCACACCCTGTGCCACACATTGGTCGATGATGTTCACCGACACTTCGGCCAAACGGTAAACGTTTTGTTCGCGGGCGCGGTAGTCGCCACCTTTGACGGTGTCGTAAAACAATCGGTAAACGCTGTCGCCGTCGTTTTGATAATTCTTGGCGGCGTTGATGCCACCTTGGGCCGCGATGCTGTGCGCGCGGCGCGGGCTATCTTGAAAGCAGAAGCATTTGACGTTGTAGCCAAGCTCCGCCAACGAGGCTGCGGCGGAAGCGCCGGCCAAACCCGAGCCCACAACGATGACATCAAACTTGCGCTTGTTGGCCGGGTTCACCAACTTGCTGCTGAACTTGTGGCGCTCCCAAGCGGTTTCGATGGGGCCCGACGGAATCTTTGAATCGAGTTGCATGGCTTACTGGCCTCCCACGAGCTTGAAGAACACCGCGATGGGCACCAGGGCGAAGCCGCCGGCCACAACCACAGTGGCCACGAAGGCAACCTCTTTGATGATGTTGAGGTAGCGCGGGTGGCTGACGCCCAAGGTGGCGAACATGCTCCACGCGCCGTGTGCCATGTGCAGGCCCACAAGCGCGGCCGCCAACACGTAGAATAAGAACACCCACGAAACGGTGAATCCGTTGACCATGTTGTTGTACGGGTCGCCCTCAATAAAGGGCTTCGGCACAACGTTGTAGCCCAGCGTCAGGTGCGCCAAGTGAAACAACAAGAACAGCAACAAGACGGGGCCCGAGAACATCATCGTTCGGGCGGCATAGCTTGAAACCTGCCGTTTATAGTTGCCGTACGACACGGGCCGCGCCTGCCGGTTGCGGGCGTTCAGTTGCACCGCCATGGCGATGTGCACTGGAAACGCCAGCAGTAGGACGATGCGAACGCCCCACAGCAGAAGGGGCGTGCTGTGAAGCAACGCCGCGTATTTGTTTATGACCTCAGCCCCCAGAAAAATCTGGAGGTTGCCGATCATATGAACCACCAGGTAGCCGAAAATTGCGGCACCTGTGACTGCCATTAGGACCTTCTTACCAATCGTCGATTGATAGAGAGTCACGACCCTCTGCATGGGCGCTACTCATATCAGACGCGGGCTGTACTTGCGACAATACGGCGCCCGCAAATCCTGCAGTTTTTTGCGGGGCCCAGCGGGCCACCACAAAACGTGGGGCTATTCGTCGGCTTTGGCCGATTTGCCCGCCTTGGCCTTGGCCTTCTTGGCGGCATCAGCATCAGCTTCAGCCCGCGCGGCCTCTGCCTCGGCTTCGGCAGCGGCGGCGCGGCTTTCAAGCACGGCCACCTGATCTTCCAAATTCTGGATGGTGCCGCGCAATCCGCTGACCTCGTCTTGCGTGGCCAACCCAAACACCCCGCCGGCAACCTTGCCACATTGATCCAGCTTCTCTTTGACGGTGCCGCCAAGGCTCATGGCCTTCATGGCCGCGTTCATCAAGCGCGGATCGGTCATCAAACGCGTCACTTGGGGGCTGCCGGCCAGCTTCATGGCTTGGCCCAGCACAGTGTCTTTCACAGAGTTTAAGAGCGACATCTTGGGCGTGTTTTCCCATGCCCCATGGCCCGGGTCAACGCGGCCGCGCATACTCGCTACACAATGTCGGGCCCTTCTTAATAGAGCGGGGGCCACCAAGGAACGGCGTGACGCAGGCGGACAATCAACTCATCGATCCTGACGGGCGGAACATCCACTACTTGCGGGTGTCGGTGACCGACCGGTGCAACTACCGCTGCACCTACTGCATGCCTGAAGACGGGGTGGACCACACGGCCCGCGCCGACGTGCTTTCGTTCGAAGAGATCACGGCCCTTGTGAGCGCGTTCGCCGGCCTCGGGGTGAGGCGGGTGCGTCTGACGGGCGGCGAGCCCACCGTGCGCAAGGATCTGGTCACGCTGGCCGGGATGCTTGCGGCGTTGCCTGGCATCGAAGATTTGGCGCTGTCGACGAACGGCCACCGTTTGGCGGAGCTCGCGGCGCCGTTGCGCGCGGCTGGTGTTACGCGGCTCAATGTGAGCCTCGATAGCTTGCGGCCCGAACGGTTCGCGAAGATTACGCGGCGGGGGCAGGTGGCCGATGTGCTGGCGGGTTTGGCTGCGGCGAAAGCCGTGGGATTTGCCAGCATCAAATTAAACGCGGTGGCCATCAAAGGCTTCAACGACGACGAAGTGGCGGCCTTATGCACGTTTGCGTGGCAGCACGGTTTTGTCCCGCGTTTCATTGAACAGATGCCGATGATGGAAGGCGCGCTGTTTGTGCCGGGGCAGCTGATGTCGGCCGCGGATGTCCGGGCGGCGTTGCTTGCCGACTTCCCTGGCGCCGCGCTCGTGCCCGAGCCCGAAGCGCGTTTGGGGGCCGGCCCCGCCCGCTATTGGCGCCTTGAAGGCGGCAACCACGATGGGATCTGCAGGCTTGGTTTGATCACTCCCATCACCGAACATTTTTGCGACACCTGCAACCGCGTGCGCCTGTCGTCCTCGGGCAGCTTGCACACGTGTTTGGCGCACGACAACGCGGTGGATCTGCGGCGTGCCCTTCATGACGGCGGCAGCGCAGCGGTGCAGGCCGCGATCCTCGCGGCCCTTGCGCTAAAGCCCCCGAGCCACTTGTTTACCTTGGGCGCCAAAGGCGGGCCGCGCAAAAGCATGGTGCAGATCGGCGGTTGATGTGCGTAAGCACCCGGTCAATGGCAAGGGTAGGGGATCGGTCAAGGGGCGTGCTACGATCCACCTCGTGTCCGAAACGTGCTTTGACATTCTCAGCCGCATGTTTGCTGCCGACGTAGACAAGGCGCTGTTGCGGCAAGGGGCAGCCAAGACACCCACGGAGCGGATCATTTGGCTTGAAGAGATGCAGGCCTTTGCTGAGGATGCCGAGAAAGCCCGAAAACATGCAGCTACGCGCCCTCCTAACCCTGCTCGTTGATCAGCAGGTTCGGTTCTCCGTCATCGGTGGCGTGGCGCTCATTGCCCGCGGCGTTCAACGATCAACCCAGGATCTCGACATTGCCTATGCGCGCGACCGTCAGAATCTGGCGAGGCTTGCCGCTGCCTTGCGGCCGCTGCACCCCAAGCTTCGCGGTGTGCCGGGCGAGTTGCCATTCGTGCTTGATGAGGCATCGCTGCGCAGCGGCTTGAATTTCACATTAGACACTGATTTGGGCCCGCTGGACTTACTGGGTGAAGTGCCGGGGCTAGGCACGTTCGATGAAGTGGATGCCGTCAGCTCCGAGTTGGATATCGCGGGCACGCAAGTGACAGTGTTGACGATTGAAGGTCTCGTACGCGCCAAACGAGCCGCGGGGCGCCCAAAGGATTTGGTCGATCTAGGGTTCCTGCAGAGCCTCAAGGAGTGACGGTGTCAAAGGGGGCAAAAAGAACGGTGCAAAGCCGCAGTGGCCGTGGTCCCAACCGTGGGGGGATCCGCTGGCTCACAAATTGCCTCGCCCTCGGAGTTCTAGCAACCCTGAGCAGCCCCGCCTTCGTATCTTGCGCCAGCAGCCCCAAGCAATCGCCACGCAAGGACGGGCGCCAAGCGAATGATGAACCTCCGCTCGGCCATGTTGATCGCGCAACCATCTCGGCTCTTCCGAAGTGGCAGGCGGCGGCATTGCACACGCAAGTTGATGAAAACGTGGCCCGCGCCCTTCGCACAGTGCCTGGAGGCGCGACGGTGCGTGTGTTCTTGGGCACCTGGTGCGGTGACAGCCGCCGTGAAGTCAGCCGGTTTTGGAAAGCGCTTGATGCAGCGGGAGACTCCGTTCCGTTTGCGGCGGAATACGTGGCCGTGGGCCGCGACATGCAGGCGCCGGGGGAGCTGGCCGCCGGAGCGGACCTTCACTTCGTACCCACGTTCGTGGTCGTACGCGACGGGGATGAGATTGGCCGGGTCATCGAGTTGCCAGAATTTTCGATCGAACAAGATCTGCTGAGTTTGTTGCGCGGAGATCGCCGGGGCGTGCTCTCGGGTCGCCCCGATCTGGCGTCTCGTAACTGAGCGGCGCGCTTGTCGTAAGCGTATCAACGATCGCCTAAGCAGGATGCTTCGTGCGCCACTTCGGTTAAGATGCGGCCCACCTCATGGCGAAGAACCCTGCTCTTAAGACTCAGATTCAACGGCTGCGCGGCGCTTTTGAAGATCGTTTGGCACGGCTTGTAGAGATCCCTTCGGTCAGCATGGACCCAACCCGCAAGGCCGATATGGATCGCTGTGCGGAAGAAGCAGCCAGTTGTTTGCGAGAGGTGGGGGCGACGGTGGAAGTGGTGCCGACGGGCGGTTACCCGATCGTGGTGGGCAAGTTGATCCGCGATCCCGCGTTGCCCACCGTGACCGTTTACAACCATCTGGACGTGCAGCCCGCGGATCCTGCGGAATGGAACACGCCACCATTTAAGTTCACGCGCAAAGGCTCGCGCTATTTCGCCCGCGGCTCCACGGATGACAAAGGCCCGGCGTTGGCCGCTCTGTTCGGCGCGCAACTGGCGGTGGCCGACAACGTGGGCCTAAACATTCAGTTTCTGTGGGAGCTTGAAGAAGAGATCGGCAGCCCCAACTTTGATCGCGGCATGGCCAAGCTGACGAAGGCAGGCTTCGCCACGGATTCGGTGGTGGTGTCCGATACGATCTGGATCGCCGCCGGTCGGCCCGCCATTGCTTATGGCCTGCGCGGTCTGTTGAAGTTCACGGTGCGGCTCAAAACAGGCGTCAAAGATGTGCATTCAGGCACGACGGGTGGCGCGGCTCGCAACCCCGTGGGCGAATTGGCCCAACTCATTAGCGAGTGTTACGACGCCCGCAGCGGCCGCGTGAAAATCCCGGGCTTTTACAACGATGTCAAACGCCTCAGCGCCAGCGAAAAGGCAAGCTTTGCCAAAGCGGGCTTCTCGCGCAAACGCTTTGCGGCGGCCCACGAATTGCTCAGCTTGCGGTTTCGCAGCGACGCCGAAGTCATGGAATCGTTGATGGCGTTGCCCACGTTTGAAGTGCACGGCATCAACGGTGGTTATGCGGGCCCTGGCATCAAGACGATCGTGCCGCACATCGCGGAAGCGAAGCTGTCGACACGTTTGGTGCCGAACCAAAAGCCCGAAAAAGTCTTCGCGTTGATCAAGCGTTTCATCAAACAGCGCTGCCCCGACGCCGAGGTCATTCAAGAAGGTGTGCTTGAACCGTTCTTGAGCGAATTGGGCGGGCCTCATCAAGCGGCCGCGGCGCGGGCGATGAAAAGCGCGTTTGGCAAAGAGCCGGCATTTACACGCGAAGGCGGATCCATCGGCGCTGTGTTGACGATGCAGAAGCGCTTGGCGGCGCCGATCGTGTTCGCAGGCTTATCGTTGCCCGAACACGGCTACCACGCCATCAACGAGAACTTCGATTGGCAGCAAGGGGGCGGCGGCATGGAAATGTTCTACCGCTACTTCTTCGAATTGGCGGCGCTCGGCAAGCGCGGCAAAAAGGTGGGCGGGCGTAAGACGTCCAAACGCTGAGGCCCATCATGACGGTGCCGCCGCAACGCGTGCTGTTCCTGTGTACTGGCAACTATTACCGCAGCCGGTTTGCGGAGCACATCTTCAACCACCTGGCCACAGCCGCGCGGCTGCCCTTGGTGGCTGATTCGGCGGGTTTGGCGCCGCAGTGCTGGACCCGCAACCCCGGCGACTTGTCGCCCCACACGGTGGCCGCCTTGCGCGCGCGAAACATCGCTGCCCACCTTCGACCACCTCGGGACGTGGCGGCCGCTGATTTCGCGGCCTTTACCCGCATCATCGCCATGAAAGAGGCGGAACACCGGCCAATGGTTGAACAAAGGTTCGGCGGGTTTGCGCAGCAAGTGCAGTATTGGGCGTTCGACGACATCGAAGATCAACCCCCGGAGGTGGTGGTGCCCGCCATTGAGGCCCGCGTGCGTGCCCTGCTCGTGGAGTTGACGGGAAGTAACGTTGTTGCACCAGGTCGTGTGGCGCCTGAGGCGCCTCGGTAGCCTTGCGAAACCAACACTGCTAACCTTTGGCCCATGAGCCAGGCCCCCGCCCCCGCCGCTGCCCCTGTTTCTAAGACGGCCGCGATCAAGATCGTGCTGACCGTGGTTGCCATCGTTGGTTTGGTGGGAGGGTTGCTCTACTCATCCACCAAAGAGCAAACCGCTTACTACAAGCACGTCGACGAGGTGATGCAGGCGCCTGCGAAGTGGCAGGGCAAGAAGCTGCAGGTGCATGGCAACGTGGTGCCGGGAACCATCGAGAAGAAGCCAGGCACGCTTGAGTATCGCTTCACCGTCGAAAGCCGCGCGCCGCGGTCTCCGCAGAAGCTCGTGGTGTTCTACCGGGGCATCGTGCCCGACACCTTCAAGTCAGATTCCGAAGTGGTTGTGACGGGCATGCTCGACAACCAGCAACAACTCAAGGGCGACGACATTCAGGCCAAGTGTCCTTCGCGCTATGAGGGCAAAGAGGGCTCGAATCTGATGAAGGATTCGCCCACCGGCCGCGGCACGTATCCCAACGGCACGTAGCGCTCTGCTGACCCCCTTGAAGCTGTGAGGCGAGCGCGACGGTTATTTTGTGGGCGCGCCCGGAATGATCACGTCGGCCCACAAGATCGAAAGATCCAATTCGATCGCGTCGAATGGTTGTGCGCGCACGACGGCGTCGTCGCGAAACGCAGCACGCAAGATCCAGTTTCCATCGGCGCCAAGTTGCAGAACCTCCAGGGTGTGGTTGAGCGGTTCAACCAGCCAAGCCCACGGGACACCTTGCCGAGCGTAAATGGAGAGTTTGTCGGTGCGATCGAATTTTTCTGTCGAAGGGCTCAACACCTCCACGATCCAATCGGGCGCCAAAGTGAAATAGGTTTCATCTGCCAGCAAAGACGGCATGCGTTCACGGCGCCAGCCGGCGAGGTCGGGCACCAACACGTCACGGCCGAAGTGAAGTTCTGGCTCGTAGAGGATGATCCAACCGCCGGGCCCACCGCGTCCGCGCTTGAAGGGCGGGCCCAACTCTTCGCTTAAGGCCGTAGCTGCCGCTGCGTGAGGCTTCGCCGGGCGAGGCTGCAAACGCAATTCGCCCGCGATGAGCTCGGCCACCATGTGGGCTGGCGCATTCAGCACGTCCTCATACGTCGCGAGTTTCTTGGCTGAATCAGCCATAGCAACCACTTTAGCACGCTTGTTTGTCGCCTCTAAGCCGCCGACGCGCTCGCCCTGAGGCGAACGAACACCGCTTCGTCAGTCTTGCCGCAATCCATCAACCGCACGCAAGCGGCTGGCTTTAACGGCAGGATAAAGGGTCGCGAGCAAGCAAATCGCCAACGACAACGCGGGAACCAGCATCACTTCCACGGGCGAGATCTGCACGGGTAAGCGTTCGATCAAATAAACCTTGGGATCGAGGCCATAGCCGTAGTGGCTGACGATGCTGCACAAAGCGAGACCCAACGTGACGCCCAACCCCCCGCCGGCCAGCCCCACGATGGCGCCGGCGGCCAAGAAGATTCCCAAGATCGGCCGCGGGCGGGCGCCCATGGATCCCAAAATCGCAATCTCGCGCTCCTTCGTGCGCACGATCAGAAACAGCGACGCCAAGATGTTGAACGCGGCCACCACGATGATGATCAACAGCACGATCGAAATCACCACCTTTTGCATCGTCAACGCTGTGAACAAGTTCGCGTTTAAACTGCGCCAATCGATCACTTTGAAGGCCGGCCCCAATAGGTTCTCGGCGGTTTCCACGAGCCCCAGCGCTTTGATTGGATCCGCAAATCGCAACTCAATACCGAAGATCGATTGCCGAGCGCCAGCCAAACGCTTGGCGTCTTCGATGTTCACGTAAGCCAACCGCGAATCGTATTCGTTGAAACCTAAGTGAAAGATGCCGACGACCTTGAACGGGTAAGAAGGCGGGGTCGCATCGCTTTTGGATGGGAACGGCACCAAGATCGCCACGCAGTCACCTACCTTTGCGCGCAGCTTTTGAGCCAACTCCGTGCCTAACATAATGCGGCCGGCGTCTTCGGGCGGGCCCGGTTCGTCGCCCGGCAGCAATGGCTTGGGCTGACAGGTGGCGGGACGTCCGAGATCCGCGAACTTGCCCTTCTCGATTGTGGCGGCCAAATCAGAGCCTCCGTGGGTGAGGTCCAGTCCTTTGAGATTCGCGCCCACCTTGCCAATCATCACCTCGCCACCCGACAGCGAAAAGCGTTCGATTTTGAGCAGGCCCGGCAGCTTGCTCAACTTCTTCGTCATTTCTTCGGCTTCCTGATCCGCCTCTGCGACGTCCGGCTTGCCGTAACTTGTGGCGATGAGGTGGCCATTGACGGACAACACCTTCTTTTGAAACTCGCGCTCGAAGCCACTGGTGACCGAAAGCACCACAACCAGCGACGCCACACCTAACGCCACGCCCAGGGTGGATACCGCGGTGAAGATCGAGAACACATTCAACAGCACCGTAATGGCCAACGCCACAGCGGAAGCGAACAGCACAAATGCCCCCAACGTCTCAAGCGCCCGCCCGTGGTCGTGGCCTCCCAGGAAGGCGGCGAGCCCCAGCAGCATGACGCCCGCACAGATGGCCAGCGCCACCCGCGCACCTTTCGATGGCTTGTTTCGCTGCAGGTAGCGCAGCGCCACCGTGCGTTCAAGGTCGAACCCGAACAGGTACGCCACCAAGCCAAACACGGCCAATTCCGCCGCGAGCACGGCGAGCAACGTGCGCTGGTCGGGAAAGGCCTTCGCGGCCAGCACAAGCGCCACGGTGGCGGCAATGGCCACGACGCGAGAAAGGTTTCTAAGCATTTGGGGGAATCGGGCCTGGGCGGGCAACGCTAGCGGGCGGCGTAGACGTTCGCCAGGTTAACACCAAACAAAGCCCGCAAGCCGTGCCCACGCGTTGGCATTCATCGGGTGCTTACGCCGTTCAAATCTCCGATTGAAGCTGGCGTTCCTTGACAGCAAGAAGGGTGGCCCCTTACCGTGTTCTCGCATGTCCTTGCCGCGCAGCCCAAGCCGAAGCCTGTACCCTGCGCTAGGGTTTTGTGTGGCGGCGGTTTTGAGCCCCTTTCTGGTGCGCTCGGCGGTCGCGGGAGATTTGGACGTCTCACTGCTAAACCTGTGCGGTCCCGGCGTGTCGCGTCCGTTGGCCGGTGGCGATCTGACCGACTGCGGTTGGGTGCAGCGGGATGCCTCGGGCCGTGTGACGGGCGTGAAGTTGGACGAAGAGGCCACGAGCCGCTTTCGCAGTTTGATGTCGGAACTGGGCGTTGTGATGGCACCGCAGGTGGTGACACCGGCCGACACCATTGGTTTTGCCGGCTTCCAAATTTCGGCCGAGTTAGGCATCACGCAGATCAACAACAAAGCCACGTATTGGGATGGCGTGAAAGCCGTGGCGCCGCAGAATCGTTTGGCCGATCGGCCTCAGGCGTGGCTCAGCACTGTGGGCGTGTTCGTGCGTAAAGGCATTTGGCTTCCGCTGCCGTCGATGGAAGTGGGGGCCGGCGTTGTGCACTTGCTGCAGTCGCAAATGGTCGCCTACCAAGGCTACGCGAAGCTGGCCATTCATGAGGGGTTTTCCGATTGGCCGCTGCCCTCCCTCGCTGGCCGCGCCGCTTTGTCTCACGTGACCGGGTCTGAACAGGTGCGTCTCGACATCGCCAGCTTTGATGTGTTGATTTCAAAGGCGTTCGGCGTGGGCGGCACGTTTAGGGCCGAACCATTTGGCGGTTGGAGCTATCTGATGATTAAGGCGCGCAGCAACGTGATCGATCTGACGCCGGGCTGCGATGGTTTTCTCACAGCAGGTGGGGGCAACGGCGGCGCCTTTTGTGGCCCCACATCTCCGGACGCTGACCTTTCGGCGAACTTCGCGTTCCCCAACCAAGACACGATCACCCGGCGCCGGTTTTTCGGCGGCATGAAGTTGAAGTTCGCCGCCGTGTTCGTGGCCGGCCAATACGAATACCTGCCGGCCGGGCGCTCACGCGACGAATCCGTTTCCAGCCTTGGAGCGCGTGACGGCAGCGACAAGCAGACGCGCGTTTCGTTAAGCGGCGGTTTCGACTTTTAGCTGTTCTGATGAAACCTTGCCCGACAAAGAGGGCCAGGCTTCGAAAGAGAAATGGCACCGAAGCTACCCGTGCAGATCCACGATAGTGGCTCGTGCAAGGTCACCTGGTGCCAGACCGCAACGGCGGGCCTGCTTGGCGCGACAAGCGGGTGCACGGTCAAGCATTGCGGCAAGACACTGAGACGCCACGCTTGATCGACGTCAAACCTGCAAACCAGTGCGGATGATCCGCCGCAAACCTTCGATCGGCAGCTTCGGGGAGCGTTTTTCCTCCTCGAAGATGATCTGAGCCAAGGTGGCGGTGGTGAGATCCTGTTGAGTGGTTTTGTCGGTCACCCGGATCTCGTCGCCGTTGCGAATCATCTGCGCAATCTGCTGCAGCGTCACGTAACGGCTATCAGTGGTGTCGTACAGTTTGCGGTTCGAGTAACGTTTGATCACGCGCGTGGCCATGGTTCTCAGTTTGACCCCCACGGTCCAACGCGTCAACGTCTAATTCGCACCGCGTTGAAATCACTCAAGTTTTCGACCAACGCGTAAGAAAGTGACTTTTCGCGTTGTCAAGTGTCTCGTCAAAACTGTCGATGCGCCCGCACAAAAAGCAGAGCTATCCGGCGCTGAATGTCATCCAAGAAACTGGATTCATTCGACTTTTGAGCCGCCCTCCGGAGTTTGGCCGTCTTTCAATTCCGGCTTCTTCGGCGTGACGTCGATTTCGTTGCCGGTGTTCACGGCGCGCTTGAAGTTCCGGATGGCCTTACCCAACCCGTCTCCCAGTTGAGGCAGTTTTGTGGCCCCGAATACGATGATTACGATGACGAGAATTACGAGCCATTCGGAGCCGCCGAGCATGGATTTCCTCCAGTGAACAGAAGCCCACTCTATACCACCTGCGATTTCGCACAGCAAACAGGTGGGCGGCAATTCTCCCACAATCGGCAAGGCCGCGTGTTGTCAGGTTTTTTGGTGGGCGGTGGGGGTTTCGCCTACCATTGATAGACACGATGGCGCGCTTGGTGGCTTTCATAACGGCTCGGGTCTTGGTGGTCACGGTCGTGGCCACCTTGACGGCCCCCGCCGTGCTCGCGCAGGTGGCAGGGCCGGATGAACGCGAACGCAAGGCTGTGCGCGGTGGGCCCCTGGAAGAGTCGCTGCTGGTGGAAAGCCCCGAGCTGCGAGAGCTGCGCAGCTTCGAGAGCCGTACGTTTGGACGCACCGAGCGCGTTCCGTTCAAGGTCTATGAGCCCGAGCAAACCGAGGGGCCCGTGCCCCCCGCGGCCGAGGCTCTCAAGGGGCGATGGAGCGGCAGCGGCGATGTGCCAGCGGTTTTGCGTTCGCCCGCACATGATCGGGGCAGCGGCGCCCCGGAGGCTCCGGAGTCCAACACCGCGTGGCTGTCCAGCTTGACGTTGCCAGAGATCCCCGTGCGCTGGCACAGCAGCGTGCTCAAGTACCTGGACTTCTTTAAGACAGACGATCGCGGTCGCGCGATTATGACCAATTGGCTGCGCCGTTTGGGCAGATACAGGCCGCTGTTTGATCGGATCGCCGCGCGTGAAAATGTGCCGCGCGACTTGATCTTTTTGGCGATGGTCGAAAGTGGCTTTGAACCCGGCGCCGTGTCGCACGTGGGCGCGGGCGGTGTGTGGCAGTTCATGCCGGGCGCGGGCCGCGCTTATGGCTTGGAGGTGAGCTACTGGGTGGACAACCGGCGCGATCCCGAGCGCGCCGCAGAGGCGGCGGCGCGGTACCTCAAGGATCTGTACGCGCGGTTTGGCTCGTGGCCGTTGGCATTTGCGGCCTACAACGCCGGCTACGGAGCGGTGCTGCGCTCGATCACACGTTACAACACCAACGACTATTGGGAGCTGATTCGCCACGAAGCGGGGTTGCCCTGGGAAACCGCGCTGTATGTGCCAAAGATTTTGGCTTGCGCCGTGGTGGGCAACAACGTCAAAGCGTTTGGCTTTGAGAACGTACCCGAAGATCCGCCGTTGCTTTACGACGTGGTGGAAGTGCCTGCCGCCACAAGCCTGGAACGGGTGGCAAAGGCAGCGGGCGTGGCCATTGAGACGGTTGAGTCGTTGAACCCTGAGCTCATCCGTGGCCGCACGCCGCCCGACCGAGGCACCACGCTTGTGCGCGTACCTGAAGGTGGCGGCGAATTGTTCGCACGAAACTTTCACAGCACCAAAACGAAGGCTGACCAGCTAGAGACGGTGGTGCTGCGGTTCGGTGAATCGCTGGACGATCTGGCGAAGGCGCGTGGCGTTCCCGTGCGCGAGCTGCGTAAGATCAACGGACTCAAGGATTCCCGTGAGCTGGTGGGTGGCACACCCGTGTTGGTGCCCGTTGTGGAAAAGGTCGTCGCGAAGCAAGATCCCAAACAAGATCTGTTGGCGGAGAAGATCAAAGAGGCATCGGCGCCCCCTGTTGTTGAACCGGTTTTGGTTGCGGTGCCCGAGCGCGAGTTCAGGTATGAGGGGCGCGAGCGCGTGTTTTATCAAACCAAATCCGTCGACACGCTCGAAGACATCGCGGCTGTGTTCGCTGTGTCACCGGACAACCTGACGGAGTGGAACAATCTGGATGCGGAAGCCAAGCTGCAAGAGGGCATGGTGTTGCAGTTGTTTGTGCCGAAGGATTTTGATCGCGGCTCCGTGGCGCTGCTGGATCCGGCGCGCCTGCAAGTCGTGACGTTGGGATCAGAAGAATTCTTGGCCTTGCGGGCCGCCCAAGGCGGCAAAACGCGTTTGCTTTATAAGGCAAAAGCGGGCGACACCTTGGCGAAGATCGCGCGCCGTTATGGGCTCAAGCCCAACGATTTGGCACGCATCAACCGCCTGTCCTACAACTCCAATTTGCAAGAGGGGCAAGACGTGGTGGTGTATTCGCCCACGCCAGAGATGCCGCGTGAATACGCCGTGGGCCGCACAGCGCCTGGTGCACGCCGGCCAGGAGACGAAGGGCATGTGCAGCTGGCCCCCAAGAAAGACAGCAAAACTGATAAAACGCCCAAGAAGGCGCAAGCCAAAAACGACGTGAAGGCCGACGGTAAAAGCAAAACGGCCAGCGGCAAAGACAAGACTGCAAAGGCCAGCAAGACCACGGCGTCAAGCGGCGCAGCCACAGGCAAAAAGTCTGACGCCTCGAAGGCGGCGAGCAAAGCCACAAAGAAGAAGTGAGTGTGATGCGTATTTCAGTGACGACGCCGGGGGCCCGCCTGGACGCTGTGGTGGCCAAAGCGTGTGGTGTGTCGCTGCGGCACGTGCGGCAGTGGCTCGAGCAAGGTTTGGTCAGCGTGAACCAAGGTGGTGTGGCCAAAGGGCGCCGCATGGTGGTGGGCGATGTGGTTGAGGTGAACGTGCCGGAGGCGGTGCAAGCGCTTGTGTTGGAGCCCCATCCAGAAGTGGTTTTGGATGTGATCTACGAGGACGAATTCTTGGTGGCGATCAACAAGCCAGGCCCGTTGCCGTCGCATCCGTTGCGCGCTGGTGAAGGCGCAACAGCGGCCGGCGCGTTGGTGGCGCGTTACCCTGAATGTGCGGCGGCGTCGATCGATCCGCGCGAAGGCGGCTTGGGCCACCGCTTGGATCAAGGCACGTCGGGCGTGTTGGTGGCTGCGCGATCACGGTCGGCATGGTTGGCCTTGCGGCAAGCTTTGAGCGCGATTGCCTGTGAAAAGGCGTACGTCGCCGAGGTGGCGGGGATCATGCCTGTGTCTGACGTGTGCTCCGAAGCGATCGGCCGCGGGGGGCCGCGCGGCGGTAAAGCTGTGGTGGGTGGCGGCAAGGATCCGTTGCCGGCGCGGACAGAATTTGAACGTCTGCAGACGCGTCCCTCGTCAAGTTTGGTGCGCGCGCGGTTGTCCTCGGGCCGCGTTCATCAAGTGCGCGCTCATGCGGCTTACTTGGGCTTTCCTGTACTCGGGGATGCGGTTTACGCGGATGAGCGTGCACGCCGAATCGCGGGTGAGTTGGGCGTGCAAGCGCTACGGTTGCACGCGGAGAGCGTACGTTTGCGCCACCCAATGACGGGCCAGCCGCTCAAGATCGTTGCGCCGTTGCCCGCGTGGGCAACCAGTTCATAAACACAGCTCACAACGCTGGATGCAAAGCCATCCACGCCGCGTAGTTGCCGGTGTATCCCACGCGCCGCTGAAGTTGTGCCACGCGCGCTACGAGCGCGGCATGGCCGGTGGCGTCGGCCTTCTCCACGTGTTCGTGAACGGCGCTCGCCACCACTTGTGCTTGTGTGCGCGCAGGTGCCGACAAAGCTGCAGACACCTTCGCCTCGGCGTCGCGTTCGCCGCCCAGTCCCAAGAACGCGCTCACGGCGGTTTCCGACAGGTCGCGTGCGTGTTTGCGTGACGCCGCGATGTTGCCTCGCCCGGTGACCACATTGCCCACCGAGAACACATTCGGGAAGCCCGGCAATGTGCCCAAATGCTGATCTGAAAAGTCGAACAGTTCACCACGCAACGGAATGCCTTTGATCGGCTCCGGCACGCTGCCAATGGCACTAACAACAAGTGTGGTGGGCAACGTGAACGTAGATGATGTGGCCACCACTTTATCGCCTTGCGCTTCGTTGCGCCGAAACAGCATGCCTGCCACGCGTTCATCGGCATCGGCAACGATGGCTTCGGGGGACGCCAGCGGTTCCACTTTGAACAGGAACTTCTCCTGGGCGTGGTTGAGCAGCTTGAGTCGCGTTTTGTGGGCCTTTTCAATCTGCTCGGCGTCGGCCGGCTCATGCACATCCACAAGCGGCATGTCGTGCGGCTGGCGGCGGTAGACGATCGTGCAACCGGCAAGCTCAAGCTCCGCCCACGTTAACCGCAGCGAGGCCAGCGTGGCGGGGATGCCTTTGTGTTCAAGCTCCGACACAGAGACTGTGTGGCCACGTTCGGCAAGCGCGCGACGGGAGGTTTCCAGCATCAAGATCTTGGCCACATCGATGGCCGCCAAGCCGCCGCCCAACACAAGCGCTCCATCGGCCAAGGGCAGCGCGGGTGCGTTGGGCTCGTGTGCGTGGTTGAACGCAATAACGAATGGATTCTGATAAACGAGGCCGCGGTTCACAAACCGCTGGGCGTCGGGCACCGGCAAAGCTCGATCGCGCCACGCCCCACACGCCAGAACAACGGCCGCGAACCCCCATGCGGTGACCATTTCGGTGAAATCAACGTCGCGGCCCACCTTGGTGCACGGCACATAATGCACGTTCGGGTGCCCGAGCCTCTCGTCGATGTGGTGGAACTCCTTGCGGCGCAGGGCTTCATGCCAACGCGGCAAACCGTCTTCGATTTTTCCGTATGGGCGCGCGTGCTGATCGAACACGGCCACGTTTACGTTTCGCGCGGCCAAATAAGCCGCCACTTCAGCGCCCGCAGTGGCGCCGCCAATCACCGCCACCCACGCGCGTGCGACTGGTGCAGCCCCTATCGCGTCACCTTCGTCCATGCCGGCATCTTATCCGATCTGATACGCTGGGCGCACTCGCATGGTATTGGGGCTTTGCCTATTCGCGTTCGCTTACGCACTGATCGTGGGGCCACGCCTGCGCGGGCTGCCTCTGGATCGACCCGCCGGTGCTTTGGTGGGCGCGATTGTGTTCGTTTTGGCGGGCGTCTTGACGCCGGCGCAGGCTTTCGCCGCCGTAAATCTCGATACGATTGTGTTGTTGTTTGGCCTGATGGGGGTGGGCGCCATCTTGTCACAGCAAGGGGTGTTGCCGGCTTTCAGCGAATGGGCGCTGCAACGGTTTGCGCGACCCCAAGCGCTGCTCGGCGCTTTGGTGTGGGGCGCGGGCGGTTTGGCGGCGCTGATCACCAACGACGCTGTTTGCGTGTTGGGCACGCCGCTTGTGGTGGCGTGGATCAAACGGCGCAATCTGCCCCCGCTGCCGTTCTTGTTGGGCTTGGCCACGGCTGCAAACACAGGCAGCGTGGCCACTTTGGTGGGCAACCCGCAGAACATGCTGTGTGCGACCTTGGGGGGGCTGAGCTATCGCCAATACTTGTGGCGCATGTTGCCGCTGACGGTGGTGTGCCTGGCGATCAACCACGCGCTTGTGGCGTGGCTTTACCGGGTTCCGTTGCAACAAACGCCAAAACCGCCTGAGGCCGCGGTGCCAGCCGAGGGGCGGTCGCACGTCTTGAGCCTCGCCGTGCTTGGAGCGTCGGTGGTGGCTTACACGGCCGGGGCGCACTTGGCGTTCACAGCGGTGGCGGCATTTACGGCCTTGTTGCTGCTTCACAGGCGGTCACCCACGGCGGTGTGGCCGGGCATCGATTGGTCCGTGTTGGTGTTCTTCTGCGGGCTGTTCGTGATCGTGCAGGGGCTGGTGCAATCGGGAGGCGCCGCGGCTTTGCTGCGTTGGATGCCGCTGGCCGCAAACGACGACGGGTTGCCGGCGACGCTCAAGAATGCGTTTGTGTTCTTGGTGGGCTCCAACGTTGTCTCGAATGTTCCCTTTATCTTGGTGATAGAGCCGCAGATGCACACCCAGGCGAACGGCTCCTTCGCCTGGACCTTGCTGGCCATGGCTTCTACGTTTGCGGGCAACATGACGTTGCTTGGATCGGTGGCGAACATCATCGTGGCCGAGGGCGGCAAGGAGGTGGGCGGGATGGGCTTTTGGAAGTACCTCAAGGTGGGGTTGCCGTTGGCCGTCACCAGCACGCTCGTGGGCGCCGTGTGGCTTTGGCTTTGGCGCGCCTGAGGTGGCGTGCGCCGCTGTGGGTTCGTAGAGTTCAAGCATGCGTACGTCAAACCCAGCTTTGAGCTCGAAAACCTTTGGTGGATTTGTGGGCTCGCGCCCGAGCGGCGCCACGATGACGATCTCAGGGGCCACAAACAAAACTGGCGTGCTGCTGGCTTTGGCGATCATCACGGCCGTGATCCCTTGGCGCATCTTCTTTAAAACCGAAAATCCCGCGCTGCTCATGCCGTACCTCATCGGCGGCGGTGTGGGTGGCTTTGTGATGGCGCTTGTGACCATATTCAAGAAAGAGTGGTCGCCTGTCACAGCGCCTGCTTACGCGCTTGCGGAAGGTTTATTGCTGGGCGCCGTGTCTGCCTTGTTCGAGTTGCGGTACCCAGGGCTTGTGCTGCAGGCGGTGGGCCTGACGTTTGGCACGCTGGGCGCCCTGTTGGTGGCGTACAAAACCGGCGTCATCAAAGCCACCGAGAACTTTAAGCTGGGCGTCGTGGCCGCCACGGGCGCCATCGGGTTGTTTTATTTGGTGGGCTTCGTGCTGCGGTTCTTCGGCATCAACATGCCCCTCATTCATTCGTCGGGCACGTTCGGCATTCTGTTCAGCTTGGGCGTGGTGGTGGTGGCCGCGCTAAACCTTGTGCTCGATTTTGATTTTATCGAAGAAGGCGCCCAGCGCGGCGCACCCAAGTACATGGAGTGGTACGCGGCGTTCGGCCTGATGGTGACGCTGGTGTGGCTGTACCTGGAGGTCCTGCGCTTGTTATCGAAGCTGCAAGATCGTCGACGTTAGTCGGCGTTTTGACTTCGCTCGGGGGAACGGTCAAAACGGATTGAGGCGCTGGCATGCCACGGCATGCGTCGTGTCAGGAGCCCCCACCTATTCGCTGAGGAGCCTCAGCTGTAAGCGACCCATTGTAGGGCGGCGTGGGGCAGTATGGGGCCTGGGCTCGGGGCTGCGGCTACGGTTTTAAAGATGCGCCTGGTTTCTGTCGATTTATCCCCGATGACGAATTCCTTAGCTTCGCTTCGTGGCTTTACCATCGGCCTGGCTTTGTTTGCCCTTGCGGGTTGCATCGAGCGGCCCCTGATCGAAATCGCCGCGCCGGGCACCGGACCCAATCTGGACGCCGCCCAACCGGGGGCCGAGGACGCGGACGACTTCACGTTCGACCCAACCAAAGACATGATCGACGCGGCACCCAAAGACGTGCTGTCGTGCGCTTTGGGCGCGTGCCAAGACGCAGGCCCCGTGTGCGGAAACAGCGTGATGGATGACGGTGAAACGTGCGACGACGGCAACGCAAGACCAGGCGATGGTTGTTCGGGTTTGTGCCGCGTGGAACTCAACTACAAATGTGATGTGGTTGGGCAACCGTGCGTATCTACGATCGTCTGCGGTGACGGCAAGGTGATGGGCGGCGAAGCGTGCGACGACAACAACGTTGTCTCAAAGGATGGCTGTTCAGAGCTTTGCGAAGTTGAAAGTGGCTACGCGTGCTCCGTGCCGGGCCAGCCTTGCGTGCCTGCCAAACAAGGACGCTGCGGTGATGGCATGGTCAACGAAGGCGAGGGCTGCGACGACGGCAACGCGGTGTCGTTCGATGGTTGCTCGGGCACCTGTTCGCGCGAATCTGGCTATACGTGCGCGCAACCCAACCAACCATGCGTGCGCGACGAATATTGTGGTGACGGCGCGCTGGCGGCGGGCGAAGAATGTGATGATAAGAACCTTCTGCCCGGCGATGGCTGCACAGGTACCTGCAAGGTAGAGCCGTTCTTTATGTGTGCGATGCCAGGCAAGCCCTGCAGCAGCACGATCATTTGTGGTGACGCCAAAGTGGTGGCCGATGAAGCTTGCGACGACGGCAACACGATGGCGAGCGACGGATGCAGCGCCGACTGCAAGCAGATCGAGCCTGGCTTTACATGCCCGCGCGCTTTGGGTGTGGGCGGCCCATGCACCGCCGTTCCGATGAACCGGTGTGGCGATAGCCGCCTGAGTTATGGCGAGTTCTGCGACGATGGCAACACCGACAATATGGATGGCTGTTCAAGCGCGTGCCGCGTTGAGGCGGGTTACACATGTGACGCGCCCGGCACCGCTTGTGCCTTGGTTGAATGGTGTGGCAATGGCAAGTTGAGTTTGGCCAACGGCGAACAATGCGACGACGGCAACGATGTGGGCGGCGATGGCTGCAGTTCGCAGTGCGTGATCGAGGCGAACTATGTATGCCCCGCGCCAGGCAAGCTGTGCACGTCCACGATTAAGTGCGGCGACGGGATCATCAACGGCACCGAGACGTGCGATGACGGCAACACCAAGAACAGCGATGGTTGTTCATCCACATGCATGGTTGAATCAGGTTGGGTTTGCACCGCGGGCAGCGTGTGCAAGGCCAAACAGTGTGGCGACGGAATCATCGCGGGCGATGAACGGTGCGATGACAAAAATAGCGCCCCGGCAGATGGTTGCAGCGCCACATGCCAACTTGAATTGCCCACCGCCACAGAGGCCAACGGCTGGGTGTGCCCCGTGGTGGGGATGCCATGCCAGCGCACAAACTGTGGCAACGGGATTCAAGAGGGCAGTGAACAATGCGACGACGGGAACAACGATTCAGGCGATTTGTGCTCGCCGTTTTGCCGCAAGGAGCCTGTGTGTCCCGCTGCGGGTGGCGCATGTTCGACCGCGTGCGGTGATGGCCTGTTGTTGCCCATCGACATCGCCAACGGGCAGGAATGCGATGACGGCAACACGGTGGCGGGTGATGGTTGCAGCGCCACGTGCAAAGTGGAGCAGGGGTATATGTGCAGCGGTGTCGCGGTGTCCCCCGATCCGCTGATCTTGCCACTCGTGCTGCGAGACTTTAAGGCCTACAACGAAACCAATGGGCATCCCGACTTCGAGCAATACAATGGCCAGGAGACGGGAATCGTAAAGTCGCTGCTGGGTGCCAATGGCAAGCCAGTGCATGTGGATGGCCGCAAGGATCGAACCACCAACAATGATCCAGGTTCGATGGGTTTTGACTACTTTGGCCTGTGGTACAAGGACGACGCTTCCTACAACAAGACGGTTAAGACCACGATGCCGTTTACAAAGCTGATGACAGGTGAATATCAATACAACAATTCAAGCTTTTTTCCGTTGGATGGGCTGGGTTGGGGCAACCACCCATACAACAACTATGTTCACAACTTTCACTTCACATCAGAGGTGCGGTACTGGTTTGAGTACAAAGGCAACGAACAACTGGACTTTACCGGCGATGACGATGTTTGGGTGTTCGTGAACAAGACGTTGGCTGTCGATTTGGGTGGCGTTCATGGCGCCAGGTCTGCCAGCTTGAAGTTGGGTGCCTCAGACGGCAAAGCGTTGGTGTGCGACCTGTTGAACGATTGCAACAACAAGCGAACGGTTGATCTGGGGCTTGTGATCGGCAGCGTGTATGAAATCGTGGTGTTCCAAGCGGAACGCCACACCACGCAATCAAACTATAGGCTCACGCTTTCGAACTTTAACGCCAACAAGAGCCAGTGCGTGCCCAAGTGCGGTGATGGCTTCGTGACCCGAGATGAGGCGTGCGATTTGGGGACAGCGAAGAACACAGGGGCTTATGGCACCTGCAACGCCAACTGCACCTTGCCAGCCCGTTGTGGCGACGCCGTCGTTTCTAACGGTGAAGAGTGCGACGATGGCGTCAATTCAGCGCAATACTCAACGTCCACGAAGCTGTGCGCGGCCGGGTGCAAATGGGCGCCTCGGTGTGGCGATGGCAAAGTGGACAGCGCCAACGGCGAAGCTTGTGATCAAGGCATCGACAACGGCAAGGGCTATGGCTATTGCTCCGCGACCTGCCAGCTTGGCCCACGCTGCGGCGACGCGAAAACCACCGACGGTGAGCAGTGTGACGACGGGGCCGCAAAGAATGGGACGTCCGCCAGCTTGTGCATGGACACGTGCAAGCTGAAGTGCGGCAACGCCTTGCCAGATCCAGGCGAGGAATGCGATGACGGCGCGGCCAACAACACGGGCGCGTACGGCAAGTGCAAAGCAGACTGTCACCTCGGCCCACGTTGTGGTGACGGCATTCCCAACGGCGGCGAACAATGCGACGACGGCAAAAACGATGGCACCTATGGCACGTGCGGCACGGGCTGTTTGTATGGCCCACGCTGCGGTGACATGGTGGTGCAGAGCACCGCTGGTGAAGTGTGCGACGCCGGCGCAAACAACATGTCAATGCCTTACGGCAAGAACCAATGCACCTTGCGTTGCCGCCCCGCCCCCTACTGCGGGGACAAGACGGTGGACGTAGACAACGGTGAAAAGTGCGACGATGGCATCAACAGCGGCCAGCCAGGCTCGTGTTTGGCTGACTGCTCTGGTGCTGTGCCGCTGGCATCCTGTGGCGACGGCGCCGTGCAACCGCCTGAGCAATGTGATTCCGGCATCAACAACGGCACGGCCGGCAGTTCATGCGACACGCGTTGCCGCAACAAGTGTGGCAACGGCTTTAAAGATCCAGGTGAACAATGCGATGATGGCAAGAACACCGGTGCCTACGCCACTTGCAACGCCAATTGCACGCTTGCCAGCTACTGTGGCGATGGCCAACGCACGGATCCCGAAGACTGTGATTTGGGCGCAAACAATTCAAGCTCCGCCTATGGCGTGGGCAAGTGCACCACCGCCTGCACAGCCGCACCGTTCTGTGGCGACGGCCGCATTCAAACGGCGTATGGTGAAGCGTGCGATGGTGGCGTGGGCTGCAGCGCCATCTGCACGATCGTTCCCGTGTTGTAGGCGCTGCGAAGGGCCAGCCCGGGCTTATGGCTTGGGGCTGGCGTCTTCGACGGGCGCGTCGTTCTAAAGCTTACTCTACCGGCGCGTTGGCAACGCCGCTTGGTGCCTTGGGCGTACCCGCAACAACGCCAAGTGGCTTGCCTTGGTCGTCGACCAAAACGCCGTCTTGCACATCGAGGCGTGCCTTGTCGCTGGCAAACCGGAACTCAACGCGGCGGTTGACGGCCCAGACACGTGCCGAGCTGCCTGTTTGCAAAGGCTCGCCCTTGCCGCGGCTTTCCACCTGCAGGCGTTGGCTGTCGATGCCCAATGCCGCCAGTTGAGCCACAACGGCTTCGGCGCGGCGACGTGCGAGATCTTGGTTGTATTCTTCGGAACCACGCTCGTCCGTGTGACCCACCACGGTGATATTGAGATCGCTATAGGTCTTGAGCTTCTCGGCCGCTTCTTTCAAAGCGGTTTGCGCTGACGGCAGCAACTTGGCCGAGTTCAAAGCAAAGTGCACGCGTCGCAAAGTGACCTGGATCTGCGCGATCTCGGCAGCGCTCGCCTGTGGCTTGGGGGCTTCTCGCACAACCACGGGCGCGGCGGCGACCGTTTGGGGCGCAGGCTTGGGTGTGCTGCTGCAAGCGGCGGCGGCGAAAGTCGCGATACCTACGAACGTGAGCGTCTTCATTTTTAAGGGTCCTCCAGGGAAAGGGATAAGGTCGGACGCGAATTAGCATACGCAGCGGGGGTCGCCAGCGCGCCCGTGCGCAAAAGGTGACGTGACCCACCAGCCTCTGTGTTGGTCATGCCTTGCCGCCTAAAAGTCGTCGTCGCGGAACCAGCCAGTCGCGCTCCATCGCGGTGCGTGCGTGGTCAACACTTCGTGAGGAACCGCATCGCTCCAGAACAACACCGTGCGCCCCCATGTGGGCTCCACATCAAGCAACACCCGGGACGGCGAGGCCGGGTCGAAGAGGCGCAGCTGGCCTCCCCACGACGGATCCCACGTGGGGTTGAGGTAGATCACGCACGAGATCAAGCGGTGGCTGTGGTTGGTGAACTGGTCGACGTGCTTTTGATAGTGGGCGCCTGGTGAGTACACGGTGAGGTGACCTTCAAATCGGCGCAGGCTTATGAAGAAGGCTCGGTTGAGCGCCACGCGGAGTTCATCGAGGCGTGCCAACAAACCCGCTTGCGCCTCCGTCAACGCTTGCGGATCCATCCACAAGAGCTGGTCGGATCGAACGTCAGGCGCGACCGTGAACTGCCCGCCACGGCCAACGCCGGCGGGACGAAAGTGTGCGGCGGCCGCGTGGCGAATGTCTTCACACAACCCCTGCAACACGCCCTCGGGCACCAACTGATCCACCACCGCAAACGCGCGCGTGCGCAGCGAATCGATCACGGCCGTGAGGGCATCTTCCATGCGTCCCGACCAGCCTAACCGACCAGACCGGCACCCGGCCTCAATCAAAAAGTTTGCGTCGAAACAAGTTCCGACATTATCCTACATAGGCTCACATGGTTCCCGCGAAGATCAAACTGCCCCACTCCCCCCCCGAAGACGCCTCTCCGCTTCGTATGCGCCCGATGGCGCGCGCCGCCCAAATCGCGATTTTTGAACGCGAGGTTCGAGAACGGTTATCCAGGGCCGCCATCGAAGTGTTCCTGGCGCGGGCCGAGGTGATCTCGGAGGGGCAGCGTCTGACCCGGGGTGCAAAGCAGCTGTTTGAGGGCTCAACGATGCTTACGTTGGATCTAAGCCGCAGCGCCGGGCTGTTTCGCGAAGCCAGCGATTCCGGCACCGCCCGCCGCTTGGGCGCCATGCTCGCGCGTGACACTTGGGCGCGCAACCGTGTCCGCCAAATCGCTACCAAAGAGGCCGAGCGCCTTTCGCACACCAAAGTTCACGAGGTCAGCACAGAGATGCGGGTGAGCACAAAAGGCGTGAAAGTTTTGATTGATGTCGATGTGGAGGCCAAGCTGTGATGGTCGTGGCTTCGTCAAAAGACACCACCATGCCGTTTTCGGATCCGAGCGTCAGCGAGGGATTTACCTTCGTTGCCGTCGCGTCCATCACGGGCATTCCTGAAAGCAAGTTGCGCTATTGGGCGCAAACGGGCTTCGTGGGGCCATCGATTCGTCGGGGCACGCGGCAGCTTTACAGTTTTCGTGATCTCGTGTGTGTGAAAGCGGCGGGTGAGCTTGTGGATCGTGGCTTCAAAACAACGCAAATCCGCGAAGCCTTGACCGTGGCACAAACGTCGCTGCCGAGCATTGATGGATCGCGTGAAGCCCTGCTGCGTTTGCGGGTGGCCTTCAACGGCGTGTCGCTGGTTGTTTTGGATGAAGGCGCCGCCTATGAAGTGACGGGGCAACGCGTGTTCGATTTTGGTTTGGCGGAATTGGCCGATCAAGCTTCGGCCGCGATGGACGCCACGCCCTTGGCCGTTAAATCGCCGAAGGTGGAAAGCGGTCGGTTATGCGCCTACGATTGGTTCGTTGAAGGGCTTTCGCTTGAAGGCCAAAGTGGGCGCGAAGATGAAGCGATCGCGTGCTACCGCCAGGCGTTGGCGGCCGATCCTGGCTTGGCTGCCGCACACACAAACTTGGGCGGCTTGGCTTATCGACGCGGCGATCGCGAAGCGGCGCGTGCGGCGTTCGAGAAGTCGCTGGCTTTGGATCCAGAACAATCTGAAGCGCGCTTTAACCTTGGCAACCTGATGTTGGAAGACGGCGATATGGATCTGGCCGCGGCCGAGTACCGGCGCGTGTTGACGACGAACCCCCATTTCGCCGACGCTCACTACAACCTGGCCACGGCGCTAGAAGCTTTGGGCAGCAAGGCGCAAGCGCGCCAACATCTGAGCGAGTACTTGCGTTTGTGCCAACCCAAGGGCGATGATCCTTGGGTTTTGGAAGCGCGCGAACGTTTGGAAAAGCTACGATGATTGCGGCCGCGCGGGCCGTGCTCATCTGTGGCCTTGGCGCTGCTTTGCTGGCCTGCGACGGCGCCGCGTCCGCGCGTAAAGTGCCTCTGACAGAATTGGCCGCGCAAATGGCGGCGGTGGAATGTGCCGTGCGACCGCAGTGCACGGGTCGCCCTTTGGAGGCCACCGATCAAGACTGCGTGACACAAACCACGGCGCGTCTGCAAAGCACCGTGGTGGCGCAAGTGGCGGACGCTGTGGCCCGCGGCACGGCGGTTTACGACGAGCGCGGCGCGTGGAACTGCGTGGCTGCGCTGAAGGCTGCCGGTTGCGCGCGTTTCGGCACATTGCTGCCGGAATCCTGTTTGGCCGCGATGGGCGGCGTGGGAGCCGCAGGCGCGGCGTGTGCCTCTGAATTTGATTGTCGAGCGGACCATACGTGCCGCACAGACGTTCAATGCCCCGGGATGTGTGCCCCGCGTGGCGCGGCCGGCGCTGACTGCGGCACCGATCGCGATTGTGCCCCTGGGCTGCGCTGCCCCGACATTGGCGGCAAATGTGCCGTGCCGTTGCAAGGGGATAAAGATTGCGATTTGTTCGGCAAACCCTGCGACTTCGGCCTGACGTGTTTTTCACCCACGATTTTGGAGACCGGCCGCTGCGTGCCGGTGGTGCGCGCATGGCAATCACCGGTGGGTGAGCCCTGCGCTATCTTGGCCAGCTTCTTCTGTGCGCCTGGCTTGAGTTGCCCGGTGTTATCGAATGTGGCTGGCGAATTTCCCACCTGCGCGCCCGCTTCTGCGTCGGGAGGCGCGTGCGTGATTGGTTTGCCCGATCCTTGCCCCGCGGCCGAATACTGCGCAGGGAGCATCCTGGAAGGCACAGGCATGTGCACCCCACGCGTGGGCCGTGGCGCCGCGTGTGTGACCTCGCGCCAGTGTTTGCTGGGTGACGTGTGCGAAAAGGGCGTATGCGGCCCCCGCCAAAACCTAGGCGGCGCATGTGAAACCGAATCGGGTTGCTGGAGCCGTGCGTGTGTAGGCGGCGCTTGTGTGACCCCCACACTTTGCGATTGAGCCTTGGCCGGCGCGGAAATTGAGTCGCGCGCCGGGCCGCGGTAGCGTAGGGAAATGTTTCTTGTTTGGCGGGCGCAGCTTGGCGTCGTGTTGTGTTGGCTATGCGCGAACGCGCAGGCTTTCGCGCAAGACGCGATGCCAGCGGCTGACACCGCGGCCGCCGCAAGTGTGCCGGCCATCATCCGCTTTCCCGCCGGCACGTTTGTGCAAGGCTCGAACGACGGCGCTGAAGACGAACGACCGCGCCGCGAGCGTGCCCTGCCAGCGTTTCGCATCGATCGCACCGAGGTCACGCGCGGCGCCTATGGCAAATGTGTGGCCGCCAAGCGTTGCGCACCCGTGGCGGGCGTGGATGGCAAAGCGTTGGACGCCGAAGCGGCGCAGTTGCCGGTGACGAACGTCTCGTGGGCTGAAGCGGCTCGTTATTGCCAATTCGTGAAAGGGCGTTTGCCCAGCGAAGCCCAATGGGAACGTGCCGCGCGCGGTGTGGACGGACGCGCGTATCCGTGGGGGGATGAGCTTTCTTGCACGCAAGCGAATTGGGGCAATTTCGCTGATGAAGGGCCATGTGCTGGCGTTGCCCCCGGCCATCCTGTGGCGGTGGGTTCATACCCGCAAGGCGCCACACCTGAAGGCGCGGTTGATCTGGCTGGCAATGTGTGGGAGTGGGTGGACGATAAATACGAAGCAGACCGCACCCGCCGTGTGGTCAAAGGGGGCTCGTGTTGCAGCTACTTTGTGCAGCCCCGTGCCGCCAACCGCAACGCATGGGCACCCACCCATCGTGACGAGGATCTGGGGTTTCGCTGTGCGTATCGTTAGCGCTTGCGCGGCCGTGCTGGTGGTGTGCTTGGCGGCAGCGCCCCACGCCGCGGCCAAAACTGCCAAGCGCGCGGCGGTTGTGAAGAAGAAGGCCGCCGTGCGGCCCCAGGTGATCCCTACGGCGCAAAAGCGCGAAGATGAAGCGCCGCCCCCTTCGCCCACCGACCCCGATCGCGAGCGTATTTTGCGCGTGCAAGAAGCGCTTTACAGTCTAGTGCATGGCCCTGTGTTGGGGCGCGTGCGCACCACCATTCGCGTGGTGGAAGCGCGCACGGGCCGCGTGTTGTACGACCGTGGCGCGCACGCGCTGATGGATCCTGCGTCGAACCAGAAGATCCTGGCAACGGCGGCGGCGCTTTACCGCCTGGGAAACAACTTTCGTTACCGCACCGATGTGCTTGGGCCGGCCCCCGACGAAGAAGGTGACGTCAAAGGCGATCTGTTGCTGCGGGGATCAGGTGATCCATCGCTCGCGGCGCGCGATTTGGATCAACTGGCGTCCCAGCTTGTGACCGCGGGCGTGCGTCGTGTGACGGGCGATGTGGTGGCGGATCGTCGCTACATTGGTGCTGATGAGGCAACGGCCAGCGCGCGCTCGCCGTTGGCGGTCAGCCGTGGCGCCATCGTGGTGCGGGTGCGTCCCGGCGATCATGTGAACGCGCGCCCATCCGTGCTTTACGAGCCCGCGGTGGATGGCATCGTCATCGCGAACCGCGCAACCACAACCTCGCGCGGCCGCACACGCATTTCTGTGGTGGTGGGCACCGAAGGAGGCCGCATCGTTATCAACGTGACCGGGCGCATTTCCATGCGACACGCGGGTGTTGTGTTCCGCCGCCGTCCAAGCACGCCCCTGCTCTATGCAGCGGCCTTGTTGACGCAGGCTTTAGGCCGCCGCGGTGTTTACGTGCAAGGCGCGCCCGTGGTTCATGACGGCGCCAAGACACCAGAGCGGGCCGAAACGCGCCACGTGTTGGCCTCGCACTTATCAGCACCTTTGCCAGAGCTGATGCGCCCGATCAACAAACACTCGAACAACGAGTATGCCGATCGTTTGCTTGAAACGCTGGGCGGGCAAATGTATGGCGGCGCGCCGTCGATGGAAAAGGGCGTGCGCGCCTTGCGCAGCGCTTTGGCTGAACTGGGACTGCCGGACGCCGCCTATCACTCGACCAACGGCTCGGGTTTGGGGCACACCAATCGTTTGTCGCCCGAAGGGCTCACGAACTTTCTGCGTATGCTGTATTTCGATCCACGGCTTGGGCCTGAATTGATTCAATCGCTTTCGGTAGGCGGCGTTGACGGCACAACCCAGCATCGTTTCGCAGGCAGCGTGGCCTCGCATCGCGTTCGCGCCAAGACGGGCACATTGAACGGTAAATCATGTTTATCGGGCTACGTTGGCGATGAGTCCGAGATCCTGATTTTTTCCATCATGGTGGATCACGTGCGTGGACGGGGCGTGAATCCCGTGCGCAAGGCCCAGGTGCGTGTGGTTGAAACGCTGATGGGCTACGCCAAAGGCTTGGTTGGCGACGCGGCCGTTGAGCGACCTGATCCTGGCACTGACTTCGAGGGTGGCGAAGACATCTTAGAAACAGAAGAGCCCGAAGCCGCGCCCGGCGCACCCGAAGCGCAACCAACAGAAACCGACAAGACCGACGACGAGGGCAACCCAGATAACCCCACGAGCGCCCTCGATCCGGACGGCGTCTAAACGCTAAGAGCCCGCGCGGACGAAGGCGTACAAATCAGCGAACACGCCCGCGGTCCAGCCCATCATCGTTGTGGCCTTGTATTCAAGGTCGTTGATGCGGCCTTGGCGGTTGTCGTACTTCTCAAACGTGCGCCCAATTGCGCGCTCCACAGGCTTGCCCTTGCCGTCTGTATAGCTGCGTGGCTGCGGATCAAGATAGTTCTTCGTCACGAGATCCAAGAACTTGCTGGCCACGCGCTTGGCTTCGGCTTTCGCTCCATAGCGAGCCAGGCCATGCACGACGATCGCTTGCATTGGCGCCCAGATTGAATTTTCTCCCCACTGGTAGTCGCGCGGCGCCGACACAGGCTCGTTGGTGATCACGCCCCACTCGCGCTCAATGAGCGGCAGATTCTTGATGACGCGTGCCGCTTGCGCCGGGCTCGCCAAACCGGCCCATAGCGGCGCAAAGCCAAGCGCCGTGAACATGCGGCTTTGTTTGCCATTGGCCACGTCATAATCAACGAACACACCACGCGTTTCATCCCACAAGTATTGGTTGATGAGCGCCTTGCGCTTGTCGGCCAAGGCTTGCCAATCGGGCTCGCCCTGCAAGTTCAGCGTCTTGACCATCCAGGCAAAGTTGGTTTCGTAAACCCACAGATTGGTGTTCAGCTCAACGGGCGCAAAATCCAAACACCGGTGCTCGAAGCGCCACGTAAAGTCCATGCCGGTGGCCGCTTCACACGCCATGTGTTGCGCTAGCTTCAACTTTTCGGCGGCAGACGCGGCAGGCGGCAGCCCTAAGCGTTTCGAGAACTCATCGTAAAAACGCTCAAGCTCCTTTGGCCCCACGTGTTGCCCGAAGCGCGCCAAGCCTTCGATCGCCGTTTTGTGTTCCTCAACCAACGGCTTTGCCGTGTCCGTCCAGAACGCATATTCCTTTTTGAGCGTGTCGTAAGCTTTGCGTAGGAAGTGCGTGTTGGCTTCGGGGTTGTGCGGCAGGGGAGGGTTTTCGTAAGACAGCCGCACGAGTGGCGAAAGGTAGGGCGGCTGCGATCGGTTCATGCCCCAATCCGTCGGCGCGGCGTTGCCCATGTAGCCGTGCTTTTCAACAATCGAAAGCAGGTTGCGGGCGTCGTTGCGCGCGAGTGTTGGACGTTGGTGCGCGATGAGCCCCGAAGAGATGAAGTACGTGTCCCAATAAAACATGAACGGCACGCCGGGCCAGCAGCCAATAAACGGCACGGGTAGATCGGCTGCCTTGCTGATCTCGCCATCCCATGCGCCGGCGATGTGCGCGTTGACTTGCGCCCATTGCTTAGCGAACCGCGGTTTGGCGGGCGGTGCCGCCACGGCGGCGTGGCCGCTGGCGAAAGCAACGGAGGCGAACAGGAACGACACGAAACCGCGAGGCATGTGCCGTTCTTAACACAACCCTCTCGCTACGGCACAAGGTCGATGAGACCTGCGATCGGGGCGTCTGGGTCGGCATCGCTTGTGGCCCAGCGCCAATCGCCATCATCTTCGAGGCCTTGCCTGCCTTGGTCGTGATTCACCAGTTCAAACGCGAACGTAGAACCGGCTTGTGGTTTCGTTTGCAGCCGCGACCACGGAATCGCGAGTTCAGCGGTGTAACCGTCTGGTGTTCGAACAACGCCGGTCTGTACGTCATTTTGCCTAGGCGTGCCTTCCAGGCGCGCTTCGGCGAACCCAGGCGTGATGTGCAAAGTGTCCTCATTGCCTTTGAGAGCCAATCCCACCCGCACACCATCGGTTTGGTTGCTGTCAGCTCGCACTTCGGGTGTGGGATCCTTGACCCACACGGCGACGTAAAGCTTGGTCTCGTCCCACGTCACATCAAACTGCGCTTGGCTGCGCGGCCGGCCTGTGCCCACGAGCTTGGACACGGGCACCTGGCGTGTGAAGATCTTCGCATCGGGCACGCCGTCAATGACAGGCGTGAGTTTTGCGTGAGGCACAGCCAGATGTGGACGCGCAGCCTCAGCGGCCGCATGAGCGGCGGCGATGTCCGCGCCAAAGCCAGGCTTGAGCAACCACACCTGCGGAATGCGTGCGTCCGCGAACGGGACCAACGTGATCTGCGTCGGCTTGCCCTCGTCTTGTGCTTTCGCGACGCCGAGAACGCGTGCCGACACCTTGAAAGCCAACCGCCCTTTGCCAGCTACGGGTGCAAGAGACGGCGAGGGGGTCGCGTTCGTCAGCACAACTTGTTCCCGCAGCGCGGGTGGCGGGTTGGTGCCGTTGGGGTCCATGGCCAGCACTTGCGGTCCACGCACAAGAGCCACGCGCCCCGGGTAGCTGGGCGCTCCGTCAACCACTCGCACGGGCAGATCCATCGTGATTGTTAAATTGTTGGTTCTCTGCCACGCGCGTTCGATGCGCATGAAAGAACCAGGCGTGCCCGGGGCCGCTTCACCTGACACGGCGAACGATGTGGCCCACGCCGGCACCCGCAAGAACAGTGGGAAGGTGGCGGGCTTAGAGGAAGTGACGCGCAAGCTGATTCGGCCGCCGCGCGGAAAATCAGTCTTGGCTTGCACTTGCACATCAACGGTTCCCGTGGGCTTTTGCACTGTGAACGCCGCTTTGCCTTCGCTGTAAAGCAAGATCGCGGGTTCACCATCCAGCTTGCCCCACGCAAGTTCTGGCAACATGGCTATGCCGCGCGGGCCGCTCGAAACGCAACAGTTGATCCCGGGTGTGTACGGCTTGCGGCCATTGAGCGGCGTGTAGTAACAAAAGTCGCCGTTGTGCGCGTCTTGCGCCGCCAAGAGATGGTTCATCACCGTTTTTTCGATCTCGTCGCCAAACCGCGCCTCGCCCAGCAGCTCAAGCAGCTCACGGTTAAATTCAAGCCAATTGACCGTCACGCACGTCTCGGCGATGCTGTTTTTTACCTCGCCAGGCAGCACGCGCGCTTCTTGAAAGTGTTCTTTTGAACTGGCGCTGCCCGTCAGATAGAGGCGGTTGTCGGTGATGTCTTTCCAAGCGGCAAGCGATACGTTCAAGAGCTGTTTGTCTCCCGTGACTTCGTACAGCTTCAGCAAGCCAATCAAGTTGGAAATCATTTCATAAGCTTTGGCGTTTGCGGTTTTAAGCACCGAACCTGTTTGCGCCAAAGTGCTTACGATGCGGGGGCCGTTGGGTTGTTCATAGGCCTTGAGGATGTACTTACAGAACTGCAGATAGCGGGCGTCACCCGTTGCACGGTAAAGCTCAACCATCGGGTGCAACACGCTGGTGGCGGCCATGCCCACGTGGGTGCCTGCCGCAACGATGTCGCGCTTGTTGGTACCGAATGTGTTAACAAGCAAATCACCCACACGTCGCGCGGCGGTCAACGCCGAGGCGTCGCCCGTGGTCTGATGGTAGGCGAGCAGCCCCAGCAGATCATACTTGTGCACCCACACGTCCCAACTTGACCAACGGTCCTTGTCTGCATACGTGCCAAGGTAACCATCGGCCTTTTGTGTGGCGATCAGCTCCTTCGCCATGCGATCCATTTGTTTTTTCAGCCGTGGATCATGGCTGTAGTTGTACACGCGCGCGGCGGCGTCGAGATATTTTCCAATGTGCTCGCCAATCCAAGGGTGTTCGCCTGGGCGCTTGCGGAAGCCATCGAGCAAACCGGCTTCATCCACGCGCAAGAGCCGGCCTTCCAAATTGGTGCGAAAACGCTCACCCAGCACCCCACCCAGATGTTGGGCGCCGGCAGGCAGGGGCGCATAACGTCGAGGCACCACGTCGGCCACCGCGGGCGCCGCTGTGGGGGCGGCGAGGGCCGGGCCACCTGCAGCGGCAAACGTCACGAAACTGACGCTGGTGAAAGCCACGAAACGTGCAATATCCAGCGATGTAATCGTTTGCATTCGCAAAAGGTAGCACAGGGCAGACGTGCGGGAAGCGCAAAACACCTGGCGGGGCGGCCGCGCGTGCGGAATGTCACCAGAGCCTCCTGTCACACACCACCTGGCCAGTGGCAACGCGGGCGCGTATCATGCGCGGCGGCGTTTTTCGCAGCTGGACAGGCAGCGCGCCGCCATCGGGAGCATTTTCGTGTCACATCCAAAACCACCACAAATCGAAGCGGCGTTCGAAGATTTTAGAAAACACCTGGCCCAAGTGGAAGGTCCGCATCTGGATCCACTTGTGGCCCCCTTTGCTGAGATGGAGCCAGGCATCATCAAGATGCTGGGTGGCGCCTTCAATATCGCGAAGCCCGAACACCGCATCGTGGCCTTTATGGTGGGCGCCACGTTTGCCATGCGCCTGGAAAAGGATGTGAACGCGTTTTGGTTTCCCAACCGATCGAGCGGCTTTGGCGCGGCGATGGGTTTGGTTGAGGCCGTGGGCGTGGTCTCGCCGATTGAGGCGGCCTCGCGTGCGTTGGCCCGCGGTCAACTGTCAGAGTTAGACGATCTCTACAAAGATCTGCGTGCTGTTGTGGCACGCGCCACGCTGTCGCCCGAAGCTGTGGGGCTTGGCGGGCAACGATTGCAGCCGCAAGATTATCAACGTTTGTTCGATCCAGGCTTGGCGCAAGTGGCGTGTTTAGACACGCGCGCCGTGCAAACGCTGCTCGCCACGCCTGTGAACCAGGCACGGCGTGACATTGAGGACGCGATCAGCCGCGCCGCTCAGTTGCCTGATCCTGTGAAGACGCAGATTCGCGCGCAAATCGGCGGCGCCTTGGGGCAGATGGATCCCGACAAAGCCCTGGCAGAACAGTTGCCGCGATCAACCTCGTTGTGCGAGCTGTTGGCGTGGATTCATGGCGCACGCGCTTCCAGTGGTTTGGCGCCTGAAGAACTGTGGCGCGAACTGGTGGTGCCGCTGTTGCACATCGGCGCCGCAGAAACTTTCCCTGCGTTGGATGCCGAAGAAGTGGCGCAGATCGAGCCCGGTTCAGATCCGTTGCTGCTTTATGTTGATATCGTTCCCTTCGCCACGCCCGCCGCCGACGAAGACGGCGTGATTGGCGTGTTCCCCGTTGAGTCCGCGGAATCTGTGGTGCCGATGGAAGAGGGCTTTCCGCGTTTGGTGAAAGTGGATCCGTCGGCGCTTGAAGTGGTGCTGGCGAAATTCGATCCAACAGCCACGCGCACGTCCGTCGAGAAATTCCGTGCCCATGTGGTGGCCGCCGGTGCCCCCGAGCCCGGGCCGATCGAATCACCGTTGTTTGAAGCGGCCTTATCGCTCATTGATGATTTGGCGACGGTATCGAAATCCGCCAAAGAATCAGGCGGCGTGTTTTGCGTTCGTCGCGCCACTGAAGCAGAAGCCTCATCGGAGGCGGCGCTTCACTTGGTGCGACAAAGCTTGCAAGCGCCGCGCATCATCTTGGCCTAGCGCCAAGGCTGCTCCGGTCGGTGGTCGTGTTGCTGCCGCCCGGAGCTTCTTGCAAGCTACGTTGCATGGCACCGTTTTTTGATCCGCAACCCACGCCTTTGGGCGGGCTCGATTCGCCGTCCACTCATAGGAACCGCGATCCGATACTTGACGTGTTAAAGCGCGTCCTGCCAACGCGGGGGCTGGTGCTGGAAATCGCGAGTGGAACAGGGCAACACGCAGCGTACTTCGCAGCCGCCTTGCCACACTTGCTGTGGCAGCCGTCAGACATGGTTCCTAAGCACCGGCAAAGCATTGCTGCGTGGCGAGCGCAAGGCAATCTGCCGAACCTTCTGGCGCCCGTGGCAATAGATGTGGAACAGTGGCCTTGGCCGATCGAGCACGCAGATGCGGTTGTGAACATCAATATGATTCACATCGCTCCGTGGTCAGCGTGTGCGGCGCTGATGCGTGGAGCGGCTGCGGTCTTGGGCCCAGGCTCGCCCCTGTTTTTGTACGGTCCCTTCAAGCGGGGCGGCGCACACACAGCGCCTAGCAACGAAGCGTTTGACGAACGCTTGCGTGCCGAGGATCCCGCCTGGGGCGTGCGCGACCTAGACGAAGTAGCGCAGCTGGCCGCGGAGCAAGGTTTCACGTTAAGTGAAATCGTTGCCATGCCCGCCAACAATCTCTCGATCATTTTCATGCGCCACACGCCTTGAGGGGGCGCTGCGCTCAGTAGTGGTACGAAAGCCCGATGCGCGCAGAACGGCCGTAACGTGAAACGGTGGCAGAGGGCACTTCGGGTCCCACAGGGAAACCAAACGCGTGGCCTGACACATCCAGCACGTTGAACATGCCGGCAAAGTATTGCAGCCGCTGGCGTGGGAACGATCCGGAAAGCGTGATGTTCCAAATCACGGCGTCTTCCACTCGATCGCCTGTGCGTGTGCGGCGCCCTAAATCATAAAGCAGCTCATTGCCTAAACGCGCGCTGCCGGGCAAAAGCTCGATCAGCGAGCGCAACGCAAACAACTGCGTCGGCGCGTTGACGAACGGCACGTACGCGCCGTTTTCGCGCACGCGCACCTGCTGGTAAGTGTATGACGCGGTTAAGCGTGTGCCTGTGCCGGGCTCCCAACGCAGCTCTCCGTCACCACCGATCCCCCGCACGGCTGGGCCTTGGTTGCGGTACACAAGCAGCCCATCTATGGGGTCGGTTTCCAGGTTGATCAGGTTTTCAATGCGGTTCGCAAATCCCGCGGCCACCACGGACACGTCATCGCTGACTTGATGGCGGTGCTCAAGGTCAATGCTTGTGATGATTTCCGGATCCAGCGCCGGCGCGCGCTTTTGCGTCTCGCCGTCGTCATTGTAAAAACGCTCGTAGGTTGAAGGCGCGCGAAAGGCGCGTCCCGCGGTGACCTTGGTGGTGCCCGCGGCGTAGGGTTGTGCGATCACCGCTAAGCGTGGGTTAATCGATGTGCCGAAGTTGTTTTGATAGCGATCGACGCGTACGCCGCCATGCAGCCGTAGACCTTTCGTGATCGATAGGTCGTCCAACAAGAAGCCCGACATCACTGTTTCCGTTTGCGCCCCCGCCTCACTTTGCGCGGCGCTTGAGGGGTCGCCCAAGTGCAACACAAACTGGCGCTGCACCTCACCGCCCACGGTCAGCTCTTGGCGCCACACGCGCGGTGTGGTCAAGCGCAACTCGCCTGTGACCCAACGTGCACGCAACGCTTCGGAGAACGCGGGATCGGCGTTGGGCGCTGCGGGATCAGGCATGTATAGATAGCGGCCCTTGAAGCGCGACTCGTCGTAGGCGCCACGCGCGCTCAACGTATACCCGCGCAGCGGCACATCTGCGCGCAACTCGGCGTAGCCGCGCTGATCCTGATACCGCGTGCCCGGCGCCGCTTGGGTGGCGAAGGCCCCCGTGGGTACGTTCTTCGTGCGGTCGTTCCATCCCGCGCGCAGGCTGAAGATCTTCCACTGCAACGCCAACGCCGCGTGCGATGCCTTTTCGGCGTCGGCGCGCAACGCTTGTGTGACGCCATCGTCCCAAGCAAAACGTCGATCGCCGTCCACGTTAAGTCCCGCCGCAGACACCATCACATTTAGATCCTTTGCGGCATACGTGGCCGTTGCCCGGCCTGCGGTGCGCCCCAAGGTTCCCGCTTGGCCATAGGCCTCGGCGTGTGTGCCCGCCCGCGCTTTGCGCGTGACCACGTTGACCACGCCGAACAAAGCCGCCGATCCATAAAGCGTTGAGGCAGGGCCCCGCACAAGTTCAATGCGTTCAACGTTTTCAAGGCTGACATCAAGATCGTGACCCACCCAGCCTTGGCCAAGGAGCACGTCGTTCATCGGGTGGCCATCAAGCAGCACCAAGATGCGGTTTGTGTAGTCGCCGGGCGGCGACAGACCGCGGACGCCAAGCGACTGATAAATGCGATCGTTTGACGAGAAGGCGCCGCGCACACCAGCCAACGCATCAGCCACGGTGATCCAGCCAAAGCCCATGATCTCGTCGCGGCTGATCACGGTGATCGAAGCGGGGGCTTGATCCACGCGTGTCTCCGATTTTGTGGCTGCAGAAACGAACGGATCCACGCGCGCCAGCTTCACATCCAAATACACGCGGCCGCCATCGGTGATTTGCACCGCTTGTGTGAACGTTGTGCGGCCCTCATGGCTCACTTCGATGACCCTTGTGCCGGTGGTGACATTCTCAACGACTGTGGGTGCAAAGCCCATTTCTTTGCCATCCACGCGAATCAACGCACCTACAGGGTTCACTTGCACCACAATCGCGCCTGAAGGGGCGGCTTTGGCCACCAAGGGCACGTCAACCGGCACCACTTCGTCGGGTAGCACTTCGGCCTCGAAACGCAAAGGTTCATACCCCGCCGCCGTGGCAAACAGAACCACACGTCCCGGTGCCAGTGTGAGAGCCCCCGCGCCCACGCGAAGCACTTCGCCATCAATCAGGCCGCGCCGAATCTGCGCCTGGGCTGGCAGACCACGCAACATCAACTGGCCTTGAATGCGTTCGAGTGTGGCCTGGGCGTCGACGCTTTTTCCGCGGCTCACCGAAATGGGCATCGATACGGCTCTGTATCCTGGACGCTCAAGGATCAAGGTGGCTTGCCCCTCGGGCAGCGCCAACAGTTTGGGTGTGATTCCCATTGCGCCCAGATCCTTACGATCGATGTAGATGGTGGCGCCGGGCGGCGAAGACGTCACTGACAACAACGCCAGGTGCGGCCGCAAGCGATCAATTGAGATTTGGATCTGTGCGCGTTCAGCGTCGGGCAAATCATTCGTCAACAACGCCGACCACGCGCGAAAGGCTTGTTGGTGTTGGCCCAGTTTCTCCAAACAGCGCGCGATGTTGAATTGCACGTTGCGGTTCGGCACCAAGCGGTTCGACGTGTAATACGCGGCCACGGCCTCGGTGAAGTTGCCTTGCCTGTAACTGTCGTTGCCGCGATCAAAATAAAATTGCGCTTCATCGGCGACGTCGGAGGTTTGCGCTTGCGCGGGTGCTGGCGGGCACAGGACTGAGAGCAAAAGTGGCACACAGGCGGCGGCGCTGTGCCGCCACAGGCAAAACGGCTGTCTCTTCATATCGATTCCGTCAGGGCAGGTGGGTTTGGAATCAGCGCGCGAACTTGATGTCTTCGTCGGGAGTCACGATGCGTTTGGGCACAGGCGCTGGCTGCAGAACGTGGGTGGCGGGCAGGCGCCGTGGTCGTGCGGTGGCCACGGGTGGCGCAGGCGGTACGGCCGAAAGCTGGGCGTTCAGGCGCAGGCCCTCAGATGGCAGCGCTTTGATGCTGGTGGAAACGAAGCCGTGCAACGCAAACACCAAATCCACCGGCGTTTTCGTGGCCGGCAGCCGCACGGTGGCGGGCGTTGTGGCGATCACGACGCCATCAAGCTGCACCGTTGCGCCGGGCGGCTCGCTGTTTAGTTCCACCTTGACGTCGTTCACCTCTGGGCTCGCCGGCGAAGGTGGCTTTGGTTCGGCCACGGGTTCGGCGCGTGCGGGTGGGTTCATGGCGGCTTTGGTTGGGCCGCCCGAACTCCATTTCCAGGCTGCCGTGCCGCCCAATCCTAACAACACGACGCCCGTGATGATCAAGGGCATCGCGCGGCCCGAACGCCGCACAGGCACGGTGATCTGGTGCATCTCGGCGGCCCGCCCCGACAGCGTGGTGGGCAGGGGGCGCATTTTCGCCGGTGCCGGGGGCGCAGCGCCAGCGCCGAGCAAGGTGCTGCCAACACCCATCACCCCGACCTGGCCCACGAGTGTTTGTTCGGCGCGCAACGCCTCCACCATTTGCGACATTGTGGCGAATCGCGCGTCCGGATCTTTTTGCAGCGCGCGCAGCACCAGATCTTGAAGGGAACCGCTGACGCTCGCGTTGAATTGCCGTGGCGGCGTTGGTGGGGCGTTGATGTGCAGATTCACCAACTCGCCCACGCCTTCAGACACAAACGGCGGCCGGCCGCACAACATCTCATAGACGATGAGGCCCAAGGCGTAGATGTCCACGCGGTGATCGGCTTCGCGCAAGCCGCGGCATTGCTCGGGCGACATATACGTGGGCGTGCCCATGAGCGCGCCCGTACGCGTTTTGTGGCTCATGCCGCCGAACGTGTTCTGCAGCTTTGCAATGCCGAAGTCTAGGATTTTTACCTTCACGCGGCCGTTCGCGGGATCGTCCACCAAGAACAAGTTCTCAGGCTTCAGATCGCGGTGAATCACATTCGCGCGGTGGGCGGCGGTGAGGCCCTCACCGATCTGGCCCGCGATGTCCAGCGCCTCGGCCATCGTGAGGGGCTGCCGACGCAAACGCTCCGCCAGCGTTTCACCGGACAGATACTCCATCGTGATGTAAGGCGCGCCGCCTGTCAGCGTGCCGTAATCATAGATCTCAACGATCGCTGGATGCCGGATGGCGTTGGCCGCGCGCGCTTCGGTAAAAAAGCGGCTGACCAATTGCGTGTCCGTGCATAGTTCGGGGCGCAGCACTTTGATCGCCGAGCGTCGCTGCAGCCCGGGATGCTCGGCAAGATAGACGTTGCCCATGCCGCCCTCTCCGAGCAGCGCAGTCACGCGGTAATTGCCAATGGTAGACCCGATCAAGCCGCTGCATTATCGGGTTGAATTGGTGATGGCGCAATTGGTGGACGTGGGCGATGACCCACGCCGCTGCCTTTGCCGTGACGTTGGTCAAGGAATGTGGGCCAAAAACGCATGATTCATGCGATGTCAGCGTCTTCAGGCGCGCAACATGGGCGGAACCTCGCTGGCCTTGTTAACGACGTCGGGCAAGTAGCGCCCCTTGAAAAGATCGCCGACGAAATTGATGCCGTAGCCAGGGCGGCCGGGCTTTTCCCATTCGTTTTTTGGCACGCCCATAGACTGAAGCACCGTGGCCAACCAACGTTGATGGGTCAGGCCCGAGAACTCTTGAGCGGAGACACCCGTCAAGGCGTCATTGGCTTTGCGGCGGAAATCGAAGTACTGGCCGGTCTTGAAGAAGCCGCCTGCAGAACCGAAGGTGATGATCGGAATGCTGACCGCATAATGCGGTTCGGCGCCGTGCTCGTGGCTCCACATCACCAGTGAGCTATCTAAAACCGTGTTGGTACCGCCCCCCTCCGAAACGTCCAGCGCCGTCGCTAGCGGGAGTATGCAACGCTCGAATTGGCCTTGGTTGGTCTTTGTGAGCACATCAGCCGCACCGGGGGCGCCTGGCTGGTGTGTGTAGTCATTGTGGTAGTCGCCATTGATCTGCAAAAATGGTTCGCCCGCGGGTAGGACGACGATGCGTGTGGCATCGCAGGCAAAGGCCGCTGCAATAAGTTCGATCCAAATCGCATATTTTTGCTGAGCGCGCGTCGGATCACCTTCGTATTCTTGGAACGCGCCGGAGGCATCCTTGGCGTTTTTCTTTGGCGAACAGTTGGCCGAGGTGACAGCGGGTGCGGCTTGAATCTTCTTTTGCAACTCAGACAGTCGACCAATGAATTCATCGAGCCGTGTTTTGTCGCCAGCTGACAATCGACGATTGCCGTTGCGTAACGCTTTGTAGTCCTCAAGGACAACGTCGACCAAAGGTTTGCGTGTACTGGCCGGCGATCCTGGCGTGCTTGGCTTCGGCGTCGTGCCTGTGAACAGCTTGTCGAACCAGTACGAGGTGCTTTTGTTCGCGGCCACACGAGACACGGGCCCCGATTTTGTTTGGATATTCTGGTAGTAGAACGAGTAGGGGCCAGGGGGCACATAGATGCCCCCGTCGATGAAAAATCGTTCTCGGACGGCGGATGGATAAAACGCCGAAGAGTAGGCCATGATCTGATCGATCGTTGGTTGATTCCCGAACGATTGAATCACTTGGTTGTCAGCTGACCCGCCCCCACCTTGGTTGTTGGCGGCGTAGTTGCCCAGATGACCTCCCGAATGGTGATTGATATCAAAAGGGATGTCCCAGCCGCGCATGACGTTCATCTTGCTCACCAACCGATCGGTGAGCAGTGATGAAGGAGCTGCCAAGGCTGGTGCCACTGACGCGTTCGTTCCCGAAACCGATCGCTGAAGCTTTCCCCATGAAACGGAGTGCCCCGGATACAAAACGGCTGACTCTGTCAGCACGCTTGCACCTGGGTAGATGGTGTTTCGCGGTGTGGTGCCGTAAAGGTGACTTACGAAGACGAATCGCTTGGGACCGGGCGCTGCCACCGCTGCATCCGCTTCTTTGAGTGACAAAAGCGATGGCAGCAGCGGCAGGCCAAGCGCCACACCACCTGCGCCATGGAGAAGCTTGCGCCTAGAAAACGATGCGTTCTTTGTCATGTTGTGCGATCCGTAAGTGAGAGCGTTGGGCGATGGGTTTACTGGAACACGCGCTGCCGGAACTCAGGGTTCATCACGATGGCCCGCCAACCCTTTCGTAGTCCGCCACTGGACGCGAACGCGGTGCGGATGGATTCGAGCGCACAGCCATCACGCTCTTCGTCTTCGGGGCGCGCCAAAGTGAACCTCAAAGCTTTTCGCGCCAAACATGCGGGAACCTTTCCGCTGGCCGCCATAGCTTCAGCCAGTTGTGGTAACCCCGCCACCTCATCTGTCTCGTCTTCGACCACATAAGGCGTTGCCCGTGTGTCGATCGCTGTCGTTGCCAGCGTCTTGCCGGTTTCGAGATCCAAAACCACTTCGTTCGACCGGCTACGCGCCAAAGCGTCGAAGTTTTCGGTCGCAAACCCAAGGCCATTGATCAGGAACTTGTGACAACCGGCGCACGCGGGAGGGGAAGTCAAAGTCTCAATCTGCTGGCGGATGCTCAGCGTTTTATCAACCTTGTCGGCCCCGTCGCCCGCGTTGGCAGGCGGAGCAGCAATGACGTCGCACAACAGCTCCCTGCGGATAAATACACCCTTTACAATGGGTCGCGTCTTCGGGGTCCCGCTCGTGAGATGAAAGGCGAGCCCGAGCAGCCCGATCCGGTTCTCGGGCAACATAACGGGTTCGCCGGATCCTCCCCAGGTGCTGGTTCCGTAGATTTTGGCGAGCGCTGCATCTTTAACGAACGAACGCCGGGTCGTCAGCAGATCCGTGGCGCTTCCACCGTTGCGGAACACGTCTGAGACGACATCAACGGCATCTGTGGCGAGGGCTTCGGCATAGCTTGAAGAAGGAAGATCGCCACCAGCCATCGTTTTGAAGGCGACGTTCTTGTCGAGGCCATTGAACGTGGGCAGTTCATCAAGACGCAGCCACTCGTATGTAAATAGGTCGAACGTTTGTTGTGCGCGTGCATCGCCCAGCAGTCGATCCACTTGCTGGGCGTAGCCGGCAGTGGTGAGGATCTGGCCCGATTTGGCAGCAGCCCACAGCTCATTGTCGGGAATCGTTTCCCACAGGTGCAGGGAAAGCGCGGAGGCCAATTCAAAGGCACTGAGTTGCCGAATGTTGTTGTCGCCACCCACTGGATCGGTTCCGTGTTCGACGAACGCGAGAAAGTAGGGCGACAAAATCATTGCGCCGACCACATCAGCCACGCCCGCGGGATCGAATGGATCTGTGGCTGCATGAATTGTGCGGAACCGAGCCACCTCCTCGGCGCTTAACGAATGTCGCAACACTCGTTCACCAAACGACGTGATAAAGGCGTCGAGGCAGGCCGAGTCGTTTTTTGCGTCGCCATCGGTGGCGCAAGCGCCCATAACACTGCCGCGGTTCTCGGGCCGTGCCAGTTCTGCGCCGAGGTTTCTCGCGAGCCCGTAAAGGACGTCGATCTGACCTTGCTGTGTGGCCTGATCCAGCCGCGTGAAACTGCCGTGCACGTCAATGGGCGTAGGCGGCCGCAGGTCTTTGGGGATGCTGTCGAGATCGGGGGCGATGGCCTTGATCGCTGTGTTGGCCGCGGCTTCGTTCTTGATCGCCAAACGCAGGAGATCGCGCACGCTGTTGCGCAGCTGACGCGTGGTTAACTTCTTCAGCACGGCCGGCGGCGGCGAGCTTTGACCACAGGCGAAGCTCACGGCGTTGCCGCCCTGCGAGCCGGTGGAACTTCCTCCGGGGCCAAACGGGTTCTCCGAATTCCCGCCGGATCCCCCTTCGTCTTGGTTGGCGGCGTCTGGGTGAATTTGACCTGTGCACGCGCCCACCCCAGACGCCAGAAAGAGGATGCACAGCAACCAGACGCGGCCGAACTTCGCTTGAAACTTCATGGCGATTCCTCTGGGACAAGGCTTGCGAGAGCACGGCGCAGCGGCCGTACATCTCGAGTTTCAAGTTGTCACACCCCAAAACACCGCGCCCTTGCCGAGCGTTAATCCTTGGCTTAGCCACGTGCTTTGTTCGTGCGCTGCACTTCGTCCTCAACAAACCTTAACGATCATGAGTTTTGGCTGTCAGTCCGACGCTTCATACCCAAGGGGTGAAGAACGCTTTGTGGGCCGTGACTGTTTTGTGCTGTGCCAGCGCTTCGTGTGCTCCCGTGCCACGTGAGGAATGGGCGTCTATGGGGGGCGAGTCGATCCCAGGGCAGGGCGGCCAGGCCGGCGGCACGCAGCGTCCTGATGGCGCGGTTGTGCGAATGGACGCAGGCACCACGCCCCCTGATGGTCCTTCATCGACGCCAGCTGATGCGGCGCCGATTGGCGATCAGACGGACACACGCCCTGACGGCAAGACTTCACCTGACGCCAAGGCGGTCAAGGATGCGTCTTTACCTATTGATGCGCCGGCAGAACCTATGACGCCACTGTTGACGGCGTGGGGATTCGAAACCTCAACGCATCTGTGGATGGACTATGGCAGTCGGCTTGGAGCAAACGATACGCCGAGGATGCCTGTCACGATCTCGAAAGAGCAGAGCCATCAGGGTGCGTCGTCGCTCAAGTACACGATCTCGACGAGGGGAGGCGATGATCAACGTTACGTCGCGATCAAAGATCCGCGGTTGCCGCTTCACATGTTCAGCACGGCTGTGGTGAATATGTGGGTGCCTGCCGATCACAAGTTGCGACTGGTTCAAGTATTCGTGGAGGGCCAAACGATCCCTTGGCTTTCCGTCAACAACTTCATGAACGAGACCGGCCTGGTTGCGGGTGGCTGGAGCAAGTTCACGTTGCCCATACCCGAGGCATACAAAGACAAAAGCAATAAGGTGGCCGCGTTAGGAATCGAGTTCTGGACCGATGGCCCCTGGACGGGCTCCGTGTTCATCGACGACGTGCTGTTGCAAGGTGAATGAGCCGGACCGCAATGAGAAAGGCCGCGCTGGGTTAGCAGCGCGGCCTTCGATCTCGCAATGGCGACTAGCTTACCCGGCAACAATTTCCACATCATCGAACCAAACGCCATAGACCGCGGCGGTTGGAACCGAGAGCTTAATCGTGGCGCTGGTAGAGTTGGCACCCGTGATGAACGTACGGCTCACCTGGGTCCAGCTGCCTCTCGTTGAGGTTGACGACGAGACGGTCGAACCGCCGTAGCCGCTGACCTCGATGGCACCCGAGCCACCGCTTGGAGAGTTGACGTAGACCCAGACCCGAGCCCGATAGACGCTGTTGGGTTTGAGGCCCGATACGGTTTGGGTCAACGACTGGCCTGCGTTCAAGTCATGGCCAAAATCGCCCGACTTGGCCGCGTAGGCGCTGGGGACCTGACTCGTGATGCCGGCTGTGGTCCAACCGCTAAACGTGCCGGTCTCGAAGCCTGCGTTCGCAACGGCCACGCCGCCTGAATCACGCTCAAGCTTCACGTCGTCGAACCAAACCCATAGGCCGCCTGGCATCGAGGGGGCCGTGAACTTTACGGTCACGGAGTTGGCACCTGCACCCGTGGTGAACGTTTGCGACACCTTCACCCAGCTGCGCCGCGTGCTTGTGGAGGCGTTCAACGCTGCGCCGCCAAAGCCGCTCACTTCGATTTTGAAGGAACCGCTGCCGGTGTTGTGGTAGTCGTCCACAAAGGCCCATGCCGACGCGGTGTAGCTGGTGCCCGGCGACAAGCCCGTGATTGTTTGTGCAAAAGAATCCGAGGTTGACGTTAATACAGCACCATTGGCGCCAGAGTTCGCCGACCAGTTGGTGGTGGAAGCGTTGCCCGTGCGGGTCCAGCTGTTGACGCCGCTCTCAAAACCAGCGTTGATGAAGTTTGGCGCGGGCGTCACATAGGTTGAAAGCACGCGCGTGAACTTGGCACCGGTGGGGCCGCAGCCCACCACATCGAAATGGCTGGGGTTCGTGGGGTTGGCCTTGATGTCGGCGCACTCGGTCATGTCACCCACGCCCACGCGACCGCGGTAATTCGTGTAGGGCGCGCCGTTTTGTCCTGAGCCAATGCGGCCAGCGATGGAAGCCGAAAGCCCTTGCTCGTAAACGAAATTCGCCACGGGTGGGTTGGCCGTCATGATGTTGCCGAAGAACGCACCTTCGCGCTGCGTTTGTGGCTGGCCCACTTCCCACGCCTCGCCCAGCCCGATTTGCGGTTGCAGTGCAGGATCAGCCACCAACCAAATGGGCACTTGCACACCCGTGGTGTTCACGTGTGCCATCATGCAGGCCGAAACCCATTCTTGGCAGTTGGTGTCGCAAGCGCCGTTCTTCCAGCCGGTGCCCAATCCAAGCGCGCCATGGAAGCGGTAGGACACGCCGTTTTGATCTTGCTTGTCCAGGTAGTCACCTGCCGCCAAGGCGCATTTGACCAAGTACTGCACGGTCATGCGACCGCCGTTGGAGGTCATGAGACCGTTAGAAGTCATCAGACCATTCGACGTCATCAAGCCATTGATGGTCGAAAGACCATTGGAGGTCATCAAGCCATTGGAGGCCATCAGACCGTTGATGGTGGACAGACCGTTAATGGTGGACAGGCCGTTTTGGCCCAGGATGGTCTGCGATGACGATGGATCACCATCAAGCAGCATGTGACCATCACCTGCGGCGCCACATCCCGCCGACATCCCCGCAGCCAACAGCCCTAGCGCTCCCCATTGCTTCCAACTCATGAACGTTCTCCTTCGGCAGCCCGGCCAACTTCGCAGGGCGAAGTCCCGGTGGCTTTGCGACACGCGGTCACCCGCGCTGTGCCTTTTCGTGGAAGCCCTATTGCTTCCGCGGGGAATTACTGCAGCTGTTGTGCCACAGACAATATGTGATCTATATTACTAATTATGGCAATTAGGGAGCGGTGGGAGCTGTAGGCCTGTTGTGTTGCACGCAACGCCCTGTTGTGTCGAGCGCGACAGGGAACCGAAGGGCGATCCCGACGTTGCGCGGCCGATGCGGGACCCCGCGGCGCAGCAGATCTAGCTGCCGGGGGCGCTTAGCTTAGACGACGCGCTTCTAGCTCGACGTGAATGACGGCCAACTGCGTGGCGCTCAAAGAATACAGCCGCACCATGATGGCGGCGCACAGCGCGAGGGCGGCCGGTATCAATGTGGCCAACACCAAGATGCCGGACATCGCGCGCGGTGTTTGCGCCGTGTTGGCGACGTATCCAAACGCCGATAACAGCCAACCCGTCAGCGCCTGGGCAACGCCTGCGCCGGCTTTGATCGAGAAGGTGGCGGCGGCGAAAACCAACGCTGTGGCTCGCCGCCCTGTCTTCCATTCCGAAAAGTCGGCGCTGTCTGCAAACATGGACCATGACAATGGCGACTTGGGACCAACGACAAAAGACGTGAGCGTGTTGAGGACGAACAGCAGCGCGATGGATTGCGGTGGCACGAAGTACATGGCAGCCGACAAGGCCGCCACCAAAGCCATCAATCCGCAGAACAAATCCTTCTTCGTAAAAAAGCGGGTCAACAGCGGGGTACACATCGCGCCGGCCAAATAGGCCAGGCTTGAGGCCGTGTTGAACCAGCTCACCAGATCTTCGCGCTTGCAGTAGTACTTAAGGTAGTACACGCCCACGCCATTGCGGATGGCCACAGCCAAAATGACCACCAACCCCAGTCCCAACAAGGTAAGCCACGGCCCGTTCGACACGAGATCACCTAGATCCTGTCGCATGGAGCTGCGTTGGTGCGGCGGCGGCTGTACCCGCTCGCGCGTGGACGCGAACGCGATGAAAAGCATTGCGACCGCAATTGCACCGTAGAGCACCATGAGCCTCTGCCAGCCAACCCGGAGGTCGCCGTTGGCCAATCGGTTCACGAGCGGCAGCGTCACCCATGTGACAACGGTTCCCGCGGCGTTCGAGCCAACAATCATGAAGGTCGCCAGCACCGTGCGCTTCTGCGGATCCGGCGTGATGACGCCCAGCAGGGCTCCATAGGGAATGTTAGCCGCCGTATATGCCAGCATCGTCATTGTGTAAGTGACATAGGCCCACACCAACTTGTCCGCTTGATCGAGGTGAGGCGTGGTGAAAGTCAAGACCGCAGACGCGACCAGCGGCAGCGCAAACCACAACAAATAAGGTCTGAACTTGCCCCAACGTGTGTTTGTGCGATCCGCCAGCATCCCCATCACGGGATCTAAGGCAGCGTCAAGCACCCGCGTGATCAGAAACATGGTGCCCGCTTGCGCGGGGGAGATGCCGAACGAATCCGTATAGAACACCAGAAGGTAGAACTCGAACACCTTCCAGTAAAATGAGAAACCGAAGTCGCCAGCCGCAAATCCGAAGAATTCAGGCCAACGCAAAGGCTTGTTTGAACAGAACGCGCGCGAACCTCGTGACGTCATGAAGGGCTAACTTGGCACCCAAGCTTGTCCTGCACGCTTAATCGACGTTAAGGCCGCTTAGCAATCGAGCGTGACCTGTCGCTCCCACACTGAAATGTGAGCGTTGTGCTCGTTCCACTCTTGTTCTTTAAGCTTGATGAAGGCATCCACGAACTCCGACCCCAGTTTTTTTGTCAGGCGCGGATTGGCCCTAAGAGCGCGCAACGCATCCAAAAGGTTGGCCGGCAACCGGCGAGCCACCGTGGGCGGCAGGGGGTCGGTGTACATGTTGTTGTCGCGCCGAGGCCCAGGGCTGAGCTCCTGCTCAACGCCATCAATGCCGGCAGCGATGATCCCTGCTTGCAACAGATACGGATTCGCCGCGCCGTCAGCCAGCCGCAGCTCAAATCTATCGTTGTCGGGAATGCGGACCATGTGCGTGCGGTTGTTGCCCGCGTAGCTGATAACATTCGGTGCCCACGTGGCGCCCGAGCTTGTGACAGGCGCGTTGATGCGCTTGTACGAGTTCACCGTCGAGTTGGTCAACGCGCAAAGCGCCTCAGCGTTTGCCAATACGCCGCCCAAGAATTGATAAGCAAGCCCTGATAGGCCCAGCTCTCCTCGTGGATCGTGAAACAGATTGCGATCCGCGTCCACATCCCATGCCGACACATGGACATGGCACCCATTACCCGCAGCTTTGGCGAATGGCTTGGGCATAAACGTCGCCCGCAAACCTTGCTGTTCGGCCAACGTCTTGACCATGTATTTGAAAAAGGCATGTCGATCAGCGGTGACCAGAGCGTCGCTGTAGGTCCAGTTCATCTCGAATTGACCGTTGCCGTCTTCGTGATCACTTTGATACGGATCCCATCCCAGCTTCTGCATGGCATCGCTCACCTGGGTGACAAGGTCGAACCTGCGCATCAGGGATTGCTGATCGTAGCAAGGCTTTCGTTGTCGATCGCTTGCATCGCAAGGTTCATTGCCATCGGCCGATAGCACGAAGAATTCACACTCCACGCCCGTGCGTATGGCGAGGCCCAGCTCCTTGGCCCGCGTGAGTTGACGCTTAAGTACGACGCGCGGGGTCTGTTCAACCGCGTGGCCATTCATGGTGAGATCCGCGGCGAGCCAAGCCACCTCTGGCTTCCACGGCAACTGAATCAGACTCTGTGAGTCCCCAACCGCAAACATGTCGGCATCGGCAGGTGTCATGTCCAGCCACGTGGCGAACCCCGCGAACCCGGCCGCGCCTGAAGCCATTTTGTTGATGTGCGATGCTGGCACCAATTTGGCCCGCTGCACGCCTAGAAGATCTGTGAACGACAGCATGAAATAGCGAATGCCGCGGTCCTGGGCGATGTCGAAAAGCGTTGTCACGTGCGCGCTCCTTTGGCTGGACGCTCAAGCAGGTTGTGAACGGCCTCGCGAAGGAAGGCTTCGTCGGCTGGGTTTTGAAAAGGATTCCCTGCGCGGTGACCCCAAATGGAGGGAATGGGCAGGTATGTTGAGCCGCGAATCATGTCAGCTTCGGCGCGGCAGTCCTCGGGCGTAAAGTAAAGGTCGGTGGCGCTGGGCATGATCAGGGCGCGTGCGGTAATGGCTTTCAAGGCTTGCCTGAGATCGCCGTTAAACTCGGGGTACTCGGCGACATCGCAACACATCCACGTGCGGAGCATGCAAAGCAGGTTCATGGGATCGCGCCGCAGGTATTGTTCCTCCCACGCACGCTTCACGTAATCATCGAGACTCACGTAACCGAGGCTTTCGTATAGCCGTTCGCGATAGAAAGCTTGTGACGCCGCCCAGCTTGCGTAGATGAAAGCAAAGGTGCGGATGCCGTGCCTGGGAACGTCGTTGAACCGCGTGCCATCCCATGCCGGGTCGGATTGCAATGCCGCCTCCAAGCTGCGAAGAAACAGCGTGTTGTGTGGGGTGGTTTGGGCGGTGCCGCAAATGGCCGCGAAGCGTTCCACCATGTGTGGCCGTTTGACGGCCCAGTAGTAGGCTTGTTGGGCGCCCATCGACCACCCGTACACCAGTTTCAATGATTGCACGCCGAGCCCCTGCGTAAGCAGCGTTTCTTGTGCCCGCAAGTTGTCGTCGTGGGTAAACGTGATACCCGGATCTAAGCCGTGGCTTGGTGAACTTGAAAGGCCGTTGCCAAACATGTTGGCGATGACAACGAACCACTTTTCGGAGTCTAAGATCCCGCCGGGCCTCACAAGCCAGTCGATGTCGCTGTGGTGCGCGCCATACGACGTGGGGTACAAAATCACGTTCGAGCGGTCTTCGGCCAGTTTGCCGTACGTCTTGTATACGAGTTTGGCGTTGGCCAGGCGCCCACCGCGTGTCAAACGAAACCGACCGAGCTCCAGCACATGACCCTCACTCACGCGGAACGCCTCCCAGACCAGTGGCGGAAGAAGCCTAGGTGCAGCGCGAGATAGCCATTCTTTCCGACGTGTGCCAGCTGCGGCTCCAGTTTTTGGTTGGCTTGTGCCAAGCGATGAAACGGTAGCGCTGGATAGCGATGATGCTCGGCGTGATACGGCATGTTCCACATCAAAAACCGCACGAGCCAATTGGTGTGTGTGGTGCGTGTATTGGTCAAAGCGTTGTCGTCGTTTGTGCACAAGGTGTGCTCGGCCAACACCAAGCCACGCAAAAGCGGCTGTGCCAATGCCACGGGCAGCAGCCAATAGAACAAGAACCACGGCTGCCATGCGGCCAGCGACACGGCGATGGCGGTGGCGTACAGAAAACATTGCGCACGCACGGAACGCATCACCTGGCGCTGCGTCTTTGCATTCAAATACGGGTAGTCTTGGGCGCGCCCCGAACAAATTTTTGCGTAGGTGCGAATTTTGCCAACCCACCAGTGAAATCCACTCATCTCGATGACGTAACTCGGTAGATTCGTCGGCTTTGGATCGTCAAGCTCGGGATCTTTGCCAGGGATCTGCGTGAATCTGTGGTGCCATCCATGGTAGTGCCGGTAGAACGTGCCGTTGTAAAACGACATCAGACCAGCGAACCATGCCACGCAATTGTTGAGCCATGCAGATTTGAAAGCGGTGCGATGGACGGTCTCGTGCATCATCGCGAACATGGTGACCAACGTGAAGCCGTAGAACACCATCGCGAGGCTGATCCAAAGCGCGTTTTGCTGGGTGTTGACGGCGGCGTAAACGAGCCACGCACTTACCCCCGCGAACACCAAGTGTCCTGCCAAATGAAGCAGGCCCTTGGCGTCTGAGCGCTGTTGCATGGCCTTAAGTTCGTCGGCCGGTAACGCTTGCTTCGAAGCAGGTACGGATTGTCGCCGGTCATCGTCGTGCGCTTGCGCTGTTACGCATAGGTCTCTTTGCACTTGCTTTGTCACCACATGGTCATTGTGCGTGCATGCGCAGAAGCTTTGAACAACGGTCGTTAATCGGTGGCTCGTGAAAAGCAGGGGATGAGGCGCCGGTGGCAACTTTTAACCCGCGTTTCTTCGCGGCTTAGCTTTGCTCTTACAGCCAAGAAACGCGGCCGCAATGGTGGCGGCTTAATGAACGGCAATGGCAAGCAGGCAGGGGTGAACGCACAGTCGTCCGATGATGGCTCAACGTTTGTGGGTGGTGCTGCTCGTATTGGTCGCCTGTGCCGGGGCGTCCGAACCACGAGAATACGAAGAGTCAGGTGGCAGTGGTGGCAACGTTGATGACGAACCCTCAGACAATGGTGGCGGTGGCGGGGCAGAGAAGCCGGCGTCACCGGACAAGAACGATGCTCGCGACGCCGTGGTTGCCAGCGACGGCGCTCAGGACGCATCAACATCGACAGATAGGGATGGCAGCCGCGTGGCTGAAGATTTCGATTGGCACGGGATCATCGGCACAGGCCAAAGCTTGTCTGTGGGGGCCGAAGGCGCTCCGCCAATTCTGACGTCACAGCCCTATGCCAACTTGAAGTTGGCGCTCGATCCGTCAGTTCAAGGCCCTCCGTTCGATGCCACCAATCCCATGCTTTCGGTGGTGTCTCTGGTGGAGCCGATTCGCCCGTTAGCAAGGGCCTATCCAGGCTTTTATCCCCACAACATCTACGGCGAGTCGCCGCACACAGCGATGGCAAATCAAATGTCTGCGATGGCTGCAGCGGCAGGCAAGGGTGATTTCGTCAGCGTTCACACGGTGGTAGGTGAAGCGGGACAAGGAATCAAAGCGTTGAGCAAGGACGCCGTCTTCAAAGATCGAGTGGGTGCCGCTTATGCTGCCAGCTTGTTTGAGGTGAAGGCGTTCACGCGTCTCGCGAACGCCAAGGGTAAACGTTATGGCGTCACGGCGATCGTCTTGACCCACGGCGAAACGGATTGGACGAATCCAACCTACGAACAAGCTTTACTGAAGCTATGGCGCGACTATAACGCAGATCTCCCGGCGATTACGGGCCAGACAGCCAAGATCCCTGTGGTCCTCACGCAGCAGCAAGGCCTACCTACGAATTTGAGCACACGCCCCTTGTCGACGCTGGTGATGTGGCGGTTGTGTCAGCAGCATCCCGGTGATTTCATCTGCGTGGGCCCCAAGTACCAATACTCATACGCGTCTGATCGCCTTCATTTGACGAACGCTCAGTACGACCGGCTGGGGGAAAAGTATGGACAGGTGATCTTCAAGGTGGCGGCGTTGCATGAGTCCTGGAAGCCGTTGCAGCCCGAAACGGTGACCCAGCAAGACAACATGATTCGCGCGAACTTCTTTGTGCCCGTGCCGCCCTTGGCGTGGGACACCGATATCTCGCCGCCTCATCAAACGGTGCTGGTGGAGTGGAGGAATGGTCGCGGCTTCGAGGTGGAAGACGGCCAAGGCCGCGTGCAAATCGTCAGCGCTACGTTTGGGGGCCACGTTCGTTGACCTTGTGTTGGGGCGTAAGCCCGTGGGCAAGACGACGCTTCGGTACGCGCAAAGCGCTGACGGCATCAAACCATCAAGTCCAAACTCAGATTGCCGCGGCCAACTCCGAGACTCTGATCCCTTCGTGGGCAGAACCGCTGGCAAAAGGCATCAGAACTACGCCATCGGCTTCGAGATGACCCTGCCTTGATGTTTGTCTTCGCCATCTGCCGCGGCGCTCTAGTCGCAGCCGATGCGCTTTGAGTCGACGGCGATGTCATCCATATAGAACGTGAAGTCTTTGTCGACTGTGGCCGCGGCAATCTGGAAGCCGAACGCAGCCGTTAGTACCCTTTCATACTTTTGCCAACAAGCGTCGCCTGCAACCGCCCCCCGCATCCCCATGGATTTCCCATCGATCCATGCATCGAACCCAGTGGCGTCGGCGCGGATCTCAACGCAGGTCCATTTCTGTGCGGGCAACGTGGCCCCATCGGCGGCGCAGTCCTTCTTGGTTGATTCTTTGATGTAAAGCATGCGCCCGCCGTTTGCGCCAACGATGCCCGCGGACGCCGTGGCTCCCACCAAGGCGGCGTCCTTGACCTGACCGAACAAGCGCGCCAAGCGATAATGCGGTTGTTCGCCAGAACGGCTTACCGCAGGCAATTCGGGAAAGTACATCCAGGCACGCGCGTAAACAGTCTTACCACCGCCGGTTTTCGTATCGACGGCGGCCACCTTGAGCATGCGCGTTTCTGCGCCTTTCGAGGCCACCTTCACGGCGTTTGCGCCCGTGTGCTTTTGCTCGGAGGTCACGAGGTAATCAGCCGCCGTGCCGCCTTCGATGCTGAACGCACTGCCGGCAAGTGGCCCCGCCCCAAGGCCTTCAAAGCCGTTGCAGAACGCAAGACCGCCGCAGTCCATCGGCGTTGGCGTCCCGCCTGTGCCGGCACCACCCATACCTTGGCCGCCGCTGCCTCCTGCGGCTTGCCCCGCGCTGCCTCCTGCGGCTTGCCCGGCGCCGCCCCCTTGCGCTGTGCCACCCGTGTTGGCCGGTGCACCACCACTGGCTTTGCCCCCCGTGGCATCATCGCCTCCCGCTCCTCCCGCCATCTCCTGGCCTGCTTGCCCTCCTGCGTTTGTGTCATCGTCTTGCTGCGCTGTGGAACACGAAACGCCCAACGCCAAAAGCACTGCAAATAAAGCGGATACGCGAAACATCATGCGCTCGATCTCCCGTTGTTTGCGGTGGCGCCGCAACCGTGACGCCCAGCTTAATAGTAGGATCGACGTTCGCGTGGCCTGCCATTGCTCTGAGTTAAATCGCTGCACCAAGCATGGCCTTTGCCGCATACACGGCCGCACCCACCACACCGGCGCCGTCACCAAGCGCAGCAAACGCGACGCTCGGGCGGTGCGATGTAAACGAGCGGACGTTCGTGCGCGGCTGAACGCCCAAGGCTTGCAGCCCAAGCGCCAAACCGCCGCCGACCACAACGCGATCAGGTGCATAAACCAGCGCAAAGTTATGAACCACAAGCTCAAGGTCTGCGAGGTAACGCTCAATCGCCCCCGCCGCTGCGTGCGATTGGCTCTGGGCGGCGGTGAATAGGGCTTCGGGAGAGACGAATTTTCCTCGTGCATTTGTGAGCAGGCCGGCGGCGCACAGCCGCGCTTCGGCACAGCCGCTTTGGCCACAGATGCACGAGGAGGATGCCGCGTCGTCAAGCCGCAACCTGATGTGACCCGCCATGTGTGTGCGTGGTTGCGCCTCCAAGAAACCTTGGTCGCTGACGAAGCCAACGCCCAGCCCCGTGCCCAGCGTCAGCGCCAACAAGCGGCGGTGCCCCGCGCCTGCGCCAAAGCACGCCTCGCCAAGCGCCACCAACCGCGCGTCGTTGTCGCCGAAGCAAGGCAGCCCGGTCGCAGCGTGCAACGCTTGGCACAGGTTGAAGCAGCCGGTGTCCATGAAAGGCAAAAAGCCCCATGTTGTGTCAACAACGCCGCTTTCAATGTATCCCGGAACGCCAATGCCCAAAGCCACGAAGGTTGCTGGGGCCAAGCGCTGCTGCAGCTTTTCGATCGTCGAGCCGATCGCCAGCATGAAGGCGTGGGCGTCGTCCTTGATGGTGGGGGCTATCTCTAGTGCGGCAACTTTGCCCGATAGGGTGTCAACGGCGCCCACTTTCGTGCGTGTGCCCCCCACATCGATGCCGATGCACAACACTATGTCACCAGCCAGTTGAGGTGGCGCATCGTTCCGGCCTCATGGCCCCGGCGTGCCGCAAGAGCGAACGTCAGTAGCTGCACGGAGGGCGCCGCGACCAGTGGCTTGAACGCTGACGGAAGGCCACGCAAAGGCAGCCCCAGCAAAGGCGCTCCATAAGTTGACCGAGCGTTGTCGCTGATGATCAACGTCTGCGGCGCATTTTTGCGGATCTTCTCCACGTGGCGTCGGGTGGCGTCGTTGGGCTCGAGATCAATGATCACGCCGGCGAAAGCTTCATCCACGACTTCAAGCGGCCCGTGTGCGAAGCCATTGAGGCTGTGGCTCGCCGCGGGCAACCACACCCCTTCTTCGATCAACAGCGCCCCTAGTCCCGCGGTCACAGCGCCATAGCCGGCACCGATGAAATAAACGCTGCGAGGATCCGCGTGGCGCGGCCAATCGCTCAGGTGATCGAGCCACGCTGGCATGCAGGAAGCCATCAACCCAAAGGCGTCGTGCAACGCGCCTCTATGAGCGTCCAGTTCTTCGCGGCTTGTCACCAACAGAAGTGCCGCCAACATCAACGCTGTATGGGCCTTGACGCAGATCAAGCCATCAAACGGTGCTGGCACATGCACCACGACATCAGCGTGAAGCGCTAACGTGCTGTTCGGTGTCATGGTGATCGCAATGAGAGTGCCACCACGGCCTTGGCACAATTGGGCAAAGTCAGCGATCTCGCCGCTTTGACCTGAACGTGACAGAACCACATAAACCGTTTGATCGCAAAATGGACTTTCGTTGAGCAAGGCGCTTGTCTCAACCAGAGCCACATTTGGGTGCAAGCGGGCCGCCGCCATGAACGCAGGCATGGCTGAAAGGTAGGCGCTGCCCATGCCGGTAAACACCACCCGACGTGCCTGTTGTACCAGGTTCGCGGCGGCAAGAACGGCTTGTTGTCCTGGCCCATCCAAGTGTGCCAGCGTCTGGGCCAACGCTTCTGGTTGCGCCAAGATATCCTGCAGATACCGCGTCACTTGCGACGTTTCGCCGCGCGCGATGAACGCCTGCGTCTTTTGCAAATCAATCATTTCGTCTCCGCTGGTGTGGATAAGATGAAGGCGCGCGCCGTGCGTGCGCCCAGTTCTACGAACACGGTGTTGCCCTCCACGGGCAAGGCATTGCCGGAACTGTGATCAACCGCCGCCGTGAAGCTCAGCCCAGCAAGGGCGACGTTCACGGCGACAGCGGTGCTTTCACAGTTTATGACTACAAGCACGCTTTCGTCTTGGCCACGCAACAGCCTCGTGTCGATGGCGCGGTCGCCACGTTGTTGCACAACCACAACCGGCTGAACTTGCGCCAGTGTGGCGAAGTCGCAGAGCAGCCGCGCAAAGCCATCGTCGGCGAAATCGCTTAAGCGTCCGGGCAAGCTGCCAAAATAGAGCGTCCGGCCTTTGCCAAATCGATTGGCGACCACAACGGCCTCATCAGACGCGTTTTGAGCGATCACCGTCGCTGTGGACTGTGGGCTCAGCACCTCCTCGAACTTATGGCCGTGCAGCTTTTGGCCAGGCACAAGCTGGGCGTTGGGGTGAAGTGCGTTGGTCACACGCAAAGCCGGGCGGCCCGTCATCTGCACCTGATAGGCCGAGCCCAGCGTGCTTGTGGATGCGTCGTGCTCGGAGAAGCAGGGGCGCACCAAGCTCTCTTCGCACCCGAATACATGATGCAAGCCCAACCCTGGAACGATGGGTTCGCCGAAACCGTTCTCGTCTTTCATTGCCAAAAACAGCCCGGCGACCAAGTGACCTCCGTCGTTCACGTAGCGCTTGAGGGCCGCAGCGACGTTATCAGCCATGGCGTATCCGAAAGGAACACAGGCCACTTGATACTTTGTGAGCGCACCCGCCGCGGCCGCGGCCTCTGAGACAAAATCCACCGCGAACCCCTGGCTGCGCCAAGCCGCATAGAAGTCGCGTTGGGCATTCACGACCTCGGCGTCGCTGCCCTCGCCCGCGGCGACGATACGAGCTCGCACGTTGTCAACGATGGCAATGCGCGCGGCCACAGGTTTGCAGCGCGCCAAGGGCCCCTCGGCCACGCTTGCGGCCACAGCTCCCACTCGCTTGGCGCGTGCGGTGGGGCGGCCGGCGCGATCGCTGAGTCCATGGCCACCCACCTCAACGCCTCCCATGTGTGGCCGCCAGTTCCAATACTGAACGCACGTGGCGCCGTTGCCTAGCACCTGCCACGTAAAGCGTTCGATGTCGTCGGCGTCAAGCGGCACGCCCCAGTTGGTGATGCCCCACGTGGTTTGCCCCGCGCGCAATTCCCACAACCACAGTGGCTTGCCGGCCGCCGCAGAACGATGTCGATCCATGAGCCAGTTGGTGCTCATGTAATCGCCGGCAACGTCACTTGTGAACATGCTCACGCCCAGCGCATCAACGAGCGGCGCGATCGCCCACAGATCCTGCGACCAAAACGCCGGGTCGACCTGATGAGTGTGATCGACGATCGGTGTTGTGTCGTCGAGGGCGCGTACAACTTCAATCTTGAACCTCATCCAATCCGTGTACAGGTCACACATGTACAAACGGTGATCCAGCCACTCGACTTGGTTGTGAAGCATGGCTGGATCGCGGTGGTATCGGGCCCGTGGTGGCTGCACTTCGTCGAACGATCGGAAGTGCGCGCGCCACATGCGGTTCAGCTCGGCAATGAATTTGTATTTGCCCCGAAGCCACGCGCGGAAGCCGTCATTGGCAGCTTCGTTGTAATCCCAAAGCCGATCGTCTTGGTTGGTTGTGTCCGGCTTTTGATTCCACCACAGGCCACCCTCGATGGAAATGTTGTAACCAAGGTTGTGAGGGTGACGACGATAACGGCTCACGGCCGCGTCCAAGAATCGCTGCGCGTAGGCACGGAAGATCGGGTGCGCTGGGCTTGCAGAACGAGTCACATAGCCGCTCGCTGCCACAGCCAAGGCTTCTGGGTGCTTCTTCACGAACCAAGGTGGCGTGAGCTCAGGCCATAACCACACGAAGTGGTCCATCGACAAGTCGTCACATACTTGACGTACAGTGTCCGGCGCTGAGAAGTCGTATTCGCCGGGCGCGACTTCGATGTCTGACCACGTGCAGTTGAAGCTTACGCTATCAAGGCCACATTCCTTCATGTGACCGATCTCGCGGCGCATGAAATCCGCGAACGCTTGCCCATCGAGTGGCGGAGACTGTTTGCGGAATGTTGCGTGGTGAAGCGCGCCGAACGGAATGTGTTTGGGAAACAGCACTTCCCTTAAATACGAGGCACGAAGCCGGCTGCGCACTAACGCACATTAAACCGCCCAGCGGATCCCGCGGTTTTCCGTTCCTGGCTTAACACCTGATAAACACGCCGCAGGCTTGCGGGGGCTAACTTGGAAAGACGAGCCGATTCCGCGGGGATGGCTCCATGGTTCGCAAGGAGTCTAAATGCGTAAGCCTGTCGTTCAGTTTAAGGCAAGCCTCTTGTTGTTCGCTGCCGCGTGCACCGGTTCGGTTGGTGACGTGCGGCAGGTTTCCACGTGTGAGGGTGACGAAAATGAAGCTTAGACGCGTTTGCTTGGTGGTGGCCGCGGCCACAGTGGCCGTAGCTGCCTGCAAGGCCAGTGGGGATAAGGATGAGGACGGCGCGGGCGGCGAATCAGGTGCGGGGGGCGACACGAGTGAGCAAGGGGGCGGCGCCGGCGGCGCAGCCATGGGTGGGCGAGGCAACGGTGGCGCGGCGGGAGGAACAGCCGGCGCAGCCTCCAGCGCCGCAGGGGCGGGCGGAAGCAAGCCCGGCTCCGATACGGGGGGCGCTTCGGGTGGCAACGGCAATCCCGTTTCAACAGCCAAGTGTGTGCCCCCAAAGCTTAAGCTCACGCGCGTGACCACCGCCGACACGCCGATGGTGCTCACGCAACCCGCCTCCGATCCACGCCTCTACATCGCCGAACGCGGTGGCCGCATCAAAATCTTTAAGGACGGCAAACTTGTTTCCGACCCCTTCCTCGATATGGCGGCCAGCGTGTATCGCCCCGATGGTGAGAATGAACGCGGTTTGCTGGGGCTGGCCTTTCATCCCAACTACAAGGACAACGGCCGTTTCTTCGTGTTTTACACACGCAGCCAAAACGATATGTATTCACAAGGCACGCCGGGAGACGTTGTGATTGCGGAAGGCAAGCGCTCTGGCAACCCGGAGAAGGCCGAGCGCGCCACCAGGCCGATCAGCACTGTTCGTCACGATTATGACGATTTTCACAACGGTGGATTCTTCGCGTTTGGCAAAGATGGCTTGCTTTACGCAGGGGTTGGAGACAGCGGAGAGGATGGCTACAAGCTCTACGGCGGTATGTCGAACATCCAAAAGCAGATCGTGGGCAAATGCCAAGATCCGAAGGAGAAGCTTTGCAAGATCTTGCGCATCAATGTCGACAAGCCCACCGAGCGACCTGCGGGTAACTGGGAAAACGGCGACGTTCATGTTTGGGCGCTAGGCGTACGCAACCCGTTCCGCGGCAGCTTCGATCGTGTCACGGGCGATCTATATTTTGGCGATGTGGGCGAACACACTTGGGAAGAGATCAACTATGCCCCTGCGGGTAGCGCTGGCAAAAACTGGGGCTGGGCGCTGGCTGAAGGCAAACGGTGCTTTCCGTGGTTTCACAAGTTTGCGTGCGACGCCACGAATGAGCTGCCACTCATCGATTACTTTCACGCTGGGGATGGGGTGACCACCGATCCGACGTCCTATATGACTATGGGCAAAGCCTGCACGGGCGGCACGATGACGGATTGTTCACGAGCGGTGGTGGGTGGCTACGTCTATCGCGGCAAGAAAATTGCCGACCTGCAGGGCCGCTACATCTATGGCGATCACGTTAAGAACACGATCTTCTCGACGGTGGTGAGCCAGGGCAAGCCCACATGTGACGTTGATTTGACGAGCGATTTGCGCGATCCCGCTTTGCCGATTCAAGGCATCACCAGTTTCGGCGAAGATGCCGATGGTGAACTTTACATCCTGGATCTGTTCGGCAACGTCTATCGCATCGAGCAAGAGTGAACGTCAGCGTGGGCCGGCGCCTGCAGGGAATAGGTTTCGCCCATTGGTGGCCGCCAACTCTTTGTAGAACGCCGCGGAGTCTTTGGCCGTGCGCTTGAACGTGCCAAAGTCAACGTGGAACAGGCCCATGCGTTGGTTGTAGCCGTGATCCCACTCGAAACTGTCGAGCAAAGACCAATAATGATAGCCACGGACTTGAACGCCTTCGTTGATCGCGCGTGAAAGCTCGCGCAAGAAGCGGGTGAGGTAATCCACCCGCTGGGGATCGTGAACGCCGCCATCAAGCGCCACCCAATCCGCGTTGCCACAGCCGTTTTCCGTGATGAACAGCGGCTTCTTGTAGCGCTCCCAGAAGAACTTTGGCGTCCAATAAAGCCCCTGTGGGCACAGAAGCTGCTTGTTGATGAGCATTGGCTGGGCAGGCCCATCGGGAACCAAGGCTTCCCATCCCGGTGCCTTTGCGCTCGCCCGTATAGGCCGCGAGTTGTAAACGTTGATGCCGATGTAATCCACGGGCTGCGCAATCAACTCCATATCGCCTGGCTTGATCACAGGCATGTCGGCGGGCCATTGCGATGCGAATTCTTCGGGATACTTGCCCAACAGCACGGGATCCACGTACCACGCGTTGTTCCAGTGTTTGTTCGGTTCAACCAGGAACGTGCGCTTGCGCGCGGCTTCAATGTCAGCCTTGGTGTTTGCTGCTGGCCAAAAGGAGGCGCAACCAAACACAACACCAAGCGTTGGCGCGAGCTTCGCATGGGCTCGTACGGCTTGGCACCCTTTGCCGTGCGCGAGCAAAGCGTTGTGAACGGCGTTAAGATATTCGCCGAAGCTCACCTTGTGGCCCGGCGCGTATTCACCCGTAAGGTACCCCATGCCGATGAACACCTGGGGCTCTTCTATCGTAAGAAAGTTATGAACTCGATCACCCAACCGCTTGGTCACGAGCGATGCATAGTCGGCGAACCAGTCAACGATCTGGCGGTTGCGCCATCCTCCCTTTTGCTCTAGGGCCAGTGGCAACTCCCAGTGGTACAGCATCACGTAAGGATCTACGGACGCCCGCAACAGCTCGTCAACGAGCCTGTCGTAATGATCAAGCGCCTTCGCATTGACGGCGCCCGTGCCCTCCGGCATGACGCGTGGCCACGGCACCGAGAACCGGTAGCTCGGCAAGCCCAGCTGCTTCATCAATCCGACGTCTTCTTTCCACCTTCGATAGTGATCGGATCCGCCCGCGGGCGTGTGGTTGGCAAACGTCACGCCCGCGCGGCGGAAGTACGGTTGCCAGATGTCTTTTCCGCTGCCATCGGCTTCTAACGATCCTTCCACCTGTAAAGCGGCCGAAGCAGCTCCCCAGACAAAGCCCGTTGGAAACGGTGCCAGTGGCGGTGTGAAAGCCAGGCTGCGCGTGGGTGAGCACGCCAGCGCGGCGGTGGCAGCAAGACATTGTCGACGTGAGAGCACGGTTGGCTTGGTCATGAGGGTGGGTTCGGATTGTAATCATTTGCGCAAGTTAGAGTCCGATCCATTCACGAGCGTTAAGTGCGAACCAACATAGGCACATCTTGACGCTTGTTAAGTGTTGTGGGCTCCGCTGTGCATTCGGCTGTGACTGCTTTGAATGTAGCGACTAGCATCATGAACACACCCACCAACAAGGACTTTCGACATGCCATCTTTTCCGTCAGTCAAGATGTCCGTACCGCCGCTTCAAGCGGGTCGCCGCCGTCGCTTCTCAGACGATGAAAAGCGCGCGCTTTTAACCGAAGCGTTCTTGAACCATGAGACGCTTTCCGAACTCGGGCGTCGCCACGGCATCGCCGTGGGGCTACTTTTCCGTTGGCAACGACGCCTCGGCGTTACGCGTCTTTCGGTGTGCGGTGACATGCCGAAGGCCCAGCGTGTCGCCACGCCGGCCGAACAGCGTCTCGCAGACCTCGAGCGCCAACTGAACGCGCTGTTGCAAGACAACTCGGCGTTGCAAGAGCGCTTGGCGCGGGTCGAGTCGCTCAACCGCGTTTTGCCTGCATCGGCCACGAGCAGCCAGCATTCGCACTAGTCACATCCCTCTTTGTCTTCGCGTGGAGTTTAGCGATGTCGAAACAGCTGACGAATTCAGGATTGATCGTTGTCAGGAAACTGTGGCCCGCCGCGGTCTTGATGCTTGCAGCGTGCTCTGGAACTGCGGGAAGCGAGGACGCTGCGGGTGGCGAAGGAGGTGAGGGCGGCGCCGGTTCAAGTGGCGGCAGCACCAGTTTGAAGCTGGATCGCGTGCCCGACGAGCCGCTCATTTGCAACGACCCCGAATCGCTCAACGTCACCCGCTCGGCCTTCTCACGCCTAACGAACGCGCAGTACATCCGCACCTTGCGCGATCTCGCGGCGCCGATCGCGTTAGATGATGATCTTGGCCTTCAGTTGCCGACGGAGACGGCGGACAAAAAGGGCTATCTCAACAATTTCGAACAGCAGGGGGCTCAGGCGCAGTTCGTTGAACAATACGAACTCACCGCACGCAACGTTGCGAAGAAGATCACCTCGAGCCTCGGCAAGATCGGCGTCTCGGCGTGTGAGAACCCAAGCGGTGCCGCCGCTCAGACAGCCTGCGCGACGGCCTTCATCGAGTCCTTCGGTCTGCGCGCCTACCGTCGCCCGTTGTCGAACGACGAGAAGCAGAGCCTTAAGGCGCTCTACGACGCATCCGCCACCACGTGGGGCTTCAGCGACGCGATGACGGTGCTCGCTTCCGCGATGTTGAGCGCGCCGCAGGTGCTCTACCTTGTGGAGCTTGGCAAAGACGATGGCAAAGGCCTCAAGCTCACCGGATACGAAGTCGGCGCTCGCTTGTCGTATCTGTTCTGGGGCACCACGCCCGACGCTGACCTGTTGAATGCGGCCAAGGCAGGCAAACTCGACACGGCGAACGGCATCGTCGCCGAAGCCACCCGGCTCTTGGAAGATCCCAAAGCGCGCCGAGGGTTGTCTGAATTCAGCGCGCAGTGGCTTCGTTTTGCGAAACTATCGGTGGACTCCGCCGCTGTGAAGAAAGATAAGACGCGCTTTGCCGACTACACAGACGCCATGGGCAAAGCTTCGTTCGCAGGCCTGCAGGCTTTTGTCGAGGACGCCCTGTTCGGCGACGGCGGCGGTGTGCAAAAGCTGCTTGGCAGCAACAAGGCGTGGGTCAACGCTGCCAGTGCGCCGCTTTACGGGCTCAAGGCTTCGGGCGATGAGCTCAAGCCCGTCGATCTCGACCCAAAACAGCGCAAGGGCTTCCTAACCCAGGCCGCCGTCATGGCCGGCTTTTCACACGAGACGGTGCACGCGCCCGTTCAGCGTGGTGTGTTCGTGCTCGATCATTTGCTTTGCTCGCCTCCACCCACCCCCCCGCCCGGCGTGCCCGGGGCGCCACCTGCGGCCGCAACCGATGTAGAGACGACGCGGCAGAAATTCGTACGCGAACACGAGAGCAAACCTGATTGCAAAGCCTGCCACAAGCGCCTTGATGACGTGGGCTTCACGTTCGAGAACTATGATGCCCTCGGGCGTTGGCAAACCACAGAGACGGTGGGCTCACAAAAGAAGGTGTTGCCGATCGATGCCAGCGGCGCTTTGACCGACACATACGACGCAGACGGTGAATTCGCGAACGCCATCGAACTGATTGAGAAGATCTCGAAGAGCGAGCAAGTCGCCCAATGCTTTGTAAACAACTTCTTTCACTACGCTTTGGCTCGCGATCAGGTGCAAGAAGATGGCTGCACTTTGGCGGCGGCTGCCGATGAAGTGGTCAAGAACGACGGCAGCTTCAAATCGCTTTTATTGGCCACCGTAAAGAGCAACCAGTTTCGGTACCGCGCTCCCATTGAGCAGTAAAGGAGTTTCCCATGACCATGAACCGACGTGATCTGGCCAAGGCTTTGGGGCTCGCGGGAGCCTCCCTATTTTTGCCCAACCTGCGCGTGGCGCGTGCGGCGAGCGGACCGCCGAAGCGTTTCGTGATCTTTTATAGTCAACACGGCACCATGCCGTGGTTGTGGCGGCCGCAAGGAAGTGGCACCAATTTCACGCTGGGCCCGTTGCTGTCGCCGTTGGCGCCGTACAAGCAAGATCTCATCCTGCTCGACGGGATCGACTTTAAGGGACTCAAAGGCCCTGGCAGCAAAGACGATCTGTCCTGCGGCCATGCGCGCGGCCAATCGAGTTCGCTTACGGCGAACATTCAGACGCAAGGTGCAACCGCCAAGGCGGGTGGCCCTTCAATCGATTACTACATCGCCGATGGCCTCAAGGCCGCCAATGGTGGCAAACCGCCAACCGCCGTGCCCTTGGTGCAAGCCGCGATCGTTGAGCAGCGGCCAAACGTTCAAACCTGGGGGCAGCCCTATCAATCTGCGGCCGGTCAGACCGTGCTTCCTGAGCGGGACGCCTTAACCGTATATAAGCGTCTGTTCCCAAACGGAACGCCGCCCACGGGTGGATCGCCAAGCATGCCGGACAAAGAAACGCTGCAACGCAAGGCCACCCTTGAGTACTTGGAAAAGGAGTACAAGGTTGTGGAGCAGAAGCTGGGCAAGTTTGAACGCCAGCGGCTGGATCAACATGTGACGCTGGTGACGGACCTCAAACAACGCATCGATTTGATGTCGGGCGGTGGCGGCGCTGGCGGTCCCCTTTCGGCGTGCAAAGCCCCCATGGGCGTCAAAGCCAATAAGGTGCAGAGCAACTATTACGATCCCTTGATCTGGGAAAACACGCGGCCCACAGTGCCGTTGCTGATGCAGGCAGCGTTTGCTTGCGATATCACGCGCATCTTCGCCATTCACGTTGAGGATCCTCCGGGACGCCTCTACGGCGGCACCGCCGGATTCGCGTCGCCTCATGAGATGGTGCATGGGCTTGATGTGGGCTCCAAGAGTGGTCCTGTTGATCAAGCGACAAAGATGTACGGCGAGTTTACGAAGATCTACAAAGAAGTGTTGGATCTGTTAAGCGCGGTCAAAGAGTCTGACGGCAAATCGCTGCTTTATCACACGTGCGTGTTGTGGTGTGGCGAGTTGGCCCAACCCGGACACTCCACAGCCAATGCCAAATGGTTGACCGCGGGACAGCTTGGCGGTTACCTAAAAACAGGTCAGGCACTTTCATACGATGGCGATGGCGTGCGTTTTGCCGATGGTGACAAAGGCGATGCCGTGCCGTCCAACGGTGATGTCTTTACGACGATCGCAAACGGCATGGGCGTGCCCACGAAAGCGTTCGGCGTCAACACCAAGGGCGAGCTGGCCGCTATGAAGGCCTAACTTCGCCTGAGGCAGCGCCGCATAGGATTCATCGCATCTTCTTGCGGCTCTTGATGGCCACCGCGATTGCCTGTTCGGCAAGCGGTGCCATCACCGCGTACCCTTCGGCGTTGGGATGAAGACCATCGTAAGTGTAACGTGAATCGAAGTTGCCCTGCGCGTCCGTCAGCGCGTGCGCATAATCCAAGAAGACGTACTTGTGGGCTCGCGTAAAGTCTTTCAGCCACGCGTTGAGTTGGCTGTTCATGTTCACCCTGCGCGCCGACGGCGAGAACAACGGCTTGCCATCGGCGCCCTTGATTTCGCCTGAAACGGGCAGCAGAGAGGCCAGCACCACCGCGATGCCGTTGGCCCGCGCGAGATCTGCCATGCTGGCCAAGTTGTTTTGGATGTCTTGCAGTGTGGTGGGCCCTGTGTTGCCGCCAATGTCATTCGTGCCCGCCAAGATCACAACCGCTTGAGGCTTGTGTGCGATCACATCGGCTCGAAAGCGAACCAACATCTGTGGCGTGGTCTGTCCCGAAATACCGCGGTTTATGTAGGGTTTTCCCGGAAAGAAGCCTCCCATGCGGGGCGACGACCAGTTGTCGGTGATGGAGTCCCCCATGAACACAACGCGCGTTTCACCCGCCTTGGCGCCTGGCACGCAGGCATTCGCGGCTGCGTAACGTGACAGGCGCGGCCAATCTTCCAGATTAAAAGTTGCGCACGCGAGTTGGGCGTTGGGTGTTGGCAGCGATTTGCATGCAGCCGACCACACCGGATAGATCCAATCGTTTGGTGTGCTTACATGTTGTCCAGGGTATCCGCCGTCGCTTGTTGTGCACGGGACCGCGTCTTGCGCGCGTGCTGATGAGTCCGCCACCAATGCAAGCAGTACGGCGATCAAACGGAGTGTTCGAAGCATGTCGCTAACTTGCGCGTGCGTATGTGGGCTTGCAAGACCTAACCCTTTAGGCACAAACAAGCGTTATGACTATGGTCGATCCCCGTGAGCAATATGTGGTGCGAATGGGATATTGTGATAGCTTTTGATACATGGCAAAAGCTGATGCGATCACCGTTCTCATCGCGGATGACCATTTCGTTGCGCGCGTGGGAATCAAAAGGTTCATCAACGCCCAGCCCAACATGCAAGTGGTGGCGATGGCTGCCAACGGCGAACAAGCCATCGCCGCGTATCGATCACACTTGCCCACGGTTGTGGTGATGGACTTGCGCATGCAGACGCTCGATGGCGTGCGCGCCACGGTGGCGCTTCGCCACTTCGACAAAGATGCACGCGTCTTAATGTTATCGAGCTACGACAAACCGAGCGACATCCAACGCGCGCAAGAATCAGGCGCCTTGGGCTACATCACGAAGGAAGCGGATCCTTCTGAGCTTTTGCACGCCGTGCGCACGGTGGCGGAAGGACAAGGCTACATATCGCCACGACTGTCACCCTTGCTGGGCGGGCTGGGGCCAGCGGGGGGCCTTTCACCGCGCGAGGTGCGCATCCTCGATATGATTTCAAGTGGGCAAAGCAGCCGTGACATCGCCGCCCAGATGAACCTCACACCTGGAACGATGCGCGTCTACGTCCATCAGATCATGGCAAAGATGGGCGTGTCAAACCGAGCGGCCGCGGTCTCCGCCGCCATTCGTGAGGGCATCATCACGTCAGTCCGTCAAGGCTAAGGGCCGCTACCAATGCATGTCGCCTTTCGTGCCGGTGGCCTCCGACACCTTCCGCGCCGAGTTCGGCGTGGAGCGATGGCGCTGAACTTGGGATTGTGATCGCGTGTTCCGCTCGCTTGTGGTTGCACATTTGCTCCTGGCTTGGCTGTCATCTGCCGGCGCAAGTCGAGCTGCCGCAGGAGATTTTGTGGTTCAGGGGTCATGGCACAAAACGCAGAAGGTTTTTGCGCTCGAGCAAACGGCGGATGGCTTCCTGTGGGCCGCAACCGACGGCGGGCTGCTGCGGTTTGACGGCCGTGATTTTGTGACCTTGACCTCGGCCGAACAACCAGGCCTGCGCAGCAACGTGGTGCGTGCTCTTTATAAGGATCGCACCGGGGCACTGTGGCTTGGCCTCGACGACGGCGCGGGCGTCGCACGCGTGACCGATGGGAATGTTGAGGCCATCAGCACAGGCAAGGCGCTCGCGGGCCGCGCCATCCTTGCGATGACAGCCACCGATCCCGAGACGTTGTGGATTGGCACGTCTTCGGGTCTATTTGTGCTTCGGTTGGGATCCAACCCAGGTTGCGAGCCCGTCCGCGAGCTTGGTGAGGCTCCCATCTATGCGCTGCAGGCTTCGCGTGATGGCGGCGTCTGGGTTGGCGCGCGCAGTGGCCTTTTTCATATCACCGCAGGCGCTGCGAAGCGCGTGGGTGACTTGGGCCCCATCGCCGCGTTGGCGGAGGATGGCGAAGGCAAGCTTTGGGTGTCTGCTGTGAAGGCAGGCGTTTACAGCATTGCCCCCACGGGCGAGACAACACTTCGCTTGGCCACAAACAGCGAGCGTGCCGGTGGAGCAGGCTTTACGGCCTTGGCGATTGATGGCGCTGGCGGCGTTTGGGTTGGGTGGAATGGAGGGTATGGAAGGCTTGTCGATGGGCAACTGGTGCAACGGTTCTTCAACGGCCTAGCCACGGTGGCGCTGCGAAGAGATACAGAAGGCGGCATGTGGATCGCAACGTATTGGGGCGTCGTCATTCGGGTGGGCCACTCCCGCGTCAAGATGGAGACCCATTCTGCTGGCGACGAGGCTCCCCTCGTCTTTGGTTTGGCAGTCGACACACAAAACGCCTTGTGGATGACGCAGCTGAAATCTGTTGTCGCCCGGAGCAAAAGTGGTGATCGGCGGTATGAATCCGGACGCGAGCTGGCCACTTGGTGCCCGCGTGGTGTGTATCCAGCGCGCACGGGAGGCGTATGGCTTGGCACATGTGATCAAGGTACCTTTCACATACAAGGCGATCACGTTGAGCGTGTGGGCGACGCTTCGTCGTTAGCTTTGCGCAACATTCAAACATTGCTTGAAGATGTGAACGGCGACTTGTGGCTGGGCACGCTTTCGGGCGACGTATACGTGCGTCGGCTTGGCAAGGACGTGCGTGTGCCGTTCGAAAATGGCGCGTGCGTTGAACCTGATAAATCTGTTGATAAGACGCCGAGGGTGGACGACGAGTGCGAGTTCTCGCCCACCGCGATCATCAATGCCAAGGAAGGCGGCGTGTGGATCAGTTTGCGCCGCAACGGTTTGCGAAGGGTGTGGCAAGGCGGCAGCGTCTCGTTCTTTAAGCAAGATGGCCTGCCCACCAACGATCTCATCTCGCTTTATCAGGACAAGGCAGGAACGTTGTGGATCGGAACGCAGGCGCACGGACTCGTTCGCTTCCGAAACGGCGCATTTCATGTTTTTGATCGCGCCGCAGGTCTGAGCGCTCAAAGCGTTCACGGCATCGCCGAAGACGACCAGGGGCAACTGTGGATAAGCAGCGAGAACGGTGTGGCACGTGTGCTGAAGAAGCATCTGGATGATTTTGCCGACGGTCGGTCCACGCGCATCTCTAGTCATACATACGGCGTGGCAGATGGCCTCGCCTCGCCCATCACGGTGCAAAGCTTCACCTCACCGTTGCTGTTTCACGATGGGCAGGTTTTGGTTCCTTTGGACAAGGGTCTCGCAAGCCTCTCATCGCGCGACGTTGACGACCGAACCGGTTTTTCGAACGTGCAACTTGAATCGGTGCGCCTCAATGGGGTTGTGTCGGATGCAAAGCAGGCCGTCAAAGGCGATCTTCCTCCTGGTGGGTTAGGCGCTTTGGAATTTACGGTGGCGCTGCCCAACTTCGAGGTACCACACCGGGTTGATGTTGAGTACCGTTTGGCGCCGCTTGAAACCGCTTGGCGCTTGGCAGGAGGCGAACGTCTTCTGCGCTACGCGAACCTTGGGCCAGGAACCTATTCGTTTGAAGCCAGACCGGTGTTAGACGGACAAACTTGGGGGGCCGTCACACGATCAAAAGCCATCAGGCTGCGCGGTTTCCGCGAGCGCCCGACGTTTTGGTTTCTCGTTGCCGCGGCCGTATTGCCAGTCCTCGGCATCGTCGCGATGGTTCGTCTTCGGTACCACAGGCTGAAGATGGAAACCGTGCTCCAAGAGCGCAACCGCGTGGCCCGCGAACTTCACGACACACTCGCGCAGTATTTTACCGGCATTTCGTACCACCTGGCGCGCCTGACCCAAGTCATTCCCAGCGACCCGCAGGAGGCCGACAAGATCACAGAGGAAACGAAGATGATCTTGTCGCAGTGTCGCTTAGAAGCCCGGCACGCCATTCATGATCTACGCGCTTCAACGTCAGGCGATCATAGTTTGGTGGCAAGCCTAAAAAGGTTGGCCGATGAAACGCGCTTGTCGGGCGACGTGAACGTGGACTTCAATGTCAGCGGCGAAGAGTGGAAGTTGGAGGAAAACAGTTTTCGGCAGCTCACGCGGATAGCCCAGGAAGCCATCGTCAATTCTTTGGCTCACGCGCAAGCCAGTTGCCTTACCATCATCATCAAATACACGGCCACCGATCTCACCTTGGAGGTCAGCGATGATGGAGAGGGCTTCGACGCGCAAGACAGCGCGAAGCCGCTTCATTTTGGACTGCAAGGATTACAAGAACGCGCTGACAGCTTAGCTGCCGAGCTCACTTTAACGTCTAGCCTTGGCAGCGGAACGACCGTGAAGGTGGTCGTTCAGCGCAAAAGTTCTGGCATTGCGTGACGAGTTTGTTGATGGCGACGTTGTGATGGCGTCGCTCCCACCATGAAGGAGTTGTTCATATGTACGATGTTGTTGTTCGAGTCTTGATTGTCTGCTCACTCTTGGGTGTTGCCTCTTTCACGGCCGTGGCTTCGCCTGCACGGCGCAAGCCTGCGGGAGCCGCTGCGGCGGCCAAGACGGTGGGCATTGAAGATTTTGAGCACTACGCCAATGACCAAGAGCTTGCCAAGATTTGGTACCGGCCACCCCACGGTGGTGGCGCCGTACAGACGCTCGATGTTAAGGAGCATGCGAGCGGCAAATACGGCCTAAGGTTCGCTTACAGCACCAGCAAGGAAGAAGGAAAACAGTATGCGGCGATTTGCCGGGTCTCGAAGTGGGATCTCAGTGGCACGAACGCCGCGCGGTTCTGGTTAAAGCCCGATGGGTCCGGCCGCAAGTTGATGTTTCAATTCAACATCGCGAACGAACAAGGCAAGAACATCCACGATCTTTGGGATTTTGAGTACTTTCCGAAGAAGGGAGACTCCGCACCACGCCTGGTCACGGTGCCCTATGCGGCCTTGGTTCACGACGTGAAGTACGCCGACTCACCCAACACCAGCCCTGTATTTAGGCCGGAGGCGGTGATCGAAGTGGCGCTTTACATCGGCAGCCGCAAGGACGAGCCAGGCGACGGTGTCTACTACTTTGACGATTTTGCAGGGGTACAGGTGCGTTAAGGGCACACCCCTTTCGGTCAGAATTAGCACACGGAAATCGGCGAACTTCCGGCCGATCAGCTAAGAGGAAAGCGTTGGGTGCCGCGCAAGAGGCAGGCCATTCTGAAATCCAGTCGATTCCCCTTATGTGATAGGCTAAATAAGTTATGGCCGAAACGGGCGTCACCACAGTTCTTATCGTTGACGATCACTTTGTGGCTCGGCTTGGCATCAAGGAATTCATCAATGCCCAGCCGGATATGCAGGTTGTGGCTGAGGCCAACAGCGGCGAACAAGCTATAGCTCAGTACCGTGAGCACAAGCCGTCGTTGGTTTTGATGGATGTGCGCATGCCGGGACTGGACGGCGCGCGCGCCACCATGGCCATTCGCCATCAAGATAAGAACGCCAAGATCTTGATGGTCTCAAGTTACGACAAGCCGGGCGACATTCAGCGGGCGCAGGATGCCGGCGCGCGTGGCTACATCACGAAAGAAGCCGATCCGTCCGAGCTCCTGCGCGCCATTCGAACGGTCGCCCGGGGGCAAACGTATTTGTCGCAGCCCCTGGCTCAGGTGCTGGGCACGGCGGCTGAGAAGGAATCGCTGTCGGCGCGCGAAGTTCGCATTCTTGAAATGATTTCAAACGGCTCCAGCAACCGTGAGATCGCAGAGCAAATGAACCTCACGGCAGGCACGATGCGCGTGTACGTGCACCAAATCCTCGCCAAGATGGGTGTATCAAACCGCGCCGCGGCCGTATCGGCAGCCATTCGCGCGGGCCTCATCACCTCCAAAAGCTGAGGCGCTTCAAAGCCGCAGGGGCCCTGCTGCGGCCGGGCTCCGCGTGGGAAAACGCAGCCCTGCCGCCTGCAAGCCTGGCCGTAAACTTTCAACATACTCTTGCATCACGGCGCCCGCGCCACGACGCTTAAGCCCCAGCGCCACCGCAAGCTTATCGCCGTCACTGCCAGGTCTGCCGAACGACAGAAGGGACGTGGCAAACCAAACCTCGAACGAGGCTTGTGCCTCCCGTGGCTGCGCGTGCGCCAGGGGAATCAACGTGCGTGCCCCATCGTCTTGGTGGCCTTCTTCTTCCGCCACGATGGCGGCAGCGATCTGTGCGTAAGGCGCAAACGATCCGCTCACGTATTCACGCAGAACGAAGTAGCCCGCGCGATCGAACACGAACTGCGCCATCGCCACATCAAGGGGCGTGCGGACGAGCGGCAGCGGCTTCTCTTGCAAACGCGCGCGTGCGGTGTCCACCAACGCTTGCCGGCTTGCGCCCGCCACGCTTTGCCACAACGTCAACGCGGCTTCCAGGTGCGCGCCCTCTTCGTGTTGTTGGTGGCGCAGGCGTGCGTGTTCTTCGTGCGGCATGAACGTCAACGCTTGCTCCAGCAACTGCACCGCCGCCAACTCGCGGTAGGCCTGCGAGCGCAACATCGAGAGCAGCAAGGGCCGCGCTTCATTCGAAACAACAACGGCCGCGGGTGAGGCGGCCGTTGTTGTGGACGGATTCGTCACGGTCAAGGCGTGTTAAGCCGAAGCCGCTGCCACGCGGCTTTTCTTGCCGTTTGCGGCTGGTTTCTCGGCCTTGCTAGCTTTGACGGATTTTGTGTGGCCGTTGGTTGAAATGCCTTTGCCAGCGCCCGCTTTGAGGGCCTCGGCCTTATCGGTCTTCTCCCAAGAGAATTCAGGCTCTGTGCGGCCGAAGTGCCCGTAAGACGCCGTCTTGCGGTAGATCGGGCGGCGCAGATCCAACTCGCGGATGAGCGCGGCTGGGCGTGCGTCGAAGTTTGCATCCACAAGCTTGCTGATCTCGCCATCAGGAATGATGCCGGTGCCAAACGTTTGCACGAACAACGACACAGGCTTCGCGACGCCGATGGCGTATGCCAGCTGCACTTCGCAGCGGCGGGCGAGGCCAGCGGCCACGATGTTCTTCGCGATGTAGCGCGCGTAGTAGCAAGCCGAGCGATCCACCTTTGACGGATCCTTGCCTGAAAACGCACCGCCACCGTGCCGACCCATGCCGCCGTAGGTGTCAACGATGATCTTGCGGCCCGTCAGCCCCGAGTCGCCCATGGGGCCACCCACCACGAAGCGACCCGTGGGGTTGATGAAGTACTTGGTCTGCTTGTTGATAAGCTTCGCGGGAAGCACGGGCTTGATCACAAGCTCCATGATGGCTTCCTTGAGCGTCTTGTACTTCACGGCTTCGTTGTGCTGCGTGGAAAGCACAACCGTGTCGATCGCCAACGGTTGGTTGTTTTCGTCGTAGCGAATCGTCACCTGGCTCTTCGCGTCCGGACGCAAGAAATCCACTTTGCCCTTCTTACGAATCTCAGCCTGCTTGCGCACCAAACGGTGCGAGAGCTGAATCGGCATCGGCATCAGTTCGGGTGTTTCGTCGCATGCGAAACCGAACATCATGCCTTGGTCGCCGGCGCCTTGGTCGTCCTTGGTGTACACGCCCTTGCCGTCAACGCCCTGGGCGATGTCGGGCGATTGTTGTTCGATGGCCACCATCACGCCGCAGGTCTTCCAATCAAAGCCGGCGTCGGAGCTGTCGTAGCCAATGTCCTTGACCACGTTGCGCACGATCGTGGGATAATCCACCACCGAGGTTGTGGTGATCTCACCCGCCAGCATCACGAAGCCCGTCTTGGTGAGGGTCTCGCAGGCCACGCGGCATGTGGGGTCGTCTTTGATGATGGCGTCCAGAACCCCATCAGAGATCTGGTCGCACATCTTATCGGGGTGGCCTTCAGAGACGCTTTCGGACGTAAACAAATACTCGGACATTGGTTCTCCCGCAGGGGTGTAACTGGTTAAGGACGCGGCAGTTTCCCAGTCGATTCCCCCCGAGTCAACGACGCTTTGCAAGCCGGGTTGGGTTCTGGCACGTGCCTGGTGTAAGGTTAGGGTCCGTGGAGCCAGTCAAGCGGTACCGCAAGTCGGGGCAGGAGCACTTTCTTAAGTACCTGAGGGACGTGCCCGACATGTCGCCGCGCGCCATTTATGCGCGAATGGAAGAGCTTGGCTACCGGGGTCAAACGTTGGCGCGCCAGGCGATGTCGTTGATGGCCTACCGCCACGTGAGGCGAATCAAGCGCATTCACCTCGACGGGGCCAACCGGCAAGAGATGCTGCCCAAGACGAACTCGTTACTGATGGGCCCCACGGGCTCGGGCAAAACGCACCTGGTTGAGGTGCTGTTTCAGCAGATCCTGAAGTTGCCCACGGCGATCATCGACATCACCACATATTCAGAAACCGGCTACGTGGGGCAAGACGCCAGCACGATTTTGACGCGGCTCCTGCAGGCCGCCGACGACAACCCATTGCTCGCGCAGGTGGGCATCGTGTGTTTGGACGAGTTCGATAAGATCGCGTCAGGCCAAAACAGCGCCGTGTTTGCGGGCGCAGGCACCACCAAAGACGTGACGGGTCTTGGCGTGCAACGCGAACTTTTGAAGATGCTGGAATCCTCTGAAGTGGTGGTGCCACTGGAGATGGGGCACAGCAGCTATTCAGACAACGTGATGATGAGCACCGCCGATGTCGCGTTCGTAGCCGCGGGCGCCTTCTCCGGGTTTCACAGCATCAGCCGCCAACGCAAAGGCTTCGAAAACATCGGCTTTGGCCGCGAAGGGGGCGCCAAACTGCCTTCGTCGGGCACGGGGTTCACGGTGCAAGACGTTGAGCACATCAGCAGCTTTCAAACGTATGGTTTTTTGCCAGAGCTCATGGCGCGGTTTTCGCGTGTCATTCCGTTCGAAGCATTGGATCACAGCACGCTGCTTTCGATTTTGAACGACAACGTCGTGGCCAAGCTTGTGGCTGAGTATGCGGATGAAGGCTTCGAGTTGCAGCTCGACAACGACGTGCTTGAACATGTGGTCAAAGAAAGCCTCGATCGAGAAACGGGTGCGCGAGGCTTGGCTTCAGTGCTCACGCGGCGTTTGGAAACCACGGCGTTCGACATCTTCGCCGAACACGACGGCGGCCGCGTTCACGTGGTCATCGAAGGGGGCGACGTCGTTGTGCGTTTCGAGGCCGTTGGTGGGTGATACGGCGCTTCATCAACCGGCGAATATCTCCTTGAAACCGCCACGGCACCACTGCTTGTCACCGACGTAATCCTTGTTCACGCCCAAGGCCTTCTGTACGGACACGTAGATGTCGCCCTGGTGGGCGTTGGCCGAGCGCTGGGCCTCCACGTGCGAATCCGCGAGAAAGGCATTGGGATTGCCGGTGAAAGGATAGGTCACAGCCTTGCCCAATTGGATGCCCTTGTTCTTTCCTCCAGCCAGCAACCACACCATGTTGAGCTGGTTGTGTTGCTCCGAAATACCGCTGCCCCACGCGGTGATGGTGTCGTCCAAGACGCCAATTTCCCGCGCCTTTTTGATCAGATAAGCGAACTCACCCGCGTACCATTTATCAATGGCTTCCCACTCACCAGGCAGGTTGCCTTCGCCATGGCTGACTTGGTGATGATCGGGCCCACCCGATCGGGTCGGGTTGACGCCGCTTGATTCTGGCCCCCACACCAAAGTTCCGACGCGCCGGACGCCACACGCGAATGCGGTGAGCACAATATCCAAATGCGCCTCCCCTTGGGCTTTAAAGCGTGCGATGCCATTGCCCGCACCTGCGGCGGTGGCTGTCGTTTTCGCCGCCCCCGAGTTGCATGTGGGCACCGACGTGTTGGGATTGCCGCCCGCAATCAACCAGGTTTTTTCAACTTCGCGAATCGCTGACGTGTAAAGGTCGAGGTTTTCTTTGTTCTTGCCGGCAAGACGTCCGCTGAGCTTCGAGATGTCGTCTTTGACGAAGTCGAGCACGCTCTTGCGCTCGGCCAAGAGCGCCGTGAGCGCGGCCGTTCCTGTATCGCCTCCCGAAGCAGGTGTTCCGGCACCAAACGCCGCATTGAACGAGTCCAAAGGTTTGATCCACTTGGGATCGCTTTTGTCGCCGGCAACCCAACTGATGTCGGAATAAATAAAACCATTTGGGGGCGTGGGATCCACACCCATGTTCAGCGGCTTGGGCGCGCCCAGCGCCGCCGCAAGCTCAAAGTCAAACGACGGACCATACGTGTGTTGGTAGTCGCCCGAGCCGTAGTACATGGAAAGAAATTTGTTTGCGTCCTCGTGGGTTGCGTATGTGGATGCCGCTTTGTTGTTCACCCCTTGCAACACCATAAAATCAGCCTTGTAGGCCTCAAGCGGTGCCAGCGATGGCTTGAGTGTGAACGACGTTCCAGCGCCGCTGCCGCCGAACGCGGAGCGAACGTGACCATTTGGAGTGAAGAACGCAAGGAAGTTGCCGCCCGTCGCAGCCTCAACCAGGCGGTTTTTCACGAAAGGCGCGAGCAGGAACGATCCGGCGCCAATCCCTCGCAACAACTTACGACGCGAAATGCGGTGACGTGTTTGTTCCCACATTGGAGTTCTCCTTTTCACTGCTGTGGCTGACGCTTGATAAAGGAACCGCTGCTGACGGCGGCGACGACCAGCTCTCGCAAGTCGCTCTTGTTTTCTCTGAACGTTTGGGCGACCTGCGCAGCGACGCAAGAAGTGCCCTGGTCCTTCACGGGAGCCCCCCAAAGGTAAGTCAAGTAGCGCTCGGCAAAGCAATCCTGGCCTTTTTCGCTGTCAACGATTTGCTTGATGAGATCTCCTGGTCCGCTGAACTTGCCGCTCCATCCCTCGGCGCCCTCGATCTCACTTGCAGCAATCACGTCCTTTCCGGATGCGGTTTTGGTGCGGTACTTGCCCTTCGAGTCATAGTTTTCAAGCGCCAGTCCCAGGGGCTGAAAGGTTTTGTGGCACGCGGCGCAGCCTTTGTTCTTGTCTTGAAAAGCCGCCCAGGCCTCTTGTTCTGTGGCGCCGGCAGGAAGCATGGGGAGCTGCTTGAGCAACTCTGCCGGATCAACGCCGCCCGGCGGCAGAATGTCTTCGCACAGGAATAGATTCTTCACGATCTTTCCGCGATGAATGGGCCCCTTGAAGGCAGCGAGCCAGGCCGGGTTGGTAAACAGACCAAAGCGCTGGTCTGAAGGCACTTCAGCGCGAACCGGAGTTTGGGAAGTTTGCGTCACCCCGTAAAGCGATGCCGTGGCGGCGTTCGGAAAGATCACATTGCTGGTCATCAAAGTGTTGAGATCGGGTTTTGCGCCGGCCAGCACATCGTTCACGAATGCCTTGGTTCCAGCGACCAACCCCGCCACCACATCCGTTCCCAGTTCGTTGGCTTTGGCCTCGGCCTTGAAAAGTTGCAGTTGCCAATAGATGAAGTCGGCAAACTTGTCTCGCGCCGCGGGGGTGGAAAACAAGGCGCGCGCAAACTTTTCCCGTTGTGCGGGATCGGTCAGTTGTTTGGATTCGGCCGCAGCCAACAAGTCGTCTGCGGGGGGCGAATCTGCGATGCTGTAGGAAAGCGCCGATGCGATTTCGTATTGGTCCAAAGTGCCTTGGTTGGCTTCGCCCAACTCGGAACGAAAGAGAAAGCCGGGCGACATCAAGAACGCTTGAGTCGTGACCTTGGCCGCTGACTTGAGGTTCCGGGCTTTGAGTTGATTTTTGAAGAAGGTGCCGTACCGCGATGTCTCCTCTGAAGTGAGCGGACGTCGCAGCAGCTTCTTGCCCGTCTTGCCGACGAATTCATTCACACAAGCGTCAGTGACCGTGGCGGCGGCAAGGCAGGTATAAAGTGTGCTTACCTTCTCTGAGAATTTGGTGGCGGCCAACTCCGATTGATTCGAGAACACTGTGCCCAAAGCGTCGCTGACATAGGCGCGATCTGCGCTGTTGGCGAAACCGGTTCTTACGTCCACGGAATCTCCGGGGGCCCCCTTGACGTCCACATCCGTGACACCCAAACCAGCGGCGATCGAATTCTTGAACTGTTGCGGGGACAGCCGCCACAGTCGTTGTGCGGGAAGCACCGAATCGCAGCCGTCGCCGTCGCCACCCGCACCCGAGCCGCTTCCGCCGCCATTGCCGCCGCCGCTTCCGCCTGAATCATCGTCGGCGCTGTTTGATGCCTCGCCTACTGTGCCACTGCATGCAGCCACAGCGAAGGCGATCGTGGTGATGGTCGCGACCGAGGAAAAAAATCGAACGTACCTATCCAGCATAACGAAACTCCACTGCGAAGGTAGATGAGTCCGTGAGACGATCCCTGATCGACCAAGACCCGATTCGGACTACGGACGATTGACCGCAAGAACGTGCCATTGGCCTTTGAGGCAGAGCGCGCCGGACGCTTCGGTGACGCGGTACCTTTTCGCTTTGCACTTCATTGCGAGCCTCCCGGCAGATCCTTAGGCGGCGCCCGAACATCCGTGAAGACATCGGGCGATGGTTCTCATGGTGACAGAGAAGTTCTTCCGATATCAGCTACGATCGTTAAGCGGCGTCGGCTCTCTCATCCGCTCAACGACGCGAAGGCCTGCAAACAAGACGAAGCCACACGCAGATGCCCGCCAACGGCCGAGAAGCGCACAAAGTTGAACGCCGATTAACGCGCGTTTACTGCCCGACAGCCACCTGAGCGATAGAACGGTAAGACCGCGACGCCGCATCGGTCCGTTTGGCCGGCCGGGCTTGGCGTTGCTCGTCTCAAGGGGGTACAAGTGAGTCGAACTTTTGGTGCGGGTTTTTCTTCTCGGGTCATTCAAGCACGGCCCTCCTTGTTGCTCGGTGCGCTGCTCACGCTCGGATATGCGTGCGGCGGTGGAGGTGGTGCCGCGGACGACCAGGGTTCCGGTGGTACGGCAGGAGATCAGGGTTCGGGTGGGGACGCCGGCGGCGCCAACGAAGGTGGTGCAGGGGTTCCTTCGGGCGGGGCCGGTGCAGCGGCTGCCGGCTCTGGAGGCAAAGGCGGAACCAGCGTCACCGGTGGGCAAGGTGGACAAGGCACCGGTGGTGCGGGCGGCGGACAATCATCGTCGGGCGGCGCTGCAGGCGCGTCAATGAGCACAGGCGGGGCGAGCGCTGGCATGGGTGGTGCGGCGGTCTCTTACGACAAGCCCTCGGTCGTTTTCGATTTCGAGAATGGAACCGTGGGTCAGCGCCCCGCGCCCTTCACGGGCGGCGTCGCGGCTGTTGACAGCACAAAGAGTTACAGCGGGCAAAAGTCGCTCAAGGTGAGCTGCGGCGCAAATCAAACGTGCCTCTCCGAGTTGCCGATCAGAAGTTACGTAGCGGCCAACGGAAAAACCGGATACGCGCGGTTCATGGTCTATGTCGACCAGCAACCGAAAATGGGACCGAACGATCACTATGACTTGGTTCGGTTCTACGGCGCTATGGCGTCTCCGAATCTGACGCTGCCCAATGGTGCTTACATCTCCTTCGGCGGAACGGCGATGGCATCGCAGAAGCTGCATCAATTCTACAACGGCAGCGTCGGAGGAAAGTCGGTTTGGCAAGACTGCACGAAGAACAACCCCCTCGTGGTCAAGCCAGGTCAATGGCAGTGCGTGGAAGTGGGCTTCGACGAGAACAGCATCGACGCCAACTTCAGCACATACGTCAACGGGGCCCGCGTTGGTCCTTTCACTTTCCCCGGCGATTTTGCGGCGTCAGTTTGCTTCGCACTCGAATTCTTCGACATCAAGAATCCCTTCAAGGGCAGCTGGTACGTGCCAGCGCTTGATAAGGCGTCGTTCGGGTTCTGGACCCAAGACAACGGCGATGGTGTGGCCCCTGGCCCTGCGACCATTTGGTACGACGACATTGCCTTCAGCAAGACGCGAATCGGTTGCCCACCCGCCAAGCAGTAATGCCGCTTGACCTTCGACACGTACGGTTCGTCCCTCCTGTCCTTTTCACTCAACGGAGCACGAGATATGAAACTTGCCCATAAACTAGTATTGCTTGGCATCGTCGCGTCTTGCGGGGGTGGCTCTTCTGGAAAAAACGATGACGACTCGGGTGGCTCCGGTGGCGGTGGCACCGCTGAAGGCGGCTCCTCCCCCACGGCAGGCAAGGGTGGCAACGCCGCGACGGGCTCCGGCGGAAAACCAGGGACCGGCGGATCGGGGCAAGCCGGCGGAAGCGGCGGTGGTGGAACAGGAGGAACGTCGACGCCGGCTGGTGGCAGTGGTGGTACAGCCATAGGTGGTTCGGGGGGAGCTCCCGTGGACACTGGCAAGCTGTTGACGCCGGGCATTGATGGCCCCATGCCAACTGGCAAAGGCTGTTTGACCTTCAAGGCGTCAGTGTTGGACTTCCGTTCTGACCATCCCGATTTCCAGAAACAGAACATAGGACAGACGGTCAAAGGGATGGTTGAAACTTTCCTCGGCGCTGACGGAAACCCGGTCTACGTGCCAGGTGCCGGCGGCGTTGTGAAGGATGCCGCAAGCTTTACCCAATGGTGGAAAAGCGTGCCCAACGTCAATTCACCAGCGGACATCACGCTAACGGCGAGAGAAACCGCGCTTGGAGTTTCGATCGCAGCGCCTGCCGTGAAGGTGGGCACGGATGACAAGTACCTTTTCTATCCGGTCGACGGTAAGGGGTTCGGCAATGTAGATATCGTTGCCCCTGACACCTACGCATCTACCAAAACGGTTGAAGCGGACGACAAAGCTCACAACAATCTTTTCACAGTAAAGATCGAGGCCCAGTTCTATTACCAAGGCGGCAAGAAGGAACTCATCAGCATCCTGAGCGACGATGATTCTTGGGTCTTCTTGAACGGCAAATTAGCGCCCAATGCCGACCTTGGCGGTTTGCACTCCACGCAAGAGCCCGGAACCGTGGTTCTCGATTCTCTCGCCGCTTCGCATGGCCTCAAGCCCGGGAAAATCTACCCCATCACATTCTTCTACGCAGACCGCTTCTTCGGCGAAGCGCAATATCGCCTCGAGGCCAACAACATACTCTTCGTCTGCAAGCCTTAGCCTGCGAACAGGGAGTGGGCCGGCACAATCGTCACATCAACATCTGTGCGGCCCACACCTGCACCGGGCGAATCAACTTCCACGCGTAGCTGAAAGCCACGAAGAAGATGATCATCGAGATCATCGGCACCTCGCGGAGTTTGTCGAACAACACGCGGGTTTGGTGCGGCCAGAAGCCCTCCACCACACCGGCGCCGTCAAGCGGCGGGACAGGCAGAAGATTGAAGATGGCGAGGCCAATGTTCATAAACATCATCACGCCCAGCCCATAAGCCAGCACCCCCGCCGGCGAGTTGCTGTCGCCGTTTGCGGCCTGCAGCACGTGTTGCAGTGTGGGGTTCTCTGGAACGACCAACATCCCCGCGATCAAAAGCGCCTTCGCCAGACCCAAGGCAACCACGGCCAGCAGCACGTTGCCCAGCGGCCCCGAAAGCGACATCCACGCTTTTTTGCTGGGATTGCGCGCGCCCCACAGCGGATCGTACGGCACCGACGCCCAGCCCACGGGCCACAGCCAGCCGAAGAACAACACGCCCACGATGGGCATCATAACCATGCCGAACGGGGAGCGTTTCATGTGTACGAGCGGGTTCAAAGTCACAAGGCCCGCGTCGGCCGCAAAGCGTGAACCAAACCGATCGCCCACCTTGGCGTGGCCGAACTCATGCAGGGTGGTGCTCAGGAGAAACACCAAGTAGGCGATTAGAAACTCGCGGGGCTCAATGTCTGACATACGCCATGCATTGTGACCGTGCGCGCATGCACTGCAAAGGCCTGGTGCAAAAATACTGCCGGCAGCCGCCCAATCAAGCGGTCCCTGCGCTGTGCATTCGGGCAACCCTACGTTAAAGTCCCAGGGTGTCGTACCGCCAATTCTTGCGCCTTTGGAGCCTGGCTGCGCTTGTAGGGCTGTTTGGCTGTGACGGTGGCAGTGAGACTTTCTCCTTGCCGCCTGTGACGTCTGAAGGTTCTGAGCGCATCAGCCTTTTCAGCGGGCGCGTGATGGTGCCCGAAGGCATTGCCAGCCAGGAAGTCTGGCTTGGTCCGGGGGCGGATCGTCTCACGGGATTATCGTCGCTGGCGTTCTATGTGGACGGCGCTGACGGTGAGCGGCTGGCTTTGGGCGTTGAGGATGCCACGGGCAAGGTGGTGATCGATGCCAACGCGTCCGAGTTCTCGATCAACCGAGCGTTATCGGGCGTTGGCTCCGTCTCGGCGCAATTGCCGGTTGCATCGGCGGCTTTGCCGCTGGCGCCGCCGTACAAGTTGACGGTTCGCCGCTATCGGTCGGCGTTGCCCGCCGAAATGATCGGCGTACGTGTGTGGGGTAAGTATCCGCGCCCAGAGGCCGCGGTGCCGCAAACTCAAGCTTTGCAAGTGCAGTGGATCCTGGCAGGCGGCGTTGTGCCCGAGCCTCAATTGCTGCAAGCGATGGAGCGGGCGCGGAACATTTGGCGCCAAGCGGGGATCGAATTGCAGGAGGCCCCGCGTTCTGAACTTGATAACAATATCAAGCCGCAGGTGGCTCACCTCGCCATTGACGCCGCCCTGGGCAGCGACACCGCGGCTTTGAAGTCGTTGCTGCGGCTGTCAGAGCTGGCGATCGGTGACGGTTTGCCGCTGTTCTTGGTCAATGACGTGACCCTGGCGCCCAGCGGGGAATTGTGGGCGTTGTCGGGCGGCATTCCCGTTCCCGCGGCGACCGGTACGGATCGCTCAGGCGTGGTGGTCAGCGCGGCGCTGCTCAAGCGCGACCCGATGTTTGCGGGGCAGATCCTGGCGCACGAGATCGGGCATGCGCTTGGGCTGTTTCACACAACGGAGTCTGTGGTGCTGACGCAAGCGGGGGCGCCCACGGCGATCAACGATGGCCTCGCCGACACGTCTGCGTGCCCCGCCTCGGCCGATGGCAATGCCGATCGAAGGTTGTCGAGCAGCGAATGCCACGCTTACGATGCGGGGAATCTAATGTTTTGGGGCACGCCGTCGGGCGCCATCACGCTGACACCCCAGCAGGCCGACGTGGCCCGCCGCAGTTTGTTGACGAAGTGAGCGCGCTATTCCGTGCTTCGTAGGTCGGCGCCGCGGGCGACAGCCTTCACGATGTCCATGGCCGCAACGATGCCCACCAGTTGTCCGTCATCGTTGTAGACCACGGCTTGGTGGACATGCGATTCCGCAAGCCCACGGGCGGCCGCGGCGGCCATGTCGTCTTCGTAAAGCCCCAAGATGTTCGGCGTCATCAGATCTTCCACCAACGCTTCACCCTTGATCCAGTCTTGCGGCTCGGGGTTCACGAGATCTGATTTTGAAATCATGCCGATCAGCTTACCCTCGCCGTCTCGCACAGGGGCACAGTTGATTTGCCGGCGGGTCAATGCCCACGCGGCTTCCAGCACAGAAGCCTTGGCTTCCAATGTGAACACTTCCCTCGTCATGATGTCCCGTACACGCAGCATTGGTTTGTCCTCAGGTGCCTTAACTTCAAGGCTCGTGCCAAGCCTGGACGCAAGTGCACCGCTGGGCCGCGGGCGTGCCAAACGTGCAGATGCTGCGGCCCGGGCCAAGGCGCGCGCAAAAACCGCAGCGCACAGGCGGTGTCCGGCAATTATGGCCTTTGTGAGATTCGCGCGAAGCCTTAGGATCGCGTCGCTTTTTCTATGACGTTGCTTTGGCGTGTGAGTCTAATGTTTATGTGCGTGGGCGCGGTGGCATGTTCGTATGCCTCGCAAGGGCTCATGGCCCCCGACGATCGCCATGCCGTGGTGCCGGCCGATGATGTGTTTGGCGACAAGATCTCGCGTGTCGTCTACCTCGACCAGGGGTGGGATGCGACGGACAGCTTGTGGTTTTACAACACCACGCAGGGCTCCAACCTGGTGCCGTACGACGTTTTCCTGCATTTGGAACAAGCGCAGAGCCAAACGTTGTTCCGCGACAACGCCAACATGAACCGCTATCGCTACTTGCCGCAGGCGCCTCACTGGGACAACCCCGACGGCCTGCCGGTGGGCTTCGTCAAAGACAGTTTTCGCGGTCAAGACTATGTGGGCTTTACGTGCGCCGCGTGCCACACAGCGCAGCTGAATTATGAAGGCGAAGGCATTCGCATCGATGGCGGTCCGGCAATGGCCGACATGGAAGGCTTCTTGCTGGGTCTTGAACAAGCCCTCGCGAACGCCTTGCAGAACGCGGATGTGTTTGATCGCTTGGCAACCGCCATCGCTGGTGCCGACGCAAAGGCGCGTGACGACGTTCGCTCCCGCGTGAAGGCGGCTTACGATCGTTTGCGCTTTGAACGACAACAAAACCAATCCGCCGCGGGGCGCTACGGTTATGCGCGCGTGGATGCCGTGGGGCGGATCTTCAACCGCGTGCTCAGCCACGCGACGCCGGGCGATGCCACAAACTTCAACCCCAGCAACGCTCCCGTCAGCTACCCGTTTCTGTGGGACACACCGCTGCACGACTTTGTGCAGTGGAATGGGCTCATCAGCAACGAGAAGAATCAAGTGGGCGCGCGCAACGTGGGCGAAGTGATGGGAACCTTCGCCACCTTCGATTTGCAAACCGGCCAGTCATCGGTGGTGCTGCGCAACCTGATTCGCCTCGAACGCCAACTGCGCGAGAAATTGTACTCGCCACAATGGCCGAGCCAGTTCCCCAAAATCGATGAAGCCTTGGCCGCCAAGGGGCGGCTTGTGTTCAAACGGTATCGCTGCGACACATGTCACGCCGACATCGGCGATCGCACAAGCAACGACCGACGCGTGATTGCACAGCTCGCTTCGCTGGATCGCATCGGCACGGATCGCGGGCAGGCGCATAACGCCGCCTATGCGCAGGGCCGCGCCGGCTTGTTCGAAGGCAAACGGTACGCACGCGGCGGTGGTCGTCACCAAGCGGTGACGCCTGTGAACAAGGCGTTGGGTTCCGCGATCAAGAAAGTGATGACGACGCCAGATTACGATCACTCGTTTGTGCGGCGGTGGTTGAACCTGGCGTATGACCTGGCCGTGGGCTTGTTCGACACCACGATCAAAAACCCGTCGCGCCACGTGGATCACGTGAGCGTGGGCGCCGAGGAAAAGGCCGAATATCTTGCCGTCTATAAAGCGCGCCCGCTCAACGGCGTGTGGGCCACCGCGCCCTACCTCCACAATGGGTCAGTGCCTAACCTTTACGAGATGTTCCTGCCCAGCTGCAACCACCCGCCCGCGACCGAGGGCCTCTGCCGATCAACCACGTTTACCGTTGGCAGCCGCGCGTTTGATCCCGTGAAGGTGGGTTTCGTCAGCCGCGATTCTGCAAGCTTTCCCGATCTTTATGTGTTTGACACGCGCTTGCCAGGCAACAGCAACGCGGGCCACGAGTATTCCACCGGTCGCACGCCTGTGTTGAAGCTGGATGACTATGGGCACCCCGTCAAAGACGCCGAGGGCCACGTGGTGCAAGAGTATTTGCCGCCCATCACTGACGCAGATCGTTGGGCGTTGGTTGAGTATTTGAAAGCGCTTTAGCGAATTTCAAGACGCGGTTTTGAACTGCCGATGTGGCTGGCGTGGCGCATCGTGGGAGCAGAATGTCTTCGCCTTCCGTCTGCACCTGCGTGCTGCTGGCGCTTGCGGCGTGCGAAGTGGCGAACCCTGCCTACGATCCCTCCGTACGCAACGAAACCGATGGCGGCGCCAACAACTTCGACGGTGGCTCGGAAGATCGTGACGGCGGCGCGAACGTCACGTTGGATGGGCCGGATTTTCTTGCCTTGGATGGTCCCACGCTGGCGCTAGACGCGCCCGTGGATGCCGTCGGCGCGAAGGTCGACGTGGCGCCTTTGCCCGATGCCGCGATCGTCAAGCTGGACGTGGCGCCGCCGCCCCCCGATGCCGCGACCGTCAAGCTGGACGTGGCCCCTCCTCCTCCTGACGCTGCGGTCACTGATCTGTCTTTACAGAAGCAAAGCTGCGCGCCCGATCCGTCGTTGGTGCTTTGCGTGGCCTTCGAGGACAAAGTTGTGGATCAATCCACGCTCGCTTCCTCGTTTAACACATCCTCCTTGGCGTTCGAAGCCGGACCCATGGGTAAGGCTTTGCTGTCATCTGCATCCACGCGCATCGTAAACAACGCGCTCACGACGGCGGCTGTGCCCAGTGTGACCATCGAAGCTTGGATCAACCCCGCTCGTCTGCCCAGCACCGGCCGTCGTTTCGGCATTATTGACTATCAACCGCAGTATTCGCTTTTCATCTTGCCTGGTGGCGAGCTTTCTTGCGGCTGTGATGGCTCTCATCAAATCACAACGCAGGCCCTCATCAAGGTGGCCGCGTGGCAAAGCGTGGCGTGCACGATTGATGATCAAGCGATCAAGATCTGGGTCAACGGATTCGTCCGCGCTGAAAAGTCCAACGATGGTTTATGCCCCACCGCAGTTGATAGCTCCGGAATGGCCGTATTGGGCAACATCACCAGCGGTGGCTCGCCTTATCCTGATTCGTTTGAGGGACGCGCCGATAACGTGCGCGTGTGGAGCCGGGTACGCACCGACGTTGAGATATGTGCTGACGCTTTGTTGTGCGCGCCTTGAGCTAAAGCACACCCACAACCGCGCCGGCGCAGAGTGTGGCCAGCGTGCCGGCCACGATGCTTTTGCCGCCCAGAGCCACGATCTCCGCGCGTCGTTGCGGCACCAAGGTTGAAAGCCCACCGATCATGATGCCAAGGCTGCCGAAGTTGGCAAAGCCACACAAAGCGTAGGTCATTATCAAACGGCTGCGCTCAGACAGCGCGCCCACCGGCAGCTGTGACATTTGCAAATAAGCCAAAAATTCGTTCAAGACTGTTTTTGTGCCCATCAGCGCGCCAGCGGTGCGCGCCTCATGCCAGGGAATGCCCATCAACCACGTGACCGGTGCCATCACCCAGCCCAACATGCGCTCAAGCGAAAGCGGTGCCCCGCGCACCACGGGAAGCGCCCCCAAAGCCGCGTTCGCCATGTGCACCAACGCCACCAACACGATCAACATCGCAGCGACGGTTAAAAAGATCTTCAACCCTTCTTCGGTGCCGCGCGTGATTGCGTCCATCACGCTGGTGCTTTGCCGGGGCGGCATCTGCGCTTCGGTCTGCGTGGTTTGGGTTTCGGGCACCATCATTAACGCAATCGTCACAGCGGCGGGGGCCGTGATGACGGACGCCACCACCAAGTGGCCGGCGGCGTCGGCAACGATCGGCGAGATGATCTGCGCGTAAAGCACGAGCACGGTGCCCGCGATGGAGGCCATGCCCGCCACCATCACCACGAACAACTCAGATCGCGTGAGCTTATCCAAAAACGGTTTTACGAAGATCGGCCCCTCCACCATGCCCACAAAGACATTGGCGGCCGTGCTCAAGCCAACGGCGCCGCCGATGCCGAACGTGCGTCGCAGCAAAAACGAAAACGCGCGGACGATCACGGGCAGCACATGCCAGTGCGTGAGCAACGCCGTCAACGCGCTGATGACGATGATGAGCGGCAGCGCCCGAAACGCGAAGATGTACGTGCCGGCGCCGGGCTTGACTTCAAAGGGCAAAGGGCCACCGCCCAGAAAGCCAAACACCAGTGATGTGCCTGCCTCGGTGGCTTTGGCAACGATCATCACCGCGTCGTTCACCAAGTTGAAGCTGCCGCGCACAAAGGGGATCTTCAAAATGGCTGCGGCCAACACCAGCTGCACCAGCACGCCCACCACGGCCACCTTGGGCCGCGCGTGCCGCCGGTTCTCGCCCAGCAGCCAGGCGATCAGCACAAAGGCGCACAGCCCCACCGCGGAATGAATGGATTGCCACATAAAGTGACGTAGACGCTACACCACTTCGGGCGCCACAGCGTAACGAGCCGCTTCGGCGTCGTAGCTGTCAAAGCCCACCACTTGGCGCAATTGCGCGAATGACATCAACCCCGCAGGCGTTTCGCCCTTGTGCAGTGATGCCAGCGCGTGCTGCATGGCCACGATGGCCGCATTGATCAAAGTGACGGGGTAAGCCGCAATCTTGAAGCCCAACGTTTGCAGCGTGGCGGGCGGCAAAATCGGTGTGTCGCCGTCTTCCAACATGTTCGCCAGCAATGGCACCGTGATGGCACGGCCGATGCGTTCAAGCTCCGCCTGCGCCACAGGGGATTCCACAAACACGATGTCGGCGCCGGCGTCCGCGAACGCTTGCGCACGCCACAAAGCTTCATCGAGGCCATGGGTTGCCCGGGCGTCGGTGCGGGCCAAGATCAAAATGCCAGCGCCCTCGTCGCGCGCGTGCGTGGCGGCTTTGACGCGGGCGATCGCGTCTGCGCGCCCCACGACAGATTTGCCGCGCGTGTGGCCACAACGTTTGGGCGCCACTTGATCTTCAATCATCACGGCCGCAAACCCCGCTTGGCCGTAACCAAACACTGTGCGCTTCACATTAAGCGCGTTGCCATACCCCGTGTCGCCGTCACCGATGACGGGGATCGACACGGCCGCGCAAATGTTCCGTCCTTGGTCCAGCATCTCACCATAAGAAATCAACCCCGTGTCGGGCGCGCCCAACCGTGCGGCTGATACCGCAAAGCCGCTCATGAAGGTCAACGGAAAACCTGCGTTTTCCACCAGGCGGGCCGACATGCCATCGAAGCAGCACGGCATCACCAGCAATTCAGGCTTTTGCAACAGCTGGTGCAGTTTCGCGGCCTGGGTTGTCAGGTGCTTGGTGCTTGTGCTCATGTTGCACAGTTTTGCCTGACGAGCCTTCACTTGTCGCGTGTGTTGGTCTTACCTGGGTTTAGCGTGATGGAAAGGACCCCGAAACATCGAAGCGGTACGCTTATTTCTGTGAGAGGAAAGGAGGTGACGGTGTGTTGAACGACGTACCTGTGGCGGTGGGGGAGGAGCAAGGGGAGCGGCGGCGTGGGCGGGATCCTTTTTCGGGGCAAGCGGGTGTGGAAGCCGTGGCGGTGGGTTTGTGGCGGCGGCGGGCGGCGAGGGCGACGTCGGCCAGCATATCGGTCGCAAGGGCAGAGATCCGGGGGCCAGTTCCTCCGGTGCGCGCAAGGACAGAGGAAGCCAAATAACGAGGGACGCGCCCGGCTTTTGCCACTGACGTGGTGGAGGCCGGGCTTTTAAATTTATCCAGCGCCCTAAGGCAGCGTGCTGTTGACGCGGTTGCGGTCAAGCCGCGAAAACTGCCGGCCAAAGCGGTGCGCGATCAGATGTTCCAGGCACAAATTGGCGCCCCGGATGCGGCGACGCTCACAGGTCACCTTTTGGCACTTGGTTTTTTCTTCTTTCACTTCGCCCAAGTGCTCGGCCAGGCGGGCCACGCAATAGCCACGGATGGTTTCCACCCGATCAATGTCGCGCAAACGCGTGGCGCCGGGTGGGTTAGGCCGGCACAAGATCGCCCAGCCTTCTAATTCTTCGGGCCACGCTTGCAGCCAGAAGCGGTTGCATTCGGGGCACTGACGCAGCTCTTCCCAATCTCCGCTTTCCACCACCGCCCACTGCAAAACGTTGTCGTCGGTGATTGGCGCCCAATCGGGGCGGGCCAGGCAGGCGCATTTGGTGGCGGCGTCAGACACGCATTAACCCTACCGCAAGCCTCGTGAAAAGGAAGCGGGCGCAGGGGGCGGCCGCAACTAAATGGACGCGGGGCTGGTGTGGACCGGACCGCGTTCTATAATGGCGCCCCCCATGGCTCCAACCACATCCGACTCCGCCAGCGTCTCTGGTGCAGATGTATTTGCGACACTGCGCGACCGCGGGTTCGTGCAGCAAGTGACCGACGAGGCCGCGATCGCACAAGCGTTGCGCGCCGGTCCCGTCACGTTCTATGCGGGTTTTGATCCCACCGCGGCCAGTTTGCACATCGGCTCGATGGTGCCGTTGATGGCCATGGCTCACCTGGCGCGCGCCGGTCACCGCCCCATCGCGGTTTTGGGTGGTGGCACGGCCATGGTGGGCGATCCCAGCGGCAAAACCGAGATGCGCCAGCTGCTCACCACTGAAACGATTGCCGAGAACCGCAAAGGCATCGAACCACAGGTGCGCCATTTCGTCTCCTCGGCCCCCGATGCCGTCGTGGTGGACAACGGCGAGTGGCTGTTGGGGCTGCGTTACCTTGATTTCCTGCGCGACATCGGCCGCCACTTTTCCGTGAACCGCATGCTTGCCGCCGAGGCTTACAAGATGCGGCTCGAAAAGGGACTGTCGTTCATCGAGTTCAATTACCAGATCCTGCAGGCCTACGACTTCTTGGTGTTGTTCCGCAGCCACGGCTGCACATTGCAGATTGGTGGCGACGATCAATGGGGCAACATTTTGGCGGGCACGGATCTCATCCGTCGCCTTGAACACAAAGAAGCTTTCGGTTTGACGTTCCCGCTGTTGACCACGGCCACGGGCGCGAAGATGGGCAAAACCGCGTCAGGCGCCGTATGGCTTTCGGCCGAACGCACAAGCCCATTTGATTTTTACCAATACTGGGTGAACACCGACGATCGGGATGTGCAACGCTTCTTGAAGTTGTTCACGTTCTTGCCGTTGTCGGAAATTGAAAGCTACGCACGTTTGGAGGGCGCCGAGATTCGCCAAGCCAAACAAGCGCTCGCCTTCGAGGTCACCAAGATCGTTCACGGGCAAACGGCGGCCGAAGAAGCCCAGCGTGGCGCCGCGGCGGCGTTTGGTGGGGGCGGCGGCGGTGAACTTGTTCCCACGCACGAAGTGACACAACCCCAGCTGCGCGAAGGCATCAAGGTTGTGGATCTGCTGGCGGCTTCGGGCTTGGCGGCGTCCAAGAGTGTGGCGCGCCGTTTGGTGGCCCAAGGCGGGGTGCGTTTGGGCGACGCCAAGGTTGCCGACGTTGAGCACATGGTGCGCGCAAGTGACGTTCCCGATGATGGCGTGCTTTTGCACGCGGGCAAAAAGCATCTGCGACGCATCGTCGCTGCCAAGTGAACATGGTAGCATCGCGCCGTGTCTGAACCTGATCGTAAGCGCGTGTTGGTGGCGGACGATGAAGCCAACATCCGCCGCGTCCTCGAAGCGATCTTGCGTCGTGAGGGCTACGACGTGGTCACGGCGGGCACGGGCACAGAAGCGTTGGAGCGCATGAACCGTGGCATAAACACGGTCATCACGGACCTGAAGATGCCGGGCATGGACGGCATGGCACTGCTTAAGCGCCTATCGGCCGAGTATCCGGAAGTGCCGGTGGTGATGATCACCGCACATGGCTCGGTTGAGAACGCCGTGGAGGCCGTGAAGCTGGGGGCGTTCGATTACCTCGAAAAGCCATTCGAGCAAGAGCAGATTCGCCAGTTGGTCGCCAAGGCCATCAGCACGAACGCGTTGGCTCGCAAAGATGTGAGCCCGGAGCCCGCCGGCGCTTCAGGGCGCTTTCGGCTTGTGGGTCAATCCACGGCCATCAAGCAGGTGTATGCCGTCATCGATAAGGTGGCCGACACGCCGTCCACGGTGCTCGTCACGGGTGAATCGGGCACCGGCAAAGAGCTGATCGCGCGCGCTTTGCACGAAAACTCATCACGTCGCGCGGGTCCGTTTATCAAGATCAACTGCGCCGCGATCCCGAAAACGCTGATGGAATCGGAGCTGTTCGGTTACGAGAAAGGCGCGTTCACGGGCGCCGTGGGTGCCAAGCCCGGGCGTTTCGAGCTGGCGCACGAAGGCACGCTGTTTCTCGACGAAATCGGCGAAATCCCGGTCGAGATGCAGGTCAAGTTGCTGCGCGTGCTGCAAGAGTCTGAATTTGAACGCGTGGGTGGCATCAAGACGATCAAAGTGGATGTGCGCGTGGTGGCCGCCACGAACCGCGATCTGCAAGCCGAGCTGCAAACGGGCGCGTTTCGCGAAGATCTATATTACCGCCTTAACGTGGTGCCGATTCAGTTGCCACCATTGCGGGAACGCACTGAAGACATTCCCTCGTTGGTGGATCACTTCGTTGCCAAGTTCAACGAGCGCCTTAAGAAGAAGATCGCAGGCGTGGAGCCCGACGCGGTTGAAGCCCTCGTCAATTACCCGTGGCCCGGGAACATTCGTGAACTTGAGAACGTGATCGAACGAACGGTGTTGTTCTCGGAAGGCCCGATGATTCGTTTGCCGGAACTCCCTGCCGACCTTTTGGGCCCGCGCGCGCAGGACAAAACCGATTCGCGGACCAGTGGCACGCGCCCCGTGGTGGGTGCGGTGGTGGACCGCGCCGCCGACGAAGCGGGTTCGTCGCCGTTGGCCACCCAGGGCGAGGGCGTAAGCTCGCTCAAAGAAGCGGTAAAAGCCGAGACGGAGCGTGTGGAGCGAGAGCTCATCCAGCGCGCGTTGGACGAAACCGGGGGCAACGTGACCCAAGCGGCGCGCAAGCTCAAGATTTCGCGCAAGAGCCTGCAAACCAAGATGAAGGAACTTGGCCTGCGCGATCGGGAGGGGAGCTAGCCAACAAGGCCCATCTCGGTGTGGCCGCGGTTTGTGCGGCGATGCCAGGTCAAGGCGCGGCGGGACTGTGTTATTGTCCCTCGTCGCCGTGCCTTCCATCCACTTCACGTTCAAGCCGGGTCGTGCGAGCCGGGCTTTCTTCCTTCCTGCGTTGGGCTTGGCCTGTGCGGGTGGGCTTGGGCTTGTTGCCTTCACAAGCCACTTTGCGCTGGCGGCGGAAGCCACCCGCGTGGTGTCCGCGGGCGACGACGACAACCCCTATGACCTAAACCTGTCGCTCGTGTACGGGCACGAGGCACGCCAGGGTCAGCTGATGCGCGAAAGCACGTCGGCCGCGGGCGAGGTTGTGCGCGTGCCCGATCAGATCTTTAAGCAAACGCGTGACACGCTCAACGTGCGGATGGACATTGGCCTGCTGCCTGACATCGGCTTGTTTTTGAACTTGCCGCTTGTCATCGCAGACAACCGCACGTTGTCGTTCGATGACACCGACGCGGGCACGTCATCCTTGCTGCGTGACCAGTTGCTGCCGGGCTTTGGCCAAGCCGATTATGGCATCGATGCCGTTCATGGCCGCAGCTTCACGGGCCCTTCATCGAAGACGTTCGCCGGCCCCACGCGCAAAGGCTTGGAGTACCTGGCGTTCGGTTTGAATTGGGCGATGTTCAATCAAAAGCGCGTGGCCGCGGAACCCACGTGGCTGCTGGGTTTTGAAGCGCGCGTGGACGTGTCGAAGACGATGCGTTTTGATCCAAACAAGCCCAAAGCCAACACGGCCGTCGGGCCCGGATACCACCAGCTGCTCGTCAACACGATGGCTTCGCGGCGCTTTGGTCCGCTTGAGCCGTACGTAGGCGGTTGGTACATGTTCCCGATCAAAACGGCCAGCAGCCCATTTGAAAAGCAGGGCATGGGCAGCGAAGCCATGTCGAACCCGCAGCAGCGCGCTTACGTGACGGCGGGCGTAGAAGCCACCGTGTGGGAACGCCCCGACGAACACCAAAGCATTTCGCTCGAGCTGCGGATGAGCGTGGAGACGCGCTTTTTGGGCCTGGCGCGCAGTGATCTGTGGGAACCGCTGTCGGGCAGCGCCACGTGCGCGAACACGCCGGCCACCGGCTGCCGCCCTGGCTTGGACAGCCAAGACCTGGATGGCGACGGCAAGGTGGACCCGAACTCTGGGATCACCCGCAGCCCCACCTACGGCATCTTCGGTGGCGACGTGGGCCTCAACGTGCGCGCCGGCGAGCACGTGCGGTTCCGCGGCATCTTCGGGCTCACAGCCGAGCAGAACCGCTTCATGACCGACGCGCGCTCCAACTACAGCAGCTTCGACAGCCCCGGCCGCCGCTTCTACGTGCAAGACGCTTACGGTTACCGCCTGCTGCTCGACGGCGCGATCTTGTTCTAACGTTTGCGAAAGAACAAAGATCCAGGAACGTTAGTCGCTCCAGCTCAAGACAGTAAGACCTTCCCGCGCCGCCGCGTCAGCAAGCCGCCTATCGAGAACCACCATGGTTAGGGGCGCAGCGCTCTCGGCTGCGAAGAGCGCTGCGGCCAATTGCATTGCATCAGCGGCACGTAGGGCGTGCCTCGCCAACACGGTCAAGGCTCGCGATCGAACCGCGGACACGTCTATGATTTCGTGGGCGTTGGAAGCGATTTGTTCTGCTCGCTGGAGTAGCTTCGTTCGCTGGTCGCGGCCAATGACGCCCTCACGGGCTCGTCTTTCAATTGACGAGGCCATTTCAACACGCGTTAATGTCCAGACGATGACGTCAGAATCCTCCTGCAACCACCGTTGTGCTAACGCGGAGCCGGGTTCGGTTACCAGCAGGGGCAAGATGGCTGAGGCATCCCAAAACCTCAAAAGCGATCCTCTCGTTCCTCGTCGAGTGCAGTGGCGAGGCCGGGCGGCCCGATGTCGATCGGCGCTTCCGTGAGGATCCAACTTAAGTCACCAGACCCTCTTCTAATGCTGCCCGCTTCGATCAGAGTGCTGATGCGGGCATCAACCGCCCCTCGCATGGCACCCGAGAGTCCTACCAGGCGTGCGATTGGCGTGCCCCTGTCCTCTATCTGAACCTCGCTTCCACGCTGGACCATCCGCAAAAAGCGGGACAAATTGGCCTTCACTTCGCTGACAGACGCGCGCGCCATATGACCATTATAGTCATCTGAGCGCCGCATTTCCAGACCATTTAGAACTGAGGTCAGCGGGTCAGATGAACAACGCCGGCCACGATGCCTACGGCCACACCCAGCAGCAAGATCACCTTGATCCAAGGGAAAGGGGGCTTGAGGTTGGGGATGTGGCCGTCGCCTGGGTCTGCCGCGGCCTCTGCGGGCGAAGGGGCGACAAACGCAGGTGCCGCCGGTGGCGGGACGAACACCGGTGCTGGTGGGGGCGGCTCAAATGCCACGGGCGCGGCGGGCACCCATTGTGAAGGTTCGGGTGGGGGCGGCGTGGCGGTGACCGTGATGTGAACCGGCGCGGGCTTGGCGCGCTCGGGAATTGGCGGCGGCGTGCGCTCGATGGGAGGTGTGGCGGGAGGCGCCGGCGGTCGCGCTGGGGCCGTCGGCGCCGGACGCTTTTGTGCGGCGGAGGCCGCCTCGGCGAACGGCTGTGGCGCTTGCGCTGGCGCGATCGGTTTGGCGGTCACGGGGCGTGGAGCCACGGGCGCTTCAGACACAGGGGGACGTGCAGCCGGCGGTGGTGTGGCCGGCCGAGGCGTGGCGACGGGCGACGCCAAGCTGACCGGGGTGGGCCGATCGTCCGTCTCCGGCCGCCAGCTGGAAACAGGTGTGTCGCGTTGGGCGGGCTGGGGTGTCCGCTGCACAACGGGCGCCGGGGTTGGCGCAGGCGTCGCTTGCGTCACCACGGGCGCCGGGGTGGGGGCGCGTGGCGTCTGCAGCACCGCGGGGGAAGGCGTGACAACCGGCGGTGGCGTGGCTTCCGCCGGGGCAGCCGTCGGGGCCAATGTGCCTGCCAGCAGTTTGCGTTCGATGGCGACCTGGTCGAACACCCCATACATGACGGCGTTGACGCGGCTTTTGAAGTGATGACGGCCCTCGTTTAAGGCCGCCGTGAGGTCGCCTCCGGAAGCAATCAGGTCTTTGTTGTAAAGCTGAATGTCCGAGATGATCACGCGGGCCAGGCGCTTTGCCGCCTCTTCTGTTTCGATGAGCGTTGCCAAAACGTCTTTAGCATCGGCCGACTGCGGCTTTTTCGGAAGTCCCTGATGCTGTTTTCTTGCCGGACCCCGTCAAACCGGGGCCGCCATCGGTCCCAATCCCGACCGTTGGCGGCAAGGATACCCACGGTCAGCCTTGCGTTCTTGTCCCTTCGAGGCGCCCTGCGACCGTGGCCCGGAGGGAATGAAGAACTTGCAATTGGCGCCGCCTCCGTCGACAACGTTTCACGGAGGTAAATACTTTGCGACCAAACTTGTGTGTGACCGTATCCGCCTTGTTGTTGTCCCACGCGGCCTTGGCCCAGGACGCTTTCGTGTCGCCGGCGCCTGTTGCGGCTCCGTCAATCGATCGGACAGGCCGCCCCGTGCCAAGCACCGTAGGCTTCGGCATCGGCACCAGCATCAACAGCATGTCCGATCTAACCCAACCCAACACAGCCGGCGTGCGCTTTGTGTTGAACGATCGTTGGATCTTGGAACCCACGTTGCGCTTGTCGCACACGTCGAACTCTGTGGACACCCCGGGCTCCACAGCCACCGTTAGCACCAGCTCCACCACCTTCAGCCTCGGCACGATGGCGCGTGCCAAGCTGGCCTCACGCGGGCCGGTTGATCTTGCAGGCTTGGGCGGGCTCAACTTCGGTTTGACGTCGGAAGACGTGGCCAACGATCGCAGCACAACAACACTATCGTTGATGTGGGGCTTGGGTTTGTCGTGGTACTTCAACCCTTCGTGGGCGTTAAGCCTCGATGTCACCAACCCGCTGTTCTCGCTGAGCCGTTCATCTGTGGAGAGCATCGGTGGCGACACGGTCAACACCGCCTGGACCGCGGGCGCGATCTGGGATCACACCAACGCGTTGTTGATGTTGTATTTCTATATGTAATTCACGGCACCCACGGCGCGATCATCGGCTCAAGGGTTACACCTTCGAAGTCGATGAAGCGCTTGGGTGTCAGTCCCGCGAGATCAAGCTCCATCAAGCGGATGGGCGCGGCAGAATCTGTGTCCCACAGCGATGTGTACACGGGCAACTTCTTGACCGTGACCCATTGGCTTTGGTCATAGACCTGCGACACGGCATAAGCGCGCACACTTGAATCAAGTGATCCGGATGTGCCGCTGTAGACGTGCAAGGTGGGCAGCGTTTGGGCCGGGAAACCGGGCTCCACTTCCAAAGACAAAGTGGGGCGGGTGCCCGCAAAACCAATTGCGGCGAACTTCGCGGTTGCGGGTATGAACAGCTTCAGGTTCTCTTCGTAGGTCATCATGCACACGAAGGTGGCGGGGTTGGTGGTGGCGATTTGGATGGTTGCCTTGGCAAGCGATCGGCTGCCGTAACTCGCGTAGGCAACAATTTCGGGACCTGTGGCCGCGACCGAGTTAATGACTGTTGTGCCACCCGCGCCCGTGCCGTTGTACGCCGTACGTGCGGATGCCAAAGGCAACGTCGCGTAAGCGGCAAATCCCAGACCTTGCGCCATCGCCTGGCAGTGGGTCGTCAGCAATGCCGTCGCCGTACGGCCCACGCCAGCGATCATATAGGGAGCTCCTGAAACGGGCTCAAACGCCACTTCGGCTTTGTTATTCGCAGGCGCCAAGGGCATGTCAGGATACACCACGGGCCCAAGCTTCGTGGCCGCACCTTGCGCTGCTTCGATCCGGTAAAGTTCGCGCATGCTGCCAAGGCTGCGTGCTGCCAGAAGCGTTGAGGACGTGGCGTCGAACGCCAATGCTTGTGCGCTGACGATGGTCGTGGGCCCCAGATCCGCAACGGCACCTGTGGTGGGGTTGATGCTTTTGAGCAAATAGGGGCTGAGCGACGGCACGGTGAACAAGCTGCCTTTTCCAAACGCCAGCGTGGAGGTGGACGTGATGGTTGCAAGTTTTGTGAGGGCGCCGGTCTTAAGATCAACGCGGTTGATGCCGCCTGTGGTGTCTAACGCGAACAACGTCTTTGTGGCTGTATCGGCCGTCAACTTGGCCACGCTGGTGCCACCGAACATGGGTTGCACCGCCACCGCCGTTTTGCCAACGGGATCGATCGCCAACAGCATGCGTGTGGAACGCACGCTGCCCACGCCGAGAAAACGTGTGGTAGCCGGGATCGCCGACACACACAGCCCTGAAGCGGCATCGCGTGTGTAGCCCGCGTCGCATTCACTGCAGCCCGTGCCCGCATAGCCTGGTTTACACACGCAGGCTGGGATCGGCTTGGTGGTGTCGCATACCCCGTTTGTGCCGCATTCGGCGGCGGTGCAGCTTTTGGCGCATTGGCCATCGGCGGTCATGACGAAACCCGCACGACATTGATCGCATTTTTCACCAATCGTGTTGTCGGCGCACTTTACGCAAGTGTTATCGGCCGCGCGTTTGAAGCCGGTGAGGCATTGCTCGCACGAGGCGCCGGTGCTGTTGGGCGGGCACGCGCACTTCGCTGCTCCCGTAGCGTCGGAACACACTAACGGGGGGGCGCACGACATCATGGTGACGAGCGCCGTGCACGTTGCGGTGCACGTGCCGTTGTTGTCGTTGTCTTGAAATCCCGCCGTGCATGTTTGACATGTGCGGCCGGCATACCCGGCGCTGCAGGTGCATTCGTCTAAGCCGGTGCCCGTAACCTTACATGTGCCATTGCGTCCGCAAATAGAGGCATTCTTTGAACAGTCGATGGCCACGGCTTGGCAGCTGCCGTCAATGGCCTTTTCAAACCCTCGGGCGCACGCAGAACAATCAGTGCCTGAGTACGCTTCTAAGCAGCGGCATGCCGGAGGAGAGGTTGCCACGTCGCACGCCTGCCGTGGGCCACACATGATGGCGCCGCAAGCGGCGGGTTTCTCATCGTTGCCGCCGCAGGAAGGCCATAAGATCACCGCACACGCGAACAAAGCCAGCGCCAGACGATTCATTGTTTTTGTCCCCGTTAGAAGGCGCCCGCGCACCCGATTTCGGATGGCGAGGCTTGCAACCAGTCCGGCCGTAGGTTCGGCAGATTGCTGGAGGACTTTGAGGATCCGCGGGATCCGGAGCGGTCTGCTTGCGAGTTGTTCCTTGGCGGTAACGTCTGTCTAAGCTGTCCCGCGTGCCTTCGCTACCCGCTTCTTGGCCGGGTGCGGCCCCTTTGTTGCCTTTTGGGCTTTTGTGGCCTTGCGAGGCTTGTGGCCCCAGTCGTCGTGCATGGCTTTGTAGCTTGTCCGGCTCACGCTGGACTTCTCTTTGGGCTTCGAATCACCACGTTCTTTATGGGCGTTGATGTTGTTCACCAGTGAGTTCTTCACGCCGAGTTCGTTGGTCTTCTTGCGCGCCATGCAGGCTCCATGGCGGCGTCAATGTGCAAACGCAGTGCCCGCTTGCGCCCGGCGTTTTGGTTTGTAACGCTTGCGCATGCCTCGGTCACCGCTGACGCTTGTGCAATTGCGAGAACGATACGTGACGCGCGCCCGCCCGATGCCGGCCGACGTCGAGGCGGCCCTGCGCGCCGATCCGCGTCCGGGGGCACAAGCGCTGTTGACGGCGGTGCAGAAGCGACGTTTCGAGAACCGCGCCGAGGGGCAGCGTTTGCGAACGATGCTGCGCTTCGAAACGGAGCTTTGGTCACAAGGGCTGCAGTTGATTGCGGGCGTTGATGAAGCGGGTATGAGTCCGCTGGCGGGTCCTGTGGCAGCCGGCGCTGTGATCTTCTCGCCGGACACGCGCATCCCGGGTGTGGACGATTGCAAGCGCCTCGACGCCCGCGAGCGCGAACGTTTGGCGCCGCTGATTCGCGCCCAAGCGGTGGCGTGGTCTGTGGCTTTTGTGGAGCCCGATGAGATCGATTCACTCAACATCTATTGGGCTGGGGTGGCGGCGATGAAGCGCGCGGTGGCAGGCCTGGGCGTGGTTCCCGAACACGTGTTGCTTGACGGCCGCCGCATCAAAGACTTTCCCCACCCACAACGCGCGATCATCAAAGGTGATCAAAAGAGCCTCTCGATCGCCGCGGCCTCTATCTTGGCAAAAACCGAACGCGATGAACGCATGCGGCAGTTCGATGCCGTTCATCCGGGGTATGGCTTTGCCGTGCACAAGGGATACCCGGTGAAGGCGCACCTCGCAGCGCTCGCGAAACTAGGGCCGTGCCCCATTCACAGGCGATCCTTTGCGCCCGTACGGCAGGCGGCTGGGTTGCCACCCGACAATGCTACGGCTTCGCAAACGGCCGCACAATCACCATGATCACGATGATCACCATCAGCAACGTGGGCACTTCGTTCATCACGCGGAAGAACTTGTGCGACTTGAAGTTAGGCTCGGTGATCAAGCGCTTGCGCCATCCGCCCGACATGCCGTGAAGGCCCGCCAAAGCAAAAACGCATGTCAGTTTTACATGCATCCACGGTTGCTTAAGCCACAGCGGCACCATCACCAACATCGCGATGCCGGTGGCCAACGTGGCGATCATCGCGGGCGTGGCGATGGCCTTTTGCAGGCGTCGCTCCATCACGGCCAAACGGTCACGCACCACCTGCTCGGTTTCCATCGCGTGGTACACGAACAAGCGCAAAAGATAAAGGGTGCCCGCCATCCACGAGATGAGCGAAATCAGATGAACGGCCTTGATCCATTGGTAAAGCACGGGCCGAGGGTAGCAGCGGCGCCTGCGATTCTCCAGCGGGCGTAACCCCCACCGGGCATGAAGGGCGAAAAATGTTTCGTTAGCACCCCATGGTGTAAAACCGATAAATACGATATGTGGACGCATGTGGGCGCGGGCGGCATCTAAACCCGGCCTCAACCTTTTGGGAGATTCATATGTCGGTATCTTCGGAATTTAAGAAGTTCGTCCTGCGTGGCAACGTGGTCGATCTGGCTGTAGGCGTGGTGATCGGCGGTGCGTTCGGCAAAATTGTGGCAGCGTTCGTGGACGATCTCGTCATGCCGATGGTCGCTCCGCTGCTGCCAGGCGGGAACTGGCGCGAAGCCACGATCACGCCGCTGAATTTCAAGATCGGCCACTTGTTCGGCACGGTGCTCGACTTCCTGATCGTGGCGGCCGTGATCTTCTTTGTGTTGGTCAAGTTCGTGGGCTTTATCTCGCGCAGCAAAGAAGCGGAGCCGGCGCCTCCCGCCACCAAGACGTGCGGCGAATGCTTGGAGACGGTGCCGCTGGCGGCCAAGCGTTGCAAGTTCTGCACGAGCGCCCTGGCGGTGCTGGCGCTTGTGTTGTTTGGCGCGCCTGCGTTCGCGCAGACCACGCCCAAGTTTGAGTATGTGAAGCCTGTGATTGAAGCGAAGCCAGCGGCTGAGTGGACGGCGCAGGTGAAGGGCGGTCTGATTTCCGCGGCGGGTAACTCGCAAGCCACCAACTTCAACTTGGGTGCCGCAGCGTCACGCAAAGCCGGCGACAACAAGTTTGCGCTGGATTTTGCGGGCGCGTACGGTGAGACGAAGAACCGTGCCTTTGTACCCGCCACAGCGGGTAGCCCCACAACGGTCGATAGCGACGCGGACATCACCCGAACCAAGGTGGTTTCGACAAACAACCTGCTGACAAAAGCCCGTTATGACCGGTTCTTGACGGAAAACAATGCTGCATACGTGGCGGCTGCTCTTGGCCGCGACAAGATTGCAGGCAAGAAGGTGTTTGGTGGTGGACAGGGTGGCTACAGTCGCCAGCTATTGAGCAACGAGCAACATTTGGTCGTTGGCGAGTTTGGCTACGACTTCTCGTACGAGTCTTACTACGGCGATGCCGATTCCGTTTCGATTCATTCAGCGCGAGTATTCGTCGGAGAGACGTGGAAGTTGTCCGACGTCACTGGCATCTACGGAAATGTCGAGGCGCTGTTCAACGTCAACAAAGAAGGAAGCGCGTTGAATGCGAGCAAGAAGGCCCCCACTGGCGAAGCTGCCACGGGCGTAGGAGCGTTCAAAGACACGCGCGTGAACGCCAAAGCGGGCCTAACGACCACGCTGTGGAAGAACCTCAGCTTTGGTTTCGGCTTCACCCTCAAGTACGACCAAAACCCTGCAGCTTTGTCATTGCCGAAGCCCGCCACACCCGACCCTATGGCCTTGCCATACACAGCCTTTGCCGAGAAGGTCGACGTCATCACCGAAGCGTCGCTGATCGTCACGCTGCTCTAAGCGCCGAAACGCCGTCGCAGGTCGTCCACCAGGCGGATGACCTGCGAACGTGTGCTTTCCAGGCTGCCGCCGTTATCGACCACGTGCGAAGCCACTTTGATTTTCTCTGCCAGCGGCAACTGCGCCCCCAAGCGTGCCCGCACTTCCACCTCGGATAGAGGCCCCCGCGCCACCGCGCGTTGAACCTGAACGTCCTCGGGAGCCGTGACCACGATCAAAGCGTCGAAGTCTTTGTGTCGCCCTGTCTCCACCAGCAGCGCCGCCTCATAAACGGCCACCTTGTGACCTTCCGCTTCCAGCGCGCGCACGCGATCCATGGCACGGTTTTGAATCTTGGGGTGCGTGATGGCCTGCAGTTTCGCGCGCGCTTCAGGGTCAGCAAACACCAACGCACCCAACGTCAGGCGATCCAATGTGCCATTGGGCGCCACGGCTTGCGGCCACAGCGCCGCGATCTCGGCCAACGCTGGTTCCCCCGGTGCCACGATGTCGCGCGCGATCTGATCCGCGTCCAGCACCGCGATGCCGCAGTCCGCGATCAGCCGTGCCACCGTTGATTTTCCGGAGCCAATGCCACCTGTGAGGCCCACAAGGGCCAGGTTTCCCACCATGGGCCGCGATCCTATGTCATTGTCCCTGCAAAACGTAAGCACTTGTTCAATGGTTGTTGCTGCTGATGTTCCCCAAGTTCTCTCGGCCACGTTCGTTGCCGAAGCCCGCGTGCCCGCCGATTTGCGTTCGCTGCCCGCCGTGGCCGGGTTTCAGATTGCCATCGCCGGCCGCTCGAACGTTGGCAAGTCCACGCTGCTGAACCACTTGGCGTCGCGCCGCGCTTTGGCGCGCACCTCGAAGACGCCTGGCCGCACGCGCGGCTTGATCTTCTACGATTTTTCGCTTCGCCTCAGCGCCGACGGGCTGCCCTTCGCCTTGCGCGTGGTTGATTTACCCGGTTACGGCTACGCCAAGGTCAACAAAACTGAACGGGAAAGCTGGCGCTCACTTGTTGAGACTTACGTCAACGACACGCAAACCCTCAAGCTGTGTTTGGTCTTGGTGGACGCGCGCCGTGGCCCTGAAGAAGAAGAGGGGCAACTGATCGAATGGCTCGATAGCTTAGGCATTCCCTCGCGGCTTGTGGCGACGAAGATCGATAAACTGACCGCAGGCGAACGTGGTCTTTTGAACAAGACGATCCCAGGCGCCATTGGTGCTTCCGGTTTGAACGGTGAGGGCGTGGATCGGGTGTGGAAGGCCGTCATGGCCTCGAAAGTGGCCCCTAAAGTGCGCCCGCCCAAGGTGCGCGACGATTCTGTTTGAGATGAACGAGCCCGCGTATTCGATCACACCCATGCGTCCGGCGGACATCGACGACGTGATGCGCGTCGAGATCGCCTGTTTTCCCAACCCTTGGGCACCGAACACATTTTTGCAAGAGCTCGAACGTGCCCAAGCGCACATCGACGTGCTTCGCCGCAACGCCGACGCTCAGGTGGTCGGCTTCATCAACCATTGGGTTGTGTTGGATGAACTGCATTTGCTGAACGTGGCCATCCATCCTGACGAGCGTCGGCGTGGCCACGCACGCAAGCTGATCCAGCACATGTTGGCGTTTGGCCGGCAGGCCGCGTGCCGCGTTGTGATGTTGGAGGTGCGGCGCTCGAACGAAGCCGCTCTGGCGCTTTATAGAGAATTTGGCTTCCGTTCCGTGGGTGTGCGCCCTGGCTACTATTCCGACAACGGCGAAGACGCGATCTTAATGAACCTGGATCTGCCGCCATCGCCTTAGGCCTTTGCGGCTGGGGGGGCAGGGCGCGTATATTGGCAGCGCTTGGGTTGGAAACGCAGCGCGGGCCAAGGGGCTCCCATTTCGATCATTTTGGCCATCGTGTTTCCCGCGATGGTGGGTTCCACTTTGGCGCTGGCGTACTACGGGTACCTTTACGCCGAAGACGTCTCGCGCCGCATGGAGGCCACGTTTCGCCAAACCGCATGGGCGGAAGCCACAACGCTCATTGAGGCGGTTGAAACGCAGGTGGATACGGCCGCCAAGGATGTCCTAGACAAGATTGCGTTGCCCGATACAGGCCGCGAAAGTGAAGCCTGCGAGTTAAACTCAGGGCCTCCCGTGGATGGTTACGTGGTCGTGCGTTTCAACGCCCGCGCCAAACTTGAAATCATCTGCGCGCGCGGTCGCGTGGCGCGCGAGGAGTGGCGGGATTCCTACCTTCGCACGCTCGATTTCAGTTCCATTTTGCCCGGCCGCTTTCGCTTCGTTCACCAGCGGTTGGACAGGCAAGAGGTGTTGTTGGCGTTCATGCGCAAACAAACCGACGGCGGCAAAGGTTATTTCGTTGTGGCACGTCTGGCCGATCGTTGGGTGCGTGATGTGATCGAAGCTGAGGTCAAGCCGTTATCGGGCAGCCGCCGCGTTACCGTTTTAGATCAACGTCGTCGCAGCATCGCGGGCGCATCGTTGCCTGAGCCCGCGCCGCGCCGCGAAGAACGTTTTCAAGTGGAACGTTCGTTCGGCAAGATCCTCTATGCGTGGGATTTGCAGTTGGCGCCGCGCGATGTGGAAACCCTGCGCGCGCAAGCGCAACGCCAAAGCAAGCTCGGCCCCATCTTGGTGACGCTGTCGGCGCTGATCATCGGCGTGGGCCTTGTGATTGTGTGGCTGGGCGTTTTGGCCGAACGACGCGCGTCGCGGCTCAAAAGTGATTTCATCGCGAACGTGTCGCATGAACTTAAAACGCCGCTGTCTCTCATCCGCATGTTTGGCGAGATGGTGGCCACCGGCCGTCACAAGGGTCCTGACGCCGTCAAAGAATATGGCGGCATCATCACCCGCGAGTCCGAACGTTTGTCACACCTCATCGACAACGTGCTCGATTTTGCGCGGCTTGAGCGCGGCAAGGCCAGCTACCACTTCGAGGAAGGCGATCTGTCTGAGTTGCTCGAGCGCGCCGTAGATCTTTGTCGCTACCGCCTGGACAAAGAAAAACTGCGGCTTGAAACGTACAACGAGCCCGATCTGCCACCTGTGCGCATGGACGAGAACGCACTGACGTTGGTGATCTTGAATTTGGTCGACAACGCGATCAAATACGCGGCCGATGCGGGCGTTGTGCATGTGGGCATCAAGCGAACCCCGGGCGGCGTGCTCTTGTGGGTGCGTGATTTCGGGCCCGGCATTCCCCTGGATGAGCGTGAGCGCATCTTCGATCGCTTCTACCGCGCCCGCAACGCGCGTGACCGCAACATCCGTGGCAGCGGCATTGGCCTGTCATTGGTTAAGCACATCGCCGAGGCCCACGGCGGACGCGTCACCGTCGAAATCCCGCGCGGCGCCGACCGCCCCGGCGTGGGTACGTTTTTTGGTGTACACCTTCCCGCCTCGGCCGTGGAGCGAACAGCCCTGCTCACCGCGCCCCCCGCCGATGTCCCCAGCTAACGAACAACAGTGCCATGGCCGCCCCCAAGCTTCGCATCCTGATCATTGAAGATGAGCCCGACATCGCACGCGGCCTCACTGACGCGCTTGAATTCGAAGGGTTCGAGGTGTTCTGCAGCGGCTTGGGGCGCGAAGGCCTCAAAGTTGTGCGCGAGCGCGGCCCCGATCTTGTGATCTTGGACCTGATGCTTCCTGACATCAATGGCTTCTCTGTGTGCGAACAGATCCGCCAACACAACGCCCTGACACCTGTGATCATGTTGACCGCGCGCTCGCAAGAAAGTGACAAGATCCGCGGCTTGGAAGTGGGCGCCGACGATTACGTCACGAAACCCTTCTCTGTGGGTGAGCTGGTGGCGCGCATTCACGCCATTTTCCGGCGGCTGCACCGCGTGCCTCAAGGTGTTGACGAAATCACCGTGGGCACAGCCTCGGTGAATTTGCGTAAGCACGAGCTTGTGCGGAATAAGAAGACGCACCAGCTCACTTTTTACGAGGTCGAGATCGTGAAGCTCTTGTCAGAGCGGGGTGGTGAACCCGTGTCACGCGACGAGATCTTGGAAAAGATCTGGGGCGTCAGTGGCTATGGTGGAAGTCGCTCGGTCGACAATTGTGTGGTCAAGCTGCGCAAGAAGTTGGAAGAAGATCCCGCCAACCCGCGCCACATCGTCACCATCTATGGCACGGGATATAAATTGGTTCCCTGACTTCAGCGCGTGTGAAACGCCGTGTTGAAGAACGTGCGCGTGTTCATGCGGTCGATGTAAAGGTTGCCGTTGAGGTGATCTATCTCGTGCTGCAATATGCGCGCGTACCACCCTTGCGCATCGATGGTGACGGGGGCGCCCGTGTGATCCAAGGCTTTGACCTGCACCGCTTTGGCGCGTGACACTTCTGCCGCAAACCCGGTGACGCTTAAGCAGCCTTCGACGAACGTGGCGTCCGTCGCATCCACCACCGTCAAGGTGGGGTTGATGATCACGTGAAAAGGAACAGGCCGCCGATCTTTCTTGGCCACCTCTTCAGGCGGTGCCAGCGCGATGGTTTCGGCGCGATCTTCAATGACGGCCACGCGCAGCCCCACGCCCACCTGCGGCGCCGCCAAGCCTACGCCGGGCGCATCCAACATGGTGGCGCGCATCATCTCGATCAGCTGCCCAAACGCAGGCGTTTTAATGCGCGAGGGATCCACCTCGGCCGCGTTCTCGCGCAAAACTTTTGCGCCCACTTGCACGATCTTCAAAATCATTGCATGCCTCTGCCGCCTTTATACCAGAGGGCGCCCGGAAGAATCGATCGGCTGCGGTGGCGGGGTGTCGTCCGTTTCGATCGGCCGGTGTACCAAGCCTCCTCCCAACCGCAGACCCATCACACGCAACAACAACTTGTGAGGCCGCTCGTTGGGCACATGCACGTGTTCAAGCAACTTCGGCGCCGCCATGGCCACAAGGATGCGCACAACGGTGCTGGCCAAGAACAGCACCCAATAGCGCCCCGCTGACCATCCCAAAACCAAGCCTCCCACCACGGTGCCTGCGAGCTGGGTAGAGCCTTGCAGCAAGCTCTGCATGGCAAACACGTGTTGTCGCATCGATGACCGGCTGACGTCCAAATACAACGCCAGTTGCGCGATCTCGTGTCCGCCCCAAGCAAAGCCCGAAAGGCACTGCGCCACGATCACCCACACCATGCCGTCGGCCCATAACCATGGCAGCGGAATCAACGCCACCAACCCCACCGCCAACAAGAACACGGCGCGCGGGTTGTGCGTGTCCACCACCTTGCCCCAAGACGACATGCTCGCCACCTTCGTGATCACCACCGCCAAGCTGCCTGCGGTGTATTCAAGGTACGACAAGTGCAAATGCTCCAGCATGTATGTGCTGAAGTAGGGCGAAGACAGGTACACCGCGAACTGCAGCAACGTGCCCACCAACAGCAGCCTTCGTGCATGCGTGGCCGAGGGTGATGTGGCAAGCGTGCGAAGGCGCACATGTTTGGTTTCGCTGTCCAACGCCGGCTCCGGCGACAGCGCCAATAGCAATGCTGAGACGGCCCGAGCCAGCGCCGCTGCGCCGAACGCCACCACAAAGCCCAGGCCGCCAGCGCCTTTTTGAATCTTGCCGGCCGTTTCAGGTTCGATCAGGTGCAGCATGAGGCCCGCGCCCAACATCGTGACCATCGTGCTCACCTGCACGCGGCGGCTGCGTCGCGAAAAATAGCGGCCGCGCCGGGCGGCGGGAACCACCGCGCCCATCCACGATGACCAAGCCGTGCCCGCCGCTTGCGAACAGGCTTGATGAATGCACACCAAAGTGATGAGCCACGCGGGCGTCAACACGCCGAAGGCGTCACCCAACGCCACCGCGGCCAAGGACGCGGCCTGCACACTGGCCCCAGCCACCACCAAAGGGCGCCGTTGAGCGCCCCGGTTCGCGAACGCGATCGCCAACACCGGGCCGAGGCCGCCCACGAACAGTGGCAGGCTGACCACCAACCCCATCTGCACGCTGCTGGCCCCCAAGCGCACTGCGTCCGCCAAGAAATACGCCTCGCCCGCGCCCACCATCACCGCGTAGAACACGGCTTCGAGCAGCGACAAGTGCATCGCCCGTTCCGTGGCTGTGGCTGACAAAGGCACGGGGGCGGCCTGCGCTCGTGTGTTCATGGGGCAACCGTCATGCTACGGCATGTTTTCATCGGTGGGCGCCAAAAATCCCTAACAGCTCTCGACGAAAACGCATGCCAGATGCAGGATGGCATCTGCGTTGGTGAAGCCCCGCAGCGAACCGTCCTCGAGTTTACGTTTCCCTCCCGCTTTCGCCGAGGGGATACCCACCGCGCTTGTCCGCACCGCGCCCGGTTTGGTGCTCGAGTTATTTTTGAAGGTGCTCATCCTCACGTCGCTGGGGGTGCTGCTGGTGGCTTTGTGTTGGGGGCCGCCACGCACCGCCATTTTGGCGGGCGGCCACTTGCTTATGGATTTGCTGCTGTTTTACCGGGTTCGCCGCGGCCACACGAAAGGCGCCGCCTTCGGCCTGTGTTTGTCATTGTGGGCGGTCGCCAGCTACGCGGCCTGGCAGGGCCACGGCACGCACGACGCGGCGATGGTGGTGCTGGGCGTGCTGATGATGGCCGCGGGCTTATTGCGTGTGCGCTGGCAATCCACGTCAATCCTTTTGCTCACCCTCGGCGCGGTGTGGGCCATGGGGTGGGCCGAAATGAACGGCCACTCGCGCACTGTGCTGGCGAAGATCACCGGATACGACGATGTCTTGATTCTTTCCATCTTGTTCACGGCGACGTGGACGCTGATGCATTTTCTCATTTCGCGCTTGGCCCACAGCGCGGCGCTGGCGCAAGCCAATGATCAGAATTATCAAGAGATCTTCGATGCCACCCGCGACGCCCTGTTCGTCCTTCATCCCTCGACGGCCGAGGTGCTGAACGTCAACGCGGCCGTTGGCTGTTTGATGGGGCAACCCAAGGCGCAGCTGCTGGGTGCGTCGTTCGCCGACGTTGTGAACGTCGCCAAGGAGCAGATGCAGGCGTGGTTGAACGAGTGTGCCGGCGGCGGCTCGGTGTCACAAGATCGCTTGCTTGATCGCGGCGGTTTACCCTCGGTGTGGATCGAGATCAATTTGCGTGGCACAACGCTTGACGGCCACCCGCGTGTATTGGCGGTTCTTCACGACGTTCATGCGCGTCACCGGCTTGACGAAGAATTGCGCCAGGCAGACAAGCTGCGCGCGCTCGGCCACTTGGCAGGGGGCGTGGCGCACGATTTTAACAACCAGCTCACGGGCATCTTGGCGAACGCGGAATTGCTGCGGCTTGAACACCAAAACCATCGCGCCATGAACCCTGCGTTCGTTGACGCCATCATCAAGTGCGCGATGCGCTCGGCGGATTTAACGAAGCAGCTGTTGGCGTTCGCCCGCAAGGCGCGCCCCCGGCGGGAAGACGTGGACGTGGTGGCATTGGTCAAAGACGTGGTGGGAATGCTTCAGCGCGGCTTGGATCCACGCGTGTCTGTGCGGATGGAGTTGCCCGCGGGCGTCCTATCTGTGGCGGCGGATCCGTCCCTGCTGCACAACGCGCTTTTGAACCTTGGCATCAACGCCAAAGAAGCGATGCCACAAGGCGGAGAGCTGAGGTTCTCGGTGGGCACTGTGAGCGTCGATTCCACAACCGCAAGCGTGTTGCAAATTGGCGCGGGCGATTGCCTCCTGATTCAGGTCAAAGACACCGGCACCGGCATGGACGAGGCAACCAAAGCCCAGATCTTCGATCCGTTCTTTACAACCAAAGACACGGGCACAGGTATGGGCCTGGCGGCCGCCTACGGAACCGTGCGCAGCCATGGTGGCGCCTTGTGTGTGCAAAGCGATCCTGGCCAAGGCAGCACGTTCATGATGTATCTGCCCCTGGCGAGCCCCCTGGTGCCAAGCCCTTCAGAGACGTCGTTGCCGGTGGTGTGGCCGCGGCATGCAAGGTTGACGGTGTGGGTTGTGGACGACGAACCTGACGTGGCCCGCACAACCGAGCACATGCTCAAGGCGCTGGGGCACGCCACACGGGGGTTTACGAATGCAGAAGCGGCTTTGGCGGCCTTCGCCGTGGAACACGCCCATGTATCGCTTTTCATTCTGGATCGGGTGATGCCCGAGCGATCGGGCGACGATTTGCTGACGCTCTTGCGACAGCGCGTGCCGCAGCTGCCGGCCGTGATGGTGTCTGGCTACAGCGAAGATCAGGGCCCGAGCCACGTTGCCACGTTGAACACTGTGTTCGTGCAAAAGCCGTTTGGGCCCGCTGACCTGGCCATGGCGATCGAGCGCTTGTGCGCCGATCCGCAGGTGGCCGCTCGGCTGCGCTCTGCGGCGCCCACCGCTTAGGCCCCGCCAGCCTTGGGTGTCAAAGCCGCGAAGCAATGTGGTAAGAAGCGCGGCCATGACCACCGCTTTCCCCTCCGCCGTCCGGGTACGCATCGCGCCTTCGCCCACGGGCGATCCCCACGTCGGCACCGCGTACATCGCTTTGTTCAATTACGTGTTCGCCAAGAAACATGGCGGCCAGTTCATTCTGCGCATCGAGGACACCGACCAAACCCGGTCGCACCCGGAATCTGAGAAGGCCATTTTGCGCGCTTTGCGTTGGGTAGGCCTCGCCTGGGACGAAGGCCCAGACATCGGCGGCCCTTATGGTCCGTACCGGCAATCCGAGCGCGCGGCGCTTTACCGGCAGGCTGCCGACTCGCTGGTGCAAAAGGGTACGGCCTACCGCTGCTTCTGCACCGAGGCCCGGCTTGATGAGCTGCGCAAGCAACAAAAGGTGGATGGCGGGCGCCAGGGTTATGATCGTCACTGCCGTTCGTTGACGTTGCAAGAGGCAACCACGCGGGCCCAGGCCGGTGAGACGTTCGTCGTGCGTTTGAAGATGCCCATCGATGGCGAGTCGGTGGTGAACGATTACCTGCGCGGCGAAGTGCGGTTTGAGAACAGCTTGATTGACGATCAGGTGTTGCTCAAATCCGATGGCTTCCCGACCTACCACCTGGCCAATGTCGTCGATGATCATGAGATGAAGATCACGCACGTCATTCGCGCCGAAGAATGGCTGGTGTCTACGCCAAAACACGAAGCGCTTTACCGTGCGTTTGGCTGGGACATCCCCACGTGGGTGCACCTGCCGTTGCTGCGCAACCCCGACAAATCGAAGATTTCAAAACGCAAGAACCCCGTATCGCTGGATTATTACCGCGACGCTGGCTACTTGCCCGAAGCGCTGCTCAATTACCTGGGCACCATGGGTTGGTCGATCTCAGGCGACCGCGAAAAGTTTGATCTTGCCGAGATGATCTCTGTGTTCACCTTTGATCGCGTCAGCTTGGGCGGGCCCGTGTTTGATTTGGTGAAATTGCGCGCGATGAACGCCCTTTATTTGCGCGAGCTCGACGATCAGAGAATCGTGGAACGGCTGCGCTCGTGGCGCTTCAGTGACGAGTACTTGCAAAGCCTGGTGCCGCTTGTGCGTGAACGCATCGAGTTGCTTTCAGACTTCGTAGGCAAAACCGACTTCTTCTTTCAAGGCGACGTTGACCACATGGCGATGGCGGCCGATCTGATTCCGAAGAAGCGTACACGTGCGGAGACCGTGGAGCTCATGAAGGCCATGATCGAATGGCTGGACGTGCAGCGTGATTTTGCGGCGCCCGTGCTCGAAGCCGACGCTAAGGCGTTCGCTGCCAAAGTGGGTTGGGCGCCCAAAGAGGTTTTCATGCTGTTGCGCGTGGGCGCCACGGCACGCAAAGCCACTCCCCCGTTGTTCGAAACCTTGTCTGTCTTGGGGCGTGATCTCGTGCGGCGTCGCTTACGCGAATGCCTCGAAGTCATCAAACGTTTGCCAGAGCCCGCAGCGGCGCCGGCGGCCAAGCAACCCTAAACGGCGGCGCGATCGGGGGCGGGCGTGGCGCGTGTCACGTCGCCCTTGGTTAGCTGCGCTTGCACTTCGTTGGCGGGCAGCGGCTTGCTGAAGAAGAAGCCTTGCATCTCGTCAACGCCCAAGCCTTTGAGGCGCAGCCGTTGTTCGTCGGTTTCCACACCCTCGGCCACCGTTCGCAGACCCAACGCATGTGCGATCGCGATCATCGCCCGCACGATCGTCTCGGAATTGTCATCGGTGCCCATGTCCATGACAAAGGAACGATCGATCTTAAGCGCGTCGACGCGGAAGCGCTTGAGGTACGCCAGCGATGAATAGCCGGTGCCGAAATCGTCGATCGCCAATTGAATGCCCATGCCGCGCAAACGCGCCAGGTGCTCACGGCAGTTGGAATCGCCCTGCATAAGCACGGCCTCCGTGATCTCCAACTCTAGGTCCGAAGGCGCGACGCCTGTGCGCTGCAGAATTGCGTCGACGCAATCGACGCAACCCGCGTCGCGTAGCTGCACCGGCGAAAGGTTTACCGCCATACGCAGCCCCTTATAGCCCAGGTCTTGAAAGCGCCGCAGTTGCTTGCAGCTTTCCTCCAGCACCCAGGTTCCGATCTCTTGGATCACGCCGGTCTCTTCGGCGAGCGGAATGAACAGCGCGGGGCTGATGAGACCACGCTCGGTGTGCTTCCAGCGCACGAGGGCTTCGAGCCCAATCACCATGTTGCTGCCTGGATCGATTTGCGGTTGATAAAACACCACCAATTCGTTGCGCTCCACGGCGTGCCGCAGGTCGGCCTCAAGCTCAAGCCGTGACGCCGCGTTGGCGTTCATGGCCGGATTGAAGATGCACAGACGGCGGCGTCCGTCGGCTTTCGCACGGTTCATCGCCGTGTCGGCGTTCTTCAGCAACGCATCGAAGTCTTCACCATCGCCCGGGTAAACGGCCACACCCATGCTGAACGTGACGAACACGCGCCTGTTGCCAGCCACCTCAATCGGGTGATCTTGCAACCGCAACACCTTCGCCGCGATGGAAGAAACGTTGTCTTCCGTTTGCAGGCCTGGAAGCACCAACACAAACTCATCGCCGCCAAAGCGCGCCACCGTATCCGATTTGCGCAAGCAGCCGCGCAGCTGTGTGGCGATCTTCTCTAAAAGCTCATCGCCAACCACGTGGCCAAGCGTGTCGTTCACCTTCTTGAAGTTGTCGACGTCCACGAACATGATGGCCACGCGCGTGTTGTCGCGTTGGGCGTGTGCCAGTTCCAAGCGGAGCCTATCGGTCAACAACACGCGGTTGGGCAGGCCCGTCACGGGGTCGTGAAATGCCAAGAAGCGCGCGGCCTCTTGAATGCGTTCCTTCTCGCGGAGCTCATGTGCCAAGCGCCGGCTCATATCCTTTAAGTGACCCACGCCCACGCCCACCACGACCCCTGAAAGGATCCCCGCAAAGCCGCGGGCCACAATATCCACCACGGGCAAATGTTCTTGCGCCGATGCGACCACCACATTGATGGCCGCGGTGACCACGGCCGCCAGCGCGCCCCACACAGGGCCGCGGTATGTGCCCACAAGAATGATGGAAAGAAAGGAGAGCAGGAACGCGCTTTCCCCCATGATCCGCGACAACGGCCAACATAGCGCGCCGTAGGCGACCACTGACGCAATGCAAAGCAAGGTGAGCGCGCGCGAAGGCGGTTCGGGAGGCGCGGTGGCCTCAAGGGACACCGCCTGCGTCAAAGAGCCGCTAGTGATTCTCACAACAGGTGGGGCATCGGCATAAGCGGGGGCGGCATTGAGACAAGTCGGCGGGTCTGCGTGAAATCGCCTCACGTCGTCACGTTTGTGAAACGCACCGCCGCTTCGACGCCCGGCTGGGTCAGCGACAAAAAACGACACCTGATTACAATTGGATGACAATCGCCCAGGTACATTTGCCGCCTATGGACTTTTCAGGGGCGCTTATCGGGCTTTATCTGGGGATTTTTCTGTGTCTCGCGGTGTACGGCGTGCACCGTTCGCACCTCGTGATGCTGTTCTATAAGTTCAAGAACCGCCGTCCGCAGGTCACGACCCGTTATAAGGATCTGCCGGCCGTCACCGTGCAGCTGCCTTTGTTTAACGAGATGTACGTGGCCGAGCGCCTGCTGGACGCCGTGGCCGCCATCCGTTACCCGCGCGATCGCTTTCAGATCCAGGTGCTCGACGACTCCACCGACGAGACACGCGACATCTGCCGCCGCAAGGTGGATGCCTTGAAGGCCGAGCACCCCGAACTCGACATCGAATACATTCACCGCACCGACCGCACGGGCTTTAAGGCTGGCGCCTTGGACAACGGCTTGCGCACCGCCAAGGGCGAGATGGTGATGATCTTCGACGCTGACTTTCTGCCCCAGCCCGAGGTTCTCGAACAAACCATCCATAACTTCTCGGATCCCCAGGTGGCCGTGGTGCAGTGCCGTTGGGAGCACGTGAACCGCGAGTTCTCTGCGCTCACCGAGGCGCAGGCTGTGATGTTGGACGGTCACTTCGTAATGGAGCACGCGGGCCGCGCGTGGTCGGGCCGCTTCTTCAATTTCAACGGCACCGCGGGCATCTGGCGCCGCGCCGCCATCGCGCAATCGGGCGGCTGGCAACACGACACGCTCACTGAAGACATGGACTTGTCCTACCGCGCGCAGCTGCGGGGCTGGAAGTTCATCTACATCCCCGAGGTGGCCACACCGGCTGAACTGCCCGTGGAGATGTCCGCGTTCAAGTCGCAGCAGTTTCGATGGGCGAAGGGCTCCGTTCAGGTGGCGTGCAAGCTTTTGCCCACCATTTTGCGTTCAAACGCCACGTTCTCACAAAAGGCCGAGGCCTTCTTTCACCTCACCAACAACTTCGCCTATCCGTTGATCGTGTTGTTGTCGTTGTTGTTGCTGCCGAACTTGGCTTACCGCACCGAGCATGGTCTGCGCGAAGTGCTGCTGATCGATTTGCCGCTATTTTTCGGCACCACGATGAGCATTGCGTCCTTCTACATTTGCTCGCAAAAAGAAATCGCGCGCATGGAAGGCACGCGGCCTCTGTTGCGCATGTGGGCCGCGTTTCGTCAATTGCCCTTGGTGTTGTCGCTGGGCATCGGACTTTCGATCAACCAAACCCGCGCCGTGTTTGAGGCGGTGATGGGCCGTGAGACGGAGTTCGTGCGCACGCCAAAGCATGGCGTCAAGGGCAAGCTTGAATCATGGACCACGAAGCGTTACCGCGGTGCCAAGTCCATCACCCCGTTCATCGAAGTGGCCATGGCGCTTTACTTCGCTGTCACGTTGATTGTGGCCATCGATCACGGTCACTTTATCTCGGTGCCGTTCGTGTTCTTGTTCTTCTCGGGCTACGCCTACGTGGGTTTCACGTCGCTGTGGCAAGGCGCTTTTGGCCACGCCGTGCGCCGCTTGCCCGCGTTCATCAAAGAGTCCGTGTTTGGCGCCGAATCGAATGTTGTAACCGACCAGCGCGGCGCTTAAACGAGGCGCTTCATCGCCGCCGGCCCGGGCCCGCTCACGGTTGACTTGGTTCAACCGGTTGACTGGCCCCGGCGTCGGCGGTTTCGCTTTTGGCGCTTTCAGGCACCAACGGAAACCGATCGCCGCGCAACCGGCGTTGGCTTGTGACGCGCCAGTCGCCGCCCACGATCTCCCAGGTCTGTTCCACCGACGTCTTGCGAATCACCGGATCGCGCTTGGTGTACCACTCAAAGTGCGCCACGGTTTTCGCTTTGACAGGTGGCTGGTCGAACTTGATCGATGTCATTTCGTGATCAGCTATCACCAATTCATCTTCCACGAGGTCGGCACGTTTTAAGAACCGAAGGCCCTCGGTGGCCTCGAAATAACCGGCCGCCGTGTCGTAGCGGGCCCAACGAATGTCGTTGTTGAACTCGCGTGAACTGCGCAAAAGCTGATCCTGTTTTTGCTGCCCAGGCGAGATGCAAGCTTGCGTCGAGGCCAACACACCGGCGGCCAACCCACCTCGCAACACGCGTCGTCGATCGTTGTTCATGAGGCTTATTCCGATGTGGCTGATGTTGTGGGGGGTGGCTGGGGCTCGCCGTGCACGGCGCCCACCACGCGTTCGATGCCCGCCAAGTCTTTTAGAACAAACGGCGATGTGAACCCCGCTTTTTCGCACAATTCGGCTACTGACCCCGCCTGGCCTTGCCCCAGTTCAAGCAGCACCATGCCCCCGGGGCACAGCCATGCAGGTGCCTGTGACAGCAGCGTGCGGATGAGATCCAGTCCATCGGCGCCTCCGTCCAAGGCGCTCAAGGGCTCTCGACGCACTTCGGGCGCCAGCGCGGCAATGTCTGCCGTGGGAATGTACGGCAGGTTGGCCAGGATCAAATCGAATGGCTGTGGCTCTGCCTTATCAGCTAGCGGCGCCAGCAGATCGCCTTGCAGGAACGATACGCTTACCTGGTTCCGTGCCGCATTTTCTTGGGCCACCACCAGTGCGGCTTCGTGTTTATCGATGGCCACCACCTGCGCCAGCGGCCGGGCCTTGGCCACGCTGATCGCGATCGCGCCCGATCCTGTGCCCACGTCCAACACACGGCGTGCTTCGTCTTTGGGCAAGCGTTCAAGCGCCGCTTCCACCAGCGTCTCCGTATCAGGGCGGGGCACCAAAACGTTGGCGTTCACTTTGAAAGGCAGCCCCCAAAATTCCTTTTCACCGGTAATGTAAGCCACTGATTCGCCTTCTTGGCGTCGGCGCACCACCTCACGGATCTGGGTCAGCTGTTCCGCCGTCAGCAGGTCGGTTGATCGCGTGTAAAGCTCGATGCGTTTGGCGCCAAGGGCGTGCGCGATCAACAGCTCGGCGTCAAGCCGAGGCGAGGCCAGGCCACGTTCAGCAAACCGCTGCGTGGTCCACCCCAGAACTTCTAGGATGGTCCAGTCGCGGCGTCGCTGTGATGAAGGTTCAGACACGGCCGGCATCATGCACTTGTGCGGCCCGCAGGGGGAAGTCCCGGTGGATGCAAATCCTCACGTAACCGGCGCCGCAAAACCTTGGGCTTGCGCTGGTATGGGCGCATTTTCTCCTGGCGCAACGCAGCGGAGGCCGCGCTCAAGGGCATTTCGCTTTTTAGGCCGATGGCATTTGGGGACTGCCACGAAGTTTACGGACGCTTCACGTCACAGTTCTGGTGCAGAAAGTTGATCGATTCTTCTGCCAAGAGTTCCTCGGTCTCAAACGTTCGCCGCCAAATGCACGTTGCAGCGGCGAGGTCGGGCAACCGCATACCGAAAGCTTCTACGGTCAGCCAACCGCTGTACCCTAGCGTTCTTAAGGCCGAAAATGTTTTGGACCAATGAACTTGGCCGCGACCCGGTATGCCCCGATCCGATTCCGAAATGTGAACGTGTGCAAGCCTGGGTGCGGCTTTGGCTATCGCGCGAGCGACGTCCTGTTCCTCAATGTGTGCGTGAAACGTGTCATACATCAGGCGGCAATTTGGGTGGTTTACGTCTTCTACAAACCGCAGGCCATCCGCGACCGTGTTGAACAAGTAAGACTCGAAACGGTTCAGTGGTTCATATGCCAAAACCACATTGGCTTCTTGTGCAACTTCACACGCCGCACGTGCTGATTCTGTGGCCCACCGCCATTCGTTCGCGTTTGCGGGTCGACCAACAACGCCCAACGCGGCTTGCTGGGGGCCCACCAATAAGCGTGCTCCAAGGCAAGCGCACGATTCGATGATCGCAGCCAGGTGTTCGTGGCCGGCGGCGCGAACCCCTGCGTCGGAAGAAATGGGATCAAATTCAGGGCGCCGAATCGAAACCACTGTGCGCTCGAGGCCCAAGTTGTCGAGGTGTTGCCCAAGACGTTTGTAGGCCTTTTCATCGGGATCGAGGACCGGTACTTCGACGCCATCGTATCCCATGGATTTGATGCGTTCAAACAAAGGCAAGTACGTCTCGCCGCGAACATCCGTTGCCCACAAAAGCAAGTTCAAGCCGAACTTCGGTGTGGTCCCAGCACCACGCAACAGATCACTGCTAGCCATGCTGTGCTGTTAGCGCACTTGGGGAGCCAAGACGCTGGTTTACTGCGCATTACCTTCAGCGCAAAATACTTAGAACACCTCGTTGAAGCAGAGACTTCAAGTGAGGCGCTCATGCGAGCGGCGTGGGTTGTCGAGCCAACCCAGCCCCGTTTTTCCAGTGCGCTAAAGCGCTGCCAATCCACCTGTGCCAACGCGCGCGTCACCCACCGTTTCAACCTTGGCCCCGAAAACGTTGGCAATGGAAGTCAACACTCGGTTGTGCGGAACGGGCTTTGCCCCGGTGCGCACATTCAAGTAACGTCCGGTTTTGATTGCTCCGCCTGCGCTGCCAAACGTCATCCAAGGCAAATGGTCAACGCTGTGGTTACCGCGGCCTACGTCCTGTATCCATAAGACAAGGCTGTGGTCGAGCAAGCTCTTGCCATCTGCCTCTTTCACTTCGTCTAGGTAGCCTAGTAGAGATGCGAGAACCTCTGTTTGCTTGGTGAAGAACGCCTTGATCAGGGCGATGGCACCTGGATCGCGAATGTTGCCGTTAAGGCCATCGGTTTGGTGTGCAAGATCGTGCAAGTCACTAGTGCCGTACGCGTTCTTCGTATACCCGTAGGCGTCGGGCGCTAACTCGCCCGTGTTCACCACCGCAACACGGGTCAAATCGCAGGCAAAAGCGGCTTGCAGATTCCGTAGCTGTGCGTCCATCCGAGGCATCTGGTATTCAGCACCGTCCCCTCCCCAAGGGTTGTGAGGTGTTGTGCCGTAACGCGGATAGGCGGCCACCGCCTTTTGCGCTGCGGATGTGGAACACGATTTGACAGTGGTTAGACCTAAGCGCATCTCAAGATCGCGAACCGCCTGCGCATGTTGCTCAAGCCGCATTCGATCGTCTTTTGGTAAGCGCGCGGCAACTTGCGACATCTCCTTCGCCGAAAAATTGAGTACACTCGCGTCTTGGGCTTGCGATGTATCTGTGCTCGGCTGACCAACTGGCTTGGGAAATAGCTTCTTGTAAACCTGTTCGGGATCTCCATCGTTAGAAACGCTCTGACGTGCGCCATACCAGGAAACGGCTGGGCCATCTGAATTCCGGGAGAGTGACAAAGACGGAATTTTCGTTTGGGGAGACGGCGAGTTAATGGTTTTGACCACAATCTGGTCTAACGAGGGTCCGCCCGCAGCCGCGGGCCCCGGATCGACCATAGGCATGCCTGTCAACATGTGACACTGTGCCTGCATGTGCGCGTTGCCGCCCGGACCTGTTTGATAGGGGATTGTTTGGATACTCAAGCCGTCAAGCACATTCACACGACTGATGAACGGCGTGAGCGAGGCGTGCATGCTGCCGAACTGAAACTTATCCTGGGTCGGTGCGGGAGCTCCGTTGACGCCCACAGGACGCCACTCAGGCTGATACGTCCCGTGATCCGTACAAAATATGATCAGCCGCTTTGGAATGCCCATCTGCTGTGCCTGTACTCTCCGTATGTCAGGCAAGAGGAAAGCGGCGGGTGAAAGCGCAAGAGAACTCAACAAACGGCGACGCGTTTTGTCCATGGGTGTTTCCTTATTCAGCTTGCGCTTGGCGGATACGAAACAAAGGGCTCGTCGCAATGGCGGCCAGTAGTTCTTTGAAGTTCTTGCCGGAGCCATCGAATCGCTTCACGATGGGGAACAGTGAACACTCGTCGAGTTGTGTGAATGAGGTCGCAGCCGCGTAAGCGGCCCACTGGCCAGCGATGCAGTCGCGGACGGCAGGACTATCTGCAAGTCGCTCTGACAACTGAACCGCGCCGTCAAACGGCTCTGCGATAAGCTCGGGAACGGCACCTTTGGCGTTGATCTCTGCGCCGTTCTCCTGCGTGCGAAAACGCCCCAGCGCATCGTAGTGCTCGAACGCAAACCCAACGCCGTCAATCGCTTCGTGGCAGCCGGCACAGGATGGCCCTATATGCGAGAACTCGAACTTGTCGCGCGTTGTCTCTATCTTACGAGTGGTACCTTCCCCCGAGGTAACCGCACCCGCAGGAGGCGGAGGCGGCGCGGAACAAAGCAGGCGGTCGAGTACGAATACCCCGCGAAGGACCGGCGCGCTCACGTCTTCGTGAGCGAGAGCTGCCATCAAGCCTGGATGAGTCAGAATTCCAGCGCGTTGGGTTTGGTCCACATCCACGAGGGTCATGGACGCTGTACCTTGACCCGCGCCTACGAGGTCCGCGATGTCGCGGTTCACAAAGGTCCTTGGCTCCATCAACAAAGCCTGCAGTGTTTCGGCTTCCCAAAACGCATGATCCACAAAGCTGCGCGCCGACGCTTGTAGCGACGTGGCCATTTGAGGTCCAAAACTTGGAAATAGCGTCGCGTCTTTCTTGATCGTCGCAATCTTCCCCAGTCCTAACCATTGCTCGGTGAAGTGCTCCACGGCTTGTTTGGCGCGAGCGTCGGACAGCATGCGCTTGATCTGCTGATTCAAGACGTCCTGGTTCAGGAGTTCTTTGGACTCGGCCTTCGAGAAAAGCTCGTCATCAGGCATCGAATCCCACAGGAAGTACGAGAGGCGGCTGGCCAACTCCCACGCGTTGAGCGCGGTCGTTGGTTCTTCACTGCCCGGGGCTTCCACGCGAAACAGAAATTGTGGCGAGAGCAAAAGCACCTCGACCAGCATCCGCGCCGCAGTCGATGCCCCAAACTTGCCCACGGAGGCATCGTAGAAGGCAAGGTAACGATCACGTTCACCGTCTTCCAAGGGGCGACGGAACGCACGCTTGCCAAACTCAGACACAAGCGTGGTGGCACACGTTTTACCTCCGGTGAGAGGCGCGCAACCAATCCATCCCTGCGGATTGGCGAGGGCGGCAGTGGCAATGGCTTTGGCGTTGCTTTTGAGCGCCTCTACAATGTCGGCGCTAGCCGTTTGAGCCGGCGCAAAGGCATCGTACGAACCTTCCTTGTGCTCCGAGGGCATCGCACTTTGCGGCAGAGATACGCCAACAAACAGGTCGCGGATCGTTCGTTCGTACTCGAATTTTGTGAGCCTGGCCAAGGGCGTGGATGCCCTGCCATCACTGTGACATTTCGCATCCAGCACTCCGTTGCCCTTGCTGGAAGGCTTCACAAAACCGGTGCCGCCATCATCGTCGTCAGCCGGATGTTGCTCGCTCTCGCCAAAGGCTTCGATGTTTCCGGTACAAGCCGCAAACGAAAGCGTCACGGCCGACAATCCCACCACCGCTGCAGCGCGGACGTAAATGAGCATGACTTTGGAACTCCTAGTCAACGTAGCCTCGGAAAAGCCGCGACCCCGTGGCTTACTCTGCTGCTAAAGACGCGCTTCTGCAGGGGCGGCGCACCCACACATTTGTGCATCAAATGCTTAGTCGGCGCCTTTTGGTGGGTCTTGCTAACCGTCGACGCGGGTCGCATGACGGGGCTTCGCGTGCCACCACACACGTGACTGTTAGGCAAGGTCCATTCGATGAAGGCGCGCGCCGTCCCGTTCGTCCTCACGTAAGCGGCGTCGCAGCACTTTGCCTCGGTCGTTACGGGGCAGCTCTGGCAACGACACCCAGCTTCTGGGCACTTTGTATCCCAACAGGTGCTCGCGCGCGAAAGCCGCAAGCGTCTCGAACAACGCCTGGTCATCCACAGCCGGGGGCTCCAGCACCACGAACGCCCGCGGCTTCACAAGCCCATGTTCGTCGGCGTGTGCCACCACCGCGCAATCCTTGATCGCGGGATGCTGGCGCAACACCGCCTCCACTTCCAACGGCGACACATAAAGACCCGCCACCTTCATCAGGTCGTCGCTGCGCCCCTCGTAATGGTGATAGCCGTCAGCGGTTTTGCGAAACATGTCACCCGTGACCACCCATCCGCCCGGCAAAAACACACGCGCCGTGCGTGCTGGATCATCGTGATAACCCACGCCCGCCGAAGGCCCGCGCACCCACAGCAAACCCACATCCCCCGGTGCCACATCCGCACCGTCTTCTCCCACCACGCGTGTCTCGTAGCCTGGCACCACGCGCCCCAAACACGCCGGACGCACATCGTCGGGCCGGTTGGTGATGTACACGTGGAACATTTCGGCCGAGCCGATGCCATCCAATAAAGGTGCCGCGTGTTGCGCTTGCCACTTCGCCAAAAGATCGGGCGGCAACGCTTCGCCCGCGGTCACCGCCAACCGAACGTGTGCGAGAGCCGACTGCTCTTGCGCGGGCAACGCCAAAAGCCGCGCTGTCATCGTGGGCACCGTACAAAAAATCGTGGGCTGGTATTTGGCCGCCAACGCCAACAGCTCAGGCGCGGGTGCACGTTGCGGGTAAAGCACGCAGCTGCCGCCGACCGCCAACGGAAACAGCAGGTTCATGCCGGTGGCGTAAGGAAAATGCAGCTTTGAAACCGCCATTGTGCGGTCGTGCTCCGTCAGCCCCAACACACCCTTCGCATAGATCTCGATGTGCGCGATGAAGTCGCCGTGCCGATGCATCGCCGCCTTGGCATCGCCCGTTGATCCCGAGGTCAGCAGCCAAAACGCATGTGCGTCGGCTGTGATGGCTTGCGCGTGCGGCAACGGAACGGCTTGCCCCACATCATGGCGCCAGCGGGGCAAGGCTTGCGTGTCCACCACCACGCGGGCACCTACGTAGGCGGCCACGTCGGCCACGTTCGTGGCCTCAGGATTCATCATCACCACCACGCCACCGGCCGCCAGCGTGCCAAACAACACGGCCACGAAGTCAACGCCATCGGGCAGCGCCAACAGCACGCGATCGCCCGTTCGCAACCCACGCTGTCTGAGCACGGCGGCGGCGCTCAAGGCGTGCCGCCACACCTGCGCATAAGTGACGTGGCCTTCGGGGGTCACCAACGCCACAGCGTTGCCACGCCCCTGCCGCAGGCGTTGGCCAACCACGTAATCGGCCAGATTTATCGCAGCGTCGGTCATGCCCGCATTCAACGAATGCGCAGCCGTTCAACCGGCACGCCGCCGATGAGATGGCTTTTCACGATTTCGTCCACATCCCCAGGCGTGACTTTGCCGTACCAAGTCTGCTCGGGATAAATGACCACCGTCACTCCGTGGTCGCATTGGTCCAGGCAGCCGGCGGCGTTCGCGCGCATCGTCGCCCGCAGATCGTTTTCATGCACGGCCTTCTTGAACGCATCCCGCACCTTTTCAGCGCCTTTGGTGGCGCAGCAGCCCTTAGGGTTGCCTGGGTCACGGCGGTTCGTGCAGATGAAGATGTGTCTTTCGAGGTGGGGCGTACCCATGCGGGCAGCCTAGCACCCGCGCGTTTGCTTCGTGGCGCTCAGAAGCGCAGCGCTTTGAGCGTTTTTGCCGAGCGCGTGGCGCAAGCCAGTTGATCTTCGGCTGGGTGGGGATCCTCGCGCTCCCAGAAGAAGTGCTGTTCCCCTGGTTGCCCTTGCAGCGCCGCGAACACGCGGCCAAATGGTATGTCGCCATCGCCCACGCAAACCCGTGCCAGCTCGGGCACCGGCCCACGATCTTTGACGTGAAACAGGGCGAACCGGCCGGGATAGCGGGTCACGTATTGCACGGCGTCCTGGCCGCCTTTGTAGATCCAGTAGATATCCAGCTCCATCGAAACCAACGCGGGATCGGTTTCGGTCAACACAGTGTCATAGGGGATCTGCCCCTCGGTCTGCGCGAACTCGATGTCGTGGTTGTGGTAGGCCAGCCGGAGCCCCTCCTTCTGCAGCGTGGCGCCCAGCTCGTTCAAGGTGCCGCCCAGCTGCTTCCAATCGGCGAGCTGTTTGTTGAGCCCCTTGTCTGCCCACGGCCAATAACAGGCGACGTACTTGTGGCCAAAGAAGTGCGCGTTTTCGATGATCTTGGGAAGATCATTTTTCAGTTGATACATGGCCGCGCCGCTGGCCACCGGCACCAATCCCACGTCGCTGATCATCTGCTTGAAGTCAGCCGCCGGAACGCCCTTGGGCGGTCCGCTGAATTCCAGCTCCTTGAAGCCCTGATTGGCCAGGTGTTGCAAGGTGCCGCGCGGGTTCTCATTCAGTGCCCGGCTCACGCTGCCCAAGATGACGCCAAACGTTTGAAGGCGGCGTTTGGGTGCCTTGGGCTTGCCGTATGCCGGCCAATCCGCACATCCAGCCGCGACGGTGGCCACACTCTGCAACAACACGCGACGGCTGGTGTTCATGAACTTCCTTGCTGCGGGCTAGCCTTTGATGCTGGCCTTCTTGATAAAATCGAGCTTGGGAAAGGATTGCTTCAGATAGGCGTTGCCCTGCATCTGAATCATCATTTGGTTGGGCGTTTCACCGTATTCCGACGTGATCTTGTCCACAACCTCCATGCCTTTGGTCACTTTGCCAAACGGCGCAAAACCCATGGCGTCAAGGAACGCGTTGTCTTTGAGGTTGATGAACAGCTGGGTCGTGCGTGTGTCGGGGCCTGCCGTGGCGAACACGATGTTGCCGCGCTTGTTGGTGTCTTTGACGGGATCGTCTTTAATGTGCGCCTCGCGCCAAACGCCATTGACGGCCGGATCGGCGTGCAATCCCCACTGCACCACGAAGCCTGGGGCAACGCGGAAGAAACGGTTCTCATCATAAAATCCGCTTTTCACGAGGTTAAAGAAGCGATCGGCTCCCTGGGGCGCCAACTCACGTGACACCTCCACCTCGAACGTGCCTGCCGAAGTATCGAATGTGGCGGTGAACTTCGCCGGCGCCGTTTCGGTCAACTTCGCCGGATCCAAGGCTCCCGCAGACGAGCCCGCAGCAACTTCGGGCTTGGGCGCTTCGGGTTTGGGTGGTGGCGGTTTCACCGCTTCAGTCTTCGCGGGCAAAGGCGGGGGAGGGGGGGCACTGGCCGGCTTGCACGCCACCACTGCAAAGGAAAGCACAAGGGCACCAAACGTCGTCGTTCGCATGCCCGCAGGATACGCGACTGGCTAACGGTGGCCAAGCCGTCGGCGTAAGGCCCACTCAGAACACAAAAAGCCGATCGCCAGCAGCAACAAAAGCGGGTTGCCACCCAGCTCAATCGCCCGTTGTCGCCCCAAACGTTCTTCGCGCAGCGGTTTGAGCGGAAACGCTGCGAAGCCATTCTCCACGAACATGCCACCTGTTTGCTTCGCAAGTTCCGCAAGCACCGCTTTGCGCGCCACGATGTCTTCAAGCTCATGGCCTTCCGGGCGAATCAACAACGTTTTGTCTTCCGTCACGGGGCGGCCATCCAAGGTGGCTTTCGCCGTCAATCGGTAAGCGCCCGTCGGTAAGTCGCCCAGATCCACCACGGCTTCACCGTCGGCATTTGTGCGCAAGGGCCACGTTTTGACGGGAGGCTCTTCGGGTTGTTGTGCGGCCGTGCGCACTTGCAGCTCAACATCGACGTCTGCCGCTCGGGTGTAGTCCGCGTGCAACGTGCGCACGCGCGCGCCGATGGCTTGGCCCTTGCGATACTCCACCCGATCCATTTCCAAGCGCAGCAAGGTGAGCGCTGGATCGCGCACCAACCAGCGGATGGCGTTTTCCCAGAACGTCTGAAACGCTCGTCCATCGCCCTTGTTGCCGGCGTCAACGAAGCCCCATTGCCAGGCCGAATCCGTCATGAGGGCCATGGTGCGCCCTTTGCCCATGTCCGCCACCGCCAACACGGGCGCGGGTGTGCCGTCTTGCGCTTTGAACTTTGGGTGCTCAAGCAAGGCCGATGCACCAGGCTGCAAACGCGAGACGCGGTTTAAGCCCTCGATGTTTGGCAGCGCGCCCCAGCGGTGTTCGTTCGCTTTGGGATCGATGCTCAAGGATGTGATGGGGTGCCCCAGGCCCTGTTGTGTAAGCCGCGGTCGATATTTGTCGTCCGAAAACGACGCCTCGGCGCTCATGGGCACGCCATCGAGCGAAACAGGAAGCACATCGGCCAAAGCGCTGACGCCATATAGGCCGCCCGCAAACGAGAGATCTCCACCCACCATCGCCAAGGCGCCACCACCCAAAACATAGTCGCGCACGCCCGGCAAATAGTCTTTCACCTTGTAAGGCTCGTAATTGAAGTTCTGAAAGATCAACAGATCGAACGAACCCAGCTGCTCGTAAAACACCTCGCGGTGTGGAAACGGGATGAGCGACATCGCCCGCCGATCGTCTATCGGGTGCTCATCCTGTTCCGTGCGCAAGATGAAGAACGAAACGAGATCTACGTTGGGGTTTAGGCGTAGCAGCGAACGCACAAAACGCTGATCCCATGACGGCCGACCCGCCACGTGCAGCACGCGCACGCGATCGCGAATCACTTTGAGCGCGAAGGTTTGTTTGTTGTTCTCGGCCAACGCTTCACCACCCAACACAGGTGTTGCCACCTCAAACACGAAGTTGCCCGGCTGCTGCGGCGTGAACGGGAAGCTGACTTTTGTTTCGCCGCGATCGCCCGTTAGTTCCACCGTATGAGAATCCAACAGACGGCCATCCCGTGTCAGCGTTACCTCCACTTTGCGGCCACCAAGGCCCGTGTGACGAACCACGGCTTCAAGCGCGATGGGTGTGCGCACGAACGCAAAGTCATCCGCCAGCACCGTGGCCACCGAAAGATCTTTAACGGTGGATTCACCGACCCACACCGTATGTATGGGCGCCCCCAGAGCCTTCGCTGCGCGCAGCGTATCGGCGTCAAGTGGGCCGTTTCCCACGCGGCCCGTGTCGATGCCATCAGAGATCAGCACAACGCCGCCCAAATCGCGGCCCGCATAACGGCCTTGCAGATCCGTCAACGCCTCGCCGATGCGCGTGGCATCCACGGGGCTTGCCGCGCGCAGGCTGGCCAGGCTCGCGGGGGCCAACCCCTCGCCAAACGAGTACAAATCCAAGCGGTGGCCAAAGCTTCGCCACTGGTCCATTTGGCCGCTTGATCCGTCCAAGATCTTCATCATGCGATCGTGCCGCGAGCCACCACCTTGAGGTGGGCTGACGGTCATCGAGCGCGACACGTCCGTCAGCACCGCCACGTGGTTGGGCACGCGCGTGATGCGGCGCAATTCTAACGTGGGCTCAAGCGCCACCATCAAACACGCAGCCACCGCTCCCGCGCGCAACGCGAGTAAGGTCCACCGCCGTTGGGGCCGGGCCCCACGCCACAAAGCGATCGCCGAGATCGCGATCGTGAGCACAGCGCAAGCCACCAGAAGCCACACCATGCGCGACGATAAGTGGCCGCCCAAGGCGACGCGCCAATCTGAAAACGTGCGCATCTAGAAACGCGATCTCCGCGAGCGCAAGATGAACTCGATGTGTGCTTGCTCTTCCTTATAGTCCAAGCACAACGCATACATCGTGACGTTGACAGCCAGACGATGCGCGTATTCTCGTTGCGTGTCCCCTCCCGGAATCACTTCGTGTTCGTAGCGGCCAAAGCCATCGCGCGCCAAGGCCCCACACAAATCGTTTTGGCTATAAAGCACGGCGATGCGTTTGTCGCGCTCCACAGCTTCAAGGTAGGGCGCCGCCATGATGCGGCCCGCAGGAGCGTGCAGCAGGTAAAACGTTTTCCACAACACGTGATCGTCGCTCACACGCTTGGGCAGGTCGCTGGGCAGCAGGCGCGCCAAAAGCTTGCGCACGCAATCGTCAAACGCCCCGCCCGCGCGCCCTTCGGCCGAATCGATCAACAAGAAGCCGCCAAAGGTCAGGTAGCGTCGCAGGCGAATCACATCAGCGTCCGCCGGTGGCGTGAACGCTTGGTCGCCGCTGAGCACGAGCATTGGGTACTTGAACAAATCTGGATCCGCCGCGCGCACCGAGGCGGGTTCCGTTTCAGGTTCAAGACTGGTGCGTGCCTCCAACTCCCACGCCCAGCGCTTCAATGCCGAGGGCCGCGGATCGGGTAGGCCGCCCAGCACCAACCGCGCCAAACGGAACCGCGCCTGGGCCGCCCGCGCTGGCCTCGTTTTGACCAAAACAGCCGCGCCCACACCTGCACTCAGCCCGGCCAGGAGGTGGCGCCGCTTGGGCAGGGCGAGCCCGGCGGCCGCCCCGAATGCGTGTTGGTCGTCACTCACAGTGGAAAATCTCTCCGCGCCGGTCGATACTCGCGGCAGCCATGGTCCGCAAACACTCCGGTGCCTCTTTTACATCGTTCCTGGTTTCGTGCTCGGGCCACATCGCCCGTGGTCGCGTGCTGAGTATGGCGCTTGTGGGCGCGCTCGTCGCCCCCCTGATTGCGCAGGCGCCGGCGCACGCGCAGTCAACCCCCGCGCCCGAGGTGCAACCCGTCAGCGGTGAAAGTTCCATCTCGCCGGCCCCTGCTCCCGAGTGGGGCCCCTCGTTCCATCACAAAGGCCAGTTCGGCATTTCGATCATGCCAGGGTCGGGCTACCGCATGATTGTGCCTTATGAAGACGGCATCGACTGCGGTGATGCGGAATCTTCAGGAAAACGCGTTTGCACCGCACGCAGCCCCACATTTATCGATGCGGAGCTTTCCTACGGCATCACAACGCGTCTTGATCTGGTGGCGGCCGCCCGGTTCGGGCTCGAAAAGGATTTCACCCGCACAAGGCAGTTCGCGGTGATGCCCGGCCTGCGCATTTGGCTGGATCAAGACGAGGCGCTCAAGTTCTTCACCATGTTGCAGGCCGTGTTCGACAGCACGGACCAGAAGAACACGGTTTCAAAATCCGATTATGGCGCCCGTGTGGGCTTGGGCTTCATGTACGATCCCATTCGCAATCTGGGTTTCTACGCCCAGTTGGGCGCGACCTTCGGGTTCAAGCGCTGGTTCCGCATCGAGGCCGACATGGGCGCGGGCGTTCAGGTGCGGTTCCCGTAACCCGCAGGCCGCTAGCCCTGCTCGTTGGGCGAGCTCTTACGAACGATGGGTGGCGTTTGTCCTGGCGCTTCCTTTTGCGCGGCACAGGCGCGGTGGCGGCGCCTCTGTTTCGTCAGCTTGATCGCGATCACCGCGCCCACCACGATGAAGATGCCCATGATTCCGTACTCTGACCGCCGCGACCAAGCGATGACGTGGTCGATGTGATCGCCGAAGTAGTAGGCCAGATACACCAGGGCAGGCACCGAGACGATGGAGGCCAGCGTGTCGTAAACGACGAACACCGTCGGCCTTACGCGCAGCATGCCCGCCGAAAAAAAGATCGAGAATCGCAGCCCGGGCAAGAACCTGGCGATGAAAATCACTTTGCTGCCAAACTTGCGGAAGTAGGCCCGCACCCGCCGCTGTTTGCGCGGCGTGAAGTACCGTTGCGTGCTTTTCCAGCGCAAGATCGCTTGGCCGAAACGCCAGCCCATGCCGAAGGCCAACCCATCGCCGACGAGCACGGCCGCCAAGCAGAGGGTGAACACCGTGTGCACATCAACCACACCCCGGTGTGCCAGGTAGCCCGCACAGATCAGCGAGATGTCCTCGGGAAAGGGCAATCCGAGGCCACAAAGCAGCAGTATCCCCCCAAGTGTCCAGTAGACAGAGCTGGCGGACAGGGTGGACAGGTGGTTGATTAACCAATCCATCTAGAACGAGAGTTAAACGCGGCCGGCGGAAAAACGAGAAAGCTGCAAGCAAACCGAGCCGCCCTCCTCTAGGCCCACCAGCACAACCGACCAGATCGCCCCCGTAAGGGGCCCACGAAGGAAAAGACGGATCCCTTTCGGCATAGCACGACCCTCTCCGAGCCGGGAGGCGAATCGCCCAACCCCTGAAAAACAGGCGGCCGGCGCGCCACATTCGCTTCCCCTATGTATTGACACATCCGCGCGGTTCCCCTAGGTTTGGCCCGTCCCTGAGGTGGGAAACATGCGAAATTTCACTGCGACGCTGTCACTTGGTTTTCTCACGGTCGCTGCCTGGTTGACCCTGGCGGGCTGCAAGCCCGATTACCCTAGCTGCGAGTCCGACAAGGATTGCAAGGAGAGCGAGTTCTGCGTTGAGCGTAAGTGCCAACAGTGCCGCAGCTCGAACGATTGCAAGCCGGGGTTTGAATGTAACGAAGGCAAGTGTGGCGCCATCGCCAATTACTGCACCGATAAGGCTCAATGCCCCGCTGGCCAAGAGTGCATCGCGAATCGTTGCCGTGCTTGTTCTGATGATGCCGAGTGTCCCTCGGGTCTGATCTGCCTCTCGGGCCAATGTGGCCCTCCCCAGTGCAAGACGGACGACGACTGTCCGCAAGACAAAGACTGTGTCAAAGGCCGTTGCCAAACGGTGGCCAGCAAGGCGGCAGGCGGACCTCCTTGTCCGCTTGCGCCCGTGTACTTCGGCTTTGATGACGCTGGGTTATCGAGCGAAGCCAGCAACATCTTGGCGCAAAACGCCCAGTGCTTGAAGAAGGCGGATCGCCCTGTGAGCCTGGTGGGTCACGCCGATCCCCGCGGCACCGACGAATACAACTTGGCGCTCACCGACCGCCGCGCCCGTTCCGTGAAGGAATACCTTGAACGCCTGGGCATCCCTGGTGGCCGCTTGAACCCCCTTCCCCGCGGCTCCATTGATGCCACGGGCACCGACGACGCCAGCTGGGCCCGCGATCGCCGCGTTGAGCTTCAGTGGCAATAGATTGCCAGTTTGGTCCAGGAAGGGATGGGTAGGGTGACTGTTTCACCAAGACCACGTTCCGGCAAACTCCGCACAATGGGGCGCCTTCTGTCCACCTGCATGGTGACGGGAAGCGCCCTTGCGCTTTTGTCGGGTTGTGTGACCTCGGCCGAAGGCCACGCCATGAAGACAGAGACCGCTCGCCTCAAGGAGCGGCTCGACGCCATGGACAAGCGGTACACCGAGGCCAACCAGGCCATGGATCGCATCCGCCAGGTCCTGGACGAGGCCACGGCGTTGCTGGCGCGCAACTCAGCCGATCTGGGCGCACAAGTGGAGCGTCAGGGCCAAGACGTGAACTTGGCGAAGGGCAAACTGGAAGAGCTCCGCTACCTGATCGAACAAATGCAAAAGCACGCCACCGATGTGCGCGTGGAGGAGCGTTTGGCGCAGCTAGAACAAAGCCAGCAGAAGATCGTGGACAAAGTGGCGCCCACGATGCCCGAAGACAAAGACGCTTTGTGGACCGAAGCCGTGGCCCGTCTGACCGAAGGCAACCGCACCGAGGGCCGGCGATTCCTGCGCGAATTCCTCAAGCGTTTCCCGCAAGAACCCAAGGCACCTGAAGCGTATCTGCTGATTGGCAAATCGTTTGCTGAAGAGTCAAAGCACACGCAAGCGGCCGCCGAATATCAAAAGATTTTGGATTCATACCCCAAGTCGCCGCAGATCCCCGAAGCGATGTACCAGTTGGGCACCTCGTTCGTTGAGCTCAAATTCTGCGGTGATGCCGAAGCGATTTTCATGGATCTGCAGAAGCGCTTTAAGAAGTCTCCGCGGGCCGCAGACGCGCGCGCCCAGGTGAAGGCTGTGAAGCTGTTCGCCAAAGACAAAACGCGCTGCACGAGCTAGCCCGGGCCTGTGACGCAAAAGCCGCCGCTGTGTAGGCGGCGGCGGCGTTCTGTCAAACAGACTTCACCTGACCGTAACAGAACTGTTTCGCGGCCAGCGCAGGAACGCTACCGAACGAACCTAATGTTTCGCCCGAAGCACAAACGGCATCTTCCGTTTGCCGCTCGCGTCACAGCTTCGTTTCGAGATTGCCATGGACCTTCCTGCGTCCGCAACACACATGCCTTCAGCAAACCTGAAACCTAACGCGCGTCTTTCGGGGCGCCGCGTGTTGGTCATTGAAGACGAACCCGACATCCGTGATCTGCTGACCTACAACCTGCAAAGCGCCGGTTATGAGGTCAAATCCGCTGACAGCGGCGAAGGGGGGCTTGAGCTCTACGAGGCCTTCGATCCGCAAGTCATCTTGCTGGATCTGATGCTCAATGGCCTGCAGGGCACCGAGGTGTGCCGCCGCATCCGCGCCCAGAAGCAAGAGGCGCAGCCCGCGATCATCATGCTCACCGCGAAAGGTGATGAGATAGACCGGGTGGTGGGCTTTGAGCTTGGCGCCGATGACTACGTCGTAAAGCCGTTTTCCATGCGTGAGCTCTTGTTGCGCGTGAATGCCATGTTCCGCCCGCGCGGTGCCGGTGGTGCCGCTGCCTCTGGTGAGACGCCAGCCGTGGCCGACGACGATGGCGCCGCCAAACCACGCCGCCGCTTGGTGGTTGGCAACCTCCAGGTGGATGTGGATGGTCATCACGCGTTCGTTGATGGCACCGAGATCCACGTCAGCATCTTGGAGATGCGCCTGCTGATCTATTTGATGGAATCCAAGGGCCGGGTGCGTTCGCGCGAAGAGCTGCTGGGCGACGTGTGGGGCTATAAGCCTGGGGTCTCAACGCGGACCGTGGACACCCACGTCAAACGCCTGCGTGACAAGTTGGATTCGGCTGGCTCGCTTATCGAGACTGTGCGCGGCATGGGTTACCGCTTTGCGGAAGTCCCCCGAACCGAAACGACTTAGGCGTTCGTTCACAGAGCTGTAACATGGTGTTGCAGAACTGACACCAAGTCGCGACGAAAAACACGCATCGAGGGCGGTAATACCGGGGCCAGCAAGCGACTCGATGCCATGTTTGAGGATTTCGACAAATCACAAAAGCCAGCGGAGGGACGGGGACGCCTTTTAGGCTCTTACCTCGTCTCTGCCGGCATCATCGTGGGCGTGGCCGCCACTTTGGCCGCAACCATTGCCACCGCCACCGTGATCGTTAAGAAGCGGCGCGACGTGGAGGTTTCGTTTGCGGATCTGCCGCCCCCGCCGCCGCCCAAGCCCAAGGTAAAGAAGAAAGCGACGCCTGGGGCCCGCAAGCTGGCCGTGCGCCAAAAGTTGGCGGCACCGAAGGAAATCCCGGCTGAGCAACCCTCTGAGGCGGAGGGCCAACTGGCGGTGGCTGACGACACGGGACCCGTGGAAGGTTTCGTCGCGGGCACCGCCGGCGATGGCGATGGCGGCGAGGTGGCAAAGCCCCCCGAAGCCCCGCCACCCCCCGCCCCGCCCGCGCCCGAAGCCCCGCCCGAAGACCAAGAAGTGGAGCGCATCACGGCGCCGCAGTTCTTGTCTGGTTGCCGCACGCCCGAGATCCCCGACGACATCGTCACCACGGCAGCCACCATCCAAATCGAAGTGCGCATGTTGATCGGCCCCGACGGTCGCGTGGCCGACGCCAAGATCATCAAGTCACATCCGCTGATCCCAGACGACCTAATTCTTCGCTGCGCACGTGCGCAAGTGTTCGAACCCGCTCACCTCCCCGAAGGGCTGGCGGTTCCCTATCCATTTCGACGGCGATTCACCTTTAAGCCATCGGGGGCTTAGTGGTGTTGGTGTTTTTTAAGGAGCAAGGTACATGAACTTCAACGTAATCGAATTGTGGCACGGCATGAATGGCTTGGTCCGGACCGTTGTGACGGTTCTAACCATCCAAGGTCTCGCAACTTTGGCGGTCTCGGTAGATCGCTTGATGTTGTTGATCATGTCGAACTGGCGCGGGCGCAAATTCGCACGCAAAGCGGGCCCCGTGTTGGCGCGCGGCGATCTGCAAGGCGCACTGGTGGTGGCTCGCGAAGACAAGCACAGCCATCTGGCGGCTTTCATTCGCACCGGCGTTGAAACCTTCATTGCCAAACGCAAAGGCGGGTTGGATCACGCGAAGGCCGCAGAGTTGGCGGCGCGTGCGCTTGAGCGCAAAGCCGACAGCTTGGGCGATTCGCTCAACAAGGGCATGAGCATCTTGGCCTCCACGGGTTCTACGGCACCGTTTATCGGCCTTTTGGGCACAGTTTTGGGCATCTTGAACGCGTTCAAGTTGGTGGGCCAAAACGGCTCGGGCGGCATGGGCACAATTGGTGTGGCGATTGCTGAAGCCTTGGTTGTGACGGGTTACGGTTTGATGGTCGCGATTCCCTCGGTGCTTTTGTTCAACGCGATCTCAACGCGGCTTGGAAAGTACGAGTCGGGCTTGAACCACGCCCGCCAAGAGTTGGTGGATCTGCTTGCCGGCAGCCCACACGACCTGATCATCGAGCCGGTGATGAAAGACAGCCAATCGGCGCGCACGAGCGGGACCACGAAGTCTGTGTCCCACAACGTGGCGGCGTCGCCAGCCTAGTGTCTTCGCTCTTCTATTGTTGAAAGGAACGTTACGATGGCTTGGCTACCACCTTCATCCGTTAAAAAACCAAAACCGCGTCCCGTAATGAACGTGACGCCGCTGGTGGACGTTGTGTTGGTGTTGCTGATCATCTTCATGGTGGTCATTCCCGCGATGGACGACAGCTTGAACATCGTGGTGCCAGGCATCGTGAACGTGGATGAGAAGAAGGAAGATAAGGAAAAGCCCTTCGTGCTTTCGGTCACCGACAGCGGCGAGATGCACCTCGAAGACGAAATTGTGCCGAGCAAGGATTTGGAAAAATTCTTGCGCGACGCAAGCCGCCGCGAGCCGGGCCGCAAGCTTGTGCTTCGTGGTGACAAGTCCGTTCCTTATGGCCTCATGAGGCAGATCTACCGGTCGGTGCAGGGCGTGGGATTTCCAGGCGTATCTTTGCGAGTGAGCCCACGCAAGGGTGAAGAAGTTCAAGCTCAAAACTAGTTAGGAACAAGCACCATGGGAATGGACGTAGAAGTTGGCGATAAAGGCGGCAAAAAAGGCCGCGCCAAACACCGCCCCGAAATGAACGTGACACCCCTTGTAGACGTGGTGTTGGTTCTGTTGATCATTTTCATGGTGCTGACCGCGGCGCTCAACGAGCATTTTTGGTTGAACGTGCCCGAGAAAAACAAAGACGACGTTGTCGAGCAAGATGACGATGCTGAGCAACCGATCGTTGTGTCGGTGAACGCGCAAGGCCGCATTCAAATCAACCGCGATGTTTATCCCGATAACGAATTCGCTGCGCGCCTGCGCCGCATGCTGGTTGCCCGCGGCGATCGCCGCGTTTACTTCGACGCTCAAGACCGGGTTCCCTTTGCCCGCGCCGTTCAAGTTCTGGACTTGGCGCGCGGCGGGGGCGCCGCCCATATCGCGGTTGTGACGGAGAAGCTCGAATAAACCATCCGCCCGCGCCCCCCACCTAACCCAACACCACCCATCCAATGATTCGAAGACTATTGCCCTTCGTGGGCGGAGCCCTGCCCATAACCGTGTGTGCGGTGCTCGCACTTCCCGCTTTCGCGCAAGATGAGCCGCTGCCTGATGTGCAGGCCGACGCTGGCGTCGTTGATGGCGGTGACGTTGATGGTGGCGACCTTGATGGCGGCGTGGTGGCCACGCCTGTGCCGGTGGTGGCCCCCGTTGTGGCCGCGCCTGCGCCTGTGGTGCCGCAGAAGCAAGTGCTTGAGCCCGGGGCCGACACGGACACGGGCGTGAAGGGCCACGTCTACGACGCGAAAACAAAGCAGCCGATGGCGGTGGCGCCGGTGCTGGTGAAAGGCGGCGGCAAAACGCGCACCACGATGACGGATGAGCAGGGCGGTTACCGCCTGTATCTGCCGCCCGGCACTTACAGCGTGATGTCGTATTACGATCTCTATCACGGCGCGCGCATCAAAGGCGCCAAGGTCAACCGCGGCAAGCTGCTGAACTTGAACTTGATGTTGTTCCCTCTCGATGAAAACGAGGAGGTATCGATTCAAGAATTCGAGATCGCGTATAGGGCGGATACGACAAGCGCGGCGGCACAAGATCAATTGAGGTTGGCGAGCTCAAGCATCGGCGAAGGCTTCGGCGCCAAGCAAATGTCGCAAGTGGGCGCAAGCGATGCAGGTGGTGCGGCGGCGAGGGTGGTGGGCGTGCAGGTGGAAGACAACCAGCTTGTTGTGCGCGGGTTGGGTGGAAGGTACACGCGCGTGCTTCTCAACGGCGTGCCTGTGCCGAGTACGGATCCGGATTTGCCAGGGGCTGACCTGGATCTGTTTCCGACGCACGTCATCGACAGCTTGAACATATCGAAGACCTTCCTGCCGAACAGCCCGGCAGATTTCGCTGGCGGCTTGATGGAGATCAAAAGCGTCACTTTTCCCCGGAAATTCACGTTCGAGATTGGTCTTTCGACCGGCGCCAACAGTCAATCCACGTTTCGCGACAACTTGACCTACAAAGGCGGGAAGTACGATTTCCTTGGTTACGATGACGGGAGTCGCAGCCTGCCCTCGGCGATTCCGCCAGCGGAGCCAGTTACCATTTCTCGCACGGGTAGGTATCAGTCCTTTGACTCGATCTACGAGGCGACTCGTGCCTTCTCGAACCGTTGGCAGTACAGCTATACAACGGGGCTTCCAAAAATTGGAATTTCGTCAACTCTCGGTGCGTCTAGAAAGTTCGGAGATCGCAGCCGTGTTGGGTACCTTGTAACTGCAAGCTACGACTATGAGATGCTTCGGAAGATCGGTATCGCACGTCCTCGTCCGGTCTCGACGTCCGATGGCTCGCTGATGGTTCTCAACGACTACAAGCTTGAATCGGGGACCGAAGAGGTTGCGATGAATGCCTTTGGGACGGCAAGCGTTGACCTAGGACCTGATCATTCGTTGACACTCGTTTCGCTTTTTAATCGTAGCGCGTCCGACGAAACACAGTTGCAACGAGGTATCAACGGCGAGCTGGGCAACGACGCCCTATTTGAGAAATGGCAGTTACAGTTTCTGGCACGCTCGCTATGGTTCAACCAGTTCTTCGGCGACCACCGCAACCTCGCGGGCACTCGCCTAAGGTTGAGATGGACAGCTTTTCAGTCCAGCGGTCGTCGTGAAGAGCCAGATCGGCGTACCATCGCGTACGGCCCTGAAGGCGGCTCCTCCCGCTGGCTCACGCGCTCCGGATCTGGCGAAAGGTTCTACAGCAACCTTGAACAAAACGACATCGGGTTGACGACTTCCTTGCGTTTTCCCCTTTGGTCACAGGCGTGGGGAACCTTAGGCGTGTGGGGCCAGCGGACGGGCCGAGACTTTGACAACCGCCGCTTCCGTATGCTTCGCGCGACAGAGAACGGCGTACCTGCTGAAGCGTTCTCGGCACCTATCGAAGAGATATTCGGTCCCACAGGTGTTGGAAGGCTCTCGCGCATCGGTGAGTTTACGCGTGATGACGACAGCTACCGCGCCAAGCAGGTTTTATACGCGGCCTACGGTATGGCTGAGACGCCGCTCATCGGGAGGTTGTCACTTGCAGGAGGTGTGAGGACCGAGGTGTTTCAACAGGAGGTTGAGTCCTTCAACGTATTCAAAGCCCAAGCCGCGGCGATGCCGGGCGATCAGATGCGGACGGATCGAACGGACACCGATTATCTGCCGGGCGCTAACCTAAAGTACGAGCTTACGAAGGACATGCTCCTGAGAGCTGCCTACGGTGTAACAGTTTCTAGACCGCAGGCGCGTGAGTTGGCACCTTTCCAATATTACGATTTCGTTCGCGACAGAAACATCGTCGGGAATCCAAACCTGAGTCGCACCTTGATTCAGAACGCTGACTTGCGCTGGGAGTGGTTTATTGGAGAAGGCGAGGTCCTCGCCTTGTCGACCTTCTATAAGAAGTTCGACAAGCCCATCGAGCTGGTCATCAGCAATCCCAACTACGATAGCCAGTTCAGAAACGCCAAAGGTGCAACCAACATCGGCGTTGAAGGCGAGGCTCGACTAAGCCTCAAGCGGCTGGCGAACGCGCTCAAGCGATTCTCCTTGGATGGCAACTTCGCTTTGGTGCAATCCAAGATCGAGATCAATCCCGAAGATGCGGGGGCGGTTGCCGCGAATAGGCCCTTGTACGGTCAGGCGCCCTACGTCATCAACTTGGCGCTTCGTTTTCACGAACCTGACACACAGTTCAGTGCTTCTGTCGTCTACAACGTGGTGGGTCCTCGGTTGTCGGATGTTGGTGTTCGCTCCGGTGACCTGATCCTTCCGAACATTGACGAACAAGCGTTTCACTCACTTGATCTCATATCCAGCATCGGCGTGGGAAAGCACTTAAAGATCAAGGCTCGAGCTCGAAATCTTTTGTTCCAGACGATTCGCCTAAAACAAGGCAGTTTTCTCACGCAGCGAATTGAACCCGGACTCACGGTCAGCGTAGGACTTTCTTACGAGTACTAACTGATCTGCAAGATTGAAGAAACCAAGGAAGATAGTTTAAGGAGACTTTTAGAATGGCGAAAAAATTGCTCGCGAAATATTTTGTTGCTGGCGCGTTGGTCGCCGGCCTGGCAGCAGGCTGTGACGACGACGAGCCTGAAGTTGTGACGGATGCAGCAGCCACAGACGGCGGTGGCGGCAGCAACGCTGACGGTGGTGTGGTGCCAGGCACCGACTCAGGTTCAGACGTTGCCAGTCCTGCATGCCCTGCTGAAACCGCTGTTACCGGCGACATCACAGCTAACACAACGTGGGCTTGCCCTTCATACTCCCTCAAGAAACTGATCTACGTTACAAACGGCGCGACGCTGACCATCAAGGAAGGCGTCAAGATCACCGCCGACACCACCGTGTCGAATCCTGTGCCCGGTCTGATCGTCAGCCGCGGGTCCAAGCTCATGGCAAAGGGCACCGCCGCGAAGCCGATCTTGTTCACATCAGAGAACCCAGTCGGTGCGCGCGCCGCGGGCAACATCGCAGGCTTGGCCCTGTTGGGCAGCGCGACGATCAATCAAGGTACCTGCAGCACTGGTGGAGCGGCCGGCTGTGCGGCGCCTGGCTTCCTTCAGAACAACTTCGAGGGGATCAATGGTGAACCTCGGGCGATCTATGGCGGAACTGACGACGCCAGCAGCTGCGGCGAGCTTGAATACGTGCGCATCGAATTCGCTGGTGCTGAGCTTCAGCCTGGCAAGGAACTCAATGGCCTCTCCGTTGCTGGCTGTGGTTCGGGCACCAAGCTCAGCTACATCCAAGTCCACCGTGGCAAGGATGACGGCGTTGAGTTCTTCGGCGGCACGGCCAGCATCGATCACGTGGTTATCACGGGCGAGGAAGATGACGCTCTTGACTGGGACTTGGGATGGCGCGGCCGCGCGCAGTTCGTAGTGATTCAGAAGTGGGTAGGTTTCGGCGACAACGGCTTCGAATCGAACAATGCCACGGACTTTGGTGAAACCTTGGCTCCTCGCTCGGCACCTCAGCTTTACAACGTCACTCTGGTCGGAACGCCGACCACACGTGCGATGCTTCTGCGTCAGGGTACACGGGGCATCATGAAGAACTTCATCGTTCAAGGTTTCGGAAAGAACGTTGACGTCCAGTGGAAGGACGCAGCAAACGTTCCGACCACGGAATGGCCCGCCCAATTGAGTGTCGAGAACAGCGTGTTCTTCGGCAACGTAGACTGGGCTCCAGAAACCAGTGCTGACGCCATGGCCGCCGACTACAACGACGACTTTGGCTTCGATGAGAAGGCGGCTTTTTCGGACGCGGCTCGCAAGAATCAGTTTGCGGTTGATCCGCAACTCACCGCTGTAGTGGAGACTGCACCGAACTTCACTCCGAAGAACCCCGCCTTGGCAAACCAAGCTGTGCCTCCAGCGGGATTCGATGCAACAGCAAACTACGCTGGCGCCATCGCTCCTAACGCAGCGACGAGCTGGCTTGACGGCTGGACTGCGTTCCCGAAGAACTAAACTTCGCCATAGACCAAAAACGGCTCAGTCGGCACACGCCGGCTGAGCCGTTTTGCATTTGGAGCCCAGCAGGGCGCCCACTCTCCCACGTCAGAGCGCATGAAGACCTGAGAATCATCGCAGATTTGGAGTTGTGCAGTGTCGACAACGACCGTCTTGCACAGCTTTGCACATTCAAGGTTTGAGTACCTTTGTTCGGCCGTTCGTGCGTAAATTTTTGCCTGAAAACCTGGCAAAGTCTTTCCTGCCAGACGACTCAGTACCTCTGTTACTTCAACTCTCACGAGGCGCGTGACGGTCACGTCGCCTGATCAACTTTAGAAGAACGGAGAACGAGAAATGAAACTCAGATTCGGCATTATTCAACTGCTTCTAGCTATTGCCGTGATTGGCCAAAGTGAATTTGCATTCGCCCAGCAAGCATACCCACCTGGTGGCGCGTTCTCCGCCTCTGGTGTCACGGTGGCTATCGGCAAGATTTATCAAAGGGCAGGATCCGTGCATGTTGGCACCGGCGTTCTTTACGTTTCGAATGCCAACCCCAGCAATTGCGTGTATGTAAGCGGCGCCGGGGCTGTTTACGGGTCTTCGTACAATGACGTAATCTATGTGGACACGGGATCAGGCATCGACCTCAATGGCAATTGTCCGTACTTTAGCGGTGGCCGACCACAACTCTCTGTCCAGTTGCAAATTTACGGCCAGAGCGGTAACGACGACATCTACGGTGGCCTCGATGCCGGGAGAATAGAAGGAGGCAATGGCGACGACCGAATCCAGACGATGGGCACCGGTTACGTATACATCGACGGCGGAAGCGGCAACGACCGAATCCGCTCGTTAGGAGTGTGCACAAATGCGGTTTGGAATTGCCCCCAACTTTGGGGCTCGGCTGACAATGATTGCCTTGAGGCTCGCTCTAATGCGTATGTCAACGGCAATGGCGGCAGTAACATCTGCTACCTGGAGCCAGGCGCAACGATCCAATCGTACAATTGCACTTCATGGGGGCCGGAAGCCATTTGTGAGTGGTAGCCCCAGCGCATGGGTTTGAGGCCGCGATTTTGAGCGGCGGCATTGGCCAACGCGAGCGGTAACCATCGCCATGATGGGCGGTCGCCAAGTCATCGCGGGTGTTGGGCTGGCGGCGTGCAGGCGAAATGGATGTCAACAGTCGCCGTGCATGCCGCCGTTATGTCTTTCAATGTTGTGCTTAGCCGTTTGACTGGCCTGAGAGGCGCTTGACGGGAGGGCTACTTCACTACGACGTTAAGCATGAACTCCCCCAGGGTCTGTACATTGGTAGTCTGACTCAACATTCTCCCGGTCCTATGCGGAACGTGGCCAGCATCTGACACAGCGTTCGATAGGGGAGCCCGGCCATTTCGGCAGCTTGCCGTTTCGTTTTGGATTTGGCCAAAAGGGCTTTCAAATAAGCCTCCCTAAACTGTGACTCCGCTACGAACAGGGGCTTACCAGCTGAACTGCTCGCATCGGCTCTCCCGAAATGAGCCTCTAGTTCTTTTTGGGCGATTGCCTGAAGGCGCCTGCCCAAGCACTTCCTTATCAGCGCATCAACGAACCCCTCCATCGCTAGAGAATCGTACGCGACGACGTTAGAGAAACCGACTGAGCGCAGAGCGAGTTCAACAGAAGGCGCCTGGCCGTTACATATGAGTGCAAGCTCTGGTTCGCCAAGAGCACACAGACTGCCGACCAAGCGGCCGAGTTGCGAAAGGTCTTGCTCATCACGCATGAACGCAACCACTGCCTCGACGGGTGATGATGCCATTGAAGGCGGCAAGTCGCTGAAGTGTGCGTGACTTACGAAATGCCCCTTCATTTTTAGCGACCACAGGCGTTCTAGATCTTCCGATGCATTCGAGACCAGCAGGACGGTTCCGAGGTCGATTCGCCTCCTCATGTGAGAGCGTTCATCCTCGCACCCCGTGCCCCATGAATTGACTCGATGCGCCATAGTCGTCCGTTGGCCACCGTAGCCTATCGCGCCAGTGTTCATGGTCAAGTCACATCTTGGTTCAGTGAGGCTATTCCTAGGTCCATTTGAACTAAATACGGCGGTCTGGGGTCTGCGTCGTGGTCCGAATGTGCTCACGATCGAACTCCAGCCCTTAGACTGCTCTCGTCCCCTCGCAGCCGAGCCTCAACGGCGAGAGGTTGGCTTGAATAAGCACACGCCACTGTCCGCGCCCTCGCCATGCCGGAGCCACCTAGCCGTGTCCTTGCGTGCATCACGGAGCTGCGGCCAAGACATTCAACAAACTGAACGCAGATTGGTCACCAGGCGGAACCAAAAGGCGAGAGCCGCCGTACGCCAGCTGTCACGGGATTAAGACATCCACGTTCAACGGGCCCTGGGCATACACGCAGATCAGATCAAGCTTGTTGTCGTTGTTGTTCCACAAATCTCGCGCGCGATATCGCACCTGAGTCAGGGAGCGGCTTTGTTGAAAGTCCGCCGCAACTGCTGATGTGATGTCCAAGGTGGTCATGAAACCGGTTCCGCTTGTGCTGACAATCAAGTAGTGGTTTGGTGAGGCCCCCAAGGTTGACAGCGCAGAGGCGTTGAAGGCGCTCGAATCAAGAGAATCGAATCGAACGTGCTCCAAGATGAGAGGACCCAAGGAGTAGAACGACCCGTCCATTCCGTCCCCAAGCTTTACCCCAATCCGTGCTGCCACTACGGCCTTGGTGTTCGCTGGGATCGCAGAAAGGCTAAATGAAAGAAACCCTCGCGAGGATTGGCCATTTATTGAATCACCCATACACAGAAAGCCCTCATAGTCTGAATTGGTGCTGGGCGCGTAATTGCCTGGTCCGAGGTACCAAACGTAATTGGTGAGTCCAGCATTGACCGAGAGTGTCAGCGTCGTCTGCCTTAAGCACTCGCCGTTCCAACACACGCGACCACCCGTGCAATCGCCCGACACCGAACACGTTGAGCGGCAACTGACGGTGTTTTGACAGGTGAGGTTGCCGCTGCAGGCTTGCCCCGTCGGCGAGGTGCATGCCCCAGCGCCGTTGCATGTGGACGCTGGAGTCAATACAGCGTTTGCACAGGTAATGCCCGCGCACGATCCATCGTTCATGCCGCTCGCCACGGGCGTGCAAGTACCGCTACCACACGCCTCGCAAGCCCCGCTGCACGCGCTGTTGCAACACACACCATCGGGGCAGAATCCTGACGCGCACTCCGCCGGTCCCCCGCATGCGACGCCCTGCTTCTTCCTGCATTGGCCACTTACGCAGGTTTTGTTGCTATCGCTGCAGGGGTTTTGTGCGCTGCAGCTGCTGAGGCAAGCGCCGCCGCTGCATGAGAATTCTCCACAGCTGACCGGAGATGGCATGGAACACACTCTGGCGCCGTTGCATGTTGAGGCAGGCGTGGCGTTGTTGCCCGAGCAGGAGGCGCCTGCACACGAGCCGTCGTTCACTCCGTTCGGAATGGGAGCACAAACGCCGTTGGCGGCTCCCGTGTCTGTGTTGCGACACGACTCGCATGCGCCGGTGCATGCGCTGTTGCAACAGAATCCGTCCGCACATTTATCTGATCCGCAATCGCCGTTTCCGCCGCAGGCTTGGCCATTGGGGGCCCCACACTGCTTTGTCCGCGAGTTGCATTTGGTGCCACCGCGGCAGTCAGCGTCTGTCGCGCAGCTGCCCTTACAGGCCGAGCCGCTACACACAAGGCTTCCCGAGCAAGTGATGGCTGCTGGTGCCTTGCACGTTCCCGCGCCATCACATGTCGACGATCCGATCTCCTGAGACGAATCAGTCGAGCATTTTGCACCTTCGCAAATAACGCCCGCGGCGTGAACCGCGCACTGGCCGCTGCCGTTGCATGTGCCCGTAGTCTTGCATGTGCTGCTGGCAGTCGCGTCACACTGATTCAGTGGATCCTGGCCGCCCGGAATGTTCTCGCATGTACCCTCTTTTCCACTCACAGCGCATGACTTGCAAGTTCCAGTGCAAGCGCTCGCGCAACACACGCCCTGCTCGCAGAACCCCGAAAGGCATTGCGACTTATTGCCGCAGGCTTGCCCGTCGCGCCGCTTCCCGCACAGGCCGTTGATGCAGGTGTTCGGCGCCACGCATTGGTCGTCGCGGGAGCACGTTGTGCCGCATGCATTTGCGCCGCATGTAAATGGGGCGCAACCGGCAGGTTGCTTCGTGACCGCGCACGTGCCAAGGCCATCACATTGCTTTGCGAACGATTCTGTGTTCGAGGCTGCATCGCAACTTCGGCCCTGGCATTCAGTTCCCTGTGGCCACTTTTGGCAGCCCTTTTGGCCATCACACTTGCCGTTGTTGCCGCATGTGCTTGAGGCACTTGAGCCACACTTGCCACGCGGATCGTCCACATTCGCCGCAACATCCGTGCAAGTGCCTTTGGCCGTTGCCAGGGCGCAGAATTGACAAGTGCTATTGCAAGACGAGTTGCAACACACGCCATCCACGCATTGACCCGAAGTGCATTGAGATGCCGTGTTGCAGACCGCGTCGTTGGGCAAAAGTCCACAGCTTCCATTTACGCAACTGGTGCCGCCGGCACATTCATCGTTGGAAGTGCACTTTGTAAGGCAGGCGTTGCCTGCGCATACAAACGGCGCACACGCCACGGGCCTTCCCGCAACGCACGAGCCGCTGCCATCGCATTCACTGGGTGGGACGCCATCGCTGCCGCTACATTTGGCGGGCGAACAGACAGAACCTTTGGCGAACAGAGAGCACCCACCGTTGCCATCGCACTTGCCCGTTTGTCCGCAGACCCCCACGTCGCTGGCTTTACAAACCTTGCGGTCGTCATTGGCGCCGGCTGCGAGATTCTTGCACTCGCCCATGAAACCCACCAAGTTGCATGAACGGCAAGCGCCTTCGCAGGCCGTGCTACAACAAACGCCATCGGCACAGTTTCCTGATTCGCACTCAGGGCCCTTGGCGCAAACCGCGCCGAGTGGCTTTTTGCCGCAACTTTTCTTGTTCGTGTCTGGATCAAGCGCGCAGGCTTTGCCCGACTCACACATCGTGCTGTCTTCGCACTCGGCGTAGCAAGTCACGGAGGCTACATTGCAAGCAAAAGGCGCACACACGAGATCGTTGCTCGCGTCACAGGCGCCCGCTTTACAAACCTTGCGCCCGCGCGTGCCTGCGCCTTCGCACTGGCCCGGGGCACATACAGAGCCATCGGGCCACTTGCGACACGCGCCTTCGCCATTGCACTTGCCGTCAAAGCCACACGTAGAGGCCGCCTCCGTTTGGCACATCTTGCCTGCCGCAGGTGGATCACCATTAGCGACGGGTGAGCATTGGCCGCTGCTGCCCTGGAGGTTACACGCCTCACAAGAGCCTTTGCATGCACTGTTGCAGCACACGCCGTCGGCGCAGAACCCACTCATGCATTCGGCGCCCGTTGAACAGGCAACCGCGTTTTCCTTCGAGCCTCGCTCGACAGGAATTTCGATGCCGCCGTCACCATCAGGGGGCACACCCGCTTCTTGACCGGGAATAGGCGGGACGACGATGCCACCCTTTGCCGTAAGTGGAAATGTAACCGCTGTGCATCCTGAAATAAGTGGCACGGATGGCAGTACGTTTGGATCGCCCAAGGCCGAGCCCATCTTTGTCGGCGTTGCAGTCACCCTGAACGTTTGCCCTTCTGCGTAGCTGGGCATGGCAACTTCGTAAGTGAGCTGCCCGGGGCAACGGAGGTTGCTGCTTGAAAAGCTTGCCTCCTGCCCGTCATTTCGCAACAACTGAAAGCCCAGCGCGTCGGCCTCGCTCAGATCGCTTTCACACGTGAATTTCAGAAACAGTGTGTTCGCATTGCATGGAAGCACCTGCTTGTCTTTGCTGCACGCCGCGAGTGCCACAAGCAAAGACAGCATCACCAATACGTTTCGTTTCATTGTCCGAACGTCCCTCGCTCATCAACCTGCGGGCCAGTGGTTCCGCCGCCACCACTGGATAAAGCAATCGCCACGACACCGCCGGCCACCACGGCGCCCACGGCAATCCATAGCCAGGGCTTCTTGTAGAGCGGACGTTCGTCCTGCGTTTGGGGTGCTGCAGCGTCCATCACCGTTCCCTCTGGGGCTTGTTCGGGTGCCGGATTCAAGTTGGGAGCGGGCGAAGCCGCGGCAACGGCTTTCTCTTGCCGCTCTTCGAGGCGGATCAACACGCGTTGATATTGCCCACCGCTGATCGCGACCGAACGGTATCCGCGTTTAAAGCCTTCCTTTGTCACTTCCACATCAACGGTGCCTGCGTTCACAGGGACAGGCCCTACGAGCGGATAGACGCCAACGATATTCCCGTTGACCGAAACCGTGGCGCCATCGGGGCCACCATACACTTCGATGCGTCCCACGTTTTGCTTCACCACCTCGAGTGACTCTTTCAACGTGGCGCGGTTCTTCGCCACCCACGGATCCGTCTTTGCCTTCAGCGCTTCAGCCAGCTTCGCGTCGGCTTCGCTCCAACGCCCGACTGCTTGCAAACAAAGGCCCCACTGTGCTGCCGCCCGTGGTGTGGGATCCAGTCGATAAGCCTCTTCAAACTTCGCAAGCGCTTCGAGATCTTGCCCCGCCCGGCGTAGCTCAAGACCTTCGGCAATCAGTTGTTGGCCGCGCGCAGGTTCAGCGCGCACCTGGGGAAGGGCGGTGACCATGAGCAGCGCAAGCGCCAGGTTTCGCGCGAATCCATTCCTTGCCGCCCACCGGATCATATTTTGTCTCCAAGCCAAGACCGCTATGACGCCGCGCCGTCATCAATGAGGCGCGATAATGGGTCACAGTTTGACTCTGCGGAAACAAGTCTTTGTGTCAGTTATGCAACAGTCCAAAGGGACCCTCGCCCGGCCATCCTCGCGTCGACCGACCGCCCGGACCAAGTCACATCGGCTCTTGACCCGGGACCGGGATTTCAAGCCGATAGCGGACGTTGTCGCGTTGGATCTCGACCTTCGCTAGCAGCCTCTCAATCCACCTGCACCGTCTTGCACCCCACGATCAAATCCACGCGCCCGCGGGGATCAGCGCGAAAGCGATCGCAGGTAGCGGGGCACACTTTGACGGACGTGGGCGTGCCCTGCGTGGGCAGCACGTCGTAGTACCAACCGCCTTCGGTGGCGCTGCAGGCACTGGCAGAGGCCACGTTGCCAACCGTGCTGGCGGCGGCGGTGGAGCTGACGAAGCGCAGGTTGATTTGCGCGTAATCAAGCGCGCCTCGTTGCGCATCGGGAATGCGATACTCGCACGCGAGTGCCGTGGCACGGATGTCGTTTAAGGCGGCCAGGAAATCGCCGGACACGTTGCCTGACGTGGCCACCACAAACGCCTTCGGTGTTCCCCCTGCGGCGGAGATGCGGTTTAGGTTGCTCTGCGCGGTGGCAGCTTCGTCTTGCGCAAACACGCCCACCACGAATGTGGGAATGGAAGGGCTGCCCATGCGCCCTCCCGTGGCCACCTGTGCGATGTCGTCCAAGCTTTGTGGGTTGCAGGTGGTGGGAAAACCATCGGTGGCCAACACCACGGCCACGCGCCTGCCGGGGTGAGACATCGCTTGATCGCGCGCGCGGCTGATCGCTCCTTGCAAGGCAGGTCCCGTGGGTGTGCCGCCTTCGGGCGCTTTGGTTTCCAAAAGCCCCAACAGTGTGGCCGCGCCCTCGGGCAAGGCCGTGACGGCCGATGCCCCCATCGCGTACCGCACAGGATCGCAGAGCTCGCGCAAGGCGCAGCGACCTGCAAGGGTGTTGCACAGGTCACCGGCTTTGTCAGAGCAGCGGCCGCCCAGGCCCAGGCAATAAAGCTTTGATACGCCACACAACCCGATGGGTTGGCAGGGGCCCGCGGCGCCGCAATCTGCATCCGTTTGGCACGCCGGCAAGCTCTTGCCTGCGTTCGCGCACCCCTTCAGGAATTCACACGGGCCATACGCTCCACACTGAGCGCTCGCGTTGCATTCAGCCGGCACGCCCGTTTGTGCCATGGGGAAGAAGTGAACGGCAGCGCCCAGGCCAAGCGAATCAGCCGAGCGCGCGAAATCGGCGAACGCCGCGCGCACCGCATTCCACTTCGTCACGCCGCCCGCGGTGAGATCGGCCATCGACCCCGATGTATCGAACATGAAGATCAAATCCAGCGGCACGCGTTCAGGTCGAATGGTGCTTGTGGCGCAGGAGTTCGCGAAGGGATCGATCACCACGCGGCCATTCGGATCATTGAAGTTGGGCAGGTCGCTTGCGTCGGGCGAACCCGTGTTCGTGAACAACGGCGGTGCTTTTAGTTCGTCGCTTCCACAACCGCCGAACGCAACAACCAGGATTGCCAGCGCTTTGGTGGTGGTGCCAATCGATGAACGATGCGCGTGCCCGCAGGCCATTTAACAAGTGTAACGCCGGCATGCAGATCGCGATATGTACGCCCTGGCCTTACGTGCGCCTTCGTTGCTTGGTTGCCATCAAATCGAGCGGCAACTGCGCTTTTTCTCTGCCCGCCTTAGGCGCACGGTTGCCAGAGACGCTGGATAGTCGCACACTAGACTACGTGAAGGACAACGACTCCGCCCTGCGCGATCGCGACTCGATTGCCCGTGCCTTATCCCCCCACAGTGAGGTGGAGGCAGCCCTGCTGTTCGGGTCGAGGGCTTGCGGGTCCAATACAGCCGAGAGCGACTTCGACGTAGCGGTTCTCCTCAAGCGTTCGCCTAACGCACTTGAACGCAAGGACGTCATTCGCAATCTCATCGCAGCGCTTGCGCGCGAATTCAATGCGCAACGCTTGGATGTGGTCATTCTCAACGATGCCCCTAATCTATTGGCATTCCACGTTCTGAAACACGGTCTTGTTGCTTTTGAGCGAAGCCCAGAGCCATTGCACCGCTTCGCCGTCCGCACTTATTCAACCCATGCGGATTTTGAACCTACCGAACGCTTCTTTCGGAACGTGACCAAGCAACGTTTGCAATCAGGGAGCGCGCATGGTTGACGCCAATATTTTGCGGCGTCGTCTGGACGCGCTACTGCAATACCTCGATAGGCTTTCAGCTTTTCGTAAGGTGAGCCGAGAGGAGTTCAGAGCTACACCTGATGTACATCATCTGGCGGAGCGCTATCTGCACCTGGCGGTGGAAGCGGCTCTCGACATCGCGAACCACGTTATCGCTGATCGCAGATGGGAAGCCCCAGCCTCTTATCGCGATGCCTTTTCTATCTTGAGCCGGCATGGCTTTCTCGATGAACCATTGGCGTCTCGACTACAACAGTGGGCTGGGTTTCGGAACATCCTGGTCCATGCGTACCTTGATATTGATCACGGCATCGCCTGGGATACGATCTAAACTGACCTTGGCGATTTGCAGGCGTTAGCCGAGCGGGCCGCGACCCTTCTGTAGGCCTCACACCAATCACACTTGGCGGCGATGGACCTAGGACCTAACTCGCTGCCGCTGTGACCGCGGCGTCAACCTTGAGCCGGTCAAACAGCGACTTGAGCTCTGCTTCCACGAGCGTCTCTTGCGCCAACAACGTTGTTGCGCCTTCGTTGAGCAAGTCGCGGTTGTCTTTGAGGATCTTGCACGCGCGTTCAAACGAATCGGCAACGATGGCTTGCACCGCCATATCAATCCGGTTGGCCGTGTGATCGCTATAAGCAGGGCGGCCCGGCAAGGGTGCGCCCGGTGTGCCCAAGAAATTGGGGCCATCGGTTTCATAGGCGACGTTGCCCAGATCCGGCACCATCGCGTACCGCGTGACCATGTTGCGGGCGATGTTCGCCACCTTCGACAGATCGTCGGCCGCACCCGTTGAAAGATGGGCAAACACTTCAAGCTCAGCGGCGCGGCCACCCAGCAGCACGGCCATCTTGTTTTCCAACTCTTTGCGGGTCATCAAGTAGCGATCTTCAAGCGGGCGTTGAATCGTGTAACCCAAGGCGCCGACGCCGCGAGGGATGATCGAGATCTTTTGCACCGGATCGCTGCCCGGCAAAGCGGCTGCCACAAGCGCGTGACCCATTTCGTGAAAGGCCACCACACGCCGCTCATGCGGGTTCAAGATCCGGTTGCGCTTCTCAAGCCCAGCGATGATGCGTTCAATCGCTTGCTCGAAATCGTGCAAGGTCACGTGGCTGCCATTGCGGCGCGTGGCACACAAAGCGGCTTCGTTGACCAAGTTCGCGAGATCGGCGCCTGTGAACCCAGGCGTAAGAGCTGCAACCGAATCCATATCGAGGCCGGGCTCCAACTTCACCTTTTGGCTGTGCACATCCAAAATCGCTTTGCGGCCAATCTTGTCAGGGCGATCCACCAAAACTTGCCGATCAAAACGTCCCGCGCGCAACAGGGCCGCGTCTAAAATTTCGGGCCGGTTGGTGGCGCCGATCAGCACGATGCCTGAAGACGAATCAAACCCATCAAGCTCAACCAACAGTTGGTTCAGCGTCTGTTCTTTTTCGTCGTGCCCGCCCATGCCCGGATACGCGTTGCGCGCGCGACCCATGGCATCCAACTCGTCGATGAAGATGATCGCGGGCGCTTTCTGCCGCGCTTGCTCAAACAGATCGCGCACGCGGGCGGCGCCCACGCCCACGAACATTTCAACGAATTCCGAGCCCGAAATCGAGAAAAACGGTACGCCCGCTTCACCGGCCACGGCCTTGGCCAGCAGCGTTTTGCCTGTACCCGGCGGCCCAATCAGCAGCAGGCCTTTCGGCATGCGCGCGCCCAGACGGCCGTAAGATTTAGGATCGCGGAGGAATGAAACCACTTCTTGCAGTTCCGCCTTGGATTCGTCGACGCCGGCCACGTCTTTGAACGTGACCTTCACATCGGTCTCCACATAGACCTTGGCTTTGCTCTTGCCGATCGACATCATGCCGCCGCCGCCGCCGCCCATGCGGTTGGCCACGCGTTTCGCCACGAAGGCCCACGCGCCAATGACGAGCGCCAATGGCAGCAACCAACCAAGCAAGTTGGGCAGCAAATTGCTTTCCGTGCGGCCCGAGAATTTCACGCCCGAAGGTTCGAGGCTTTGCGCCAAGTTCGGATCAACGCGCGTGGTGATGAAGCGCTTTTTCCCGGCTTCGGCGTCTTTGAGTTCGCCCTGGATCTGATCGGTGCCAACCGAGATCTCTTTGACCTTGCCTTCCTTGACCCAGGTCATGAACTCGCTGTACGGCACGTGTGCGACCGTTTGCGATTTCACCCAGACGTCGTGGATGGCCAAGATCGCCAAAGCGGCGATCACAAAGAACAAGATATCAAACTTACGTAGGCTGCCCATGGCGCACTAGGAGCGTAGCAGCCGCGCGGGCGCCGGCCGAAATCGCCTGATCCACGTTGTGATGGACGGTGTTAGAACGCGGCGCCGCGAAGCTCTGCTTCTGCGCGGAACCAGTGTTCTTGATCGCGTCCGTGCTGGTAGCCCTCGCTGACGTAAATCTCGTAAGCCTTGCGAGCCACCACTTCGGTTGACACCGGCGAGGCCACTGACGTAAGCGATACCGCTGCGCCTGCTTCCGGAGCCGGCGATGCCGCTTTTGCCTTCGCAGGTGCGCTGGCTTTGGCCTTCGGGGCCGCCGCCTTGGCTGGCGCCGCCTTGGGCTCGGCCCCTTTGGCCGCCACACCCTTCGCTGCCACACCCTTCGCCACCACCGCCGCCTCTGCTGCCTTGGCGGGGGCTGCCTTCACTTGCTTGCCCGCGTTCGCCTTGACCACCGTTTTCTTCGTCGTCTTCTCGGTCATCAACACACCCTCCCCTTGTGAACGCCCTCTACCCTGCTGTAGCCCGGCAAAGAGGTCAAGTTTCGATTTGGGGCCGCGAAAAAGTTTCGTGGTTGGCGTTAACAAACCTGAAATACTCGGCTTTCAGAAGATTGGACTTATCTTGTAACCGTTTGGTGCCGATGACCCATATGGTTCCATCGCAGTGGCCTATGGGGGATGAGAATGAGGCTTGTTCGCGGGCGTCGGAAGACGGAAGAGCTGGATCTGAGCCAGGAAATTGGCCGCTTAAAAGCGGAGAACGCGGCTTTGCACGAAGAGTTGGTGGAACTGCGCCAGCTGCGCGAGGCTGCCTATCGCGACCCTGTGACCGGGCTCCGCAACCGTCGCTATTTCGAGGAACGTCTGCAGGAAGAGCTCGGCCGCCTGGCTCGCTATCCAGACAAAACGGGGTCTTTGCTTGTGGTCGACCTGGACGACTTTAAACAGATCAACGACACCCACGGGCATTTGATGGGCGATCAGATCCTGCGCGAGGTGGCTGAACTGATGAGCCAGACCTTGCGCCTCGAAGACGTGTGTTGCCGGTTTGGTGGCGACGAATTTGCCGTGATTCTGCCTGAAACCTCCGGGGACGCGGTGGAGCACGTCGTGTCGCGCATCATGCGAGCTTTGGACGAACGCAACCTGAACACGTCCTTGCCACTGTTTCTGTCGGTGGGAGCGGCGTCGTGGCCAGAGGCGGGGCGAGACGCTGGGTCGCTGATCGAAAAGGCCGACACCAGCATGTACAGCCGCAAACGTGAGGGCAAACGCGCCCGCACGCCCGTGCCCCCTCCCTTGGACGCGCCCCCTAGACTTTCCTTGGTGTGAAAGGCGGCAAAAGGTCCCCCAGCCGTTGCCGGCGTGTTTCGCGCATTTGCGCTTTCTGTGGCGCGTCGCGACATGGGCGTGGGATCTCGTTAAGCGGTGCGGAATTTTTAGGGCCTAGCCCTTTCACCACGGGCGAACCGTCGACTACAATAACCGCCCTGCCGGCCCCCACCCGGGGCGCCACCATCATGTCCCATACACACTCGCGTCCTCAGTCCTCTCGCTTGCCGTTGCTCGTCAGCGGTCACCGCACGTCCGCCGCCCAAGGCCAAGGGCTTCGCCATGTCTGATGGCTTATCGCCTCACAACTGGGAAGTGTCACCGTCCAACCTAGATTGGGTGGAGTCACTTTACCTCGCCTTTCGCGACGATCCCGCCTCGGTCGAGCCGCAGTGGCGCGCGGCTTTCGAGCGCGTGGATCGCGGTGAGCCGTTGTGGCTTGAACCTGTCTATGTGCCTCCGCCCGCACCGGCCATCACAAACGGTCACAGCACCAATGGCGCCAGCATCGCCAATGGGTACACGAATGGCCACGAAGTGTTGGCGCCCGCCAAGCCTGCGGCCGTCATGTCGATTGATGACTTGGACGACGTGGGCGCGGTGGCGGCTCATCGTGCGCGCGGTGGCAAACGCATTCGGCGTTTGATCGAGGATTACCGCGAACTTGGCCACATGGCCGCGAAGTTAGATCCGTTGGATCTTATGGATCGCGGCGCCAACGAAGTGCGCTTGGCGGATTATGGTTTGGGGATTGATGACCTTGACACCGTGGTCAAGGTGGACGACGACGGCGGCCTCGTTTCAGGCCCGCTCAAAGACGTTCTTGAGCACCTGCGCGAAACGTATTGCCGCCACATCGGCGTGGAGCTTGCGCACATTCACGACAACGAGCTGCGCCGCTGGTTGCAGCACCGTGTGGAAGAAACGCGCAACCGCCTGACGTTGTCGCGGGCCGAACGGTTGCATCTGTTGGCGAAGGTCACAGAAGCTGAAGTGTTCGAGCTGTTCTTGCAAACGAAGTTCACAGGCGCCAAGCGGTTCTCGCTTGAAGGCGCCGAGAGCATGATCCCGATGATGGATCGAATCATCGATCGCGCGGCCGCCCAAGGCGTCAAAGAGATCGTGATCGCCATGGCCCACCGTGGCCGCTTGAACATGTTGGCGAACACGTTGGGCAAACCACCCGCCGAGATCTTCGCCGAGTTCTTAGACAAGGCCAGCGCCATCCAGTGGGATCCAGGCGGAGACGTCAAATACCACTTGGGCTTCTCGGCCGATCGTGTGACTTCGTCGGGCAACAAGGTTCACTTGTCGTTGGGTTTTAACCCCAGCCATTTGGAAGCGGTGAACACGGTTGTGCAGGGCCGTGTGCGCGCCAAGCAAGATCGCATGGGCGATAAAGATCGTTCGCGCGGCTTGCCAATCTTGATCCACGGCGACGCGGCGTTTGCGGGCCAAGGCGTGATCTACGAGGCCTTCAATATGTCGGGCTTGGACGCCTACGACGTGGGCGGCACGATCCACATCGTGGTGAACAACCAAATTGGTTTCACCGCACGGCCCGAGCAAACTTACAGCACAACGTACTCCACCGACGTGGGCCGCATGCTGCAGGTGCCCATCTTCCACGTGAACGCGGAGGATCCCGAAGCGCTGGCGCAGGTGGTGGACGTGGCGGTGGATTTCCGCCAACGCTTTCACCGCGACGTGATCATCGACATGTGGTGCTACCGCAAACTGGGGCACAACGAGAGCGATGAACCAAGCTACACGCAGCCGTTGATGTACCGGCGCATCGCCAGCAAGAAGCCCGTGCGTGATGCGTTCGTTGATCACTTCAAAAGTTCGACGCCGGCGGGTGAGCAGCCCATCTCGCTTGAGGACGCGGAGGCCGCGGCGGCGAAGAAGCGTCAAGAGCTTGAAGAAGCGCTCAAGACCGCTCAAACGCTGCAGCAGCCGCCCATCCCCAGCACGTTCGCGGGCATTTGGTCGCGCGTGCGTGGTGGGAGGGAGCCGCTTGATAAACCGGTAGACACGCGCGTGTCGCGTGAAGCGTTGGAGACGGTGGGCGTTGCGTTGGCCACGGTGCCGCCCAAGTTTACGCCGCACCCGAAGTTGAAGCGCCTGCTGCAAACGCGCCGTGAGATGGCCACGGGCGAGCGCCCCGCAGATTGGGGCATGGGTGAAGCGCTGGCGTTTGGCTCGCTTGTGGGCGAAGGCATCCGCGTGCGCATGTCGGGCCAAGACGTGCGGCGTGGCACGTTCTCTCATCGTCACGCCACACTCATCGACTACGAGACGGGCGAAGAATACACCTCGCTTGAACATCTCTCGGCCGACCAAGGCAAGTTCCAGATCTACGACAGCTTGCTGTCGGAGTACGGCGTGCTTGGTTTCGAATATGGCTACAGCTTGGACACGCCCGATGGTTTGGTGGTCTGGGAAGCGCAGTTCGGCGATTTCGTGAACGGCGCGCAGGTCATCATCGATCAGTTCTTGGTGTCGTCTGAATCGAAGTGGCGCCGTGTGAGCGGGCTTGTGCTTTCGTTGCCGCACGGCATGGAAGGGCAGGGGCCGGAACACTCAAGCGCACGGCTTGAGCGCTTCTTGAACATGTCGACAAACGACAACATTCAAGTGTGCAACTTCACCACGCCCGCGCAGTACTTCCATGCGTTGCGACGGCAAGTGCTGCGGCCTTACCGCAAGCCGTTGATCATCATGTCGCCTAAATCGTTGTTGCGACATCCACAGGCGGTTTCGCCTTTGGAAGATTTCTACAACGGCCAGTTCCAAGCGGTGATTCCCGATACGGAAGCGGATCCGGCGAAGGTCACACGCATCCTGCTTTGCAGTGGCAAGATCTATTACGACCTGGCGGCCGCGCGCAAAGAGAACAACATCGAGAACGTGGCCATTTTGCGCATCGAGCAGTTGGCGCCGTTGCGTGTTGATGAGATCCTTGATGCGCTTTCGGATTACCAAGAAGGCGCGCAATGCATCTGGGTGCAAGAAGAGCACCGCAATATGGGCGCGTGGAACTACATGGAACGCCAGCTCCGCCCAATCGTGTTGTCGTTCTTCCGTTGGAGCGGCATCAGCCGGCCCGCCTCGGCGTCGCCCGCCACCGGCTCGAACACGCGCCACAAACTTGAACATGCCCACTTAGTCAGGCAAGCGTTGGGCATCTCAATCCCCAAGCCTGCCACCCCTTAACACTCCATAAACGAGACGACGAAGCGAACCCGACATGAGCACCCAAACGGTCAAGATCCCCCAAATCGGCGAGTCAGTTACCGAAGTTACAATCGGCGCCTGGAAGCTGACCGAGGGCCAATCGGTGAAGACGGATCAACCGTTGGTTGATGTGGAAAGCGACAAGGCTTCGGTTGAAGTGCCTTCGCCTGCGGGTGGGGTGCTGCGAAAGATCTTGGTGGCGGCCGGCGAAACCGCGCGCATCGGGCAAGTGATCGCAGAGATCGAAGTGGGTGCAACAGCTGACGCACCTGCCGCGGCTCCAGCTGCGGCGGCTGCTCCGGTGTCCGACGTGGCGCAGGCGTCACCCGTGGCTGCCGCGTCACCGCGCCCTGTGGTTCCCGTGAACAATGGCTCTGTCAAAGCCTCGCCTTCGGTTCGCAAGATGATGGCCGAGCACAACATCGCCGCTTCGGATGTTCATGCCACCGGCCCTGCGGGCCGCATTGAACGCGAAGACGTGGCACGGGCCGCCTCGGCACCCACAGGTGATGTGGTGAGTGCGCCCGCGCGCCGCACAGGCTCAGGCGCGCCCCGCAGCGCGCGTGCCGATCTAGAACGTGTGGTGCCGATGACGCCCATGCGCAAGACGGTGGCGCGCCGCTTGTTGGAGGCGCAACAAAACGCCGCCATTTTGACCACGTTTAACGAGATCAACATGGAATCGGTGATGGGGTTGCGCAAGCGCTACCAAGATCCGTTCTTGGCTCGTCACGGGATCAAGTTGGGCTTCATGTCGTTTTACGTGAAAGCCGTTGTGGAAGCGCTCAAGGCTTACCCCATCGTGAACGCTGAAGTGCGCGGCACGGACATCGTTTACAAAGATTACTTCGACATCGGTGTGGCCGTGGGTGGTGGGCGCGGTTTGGTTGTGCCCGTGGTGCGTGACGCGCATCGCTTGTCGTTGGCTGAAATCGAAAAGACGGTGGCAGAATTGGCCACGCGGGCGCGCGACAACAAGTTGTCGTTGGACGAGCTGCAAGGTGGCTCCTTCACGATCTCCAATGGCGGCATCTATGGATCGCTATTGTCCACGCCCATTTTGAACCCGCCTCAAAGTGGCATCTTGGGCTTGCACTCAATTCAAGATCGCCCCATCGCTTTGAATGGCCAGGTGGTTATCAAGCCGATGATGTACGTGGCCTTGTCTTACGATCACCGAATCGTGGATGGCCGCGAAGCCGTGTCGTTCCTCAAGCGCATCAAGGAATGCATTGAGGATCCAGAGCGCCTGCTGATCGAGGTGTAAGCGGCTCGTCGCGCGCGGCGCCTGTGGGTGCCGCCGCGCGCTTGCGGAGCGGGCCTTACTTTGCTTTGGCCGCTTTGGTTTTGCTTGGCTTGCCCTTGGGTGGCGCGGCTTTGGCCGCGGGGGCGGGCGGGGCTTTGGTGGCTTTGCTTGCCTTGGCTGCTTTGGCAGGAGGTTTGGCGGCCGGTTTGGCGGCTTTGGTCGCCTTGGCCGCTGTTTTGGCTGCCGTCTTGGCCGCGGGCGGCTTCTTTGCGGGAGGCGTCGCCGGTTTGGCCGCTTCCCAAACGCCCAAGCTGGCGCCCGACGGATCCACGAACACGCCGATCGCGCCCATGTCACCGATGGGCATGTAATCAAGTGCGATCTGCGCCCCAGCCTTGGCAGCCTTCGCCAACGTGTCCTTCACGCTGTCGACGGTGACGTACGGCAACCATGCGCTTGGCATCTCGGGCGACTGTTTCGTTTGCATGCCGCCGCCGGTGCCGTCTTGCACGTCGATCATTGTGTAGGGCATGGGGCCGGGCATGTCGCTAAGTTTCCAGCCGAAGATCGCGCCGTAGAACTTTTTGGCCTTTTCGAGATCGTCAGTGTTGAGTTCGATGTGGGCAAACGCGTTGGGCATGTTTCCTCCTTAACCTGTGGGTGGGCGCGGCCACTTTAACCCAAGCGAAAGTTTTGCCTAGGGGGTCAACACCCGTTGCAAGATCTGTTGCTCAATGTCGCCGCGTTGCCGCGCGGGCACAGGCACCTGCAGCAGCAGGTTGATCTGATCGGCCGATGCCATCTGAATGTAAACACGCGGTTGCGCAGACGTTGTGGCCAACCCATGGTGTGCCGCGGTGGCCTCAAGCGATCGACCTGCGTCCGCTGTGAACTCGCCGCACACTTCGTTTGCCAAAGCCAACAAGCGCGTTTGCTGCTCGGCGATGTTGGCGGTGGCGGCCACGGGCACGGTGATGACGTGCAACACGTAGTTGTCCGTCAGCGTTTCGTTGAACACCTTAGCGCTCAAAAATAGGCTGTTCGGCAACACCACCGTGCGGCCTGTGGGCCGGTGGCCGGGGCCGATCTCAAGCACTGTGGTGGTGAGCAATTGGTGATCGATCACGTCGCCGCGCACGCCCTCCACTTCGATGCGGTCGCCAATCTCGAAGCTGCCGCCACTGGCGCGCACCAATGTGCCCGACATGCACATGATGAGCTCTTTGGTGGCCAGCACCAACGCCGCGGCGATGGCCACGAGTGACAAAGCGATCGTGTGCAGCTCGTCCGCCCAGATGACCACCAAGCCCAACACCGTGAGCGCCAACGCCACCCAGCGCGTGCGCGCCCGCAGGCGCAGCGGATCGGGACGCGTGCGAAAACGGTTTAGCGATCTGATGGTCAGCGATCGAAGGCCCACGACCAGCACAAACAACAGCGCGGACAAAATCAGGTTGCGCGTGATGTCTCGGTCGGTCCAAAAGCCGTATAAAAATCGAGGAAGCGCCACTTTCATCACCCTGGCCGGCTGTTAAGAAGCCGCCGCAGGTTTGCGTAGCACATCGTCTTTGGTGACGCCCGCTTTGACTTCCGTGCGCAGCCCATCCGAAAGCCCAAGCTCAACCGCGCGGTGCTCGATGGTGCCGTTCGGCTTCTGCACGTCAACGAATGGCTTGCCTTTCTCAAAGGTGACGTAGGCTTCATCAATCGAAAGCACCGCTTTACGCTGGTCCAAAACAATGTTCGCATTGGCGCTGTAACCCGCACGCACCACCACGCCTTCCGGTGGGGTGAAGGCGGCTTCGATCTCGAAAACAGTTGTGGCGTCTTTCACGATGCTTTTGGGTGCTACGAACTGCAAGACGCCGGGAAACTTTAGATCGTTCAACGCACCGATGACGATCTCCACGGGCATGCCTGTGGCCAAACGGCCGACTTCGGATTCATCCACTGTGCCTTTGAAGATCATGTCGCTCATATCCGCGACGAAAGCCACCGTGGTGCCAGGGTTGAAGCTGTTGGCATTGATGACCGAGCTGCCTTCTTTGATCGGCAGCGACAGCACTGTGCCATCAACCGTGGATTCGATGCGGGTGGGCGCGCCTTGCGTTTGGCGGATCGATCCGGCGCGCAGCAACTGAACGCGGCTTTGCGAGGTTGCGACTTCTTCCACGGCTAAGTCGTGTTCGCTTTTCACCCGCTCGCCTTCGGCAATGGGCAACGTACCTTTCTTCACAAGCGCCGTGACGCGATCAAGCTCTTGTTTGGTGCGGGCCTCGCGCAACACAGCGGTTTTCATGCGCAGCTCACCTTCGTTGAGGCCCACGGGATCCACGATGATTTGCACCTCACCCACCATGTCGCCGCGCTTGACTTTGTCACCCGCCTTGACGAACAGCTTGCGCAAGATGCCGGCCACTTTGGGCTTAAGCTCCACTTCTTTGCGTGGTGACAGCGAGCCCGAAGCCACGCTCTTCTTAACAATGTCAGCCAGCGCCGGCTTCTGCGTTTGCATCACCGCGGGTTTGGGGCGAGATTTGCTGTAGAGAAACCACAACGTGCCCACCATCAACGCCACCATCAGAACGCCAAGAATATAGGGAAGTTGTTTTTTCATGGTTTGTTGATCAAGGGTTAATCGTGCGCCAAGGCTTGGGTGGGCCGAATGGCCACGGCAGAGCGGGCGGGGGCGAGACCAGCCAACGCGCCAGCGATTGTGAGGATGGCCACGGCCACAAGGGCCTTGCCCAGATCCAAATCGGGTGGCGCAAAGAATTGTGGGCCTGATGTTTTGGGCAGCATCGCAAACACTTTCTGCGCTGCCGCCAAAACACCGACGCCCGCGCATAAGCCCATGCCTCCCGCCGCGCCCGTGAGCACCACCGCTTCTTCCACCACTTGCGTGATGATCGATGCCGGCGTGGCGCCGATGGCCTTGCGGATGCCGAATTCTTTCGTGCGTTCGGTGATCGAGATCATCAAAATGTTGCTGACGCCGATCGTGCCCGCCACAAGGGTCATCACGCCCACCACCCAAGACAAGGTAGAAATCCCTAAAAACAGGTTGGACAGGCGGCGAAAGTCTTTCTCGCTGTTATAGCTTTCGATGCCGCCTGGATCGTCGGGATGCACTTGGTGCTGCGCCCGCAACAGGGCCGCCGCTTCAGCTTCCACGTCCGACGACGATCGTTTGTCATCAACGAGGACGGTGAAATAATCCACCTGGTTCAACTTGCCGTTCATGCGGTTAAATGTGGTGCGCGGTGTGAACACGCGGCCATTCATATAGTCGGCGCGCTCGCCGTTGGCTTCGGAGTGAAACACGCCGACCACGGTGAACGTGATGCCTCGGACCTTGATCTCTTGGCCAAGTGGATTGTCGCCTGCAGGGAACAACACATCTTGCACGCGTTGGCCGATCACCGCCACCTTGCGGAACTCAAGCAGATCGTTGTCGTTCAAGAAACGACCCTGATCGATGTTCAGCGCTTCCACCTTCAGAAAATCAGGAATGTCGCCCGACACCGGGAACGATTCGGACTTTTGACCGCGGCTGACGCTGGTGGTGGAGCCCCACCCGTTGTTGCTGCGCGGGGCCACCACCGTGATGCCTTTGACTTTGTTCTGCAGCACGGCGGTGTCCTCGTAGGACAGGTGAATCATGCGGTTGGGCGCGTGGCCTTTGTAGGGCTTCGTTGTGGTGCCGGTCCAAATGTAGATCGCGTTGCGTGCGAAGCGGCCCAAGCTGGACATCACGCCTGTCTCGAGGCCTTGGCCAAAGCCCAGCATCACGACCAACATGAACACACCCCAAAAGACGCCACAAGCCGTAAGGAATGTTCGCAGCTTGTTGCGGCGCAACGTCTCGAAAACTTCTGACCAACGATCGGCGGCGCGCATACGTTAAACCTCGGCTCGAAACGCCTCGACGGGCGCGATGCGGGCGGCACGGCGCGCCGGCCACAGGCCCGCCAACAAGCCCGCGGCCACCAAGATCACTGTGGCAGAGAGGCCCACGCCGATGTCGACGTCGGGGTTTTTGAAAAAGTCATTGTCGGGCAACAAGGTTTTGGCGAACTCGACCAAGGCCACCGCTGCCACGAGCCCCAGATAGCCAGACGCCGTGGTGATGACCAAGGCCTCTTCCAACACCATGAGAACAATGGACCACGGCGTGGCACCCAAAGCTTTGCGAACGCCGAACTCTTTGGTGCGTTCCTTCACCGAGATCAACATGATGTTGCCCACGCCCACCACGCCAGCCAAGATCGTGCCAAGCCCGATCAACCACACGAAGCTGCGGATGGCCCACAGCACACCCTGCATCTTCTCGTGCATAAAATGGTTGTTGCGCACGCGGATGCCACCCGTGTCGGTGGGATCGAAGCCATGACGTTGCGCCAGGCGCCGTTTCAGATCCTTGACGATGGTCTCAGCCTGGGGCACAGGTGTGTTGCCGACGGTAAACATGAGCTGATCGATGGTGTGGTCGCTGGCAAACACAAGCTGTGCGGTGGATAGAGGAATGTAGATGTTTTCTTGCTCACCTTGATCGCCTTTGTCGTCAAAGATGCCCACGATGTGAAAGGTTGTGCGCCCGACGCGGATGTCCGCGCCCATGGCCTGATCGTCTTGGCCATGCGGGAAAAGCACTTTCACAACCTTGCGACCCACGACGGCCACCTTACGGCGCTCGCGTAGATCGGCGTCATTGATATAGCGGCCTTGCGAGATGGTTGTGCGCTCCAAGTATTGATGATCCGGATGCACGGCGCGCACGGGGAATGTGCCTTGGTTCGGGCCACGCGCTGTCATCAGGTTGCCGCGTGGCAAATAGCGGGCCGTCATGTGGTCGGCCACATCCACGGTGGCTTTGGCCAAATCGTAATCATCGTTTGTCATGACGATGCGCCTGTTCTTGGTGCGCCCTTCGAACGGCTTGTTGGTGCGCGTGGGAAACAACCACACGCTGTTCGCTGCGTCGTCGCGGAACGCATTCTCGGCGCCATTGGCCAGGCCATTGCCGGCGGCCAGCAACACCACAAGCATAAAGATGCCCCACGCCACGGAAAGCGCCGTGAGCGCTGTGCGCAGGCGCCGCCGCGCCAACGACGCGAAGATCTCTCGCCATCGATCAAGGGCACGCATCTATGTTGGCACCGACGCCGACGGTGCATCCACCAACGGCGACAAACTATCGTCTTGGATTTGCCCGTCGCGAATGCGCACGACGCGCTGGCAGCGTGCGGCCACATCCGGCTCATGCGTCACGATCACCATGGTCACGCCTGCGGCGTTGGTTTCTTGCAGCAGATCCATAATCTGATCTGACGTTTTTGTATCAAGCGCGCCGGTGGGCTCATCGGCCAGCACAAGCCGAGGCTTGGTGACAACGGCACGTGCGATGGCCACTCGCTGCTTCTCGCCGCCCGACATCTCAGACGGCAGATGTTCGGCGCGCGCGGTGAGCCCCACCCGCGAAAGCGCATCCATCGCCATTTCGCGCCGCAACTTGCGGGGGACGCCGCGGTACTGCAACGGCAGCTCAATGTTCTCGACCGCTGATTTTAAGCTCAGCAAGTTGAACGACTGGAACACGAAGCCCAAAAACTGATTGCGGTAAATCGCCGCCTGCCGTTCAGACAAGTTGCGCATCGGCGTGCCATCCAATTCATAGAGGCCCTCGTCGTAGTCATCAAGGATGCCCAGGATGTTTAGCAACGTCGATTTGCCTGATCCCGAAGATCCCATAATCGCCACAAGCTCCCCCGCACCAATGTGCAGGTTGATCTGCCGCAACACGGGCAACACGCGAGCGCCCGCCCGGTAGGACTTCGTGATGCCATCAAGGCGAATCATCGGCGCTCAGGATGCCACGCGAAGGTGGGTGGTGCAGGTCGCAGGGGGCCTAAACCCCGTACAGTGCTGACTTGCAAAGGCTTGCCCAAACGGCTGTTCCCAACATCTGACGAGCCGACAGCTTGGGTATGCGAGGGGCGCCAACAGGCAATGCTTGTTGCGTGGGCTAGGGAAAAAAGCGCGCTTGCCGCTGACCCGGAACCAGCGATCGACGCCTCCCTCTTTTCATGAACCCTCGGCCATCGAAAGCTCTCGGGCGCATCGGATCCACACGCGTCCTTCCCGCCCCACACCTACAGACGCAAACGCCTTCTGCCTCCTGGGCTCTTCTCGGCGCGCTGGCGCTCGTCGTCGCTGTGCCGGTTTCGGGCTGCTCGGGCGGGGGAGGTGACGAGGACGAGGTAAGCGGTGACGACGGGACGGGTGGCCCCGGCCAGGGCAATGGCGCTTCGGGCGGAGCCGTGGGCCCGGGAGGGAATCCGCCCTCGGGCGGGGCCGGCGCGGGGGGCGATGGCAGCTCGACGGCTGGGGGGCGGCCCGGTGGTGGAGCAGGTTCGGGAGGACAGACCAGCGCAGGCGGCAACACGGGCGGTGGCGTAAACGGTACCGGAGGAAACCCCGGTGAAGGGGGAGCCTTTGGCGTCGGAGGTCCAGGCGGCAGGTTCGGTGGGGGCGGCCGCGGGGGGGGCCAGTCTGGCACAGGAGGCAGCCCGCCCGGCATGGGAGGCAGCCCACCCGTTCAGTCCGAGGGATGCGCCGTCACCAAGCCCAGCGCGTCGGGGAACGAGCCGGGGGGCGCCATTCCGGTGTGCTGCACACCGGGCGGGACGGACAAAGCCATGATCGACGAGGTGTTCAGCCTGCTTAACGCGCACCGCATGGCCAACGGCCGTTCGGCTCTGGCCTACGACACCAAGCTCGAGCTGGCGATGCAAGGGCACTGCAAGCACATGGCGCAGCACTCGTTCTTCGACCATTCAGCGCCCGAAGGGTCCGTCTCGCGTTTCACAGATCGGGCCACCGCCTGCGGGGCCTCGGCGGCCGGTGAGAACATCGCCTACAACCAGCGCAGCGCGAGCCAGGTGATGACGAGCTGGAAGAACAGCTCGGGACACAACATGAACATGCTGAGCACGGGTTACAAGCGGGTCGGCATAGGCCTTTACCAGTGGCGTTGGGGCCAGATCTTCGGCCGATGAGGCGGCACCACCTGGCCCTTCTTGGGGCGCTCCCCCTAGCCAGTCTCCTGCTGACCTGGCTCTTGTGGCCGACCCGGCCATCCGAACTGGCGCGGCCAGAGGGGCCCGTGGCAGCCGCCCCTGCGCCCGTCTCCACAACCACCCCGCCCCTGCCCGAACCCTCCCGTGGAGCCGCGGTCACCGAATTGCGCCAGGTCACGGGGCGCGTGGTGAACGATCAGCGAACCCCGGTGGGCGGCGCACTGGTGGGCAGCACGGCGGCCACGGTCGAGGCGGTGCGGACCGACGGCGCTGGGCGCTTTTGGCTGCATGGCCTGCCCCCGGGCTGGCTCCAGGTTTACGCCGTCGCCCCCGGCCACGCGAGCCGGCACATCCTGCTCGAGCCGCAGCAAGACGTGGTCGAGCTGATCTTGGGCCGTGAGGCGAGCCTGCACGCCTCATTGTTCGCGCCCGCCCGCTCCGAACTGCTGGCGTCTATTTGCCGCCCCCGCGACTCCTTGCAGGAGGATCCGTTTTGCGTGGCCCGGGTGGTCGTGCCTGCGGGGCAACGCGCCTTCGAGATCGAACGTCTGCCCGAAGGTGAGCATGAGCTGTGGGTGGAGGAGCAGGGCCAGTTGTTATTGCAGCTACCGCTGTCGACCCGCGCCGGTGAACGCCTAGAGCTGGATGGGTTGCGGCTGCACGCAGAGGCGCCTGCTTCCCTCTAGGGCATGTTGTTCCGGCCCTTGTCATCTGCCGGGCTCGAACTTAGCCACGGCCTAGCGCCGACTACTGACACACGCCCGCGATGCACAGCAGGGGGATCCTGCAATCGGAGATTCGAGTACATGTGGCGGTCGTTGTTGTAGACGAAGCGCACGTGCCTGTGCTGGTGCATTTCATCGGTGCTTCACAAGTGCCTGGATCGGATGCGCCAGAGAAGGCAAAGACGCACATGCCGGTAGAATCACATCTCCGACACGTGCCATCACAAGAAGTTTTGCAACAAACACCGTCCACGCAAAAACCAGAAGCGCAACCCAATGGCAGTGAACACACCCTGCCGTTTTTGCGCGACAACTTAGGAAGCAGACTAAAGTCGTGCCGGTCCACAAGGGTTGTGTCGTACGAACGATAGAACGCCCGCTCCGAAATTTGTAATCCTTCTTTGAACCCAGTAATAGAAAACGGGCTTGAGCCGCTCACCTTGATGGGGATCGTTAGGATTTTGACTTCTCCCTCCCCGGGCACCTGGCCATTTCCCGGCGTGAACCAATCATAGGTGTACTCCTCTCCTGGAGTGCCCTCCTCGAACAACACACGAACCTCGTCAAGGCTTTCTGTCGTGTTGTTCGCGACCGTTGCGATCACAACGCGCTCTTGTGGGCCTTCGCATGAAAGTGTGAACGCAGCGTACGTTACAGCGAACATCAAACGTCGCATCAGAACCGCCCTCCTAAGGAAGCCCGGCCCAATGACATTTTGAATTCGCTTTGGCTGGGACGGCGGAGCAGCAAAAAGGTTCCGACCAAACAAACGATCGCCCCGCCCAGCAGCGTGGGATAAAGCAGCGTTTCGTAGCGATCTTTCTCAGACTTGAGCGAATCGACTTCATCGATTTGCTGCTGGCGTTCGTCCTTGAGCTCCCTAGGCCACACCCCTTCAAAGCCTGCCTCGGCGAGCTCGATCTCGCGCCCTTTTGCGTTGGCGGCCGAGCGCAGCACGAACCCTCCAACGATCGATCCCAATCCAACCGCAATCATTGTGGGGCCGGCGATCGCGCGCCAGGTGGGCATCGGCTGCAGCGGCTCCACCACCATGACCGGGCCGGACGGCGCTGGCGGATAGGCACCGTCCAACGCTGCGGCTGCGGTTCCCTCAGCCGTTTGAGCCATTGCCGGTCGTGCCACAGCGCCACAAACGAACGCTGTAGCCCCAATTAAGCAACAGTAGGCGCCGCCAGATTTTCGTGGCCCGTGAAAGGTCGGGAATTGCATCGGCTGCGTTCTAGTCCAGTTCGTTACATTTTGTAAATGGGGTGTCGCGTTTGCCTGTACCAAATGCATCACGTTGTGGCACTGTGCCGCCCATGCGTTTTGGTCGTTGGGCCCCCGTTGCCACTGTGTTTCTATCTGCCATTTCAGCCTGTGGGCATCGTGCGAGTCGCGGCCTGCCGGATGCGCAGTCACTCGCGAAGGAACCTGTCCTTCAAAAAGGCGGCTTAGGGTTGGGGACGATTAAGTTCGGGACGGCTCAAACTCAGCTACCCAGCGGGCTGCGTGTTGGATACGAGCGAACGGCCACCAACGGGATGGTCGGAATCGTAATTACCATCGGCGCAGGTTCCGCCAAAGATCCCGCGGGACAAGAAGGGTTGGCACACTTTGCCGAGCACGTTGTCTTTCGCTCCAAGCACAACAAAGACATCACCTTAGACGCACGTCTGAAGTTGACCGGTGCGACTGGCATTAACGCCACCACATCTCCCGATGTAACCACTTTCTACGCATTCGTTCCCGCTTCGAGGTTCGCTGACCTTGCGAAGGAATTGGGACAGATGTTGGCAGACCCCGTCTCCGCGATTGAGGAGTCTGACGCTGTCACAGAGCGCGAGGTGATCAAAAATGAATTGCGTCAGCGCGATGAAACAGGGCTCGGTGGCCAAATGCGATCGTGGATTGCTGAGACACTCATGCCAACAACGCACGCTTACAGGCGTTCCATCGGCGGCTCATTGGAATCCGTGGATAAGCTGTCGCTCGCGGCGGCGGCTGAATTCACCAAAGCGAATTACCTGCCCATCAACACAAGCGTCATGCTTGTAGCCGAAGACTCGTTTGGGAAAACGCTTGAGGAATTGCGCAGCGGGCTGGCGGCATCGTGGAAAGGCGAATCCACGGCGACCATCGCACCCCAAATCCCAAGCTTGCCGAACGTGGTTCAAGAAGTTCCTGCAGAACCCAAAGAAGGCGCCGTCACACACTACGCGGCCGTCGAAGCACCAACGTTGATCATTTCATGGCGTGTTCCGTCGCTGTATTCAGAGGGTGGGCACATCTCGCAAATCGTTACGGCCCGCGCAGCGCTTGATGAATTGGAGGTGGCCACCGAGCGGCTGGATGCCGTTGAACACGCCAACGCTTGGGCGCAGCACTATTTGGACACCACCATCATCTCTTGTGTGGTTGAGCTCAAAGATCCGTTGGCATGGAAAGACGTCGCGAAGTCGGTCAAGGCGTTCTACACAGAACGTTTTAGCCCATACACACAGGACGATTGGCAGTACGTGGCGGCACGCACGGGGTACGCTTCAGCGAATCAGGCCGCATCGAACTACAGCTATTATCTGGCATCCCTTAGGCAACGCACCACCGCGGAATCGTTGTTCGCATCCGAGTCGTATGTATCGCGGGTGCAGCAGTTGGCCGGCTTTTTACACTTCACCAATAACCTGAACGCTTTCTCGGGGCACCTGGGGCAGATCAGAAAAACCAGCTACCGCGAGTTGGCGAGCATTTTGCCCAGCTACCTTTCTGAATCGCACGCGCGCGTGGTCTATATTCACGCCAAACAAAGTACCGCGTTACCCAACGTTTCAGGCACAGGTGTCGCGCGCGGCGACGTGCTCGAGAAGGTGGCCGAGCGGCCGGGCGAAGGAACGCTTTTGTCTGCACCGCCTCGGACGCGACCTGATGAAGCGTACGCGACGATGAAAAGGGTTGTTCTCCCCAATGGACTCACCACCATTGCGTTGAGAAAAGCCGCCTATCCCACCGTCACGGCGGTGCTGGCTTTCCGCACCGGATGGGCCGCAAGCTCGCCACCCGCTGCCGAGCGGTTGGTGCGCATGCTTGAACAGTATAGGGGCAGCACCCGAGCTGATGCCGGCCTTAAGGTGCAGGCGATCAACCTGACAGATCTCAGCGCCGATTATGTGGTGGGCGGCCGTTCCAATTTGCCGCACGCACTGGGCTTGTTGGCCAGCGGACTCGTGCAGACTGATGCAACGATTGACTGGACCCAGGTGTCATCCTCGTTGAAGGCGCAGCCGCTGCGTTCGTCATCGATGTCGCCTGACGAAGCGCTTTATCAAGATCTGATGAACGCACTTTATCCGAACTCGCCGCTGGCGCATGTGCCCTCCCCCAGCAACTTGCGGGCTCTGTCGGCTTCGGAAGTGCAACGTTGGCTGCAGCGAAGTCGACATCCCTCAAACGCCGTGCTGGTAATGGCGGGCGATCTTGAGCCGGCGGCTGCGTTGAAGTGGGCGGCACGTATTTTTGGCCAGTGGCGCGGCGCTATGGATGAGCCCGCACCCGCACCCGCCATTGCCGCGCCCGCTCCGTCGTTCACTCAAAAGAAGGTTTTCACCCGCACTCCTACGAACGATCGACCCCAGGTTGAGGTGACAATCGCGTGCAGGCTTCCGGCGGCTGGCAAGCGTGGTGAGGGTACGTACGACCTATTGGCCGGCGTCGTGGGTGGTTGGCTGGGCACGCGGCTTCGCGAAGAAGCGGGGCTTTCGTACGGCGTTTCCGGCGGTGCACGCATCTACCGGGGCGGGGCTTCGCACATGAGCCTGAATGTGGCAGTTGACCGAACACATCTGATCAAAGCGCTCAAAATCATTAATGGGCACTGGAGTGCGTTCACATCAAATGGCTTCGACAAAGGTAGTGTGAGCCAGATCCGATGGAACCTGAGCACCGCTTCGAACTTTGGCTCCACCACATCAGCGGCGCTTGCTGTCGCAGTCGCGAACGCCGTGGTCCGAGGCGATGAACCCGATTACGCCGAACGGTATCGCAATGATCTGATGGCGGTCACCGATTCCGACCTGCGAGAAGCGTTTCGCACGTGCGCTCAAACCACGCGTTATGGCCTGGTCGGCGATGCTGCCGTGATCGATGAAGCGGTGAGGGCCGCGGGTTTGTAGGACGCAGGCGCCACCATCGCCGCTGTGATCATGAAGATCGAGCAGAGCGATGGTGTGCATTGACCGGCGATTCCGCTAGTTGGCGCCGCTCTTCTTCGGCGCGCCGATCTTCACAAAAACCACGCTGTGTTTGAGTACGGTGGCGGTGAACACATCTGAGCGAACCCCGAGATCCTTGCCGCGCCACAGATCGCGGACGGGTTGTTTGCCGGTGATTCCCAGCTTCGCCCAAGTGGCCGAAATTTTCGTGGGCGCTGAGCCCGTGTTGAAGAGGCCCACGGCAATGGTGCCATCATGCAAGGGCCGCGACCAAACCTGCGTTGTGCCGTCGGCGGTTTGCGTTTGATCAACGCGTGATGCCGCCTTGCCTAGCGGGTCTTGATCCACGGCAATGACCTCGTCGTTGGTGAGCAGGTCAAGCGTGAACTTGTCCAACGCGGTCATGTCGCAACCGATGAGCAGAGGCGCGGCAAGCAGGCTCCACAGTGTGATGTGGGTGAGCTGTTCGTGCGGCGCAAGACGTGTGGGGTGCAGAGCTGGGCCCCAGCCAACCTTGCCAACGATGAGCATGTCAGGATCGTTCCAGGCGCCAGGTCCGGCGTGGGCTTCGTGGCCTGCTTGGCCAAAGCCTATACCCATCATGCTTGGCCAGGTGTCGGTGATATCGCCCGTGGTTCGCCACACTTGGCCACCCACCGCCTTGCCCCACTCCCACACTTTTCCCATGCCATATTGGCACAAAGAGAACACGACATCGCGATCGGTACTCTCCAAGGCCGCGCTCATGATCTTATAGGGCTTTTGCAACGCTTCGAGAGACTTGTCGTTCTTTACGATATCGCCATACGAGCACCAATCGTACTTGAGATAATCGATGCCCCACTTTGCAAATGTGCGGGCGTCTTGCTGTTCGTGTTTGTAACTGCCTTCGTATTTTCCACACGTCAGCGGCCCCGGAGATGAATAGATGCCAAGCTTCAAGCCTTTGCTGTGAACGTAGTCGGCCAAAGCTTTCATATCGGGGAACTTCTCATTCGTCTGAATCTCACCCGTGGCGTCGCGTTTCCCTTCCCAGGCGTCGTCGATGTTGATGTACGCGTAACCATGCGCGGCCAAGCCGCTTGAAACCATCGCGTCGGCGGCCGCGCGTACCTTGTCGGCGTCCACGGCGGTGCCCCACGCGTTCCACGAATTCCATCCCATGGGCGGTGTTTGTGCCAACTTGCGTGGGCCCGCCACGATGGTCACTTCGCTTGACGTTGAGCCTCGCTGGCCTGTGACGGTCAGCGTGACCGTGGTTGTTCCCGCCTCTTGTATCGCACCAGAGATGATGCCCGTGGCTTCATCAAGCCGCAGTCCGGCGGGCAAATTCGCTGCAGCGAACTTCAAAGGACCTCTGCCCGTGGCAGCAACAAGAAACAAAAAAGGCTTCTTGGGTGTGGCACCAACTTGGCGGGCGGAGTGAATCGCGGGGCGTTCATCCTTTGCCGAATGGATGATGGGCGCCGGCGGATGTGGTTCGGCGTACGAAATGGGCCGCTTGTTGGTGCCGGGCTTCAACGTGAAGAACGCGCCGATCCAATTGGCGTTGTCCCACTTTTCCACGTCGGTGGTGTCGGTGAGAACGGCCAAACGCATGTTGCGCGCCTTGGAGAGATCTACATCGAGCACCTTGGGCGGGTCGCCAAATTTCATCGGGCCGCTTTCGCTGGCGCGCTTGCCATCAACGAAGATCTCAAAGCGCAACACGCCGCCATGGCGCCCACGATCGTCAATGCCCACCAGTGTTGTAAACCGCGTGGCGCTGCCGTTGAGTGCCACATTGAGCTCTGTGGGCCCTCTCGTGCCGACGCCGTGCGGGTAAACGATGCCCTTGATGGTCAGCTGTTTTCCGTTGATCGCCTTGCGCGCGACCGTCTGGCCTTCAGAGGCGACCATATGGCTTAAATCGACGTCTTCAAGCCAAACGCCGTGATCCGGCAGCGCTGCGTTGGTGAACTCTTCAACAGAAGGCGTGCGGACCTGTGCATGAGCGGCACCGAACGACGCTGCCACGCATGTGGCCAACATCACAAGCGAGTGATTGAACATATCGAACGGTACTCCGAAGGGCCGCTTCGCGCGAGTGTCGGCGGCAAACTTAAACTCGCGCGGCTGTCAGTGTCCAAGGCTACATATGGCGCGTCAGCTTGCTGCACGAGGCTAGTTGTTCCCGCCTTTGGAGATGCAACAGCGTTTGAATTTCTTGCCGCTGCCGCAAGGGCACAAGCCCTTCCGCGAGGGACCTTGCCGATGAATGGGGGCGTTCTCGTTCGCTTTTTCGTGCGGCGTGAGACCGTCAAGCTCCGGCCTGGCTGTGTGGTTCCACGCTTCCATCAACACAGGCACAAAGTCTTGTACCGCCTTGGCGCTTGGCGGAGGTGGGAGCCGCCGCTGCAAGTGCTGAAACACATCCATGGGTGTGCGGCTCGTGCTTAGAAGTTCGCGGAACTCCTGCGAGGTGATGTCCCAGTGCATGCGCTTGAGCGCGGCGGTCAGTTTGGTGTCAATCTCGTCAGGCTCATAGGGCTCAGGTGGGGTGGGAGGATCTTCATCCATCGCAACCGTCTCATCCAGATGAACCGCAGGGTGTGGTCCTGCCGCCCAAGGCATGCCGTGCCAATGGTGAATCAGGAACTCTTCTTCGCGGCATGTGTCACACATCGCGAGGATGGTGTCGTCTGGTTGCTTGATCACCAACAGGAACCCAACGCACCCCACACCTTCGGGGCGAAAGCGGCACGGAATCAGTGTGGCGCGACCCTCGGAATGGCGCAGCGGCCCGCCGTACTCGATACACTGGGCCACGCGAATGGCTCTCATTCGCACGGGACCCGATTCAGGGAACGCGCCCGACGGATCGATCCAGTCGTGCGGATCGACGACGATCATCTTTGACATGCGACCGAATCCTAGCGCGAAAATTGCTTGAGGGCCGTGTGGTTCGGCGGCACGGGGAGGGTTCATGAATCGCGCTTTGATTTCAACGCCGCCGTTCGCGTAAACTCAGCTTCATGGCGCTGAAACTCGATGGCAAAGTGGCAATCGTAACAGGCAGCACGCAAGGCCTTGGCGCGGCGGTGGCACGACGATTGTTGGCGGCAGGGGCGCGCGTCGTACTGTCAGGGCGCAAGGTGGCAGACGGCGAGCGTTTGGCGGCCGAGTTGGGGCCTGCGGCTGTTTTTCATGCCACTGAGCTTTCTCACCCCGACGAATGCAGCGGCCTGGTTGCGAAGGCCATTCGTGCATTCGGTGGCGTTGACATTGTGATCAACAGCGCGGCGGTGACATCGCGCTCCACGCTTGAAACCTTCACAGCCCAGCAGTTCGACGAACAGTTTGCTGTTAATGTGCGCGCCCCGTTGCTGGTAGCACAGGCCGCGCTGGAATCCCTGCGCGCGCGAACGGGGGTGATCATCAACATCGGCAGCGTAAACGGCTACGTGGGTGGCGCGAACCTGCTCTTGTACTCCGCCACCAAGGGTGCCTTGATGACGGCTTCGAAGAACTTGGCCAACGCTTTGGCACACACGCGCGTGCGTGTGTTTTGCTTGAACGTGGGCTGGATGGATACGGAGGGCGAGCGAGCCGTTTTAGCGCAGGAAGGGCTGCCAGCAGACTTCATCGAGAAGCAAGGCGCAAGCATGCCGTTGGGGAGGATCTTACGCCCCGAAGAGATTGCCGAATGGTGCCTGTTCCTGTGCGAGCCGGACCGTGCCGCGTTTAGCGGCGCTGTCATCGACTTGGAGCAGTTCCCGCTTGGCGCCTTGTCCTATCCTACGACGCCTTCGCCCTGACTTGCTGCGATCGTTCGCATACGGAGAGTCTATGTCTGCAAATAGCCATCGCGGTTTGCCGCTTTTACTGATGTTCACCGCGTCCCTGACGGGCACGTTTTCTTGTATCCGAACACATGAGCTTTCCACGTTTCATCTAGAAGCATGACGCGACGTCATCCCGGATCCGCTAAATCCGCAGGAAGATGGGCATTTTTTGCCAACGGACCGTTGGCAAAGGTCCATGCTAAAATAACCTCGTGTCGCAAGCTCTAAGACTCCCGCCTATTGGTTTCACCGAACTGCCAGTGGATGCTCAAATCGAGTACGTTCAGGCACTGTGGGACATCATTGCGGCTCATCCTGAGACGGTGCCCGTGCCGGAGTGGCATGGGAAGATTCTCGACGAACGGCTTGACGATTACGTACGCAATCCAAGCGAAGGAAAGTCGTGGGAAGCGTTCCGTGCTGACCTGGAAATCGAATCCAAGCGCCGATGAACCAGCTGATTGTTCGCGCTGCCGCAGAACAGGACGTTCGCGCAATCCGCGAGTGGTACGAAGGCGAGGAGGAAGGGCTTGGTGCCCAGTTCCTCGCCGAGCTTGATGCGGTCGTTGATCGCCTACGTCGGATTCCGGGTCAGTTTCCCGAAGTTCGGAAGGGTTTGAGGAGAGCACTCCTTCGCCGGTTTCCGTATTGTGTTTACTTCCTGAACCCGGATGGTTCGCTCATCGTGTTGGCAGTTCTTCATCAACATAGAAGCCCTCGCGAATGGAAGAACCGAGCAAAGAGTGACGTCGCCGGATAACCCGCTGTTGCATTCGTACGGGACGAGGGGCGCTCGTGCGGCCCTAAACCGCCATCAGTTTGGTCACGTCGTTCCACGCTTCGGTGGTGCCCACGTCTTCGATGATCATCAACGCTTCGGCCACCGCCCGATCTTTGCGTGTGCCTTGCTTCACGATCGCTTTGGCAATCCCCTCAATCATGGCCAACCGCGTGGCCATCTCTTTGCGGGCCCGCGCGAAGTTGCCGTGATCGGTCCATTCGAAGCTCCAGATCACGTCTGAAACCCAATCGTTGAGCATGTCGCGCGGCTTCTGAACGTTGGGGCTGCGCGATTCGGCTTTGTCGAAAAAGCGTGACCACGGTCGAGGGCGCTTGGGAAAGCGCGTGCCGTAAACCACATTCAAGATGGCATCCGCGAACCAAGATTTGGCGATCTCGTAGGATGATTCGTCGTCTTGTTCGTGGAATTCTTTTGCCACGTCTTTCCAGCTGCGTTTTTTCAGCTTGGGAAAGGGTTTGGCATTCAACACCGCATACGGATCTTCGCCCGCCGCCAGCGCCTGCAGCATTGGCGCTTCCACCTGCAACCATTTCGCAAAGCTGATGTGTTGGCGCGGCCCCAGGGGCACGCGGCCGAACATGCTGCGTTCAGAGCGCAGCGGCTTATTGGGCATGCGAATCTCGGCCTCAACTATCGCAGGCGTCATCTCGGGACGTTCGCCCAACGTCCGGCATGAGCAACGGTGCGCGGTGATCACCCGGCGCCCCGCTGGGGTGGCCACCAAGCTGAACGGAAACTTGCGGCACGTGTCTGGCTTGGCATCCACGCCGAGCTTTGCGTGCACGCCGCACAGAAAATCGGGGCGCAAGAAGATGCACGAGCCATCCTCTTTGAAGCGAAACACCTTGGCGCGGATCGAGGTGTCGTAAAACACTGGATCGCGGTGCAAGCGCTTAACGGGGATCAGCTCTTGCGCAGAGACGGGCCCCAGCAAGTGAATGCTGGAGCAACACAAACCATCGGCGAAACAGCGGAAGCGTGCCCCAGGGCGAACCAACAAAGCGTGGCGTGGGTTTGGGGCGCGGCCTTCCGCCGCTTTTTCAGTTGAAAGCACGCGTGGATTTAAGCACGCGCCTGTAGCACCTGGCCAGCGTTGAGCACCAACGGTGTGGCAAAGGTAAGCCACACCTCTTGTTTGTTGTCGCTCACGGCGGCTTGTGCCGCCACAGGCTTGCCATCCACCCACACGGTGGTCTTCGCGCTGGGCTTGTCGATCGCAAGCTTGAGGCCCGAGATCGTCATGCTGCCGGTGGCCAGCTTCAAGCTCACCCGCTGGCCGCCCCCTGCGCCTGTGCGCTCGTAGTGGCCCGTGGCTGTGGGCACCGCGAAGAACAGCTTGAGTTGCTTCTTGGGCACGGTGGGCGCGAAACCATAGACGCCCTGATTCTGCGAGAGGCCCGCCATCGCGTTCACAGCCGCCCAAGCCGCCAAGGCGCGGTAGTAATGGCCGCCGAACTCTTGGTGATCCCAGTATCGCCCCACCTTGCGGTAGCGATCGTCCACCGTGCGCATCACGTCCACGCCTTGCTTGTAAAGGCCCTCGTACATCAAGAACGACGCAAACGCCAACTCAACACCCGACCAGCAGGTGTTGGCTTGATCCACCCAGATGTTATCGGGCACGTCGGCCCATGGCGTGGCGCCTGGCCAGCTGCAGTTGCGCAGGCCGAACTTCGGCTTGTACGACATATCGAGCACAGACTTGAGCGCCGACGTGATGTGCTCACGTGGCACCAGATCGCCCAGACCATTAAAGCGCATCGTCCATTGACCAATCAGCTGATCGGTCAAGCAGCCCTCATCTTTGCCGCCGTGTTTGCCGCCTTCGTCGTTCCACAAACGGTAATACTTGCCGTTCCAGAGCCGCTCTTCGAAGATCGCTTTTCCCTTGTCATAAAAGCCAGCGTAGCGTTTCTGCGCGTCGGCATCGCCCAACGCCTTGGCGCCTTCGACCATGCCCGCCAAGGCCGCGAGCCATTGCGAGCCGATGTACGCAGCCACGCCGTACATAGGGAAGTTGTCGTAGCTCGACATGATGCCTTCCATGTCGGGCATCGAATCGCCATTCAGATCGCGCTCCTTTACGCAGTATTCGATCGCCTTCTTGAGTGACGGCCACATCTCCTTGAGGAAGTCTTTGTCGCCTGTCCAAAAAAAGTCACGCATCACCATGCCCACGTATTGCGCGTGCAGATCGAGGCGCCGATCCACGCCCGCCACGCCCGTGAGTCGCTTGCCGAAATCGCGCTGCAGACCATGCGCCACTTCGCCTGAGTCTTGCTGAATCGCACGGTGGGCGCGCAACGTTTGCCTTTGCAGGCTGGGGAACATCGTGGCGATGGGCACCGAGCCATACACGCTGACGTCGGTGGTGGCGATGGGGCCCCAGTGGTGATCCGAAGTGATGCCTTCCAAAATGCCGAAATTGCCGTCTTTGGTGCACCAGCCGCTGGTGATGAACGTGTTCAGCTGCGAATTGATCTGATCCAGAACGAACGGCTCTGCATCGCTGTCATAAAAATTTTCGATGAACGCGTTGGTGCGTTTGTGCAGATCGTCGCGGTTTGCCACCACGTGTTTGGCCACCTCTGCGGCCGATTTGAACTTGCGCGCATAGTACGCACCTTCGATGCGTGTTTTGCTCTCGTTCCACATGTTGGGAAAGTGCCACGTCATCACGAATGAATGATCGAAGCTTTGCTTCGGTTTCAAATTGGCCGATTTTGCCAAGCTGTTGAACGTGCGTGGCAAGGCCCAGCGTTTGTTCGTTTTACGGTCGCGCGTTGTGCGCTTTTCTGTTTCGTCGATGTTGCCCAAGGTTTTGCCGCGCAACACACGCTCAAAGTAAGGATGCCGGTGTTCCCAACCTAAGTAGTGACTAGAGTCGCTTGAGAGCGATGCCAATGCCAGCGTACCAGCGGATGAACGATCCGCAGGCACTTCGCGCGCGCCGGCCTCGAACATCTTGTGGCCTTGGCCTTCACTGACATTGGCGGTATAGAATTTTTCCTTGAAGTCGTAGCCCGCGAGGTTGCGCTGGCACGCGATCAACATGACGTCCACCGGCGTGTTCGACTTGTTCACGATCTGAAAGTCAAAGCACAAGGCGGGCAGGTTCGAGCTGTCAACGTCGTGCGGGATGAACGGGCTCCACGCCTTCATGCGCACTTCCACGGGCATCTCGGGATCGGTGAACACAAGTTCCGCGTTGGGGAAACGAGCGCTGTATTCGATCTTTTCGACCCCCGTCATCCACGGGAACTCATAAACGTGCACCTCCACCGTGCCCACCCGGTAGCCGTCTTCGATTTGCAGCAATTTGATGCGCGGCTCTTGGCCAGGGACTTCATAGCGCAGCTTGAAGAACATGAAGTCGGCTTGCTCTTCGGGCAAGGGCTCGCCTGTGCCACGGGGGGCGTTGTTAAAGGCGCTCCAGTTGTAAAACCGGCCATCCTTGCGCAACTCGGCGCCACCAGAGCCCACGCCACCCAGTGTTACGCCGTTGCGGGCCTTATCGGCGTTGCGCATGACCTCTTTATAGGCGGGGGGCAAACGGCGGGCGGCTTCGGCTTGGCGGGTGGGAGATAACAGCAAGCTGCCAGCGGCGCCGAGGCCTGCGCCGGCGAGAAGGTCACGTCGTTTCATAAAGGCTCCAGAATCGGTGAGAGATCGGTGAAGGAAAAGGAAGGGGCAGGGCGCGTAACGCCCGTGCGAAGGCTGACACGCTCACCGGATTCATCAAATGTGTCAAGCGCTTGCGCTGTTAGTGCTGTCACAGCATTAACGCTTGACACGCTAGTGACGAAAAAACGTAGGCACCATCAGTAGGATCTCGAACAAAATCAGCAAGACCACGGTGGTTTCCAGCAGCACGAGGCGGCGATCGCGGACCACATCCAAGATCAGCTCCAAGGCCTCCTGCATGCCCCGCAGCTTCGTTTCCAGGCTATCGAACCGATCGGCCAGCTCGAACTCGGCGCGCAAATCGCTGTAGATCCGATCCATGCCCGGGTCGTCCCACGTGGCATCGGGCTTGTCCAAAAGGTGCAAAACCGAAAGCACCTCGTTGCGCGTGCTGATCGCCTCACCGATGAACCTATGCAGCGACCGGATGCGCATCGGCGCCGAACCCGTTTTGCGTAGATGCTCGATGAGCTTGGCCGTTTCCTCGGAAAGCTTTTGGATGATGGCTTCGTAGTATTCCATCGCCGCGCTTTGCGCCAAGGTCAGCGCGATCACGCCGGCGCGGTTGGGCGTGAGGCTGTCGAGCACGAGCTTGCCGCCTTCCATGCTGACCTGCGCCCCCGGCGTTTCCGCCACCTCGAAGCGCTCTTCGGAGATCACTGGCACCTTCGCGCTGCCCTCAAGATGGGGGCGGACCCGATCGATGATGGCCGCGTGCTCTTCGGTGGCAACGTTGTGGAACACCAGCACGCCGAACGAGAACGCATAAACGGTGCCACTGCCCGCGGGGAAAACGGCCACGCCGGCGGTGCGCTGCGCGGTTTGCAGAGACGCCGCCAGCGAACGCATGCGAAAATTCTCGGCAAACGCCACGGCACCGAACATGTGCCGCTGCGCAAGGGTTGTGGGAAGCGCCGTCACTGACGTCATACGTTTAGTTTACGAGGTGCGGCTGGCGCATGCGAAAGCGGTGCTAAGGTTGCAATATGAAACTGGAATTTCATGGCGCAGCGGGAGAGGTGACCGGCTCGTTGCATCGCTTGGTGGTGGGTGACACCAGCATAGGCATCGATTGTGGCTTGGTTCAGGGCCGTCGCGCCGAGAGCAACGCCCGCAACCGCAGGCTGCCTGCTTGGGCCAACACCGCCCACGCCTGGCTGCTGAGCCACGCGCATCTGGACCACAGCGGCAACCTGCCCACGCTGGTGAAACAAGGCTTCACCGGAAACATCTATGCCACGCCCGCCACGCGCGATTTGTGCGGCGTCATGCTGCGCGATTCAGCGATGGTGCAAGAACAAGACGCGCGGTATTTGAACCGTAAGGCCGAACGCGAAGGCACCGATCAACACGTGACGCCGCTTTACAATGTGGCCGACGCAGATCGCGCCATCAACCAGATGATCGCGTTGCCCTTGCGCCGCACGTTGACCGTGGCGCCGGGGGTGTCGCTGACGTTCTTCGAGGCAGGGCACGTGTTGGGCTCAGCGCTTGTGTGTTTGGATGTGGAGGAAGCTGGCCGCCGGCGACGGCTGCTGTTTACGGGCGACTTGGGCCGCGAGGAGTTGCCGTTGTTGAACCCGCCAGAACACGTGCCGGGCGTGAATGTGCTGCTGACCGAAAGCACTTATGGCGATCGGCTGCACGGACCTCTGTCCGCACTCGACGACACGTTGGCCCAAGTTGTGACCCGCACGGTGAAACGCGGCGGGCGCGTGTTCATTCCTGCGTTTGCGCTCGAGCGCGCGCAGGAGGTTCTGTTTGCGCTGTCGCGCTTGCTTGCTGCCAAGCAGATGCCTGCTGTACCCATTTATATCGACAGCCCGTTGGCGATTGCGATCACCGAAATTTACAAGCTTCATCCCGAGAGTTTGGATCCGGCTTTGCGGCAAAGGCTCAGTGGCGACGACGATCCGTTTGCGCCGCCGGGGCTACACTATGTGAGCACCGCTGACCAATCGCGTGCCCTTCAAAGCAGTGGCAAGCCATGCATCATCATTGCCGGGTCCGGTATGTGCGAAGGCGGTCGCATTTTGCACCACTTAAACCATGGGCTCGGCGACGCACGGAATACAGTGGCCATCGTGGGATTTCAAGCGCAACACACGTTGGGTCGTCGCTTGGCCGAACGCCGGAGCACCGTGCGCGTGTTCGGTATGGAGCGCGACGTGCGCGCTGAAGTGGTGTTGCTCGATGGGCTCTCGGCGCATGCCGATCAAGCGGGCTTGGTTGCTTTCGCGCAAGCCTGCCGCCAGGCGGGCGAGCTTTCGCAGGTGGCCCTGGTGCATGGTGAGCCCGAGGCCGCGCAAGGTTTGTCGCAAGCCTTGCAAGCCCAAGGCTTCGGCAACGTTGTCGTGGCGTCGCCGGGTGCGGGGATCGAGCTTTGACGCTTATTCCTTGAGCGTAAGGACGGTGGGCGTGCGGCCCGATTGTTGGGCGTACGCCTTGGCAATGTGATCGCCTGCGGCTTTGGCTTTGTCCACGTCGGCCAAGATCACCACGGAGCCACCGAAGCCGCCGCCCGTGAGCCGGGCGCCATACACGCCTGGCGTCGTTCGGGCGATCTCCACAATCAAATCGATCTCTTTGACGGACACCTCGAAATCGTCGCGCAACGACGCGTGCCCCTCATAAAGCAGCCGACCCAACGCGGGCAGATCACCTGCACGCAGAAGTTTGGCGAACTCTTGCACGCGCGCGTTCTCTTTGACCACGTGCCGGGCGCGCCTGCACTGCTCGGGGGGCAGCTGTTCGATGCGTGGCAGATCTGCGAGGGTAAAATCGCGCAACACGCGCACGCCCAAAGTCATGGCGGCGGCTTCACATTCGGCGCGGCGGGTGCGGTATTCGCCGCCGGCGTGGCTGTGCGTGACGCCCGAGTTCAACACCACCCAATCGGCGGCCGCAGGCAAAGGAACCCGCTCGTACTGCAACGTGCGTGTGTCTAACAGCAGGGCGTGTTCCGTGTCAGCCAAGCTGGCCGCCATTTGATCCATGACGCCGATGGGCGCACCCACGAAGTCCGTTTCAGATTTTTGACCGAGCAGCGCCAACTTCACATCATCGAGCGTGAGCCCAAACGCTTCGCGAATGGCACGCAACACGGCCACCTCGAACGACGCGCTTGACGACAAGCCGGCACCGAGCGGCACGGTGGAAGTCATACGCAAATCAAAGCCGTTGTGTTGATAGCCTGCGCGTGCCAGCGCGACCGTGCAGCCCTTGAGGTAATCCACCCAGCTGTCGTCTTTGGTTTCCTGCCCCAGCTCAAATTGCACGGGTGTGGCAGCTCCGGCATTCTCACTGATGGCGCGCACAAGTTTGTCTTGGCGGGGTGAAAGCTCGACCGTTGTAAATCGTGGGATCGCCGTTGGGAACACAAAGCCTTCGCTGTAGTCGGTGTGCTCGCCGATGAGGTTCACGCGGCCAGGTGCACGCGTGGTGACCGCTGGGGCCGCACCAAACAACGCGGCGAACGAAGGAAGGCTCTGTGGACCGTGCGAATCGTGGCTCATGCAACGTGACGACTACCACGCTTTTTGTAGGCCCACCACTGGGCAGGGAACGCGGCGAACGTGTGACGTCAGAAGGCTTTGGACTGCCCGCCGTCAACCGGGATGCATGCCCCCACCACCCAAGCGGCGCGGGGCGAAGCCAAGAACGTCACGACGTTTGCCAATTCTTCCGGGGTGCCAAAGCGGCCGCCCGGGATCTCTTTCGCCACGAACTCAGCGATGCCCTGCGGATCGGCGTTGCGCCGCCGCTCCCAGCCGCCGCCTGGAAACAAGATCGAGCCAGGCGCCACACAACAAACACGCACGCCTTGGGCGATGAGATCGCGAGCCATGCTTTTGCTCAAACTAACCACAGCGGCCTTGGCCGCGTTGTAGCCCGGTGCACCGCCTGATTCGCGCCCCCAGATGGAAGCGATGTTCACAATCGCGCTGCCAGACGGCATAAGCGGCAAGCACGCCTTGGACGTGCGCATGGTGCTCCACAGGTTGCGTTCAAGCGCCTGTTGCAGGTCGGCGTCGTCCATCTCGGCGAACGTGCGCGCGCCCGATCCACCCACGTTGTTGACCAGCACGTGCACTTGCCCACCCCATGTGGCGGCCGCGCGCGCCACCCCGTTGGCGCCGTCAATCGTACTGACGTCGGCAACCACGCTTGTGATATTGGCTTCCCCGAACGCGGCGACGGCGGCTGCGTGCGTTTGGGCCAACGCATCGCCACCGCGCGCGCACAAAACAACGCGGCAACCTTCTTGCGCCAACCCCCACGCGATGGCGCGGCCCAAGCCCTTGCTTGAGCCCGTCACCACAGCCACCTTACCGGCCAAACCTAAATCCATACGCAGCGATTACCGCCTGGTGGCCATGGGTGCAAGCCGCGCCTAATGGGCGCTATTCTGGATCGAAGCGATAGACGTTGCCGAACAGGTCGAGAACGTAAAGCTCGCCCATCGCGTCTTCGCCAAACCCGGTGATGCCCTGCAACGGTGTGGCGTTGGACTTAAGGTCGCTTGTTAGATCACGCTCACAGGTGCTCTTGCCCTTGTCCACCACCAGCGACATGACCTGGTTCTTGGCGTGATCGGCGTAGATGTAGCGGCCGTTGAGCGTTTGGATCTTCTGGCCGCGGTACACGAAGCCGCCGATCACCGCGCGCGAGCAATCAGCGTTGGTGCCACCCGAGCAGGCTTTCCCCATCATCATGTAGGAGGCCGGATCCGTCATGACGCCGGTACCATCGTGGAAGTAGCTGACCAGCGGCTTGTCCGCGGTTCGTTCGCAAGCGATCGGGATGAACCAAGGGAAGCAGCGGTCGCCTTCGAGAAACGCCCAACCCCAGTTGTGCCCTGTGGTGCCGGCGGCGGCATAATTGATCTCCTCCCAACTCGCTTCGCCAACGTCTCCAAAGTAAAGATCGCCGGTGACTCGATCAAAGCTGCCACGGAAGGGGTTCCTCACGCCGAGGGCCCACACGTGAATGTCGCCATCGGGAAAATTGCCGGCCGGGCGCACGGTGGGCTTGTCCACATCAATGCGGAGAATCTTGCACAGGGGCTCTTTGGGATCTTGGCAAACGCCTGACTTCATCGTCTTGCTGGGCCCATCCCAGGAACCATAGCCATCGCGGCCAGCGTCGCCTGTGCCGGCGTACAGCATCCCGTCGGGGCCAAAGGTCAAAAAGCCGCCGTTGTGAAAGTCATCGTAGTCATGGCGAACCACCTTCAGAGCCTTGGTTGCCGCTTCGGCCTTGTTCGGATCTGCCGCGGATCGTTTGCCTTCCGCAATGACGATGTCGCCCGCGTTGCCCTGCGAATACATATCGTTCCCGCGTCGCGTGTAGAAGATGAAGAAGCGCCCGTTGTCTTTGTACTGAGGGTGGAACGCCAGGCCCAAGAGGCCGCGCTCGTTGTCACCTGCGGGTGGTACCACGCTGGCACGGTTGTCGAAGAACGGCGCATCAACGAGTTTGTTGTTCTGGAAGATCCGAATGCGGCCCGCTCGTTCAACGATGTACAGGCGATCGTCGCCCTGCGGTTGCGACAACGCCATGGGCGTATCCACCGTTGTGATCCGGGTGAGCTTCAACTTCGGCGGATCGCATGCGGCCAGGGGTGGGCTGACGTTGGCGTCCATTTTCACGCCCGCGTCGCCGGGGCTGCCGCCTTGCTGCGGCGCCACACCGCCACCGCCGGCTTTGCCGCCAGTGCCGCCACGGCCGCCGTCGGCGTTGCCTCCCATTTGGGTGGCGCCGCCGTCGCCCGAGCCAGCCTCGCCGCCGGCGTTGTCGGTGTCACTGCTTTGGTTGCTTTGGCAGCCCCACGCTAGGGCTGCACAGGTCACGACGGTCCAAACCGGGGCGCGAAGGTACATCATGCGGTTCCTCTTGGTGATGTCGTTGCCGTTTCCCAAGGCCACCCACCCGCCAGTTGCAACGGGCTAAGTCTACATGCCAAAGGCCACGATGGGTCTATCTTGTAGGATCTTCTGCTGGTCATGGCGCCGCCCTGACGCGGTTGTTCGTGGCCGCCATCACGCTTGGGGCCTGTTTGGCACCATGGGCATATCCTATCTGACTTGTTCCAAGAGCGCTTCAGCCTCTTTGAGCTTGGGATCTTCTTGGAGGGCGCGCTTGGCGAAAATCAACGCGCGCTGTCGGTCCCCATTTTTGGCTGCGATTCGTGCCTGGCGGAAGAAGCTCACGGCCACGGGCATGGGTCCGTCTGGGGAATTGAGGCTAATGGCGCGCAACGCCTTGAGCGCGGCATCGTCATCGCCCAGTGATTCGGCCAAATCAGCCAGTTCCGCAGCCACCACTCCATTGCGCCGATCGGCATCAAGCGCGCGTTTGAGAACGGCCAGTTGATTCTCAGTGTCGCCCGCCCCACCCGCCGCACGTGCCATGCGGTGGTAAAGCGCGCACACTTCGCCTCCGTCCATGCCGCGTCCATCACCCACCAACCGCTCGAGCAGTTTATAAGCTTGTGCGTATTGCCCCGTGGCCAGCAACGTGTCGGCCAACAAACGCTGCACGGTGCGATCCTCAGGACGCAACGCAAACGCCTTGTTGATCGCATCCACCGCGGCCTCAGGCGCACCATCTTGCAAGAAGATGTCAGCGCCTTCCGTAAGCGCCGCCAATCGCTCCTCTTCGTTGTCCAAGGTTTCGGCAGCGGCGATGCGCATCTCAGCCACCTTGCGCTTGTTGCCTGACTGTTCGTAAAGGTTACTGAGAATGTTCAACACAGCGGGTTGGCCAGGGTGATCCGCCAGCACCGCTTCAAGAGATGGCACCGCGTCTGCGGGGCGGCCCAACAATTCACACGCGTGTGCCAAGCCCAAAGCCGCCTCGACACGTGCTTCACCGCTTTCCATCCCCACCAATCGTTGGCACACCTGCGCCACTTCTTCCCAGCGCTCGTCGCCTTCAAAGCGATTGCGCAAGGCCTGCAGCGCGGCTTTGTCTTCTGGATGATTGTCCACCCAACGGAAAAGCAACTCCTGCGCCTTTTCGCCGTTGCCTTGCAAGCTGAACACTTCGGCCACGCGAAGCATCGCCTTGCGTTCACCTTCAACGTCATCGGCATCAGCCGCGCGGGACGCGAGCAAGAACAACGCATCGGTTAACTCTTCGCCCACCTGCACACCCGCGATGGCAAACGCTGCTTCCAAGTCGGCCACCGCAGCCACAGGGTTGTTGGCCTCAGAATGCAGATCCGCGCGCAAACGATAAAGCCCGACGCGCGCGTCGTCGGTCAAACCAGGCTTCAATACCGCCTGCCCAACGACATCCAGCGCTCCGGCGGAATCGCCCATTTCACGTAAGCACGCTGCCAGCTCACGCACTTGTTCAATGTCAGAGGAGCCAAGCGCGGCCGCTTTTTTCAGCAACTCTGCGGCGCCCGCCTTGTCCAATAACTTTTCCCGGCGCGTGGCCGCCGCCCGGCGCAACAAAGCCGCTGCGTCTTCAGGGCGCTCCGTTGCACGGCGGGTGGCTTCGGTGTCCATCAAATCCGCCCAAGCGTCCCAGTTTTGTTCGTTTTCAAGCAGCGCTGCCAGACGATCGAAGATTTCGGGATTGGCTGGGGCAAGCTTGCGCCCGACGTTCAGCAGACGCCGCTCGGCAGCCGCATCGCCCATGTCACGATACATCGTGGCGATGAACAAAGCGCGCGTGGCCGCGGCTTCGCCGGTTTCGCCAGCAAGCAGCTCCTCGGCCAAGGCCGCGCGCTCTTCGCGTTCGTCTTCATCGAGAAGATCCAGAAGGCTCTTCTGCAGGGAAAGCTTCAACGCTGGATCGGGAATGTTCGAGGACAACGCTTGTCGATACACCTGCTTGGCTTGCGCGGGATCGGCTTTGCGCAGCAGATCGCCCAACCGCCGGGAGGTCTCCGCTTGCCAATCGGCGTCGCCACGTGACTCGGCTTCGCGAAGTGAATCCGAAAGCAATGCCACCGCTTCGGACACATCCCCTCGGCGTTCATGTATTTCGGCCAACGCCATCAAGGCTTCTCTGTGCCCAGGCTCTTCGAGCAAGATGTCGCGCAAAACGGAAGCGGCTTCTTGTTCATCGCCAGCGTTTTGCATCAGGTGGCGCGCCCACAACAGACGCACGCGGATGCGATCATTGCGATCCAACAGCTTCTCGAGCGTGTCAGACACAACGGTGCGCAGGTGGTCTTCGTTGCCCAGCTGGCTGTAAAGCTCGATCAGTGGTTGCCACAGCTCTTTGTCGCTCGGGTTGCGTGCGCGCAAGTATTCGTAGACCTCCGTTGCCAACATGGCGCCATTGGTCTGGTGCGCGGCTTCGCGGGCCACGTCGCGCAGCAAAGCGGGAATGCGCGGGCTGTCTGAGTTCTCGGCCGCTTCTTTGAGCCACTTGAAGGCGCTTCGCAAATCGCCTGACGCACGTTTGCGTTGGGCAAGATCAAGCAGCGCCCACGCCGCTTCGCGTGCTTGGCCCCGTTGTTCGGCCAGCAGCACGGCGCGTTCGAGCAGGCGTTCAGCGCGCGCGCTTTCGCCCATCGACAAGGCCAGCTCCACGGCTTCGCTCACTTCTTGTTGGGTGACTTCTTTGCCGGCGGCGCGCCGTTCAAGGAAGTCCAGCAGCATGTGGTCGTCGCCTGAGGCGCGCGCCACCCGTTCATAAAGCGGCATGACCCGAGGCAGCTCATCCTCTGGAACCTGGGCCGCCTGCACGATGGCTTGCGCACGTGCGAAATCAGGCGATTTATCGAGCGCCGCCGACAACGTTTCAAGCCCGATGAGTCGCGTTTGGGCCGAGCGAAGTTGCAGCTCAGCCAATTTGAAGGAGATCTCTGCCTGCTCGCTCGGGGCTGTGGTGGTCTCGGCCAACTTCGCCAGCTCACGCAAAGCGCGGCTTTCTTCGGCTTTGTCTTTGCGGCTGGCCGCCACACGCGCGATCGCCACCAACACTTCCAACATGCGGTTGCCGGTCTGTTCGGCGCGCGTGTAAAAGGCGGCTGCCTTTTCGAGATCCTTAAGGTCTTCTTCGGCCACCGTGCCCGCGCGCAGCAGCAGCTCGCACACGCGTTCGCCATCGTCGCGGCGGCGCATTTGATCGAGCGCCTCTTCCACCAAACGTAGATAGCGCCGCGGATCGTTCATGGCCGATGCGATCTGCCGCCCGAGGTTGTGCGCTTCGGCCAAGTCAGGGGCTTTGTCTAAAGCCAGCGCGATGGCAGCGATCGCTTCTTCTGGACGCGAAAGTTCGTCGAACAAACGCGCCTTGTCGCACATCACCAGCGCTTCGTCGGCGCCTGTAGATGCGGCCGCCGCGCGACGTTCGATCAAATCTGCCGCGCGATCGATCTCACCACGGCGCACAAACGCCTTTTGCAAGCGGTGCGCTTCGTCGACGCTTTGGAGGGCCGCCGCCATCGCCGAGTCGAGGCGCTCTGCCGCTGCGGCTTCGTCTCCACGTTTGGCCGCCACAGACGAAAGCCGCAGCAAAGTCTCCGCCGCAGAGATGGGCGCCACCGCTGGGTCCGATCGGCGGGCCAACACGAGCAACGCTTGGTACGCACGTTCGGCGCGATCGAATGCGCCTGCCAATTCAGCCGTTTCGGCCAAGTCAACGAGGATGTCTTGCGCGCCTACGTCCATCGCGGCGGCCTGATCCAAGTGCTCGATTGCAGCGTTAAGGTCGTTGTCCGCGCGCGCCACCAAGGCCAACTGGTGGTGGATCGCGGCGCGCTCTTTTGACCTGCGACGGCCCATCTCTTCCAGCAAAGCTTCAAGGATGGCCCGCGCTTCGGCGTTGCGGCCCGCCACGCGCAGCCCTTCAGCCAAGCGCGTCCGCACCCAACGGTCGCCAGGGAGACGTTCGACCGCCATTTGCAGTACCGGCACGGCGCGTTCTGGTTGCGACAACTTGTCTTGATAGATCGCAGCCGCTTCACGCGCGTACGCCAACACAACTTCGTCGTTGGCATCCGCGTGACAGCCTTCGGCCAAAGCCTGCGCCAAAGGTTCCCAAGCCTGCGCTTCGCGGTACGTGGCGAGCAGTTGTTCGCGCAACGCATGTGCCCGCGGGGCCTCGGCCAGCGTGCGTTCCATGCTGCCGATCGCGCGGTGACGTTGGCCACTGGCCAGGTAGGCGTGCGCCAAACGCAAGGTCACGTCCACGCGATCTTTTCCCACGGCGCTGGTCAGTCGCTGTTCCAGCCAGCCCGCGGCCGCCCGGTGTTCTGCGCGTTCTGTGCATAACCGTGCCAACGAATCCAGCGCTTCCGACGTGGGCGCCAGTGCCACCATCTTTTCGTAGCTGCTCAAGGCACGTGGCACGTCTTGTAGGTGGCGTTCCGCCAGAACCGCCACGCGACCCCATAGCGGTGCTGCGTTTTGTACCTGCCCACGATCTTCAAGTGTCTTGGCCTGCGTGGTGAGTATGTCGGCCAATTCTGTGTATTGACCTTTGGCTGCCAGCAGATCGCCAAGCGCGGTCAAGGTGCGTTCATCGCCGGGCGCGTCTTCGAGGTTCGCCATCAGCGTGTTCACGCGCGCGCTGCGCGCTTCGATGAGACCAGCCACACGTGACATCTCTAGACGCAAAGCCAAGCGCTCGGGCAGCGGCAGATCAAGCGTCAGCTCTCGGCGGCGCAGGGCAATCAGCTCGCTTAGCAAGTCTGCCTCTTCGAGCAGCTCTGCCAACACGCGCATCGCTTCACGATCATCAGGCGCATCGTCGACGATCACGCGGTAAAGCGATCGTGCGCGCGCCTTGTCGCCCAACGTCTCCAACGCCAATTTGGCGGCCTTGCGCCGCAGCCCTCGCACCAACGCCGTGGGCAATGGCCAGCCGCTCAACTCCACCTGCAGATTCACGGCACGCAGGGCATCGGCTTTGCTCCCGCTGCTCAACCACAGCGAAGTCAGCGCGCTTGTGGATTGTTCCACCGCGGTGCCCACGTCAACTTTGCCAGCCGGCGTAGCGTCAGTGCGCATGAGGTGCGACGCTTGTGCCAACAGCGCCAAGGCGCGCTGGGTGATCAGCGCGGCGTCGGCCAACGGATCTTGGGCCACACGCAAGGCTTCGCTGCCTGCATCAAGGGACTCAGGCGCCAACGTCATCAGGTGGCAAAGCGTGGCGAACAGGGGCTTGCCCGGTTGCTTGCGCTGGGTTTGCGCCAAGCGCTCCCACGTGGGCGTGTGCGTGGGGCTTTGCTTTGCGGCCCGCACCAACGCGGCTTCCATGCGCGCCTGTGCTTCGGGCGCGTGCGTTTCACACCAAGCCGCAATTTGCAGTTCAAGATCGCGCGCCAACGCTTCGGGCAAGCCCGTGCGTTTGGCCAACGCTTCTGCCAGCGCATCACAGGCGGGCAGCCAGGCACCGGCGTTCTTGATCGCGGCCTCGAACGCCGGCAACAACAAACCTTTCACAACCTCCGTGGAGGCGGGCGTGCGCAACATGGCTTCCGCCGCCACGGCCCATTGCTCAAGCCCTCCGGCCACGCGCACCACCGCCAACTTGACCGCGGTGCGGTCGGGAGCGAGGCTCAGTGCCGCTTGGTAAGCGGCCAACGCCGCCGGCGCATCGTGCGCTTTGTTTTCAAGGCAATCGCCTTGCGCCAGCCGCAGATTCAACTTGCGTGATTCGCCGTCGCTCAAGGCGGACGCGGCCTTGCCCAAGACATCTGCCGCGGCCTTCCACGACTCGGAGCTATCGCAAAGACGCAAAAGCTCGATCTCTAGGTGCGCGTTGTGGGGTGTGAGCACCAACGCTTCGCCCAACAGGGCGCGCGCCGTGGCATCATCGTGTTCCGTGCTTTGCACCCGCGACGCAAGCTCTGCCAGTACACGAGATTTGCTGGCCGGATCGGCGAGCACATTCAGGCGCTTGTCGGTCAGCGCGAGCAAAGCCGGCACTTCGCCAGCCACATCGAAGGCGCGGGCCAGCGCCGCCACGGCCGTGCGGCTGGCCAGTGGGTTTTCGAGCAGCGCCTGCAAGCCCGCACGCGCGCCGGCTTCCTTGTGGTCCAGCTGCAAAGCCACGGCGTAGGCTTCGGCGGCCTCACGGGGGCGTTCAAGGTGTAAAGACAGCACGTCGCCCAGCTGCACATAAGCGTTCACAGAACGCACGTGGTCTTGCTTTGCGATGCCGCCCAAGCGATCGGCCAAGGCGTCCCACTGCTCTTGTTGCGTGTAAAGCTCGATCAGGCTCTCGGCGGTTTCGACGCTCACGCCAAATCGACGCTCGATCTCAAGCCACGTTTCCGTGGCGTCGGCTTTGCGATCAAGGGCGTCTTCGTAAACATGCGCCAGCTGCGCCAGATCGTTGCGCTTGGCTTCGTTGTTTTGCGACAGTTCGGCGCGCGCACGCAGAACTTCGGTGAGCCGTTCCCACTGTTTGGCTTCCACCAAACCGGTCACCAAAGCGTCAAGCGCGTCGGTATCAGTGGACGACAGCGCCAACCGCGCTTCCCACGCGGCCAAGGCGCGCGGCAGATCATTGAGCGCAGTGGCAAGCTTTGCGGCGGTGCCCCAAGCCGCTTGTTTTTCCGCAAGCTCAGGCGCCATCTTGGCCAACGTCTCAAGGGCGGCCAACCGACGCGCGGGCTCCCCGTAGCGAGCCAAAAGCTTCGTCAAGCGTCGCAGCGCTGTGAGGTGGTGGCCCTGATCGGCGCCCGCGTCCTCGGTCACTCGTTGCAACAGCGTGATCGCTTCGCTGTGCCGGCCGCGCACATCGTCTTCCACGCGCGCGGCTTCCAGCAGCAGCGCGGCCCGCAAATTGTCGTCGGTGCTCGACTGTGCGGCAGCCAACAGGCCTTGCACGTAGACATCGAATCGTTCCGCCACTTCGGCCAGCTGCCGCAAGCGCACACGTGCAGGCGCGTCGGTGGGGCTAAGCGACAACAATTCAACCAACCGCTCCATGGCGGCCACGTTGTAGTCCTGCGCCGTCAATCGCTCAGAGGCTTCGCGCAGCAGCCGCAGCTTCTCTTCGCCTGAAGCAAACTCATGGGCCGTCTCAAGCGCCTCCACAATGCGGGCTTTTTCACCCAGCCGCTCGTAGTCGTTGCGCAACAACGCCAGCGCCGTTTGGCGCTGCTCAGGCGCAGCGTCAGGCATCTTCAAAATGCGTTCAAGCACTTTGCACGCGGCATCGTCTTCGCGCGCCTTAAGCAGCTGCTGCGCATCGAGCAGCGCCCCGGCGACGTTGCCCAAATGATCCAGGCGCAAGTTCGCGAGGCGTGCGCGCATCTCGTGTTGTTCCGCGCCCACGAGCGTGTCTAGGCGGGCCACCCACAACGTTTGCAGATCTTCCCAACGTTGTTCTTTGTCGAGCAGACGTTCCAGCGAGGCCGCCAAATGCGGATCGTTAGGGCGGCTGCGAAACAATTCATTGAGGTATCCGATCGCGCGATCCGCGCTGCCCAAAAAGTCTTTCGCAACACCGGCGGCTTCTTCCAGAAGCTTGCGGCGGCGCGGGCTCTCTTTGAGGCCTTTGAGCAGCTGGTCGTAAACGCTGAGCAGCTCCTCCCAGCGTTGGGACACCGACAGCAACAAGGTCAGCCGTTCGGCGGCCCATTCAAGCTCCGGCGCCTTTAGCAGCAAGCTGCGCAGCAGCTCGATGATCTCATCAGGTGTATCGCCAAACCATTCTTCGTAAAACGAAAGCGCGCGTTTGCCAAGCGTGTCGGCCACCTCAACGCTGGCCGTTTTGAGCACTTGCCGGTAAAGCTCGGCGACGTCTTCAGGACGTTGGCGGGCGGCCGCAAGATCTTCAAGCGCGTCCCAGGCGGTGTCGTCTGTGGGATGCGTGGCCGCGCGGTTTATCGCGGCTGCCAATGCATCGTTTTCAGGACCAGCGGCGCGGGTCATTTCGTCAGAAGGGGCCATCTTGGAATCCTTGGAATCCGTGGAGCGCGATGTTCGAGGGTCTGTGAACGTCATGGGGCGCCCCTACGCATCGGCAGCTTGTTGGTGAGACTGAGCTGAACAACGCGCGCGACATCCCTAACCGTTTCGCCCCCTTGCCGCGGAAAAAAACGTGGCGCAGGGCCCACCAGTTTGCCGCTAGATGCCGCGCACCACAACAACAGGCGTGCGCAATTGTCGGATGTTCAGTATCGCTTGACGCTGCCATCTTAGGCCCCCAATCTGTTGGGTCGTGGCTCCGAAGACTCCCTCAACCGCCGCTGGCACCCCAATCAAGGTGTTGGGTCGCAACAAACGCGCTCGCCACGACTACCACGTGGAGGAAACGATTGAAGCGGGTTTGGTTTTGGTGGGCAGCGAGGTCAAATCGTTACGCGATGGCAAGGTGAACCTCACCGATGCCTTTGCCGATTTCTCCAAAGGGGAGGCGTGGCTGCACCAAATGGACGTGTCGACGTACAACTGGGCCCACACCCGAAACCACGAGGCGCGGCGGCGGCGCAAGTTGCTGATGCACCGGCGCGAGTTGGATCGTCTTGACGGCAAGCTTCGACAAAAGGGCTTCACGCTGGTGCCGCTTTCAATCTATGAAAAAGAGGGCCGGATGAAGGTGGAGCTGGCCCTCGTTTCAGGCAAGCAGGACTGGGATCGCCGCGAGGACATGAAAAAGCGCGACGCCAGCCGCGAAATCGATCGCGCGATGTCGTCTCGGCGACGGTAACGAGCCCTCGTTTTAGGCCCGCCCGGATCCTGCCGATGGTAGGGGAGGACCGTGTTTATGCGCCCTTTTGCGCCCCTCCTTCTCGTTCTGGTGGCTTGTGGTCGTTTGGGTGTGGAATCCCTGGCCGTGGGCGACGCATCCACGGACGCAGAGCTTGGGCGAGGCTCGCGGGGAGAGCCCGGCGACGATGGCGGCGTGTTTGATTTGGACGGCTTTACGCCCGTGCCTAACGCGGACGACGACGCCGCCGCGCCCGCTGGCGGTGGGTCGTTCGGCAGTGGAGGCTCCTCTGGAGCCGGCGGCGCTGTGGCCACGGGAGGCACGCCGGGCACGGGCGGTATGAGCGCCACGGGAGGTTCGCCGGGCACAGGAGGCATGAGCGCCACGGGAGGCGCGCCCGGCACAGGTGGGGTGGCTGCCACAGGAGGCACCCCTGGAACAGGCGGGGTGGCCGCCACGGGAGGCACGCCCGGCACAGGCGGAGTGGTGGCCACGGGAGGCACGCCCGGCACGGGTGGCGTGGTTTCGGCGGCGCCATCGGCAGCCATCGCTTCGTATTACGGCTCTTGGATCGGCTCAGCCCGCAACGCCAGCCTGACCTACCCGGTGGAGATCGCCGTCGTCGACCGCAACCCCAACGAAAAGCTTGGCCTGTTTCACATCCCCTCGTTTGACTGCGGCGGCATCACGACGCTAAGCACCTTAGGCACCACGCTGGTCTACAAAGAGACGCTGCTGTTCGACGCGCGCTCAAATTGTGGACCGGCCGGTACCACAACGTTAACACCCACCGGCTCGGGCACGTTGGACTACGCGTTCTTCGATGGCAAGAAGACGGACCGCGGCTCATTGGCCCGGCGGGCCGGCTACATAGGCCCCAGCCCCACCTCGTGGCTCAACGTAAGCTCGCTGTGGAGCGGCTCCACAACGAACCTCAACCCCGGTGGGGTGCAGACCGTGTATGTGGCGCTGTTTCCGACGAAGGTAGGAAACATTGGGGGGCACGTGGTTTATCCCAGCAAGCGCTGCGGCGGCACGTTGACGCTCACCGGGGTTAACGGGCAAACGTTGACGTACGTGGAGAAGCTGTCGCACGCGATCGCAAGTTGCACGGATGGCAACACCGTGACGGCCACGTCGAACGGCGCCGGGTTGACGTACACGTGGTCGGCAGGCACGGGCGCCAGCGGCTCGGGTACCTTAAGTCTGTTCAAATAGCGTTAGGCAAGCTGCAGCCCGCAGTCGGGGCAAGCGCCGTCTTGCAACGCGGCCGTCGAAGCGCACGCAGGGCAGGGGGGCTCGCCATCTGTGGCCGCGCCCGTGGCCACGAAGGTGCCTTCACGTTCAAGCGCTTGGTTCCATTCGTGTTGCATAAGCGCGGCGACCCGCGGCACTTCCGCGGGTGGCACGACCAGATGAATCTTCGGACCGCAACCGCAGCCACCACCCGTGTCACACGCTTCTTGCGCCCACAACGCGGCTTCAATGCCCTGCGCTTCGCAGGCCTGCAGCAAGCGCTTGAGATCGGTTAACGGGCCCGACATACACGGCACCCAATCAGCTCTGTCAGTCACATGCTGATGGTAGCACCGCGCGTTCGAAACGAAAAAGCCACAGCGCAGGCCGTGGCTTCGGTGGCAGCGGTGCTGGCTTAAGCGGCGCGCAGGCCGTTGGCGGTCACCTTCTTCGCTGCCTTCAAGGCGGCCGCGGTGAAGGGCGCGTCCATCGCAAACAACAGCCCGAGGAACTGGCCACCGTCGTCGATCACGGCGATCGAGCTTGTTCCGTAGTGAGACAACGTCGCTTCAGCGTCGCCCAAGGCATCCGTGGGGCGGCAGCTTGGCGCTTTGCGCGCCATCACGTCTTCGATCGACATCGCGTGCGAAGCGGTTGACCAACGACGAAGTGCGCCGCGCGCGGCATCGGCCGCCACCATGCCCACCAAACGTCCCTGGCGGCTCACGACCGGCAAGCTATCCAGTCGATGGTCCATCATCTTCCGCAACGCCGTCTCCACAGAGTCTGTGGGGCGGCACACTGGCACCTTACGATTCATCACCTTGTCGACGTTCATGGCAGTTTCCTTACGCGGGCTTTTCGTTCGGAAGCTTACGGTTGCGACTTAAGACGAAATCACATGCCGGACGCGGTTTTTCCGAACGCCAACGCAGTGTAGAGGAGCGGTTGTAACGGGACTGCCAAAGCTGTGTTGCTATTGAGTAAAGCATTGCAAAAACACGGAAAAACACCGCAGAACTTGCGCACGCGTGTAGGCAAAGGAAGGCCTTGGCGCACGTTGCCGCCTGGTGAAGATCGTTGTAGGTGGCGCTGCAATATGTTTACTCGCGAACGTGGAAGCCGTTGGTGTGGGGTGTTTATGGTCTTGAGCATGGCCGTGGCGTGCTCACTGCCTCCTGACGAGGAGGAGGATCTCGCTGCCTCTGAAGCCCTCGAAAGTGGAGGCGCGGGTGGCGCCGGGGCGGTCGGCGGCGACACGCCCTCGGGCGGCGGCGGAAGTTTCGTCGGCACGGGTGGAGCGGGCACCGGGGGGGGCTCTGGCGGCACAGCAGGCTCTGGCGGCACAGCAGGCGGAGGCGGCACAGCAGGCGGAGGCACGGCGGGTGGCGGCGCCGGAGGCACGAGTACCACTGGTGGCGTCGACATCGACGTTGATCGAAACCGCAACGACAGGGTCGACGACCTCATCGACGATCCGGACGAAGAGCTTCCCATTAAATTTGTGGAACGCTTGGGGGCGCTTGTTCTGGTCAACTGCGACAGCGATGTGGGACGCACGGCGCGTGACATGGAGGACTTCGACATCGCGGGAGCCGACGACCTGCAGGATCTTTCGCCGTTGTCGCTTGAACTCAAAGAAGATCTCAAGCCCAGCGAAGAATTGTGGCTGGTGCTCAAGTCGAAATCTGCTGACGGCAAACTTTGGATCAACGTCCTCGATTCGTGGGGTGGCAAGGACAAAGTTTTGGTGGGACCTACGCCTCACGTCGCCGAAGTCAGGCTCGACAACCTTTCTATCGAAGGCAGCGCCGTCATCTTTCCGGGCGGAACCAAACAGCGCTACAACGACCGCTTTTACATTGAAGGGCTCAACTTCAACAAAGAGATGGAGTTGACCCTCGAAATTCGCGGCGGCGCGTCTGAAATCAAAGACGTTGTACGCGTGCGGACCACGCCTTGGCTGGCAAACAACAACACGCAGCCTCTGGCGACACCTGCGGCGTGGTCCATCCCCGCGAATTTGGCGAATTCAGACTCATACAGGTTCTTGCAAGCGCACGGCGCCACAATGCAAAGCGCGGGTACGGCCCTCGAATTCGTTCAAGACTCAGTTGAATGGGGTTTTCAGGTGCGACGACGCAACGATGTTCCTGGCTTCTCCCGAGCCATGATCACAGGCTTGCGCTTGTATTCTAAGTGGGAAGACAAACACCCTCTCACCCAGTACCTAAGCGCTAAAGTGGGCGTCTATGGCTATGCGACTACGGGCAACAGCGCTGTGTCTTTTGAGCCTTACATTGATCCACCACATTTTACCGATGGCAGTGGCGATCAAGGCGGAAACCTAGAGTGTCTGCCTCCCTCTGTCGCATTTCCCTTCGGTCGCTTGGTTTATGGCGACACGATGTCGACTGTGCTCCGCGATTTTCTGGCGGCCCAAGAAGTGCAGACCTCGGGTGCGGGCCCTGTGGTGCTGCCCGTGAGCAAGCTAAGCCTGGCGCATGTCGATGAGGTCCTGTTTATCGCGCCTGCCAAGAATGCTTACATTGTTGGCATGCCCGATTGGGTGCTGGGTTCCAAGCTCATGGGGAGGTCGAAGAGCGTTCAACACAACGTTCGTCTGGTCGCTCAAGGCGCGAACGATCTTGCCACCTACGGCGACATTCTAAAGTGGCTCAAGAAAGACGGGCAAGCCACGGACAAGTTGTTCAGCGGCACACTCATCGGGATGCAAAATCAAATCGCAGGTGCCGGTGCGCCCGTGGTGAAGTTGCCCGGACTGTTTTTGGAGGCCGCGGGCGATGTCATGAATTCTGACAGCCTGCGGGGCTTTCCACGCAACATTGCCAACAGCCAGCCCACCGTGCCTGGCAAATTGGTGGTGTCAGCCCCTCCCAACCAAACAGTAGGTAAGCAAAAGGAATCCGAGAGCCTCTTCTTACAGGAATGGAAGAAGCTCTTGAAGGCGCAAGGCATCGCCGCCGAGCCTGAGAACATGCGTACGGCGTGGCTAAAGGGCGGCGAAGCTCATTGTTCGTCGAACACGTTGCGCGAGCCAATTCGTAAGTAGGAGTCAAGCTCGATCCTGCGTTCGCAGCCTTGACGGCGTTCAAATCGCCGTCGTTGGCTGCCGCGCGGGTGAGTTTCTTAATGTGGCTGATCGAAATGCCGATGACCGCACCCTGACGGTCTCGAACCGTCCCAATCTCGAAGGATGGGTATGGTTCACATTTCGCGACCGCACTGTATGTCTCTTTTGCTTATCGCCTCCGTGTGGGGATTGGGAGCATGCGATTCTGACCCGGCGGTCTGTGCCGTTGATGACGCCGGAGTCACGCTGCCTGACGCCGAACCTCCGCCCGAATCGAATGGAACGCAGACCGTTACGACGCAGGAGAAGCTGCCCAAAAGCTTCGTCCTCGACGATTCGCTTGAACTTCAGGTGCAATCAGGACGATGGACAACCACCACGCAATACGATGGGAGTTACCAGCCTGCGCAGCCCAGGGGCTCGCAAATTAACATCAGCGGCACTGTAAGCCTCAAGGCAGGGCCCTACGCCTACTCCCTCAATGGTGCCAGCATCAACATCAACAGTTTCAGTTACCCCCGCGCTGGCTATCGTGCCGACTACTTGTATGGCTACGCGCGGGTCACAATGCCGGCGCTCCACACGTTTTCGGGAATCAACAGCCCGTTGACGGCTCAGCTGGGGTTCGGTGAAGGATCCAGTTCTACGCTCAAGGCCTTGGGGATGCCGTTGGCGCCCTCGCGCCACTACTTCTATTTCACCACCACCGCTGGTCTTTCGTCGTCGTTTGGCACGGGCCCGTTTAGCGCGGACACCAGCCGCACAACCACGGTGATCGTGGACCCGAAGGATCCCGCGTTCTTTGTCGCAGGTCCCATGGGGCCTATCTCGGCCGTCGCGTTGTCAGAAAAATCACTGATTCCTTTCAACGCGCAAACGCAGTGGGGGTTCGACACGCCCACCGATGAGTTTCCTTCGTTTAGCGGTCAAAGCTACATTGCCGGCGAAGTGTCACTGGAAGAGATCCCGATTACGGTCAGTGGCAACGTCACCACAAAATTCGTGAACTGGGATGGACAAAGTGCGCTCGACAAAAAACTGTTCGAGCACACCCTGGGCATCAATGGTTCGTTCAACCTAGGATGGGATTTCTTGGACGGGCTGTTTCGCTTGGAGGTGCCTTTGTCGAAGGCTTCGCTTTACATGGCGTCCACCGTTCATCCCTACAAGGTGAATGCGGCTGTCAGTGGAACGGCTGGCACCGCCACGTTCATGCCTTCGTGGCTGCCTGTGCTGATGAGTGCCAACAGCAACTTCGCGGGTTACCTGGACACATCGGATGTTTCACGAAACCACATCGATGGCATGAGCGACATCACGCTGAAGGCGTCGACCCTCGGCAAGGTCATCGGCATCGATATGAAGGACATCACGATGCAAAACGGCACGTACCACGTCGACAAGATGGGGTTCCGATACAACGGCGAAGGCGTTGTTTCGGTGATCCCGTTCATCGAATCCACCAGCTACCGCGTTACGGCGTGTTTTGGCGGTGATACCAAGGCGTGTTTATCCGACGATCAAACAGGTACGCCCGTTATGGGGTCCAAGGATTGGCTGTTGCGGCTGGAGGGGGATGCGTCTGTGTTCAACGTGCCTCTTTTGAACGCCACCACCATGGCGAGCCCGCAAGGGATTTCGGTTGCAGCCACGTTCAAGACGCAGGGTCAGCGCGTGGCCATCACGGGGGCGCTGACCCCCGGACCGACGCCTGCGTCACCGCACGTTGCTTTGACGGGGACCGCATCGTTTAGCCTTCCCCTCATCGGAATCAATGAGATTTTGGCAACCGCCGTGGCCGATGGCAGTTGCGGCTATGACAAGATCACCGACGCCGCCAAATGCGGTTACAACCTTCTGAGTCAGGTGGGTGACATTTGCGGCGCCCCCCACTGCTCTTGGTCGTGGAAGCATGGCCTCAGGTGTAAGGCGATTTCTTGCCAAGTGAAGGTGGCGAAGACGTGCAACGGCTTAGCGAAAAAATGCCCCCCACCAAACGATGACCTCGGCAGGATCGACGGCTCCGTTGCGCTCACAATCAACGAGCAAGGGATGTCTGGAAAAATGACGGGGCGGTTCTGCCCCGTGGGCAATGGCTCGTGCTCGTCGTTGTCAGAAGTTGGGACTTTGGATTTTTCGCAGATATCGAATCCAAAGATCTGCATCAACAGCAACGAGATCTCGTCAACGCTTCCTATTGGAAAGAAGTTCTGTGTGTCCTTCTAAGAAATATGCAGCACGCTTTGCCGTCTTCGGATGGGTGGCGGTTGGGTTAATGGCGTGCACCGCCTCCGAGCCCACGCCGAACGCCCACATCGCGATTGTTATAGGGAGCCCTGGCACCAAGTCTGCGGCCTTGCGGCCCGTGTATGATTGGGCGATTGCCGCTGTCAATGATCGAGGCGGCGCGGGCCGCCGCAAGCTTGAGGCGAAATACTTCGACCTCACGGATCCAGTTGTCGCATCGCCCTCGGCACAGGAGGCGTTGGCCGCACAGATATTGGCGGACCCAGATTTGGTCGCCGTTGCGGGCCTCTTCTCGTTCGCCATGGCGCCCAAGTTTGTGGCGGCGCGTGTTCCCTATATATCTCCCGAAACGGGCGACGATGACGTGTTTCGAGCGTTTTCGGCGGGCGGGTATGTCTGGCGTACGCTTGAGTCAGACAGCACGCAGCTGTGGTTCATGCTTGCCGAAGCCAAAGGCCGCGGTGAGAAAAGTATGCAACCTACAACCAGCGTGGGGCTGCTGACGAGCACCGATCCCTACGGGGACACGTTCTTCGACTGGTACGGGTTTCATGCCACGGAACTTGGTCTGAAGGCTTTGCCTCCCGTGCAATACGATCAAAGCACGGGAACATGTGAACCAGCCGTAGATCGATTGTTATCGCAAGGCACACCGGATTTTCTCATCGCTGTGCCTAGTGGCCCCGATCCGGTGTTTCAGGCCACGTGCATTGTCCGCACTATGAAGGCGCTGGCGCCGACAACGAAGGTTTTGTTGGCCAATTCCGCACACGTTCCCTCGCTTATCACGTCCCTTGGAGCCGACGCCGAAGGCTTGTCAGGCTTCAGCGCGGCGCCGGATCCCAACGCGGGATTTGCCGAAGCCTTCACAAAGTTCACAAAGCTTGACCAGGCGCCCGAGTATGCCGCCAACACGTTGGACGCGATCGCCTTGCTTGCCTACGGCCTTGAGAAGTCGCGTGGCAGGGGGGGCAAGGATTTGGATCTGGCGATGCGATCTGTGGTCAGCGGCCAAGGCGAGAAAACCACGTGGCAGGCGTTCGACCAAACCTTGGCGTTGATTCGCGACGGGCAGAGCCCGGACGTCTCCGGCGCTTCGGGGCCGCTCTCCTTCGACAAAGACGTTTATACCGATCCAACCTCGTCCTTCTACGATCGTTGGGAGGTGCAAGGCGGCGCTTTCAAGATCACGCATCACGTGACCACCGCCACCGAAGCGAGTCCGAATGTGTCGTCGCAGTCCGCTGTGGCGCGCGGGCTCAAGGCGATGAATGTGCAGGCGATGGTGGGCTCTGGGGGCACGGCCAACCTGCCACCGGTTGCCAACAACTGGGCGTTGGTGATTGCCACATCGGCCACCTGGAAGAACTACCGCCATCAAGCCGACGCTTTGGCACACTACCAGGCGCTTCGGGCCAATGGATTTGACGATGACCACGTTGTTCTGATCACTGTGGATGATTTGGCCGACGCGCCTGAGAACATCCGCAAAGGACAGGTCATCAACGAGCCAGGCGGCGCCAATGTGCGCGGGGGCGCCGCGAATGATTATGTGGGAACGTCGCTTACGCCCAGCCAACTTATGACGGTGCTCGAAGGTGGAACCGATCCGGCTTTGCCGGTGGTCTTGCACAGCCAAGCCAATGACAACATTTATGTCTTTATCGTCGGCCACGGTGGCTTCGAGGGACCGTACCTGGGCATGGATGTGCGCGCGGCAGAGACGATTGATGAGGATAACTATCTTTCTCCCGAGCTGTTTGCCTCAACCGTGGCGCGCATGAAACAAAACCACCGCTTTCGTCGCATGCTGATTGCCGTGGACGCATGCCATTCAGGCGTGTTGGCGCCGGCCTTTGAGGCGATGGCGATCCCTGACGTCGTTGTGTTTGCGGCCGCGAGCGACGCGGAGAGCTCGTTCTCAGCCAATTACGTCAGCGAGCTTGGGGTGTGGAGCGCTGACCAGTTTTCCTTCAACATGCTTAAGCAAGTGCGTAGCCCCAATGTTTCCATTCGTGAACTCTACACGCGGCTATACGAAGGCGTGGCGGGCTCTCACGTGCAGGTGGCCAACCAACAAAACTTCGGCGCCACCACGCAGATCATGCTGAGTGAGTTTGTGAAGCCCAACGCGCTCTAGACGGAACGGTCTGCCTGACGGCAAATGCTGAAAGATCCTCGGTGCCCGAGCGCACGGTTGCGGCTCAAATTGTCGATGCAAGCGTCGCCACCAATTGTTCCGCCATGGTCCAGCCGCCAGCGGCATCACGCTAAGGGCACGCCTTGATCGACTGGATCCATTCGTCGATGAGCTGCGTACCCAACGGATCGGGAACGGCGGTGCCGATCTGCGGCATGCGAACATTGCTGACCTTGCTGTGCATGCGCACCGAGATCATCGAATGGGTTAATTCCCCGAACTGACCAACAGTGCTGTCTCCAGGCGTGAGCAGTTTGATGTTCTGGTACCCATAATCGTTCTTGCTGGGAACCACATTGCAGATGCCCATCATCTTGAATGGCGTGTCGTAACGGAAATCTAGGGAAACCGCGTCCATGTTGGTGCGCGGGTCGATGGTTCCGCCTGGCTGGTGGCAATGTGAACAATTGGCGTGCAGATAAGAGCGTGCTCGCTGTTCGAGTGTGGCCCCCACTGTGTACACGGGCGTGGGCAAAGCTGGCAGCTTGGCGAGGTCGCCCGGAGCGGTCTCGAACACACCGATGTGGTCCAGCGTCTTTAGCTGGTTGGCACGTTTGCCCATGGGGTAATCGAACAGCCCATTGAACTGAAGCGTGTCTGGACCAAGCGATCGCCCAGCGGCTTCGGTATGGCAGGTGGCGCAGTTCGTGCGACTGGGGAACGTCCACTCGTTGTCGCCAAGAAAGCGTGAATCTGAGCCTTCGCCCAAGAGCTCGGCGTCTTTGCCAGCGTCATCCCACTTATAGGTATAGGCCCCCCACATGCCATCGCTGTGGCGGATCAGGAAGCGCGTTTCCAACATGACGCCATCGAGCGCGAACGACTTCAACAGAACTGTGCCGTTGGGAAAGTCGAAGTCGCCGTTGGTGGTGAAGCGAACCTTCTTGCCCTCGGGCAAAGCCATCCAACGATGCTTTTCTGCATTGTCGGACCACAGTGGGGACGCCACGCCATAAGGGATCAACCCGGGCGCGGGCTTGCGTGGGTCGGTTGCGTCAAAGCAGCCTGTGGCGCTGAGCTTTTTGGGGAAAGGATCGTTTGCCGCACCGGTGGGCCGGCCGGGATCCTTGCAGGTGGTGTTGGCGGGGCGGGTGTCTAGACCGAAATCAGCATTCGCAGGCAAAGGGGCACTGCCGGCCATGCCGCCGCCGCTGGCGCCACCGCTACCCCCTTGGTTCTTGCCGCCTGAACCGCCACTTGCGGGATCGCCGCCCTTGCCGCCCGCGGCAGGTTCCCCACCTTGGCCGGCCTCGCCACCGCCGTTGCCTCCTTGGGCGTCATCCGAGCCGCCGGATGACGAGCACGCCGTCACCACACTTACGCAGCCATAAAACAACGAACAGCGTAAAAACTTGCGGAACATCACAGCAAGATTAGCACAGGCGTTTTGTGTGCCATCATTGCATGCGTGTTCACGCGTAGACGCCTGTTAAAAATAGGGACCGCGGCCTCCTTAGGCATAGCTGCGGGGGCCGCCCGCGCCGCCGCTTCGCACGGTGTTTGGGATCCGTCGCGCGCGCGTGTCTGGCAACAACAGCAAGGCTGGTTGGTGGGGTGCAATTACATCCCCAGCAACGCTGTGAACCAGCTGGAGATGTGGCAGGCGGAGACGTTTAATCTGGCCACCATCAAGCGAGAGGTCGGCTGGGCCGCGAACCTCGGCTTCACCAGTGTGCGCGTGTTTTTGCATGATCTCCTGTGGGCACAAGATGCCCACGGTTTTACCGACCGGGTTGATGCGTTCCTTGACGTCTTGCACGCGCACAAGATGGGCGCGTTGCTGGTGTTGTTCGACAGCGTGTGGCACCCCCAGCCACATCTCGGCCCGCAGCCGCCGCCTAAGCCGTTCGTACACAACCCCGGTTGGGTGCAAAGCCCAGGCGCCGCGCTGTTGCAAGCGCCACGCGCACAACAACGAGTGCTGCTTCAGTATGTCAAAGGCATCGTTTCGCACTTCCGCAACGACAAGCGTGTGCATGGCTGGGACGTCTGGAATGAGCCTGACAACACGAACAGCGGCAGTTATGGCGAGCTTGAACCCAAAGATAAAGCGGGGCTTGTTTATCCCTTGTTGCAAGAGGTTTTCCTCTCAGCCCGCGCCGCGAAGCCAACCCAACCGCTGACAAGTGGCGTGTGGGATGGCAACTGGAAATCCGCGGGCACCTTGCAGCCGCTTGAGACGTTGATGGTGAAGAACTCAGACGTCATAAGCTTTCACTCCTACGGCAAGCCACAAGCGTTGGAGCAAAAGATCAATGAACTGCGCGCGTGGAAACGTCCCCTTCTGTGCACAGAATTTATGGCTCGCCCCGAAGGCAGCACATTCGAGCCGTGCTTGGAAATCCTCAAGCGCAACAACGTCGGCGCGTATTGCTGGGGATTTGTGTCAGGAAAAACGCAAACGATTTATCCGTGGGACTCATGGAAGCGCCCGTATCGCGAGCTTCCAAAGCAATGGTTCCACGACGTTTTGAATGCTGATGGCACACCTTATGATCCGGCCGAGGTGACGTACATCAAGCGTGTGACGGCAAAGGGCTAAGCCCTACTTCGATAGCTCAGCCAAGAAGGCTTCGCCGTATTCCGCGAGTTTTTTCGGACCTACGCCTGGCAGCGCCAGAAATTCAGATTCTGAGCGCGGGCACAGCGTGGCCATCGCGCGCAGTGTGGCGTCGGAAAACACGATGTATGCAGGCAGCTTGCGTTCGTCTGCCAGTTGTTTGCGCAAGGCTTTAAGGCGCGTAAACAGATCGGCGTCCCACGTTTCTGCGTCCAGATCCATGCGCCGTGCGCCGATTGCGTCTTCGAATCGCGACAGCACTGGCGTCCGCTTCTTCGTGGGCTTCGGCAGGTTGTGCAGCAGATCCCAGCGCGCGCAGATGTCGCATGAGCTGCCGCAGCTTGAAAGCGATTCGCCTAGGTATTGCACCACCGATTGGTGGCGGCACACGCGACGATCCGCCATGTCGAACATCTCACGGGTCTGCGCGCGGTTGCGGGCAGCGGCGTCGGCTGGGCCATCATCGATGAAGCGATCATAACTCATCACATCGGCCCACGAATAAAACAGCACGCAATCGGATTGCAAACCATCGCGGCCCGCGCGGCCGATCTCTTGGTAATAGCTTTCCACCGAGCGCGGCATATCGCGGTGAATGACGTAGCGAATGTTTGATTTGTTGATGCCCATGCCAAACGCGATCGTGGCCACCACCACGTCGTAATCGTCGCGCAAAAACGCGTCTTGCACGCGGTCGCGTTCCACCGGATCCAACCCCGCGTGATAGGCCGACGCGCGCACGCCGGCTTCCTGCAAGAAAGCCGCGATGCTTTCCACCGACTTGCGCGTGATGCAATAAACGATGCCGCTTTCACCTTGGCGGCTGCGGATGATGTTCAAGATCGAGTCGCGCGTTTTGCTTGCCCCTTCGCCTTTTTTGTAAGCGTGCAGGTGCAGGTTCGGGCGAAAGAAGCTGCCGCGAAAGCTGACAGGATCTTCCATGCCCAACTGTTCAACGATGTCGCGCCCAACCTCGGGCGTGGCCGTGGCGGTGAGAGCCAACACCGGCAACCCGCCGAATCGTCGTTTCAGCCCCGCAAGATTGCGATACGCAGGGCGAAAATCGTGGCCCCATTGACTGATGCAGTGGGCTTCATCCACGGCCACAAGGCGAATGCGCGCTTTGGCCAACGCGCGGCCCACGGACGCTTCAATGCCCTCAGGTGCCGCGTATACAAGTTCGTAAGCGCCGGCGGCCAAACCTTCTTCGCGTTTGCGGCGCTCTTCGGATGGCAAGCTGCTGTTTAAGTACGTGGCGCGCAAACCGTTCTCGTTTACGCCATCCACTTGATCCTTCATCAACGCAATCAGCGGCGACACCACCAACGTGGTGCCTCCCAAGACGCGCGCGGGAATTTGATATGTCAGTGATTTGCCGGCACCCGTGGGCATGATGCCGATGCAATCGCGCCCCGCGAGCACGGCGGAAATGATCTCCTTTTGGCCCGGCCGGAAGGCGTCGTAGCCGAACGCTTCTTTGAGCACCTTCAACGCGGAATCAATGGACACGGGCGCGGCGTGGGCGGCTTTGACGGCTTTGGCCAGCTTGGCCAAGCGGGGCAACGTTGTGTCGGCAAACGCGTGGGGCTGTTCTTTCCACAAGAGGCGAAGCTCGGCCAACCCAGCTTCAACTTCGGCGCGGCGCACGGGGCTGCCGGGGCCTTGTGACCACAGGGCCTCAAGGGCACTGACTTGGGCGGCAACGTTTTCGGCGGATGGGGCTTGCACAGAAGGTGTTTCGGTCGCTGGTTCCGGATGTTGCGATAAAAGTGGCCCGATTGCGACCTGGCTGTTGACCACTCGGCCGCAGCGCGTGAATTGCATTTGTGGGGGCGGTGTGTGGCTTGCTCCGCTGGCCAGGCGCGGTTACCGTGGCGTTATGTCTTTTCGCGCTGTTGTGATGGCCCTAGGTCTAGTTCTGCTCGGGGGGCTACCCATATCTGCTTCTGCCGAGGCGGCCCCCACTGAGGCCGATAAGGTTGAGGCTCGCAAGCATTTCGAGCAGGGCAAACGGCTGTTCGATCTACGTCACTATATGGAATCCATCCCCGAATTCGAGGAGGCCTACCGCCTCATCGGCGATCCGGCTTTCCTTTACAACATCGCGCAGTCGTACCGTTTGGCCGACCGCCCGGACGAGGCCATCCACTACTACAACACGTTCTTAAAGCGTGATCCGAACACCCCCCGGCGCGAGGAAGTGGAGCGACGGCTGTCAGAGTTGCAAAGCGCCAAGGCGCCGCCCAACCAAGTGTCCGAGCCAGGCGCGCACTCCAACGAGCCAGCCCCGACGTCCAGCGAACCCCAGGCCGCGCCCCCACCGCCTGATACTGGATGGGGCGCCAATCCGGCCCCTGCGGATCCAAACGCACGGCCCTTGCCGGTGATCATTCCCGGACGAGCTGAACGTTTCTCGCGCGGCCTATTTTTTCAAGCCGAGCTGGGCCTGGGCGCCGTGGGCGCTGGGACGTCTGAGGACTATACGGGCTCGAAAGTTTCGCTGGTGGGTTTTGGGGCGCTTTTGAACCTGCGACTCGGGGTTTTTGTGCGGCCCCGGTTGGGTTTGTACCTTCAGGTGTCGTCGGCGGCGACCACGGATCCATCGTTTACGGCGGACGCCGGTGGCATGGACGTGTCGGGCACAGCTTCGGGCACACTCAGCCTTGGCGCGTTCGGTGGTGGCCTCGTCTACTACTTGCCGTCCGATTGGTTCGGCACGGCGGGGCTCGTGTTTCAGAAGCTGGGTTGGGATGGTGCGGATCCCATCTCAGACACACTCGGTGCCGCCTTGTCAGCTTCCATTGGCCATGAATGGCGCCTTGGTGAACGCAGCTCGTGGGGCGTCGTTGCGCAGCTGTTGGCGGGCGGCGTTCCTGACAACGATGCGGGCGACGGATCTTGGACCACCTACGCGCTGTGCATCGGCGGCGTGTTTACGTACAACTGAGCACGCCGTCGCGCATCGTCATCACCTGATGCGAAAGATGCGCCACCATGTGCAGGTCGTGCGAGATGAATACGTAAGCCAGGCCGTGGCGTTGCTGTAAATCCATCAGCAGGTTTGCGATCTGCGCGCCCACGCTCACGTCCAGCGCCGACAGTGGTTCGTCTGCCACCAGCAGCTTGGGTTGTGTGCACAGCGCGCGCGCGATCGCCACCCGCTGCTGCTGCCCGCCGGAAAGCTCATGGGGATAGCGCAAGGCGATCGCCTCGGTCAATCCCACGTCGGCTAAGGCTTGCTGCACGCGTTCCCGATGGTTTTGCTTTGTGGTGGTCACACGCTGCAGTGTTAAAGGCTCGCCCACAATCGCACCCACGTGCATGCGCGGGTTCAACGACGCCACCGGGTTTTGAAACACCATGCTCATAAGTCGACTGTGCATGGCACTGCGTTGCGGTGGCAGCGTTTCTCCTTGCCACAGCAGCGCACCGGCATCCGCGCGTTCAAGCCCCACCACGAGCTTCGCCAACGTGCTTTTGCCACTGCCTGAGGCGCCCACGATCCCCAGCGTTTGCCCTTCATACACCGTGAATGACGCCTCCTTAACCACGCTGCGTGCGCCGCCCGCATAGCCGTATGACTTGCACAGACCTTGCGCTTGCAGCAACGCCGGTGAAGCCGCGCTCATGTGAGCCTACGGCTCGCCGCAGTTGACGTCGCGTACCAGCGCATCGGGCGGCGGCGAAAGGTGAAAGCTTTCTTCGGGAATCTCAGGGTTCACACGACGATCTTTGACCTTGATCTCCACGCCATCGTCAAAGCTGGCGAAGGGTTCAGCAAAGCGAATCACATCAGGGAACGCCACTGCACCCGTCCAATGATGCTCTTCGTATCGCACGCGCCACCAACCTTGCTTGCCGCGGCTGTTGCTCGCCAAGCCTTCGGTGCCAATCACCACCCAGCCCTTGGCTTGCTTGCGCATCAACACGCGTGTTTGCTTTGTGTGGCCTTGCCCGTCGTTGGTGGCGAACACCAATCGTTCGGCGCCCACGTCGCCATCCCAATCGTGGGCCACAAGCTTTGCGTCGGCGCCCACAGGCGCATCACCCAACAAGATCGCCGCAATCTCATCGGGCGCCAAAGGTATGCGCACAAGCGACGCCACATTCTGTGGGCACGCGGGCCCTTGCTTAAATTCGTTGCGCTCCATATCCAGCAACGCAAACGCGCGCCCATCGGTTGTGAGCGCCGCCACGCTGCCTTTGAGGCTCACTTCGGCCTCGAAACGCAGTTTCCCTTGCCGGTTCACCAACATCAGCACGGTGGCGCGGACGCGATCGCCACCCAGCCAGCTGGTGGTGCGCGTTTCCAAGTTCAGGCTTTGGGTTGCGTTTTGCCTGGCTTGCAGAGCTTTGAGCAGTTCGTCATCCGGCGGCGCTGCGGTGGTGCGTTTGATCTGCGCGTGGCCGCACGCCATCAGCGTTACGCAAGCCATTGATAGACGGAGCAGCGCCTTCATTTGCCACCTGGCTTCAAGATCGCGTTGAGCCGCGCGCGCATCGTTGGATCTTTGGTGAGCTCAAGCGCGCGGGTCACGTTGCGGCTTGCCAATTCCGTTTTGCCCTGCTTGGCGTAGAGCACCGCCACGTGGCCCAGGATCTCTGCGTCGTTGGGCTCGATGGCGGCGGCGCCTTCAAGAAACGGGGTGGCCGCCGTGGCGTTGTCCATCTGCATGTGAATCCAACCCACCGTATCCATGATCGCTGCGGATCCGGGATCAAACGCGAGCGCCGCTTGCGCGCGGCCAAGTGCCTTGGGCAACATGTGTTTCTTTTCGGCGGCCACGAAGGCCCAAAAATTCAGCGCTTCGGCACTCGATAGGTCTTTTTTCAATACGGCTTCCGAAAGCGCCAACGCCTGCCGCCAATCGCCATACTTGTCTTCAAGCACCGCGCGTGACAGCGTCAGCCGCTGCGTGTGGCTGGGTTCATCACTGGTGAGCAGCAGCGTGCGGGCCTCGGGCAGCTTGCCCACGCTGGCCAACACCAATGCCCGGGCAACCAAAAGTTCTGATTGCATCGATTCATCCAGGGCGTCGCCCACCAACGGAGCCAACAACGCTTGCGCCGCTTCGCCTTGTCCTTGATCTCGGCGCAAAGCGGCCGCGCGCAGGCGGCTTTCAGCAAACGTGGGCGCGTCTTGTGGCACCGCTTCGAACGCGCGCGCGGCCTCATCGGGGCGGTGGCTGGCTTCCAGCACGGCACCTTTGGCCATCAATATGCGCCCCGCAAGTTCGGGGCCAGGTTGTGTGGCCAACACGGCGTCTGCCATCTCCAAGGCCTTCGGCAAACGCCCTGCCGCGCGCTCAAGCTCCATGCGCAAACCCAAAGACGAAGAATCCACCTCTGTGGTCTGCATTTGTTCCGCCACCGCGGCCGCTTCGTCGGGCAGACCACGTTGTGCAAGAAACCCAGCGTACATGGCGGCCACGGATAGATCGCCTTCCGAACGTGACAACGCTTCGACGTACGTTGAACGCGCCTGATCTGGTTTGCCCAACACCGTTAACAAACGGGCCAGCAGCAAGCGGGCTTCAAGCTGATCCGGCTCCACGTGCAGCAGCCGCTCAAGGTAGCGTCGTGCGGCGGTAAGATCGCCCAACGCCCACGCGACAGAGGCCTGCCGGTAAAGGCCCATTTGCGACGTGGGCAAGCCGCTGAGCAACGATTCAAGCGTGGCCAACGCTTCTTGTGGCTGCAGGGCCATGATCTGCGCGTCCGCGCGCTCAAGGTAAACGCGTTCGGCGGCTTCAGCCTCGTTGGTGAAGTTCACAAGCGCCAGCGCTTGCTTTAGCACCTGGGCGGCAGCGCTTGCGTCGGCCCTGTGAAGATCGATGTGCGCCGATGCCACAACGCCATCAACGGTCGGGGCCACGCCCAACGATTTGCCCACGGCGGCTTGCGCTTGCGGCACATCATCGAGAGCCAAGTAAGCCTCGGCCAAGCGTGCATAAAGTTCGGCCGACTCAGGATCGTATTGCAGGGCCGCTTTGTATTCCACGATGGCGTCGGTGTAGCGATCTTCTTCTTCGTACACCATCGCGCGCGCGGCGTGTTCGTACGCGCGTGGGCTCACAGAGCGCGTTTCGATCAAACGCCCATCGACCAGCTTGGTGATCTTCGGTTGGCCACCACAAGCTCCAATCGCCACCATCAATGCGATCGCAAGCGGCAGGCGTAGGTTGGCCTGCCGCTTGTTCTTAAAGCGGGATGTTGCCATGTTTGCGTGCGGGCAACGTTTCGCGCTTGTTAGCCAGATCGTCGAGCGCGCGGCACAAGCGGGCGCGCGTTTGCTGCGGCCGAATGATGCCGTCGATGTAGCCTAAGGCCGCGGCTTCGTAGGGGTTGGCGAACTTCTCCCGGTATTCGGCCACATACTTTGCGCGTGCGGCTTGCGGATCGGCCGCCTTGGCGATCTCGTTGCGGAAGATGATGTTCACGGCGCCCTCGGAGCCCATCACAGCGATCTCAGCGCTTGGGTAGGCCAAGTTGAGGTCGGCGCGTATGTGCTTTGACGCCATCACGTCGTAAGCGCCACCATACGCCTTGCGTGTGATCACGGTGATCTTCGGCACCGTGGCTTCGGCGTAGGCATAGAGCAACTTGGCACCGTGACGAATGATGCCGCCGAACTCTTGCGTGGTGCCAGGCAGAAAGCCAGGCACATCCACGAACGTCACCAACGGAATGTTGAACGCGTCGCAAAAGCGCACGAAGCGCGCCGCCTTCACCGAGGCATCAATGTCTAAACACCCTGCCAGGTGCGCCGGTTGGTTTGCCACCACCCCCACGGGCCGACCACCCAAACGCGCGAAGCCGACCACGATGTTGCGCGCAAAATCCGGCTGAATCTCGAAGAACGCTGCATCGCCTTGGCCTTCCCCTTGATCCATGATGCGCGTCACCAATGTGCGCATGTCGTAGGGCCGTGCCGGATCATCAGGAATGAATGTATCCAGATCGGCGTCTTGTCGATCGACGGGATCTTGGCTTGCCCGACGCGGCGGATCTTCGCGGTTGTTCGACGGCAAGAACGCAAGCAGCGTTCGCAGCGCTTCTAGGCACGCGGGTTCGTTGTGAAAACTTCGGTGGGCCACGCCCGAGCGGCTGGCGTGCGTGTCGGCGCCTCCTAGATCTTCTTTTGTCACTTCTTCGTGCGTGACAGCGCGGATCACGTCGGGCCCTGTGATGAACATGTGGCTTGTGCCTTCCACCATGAACACGAAATCGGTGATCGCCGGCGAATAGACGGCACCACCGGCGCATGGGCCTAAAATTGCCGACAGTTGTGGCACCACGCCCGAAGCCATGGTGTTGCGCAAAAAGATATCGGCATAGCCGCCCAGCGAAGCCACGCCTTCTTGAATGCGCGCGCCGCCAGAATCGTTCAGGCCAATAACAGGCGCGCCAGTCTTCATCGCCAAATCCATCACTTTGCAGATCTTGCCCGCGTAAGCTTCAGACAACGATCCCCCGAATACCGTGAAGTCTTGCGCGAACACATACACGGTGCGGCCATCGATGCGGCCGCTGCCTGTGACAACGCCATCGCCTGGGATCTTTTGATCAGCCAAACCAAAAGCCGTTGAGCGGTGCGTGACGAGTTTATCGTATTCAATGAACGAGCCTGGATCACACAGCAGCTCCACGCGTTCGCGCGCGGTGAGTTTGCCCGACGCGTGTTGCTTCGCGATGCGGTCGGCACCGCCGCCTTGCTCGGCTTGGCGAAGAAGCGCATCCAAGCGTGCAAACGCGGGGCTGGGCGTGGCGGGAGGTGATGCGTTTGGATCAGAAGGTGGTGCAGAGGCAGCTGTCACGTGGCATTTCCGGTTATGTGGCATCAAGGCCAAGGCGTTCACGAACGTAGGCGTCTAACGTGCGTTTGGCTTCTAAGGAGGCCTGCGGGTAAGCGACGGCCATGCAGCCGTGCTCACCATCGCCTTCGGCGACTTCGCCCAGCAGTTCGGCGTGGCCCTTTACGATCAAAGGACCGGTACCATCGGGCAGGGTGAACACAAGTTCCACGGGCGTGCCCGGCTCCCAAGGCAGGGGCGTGTCGAAGGCGGCGCCTTGGGCCCCCACGTGCAGTGCCAAACGATAGGCGCGTCCCGCAGAGGCGCGGGCTTCCACGGGCAAGGCGCACGGAGCGGTCAGACCTAAACTCACGGGGTGCAGGGTACCACGGCGTGGTTAGTGAAGCGGAGCGTGCACGTATCTGGGCAAAAGGAAACGGCCACGCCTTTCGGGGTGGCCGTTGTCATCATCTGAAAAGCAGCTGTCACTCGTTGCAGGGGATGCTGCACAGACCGTCACATTGCACGGTGCCGCCACACCCGCAGGGTTGGCCGTAGTCGATGGGGATCGCCACGCTGCAGGAGTTGTCGCAGTAAACAGTGCCCCCACAGGCGTCACATTCCTCGAAGAGTTGCGTGGGCGGGCTGCTGCACTCGCCTTCGCAGCTGTAGCGGCCGGGTTGCACCCCCGTGCCCCGCTCAAAACAACCGCACGCGAGACCAGCGTTTGGCAGGCACGTGCCGCCACTGCCTCCGGTGCCACCGCTGCCGCCTACGCCACCGCTGCCACCCGCGCCGCCGCTGCCACCGGTGCCACTTCTGCCCCCGTGGCCGTCGTTGTCGCCGTGGCAGTCGTGGTCTTTGTCCTTCTTGTCCTTCTTATCTTTTTTGTCCTTCTTGTCTCTCTTATCCCTTTTTTCGCCCTTGTCCTTGTGGCCGTCCCTATGGCCAGCTTTGAGAGCCTGCGACGTTTGAAGGTCACTCTCGGACGTCTCGTCTTCGGGCGCACCGCACGAGACAGCGCAAGCGAATAAACAAAGGACCGGAACGGATAGGAGAAGTTTCATCGGGCAGCCTTTCGGTGGAGCAGCCCGTCCTTCCTATCTTTGTTGCCTACCCGCCGTCAACACGATGCATCGTTCGCTAAGTAAGCGAAAATACTATTCATATCGAAGCGCTTCGATCGGGGGCACGCGCGCCGCCCGCACCGCTGGGTAGAGCCCCGAAAGCAGACCCACCGCCACCGAGACGGCCAATGACACAACGATCGATGAGGGCGTCACCACCGTGGGCCACGCGGCATACGCAGCCACCGTCTTCGCCAGCACCAGCCCTATGGCCACCCCCAACAGCCCACCGAGCGCGCTCAGCGTGAATGCCTCAACAAGAAACTGCAGCACCACGTCGCCGCGGGCCGCGCCAATGGCCCGCCGCACGCCGATCTCACGCGTGCGCTCCAACACGGAAGCCAACATGATGTTCATGATGCCGATGCCGCCCACCAACAATGATATGCCCGCGATGCAGCCCATCACGATGTTAAACAAGCGTTGCGTTTGTCGGCTTTGATCCAGCAACGCTTCAGGCACGATGATCTCGTAATCGTCAACGCCGCCGTGAAGCTTATCCAGCAACGTTTTCACCACGGCGGCGCTTTGGCGTGAATCCACCACGTCGTCTAACCGAATGATCACTTCATCCAAAGGGGAGGCGAGGGGATCGCGTTCGAGCTTGCGTAGCGTGGTGCTGATCGGCAAGAACACGGCGCGGTCAAGCGATCCTGCTGGGCTCTCGCCACTGCTGGCGGCGTTGCCCGAGGCGGCCAACACGCCGATCACTTCACACCATAACTCATTGACCTTCAAACGCTTGCCCAACGCGGGGCCAAGCACAAACAGATCTCGCCTCACCGCCGCGCCCACCACGCACACTTGCGCGTGCTCGCGCTCGTCACGTTCGTCGATAAATCGACCCTGCGCCAGCGTCAGCGACAGCACGGCCGGATGCTTGGGCGAAACGCCATACGCAGTGCCATCGGTCTTAAGCCCCGCGGATTGAATGCGCCACGGCTCGATCTTCAACCGCGGGCCCACCAAACGCACACCGGGCACCGCCTCTTCGATCGCAAGAACGTCACGCAGCGACAGGCCCATGGATTTTTTGCGAGCCTCGCGCAATTCATCGGGGCGCAGCTGTCGTGACTGAACCAGCACGTTGCGCAAGCCCAACCGATCGATCAAGTCGTGTGCCTGCGCGGCCGCACCCGCGCCGATCGCCAGCATACCGATCACCGCGCCCACGCCAAACATCACGCCCAGCATGGTGAGCCCCGCACGCAATTTGCGTGTGGCCAAGCTGTCGCGCGCGGACCGAAACGCCTCGCCCCAACTCATGGCGGCGCCGCCTTGGCACCCGGCATGGGCGCAAGCCCTGAGGTCGCGCTGGCCTTGCCGTCGCGCCCGCCTTGGCCGGCCGGCAGCTTCTCGGGATCACGCAACGCCAGCCGTGTGCCCACAGGCGGCCCTTGTTCCAACACCAACCGACCGACGGTTCCCGGGCCCAGCTTCACGGGCACACGTTCAAATTTGTTGTTGCCCACTTCCTTCCACACAACGTTTTCCCCGTCGCGTTCGAACACGGCCTGGCGTGGCACCACCACCGCTTTGTTCCGGTTCTCAAGGAAGATGCGCACCTTCACACTTTGCCCGGGCTTTAAACCTGCTGGCAGTCCTTCTGCGCTGATGCGCGCTGTGAAGTATTGCGTGGGCACGTCTGGATGAAGCGGTTTGGGGAACGGTTCAACGGAAGACACTTTGGCCTTATATGTGATGCCTGGCTGCGATTCGACCACAAGTTCAGCGTCCTTGCCCACCGCCAACCCGCCGGCGTCGGCCTCAAGCACGAACACTTCGGCTTCCATGCGGTCACTCGTGGCCACCTCGGCGATGCGCATGCCGGGCCACACCATATCGCCCTTGCGCAAGATGCGGTCGCCGTAACGATCCACCACGAAGATGCCCGCGCCAGCCGCGCGCACTTCAAGAGAGGCCAGCGATTTCTTCGCGTCCTCGGCTTGTTCCATCGCCTTGCGGCGATCCACACCCAACACTTCCAACTGCCGCCCCGAGACCTTTTGCTCCATCACTTTGGCATCAGCGGCGTGCTTCAGACGATTGTCGTAGAGCTTTTCGTCAAGCTGCGATTCGATCACTTCGTTGCGGGGAAAAAAGCGCTGATCTTTGACGCCCAACTCTTTGGTGCGCGCCAGCTCTTCCTTGGTGACGGTGGCTGTCAAATCGCGATCGTTCACCTTGGATGCAGCGTTGACGCGCTCCTTTTCAAGCGCGCGTTCGGCCTTTGTGCGATCGGCTTGGTTGCTTTTGACCCGCAGCAGCTCTTCGGCGTCGTCAAACCGCAGCAGCACGTCGCCTTTGGCCACCTTCGCACCGTCATCCGCCATCCACGCAATCACGCGGGGGCGCCGCTGCCCCCGCGGCGAAGTGATCGGCGTTGAATCCACAGGCTTTAGATACCCATTCGCTTCAGCCACGCGCAGAAACGGTGCCTCAACGACGGGTGCGGTGGGCACATCGCCGTGCGTGAGCTCTTGCTGCTTTAACGACAGCACAAGTCGGTTGGCGCCAAACGCGGCGGCGCTCAACACCAACCCCAGCGCAAGCCAGAACCCGAACCTCTTCATGGCGCCTGGCTTCCCATGTCGGCAGTGGCCACTTCGTCGTCCGGGCGTAAGCCAGCCAAAACTTCTACGTTTGTTTTGCCGTTCGCACCCAACTTCACAGGCACCATCTCAAAACCCGTGGTGGTTTTACGGAACACCACGGGCCCCGATGGCCGGTGAAAGATCGTGTTCATCGGCGTAATCACCACGTTCGCCTTCTTCTCTATCTCCACCACACCGCGGAACTGCATCGCGGGGCGCATGGCGATGGGATCAAGTTCGTCCAGTTCGATGTCGATGTGCACCACCTTGAGCGGCGTCTTTGGGGATTGACGGTATACGCTGCGGCCGATTTCGGTGATCTTGCCGCGCCACTCACGTTCAGGGTGTGCCTCCAAATGCAGGCGCACCACTTGGCCCACCGACACGCGTGCTGCGTCCATCTCGTCGACTTCACCCGACGCCTTCAGTTTCGAAACGTCGGCCACCTCCAAGCACCCTTCCGTGGCCCAGCACGGATCGCCCACCTTCTTTTTTACGCCTCGCCAGTCCGTGCGGTAGATCGCCAACCCATTGATTGAGCTTTTAACAGTGAGCGAATCAAGCGCGCTTTGCACTTCGCTGAGGCGTGTTTGCGCGCGGGCGCGTTTTTCGCCCAAGAAGTTTAGATCCGCTTTGCCCAGTTGATCGGCGTACGTCAGGCGATCTTGGGCACCCTTGAGTTCAGCGCGTGCTGCCTCCACATCAAGCTGCGCCAATTTCATGGCCACGGCTGATGTGTAGCGCGGTGGCAGATCAGCCTTGAGTTCTGCTTTGCGCAGCGCCGCCTCCGCTTCGGCAACTTTGAGTTCATTGTCTCGGTGGGCGAGCGCCAACTCTTCGCGTTTGCGTGCGATCTCCTTGACCGCCACATCAAGTTCCGAACGGCGATCCACAAGGCGCCGCTCAAGCTCCGACCCATCCAGCACAAGCGCCACATCGCCCTTCTTCACTTCGGAACCTTCGGGCGCCATACGCACGATGTTGAAGTTCCACATGCCCGGAGAAGACGGGGGACTCAGATACACCGACTCAAGCGCCGCCAAGGTGCCACGGGTCTCAACTTCCACACGCAAATCCGATCGCGTGACGGTGACCGTGGGCGTGGGCAGATCGGCGCCACAAGCCACCAACACCAAGCACAGCGCCAACCGTTTCACGAAGCACCCGCCGGTGTGATGGCCGCGAGTGCTGTGTTGGGTGCCAGACCCTTATCCACCACGCATACCGAAGCGTTGCACGCCGAAACGCTGATGTCGCGCGTTTGACCTTGCGCCGTCGTGACCGTGGTTTTGCCCTCGACCAAACGCAACGCCGTCCGCGGCACCAGCGTGACGTCTTTGAGCTTCGACGCGATCACCTCCACACGCGCAGAGAGGCCGGGCCGCAGTTGCTTGTCGATCGCGCCTTCCAAAACCAACCCCACCTCGAACACGCGACGCAATGATTTTTCCATCGGCTCGCGTGCGACGGTGGATACAGTGTCCACCCGCGCCGCGAACAATTTTCCCGGGAATGTGTCCACGATCACTTCGGCTGACATGCCCGGCACCACGCGGCGATCGTCCACATCCGAAAGATACGCCTTTACACGAATTTGATTCAGGTCCGGCATGCGCACGATTGTCATGCCCATGAACACCTCGTCGCCCACCTGCAGCGGCCGGCCTTCGGGGTGATCGCCCACCAACGCCATGCCATCAATGGGCGCGCGCAGTTGCAGTCGTTGCAGCCCGGCCTCCACCACCGCCAGCTCTTGCTTCGCTTTGTCCAGCGCCACCTGTTGGATCTGCCGATCAAGCGCTGACGTGCGCTGTTGGTTGATAAGCGCGGCTTGTGCGCGTTGCAGATCGGTTTCCGCTTTCGTGAGCGCCAGCTTGGCTTCAAGCACATCTCGCTTTGAAAACAGGCCAACCGGCATATCTGCGTTCAAACGCGCCTTCTCCACGGCGATGCGCTTGCGTTCCATATCAAGCGTCTTTTCGCTCACAAGCAGCGCGGCCTGCGACAATTGTCGTTGCAGCTCGGTTTCGGCCTGCGACACTTGGATCGTCTTCTGCTGCAGATCGTTGGCGAACGTCGAATTGTCGAGTTCGGCGACCAAATCGCCCTTCTTCACCATCGCGCCATTGGCGGCCAACCAACGCAACGGCGCGCGCCCGCGATCCACTTGCGGCACCTTGAGCTCCGCCGCCGCGATGGCGTCAATTTCACCCGTCAGCAGTACACGTTGCTCGAATTCACCTTGCTCGCTGCGCAGGCCAAGGGGATCTTGCGCGCCCACAGCCTGTTTGCCTTTGTCCCCATGTGGGCCACAGCCAACGGCGAGGCACGCGCACGCGCAGACGATCGTCATCCGCGCGTACCGTCCGCGCGAAAGTGTACGAATGAAAACGCCGCTCAAGTTCACCGCATCATTGTAACCGGTGCCTGCGGATGCGCCCGCGCGACCAAGCGTTTCGTGTGGTGCATCCCACGGAACTTCATCGCTTCACCTTGCTTTGACACCAAACGCGCGCTTTGCTTCAAGCTTGGACGTTCAACGTCCGAAAAGGTTTTTGTGGTGCATGCCCGATACGACGACGGCCCAGCCGATAGTTCAAATCTCTGATGTGTCGAAGGTGTATGGCTCGGGCGGCACGCCTGTTTATGCGTTGCGCAGCGTCAGCCTTCGCATTGAGGTGGGGCAAATGGTTGCCATCATGGGCGCCTCGGGCTCGGGCAAGTCAACATTGTTGAACCTGCTTGGCACTTTGGATCAGCCCACCGATGGTCGTTACCTGCTTGATGGGCACGACGTGCGCACGATGGACGATCGATCGCTCGCCAAGTTCCGAAACCGCAAGATAGGTTTTGTGTTTCAGTCCTTTAATCTTTTGCCTCGATACAACGCGATCGAGAACGTGGAACTGCCCTTGCGGTACGCGAACGTCCCACGCGCCGAGCGCCGGACGCGCGCCGAAGCGGCGTTGCGCAGCGTAGGCCTTGAGGAACGCATGCACCACTTGCCGAACCAAATGTCCGGCGGCCAGCAGCAGCGCGTGTCGATTGCGCGCGCTTTGGTCCAAGATCCCGTTTTGCTCTTGGCCGATGAACCCACGGGCGCGCTCGACAGCCAGACCACGGATCAAATCATGGCCTTGTTTCAAGATCTGCACGCGGCAGGCAAAACCATCGTACTTGTCACGCACGAGCCCGAAGTGGCCGAGTACGCCGAGCGCGTGATTCGGTTCAAGGACGGTCGCGTGATGAGTGATGAACTTAGGCGCCCGCGCGCCCGCGCTTGAGCTGCCGGTTCTCAACCGCGTCGCGCACGTAAGGCTCTTTGTCACGCGAAAGGCGCGCCAACGCTGTTTCGCTGGTGTTCGGGTGCGCCGCCACCAAGGCCCGCACGCGGGGATACGCGCTGCTTGCAAGTTCGTCGAGCCGTGCCGTGGTGGTGCTGGGCGCTTCGGCTTGGGCCAAGCTTTCGTCCAGCTCATCGGCCACCTCGGCTTGGCGGGCCGACGTTTCTTTGTCCAGGAACTTGGCGAACCGATCGCGCGTGGCCGCCCATGCCGACGCCAACGCTTCATCAACGCTCCGTGGTCCCGCGGCTTGCGAAAGCTTCGTCAAAGTGTTCGCGGCGTCGTCTTCATCAAGCTGCAACGTGAAGGCTTCCGCTTTGGTTACAGACACAGGTGGAGCTTTCGCACCCGCCAACAAAGCGCGCAGCGCGATGAATGCGGTTGAACGCTGCGTGGCGGCCGCCACTTGCGCCAACTCTTTGGCAACGTCTGCAGGCAGTCTGATTTTCAGATCACGCTTGCCCATCGCTTAACCCACGTACGTGACTGTCCACTCGCGGGCTTCACCTTTGACGGTGATCTCAAGTGTGTCGCCCACACGTTTGCCGAGCACCGCTTGGCCGACGGGGCTTTTGGGTGTGACCACAGAGAGGAAGCCATCGCCGCCGGGCCCGGTCAGTTCCACGCCGGCACCCACGGGAGCCAAGAAGAACGTGCGTCCTTGATCCCCATCTTCCACTTCAACGATCGCCCCTAAGGCGATCGCCGCGTTCGCCGCAAAATCGGGCGGCCGAAACGTTTCCAGCACCGAAAGCTCAGCGGCCGCGCGCTGCGCACGTTCGGCCTGCCCGCGCGCCAAACTCGAATACTCCATGTGGACGCGCGCGTCCTCACGTTTTTCGGCCGGGCTTGCGCCTTCGCGCGCCTCGTCTGCCGCGGCTTGTCCCGCTTTGCGCGCCACGGCCGCCGTTTCACGCAGCCGATCCATGAGCTGTTCGACCAGGAACCGCTTGTCCATAACCGCCAGCCTACCGGGGGCGCCTGGGCCAAGCAAAAAAGCCACCTGCCTTGCGTCAGCGTCAGCGGTGCAGAAGCTGTTTGGCGCGCTCTTGTATCGGTTTGCCACCGTGCCGAAAGGCGTTCTCAAGCGCCGCTCGATCGTCGGGTTCCGCGCTTGTGGCCAAGCAATCGAGCAATTCCACACTATCCTCCATGGCCACAGGCTCCTGGGCAAACTTGCGCGCCGCCCGCAGCACTTCGGGTGGTATCGGCTCGTTCCCGGGGCGCTGGCACAAACGTGCAGCGGCCGCCGATTCCACGATCGCCGCGTCGTCATCCAGGCGCGCCCGCACCACGGCCATGGTCGCAGGATCGCCCGCCACAAGATTCACCGCCGCGCGACGAATCTCGGGAGCAGGGTCAACCAGAAGATCGGCGGGCGGCGCCGCGCATGTGCGCCGGGTGGTGGCCAACGCTTCGAGCGCCGCAAGCCGCGTCTCCAAAGGCCGTGCAGGGGCGCTGGCCACGGATACGAACCCCTGGCAAATGCCACGCACAGCCGTGGTGGGCACGTCCCAAGAATGCGGCTGCTCGGGCTGGCGCCCATCCAAGAGCACGGCCATCGTGCGTGCCACCTTGGCCACGTTGTCTTGCTGTGCAGGCTCGGTCACCCATAACCATGGGGCCAGCACAGGCAACCAGGCCACCGCGCCCACTTGCGCCGGCAACACCGCCAGCGCCACCTCCAAATGGTTGGGAGATTCGCGCGAAAGCGCCGCTTGCCAGTCGGCCGACGTCAACCACGCCGCCAACCGCTGCGCTTCACCGTGATCGCCGCGCTTCCAGGCCGCTTGCACGTCGTGCCACGATCCCAGCAACCGGCCCGTTGCGGGATCGGTGGGTAACGCCTTGGCGGCTGGCGGGGGCGCCGCGGGCGTGAGGGGGGCAGGGGCGGGCGTTTGTGCGAACACCACCCCCGGCCCTAAAAGCGCAAGCAAACAGACGGCCGTGTTGCGGTAACCCACTGTGCTGGCAGTTTACCCCAAGCGGTCAATAACAGCTTGGCCGGCCACCGTTGTGCCCACGCCCGTGCCTTTGGGCGCGATGTCGGCGGTCAAGACGCCCGCTGTGACGGCCTCGTTCACGGCCTTTTCAATCGCGCGTGCTTCTGTCTCAAGATCAAGCGAATAACGTAGCAACAACGCAGCACTCAAAATCGTGGCGTAGGGGTTCGCCACGCCTTTGCCGGCAATGTCAGGCGCGCTGCCGTGGATCGGTTCGTAAAGACCGCACTTGCCTTCGCCCAGCGATGCTGAGGGCAGAAGGCCCATCGATCCTGCGAGCATTGAAGCTTCGTCGGTCAAAATATCGCCGAACATGTTTTCGGTGACGATGACGTCGAAGTCGGCGGGGCGGCGAATCAAGAACATCGCGCACGCATCCACCAGGATGTGCTCAAGTTGAATCTCGGGGAACTCTTCCTTCACAACGCGTTCGGTGACCTGACGCCACAACCGCGATGTTTCAAGCACGTTGGCCTTATCCACTGAAGTCAGCTTCTTGCGGCGGCCCATCGCAAACTTGGCGGCGGCGCGCACGATGCGCTCCACCTCTGGCACTGTGTATTCGCACACGTCAAACGCGCGATCGCCTTCGCGGCCCTTTTGCCCAAAGTAGATGCCGCCCGTCAACTCGCGCACCACCACCATATCCACGCCTTCGAGCAACTCAGCCTTCAAGGGTGACGCTGCGGAAAGCTTCGGATGAATGCTTACGGGGCGCAGGTTGGCGTAGAGGCCCAGCGCTTTGCGAATGCCAAGCAGGCCTTGCTCAGGCCGCACCTTCGCCTTGGGATCGTCCCACTTGGGGCCGCCCACGGCGCCCAGCAAAACCGCGTCGGCCGCTTTGCACACAGCCACCGTTTCATCGGGGATCGCCGTGCCCGTGCGATCGATCGCAACGCCGCCCAGCAGTGCTTCATTAAAAGCGAACTCGTGGCCAAACCGTTTGCCTACGGCCGTGAGCACCTTAAGCGTTTCGCTCACCACTTCGGGGCCAATGCCGTCACCTGGAAGAACTGCAATCGTCGCTTTCATGAGGGGCGAATGTGCCAAAGCCGCCCCCCAGGCGCAACCCAAGAGGACGGCAAGTGGGACTTTGGGCAAAAAAAAGGCCCGCAGGCAGGTGCCGCGGGCCTTGGTGTTGTGACAAATCTATGCTGGGACCATCACAGCTCTGCGAGAGCCTTTGGGTTTACTCTGGGGTCACCAAAGGTAGTGAACTCAGCACCCATCGCCTTTGCGATGCTCATGAACAGATTCGTGTGAGGCTGCCCATCGTACCGAATCAGTTGCCCCGTCTTCCCCTCCCAAGCGCCGCCCGCCTGACCTGCGACCATCCAGTTCAAGCCATTGGTGGAGTGTGTAGAGCCTTGAGCAAGCTCACCACACCAAAGGACCACGCTGTGGTACAGCATGTTCTTTCCATCGGCTGTTGGGACTGCTTTAAGCTTGCCAAGAACGTCAGCAAACTTGTTGCCCATATCTGTATGGAAAGGAACGGTCAAGTCCTTGCGGTTGTCATGATGCCAACCATGCACCGATGGGTGGCCGCTGTCCTCGATCTGAAGAGTGACGAAGCGGGTTCGGCCGCAGGCGAGGCCGAGCTGCATCAGCTTGGGCATATTATCGGACAGTATGTCGTACCAACCTGACTGGGTTTGCGGTTTGGGTGGAACGGATTCGCTGGTGGGTACGATACACGCTGAATTTAGGGTTTGCGGCTTTCCGCTGCCCGTGGAACCGAGGGAAGGCAGAGCGTTTTCAGCTTCAGACAAGAAGTCGGCATGCGCCTGGAACCGATCAGCGGTATTGGCTCCGTAAAGATTGCTCACCTTGTCTTTCACGGAACTAAACTGAACTCGTGCGTGTTTCAGCATCAACCTGCGTTGAGCGAAGCGCAGCTGCCCCTCACTTGGGGCCCCTGGCGTGCCGCTTCCACCGCCGGTGTCAAATGTATCGAAGAGCTTCTTCCAAGCTTCGTTAGGACTCTGATAGACGTAATTGTGTGGAGCGTGGGCGCCGGCCTTGGCTGGAGGCCGATAGCTGATTCTTCCCAACATTTGTGAAGCGGGTGCGAACGCGCTGTCCATCACCGCTAGGTGTAAGGAAGGAATTTCAGTTAGTGCCTGGCCGCCATTCTGCCGAATCAAGTCGAAGAGAATCGCTTGATCGATCGAAGGGCCCCCCGCCGGATTGGCTCCGCCGTCCGTTATCTTGAAGGCACCGGGCGGACCGTGCGAAGTCGTTGAGTGAATCTGACCCTGAGGGTGCCCGCTGGAATTGTCGCCGGGCGGGTTCAGCTCCGCCGAGCGCATGTTCAGCCCGGGTGTGAGGATAAGATCGTTTTTGAAGGGTGCCAGCGCGGCGGTCGCTTGTCCTAACGAGAAGCTTCGACCAGACCCTGATGCCCAAAGGTCAGGCCACTGACCTTGGTATGTATAGACCACAATAAAGTTCTTCGGGATGGCCTCTGCGGCATAGGCCGCATTCCGAAGTTCCGGCAGCAACTGAGCTGCTAAGGGGCCAAGTGCAGATGCCTTCAACAACGATCGCCGTGAAAAGCGGAGCTTATTTGTTGCGTGCATTTTGATTACTCCAATGACTACTCGGCCGCGACCCGGCGTACCCGAAACGATGGGTTCTTTACCAGGTCTACAACTAATTTTTGCATATCAAACTTGTTCTCGATGAATGAAGTGGTCAGCGGTACGACTGCGCAGCCGTCTTCGTCCACCTCGCGACGGGCGTTGGCCCAGGACCACAAATGCTCGACCACGCACTGTGCAACCTGCTTGCTTTTCCCCATCTTTTCTACGAAGGGAATGGCGTTATCGAACTCGCCGTTGACGTCGAGAGTATCCATGATTGTGCTCTTGGCGTTCGTTGGCAGCTTGTAAACCATGCCCTTAAACTTGGCTTGTTCCTCGGTCTGAAACGCGCCGATCGAGTTGTAGTTCTCAAACAGGAACCCGAACGAGTCGAGAGGCTTGTGACAGTTCGCGCATTTGCCCTGCTCTGCCGTTTTCTCGACTCGCTGCCTGTAGGTCATAGCTTCGTTCTCGTCGAAAGGAATCTGCGTGATGATTCCCGGGGGTGGAGGCGGCGAGGGCGCACAAAGCAACCTCTCCATGATGAAGCCACCGCGCAAGATCGGGGCCTGCTCGGTTGTGTGTGACATACCTGCCATGATGGCGGGATTGGTTAGGATGCCCTTGCGCTGGGCTGGGTTCAGTTCCACTTCCTTCAGCTCAGCACTGCCCGGTTTATCGACGCCGTAGATGTAGGCAACGTCGTCGTTGACCCATCCCTTCGTTGACGAGAACAGCTGCGTCATCGAGTGGTCGCCGCCGAAAAAGGCTTCCTCAATAAATTTATCCCGACCCTCAATGAGCGCCTTTGCCTGCTTCTCGTCGTACGTGGGATAAAATTCTCTATCTTTGGCAGGTGCCGCAACGAAAGCCGAGTAGCGTTTATTGTCGAGCCACTCGTCGAAGAACTCTTTCATCGCTCCGCGAGCGCGATCGTCGCCCAACATGCGTCGCGCCTGGGCCTCGATCTTCTCGCTTTGCATGAGCTCCCCCGCCTCCGCTGCGCGAAAGAGGTCATCGTCTGGCATGGAATCCCATATCAAGTACGAGAGACGAGAAGCCATTTCCCAGTTGGATAGTGGTTGCGACTTTTTGTCAGAGATGGTGCCCTGTCCTTCCTCCAATCGAAAGAGGAACTGCGGAGATTGCAGCATCGTTCCAACGACCGTCTCCACTGCCATGGCGTGAGAGAACTTGAGCGGTTCCGCGCGTGCTTCTTCGTAAACTTTCTTGAGGTCCGAAATCTCCCCAGACGTTAAAGGGCGACGGAAAACACGTTTTCCGAATCCGCTTATAAGGTCGCCGATGCAGCTTCCGTCCTCTTTGGCGCAGCCAAGTTTCGACAGATCCTTGACCGCCTCGCGGGCTGCACCAATCGCCAACTGCTCGATCGCATCGGCGTAGCCGCGATCTGGCTGCTGCTGGAGCGCGTTGTTGCTAAAGCCTGCCACCCGGGACTCAGGGGGTAAATCAGTGCTTCGCACTAATTTCGCCGAGTCAGCAATTCCCGATAAAAGGTCCCGGACCGTGTTGGCTAGCTCCACGTTGGTCAGGCGTTGCAGCGGGTAAGCCGCCTCGTTCATTGTGAGGGGTTGCTCGCATGCCATCGTTTTCGCTGGGTTCCTAGTCCAGGCGTCAGAATCGGCAGGAGGAAGCTCGCTGTCAGTGTCGAGGTCTGGCTTTTGATCAGTCGGTTTACTACCGCTGCCGGTACAGGCCGTAGCCACCATAGCCGCACCCAATGCCATCGGTCTAAAACGTCCTAAGAACTTCATTCGGATGCCTCCTCGGTGGAACTGTCGGCGCTACTGCGCGCCCGACCATCCACAAATCCTAAATCGAAGAATTAATCGCCGTTAATGGACAAGAGGATAGCTCGAAGCGCTCGGGGATCAATCGGCAATTCTCTTCTTTACTCCGCCGTGGACGAGCATCCGGGTGCAACACTCTCACAAGAAGCGCAGTCCGAGAATGGCGCATTAAGACTGCCGAATGCGTTGGCTGGGGACGCTGCGGTATGCTAATAAATTGACCTCTTTTTGCTTGCCGCCTATCTGTGGGATTCGGTAGGGTATGCCCTTCCGCGCGACGGGTGGCGCTGTTTGCGGGCGATCCCACGGCGGCCTCTTTCACTGAAGCGGGCGGCCGTCTATTTGATGCCGCTGTTACGTGGGCCACGCGCACGCGCGAGATGCTGTTTGTGGTCGGCAACGCCGCGCTCAGCCCCGTCGATCAAGCCCTGCTCCTGCGCGCCACCAAGCTTGGTTTCGGCGTGCACGTTCGAGACGGAGCCAACGCGCAGGTGAGCGACACATCCAATAAGGCGCTGGTGCTTATCTCTGAATCAACTCTATCGGCCACGGTCGACGCACGTTTGCGCAACATAGCCGTGCCCGCGCTTTGTCTTGAGCCGGCCCTCTTCGACGAGTTCGGCATGACAGGTGATGTGTGGCTCACCAACTACGGACTTGGCCCTGGGCGCCTCGTGTGCACGCCAACAGCAACCCCCAAGTCCGGCCCCGCTGAAACGTTGTTCGACGATTTGTTGATCTCCGAAGGACAATGTCCTGTCTCGGGTTAGCGTTCGGCCCCTCTCCTAAAGAAACACGTCAGCAATTTTGCCGGCCGTCGGCGCCTGACGAAGCCAGGCCGCCAGCGTGTCGACATCCCCGCAGCCTCGAATTCTATCGACCTCGGCAGCGGTTGGCGCGAGGCCTCTCGCCTCTAGCACCAGCAACAGGGCACTCGCTAACCCGTCGGCCTTCCCCTTGGCTTCGCCCTCGGCTTTGCCCTTGGCTTCGCCCTCGGCCTTGCCACCGTGCCAGGCCTTGCGCAGACCCTCGTCTTGAAACTCGTAGTTCTGTGGAATCATCGCCAAAGCTTCCTTTGCCGCCTCGCTCAAGGCCGCCTTCACATAATCCAAGTATACCGCCGCCTCGTCTTCACCCAGCTGCAAAATGGCTTCCATGGCGGCCAGGCCGATGCGTGCCGCCTGCTGCGCGTCGTCATCCTGTCCATGCGCCACGGCAGACAGCACCGCCAAAGCCGGCGCCGCCACAGCTTCGGCGGCGTCCTCGATCCGAGGCAACTCATCCGGCCCCAACACGGCCGCCCTCACATAACCCGTTCCCGGGCCCATCTCCAATGCGTGCCCTGCCCATTTAGCCACATGGCGATCGGGCGTGACCACCACAAGGATTGTGGGACGTTCGTGGCGCGCCCGAGCCGCCGCGACATACAACGGCCACGTGTACACCTTGCGTGGATCAATCCGCAATTGCACTTCCAACACCACCACCATTTCGGTGCGGCCCTCCTGCTCCACACGCAGGACCGCGTCCGCTGCCAATTCCGAAGGCTGCGCGCTGCCCAGATCGGCGCTGTCGCTCACGAGCTTTTCGTGAGGTGGTAGCAACGACAGGCCTGCGCCGCGCAGCAAGCGCGCGAGCAGCTCAGGCCGATCACGAAGCAGCCCCACGAGCGCTTCGTGCAAAAATGTTGGCATGTACCTTCTTCGGTGCCCCTGCGCCAAAGTTGCGAAATTTGCGTGCAGACAATGCCTGCGGGCGGGCGCTTTCGATCGCGTCGCTGCACAGGCTTTAGCGTGGGCCCGTGTCTCGTGGGCTGCTCAGACACCCGTTCGGCGTTGAGGCGGCTTTCAAAGGCTGGTTTGCATCGACCTATGCCATTGCGGGCCGCGGCCGTTCGCTTAGAACGGCAGCTTGGCCAGGTAAATAACGTTGTCTTTGGAAGCCCCCTGCGCTTGCAAAAGCAGCAGATCGTTCGTCGGTAAGGTCATCGAGTAGATGCGGCTGGCCTGCTTTTGCAGCAAAACGGTTCCGCTCGCCCCGGGCCAGGTTTTGCCGTCGGCGATTGGGGCGTAGCGGATGGAAACGGTGTCGGTGTCTGTGTCGTCGCTCCAGATGAGACCGCGGTCGCCCACCGTGAACCAGAAGTCCAAATCTTTCGCGTACTTCACCTTCGAGGTGCAATTTTCAGGGTTCGCCACCATGCCTTTGCCGACGAGTAAATTAGGGTCGACGTCTTCGGCCCAAAAAACAAGTCCTGCGTGTTCCAAAAACGGGCGTCCGTAAAGATCAGTTGTGGCCCCTGACTGCAAGGTGCAGCGAGAGGCGGGTGATGTTTTTGTGGCGGTGGCATTTTGCGCCACGTACGCGTCACCGAGTCCGGTTCGTTCGTTTGTGTTCTGACTAAAGTACGTGTAGCGAAGATCGCCCGAAAGGCTCGCAGTGGAAACGCCATTCGCGATGGTTACGTAGTCGTCGGGGGCGGAACGATCACGCAGCAAGCGGAAGCTGCCTCGGTTCTCAACCACGTCCGTAAATAGTCCAACGCCTCGATCCGTGTTGCTACCATCGGACAGGATAAGAAAAGCGCCGATGTTGTAGCCGATGGTCGTGACGTTCTGGCCGCTGGGGTAATCCGCCAACTTCAAAACGCCACTCGGACGGCCTTGATCGCTATAGTTGTAGCCGCTCAGATAGTAAAGCTTCTGCGTATCGCGCGAGAAGGCCCACCTCGCAGCGTCTGTGATCAAGGGCGCTGAGGCTCTTGTGCCGGTAGCCACAGCGTTGGCGGGCAATGACGACGTTAGAAAGCACCATAGGTTCTCACTGTCCGTTGGCGTGCGGCCCGTGGAATAACAAAACTGCGAGCCGTCACGCGAGAAAGCACCCCGCCACCTTGAAACGTCGTTTGACCGGGTTGGACGGATGCGATCCAGGCGCGGCAGACCTTGCGCTTGGGCGTCGTCAAGCCGGCCCGCAAGCAAATCAAATTCAAGCGGCTTCGTTTCGTCGGGCTCGATGTTATCGAGGCACATCGCAACTTGCCCGGCGAAATGTCCCGCGCACGTGATGCCCTTCTTCGTCGAGATCTGGCGCGGCTCACTCCACGAGGGGCGCCACGCATAGATTGGCCCTTGGTACAGTTCCGTCGAGGCCGACGTTGCATCCGCATGAAAGATCAACGTATCGCCATCAAAGCTGTGGGCGTTCGGATGTGCGGGCCCCGTTGAAGGCGTGCCAGTCCACAGGTTGGTGGTCAAACGTTTGCAGTTGCTGTCTCCAGGCACGCATCGCATGGGAACGCCCTTTGCGAAGGCCGAAACGTTGATGACCCACAACTCTGCGCGGCCGAGTTCCACCTCGCGAGAAAAGGCGCACCACCTGTCGCCAGGCGCGGGGATCTCGTTGGTGCAACCGTTGGTGCCTTTGCCCACCAAGACCGCTTTCCCGCTGATCGGCAGCGCCATGAGACCCATCGACACATTTGGATCAACAGGCCCCGCATCCGTTGGGACGCCGGCGCCTCCGAGGGGCGCGTTGGCCGCCGCATCGCCTATCGACGCGTCTGGTTGACCGTTCCCCCCTTCCGCGTTCGGTTCGACGGTCGTACCACCGCCCCTCCCGGCACCACCGGCGCTGATGGCGCCGGCGCCTCCGTTGCTGTTACCGGTTGCATCAATCGGATCTCCGCACCCGACGCCCGCGAACAGGAAGATCACAACCACCGCACCGCCAAAGTTTTTCATGAATAATGTCGCCGAGCAGCATCATTGCTATGAATTGGATGGGCCGCAAGCTTTAGATCGCCGAACGTGCCATTGCAACCTCAGCCCGGATCCCGGAACCCATGGGCGATCGGAAACCGCCGCCCCGTGCCGAACGCCTTGGCCGATACCTTCAACCCCGGTGCGGCCTGGCGGCGCTTGTGCTCGGCGAGACGCACCAATTTAAGGATGTCCCGCACCGTGTCCCTTGGGAAGCCTGCCGCGACCAAGGCGTCGGCGTCCATGTCGCGCTCAAGATGAGCCTCAAGCAACGGATCCAGAACGCTGTACGGGGGCAACGAGTCTTCGTCTTTTTGGTCGGGGCGTAACTCGGCCGAGGGGGGCTTGTCGATCGTGTTTATTGGGATGATCTCGCGGTCGCGGTTGATGTGACGGGCCAGTTCATAGACACGCAGCTTGAACACATCCGCAATCACGCCCAAGCCGCCGCACATATCGCCGTAAAGGGTAGAGTAGCCGGTGGCGATTTCGCTTTTGTTGCCGGTGGTGAGCAGCAGAGCGCCGAACTTGTTTGAAAGAGCCATCAACGTGGTGCCACGCAGGCGCGCTTGCAGGTTCTCTTCGGTGACGTCGGCTGGCCGGCCCGCGAACGCGGGTGCCAACGTTTGCAAAAAGGCGGCAAACGGCGCCTCGATCGGGATCTCAGAAAAGCGAATGCCGAGGTTTTCGGCCAGCGCTTGAGCGTCGCCGCGTGAATGATCAGACGAATAGCGCGACGGCAGCGCCACGCCATGAACGTTCTCGGGGCCCAGCGCTTCGGCGGCAATGCAGGCCACCACCGCCGAATCGATGCCACCTGAGAGACCGAGCAGCGCCTGCTTAAAGCCACACCGGCGGGCGTAGTCGCGTGTGCCCAAGACCAACGCTTGCAGCAAGGACTCGGTTTCGCCCAGGGCCGGCCGCGCGACGCCGGCGCTTGCCGCTTGTGTATCAACGACCACTAGGTCGCTTTGATGTTGATGGGCCTGGGCCAGCCGGGCGCCGGTGGCGTCCAGCGCGAACGAGCCGCCGTCAAACAACAGATCGTCGTGGCCGCCCACTTGGTTCACGAACACCAGTGGCCGCTGCCACCGCCTCACCGTGTGCGAGAGCATCGCCAGCCGTTGGCCATGCTTTGCGATGCCGAACGGCGAAGCGCTGAGGTTGACCAGAATGTCGGCGCCGGCGTTAACCACTTCCTGCACCGGATCCAGCGTGTACCGTCGGTGTGGCCAGAACAGTTCGTCGTTCCAAGCGTCTTCGCAGATGGTGATGCCCAACCTGTGGCCGCGAAAGCTGACGACGCCAGTTTGGGTGCCGGGCTCGAAATAACGATCTTCGTCGAACACATCGTAGGTGGGCAGCAAGCGCTTACGAATAACGGCTTGAACGCGGCCCTCGAACAGAAAAGCCGCGCTGTTGGCCAAGGGGCGTCCGGCGTGTGGCTGCTCGTGCGCTTGCGTGTGCGAGAGCCGCTCGGCGAAACCAACAAGGACGGCGGTTGTGCTGCCCACGAGCGCCGCCAGTTTTTGCAGCGTTTGTTCCATCGCGTGTAAGAAAGCATCACGGGTCAGGAGGTCACGTGGGGGATATCCACACAGGGCGAGCTCTGGCAGCACCAACACGTCGGCGTTTGCTGCTTCCGCTTGTGCGAGCGCCGAAGCGATAAGCGCGGTGTTTCCCGCGAAATCGCCCAACGTGGGGTTGATTTGGCCAAGCGCGAACTTCACATTCACGCATCTAGCACAGCAGACGATGTGTATGTAACTGCGCGCGTTTGCGCCAGCTGCTGTACGCTACAGAAATTCACCACCACATGCGCCTCCTGCCGATCGGGTTCATTTCACTGTTGTTTGGTATTGGGGCCTGTCGCCACGGCGACGACAACTTGGCTCGGCCGTCCACCCCGCTGACCGAGAAGATGCAGGAGCCGCCGCGCCCGGTCGTCGCGGCGCCGTTGCCGGATCCCGTGGCAGACGAACGTGCGGCCTTCGTGGCTTGGCTCAAGGCGCGGTTACCCGAACAGGCACAAGTCATTGACGAGCCCGGGCAACCCGTGCAGGTGCAATTCACCACCGTGAAGAACAACACATATGCGCAAGTGGCGCGCAGCTTGTTGAACGTCACGAGCGCTTATGAGGTGCCTGATCTGGCCAGCGCGATCCAGCGGCAACTGCACGACAGCCGCAAGGACATTGGCGCCACGATGAAGGCGGGTCTTACCTTCGCTGTTCCGCTCCTGTTGTCGAAGCCCTACGCCGAAGGCGACGCCGCCCGTTTGGGTTGGCCCGCGGACAAATCGCTGCGCGGTTTGTATGTGCGCGGCCCGAACGCGCGCGGGCCACGTTACCTGCGCACGCTTCGCAACATGGTGGCCCACGACTACAACGCCATCGTGCTTGATCTGCGTGATTACGATGGCCTCATCACCTACGATACCAAGGTGCCGCTGGCCATTGAGACGAAGGCTTCACGGGGGGCACCGATTCACGACCTGGCCCGCGCCATCCGCTTTGCTCACAACTTTGGCGTGCGCGTGATCGCGCGCATCTCCTGCTTCCACGATGAAACGGTGTCTAAGGTGAGACCGGATCTGGTGGTGCGCAACAAGCAAGGGCGGCCGCACAGCATTGGCTGGTTGGATCCACGCAATCCCACGGCGCAAGACTATGTGATCGCGCTGGCCACCGAAGCCATGGACGCGGGTGCCGACGAAGTGCAGCTTGATTATGTTCGTTACCCCGTCAAAGGCATCAAGAACGCCGATTTTGGTTTGGAAGGCACAAAGATCACGAAGATTGACGTCATTCGCGACTTCGTTCATCGCGTGCATGCGGTGACGCAGCCGCGGGGCGTGCCGTTGTCTCTCGATATTTTCGGCATGGCGGCGCAAGGGCATCGGTCTGACGTGGAGGCGTTGGGGCAAGATCCGGCGGTGCTCGCGCGTGAATGCGAGGTGCTATCGCCGATGGTCTACCCATCCCACTACGACAAGGGCTTTGCGGGGTTCTCGGTCCCAGGCGATCACCCAGAGCTCGTAGGTTTGGGCACCCGCCGCGCGCTTGATCTCTTGGACAAAGGCTCAACGACGATCGTTCGTTCTTGGGTGCAAGCCGTAAGCTGGAACTCGCCAAGCTACAGCCCCGAATACCTGCGCCAAGAAATGGAATCAGCGGAAGCCAACGGCGGCATCGGCTGGCTGTTGTGGCAACCGGCCCAGGATTACTCTTACGCGTGGGTGGCGCGGCCGCTCAAAACGGCTCCGAAATTGGCGGCGAAAGCCGTCAAAGGCAGCACGGCGATGCAAGCTGAACGTTGATCCTAAAAGCCCAGCACAAAACCCAGTCCCCAGCGCTGCAAGCTGCAGCCTGTGGACAGCGTTGTGCAATCGCCACGTGGAAAGAGGCGCAGGTACTCGTACGACACCTGCAGCGCCACGCGACCGCTTAACCCGACGATGACGCCCACCGTGCCGCCGGCTCCCCACAAATCAGGGTTGTTCTCGATGAACAGGCGGCCCGCGCGCGGCACCAGCAAGGGCCACACGCTGCCAGACCGCCAGGGCAAAAGGCGCAACGCCGCCATCGTACGTGCGACGGTCAACACTTGCGAGCCTCCCGAAACGGACACTTCCGCCGTTGGGGCCACGCCGTCCATTATGAAATGACCGTACTCAGCCCCCGCCGCCCAGACCAATCCATTGCCACTGCCGAGACCCAACGAAACGCCCACGTGGTTCGTGCCTGCGTCGCCGTAGCGTTGCGGTGCCTCGAACTCGCTTTGCGCGCGGGCTGAGCCCACACCTAGTGAAGCTGAAGCCACCGCTGCCAACACCACCGCAAAAGCACGCATGGTGAGGGTTTGGCGCAAGATTGTGGCGTTGTCAAAACCGCTCAGGCGGCAGCGATCAATTGCCGCAGCGGTTGTCGACGCCGTTGCGCAACATCCCCGATCGTGCCGTTATGGCTTGCGGGCACACCACCTCTTTGTATTTCACCGCGGGGTTATCGGCAGCCTGGTACCAGTCGACGAACCAACGGCACGCCGCCGCAAGATCAGTGAGGCCGCGTGACGCAAAAACCGAAGTGCACTTTTGCAGCACGCACGCTTTGACCGCGTCGTGGTTGTTGTTGCTTTGGCGGCACACCGATAAGAAGCCGCCGTATTGTTGGCCAAGCTCATTGTTTGATACACCCCACTGCGAGGAACACGCGTTGAACGCTCCCACGCCGCCGCCCGGGATGGCGATGTCGAATTGGCCGCCGCCCACGTCGAAGCCAATGTTGATGGCCTGCACGATCATCGTTTTGCCTTGCAGCGCCTTGCTTCCCTGATCGTCGCCGCCGTTGTGTGAGCTGCCCGTGAACTGCAGTTGATAGCAGCGGCCACACACGTCACCGCTTGAGGTGGCGGCAAAGCCATAAGCCAAGCCGCTGTTCACCGACCAAGGGGTGAGGCCCGAGCACATAAACGCGCCGCCGCCGTTGCACGAGCTTTGCGTGTTGGCCGCAACCGATTGATTGGCGGCGCTGCAACTGTTCAAGGGCTTTACACCGCCCGAGACGTTGCCGGGCCACGAGCAGTGTGGTTTGCAACAGTCCCAAAACCGCGTGGCGTAGCCGCTGCACCCGTTCTGGATCGGCGTGGGATTCATGGCCGTGTTGGTGGTGCCGCCGGTGCCCATATTGGTGGTGCCGCCCGTATTGCTGGGGCGTCCGCCCGTGGCGCTCACGCCGCCTGTGCCGGTGGTGCCGCCGGTGCGTGCCCCGCCTGTGCCGGTGGTGCCGCCGGTGCGAGCTCCGCCCGAGCCTGAATTGCCGCCGCGGCTGCCGCCTGCGTTCATCGAGGTGCCACCTGCGTTCATCGAGGTGCCACCTGCCCCATCGCCGCCGGTGGTGCCGCCGCCTTGCGTGCCGCCTTCTTCCGCGGTGCCGTTGTCGCCGGCCTCGCCCCCCATTTGGTCGCTTGGCTCAATGGGATCTTTGGCGCACGCCCAAAGCAACGCGCCCGTAAGCAGCGCTGCGGGTCCGCGCCATCGGTTGCTGGCACCGCGCCCGCGCGCGGCACTCGTTGGACGGTCGTGAATGAACTTCTTCACACACACTTAACGCTGACCCACGCAAATGTGGGTCGTCGGCCGGCGTCGTTCCTGCCAATTTTACGCCGGCCGCAGGCCTAAGTTGCCTATTTTGCAGGCTTTACGAAGCGGAGCGTGAACCGATCACTTTCGCCAATCTTGGCGTACTTGTCGCGATCTTGATCGCCCGCGGCGAAGGTGGGTGGCAAGGTCCACACGCCCTTGGGGTAATCCTTGGTGTCGGCGGGGTTGGCGTTGATCTCGCTCTTTTCAGCCAACGTGAATCCGGCGGCTTTGGCCAAATCGATGGCCGTTTGCTCAGGCACGTAGCCACCGCCGGGCTTGGTGCCGGGGTTGCCTCGGTGGCCTTCGATGCCGAAGGTGCCGCCGGGCTTGAGCACGTTGAAGATCGCAGTCAGGAACTTTTCCGCGTTGCCGCCCTCCACCCAACCATGCAGGCTGCGGAACACCACCACCATATCAACCGAATTGTCAGCGCCAAGCTTTGGCTCTTTGACATCGATGATCACCTTGCCGACTTTGTCGAACACCTCAGGGTGCGCGCCCAGCAAGGCATCCATCTCCTTGGCGCGTTTGACTTGATAGTCTTCGGGGTTGCCGTTGGTGTCGGCCGACGTGATCAACAACTTGCCGTTGTCACGCAAGGTGGGCGCCAAGATTTCGGTGTACCAACCGCCGCCAGGAAACATCTCGAGCACGGTGAAGTTGTCTTGCAGTCCGAAGAACGCCAGCGTTTGCGACGGGTGACGGTATTTGTCGCGCGCTTTGTTTTCAGGTGAACGGTGGGGCGCCGCGAGCGCCGCCAGCACCTTCTCGTTGGCGCTTTGGGTGGGGGAGGGCTGTTCTAAAAGTTTTGCTTCTTCTTTACTTGGGCCCGTCGTGGCACATGCAGAAAGCGCAAGAAACCCGGCCAAAAGGCGCGAGGACAAGGGCAAACACAGGCTGTGAAGTGATCGTGGCTTCGTCATGCGCGCGACTATAACCGCGCGGCCCACACAAAGGAAACCGCCGTTGAACGTACTTATTCGGGCTCTATGCGCGCGAGCACAACCGTGGTGTTGTCGAGGCCACCATTGCCGTTGGCGGCTGTGACCAGATCGTTGCACAACCGATCCAAATCAGGTTGGCCTGCCACGATCTCGGCCAGGTCGGTGTCAGCCACCATGCCTGATAAGCCATCCGAGCACAGCAAGTACACATCGCCCAAGCGGGGTTGTTCCACCAACACGTCCACTTGCACGGTGCTCTTCATGCCCAACGCGCGCACGATCACGTTCTTGTGCGGGAAGGCGGCGATCTCTTCCGCCGTCAGGTGCTTCATCTTGATGTAGTCGTTGAGCAGCGAGTGATCTTCGGTGAGCTGATCAAACAAGCCCTCGCGCAAGCGATACACGCGGCTGTCACCCACGTGCCCAATCACGAGCGCGTCGTCGACAAAGCAACACGACACCACCGTGGTGCCCATGCCGCGGCACTTGGGGTTGTTGGATGACTCTTCGTGGATCTTGAGGTTCGCCAGTTTGATCGCCGTGGTCATGCGGTTCACGCTGTTGCGGTTGCCGCGATCCACTTTGTAAGGCCACGTGAGATCCTGTTCGATCTCGGTCTCGCGAAAGTAGGTGGAGATGGTGTCCACCGCCAAGCGGCTCGCGATCTCGCCCGACGCGTGCCCACCCATGCCATCGGCGACGATGCACAGTCGTTCGCTGCGCGGCAGATAAAAGCTATCTTCGTTGTGCTCGCGCTTTAGACCTACATTGGTCTCGCCGGCAAACCGAACCCGCATCCCATCGAGAGGGAAGGACGTGCTCATGAGCATTTGACTCCCATGCAATTTTCCATGCTAGCCCCGTCGGCCGTGTGGGAGCAAATGTGATTCGCGAATTCGTGTGAGGGCTGTTTCACTGGGGCCGTGCCAGACGCAACAGAGGGCCGATTCGCAGATCAAGCGGCGCCGACGTGCGATACATGTCGCCGTCGATGGTGTAGGGCATGTCGGGTTGGGTTGGGTGCAGCCGCACGTGGCTTGCCAGCAGGCTGTCGGCGCGCGCCGGAGAAATGCCTTGCCCGAGGCGCACGGGCAGCAGATCCACCAACAGCTCTAGGGGCTGGCCCTTGACCACCACCAAATTGAAGCGATCGGGATCTTCATCGGCCCGGTTGTGCAGCTTGAACCCCAAACCCACTTCGCGAACGGTGGCGGCACACACGGCGGTGAAGCTGCGGCCGGGGTGCGGGAGCCCATCCACCTCGATGAGGCCCTCGAACGGCGGCAGGGTGTGTTTGCCATAAGCGCTGCCTGTGACCTTCGACGACATCGCACGCACGCCGATCCATAAGGCGCGGCTGGCGCCATAGCTGCCGGTGGAATAATACTCATCAAGAAAGCCGGCCACGCTGCCGTTGCCGAACACGAACCCATAGTGGGCGCCAACCTGGAGGCACCGCCGTGCCACGATGTCGGGCGCGCGGCCTGCCCGTTGGCAAGCGGCTAGGTGCTCCATGAAGGCCACGGGTGGGGCCGCCAGACCCAAAGATCGCGGCACCACGTTCATGGTTCCCCCCGTCAGCAGCGCCAACGGGGGCAACGGGCGATCGCCCGCGGCTGCGAAGGCGGGGATGAGGCGGGTGATGACGCTGTGGACGGTGCCGTCACCGCCATGGATGGCGATGATGTCGGGCGGCGCTTGCGCCAGGCTCACCGCCAAATCGGCGACCGCGTCCAGGCTTGGCGGGCTGAATACCTGACCCGTCTCCCCCATGGCGCGCGCCAAGGCATGAATGCCGTCCGGGTTCTTGCGGTTGGCGCGGGAGCGCGGGTTTATGAACAGGGCGATGCCCACGCGGCAATGTAAACCCTGTAGACGCCGTGGCCGCAAGGTCTCGCCCCAACATTTGGTCCAAATGCCACGACGCGCCTCAATAACAAGGCTGTTCTTCCGATGATCATGGGTGAACGCGGACGCCTTTGCGGCGTGCTGTCGTTGTGTTCCATGGGAAGCCCGAGCCTCGTGACCGAACCGCAAGACCCAACACCGGCGGCTGAAGGCAGCCTTGCAGACCGACCGATTCCACGTTTGATCCAGCAGCTTTACCGCAAGCGGGTGACAGGAAGGTTGTGCCTGCAGGACGATTCCGGCGACGAAAGTGTGGTGTATCTGCGCGAGGGCTCTGCTGTGCACATCGAGCGGCCGAACGATCTCGACCGGCTCGATCGCGTGTTGGCAGAGACGGGTTTGGTTTCTGAGCGGGTGTTGCAACGGGCCGAAGAGCTGTCACGCCAGCAACACAAGCGGCTTGGCCTGGTGCTTGTGGAAATCGGCGCGCTGGCGCCGGACGTGCTTTCTGATGCCATTCGCGCGCAGCTGCGACGCAAGCTCATCCGGTTGTTCTTCGTGCGCAAAGGGCGTTACGAGATCTATCTGCACGAACACGATTTCGGCAAAGACGATGAACTGGCCCGCATCCGCCTGGATCCACGCAGCTTGATCTACCCAGGCATTCGCACCGCTTATGATGACGTGCGTCTGATGGAAGAGTTGCGGCCCCTTGTGGGCTTCGGCTTTCGATTGGTGACGCTGCCGCCGGGTTTCCTGGAAGCCATGGGCATGTCGGCCACGGATCCCGCCGTGAAATTGTTGTACGAGCGGCTGCTGCAGTTGGACGAGCTTGGCACCATCGGAAGCAAACCTTCCGACAGCCGCGCCGCCGTTTTGGCTTTGCTGTACTCGGATCTGCTTGAGACTGAACGCCTGCCTGACATGACGCCTGCCCGTGTGCAGCCCCTTGATGGAGGCGCGCAATCGCGTGTGGCGCGATCCTTATCCCCGGTGCCATCGCCGCGAACCCCGTCCAAACCGCCACGGATCACGCCTTTGCCCACGGGTGCGGGGCGCAACGGGGGTTTGGCGCCTCCGCCTCCGCGCATTCGCGTGGGTAGCGGTGACGCTGTTCCTCAGCCCATCCCCGCCACGAATTCAGCCGCCGTGGCTGCGGGCGCCGAGATTCGCAAGAAGGTGGAGGCGCTGATGCCCAAGATCGACGACATGACGTTGTTCGAGTTGTTGGGTCTCTCTGAAGCCGCGACGCCCGAACAAGTGAGCGCCGCTTATATGTCCGGCGTGCGGCAGTTTCATCCTGATCGGTTGATGGGCCTCGGCCTTGGAGAGCTCACCAAGGAAGCCGAACGCATCATGGCTCGCTACGGCGAAGCCTCGGCTGTGCTTTCAGACCCAAAGCGACGCTCGGATTACGTTCGCAAGCTGCGCGGACAACCCACCGAAGCAGAGACGGCTCGCAACATTTTGGAAGCGGAGCAATCTTTTAAGAATGGTGAAGTGGCGCTTAAACGCGGCGATTTTGCCAGGGCTTTAGAACGCTTCACCGACGCCGTGAAACGCAACCCAGCCGAAGGCGAATACCGGGCCTACTTGGCTTGGTGCCGTTACAGCGATTCAGCTTCAAGCAAGAACATGCTGGCCGCTGACACGATCCGCATCATTCGCGATGCCTTGCACGAACGAAAACACTTCGCGCGCGGGCATTATTGGATCGGCGAGATCTTAAAGCTCACAGGCGATATGGAAGGCGCCGAAAAAGCGTTCAAAGACTGCCTTGAGATCGACAAAGACTTTATCGAAGCGCAGCGCGAACTGCGTTTGATCGAGATGCGGCGAAACAAACCCAAAACGCGCGAAGTCAGCACCACAGAGCCCACCGCCAGCAAAACGGGTGGCGCGCAGGCTCTGTTGAACAAGTGGCTGCGACGCTGAGGCCAGCGGCGCGGCGTTTGCCTATTCGTCGCCGGCGTCAGCTTCGGGCTCGCCCTCGCCCGATTCGGTCATCAACGGGAACCACTGCTCAAACACGCCGGTGATTTGCTTGGCTTGCTTGACGGAGGAGACGTTGAAGTTCGATTGTTTGCGGTAAGAGCCTTTGAACTTCTTGAACCGCACGATCGATATCTTGGGCGCGCGGAACTTGCCCGTGTTCTTATCCAGCTCTTGGTAAAGGAACATAATGGTGGCCCAGGTGCCCTTGGTGAGCACTTCCTTGGCCAGTTGTTTGCGGACCAATACACCTTGGTCCTCGTAATCGTATGTCAGCTCTTCAAGCGTTTCAGCCATCGTGATTCCTTGGTGGTTCCTTTGGGGGGCCCCTGTTTACGTCACGAGCTGGTCGCCGACAAGGTCATCAAGCTAAGAAGCAACGATTTACGGTCAGAGTCAGCCAAACGGACGAATTCGATGCCCATGCCACCTTGCCCCTGGCTTTGGTTGGTGCGCACCACGCGCGCCGTGGCTTTGATGGTGCGGCCGCCGGGCAGGGCAATGTCCACGTTCACGATTTCGCCCTCCTCAAGCAACAGATCCGAGCGCAAAAACGCGCCGCCTTCGGATAAGTCTCCTGAGGGGAACTGCAACTGGCCCACCACTTTGGGGCCATCCACCGTGGAAACGTTGATGGTCAATTCAGCGCGACGCCGGGCGTGCTTGCGCTGATCTTTGCGGCCTTGTGTGGCTTTCACTGCGTAATTTCTACCAAAGCCGAAGCGCGGGTTTCCAGCGACAAACGGGCGGGTTCGCCGCCGATCTGCACGATCTGACGGTTTCTCCACACCACGTCCAAGGAGACAGGTGCGTGAGCCGCGGTGCCTATCAAGCGGTTCAGCAGTTCGGCGGGCACAGTCACGCGGCCTTCGCCACCCACGGGGCAGGCCGCCCACGTTGTGGCGCCAAACGGGCGCAGTTCCACGTACGAGCCCTTGGTGCCGGTGACGGTCAGCCGCAAGTCGGCACGGCTTGAGAACTTTTGCCCTGCAACGATGGCCATGCCATCGGCGCCCGTAACTTGGGGCAGGGTTGGCACTTGCAGCACCACGTCGCCGCCCGCTTCGGATTTGAGCGTGAGGCTGGGTGGCAGCTCGGCTAGATCTTCGGGGCCCGCTTCAGCAACCACGCCCGTGACCACGGAGGCGAGGTCGGGATAAACGCGAGGCACCGGCCGGAGGCTCGCGGTGGGGCCCAGCACCACCCAGAAGCGCGAGAGGCCTTCAAGTTCAACCGCGCCGCGCCCATCGCGCAACAAACGAATCGTTTCATCCACCTGGCGAAGGGCGCATTTGCCGTCGGGGCCGGCCACCATGAGGGGATCAACAGCACCCGCGACTTGTTCCGATTCGATGCCCACCACCTTGGCCTTGAACGCCACAAGGGACGCTGAGGGCAACCCGCCCGCAGGTGCATCCAAACGAACCACAAGTTCAGCCGTCTTTTGCCCACCCGCCGCGCTGCCTTCAGGATCGGCGTCGGGCAGCGAACGCGCGCTGCCGTCACAGGCGGCCACCCCAGCTGCCAAAAGCAGGGTGCAAAGCGCTTGGCGGCACACGCCAAGGCCTGTTTGTGACAAACGCGAGGCCGAAAATGCACGGTTCATGGTGGGGACAAATCGGGAGGGGACGGATCGCAGTGTAGGACAAAAACGCGAACGAGGCGAATTCGCCGCAGGGACATCCATTATAACGCCTGGCGCCGGCTCCGCTACGGTCGAATCTTGCGATAAACCAGGTCCCGCAAGGGCGCCAAGACTGGTAAAACGCCGCAACACAAAACGGTGGCGAGGGCCACCGCGCATCCGAGGCACAATGTCGCGAATCGATCCGAAGGAAGTTAGGCAGATTGCCGTCTTGGCGCGGCTGGGGCTCAGCGAAGCCGAGGTCACGAAGTTGACCCATGAGCTCGACGGCATCTTGGGCTACATCGCCGCCGTCCAAGGGGTGAACACCACGGGTGTTGAGCCGTTAACCCACGCGGTTGGGTTTGCGTGCCCGCTGCGTCCCGATGAGGTGCAGCCTTCGTTTGACAACGACGACGCTTTGGCGAACGCGCCTCGGCGCCACGAACGCTTCTTTGAAGTGCCACGCATCGTACCCGTGTCGGGCTCAAGCGACGGCGGGGGCTCGTGATGTCGACGGCCGCCATCGAAACGCTGTTGCTGGAACAGTCTGTGGTTGCCCAAGCGGAAGCCGTGCGGGGCGGCACCGTCAAGGCGCGCGACTTGGCTGAAGGCTACCTGGATCGCGTGGGCCGTTTCGACAAAACCCTCGGATCCTTCCTGCTTGTGGACGGCGCCGGCGCTCGCGCCGCGGCAGATAAGGTGGATGCCGCCATCGCTGCGGGTCAACCCGGCGGACCGCTGGCTGGCGTGCCCTTGGGGATCAAAGACATTTTCGTGACCAAAGGCGTGGAGACCACAGCGGGCTCGCGCGTGTTGAAAGGCTTCATTCCGCCTTACGAGAGCACCGTGACCGCGCGCTTGGCCGCAGCGGGGGCGGTGTCTTTGGGCAAGCTGAACATGGACGAGTTCGCGATGGGCTCGTCAAATGAGAACAGTGCCTTTGGTCCCGTGCGCAACCCTTGGGACACCACGCGCGTTCCCGGCGGCTCGTCGGGCGGGTCAGCGGCCGCGGTGGCAGGCGGTTTGTGCGCAGCGAGCTTGGGCACTGACACAGGCGGCTCGATTCGCCAACCGGCTGCGTTCTGTGGCATCACCGGCTTAAAGCCCACCTACGGGCGCGTGTCACGTTATGGCGTGATCGCCTTTGCCTCATCCTTGGATCACCCAGGGCCCTTTGGCCGCTCGGCCGAGGATGTGGCCGCGTTGATGGAGGTTATGGCGGGAGGCGATCCGATGGACGCCACGTCCATCAGCGCTCCGGTGGGGCGTTACCAAGCGGCTTGCAAGGCGGGCCTCGCAGGTTTGCGTGTGGGCATGCCATCCGAATACTTTGCGGCCGGCATGGATCCGGCCGTCGAGGCGGCGGTGCGTGCGGGCATCGAACAGTTGGCGGCGTTGGGCGCGCAGGTGGTGCCCGTGACTTTGCCGCACACGCCTTACGCCGTGCCCACTTACTATTTGGTGTGCACGGCCGAAGCGTCATCGAACTTGGCCCGCTACGACGGTGTGAAATATGGCCACCGCACCGAAACGGCGGCCTCGCTGGAGGAGCTGTATGCGCGCACGCGCGACGAAGGTTTCGGCCCCGAGCCGAAGCGTCGAATCGTGCTTGGCAACTACGTTCTGCGTTCGGGTTACTACGACGCGTATTACGGCAAGGCACAACGCGTGCGCCGCTTGATCGCCAACGATTTCGCAAAGGCCTTCACTGAGTGTGATGTGTTGGCCACCCCCACCACGCCGATGACGGCTTTCAAGTTGGGTGAAAAAACGGAGGATCCGTTGCAGATGTACTTGGCCGACATTTATACGGTGGCGCCCGCTTTGGCCGGCGTGCCAGCGATGGCGTTGCCATGTGGCTTCGCGGCTGGCTTGCCGATCGGCATGCAACTGATTGGCCCTCCGTTGGGTGAAGAAACTCTGTTCCGCGTTGCGGGCGCTTACCAGCGCGCCACCGATTGGCATACGCGCAGGCCATCGCTGTGATGAACTTCATTCAAGAGAAAATTCCATGTCTGTAACTCTTCTTGAAAAATACGAGCCGGTGATTGGCCTTGAGGTGCACGTGCAGCTGGCCACGCTCACCAAGATTTTCTCTGGCTCTTCTGCAAGCTTCGGCCTGGCGCCCAACGCGGCCACCGATCCTGTGGTTCTTGGTTTGCCCGGAAGCCTGCCCGTGCTCAACAAAGCCGCGGTGCAGATGGCTGTGCGCTTGGGATTGGCGGTGGGCTCGCACATCCGGCCGGTGTGCCGGTTTTCCCGCAAACACTATTTTTATCCCGATTTGCCGAAGGGCTATCAAATCTCGCAATTCGACGAACCTTTGTGCGAAGGCGGCGCTGTGCGCTTTCGTTTCAACGGCGCGGATCACAGCGTGCCGCTCACACGCATCCACATGGAAGAAGACGCCGGCAAGAACATCCATGCCGAAGGCGGCGTGTCTTACGTGGACTACAACCGCGCGGGCGTGCCGTTGTGCGAGGTTGTGAGTGAGCCTGCCCTGCGCTCTGCGGATGAGGCCGCCGAATATCTGCGCGCCTTGCGGACGTTGATCCGATACTTGGGCATCAGCGATGGCAACATGGAGGAAGGCTCCATGCGCTGTGACGCCAACGTGTCGCTGCGTTTGCGCGGCGCCACAAAATTGGGCACGCGGGCTGAACTCAAAAACATCAACAGCTTCAAGAACGTCAAAGAAGCCATCGAGCACGAGATTCGTCGTCAAGCTGGCATTTTGGATCGCGGCGAAGCCGTGGTGCAGGAAACGAGATTGTGGGACGCCGTGCGTGGGCGTTCGCAATCCATGCGTTCAAAAGAAGAAGCGCACGACTACCGTTATTTTCCGGAGCCCGATCTGCCGCCTTTGCAAGTGGACGAAGCGTGGCGGCAGGCGGCTTTGGCCGGCTTGCCCGAACTGCCCGAGCAGCGCTTCGTGCGCTACACAACGGTGCTGGGGCTCTCCGCGCAAGATGCGGGCGTGCTCGTCAATGAGCGCGAGATCAGTGATTACTTCGACGCTGTGGTGGGCAAGAGTCCGGCTGAAGGCGTGGGCAAAAAAGCCGCCAACTGGGTGGTGAACGAAGTGTTGGCACGCGTGGAAGATCCACGCGCGTTGGGCCAGGACGTCCCCGTGCCACCCGACGCGTTGGCCGAATTGGTGGACCTCATCGAAAAGGGCACGCTTTCGGGCAAGCTGGCCAAAGACGTGTTTGGGCGCATGTGGACGGAAAAACGCCGCGCCAGCGACATCGTTGCCAAAGAAAGTGTGGCGCAAGTCTCTGACGAGGGCGTGATCGAAGCGGCCTGCAAACAAGTGATTGAAGCGAATCCGAAAGAGGCAGAACGCTACCGCGCAGGCGATAAGAAACTGGTGGGCTTCTTCGTAGGCCAGATCATGAAGCTCACGGAAGGCAAAGCCAACCCGAAGGCCGTGAACCAAATCCTGGCCAAGTTGCTGTCGTAGGGAGCTTGGCCTATGCCTCGCACGCGCAAATTGGCATCTTTGTCCGAGGCCTTTCCCAGCGTGCAGGCGCTGACCGCCACGTTGAAAGGCGAGGGCACGCTTGTGCGTGCGGAGCGCGAGAAGGCCTATCTCAAAAGCGATCTCAAGTTCTTGGGCGTCAGCGTGCCGCAGGTGCGCGCGCATGCCAAAGCGCTGCATAAGCAAACGCCCCATGCGGACCGCGAGACGGTTTTGTCGTTCGCCGAAGCGATGTGGGCCACGCGCATTCACGAGCTGAGATCGCTGGCCATCAATGTTCTGGCTTTGAAGGTGCAGGTGCTGCGCCCGGAGGATTTGAAGATCATCGAAACGATGTTGCGCTCGGCACGCACGTGGGCCCACGTGGATGAATTGGCCACGCAGGTGGTGGCCCCCCTGTGTGACGCGCGACCGGCGGGGCTGCGCATTGTGGCCCGTTGGCAACGTGATGAAGATTTCTGGATGAGGCGCACGGCATTGTTGGCGTTGCTGCCGGCTCTGCGCAAAGGCGGCGGTGATTTTGCCTTGTTCGAGAAGTGGGCCGCGCCTTTGCTCGAAGAAAAAGAATTCTTCATTCGCAAAGCCATCGGCTGGGTTCTGCGCGAAGTTTCAAAGAAGCGGCCGAAGCTGGTGTTTGTGTTTCTGCAAAAGCACCGCGAGCGCGTGTCGGGGCTCACGATGCGCGAAGGAAAGAAATATTTGCCGGCGGAATGGCAAGCCAAGCTGGTGGCTTAACGGGGTTTTCACCTGGCATAACGCCCCAGCATGGGGCCGTGGGGGCTTGTTCGCGGCGGGCTCGCCCAAGGGCGTATGAACCTTGTGGCCTCCCGTATCACACATCGGTTACGGCCCGGTAGCGTCATGCCGCGTTGACAGCGCCAACCCGAACGCGCTCCAATTTCTTAGGACCGCACCTTTGGTGACGCGCCCGGCCCGCCGATGACTTATGGCCGGATGTCTGGGTCCAAGAAAGTCTCCTTTGCCTCCGTTTCCCTGGGGGGCTTTGCCGAGGTTTTGCTTTTGGCCGTGCTCTACTTTGGGACCGCCAGGCTTTCGCTTCTGTTTGCGTTTTCCGACACGAATGCCTCGCCGGTGTGGCCGCCCTCTGGTCTGGCACTGGCGGCGCTGCTGGTGCGAGGCTCTCGACTGTGGCCGGGCGTGCTGCTCGGCGCGTGTGCCGCGAACCTCACCACCTTCTTGGCCAACGGCACGTCCCTTGGGCATGCGGCGCTGGCGTCGCTTCTGATCTCCTGTGGGAACTCATCGGAAGCACTTCTGGCGAACTACCTGATACGCCGTTCGCCGGACCCGCTGCTGCGGCCGCTTTCCGTGCTCAAATTCAGCGTGGCGTGTGCTGTCTCAGCCCTTGTGGCGGCATGCTTGGGCGCGGCCACCCTTGTTGTGTGTAAAGCCGTCGCCCCGCAGCTGTGGCGCACGGTGCTTGGCGTGTGGTGGGTGGGCGATGTTTCGGGGATGTTGGGGCTGACGCCTTGCCTGTTGTTGCTGTTCAAGCGGGAGCGCGCGCAAGGGCGCGCTTTTGATTCAGAGGCCTTGTTCTGCACGGGGCTCGTGGCGGCGGCTTCCGTTGTTGCGTTCTGCATGCCTTTGCCGCCGGGGCTGCGACCGTCAGCGCCGCTTTTGGTGGTGGCCGTACTCGTGTGGCCTTTGCTGCGACTTGATCACGCTGTGCTTGGGGTTTCGATTGTCATCGCGATGTTTTGTGCGGTGTGGGGGACCGTGCGCGGCACGGGGCCTTTTGGATCGCACGACGCAACGATGGCCTTGATCCAGCTTGATGCGTTTTTAGTCATCACGGCCTTGGGCATTCACATGGTGGCGGCGGCGCTGCGCGGGCGCGAAATTCCGGGCAGAGCTGCGGCACCACCGGCCGAGCCATCGTCCTTGCTGATCTGGTGGCCTGCGGTGGTGGCGGGCATCATGGGTACGCTCATCAGTTGTGCCTTGTGGTTGTGGCTGTTGCGCGATGAACGGATGGCCATTCGCAAGCAAACGCTTGCGCGCGCTGAGGGGCTTGCGACCGTGATCGAATCATCGATTCAGCGATCCGCGCAGTCTCTCAAACGCATGGCCGTACGGTGGAGCGAAGCCAATGGCACGCCTGAACATGTTTGGCGACGTGACGCCGAGAATTTCGCCGCCGACACGCCTGAGCTGCAAGCAATTGAGTGGCTCGACGATCAGCACGTTGTGCGTTGGGTGGAACCGCAGCAGGGCAACGAAGGGGTTGTTGGCTTCAACTTGAGTGGCAGCCCCGAGCGCCTGGCAGCGCTGCAACGTTCAAAACAAACAAGGTCTATCACCTTCACCCCCGTGCTTGATCTGCAGCAAGGTGGCAAGGGTTTCCTCAGCATTCACAGCTTGCAGGCAAGCGGGGGCGCGCCCTCGGGTTTCTTGCTTGGCGTGTTCCGCGTGGACCGCTTGCTGGGTGATGTGCTGTCGAAGTTCGGCGACAATTATGTTTTGCAAATGAGCCACGACGCAAAGGTGATTTTTTCGCGTGGCGATTGGTCGCAAGGGATGGCGCCTTACGAGCAGGAATACAGCCAAAGCGTTGGCGCTTTGAGGTGGACGTTGCGGTTGCGGCCGGCCCGTTCTACGGCGGCGGCCAGCCGATCACCTCTGCCCACGGCTGTGTTGTCACTTGGTTGTTTGATGTCGGCCTTGGTGGCTTTGGCGATGCATCTGGCGTATGTGGCCTCGAACCGTGCCAAGGATCTGCGCGCTGTGCTTGTTGACCTGCAAAACGAAACGTCGCGCGCCAATCACGCCGCACAGGTCAAGGCGTCATTCCTGGCCACCATGAGCCACGAGATTCGAACACCCATGAATGGCGTTCTCGGTATGGCTGGTTTGTTGGCAGACACACAATTGCAGCCCTCTCAGGCGGAGATGCTTCAAACAATTCGATCCTCTGGTGAAGCGCTTTTGCAAATCTTGGACGACATTCTCGATTTCACGAAGCTTGAAGCGGGCCACGTGGAAATTGAAAACAAGTCGTTCCCGCTGCGCACCTTGGTTGAGGACGCCTTGGATCTCATTGCTGTGAAGGCGCACACCAAGGGCATCGAGCTGTTGGCTGACATCGATGCTCAATGTCCCGAGGTGGTGTCAGGCGATGCGGGCCGCATTCGTCAAATCTTGCTGAACCTTCTGGGCAACGCCGTGAAGTTTACGGCCAAAGGCTCTGTGGTGTTGTTGGTGAAGTCTGCCGCCAAGCAACACATCGTTTTCGAGGTCGAGGACACCGGCATGGGCATTGAGCCTTACGTGCTTGGTCAGCTGTTCGCGCCGTTTAAACAGGGCGACGCCACGATGGCGCGCCGCTTTGGCGGCACCGGCTTAGGGTTATCTATCTCAAAGCGCTTGGCCGAAGCGATGGGCGGCACGGTGGCCGTGCGAAGCCAGCTTGGCCGTGGCTCCACCTTCGCTTTGGATCTCGTGCTGCCCGAAGTTGTGGGGCAAAGCGATCCCGCCCTACCGCGTTCCGAAATCCTTGGCATCGTGGCGGCGCATCCGGTGGCCCGCCGTGCCCTGGAAGACCAGTTGCTGTCAGCAGGTTGGCTCAATGTTTTGTCGGCGCCTTCGGAGCCTGAGCTTTTGCGCCTGCCTGGTGCGCAAGCCGCTGCGTTGATCGTCGTGGACGATGGCCTTTCAGATCGCCCGCGTTCGGGCGGTCGTGTGCCTCACATTCACCTCATCGATCGACGCCGCGCCGGCAGCGCCAATGAAAGAAACTTGCTCAAGCCCGTACGCCTGCACCGATTGGCTGAAGCCGTGAAGAAGGCACTCTCGGTTGAAAAGCCCGTGCTCTTGCCAAGCCAGGTCGATGATTCGGCCTTTGCCGAGGCGTTTTCCGGCCGCTGTGTGCTGGTGGTTGAAGACGCGGCGATCAACCAGCAGGTCATGCGCCTCATGCTGACGCGGCTCGGATGCAAGGTGACGATCGCCAACGACGGTGTCGAAGCGGTGGCCGCGGCCGAACGGCAGGCGTTCGACATCGTGTTTATGGATTGCCAAATGCCGCACATGGATGGCTACCAAGCCACGCGCCAAATTCGCTCCCGCGAGTTTGATCACCACACCCCGATCGTCGCGCTCACCGCCAACGCGTTTGCTGCCGATCGTGCGGCGTGCCTGGCGGCGGGCATGGACGCCGTTTTGGTTAAACCGGCGGGCAAGCCTGAGATCTTGGCAATGATGTCGAGGTTTGTTGCCAGTCCTGCCGCTTAGGCGGCAACCACAACGGCTTTGCTGGCATTGGTTTGCTACGTTGGTGACTTCCTGTGCGTCTTGACCTTCATTGCCACTCGCTGCATTCCGACGGCACCTTGCCGGTGTCCCAGATCGTTTCGCAGGCCAAAGCCCGCGCGCTTGAGCTGTTCTGTCTCACCGACCACGACACCTTGGCGGGCTTCGATGAGGTGAAGGCCGGTTTGCCCGGTGTGACAGTGTTGCGTGGCCTTGAGCTCTCAACGCATGGCCACGGGCGCACGATTCATCTTTTGCTCTATGGCGTAACCGAGGGTGCGGCCTCGTGCGCGTTGGAGGGCCGCTTGGCCACGCTTCGTGAGCAACGACGTCAGCGAATCTTCGAGATCTGCTCGCGTTTGACCCGCTGGAACATCACGTTGGATGCAGAAGTCATCGTCGCCAAATCTGGGCACGGCACGGCTGGCCGCCCGCATGTGGCCGCAGCTTTGGTGGCGGCCGGCGTGTGCAAGAGCGTGCGCGAAGCGTTCGATCGTTTCCTCGGTGACAAGGGGCCCGCCATGGTGCCCTCACCACGCCTGTCTGTTGAAGAGGGCCTCGCCTTGGCGTCGTCTTGTGCGGCCAAGGTTTCGTTGGCCCACCCGCATCTCGTGGGGCCACCCGAGCTCGTTAAGGCGCTTTGCAAAGAGTGGAAGCCCCTTGGCCTCGGCGGCATTGAGGCCGAATACGGAATGTACGCGCAAAGGCAGCGCGCGCTTTGGAGCGCCGTGGGCGACGACGTGGGTTTGATCGTCACCGCAGGATCGGATTTCCACGGCACCGACGTTGTTCCCGATGTACCGCACGTGGGCGTGGAGCTTCACGCGGCCCGCGCCCTCCCGCTACGCGATTGGTTGTTGTCTTAGTCGCTCAATGGTGCTCGTAGGCCCCGATGTCGGGCTTATCGTCGCGCTTTTGACCATCACGATCCCACAGAGGGGCGCCGGTGCTGGTGCCCTTATCGATCGCGGATGAACCGTCTTCCAGATGTACGTCGTTGGGCCAACCCACGAACTTTGGATCGCCTGAGATGTTGTTGCGGCGTACCGACGAAGCTGTGTTCTTGTTTAGATCACTGACCGACAGCAAATCTTTGCCGTCTGCCAAGAACGCGGGCAAATCCATGGCGCGATCGAAGAGGTTGAACTCAAGCACGCGCGCGTGGGCTTTGGCGTCTCGCTCTTCGACCAAAGTGCCGCGGCACACGTGGTGGCTGAAGATGTTGTTGCGGATGGTGCCCGCCACGCCGCCCGTTGTGTCTGCGCGAGACGCGATCGTCATCGTGGCGCCGGTGCACGAGCCCGTGCCCTCGGCCGTGTCGATCGTATTTGAATGCAGATCCACGGCCCTGCGCGCGTCGCCGATCAGCAAGCTGACCCCCGTGGGTTGCACCACCGATGACGTGGAGCACGTGGCACCAAAGATGACGTTGTTGTCGATGCGGCTGCCGCTGTCGGCGGCCACGATGCCCGTGCTGGCCACGCTGCCGCAGCCCCCTGAAATCAGATTGCCTGCCACACGGGCCGAACCGCCTTCAAGCCACAAGCCGTATGTACGTTTCGCGCGGCCACCGTCGATCAGCGCGTTGTCTTGCACCACGGCGCATGCGTTGGCTTCGCACCGGATGGCGGCCGCGGTTTCGGCGGCTTCGGACGTGCCGCTGCGAATCTGCAGATTGCGCGCGATGTGGCACGCACTGGCTTTGCCAGCTTCCACGCCGCACGACACCCCTACGCTACCTTTGCCTTGGCTGCCTGTGGTGTTGATCAATAGGTTGTCCTCAATGCGCGGGTGGCAATCCCCCGTGCTCAGAACGGCCGCAAGGTTGCTGCCGCCCGTGGCCAACGCCGTAAGGCTCGTGTTGTTGACGATCCACGGACGCGCGCCCCCGCAGCTTGTCAGCCACACGGCCGCTGCGTTTGTCTCGACGCCGGCCGCGCGCACAACGTTGCCCGCCATCGCGATGCTGCCGGAGGCGCCCTCCACTTTGACGCCAGCGCTGTTGGTGCCCCCCGTGGTGCACAAAGCGTTGTTCCTCAGCAGGGCAAGGGTGGCGCCGTCTAAAACAACGGCGCGGACGTCGCCTTTGCTTTCCCCCGTACCGGCGCGCAACGCCGGCAACTCAGAGGCGCATGTGGCTTTGCAGCGGCCGGAGGCGTCGAAGGCATCGCAATTGTCTACGATCGCCACAGCGGAGCCTTTCACGTTCACGGCCGCCGCGCGCACGGCGCCGGCACCCACGTTGATGTCGCAATGGCTCACAATCGCTTCGGCTTTGCCGTTGATGTCAATGCCGACGTTGACGTCAGCGTCTTGCACGGGCAGCACCTTGACGTTTGCCACCACCGCATTGCGGGCGCCGCGAATTGTGATGGCCGCGCTGTTTTTAACCTGAATCGGACGTTCGATCACGAACCCAGCCAAAACGGTGGGCGTGGTCACCGCTTCCGAGAACAGCACGCCATCGGCGTCCCGCGTGATGAGCACAGGTGCGTTGCGTGACAACACGCTGCCCGCGGCTCTGGGGCACAAACTCCACGTCGTGGACTCGTAACCACCCACGACGGAAATGCCATTCTTCATCGTGAACGTTTTTCCTTCAGGCTCGATGAAGCGACCTTGGTTCACCGCCAGATCGGAGCAGGTGAGGCTGGCCGCCACGCAGACAAGCTTGGGCCGTCCAGGATTCGCCGCGGCCCAATCGACGGCCGCTTGCAACGTGCGGAATGGCAACAGCGTTGAGCCATCGGCCTTCGCATCGATGCCCGTCGTGGTGACGTGCACGCACGTTTGGCAGTCTTCATCGATGAGACCGTCGCAGTCTTCATCGCCGCCACCACAGGCGTCCACGCCGCTGGCGGCCTCCTTCGGCATACACAGACCGGCAGCCGAACACGCGTCCACCGTTGTGGCGCACACGCCCAGCCCGCAAGAGACAGGCGGCAGATCGTCCACCTTGCTGTTGCAGTCGTCATCTTGTTCATTGCAGCTTTCGACCAACGGCAGCTGCTGACCTTGGCATTCCGTCCACACGCCAGCCGTGCAGCTTTTCACGCCGCTTCTACAGATGCCTTTGCCGGCGGTGCCCGCCGCGCCTTCGTAACAACTGCGCGCCGCCACATCGCCCGCCACATTTGGCTCGTTGTCATCGCAGTCGGGACCGGCGCAACCGGCGCCCACGCCGAAGCCGTCCCGATCTTTGTCCTGGCACATGGGGCACAGCACCTGGCACGCCGTGCCCGCGCACGACCACTTGCCACACGGGGCCGGCCCGAAGTTCACTTCACACGAGGCCGGTGTGCACATGCCGCCATCCACGGTGCGCGCGTCAGGAACCGACGCATCGGCCTCGGCGTCCAAACCAGGCGCGGCACCATCGTCAATGATGGCCGCGTCGATGTCGGGCTCTGCCACAGGCCCCAGGTAATACGGGTTGGGCTCTTGGCAAGCCGTGAGGATCAGCAGCGCCACGGTGGCACCTAGCGCACGCGATATGCTCGTCATTCGTTGCCTCCCAAAAAGCTAAGACGCCCTATGCGGCCGTGCCACAAGTCTACCAGCCGCCGCGGCCGCTTCACCAGCACCACTTGGGGTGGCAACTATCGATCTAGGTGGCCAACCGGTGTAGCATGCTGGCAATGGCATTTCGTGTGCGGCTGCTTGTGTCTGTGTGTGCTGCCGTGGGTTCGTTCATCCTACCTTGCGCACGGCTGGCTCTCGCACAGTCACCAAAGACAGTCCAGCGTGTGGCCGTGGTTCGTATGCACTATCAAGGCGACGTGCCCCCCGGCCACCGCGAGGCCTTCAGCGCCCGCTTGGTTGAAGGCTTGGCTATGGCGTCGTTCGAGGTGTTTTCGGGCTCGCCGGTTGAACGCAAACTGTCCGACCGCCAACTGCAAAAGTGCGACAACGTCGATTGTTACCCCAAGGTCGCCGACACGCTTGAGGTTGGGTACCTTGTGGTGGGCAGCATTGAAGAATCAAACAAGAACTACGAGATCTCACTTGAGATTATCAACGGCCGCACGGGCGCCAGCATCGGCAACAGCCGCGAGCGCTGTGAAACCTGCGGCATGGCAGAAGCGGCAGAGAAGGTGGGGTTGGCCGCATCGGCGTTGCGCACACGTTTAGAAGCGCTTTCAAGCACGCCATCGCGCGTGGTGTTGCGCAGCCGTCCCGCGGGCGCCTTGGCCACCGTGGATGGCAAAACCGTCGGCGAAACCCCCACAGATCTCGAGCTGCCCGGTGGCATTCACACGCTCACGCTGCACAAGGATGGCTACAATAGAGTCGAACGCACGTTTACCGTTGTCAGCGGCGTGGATGAGACACTTAACCTTGAGATGCTCAAGCCTCCCAGCCAATTTTCTTATCGAGGTTGGGGGTGGACGGCTGTGGCCGCCGGCGTGGCGATGATGGCGGCTGGTGTTTATGCGGGTGCAGTCGATGGCAAGCTCATCGCGTGCCAGCCCGCAGAACGAGACATCAACGGTTTGTGCCCGAACGTGCGCGACACTGATGCATTGGCGCTGGCGTTCATGGGCGTGGGAGCGGCTTCGGCCACGATGGGGGGCGTGTGGCTTTGGATTGCCAGCCAACAGGCCCCGGCCGAAGCCACCGCACCCTCACCGCAAACAAGCCGCTTGTGGGGGATGGGTTGGCGCGGCCAGTTCTAAGCCGTTTGCCTCATGGTTACTGCGCCAGTTTGGCGTTTACGCGCGCAAGCCGTGCCGTGATCTGTGCGTTCTTGCCGCCTGCCAATTGGGCCGCGGTTTCATACGCCGTTTTCGCTTCGGCAAAACGCAGCAGTTTGAAATACGCGTCGCCCAGGACCATGTGAGGTTTCGGGGCTCTCGGTGACAGGCGCGTGGCCCGGCGCGCGTAGTCCAATGCTGCGGTGTAATCCGAGCGCTCAAAGGCCACTTCAGCCAGTCCACCCACCGCGTCCCCACTTAATGGGTCAGCGCGAAGGGCTTTATTGAAGTTTGTTTGCGCCGCCGCGTAATCACCGTCGTTCATCGCGGCCAAAGCCACTTTGATCGCGGCCGCTGCAGCGTTCACATCACGCGCAACGGCTTCGTCGGCGTTTGCTGTGTCGCCCTTGGTCTTGCGGCCGTCTTTGCCTTTGCTGGCCTTGCCGGTTTTGTTGTCTTGCGGCTCGGGCGGCTTCTCTGCCACGGGCGGCGCCACTGCGGCGGGCGGTGGCTCTTGCAGCCTAGATCGCGTTTGTGCTTCCAGGTCTTGGGGATCCACCATCAGCACAAGTTGGTAAAGCGATCGGCCCTGGCGGTGATCACCACGGTCCCAGGCTGCGCCTGCTTGTTGGCGAAGCGCGTCCGCCAACCTCGCCGTGACTTGCCCCTCTTTGTCGAGATCGGTGGCCTTTGTCAACGACAAGCGTGCTTCGGAGAAGCGGCCCGCTTTTGCCGATAGAAAGCCCGATGTGGCCGCTTCACGCAGTTCATCGCGCGGCGGTGGTGCCGGCGGTGGCGCTCCCTTGCTGGGGCGCTTCGAAAGGGCCTGGCGTTCAGCCGCAGTTAGTTCCGCCTTGCGCGCCAACTCTGCGTCGTCGGGTCGAAACTGCAGTGCCTCTTTGTATTTCACGATCGCCAAGTCACGCAGTCCTGCGTTGAGCAGATCATCGCCTGTGGCATTGAGTGCGGAGGCATAGGCTTTGCGCAAGCTTTGTGCGCCCAGCGACGTAACCTTCAACTCGGCCGCCACGGCTTCGGCTTGTGCGATGTAGTAAAGCGCTGAATCTGTGGCGGGCGCAACGAAGTGTTGGGCGCGCCCGGCCTTGTCGGCTTTTTCAAGCAGTTGGCCCACGCGTTCAGGCTCATCGGTGTTCGTCACTGGCACGCGCACAACCACTTCGCGGGGCGCGCGAATGAAGCCAAAATAGACGGCCACGAAGATCGCCAGCAGCGCCACCCCCACCGCGGCCAGCAGCAAGCCTTTGCGCTGCACTCCCCGGCCGGGCATGCGCGAAGCCAAACGCGCCCGCCATTCGTCGTCCACCGAGGGCAGCGCCAAAACATCGTCCCACGCTGTGGCGAAACCACCTTCGATTTGCGCCTCACACAGCAACGCTTCCACCACGTCCATGCGTTGCGGACGCAAGTCGGGATCCTTCGACAACATCTGCAGCACCACTTGCTCAAGGCGTGGCGGCAAATCGGGCACAATCTCTGTGGGCGGCCGGGGCCGATCGCTGACCTGCTTGCGCAGCACCAGCACCGGGTCGTCCCCCGCAAATGGCACCTGCCCTGTCAACATCTCGTATGCCATCACGCCCAGGCTGTAGATGTCGCTGCGGTGATCGTAGCCAGCTCCCGTGGCGCGCTCAGGCGGGATGTATTCCGGCGTGCCAGCGATTTTTTCTTCGCGCCCGCCTTGGTCCAAGAGGCCCGCGATGCCGAAGTCCACAACCTTGACCGCGTCTTGACGCTGCTGATCCGCCAGCAGCATGACGTTGTCGGGTTTTACATCCAGGTGGATGATCCCTTTGTCGTGCGCGGCGCCAAGCGCTTTGCATACCTGCCGCAGAATCGGCAAGGCACGGGCGGGCGACATGACCCGCTCCGCATCCAGCACCTGTGCCAACGACTGGCCGTGCAGGAACTCCATGACGAAGAACACTTGGCCATCGGGCAAGGCGCCAAAATCCGTGACGTCGCAGATGTAGGGGCTGCCGATTTTGGAAGCGGCCCGCGCTTCTTGACGGAAACGTTCAACCGCCTCGGGCACCTGTGCGATTTCGGGGAGAAGCGTCTTGAGCGCCACGCGCTTTTCAAGATCGATGTGCTCCGCGGCGTAGATCGCGCCCATGGCGCCTTCACCCACCCGCGACAGCACGCGGTAACGGGTTCCCGGAATCACATCGCCAGGGGATAGGTGGGCCGTCATCTAAACGCAATTGCCTCCAGGCCACTGTACCATTGCACGTTGCCGCCGCCCTACCGCCCGTCGAGCGGACAAAAAAAAGCCCAACTCTCGTGAAAGAGCTGGGCTTTCCTTTCCCTTTTGCTGACCGACTTAGAGACTAAGCCGGAAACGGGACGGGTATTAGCCGTTGGTCGAAGCGTCGCCAGCGTCAGCTGTTTGCGCGTCGGTAGCGGCATCTGTGCCCGAGTCGAGCTTAGGTGCAGCGTCCAGTTTGGGGCCTGGGGTTGTGTCGCCCACAGAGGTGTCAACGGAACCGTCGCCGGCCGCTGCATCCGTCGGCGATTCTCCACCGTCGTCGTCGCAGCCCACGAGGGCCAACGGCAACGCGAGGACGGCTGTTAGGCCAAGGATCTTGAATAGTGTATTAAGGCGCATTTTCTTTAGGTCTCCTTCCAACAAATCAGCAAAAGTCTCGTGAAAAGTCGCGAGGAAATTACACAGCCGGGGGCACATTGTCCACATTTTTTCGGCATGCGCCATCGTTTAACCCGATATGTGTTTCCAAGGTTAACGCCCGTCTAACCCGTTGTTTCTTAAGGCCGTCTCCGTGTTTCTAAGGGCGAGAACGACACTCACGACCCAGTTAGACATGACATAAAAGTAGGAAGTCATGGCAAAATCGGGTCTCCATCCGTCGGGGACGAGGCGTGTCTGAACTTGGTAAAATTCGCTCATTCGCACGCCGATTGGCACGTCAACCTGGGCTTCTTGGAACCCGAAAAAGCGCTGTGCCAGGGGGTGCCCGGCCTTGTACACCGCCTCCTTTATGGAGAACGCGCGCCGGGCGTAGGTCATTCGCTCCCCGTCGGTGGTGCCGGTCACGGCGGCGAGTTCCTCGGCACGGAGCACCCGCCGGCTGATGTCTATCTGTCCGGGGCCGTCGTGTTCAAGGTCGATGCCCAAGGCACCTTCGCCGGTCGCCACCTGCGCCACGGCGATCGCTAACGTGGATTTGTGGCTGATCGACCCCCACGCCCCGGTCGGCAACCGCGGCGCGCCTGATTCGTTTGTCAGGATCGCCGCGGCGGCATCCACACCCGCGGCTCGCAGTGCCGCGCGCAAGGCGAGGCGGCCGCCCACATATGTGCGCGCCCGGTGCTCCGACATGTCGGCCGCCGCGGCCGCTTCGTCGGGGTGAAGGCGCGCCAGGGTCTGCTCGTCGGCGCGGCCGTGCTCGGGCAAGCGCACGGCCACACAAGGGCCAAGCGGAGAGCTCAGCCGGAAGGCTTCCTCGAACGGCGCTGCGTTCGCGTCGCCCGGATGGTTTGTGCCGTCTGATTTCACCGCCGCCCCCATCTACCACGCGCTTTCGGGCCGTGGTGACCGCAGCCTTGCGCCACGCCGGGGCCTGGGCCATATTCATCCGTTAATCTGGATGAACGGATATATGCCGAGGCGGGCCCGCCCACCCCGGTTGTGCCAAATCGACCTTTTCGCCGTATGACCAAGGCCTCCCGATGATTCACCCGCTCAAGAAGATCCTCGCCAACCGCATCGCCATCATCGATGGCGCCATGGGCACCACCATCCGCACCTACGGCAAAACCGAAGCCGACATCCGCGGCACGCGTTTCGCCGCTTCGAAGAAAGATTTGCTCAACAACGGCGATCTGTTTTCGCTGACGCAGCCCGAAATGATCTGCGACATCCACCGCCGCTTCTTGGAGGCGGGGGCGGACATCGTTGAAACGAACACCTTCGGCGCCACCAGCATTTCGCAAAGCGAGTTCTTCGTGGACGATCCGCGCGAGCATGGCGGCCGTAAAGATCCTGCGTTTTATCAAGCCATCATTGACGACAAGTTCCTCAACGACCTGGCGTGGGAGATCAACGAGACCTCGGCACGGCAGTGCCGCGAGTGGGCCGATCGGGTGGCCAACAAAGACGGGCGCCAGCGGTTCGTGGCCGGCGCCATTGGTCCGTTGACGGTTTCGCTTTCGAATTCTCCCGACGCCGACGACGCGGGCTTTCGTGTGATGACGTTTGATCAGGTCAAAGCCGCGTACATTCACCAAGTGCGCGCGTTGATCGCGGGCGGCAGCGATGTGTTGCTGGTTGAGACAATCTTCGATTCGCTGAACGCCAAAGCCGCCTTGGTGGCCATTCGCGAAGTGTTCGATGCCGACGGCAAAGAATTGCCGGTGATGGTTTCCGCAGCTGTCGGCCGCGGGGGCGAAACGATGATCTCCGCGCAGACGGTCGAGGCGCTGTGGAACTCGATCAAACACGTCAAGCCGTTGTCGGTGGGCCTTAACTGCTCGCTGGGGCCGGACTTGATGTATCCGTTCTTGGAAGAGCTGGCGCACAAGTCAGACGCAGCGATCTCCTGTTATCCGAACGCGGGTTTGCCAAACCCGTTGTCACCCACAGGGTTTGATCTTGAACCGCCTGACATGGCGCGCTTCTTGTCACAGTTCGCGCAATCGGGGCTCATCAACATCGCCGGTGGCTGTTGTGGCAACACGCCCGAACACATCGCCGCAATCGCCAAAGCATTGGATGGCCGCCATCCGCGTGAATTCGCGGAGGCCGCAAGCACCAAGGTGATTTCGGTGCCCGCTGATGTGCGGCCGCTGCGCCTCTCCGGCTCGCAGCCGTTTACCCAGCAGCCCGGCGTTTACATGATGATCGGCGAGCGCACGAATGTGGCCGGCTCGCCCAAGTTCGCAAAGCTCATCAAGGAAGGCAATTACGCCGAAGCCGTCAGCATCGCTGTGCAACAGGTGGAAAACGGCGCCAACGTGATCGACGTGTGCATGGACGAAGGCATGATCGACGGCGTGGCCGCGATGACGCGCTTCTTGCTGCTGCTTGGCAGCGAGCCCGACGTGGCCAAGTCGCCCATCATGGTGGATTCGTCTAAATGGGAAGTGATCGAGGCGGGGCTCAAATGCTTGCAAGGCAAAGGCATCGTCAATTCGATCTCGCTTAAAGAAGGCGAAGAGAGATTCAAACAGAACGCCCGCACGGTGCTCAAGTACGGTGCCGCCGTGGTGGTGATGGCCTTCGATGAACAGGGCCAAGCCGCCACGCTGCAAGACAAGATCCGCATCTGCGAACGGGCTTACCGCATCCTGGTGGATGAGGTGGGCTTTCCACCTGAAGACATTATTTTCGATCCCAACATCCTCACCGTGGCCACGGGCATGGAGGAGCACAACAATTACGCGGTGGATTTCATCGAGGCCACGCGCTGGATCAAGGCGAATCTGCCGCACGCGAAGGTCAGCGGTGGCGTTTCAAATATCTCATTCAGCTTCCGCGGCAACAACCGCGTGCGTGAAGCCATGCACTCTGCCTTCCTTTACCACGCGATCGCGGCCGGCATGGATATGGGCATTGTGAACGCCGGCATGCTGGAGGTTTACGAAGAGATCGATCCCGAGCTCAAGGAGCTGGTGGAAGACGTGCTGCTCAACCGCCGCCCTGACGCCACCGAACGCTTGGTGGATTTTGGCGAGAAGCTCAAAGCTCAAGGCCAAGGTGGCGCCGCCGGCACAGGTGAGAAGAAGGAAGAGGAATGGCGCAAGGGCACTGTGGAAGAGCGCCTGTCGCACGCGCTTGTCAAGGGCATTGATGCGTTCATCGATGCCGATACCGAAGAAGCACGCGCCAAACTTGGCCGCCCGCTGGCGGTGATCGAAGGCCCGCTGATGGACGGCATGGGCGTGGTGGGCGATTTGTTCGGCGCCGGCAAAATGTTTTTGCCTCAGGTGGTCAAATCGGCGCGCGTGATGAAAAAGGCCGTGGCGTATCTGACGCCATTTATGGAAGCCGAAAAGGCCGCCATGGAAGCCGCAGGTCAAACGGTGAAAACCCAAGGCAAGATTGTGTTGGCCACCGTGAAGGGCGACGTTCACGACATTGGCAAAAACATCGTAGGCGTGGTCTTGGCGTGCAACAACTATGAAGTCTTCGACATGGGCGTCATGGTTTCGAGCGAGAAGATCTTGGCGAAGGCCAAAGAGGTCAAGGCTGATCTCATTGGTCTGTCTGGCCTCATCACGCCTTCACTGGACGAGATGGTGCACGTGGCGCGCGAGATGGAACGCCAAGGCTTCACTTTGCCATTGCTGATCGGTGGCGCCACCACAAGCCGCGCCCACACGGCGGTGAAAATCGCGCAACACTACAGCCAACCCGTGGTGCACGTGCTTGATGCCAGCCGCGCGGTGCCGGTGACCACCAGCTTGCTCAGCGATGAACACAAGCCGGCGTTCGTGGCAGAACACAACGCCGAATACGAACGCTTGCGGCAACTGCATTCGGGCCCCAAGCACAAACTGGCCAGCCTGCAAGAAGCGCGCGCCCGTCGCTCGCCCATCGAATGGCGCGCCGAAGACGTGCCGCAGCCTTCGTTCACGGGCGTTCGCGTGCTGAACGATTTCCCCTTGGCCACATTGCGCGAGTACATCGATTGGACGCCGTTTTTCCACACGTGGGAACTCAAGGGCGTGTACCCGCGCATCCTTGAGCACGAAAAGTATGGTGAGCAAGCGCGGCAGATCTTTGCCGACGCGAACGCGTTGTTGGATCAGATCATCGCGAACAAGCTGATTCGTGCCAGCGGCGTGTATGGCATCTTTGCTGCAAACGCTGTGGGCGACAGCGTGGAGCTTTACACCGACGAGACCCGCACGAAAGTGCACGACCATTTGCACTTCTTGCGGCAACAGAACGACAAGCCAGGCGAGCCTTGCCGCAGCCTTGCCGATTTCGTGGCACCTAGGAGCACAGGTCTGCGAGATCACGTGGGCGGCTTTGCGGTCACGAGCGGCTTGGGCCTCAAAGAGTTGGTGGAAGGCTACAAGGCCCGTCACGACGACTACAACGCGATCATGGCCGAAGCGGTGGCCGATCGTTTGGCAGAGGCGTTCGCCGAATGTTTGCACAAGCGCGTGCGGGATGAATGGGGCTATGGCGCAAACGAAGGCTTGGCGCCCGAGGATCTCATCGCCGAGAAATACCGAGGCATTCGCCCGGCGGCCGGTTATCCCGCGTGCCCTGATCACACGGAAAAGGGCACCTTGTGGCGCCTGCTAAATGTGGAAGCAAACACGGGCATCACGCTGACGGAATCGTACGCCATGTGGCCGGGTTCAAGCGTCAGCGGGCTTTACTTCGCCCACCCGGCGTCTCGTTACTTCAGCTTGGGTAAGATCGATCGCGATCAGGTGGAGGATTACCACCAACGCAAAGGCCTCACGGTGGCCGAAGTGGAGCGATGGCTGGGCCCGAACTTGAATTACGATCCGGGCCGTTAACATCATATTGGGCCTGTTTGAGCGTCTCGGTGCCGTAACACGGACCCGTTGGGCGACGCGGGATGTCGGGCAAATTCCCGCCGCATCCCGCTGGGTTAACTTGGGTGCTTTAGCGGTGGGCAGGAAATGCCGAATGCTTGCCCGCCGTGTCTTTCCTGAACCCTAAACTCACGCACCTAGGCGAACGTTACGAACTCAAAAGCCAAGCGGGCACGGGTGGCATGGGGACGGTGTTTTCCGCCTACGACCGCCTCACCCGCCAGATGGTGGCCGTCAAAGTGCTGCACGGCAAAGGCGACACCGACGCCGCACGCTTCGAACGGGAAGCCGAACTGCTGGCCGAGCTGCGCCACCCCGCGATCGTGCGTTTCATTGATCACGGCACCACGTCGCACGGAGAACCCTATTATGTAATGGAGTGGCTGGAGGGTGAAACGTTGGATGAACGTTTGGCCCGCGGCACATTGATGCCCAGTTTGGTGGCGCGTTTGGGCGCGCGGGTGATGGAGGCGTTGACGGTGGCTCACGAAAAGGGCGTCATTCACCGCGACATCAAGCCGACGAATATCTTTCTTTCCGGTTACCGCGTGGCCGACGCTAAGGTGATCGATTTTGGTGTGGCTCGCAAAACGGATGATGCCTTTCGTTTAACAAAACGGGGCAACACCGTGGGAACGCCGATGTACAACGCGCCCGAGCAGGCGCGCGGCAAAGGCGATCTGGATGGACGCGTGGATGTGTTCGCGCTGGGCTGCGTGATGTACGAGGCCCTCACGGGCGAGCCTGCGTTCGCGGGTGATTCGCCGGGGCAAGTGATGTCGCGCATCGCGGGCGGGCAAGGCCCCGACCTGAGCAAGCGCCTGGTGACGCTTGATTCCGAGTTAAAGATGGCCTTGGCCTCGATGCTTTCTCACAACCGTGAGGATCGCCCCTCCGATCCCGCGGCCTTGTCGAAAACATTGGCGGCGATCGCCGATCGTCTGGCGCCACTGGAAGTGCCGATCGTGCCGTCACACACAGCGAACGTGCCTCCCAAGCGCACGGGCAAAGACGCGCTTTCGCACAATGAGCAGCGTGTGATGACCGTGCTTGTGCTGGCGCGCTTGAGCAACCTGCAAGAGCGGGACATCAACGCCAACGCAGCGATGCGCGCGAGTTTGCTTTCGGACGATGTGGTGGCGGTGCTGGCGACGCTGCTTGAACCTTATGGCGGCCGCGTGGATCGCTTGCTGGATCGATCGGTGATCGTCACGGCGCCGGCGCTGCCTTCGGTGACCGAACAAGCGGAGCAGATCGGCCGCATGGGCCTGCAGGTTGTGTCACGCTATCCAGACCTTTCGGTGGCGATGGCCACGGGCCGCGCGGTGTTGTTGGCGCGTTTGCCTGCAGGAGAAGTGATTGAACAAGCGGCGATGCTGCTCGAAGGTGGGGCGCCGGGTGTGGTGGTGATGGACGACACCTCGGCGCGCTTGCTCGCGGGCCGCTTCAGTGTGCTGCACGAACGTTCACAGCACATTTTGATGAGCGAACGCGACGGCGGCCTATCGCCGCGCCGTATCTTGGGCGAAGTGACGCCGTTTTGTGGCCGCGAGCGCGAGCTCGCTTCGTTGACGGGGCTTTTGGCCGAGTGTGTGGCCGACGATGTGTCACGCGCGGCGGTGATCGTGGCGGGGGCGGGCGTGGGCAAAAGCCGCCTGTTGGCCGAATGGGTGCGCCGCATGCGCGCCACGGCCGAGGATGTGGTGGTGATGCGCAGCCGCGCGATCCCCTTGAACGTGCCGCAACCGTTTGCGGCGTTGGGCGGCTTCTTCGCACAAGCCAATGTGTCGCCCGATCTGGATCCGGCGATGGCAAGCGAAGTGTTGAGCGATTGGCTCAAGGCTGCGTGCAAACAGCAACCGGTGATCGCGATCTTAGAAGACGCCCACGTGGCCGACACCAGTAGTTTGCAGTTGCTGGACAGCTTGCTGGCCCGGCTTGAGACGTTGCCGTTCTTGGTGGTGCTGACCGCGCGCCCTGAACTGGATGAACGCCTTCCGGATCTGTTCGAATCGCGGGCCCCGATGCGCATGCGTTTGCCTCCGTTGGCGAAACGTCATGCCGAAGTGGCGCTGCGAGGCCTGTTGCCCACGAGCCGTCCGGATTTAGATGAATGGATCTTGTCGCGGGCGCGAGGCAACGCGTTTTGCTTGGAAGAGCTCGCGCGCCATTCGTTGCTGCCGGGCCGCGCGACCCTGCCCGAAACGGTGCTCGGCTTGGTGCACGCGGAGCTTGATGTGTTGGGCGGCGAGGGCAAACGCTTGCTGCGGGCCGCGAGTGTGTTCGGCATGTCGTTCACCACGGCGGGTGTGGCCGCTTTGCTTGGCGAAGCCACAGCGCCGCTGCTGGAAGAGCTCCTGGCCGGCCTGGCCGAGCGCGGGTATCTTGAACACACCCCGTTGAGCCCTGATGGCGAGTGGCGTTTCGTGGAGCCCGTTGTCCGCGAAGTGGCCTACGACACGCTGCCCGGCAGCGATCGCATTTTGGGCCGCCGCTTGGCGCGCGCCTTCCTCAGCAACGAGGGCCACGCCATCCCCACGGCCTTGGCCCCCGGCGAATCAAAGACCGAGATGACGCCCAGCCAGCTGCCAGCTCTATCGTTCTTGGCGCGGCGTTAAGGCGGGGCTACCGCTTCGCATCCTCTTGAAGGATAACGCGACAGCAAAGGCGCTCTGCGTCTAGCCTTGCATTTTTAGTTATCGACACTAAAAATACAAGGCATGTGGTCCCGCCTCGCTGCTACCCGTCTCGCCTCTTTGGCCCATACCTTCCCCGCCGTTCTGGTTTTGGGGCCGCGCCAAGTGGGGAAGACTACGCTGGTGAGACAGACATTCCCTGACCACCCCTACGTGGATCTTGAACGTCCGGTGCTCACGGATCTATTCGCCCAGGATCCCGAGTTTCATATCAAGGCCCGGGCCACTCCGAATCTCATATTGGACGAGGCACAAGCGGTGCCGTCGGTGTTCGCGGCGTTGCGGGGCATTATCGACGAACAGCGAAAGCTAAACGGACGCTTTATCCTGCTGGGGTCGGCGCAGCCAATGCTTGTGCGAGGCGTTTCGGAATCGCTTGCTGGCCGTGTAGGCATTTTGGACTTGGCGCCTCTGACCGTTGCGGAAGTCTCAACCTTCGGGAACATCGCCCCTGCGGATGTGTGGTTACGCGGCGGGTTCCCTGACGCCTTGGCCGCGGCGGATTTTCGAGTTTGGTGGGAATCGTATCTTCGCAGCTACCTCGAGCGCGATTTGCCCCAACTTGGATTGAACGTCGATCCCGTTTTTTTGCGACGTATGTTGACCATGCTGGCCCATAGCCAAGGGGGCGTGCTTAAGGTTTCATCCCTGTGCAATTCGTTGGGCGTAAGCCGGGGCGTTGTGGAGCGATGCTTGGATGTCTTCGAGGGAACCTACATCCTGCGTCGTTTGCCGCCGTTTTTTCGTAACGTGGGAAAGCGGCTCGTAAAGGCGCCGAAGGTTTATCTTCGCGACTCGGGATTGCTGCATCACCTGCTGAACATCAGCAGCCAAAGTGAACTTGATGCGCATCCCATCCGTGGCGCTTCATGGGAGACCTTTGTTCTCGAAGATCTGCTGCGCAGGGAACAACTGGCACATCCTTCGTCGCAAGCCTTCTTCTGGCGAACGGCCGCGGGCGCCGAAATCGATCTCGTTCTCGACCGAGGCAGCACCGTGGCGGTTGTGGAGATCAAGTCGGCCCAAGTCGGCAGTGCCCGCGACGTTCGGTTTTTGAGTGACGCCATGATCGATGTTGGCGCGAAGCAAGGATACTTTGTGGATCAAGGCCCTGATCGCTTTGCACTTGCACCACACATCGAGAGGCTGGGTTTTGAAGTGGCCAGCGCTTGGCTGCCGTGATGAGTGTTAATCCAGCCTTTTGACGGCCTATGTTGCTCTGGCCGCGCTGTTCTTGCGAACCCAATCGGCCAAAGCCTCCTCGCTCAGCTCGCCTGCAGCCAGGGAGAGGATTGTTGCCGTCGCCATCGCCTGTGTGGCCGTCAGTCGATAGCCGTTGAGGTAAAGCAACAAGCCCAATGCCAAGAACGCCGCGCGTTTGTTCCCGTCCACAAAAGCATGATTTTGCGAAAGGCCACTGGCGTAAGCCGCGGCCAATTGAGCCGCATCGGGTGTGCCGTAAGACGCGAGGTTCAGAGGTCGGACAAGGGCGGAATCTAACAAACCTTCGTCGCGCAACCCACTCGCGCCTCCATGCTCAGCCAGGCTCTCATCGTGAAGGATGAGCAAGGCCTGCTTATCGATCCAGCGCCAGGAAGCCTTCACTTTGCGAGCACGCGGAAGGTGTCCCGAAACTCTTTCATGAACTTTCGCCCTTCCTCCACCTGTTCTTCGAAATCAGGTTGGTAGGGAGACAACGCAATTCCCGCGGGAGTATCGGTCAGGTACAGGGTGTCACCCTTCTCAATCTTGAGCCGCGCCAACACCTCTTTGGGAAGGATCACACCTACCGAATTGCCGATCTGCGTAAGTTTGAGAGTCGTCATAACGATGTCCGCTCTTAAATTATAACACGCGTATGAACAGAGGGAGCGAAGGCGACTGCCGCCTGGCCGTTGCCAAACTGTAAGCAGATTGCCTTCATGGGGGGTTAAGTCGGGTGACGGAGCTGCCGATGGTGGGGGGCGAGGGTGCAGCCAGCACACACAAAGCCACGGCGTTTCGGTGGCCGCTTTGAGACCGAATATGAGGTTGGTCACGGCGGCATGGGGGCGGTGTACCGTGCGCGCGACTTGCAGACGGGCCAGCCGGCGGCGGTAAAGGTGTTGTTCGAGCGCGAAGGGCCAAACGCGGAGCGCTTCGTGCAAGAGGCGGTGATGTTGGCGGAGCTTTCGCATCCGGCGATCGTGCGCTACCTGGGCCACGGCGTGGCGCCCTCGGGCGAGCATTACCTGGCGATGGAATGGCTTGAAGGCCGCACGCTCGAGGATTACCTGACGGGCGGCGCTGTGCCGGTGTTGCAAGCGGTGCAATTGACGGCGCGTGTGGTGGATGCGTTGGCGGTGGCACACCGGCGCGGCGTGGTTCACCGTGACATCAAGCCGGCAAACCTGCTGCTGCCGGAATCGCGCATCTCGCACGCGAAGCTGCTGGATTTCGGCATCGCACGGCGTTTGTTCGACACGCGCCGGATCACACGTACGGGCGCCACGCTGGGCACGCCGATGTACATGTCGCCCGAGCAAGCGCGCGGCTTGACCGACGTGGACGCGCGTTCGGACGTGTTCTCGATGGGCTGCGTGTTGTTCGAGTGTTTGGCGGGGCAGCCGCCTTTCACGGGTGAAACACCGTTGGCCGTGTTGGCGAAGATCTGCTTGGAAGTGGCGCCGGACGTGCGTCGTTTCCGCCCTGAAGTGTCACCGGCGTTGGCGGCGCTTGTACGGGGCATGCTGGAAAAAGACCCGGAAAAACGCCCGGGCGACACGGCCGAACTGGCACGCATGTTGGCGGTGATGGCCGATGAATTGCGTACGGGTGTGCCCGCCAACGATGGCCACGCGGCGGATTACAAACCACTGCCGATCGTCACACCGGGCGAACAGCGTTTGTTCTCGGTTGTGTTGGTGCAGCTGCCACGCAAGGGACCAAAGCAAAGCCCTGCCAGCCGCAGCTCTTCAAGCTTGCTGGTGGCCACCACAAACATTACAGGCGTTGTGAATCCGCCCACGCCTGTGTCGCTCAAAGCGATTCGCGGCTTGTGGCGCAAGGGCGTAAACACACCGCTGCCGCCGACGCCCGGCGCCGCCACGCCGGGCGATATGCCGGCGGTGGAGAGCGAGCAACTGCCGCCGGATCTCTACGACGATCAAGTGATGGCGCGCGTGCGCAAATCGGCTTTGCCGTTCGGCGTGCAAGTGGATCGCTTTTACAACGGCTCATTGGCGCTCACGAATGCGAACGGCGGCAGCAGCGCGGAGCAAACCTTCGAGATGGCCCGCTGCGCGCTTGAAATGCGGCGTTTGCTTCCTATGGCGGCGTTTGCTGTGGCCACGGGCCGCGCGGATGGCGACGCGCCGATGCCAGTGGGCAAGGTGCTGGAGCGCGCGGGCCGCTTGCTGGCGGGCGCACCACCCAGCGTGATTCGCCTCGACGATCTTTCACATGAACTGCTGGCGAGCCGCTTTGAAACATCGGCGGTGCCGGGCGCGGATCAAGCGGCACGGTTGCTGTTTGAAAAAGGTTTGCGCGAGCCGCCGCGCACGTTGTTCGGCAAACCCACGCCCTGCATCGGCCGCGATCGTGAGCTTTCGAGCCTGCAAAGCCTGTTTGCCGAAGTGCTTGACGACAGTGTCGCACGCGCCGTAATCGTCACAGCACCGGCAGGTGGCGGTAAATCGCGCGTTCGTCACGAATTGATGGAACGCCTTTACTCACGCGGCACCAACTTCTCGCTGCTGGCGGGCCGTGGTGAATCGATGCGTGCGGGCAGCGCGTGGTCGTTGCTGGGTGGCGCGCTTCGTGCGGCGGCCGACGTCAGTGGCTATGAAACGCTAGACGTGCAGCGCCTGCGTTTTGGTGCGTACTTCGGGCGTCGCTTCACAAAGCCAGAAGATCGCCAACGCGTGGTTTCGTTCTTGGGCGAGATCGCGAACATCCGTTTTCCAGACGACGACTTTCCGATGTTGCGTTCCACGCGCCAAGATCCGCGCGCGATGGCAGATCAAACGCGCGCGGCGTGGCTCGATTGGGTGGAAGCGGAGCTGGATCACGCACCGGTGGTGCTGGTGTTTGAGGATCTGCACTGGGGTGACGCGGCCACGTTTGGTTTGGTGGACGCGGCCTTGCGCCTTTACGCAGAGAAGCGCTTGCTTGTGATGGGCTTTGCGCGCCCCACACTCGACGAGAAATACCCGGGCCTGTGGAATGGGCGCAACGTGGAGCGTTTGGGTTTGCCACCGCTTTCCGCGAAAAACGCGCGGCGTTTGGTGCAAGCGGCGCTGCCCACGGCGAGCGATGAACAAGCCGATGCGCTGTGCGCGCGTGCCGATGGTAACCCCTTCTTTCTTGAAGAACTCTTGCGCGCTTCGGTTGAGCGCGGCAACGACGTGGCGCAAGCGTCGCCTGCCTCGATCCTCAGCATCATTCAAGGCCGCTTCGATAGCTTAGGCGATGGCGTAAAGCGTGTGCTGCGCGCGGCCAGCGTGTTCGGCATGTCCTTCCGCCGCAGCGGCGTGGGCACGCTGATCGGCGAGTCGAACCTCAAAGACGTTGAAGAGTATCTGGATGTGCTAGTGGCGCGCGAAATTGTGTACCGCCGCGCCTCGGGTTCGGGGCGTGAGTACATGTTCCGGCACGCGTTGGTGCGCGAGGCCGCGTACGACACGCTGACGGATCGCGATCGCAAGGTGGGGCACTTACTTGCGGGTGAATTCTTAGAGCGCCTCGGCGCTGAGAACCCAGGCGAGTTGGCAGAGCACTTCGAATGCGCCGAGGAGATGAAGCGCGCGGGCCACTGGCATTACGTGGCGGGGCAACGTGCGCTGGCGTCGGTGGAGTTAGAGAATGCGATCAAGCACTGCGAACGCGCGGTGAAGTGCGGCGTGGAGGGGGAAGAGCTGGGGTTGGTGAAGTTGTTGGAGGCGCGGGTGCAGATCTGGAGGGCCAACTACGAAGATGCTCGCTTAGCCGGAGTGGAGGCGACGAAGGTGCTCGATGGCGTTGCCAACATGGAGGCTTGGGGAGAGGTAGTGGTAGCCCTCGGCCATCTTCGATGGGACATGTTTCAGAACGAAAATGAAGAGGCATACCTCGAAGCGCTCCAGCGTCTTCAGCAACATGTATCAAAGGATTTAGGATGGGCAATTTGGGCGCGCAGTGTACTTCGCGCTTGTTCGTTTTGGGCCGCTGCGCAACAAGCTAGCGACGCACTCAACTCTTCCGGGTTGTTGGCAGAGGCATTAGCCTCCGCCGAGCCAGCTGTCTCAGCATCAGCTTCTTGCTTTCAATACTACGTCATGTGTCGCCTCCGTAGATGGGAGGAGGCGGAGCATCATTGCCATAGGGCTGTCGCTTGTTTTGAAGCCGCTGGCAACTTTCAGGAAGCGGCCTCGAATCAGCTCAATTTGGTAAGTTACTTGGCCGATCTCGCACGTTATGACAAGGCGCTTTTGTGTGCAGAAGAGTGCCTCCGAAAAGTACGCAAAAATGGAATTCCATTCCACGAGAGTCTGGCCCTCGCGAACTTAGCTGACATCTATTGGGAACTAGGTCGAGTAGATGACTCAGCGAGGGCTGCCCTGGAAGCTTGCGACCTGGCACAGCGGCACGGCATTCTCCGGGTTGCCGTTTTTGGATGGGTTGCGGCCGCGCGAGCACTTTCGGAGCAAGGGCGTCACGATGAAGCGCGGTGCCTTCTGTTAAAGGCAAAGGACGGGTCGAACGGAAGTCCGGAACTGCATGCATTTCTGAGCGCGGTTCAAGGCATGGAATATTTGGCGCAAAGTCAGTTGTTGCTCGCCGTGGCCTGTGCACATGACGCCGCTGTTGCCCTTTGTGCGGATTCTGTCCAGCAGCTATTCGTCAGGGTTGCAATCGCAACAATACAAAAGACCTGCGGCAGCCCAGCGGCCTTTGAGTCCGCAGTTGCTGAGGCGCAGAACTTTCAATCGTTATTGTCCCCGCCGAACGACGACACGTGTCGGTGCGAGTCGTTCAAGCGGCTTAGACGGCTATTGTAGGCTCGGTTAAGTACGAGCGCGCTGCCACAATCCCTGGCCAGGCGGCGAGGACAAGCCCATCGCGTGGGCCAAAGGGCCCCGCAAAACCTACGCCCGTGCCATACGTCACTTGTTTGACCATCGTCAATTTTTTGACTTGCCAAAGTAGGCCAACGGATGGTCTGATAACGGCACTCGGGTTCTAACCAAACCTGAACCAATCACCCAACCAGGAGTGGCCATGAAAATTAAGAGTAAGTCCGGCGTACGAGCTGGCGGATTAACGTCAAGCAATCACAACCGTACCCTTTTGTAGTTCCTAGGCAGCTGGTGGGAGGCCCCTACGGGGGCCTTTTTCTTGTTTCCTTAGCTGTAGGCAAATGGGTGCACAGGTGCGTCACGCAGTGTGAACACCTGCCCGCCGCTTTATGGTTCCCCGCTGCCGTCTGCAGATCTCAGCGGCCCTAGAAGATTTCACTTTTTTGCGCTTCTGGCACCTAACCACGAGTCGGTGTCGCCTCCAATGTCGAAAGCGCGCGCGAAAATGCCATCGATGTCCATCACCGCGCCAGCCTGCAGGGTGAGTCGCTCACCGGCCCCCGCTGAGCGGTACGTCCAAGTGCCTCCGTCATCCCGCCCGAAGTGCTCGATTCTGGCCTCGGTTTGCGACACCAGGACGTAGTCGCGAAGAGACGCAAGGCGCTGGTAGCCGTCCGACTTGAGGCCACGATCGTACGATTCCGTGGATGCCGACAGCACTTCCACGATTACCTGAGGGTTCACAAGCACGTCGTTGGTGCCGGTCTCTAATTCGGGCGGGCCGCAAACGACGCTAAGGTCGGGATAGACGTACCGTTCACCCGCCAGCGCCACCTTCTGGTTGGAAGAAGACGAAACAGCCCTTGTCGTCCAGCGCCGCACTTAGCGCCGCGCTCACTCGGGCGGTAAGCAAATTGTGGCGAGGGGTTCCGCCGGCCATCGCGAACACTCCGCCGCGGAAATACTCGTGACGCCCGGACCGGGACCGCTCCCAATCTAGGTATTGAGCAGGCGCGAATTCTGACTTTTCCACGAGGCGCGTCCCGAACGAAAGGTACCACAAGGGTCTTCTGCCGATTCGGGACGTTGGTGCCGGATCCTCAGCTAGGTTCAAAACATCGCCCGCGCGTCAATTCATGCTTGAGCGGTGCCTTGAACCGACCTAACTAGATACCTCGCCCATGAGCATGCCTGACGCCACTGATGCCGCATTGTCTGCCTCCACGGAAGTGGGCGGGGGCGCGGCTACGAGCGCCGCCACCGCGGTGCTGGTACCGGCTGGCAATGCGGCCTTGGGGGGGCGAACGCGCTCTGAACTAGGGGCGGCGCCGCCGTTCAGCGTGGGTAGCCAAGGGGTGCTTTTCGGGCGGAAACCGCATGGGCACGCGCCGCATGTGTTTGCGCTTTCGCATCCGCAGGCTTCGGGCCAGCACGCATGGATTCGTTCTGTGGAAGGTTTCTGGCTGGCTGACAACAACAGCACCAACGGTACGTTTCTCAACGGCCGGAGGTTGTCGGCTCCCGCGCCTTTGCGCGACGGCGATTGGATCTATGCGGGCGGCGAGGCGTTTGTGTTTCGCTGGGCCAACCCGCAGGAGCTTGAGGCCATTGATGGCGAGCTGTTGCAGCCGTTTGGTCCGGTGCCCACGCGGCAACCGCGGTTCGCACGTCTGTTGCGTCGTTTGCGCTTTTTGGCGGAGACCACAAGCGAGCTGCTGTTGGTGGGCGAAACGGGGGTGGGCAAGGAAGTGTATGCGCGCGCGGTTCACGAATACAGCCAACGCAAAGGCGCATTCGTTGCCATCAATTGCGCGGCCATTCCTGCTGAATTGGTGGAAAGCGAACTGTTCGGCTTCATGCGCGGCGCGCACTCGCAGGCGAAAGAGGGCAAGGCCGGTGTGATCGCCGAAGCCCATGGCGGCACGTTGCTGTTGGATGAAATTGGCGACATGCCCGCCACCGCGCAAGCCAAGCTGCTGCGGTTCGTGCAAACCAAAGAGGTTTGGCCTTTGGGCGCCACCAGTGCACGCAAAGTGGACGTGCGCATCATTGGCGCCACCAGCCACTTGCTTGCCCAAACAGGTGCCCCCGGTGTGCGAGAAGAATTGATGGCACGCCTTGGCGCCAACCCGCCTGTGTTGCCACCCTTGTGTGATCGTCGCGAAGACATCGGCGAATTGATCGCCCACTTCATGGGAAAGGCAGTCAAGCCCATCGACGCCGCTGCCTTTCTGGCCTTGATGACATACCCCTGGCCCCGCAACGTGCGCGAGCTTGAGGCCGTGATCAAAGAGGCATTGGTGTTCAGCAAAGGCGAAGCCACTGTGACGCGTGAACATCTGCCACCCTTTGTCACGCAAGCGACACCACCCACAGCTCCACAAACTGTGGCACCTCCGCCGCAGATGCGCCCCGTGGCGCCCACCGAAGAAGTACGCCGCGTGCCTCGCGCAATGCCTTCAAGAGAAGAGCTAGAGGCTTTGCTGGAGCAATACCGCGGCAACGTGAATCACGTGGCCCGCAAGCTAGAGCGCGAGTGGAAGGTTGTGAAACGCGCGGTAGATCGATACGGAATCGATCTCACTCGGTTTCGCACGTGACGTTTTACAAGAGCAAGACGCGCAGGTCCGGCGTATTCAAGTCGATGCCCAGCTCGCGCGCTTGCCGAACAACGTCTCGGTTTTCGGGGATGTTGTGCAAGTAGGTGAGTTGGTACTTGGGCGCGGTGATCCTGGTCGTGAGGTGGGCAAGGCGTTGGGCATTGCCTCGTGCAGTGGCGACGGCGTCTTCGTGGCGGCCGACGGCTAGAAGGCAATCGACGTAGGTGGAGCGGGCGAGCATTTCGCCGTCCATGAGTGGCTTCTTTGCGAATACCGCCTCCATAGCGACGCGGGACATGGCTATGGCGGACGTGATTTGCCTCGAAGCCAAGAGAACTTTTGCGCGTACGGAAGCCGCGAGAGGAACAAACGCAGTATGATTTTTGGAGGCCTCGACACTCTCGGCCGAAGCAAGCTGGGCGCTCGGAACATCACCGAGGTTAAGATAGGCCTGCGCCATGACGGCCATGCAGTACCAGATGTTGTCGCCGTTGCATTCGCGCAACTTGCTTAGAACACTGTGGCCCTCTCTCAAGGTGCGTCCAGGATCACCGGTTCGAAGATAGATTGCGAGTAGATTTGCGTCCACACCCAGTTGAAGCGAGAGCAAGTTGAGTGACAGGGTCTTTTGCCGGATCTGGTTCAGACCATCCTGGGCTCCTCGATAGTCTCCAAGATCAGCAAGGGCGACGGACGCGTAGAAATCAGCGTTGAGTTCATATTTCAAATCTCCCGCCGATCGAAAAGCTGCGACGGCCTGGGTGAACGCGGTGATTGCTTTGAGTGGATCACCACCAGATAAGATTCTCGTACCGTCTGACACGAGCCAGTGACCGAGAGTGCATTCGTCGAGCGTCTCCGTCCGAAATTGCAACAAAAAGGCCATTGCTGGCTCATCGCCCAAGAAAATGCACGCAGTTACTGCCGCCGCAAGAGCTTTCTGCGTATCCAATGCCGCCAGGCTGTCTAGCTCAGCTGACAGCCGTGTTGCGAAGGTCACGGCATCTCGATGTTTGCTGAGGTTGATGAGGCACACCATAAAATGCAAGTACCCGGTTCTAGCGGCGTTTGGCGGCAACCGGTTGAAAGCTTCATGAAAGTAGTTTTCGGCTTGCTCGAAGTCTCCTCTCCAAGTGAGGGCTTCGGCTTGCAGCATTCTCAGCGAGCCGTGTAGTTCTCCTTGAGCACCGTTTGCCAACCCGCGCTGTCCGAATGCGATGGCCTGATTGACATCCGCCCCAGCCATTGCGTCCTTCGCGGCTGCGCAGCACCACAGTGCTGCCTTGTCGCCGCTGCCGCCTTGTTCAAAATGCTCGACGAGTTCAGAAGGAACAGGAGGGAACGAATCAGCCTCTAACCATAGCCCTGCGGCCAAGTGTGCGGCTTTCCGATCTGCTTGAGTGATCATGTCGTAGGCTGCATCGCGCAATAGCGCGTGGCGAAATGCAAATTCATTCTGGTCGTTATGCTCCCGCATATAGATAATTTCCTTGTCCGATAGGAGATCAAGGGATCGCTCTATTGACGTCGAGGCGTCAGGCTTAAGAAGAGCGTTCAAACCCGCAAAGGCGAACCGTTCACCAAACACGCTGGCTGCGCGAAGTACTCGCTTGGCCTCCTCGCCCAGTGCATCAAACCGCGCTTGGATGACGCCCAACACACTGCTCGGCGCGGCGTCTTCACGCTCCAATGCTGAGCGCACATCCTGCGCGCGGAGCAACTCTTCCAAGAAAAATGGGTTACCATCGCAGTGCCGCGTAAGCCGCGCCACAAGCTCTGGCGCCGCCTCCGGCAGAACCTCACTTACGAGCTGTGTGAGCGCGCTGGCTGGGAGCGGGCGCAAGTTCACGTGCTCAAGCGACCGGGCTCTCCACAACCTTGGAAAGCGCATCTCGATCTCTGGCCGAGCAAACGCTGCCACGAATATTGGCCGATCGCGATAGACGCGCATCGCATCGTCGATTGCCTGAACGCTCGGAGAATCACCCCAATGAAGATCTTCTAGCACGAGCACCAAGGGCTCGTCTGCAGACACATGCTTCACGAACTCAAGCCACGCGAGCTTCGTTTGATCGCCCATGACGTGGGGATCTTTTCGGGCCGTCTGAAGCGATAAGAGGCCATCGTCTGAGAATGGCACACCCATCAATTCGCCCAAAAACGCAATCGTGCGGCGCTTGTGTTGCGGATCTGACTCTGATTCGTGGATGTGCCTGCCAATGTGCTTCAGAACCAGTGCCTGCTGTGTTGTTCGATCTTCGCTTCCGTGGATCTGTGCCTTCGAACGCAGCAGCGCCGCGACCACGCCGAGCGGCGCGTTGCTGCGCAACGGATCACCGCGCGCGATCAAGAAGTGAAGGCTGGGACGCTGGGCCTGCAGCGCTTGCATGAGCTCGAACCGGACGCGTGACTTGCCACCGCCTGCGGGTGCCGTGACCAATATCGCGCGTGCCCCTGGTTCAATTACACATTCAGCAAAGATGGCTTGCAGATTGGCGAGTTCGCGCTGCCGGCCGACGCATGGCAAGACTTTGCCCAGCACCGTTCGTGGCGGTTCGAGTGAGTGCCGCTCTGCCTGCAACGTGAATACTTCGCCTTCTTCCGTGAGCTTCGATGCCACCTCGAACCGAGCTTGCAGCAGCGCCGCCACCGTTTCATCCACGCGGATCTCACCCTCTTGCGTTGAGCTTAGAAGTGCGGTGGTCACGTCAGCCAGATCTTGGTTACCGACGTCACTGAATTTGCGGCCCAGCCCTAGAGCGAACCGGCGATCTCCTGAAACTGTTCTAAGTGCCAACGCGCAACGGCCCGCATTCACCGCTTGATCCATCGGCGAATCTCCCGGCACCGTAACGAGCACCGTGCCGCCCAACAAGGTTTGCGCGCTTTTGGTCCAGGGCGCCACGCGCGACAGAGTTTCTGAGACTTGCGTGGTCACAGGATGTTGATCGACTTCGCTACTCGCAGGTGAGATCAGTAGCAGTGCGTGCACGCGCCGTTCACCCGAGCCAATGCTTGACGGTTGCTGACGCGGCGGGGCCTCAGGGCGTGCAAGCAAGGTTGGTAGTACCCGTTCGAGGTTTTGCACCACAAGTTTTGCGTTGGGTGTACGGCGTTCGCGATCTTTGAGCAGCAAGCCCGCGAGCACGTCCTGCAGGCCTGGATCAACGTCAGGGCACAGTTGAGCCAATGGCACATGATCGCTAAAACAAATCTTTGCCAGCGTTGCCAACGCAGAATCGCCCACGAACAAAGGCTTTGCGAGCAAACACTCAAGCAGCACGCAGCCCAACGAAAACAGGTCGGCACGCCCATCGAGATCAGCTTCACCGCGCGCCTGTTCGGGCGCCATATACATCGGCGTGCCCACCCAGTGGCCCGTACCTGTGACACGCAGAAAATCAACGTGACGGGCGATCCCGAAATCAAGCACCGTGACTTGATTGAGATCGTCATCCACCACCATGAGGTTTTCCGGCTTGATGTCGCGGTGAATGATGCCGTTGGCGTGCGCCATGGCCAAAGCCGAAGCCACGCGCATACCCACGCGCGCCGCATCCGCTTGTGACAGGGGCCCCTGCCGCAAGCGTTGCTTCAAGGTTTGCCCGCGCAGCAGAGCTGTGGCCACATAGCGCTCACCCGCTGCACTGACGCCATGATCGATGTAGGCCACGATCGCAGGGTGCGAGAGCGTGGCCAAAAGCGCGCCCTCGCGCGAGAACCGCTCCGCCAGGCCGGTGCCAGCGAAGATCTTCAGCGCCACATCGTGGCCCGTGGCGGTGTCCTCGGCCACCACAACGTGCCCCGACGAACCGCTGCCTAAGGCACCGCGCACACGAAAGCGGTCGGCGAATAGAGTGCCCGCCGCCAGCAGCCGCCCCAACGGCGCATGCCGCACGTCGGCCGGCTCTGTGCCTGCTGTGCCAGTCGTTCCGCGCTCGGGTATGACGAGCCGTGCCACGACCGAGCCAATATCACTATTTGGCGGCTGGTGCCAGGTGAGTTACCGGCGCGTTCCGCTCGGCCTATTCACGTTCCGGGACGATAAGAACGGCACTAAGGATCGGTCGGGTCAGTGGCCTGTGATATGTCCGTTAATCTCGTGAGTTTGCGGGCGCCACGATGTGTTACGCCCCTGATGTGGCGCGGTTTGCTTGCCACTTTCCCCTGTCACGGGGCATACCTTTGAGGCGATGAAGACGGCAGAGCAGACGGCCCGGGCAGAGGCAGAGCGCCTCGCCAATGAACAAGCCGCTGCGGATGGCAACGCGCTGCCGTTCCCAAATCCCTGGGATGCCATCGATCCTACCAAAGTCTCTCAAGATGCCTCGCCCGAAGAGCTACAGGAGTCTTACCTGCGGTGGAGTCAACTGTGTCGCAAACGACCCCGCAAAGTGCACCTACTCTAGCGTCTTACCTGGGTTTGTTGCGCCGCCTGGATGCTTGATGGGATTGTGGCCGACGCAGCGGCGTTGGGGCTATCGATCGAGAAATGGCCTCAACCTCGAAGCGTGCCTGTTGCGGTTTTTCGTTGGGCCTGCGTGCAGCCGCACTAACCGTCGGAGATCAGGGCTGCCATGGCGCCCGAACGAAATAGCGAAACGAGCGCCTCTACAAAATCGGAATCGAAACGTTCGGAGCCTGAAATCAGGGCCTCGGAGAAGGCTGGGTTCGCTTGTATCAACGCTTCGGGCGTCACGAAGCCCATTCGCCAATCCATGAAGCTTCTTGTGGAGGTTGGCTGCCGTGAAAGGACGTTCACATCATGGTGCCGAGGATCCTGCTGCACTTTCGCGAAGATCGCATCGACGTCAGCTTCCTTGCCTTCGAGCATCTGAAAGAACAGGCCGTCGCGGTAGAGCAATATGCCGCCCACGCCGCGTTTGAAGTTGTTCTTGCGCGATTTGGTCAGCAACGCCAAGAGTTCGTCGTCCGTCATTGGCGCGGCGGCTTTGCTTACGTATGCCAGTTGAATCATTTGAGTGCGCTTCTATCCGTGGGGGCTGAGCTTGTGGCTCCTCCTCATAAACGGCATCGCGCGCTCGTGACTTTAGTTTGGCCGCCGCCTGGGGCGCCACGGTAACGTGCGTCTAGGCGCTTCTCTTATTGGCAAGCGGGAGCGACGTCAGACGCCACCCCTTGGGTGTCCATAAAGAACACCTTTCGGAAATAGTTTGTCTCGTCGTCGGGCTTGTCGGCTGGTGCTGCATTTGGAATGTACGTCCACAGCCATTCGGCCCCGCTATCTGGGAATACTTGACTCCAAGGCGGTATCCCCGAGGCACCGAGCGACGTCGCGGCAGCCCATTGTTTGTCATCGAAGTTGAGATCAATCCAATTTGCAGGCGCCGTTGCACTGGCGCGCCAGGTGGAATCTGTTTTGACGTACTTTGTTTGGTTGGCCGCCGTGTACACCAACTCGGCGATGGCACCGCGATCCAGACCCCCTTGCTCATAAGCGTTCTTGCACTCGAAAGCGATCACGTTGCGCTTCTGCGGGTATAAGTACACCTTTACATCGTATTCCTTCAGCGTGGACCACAGGCTTGTGGGTGCGTCCACCAGCACACCGTTGAAATAGATTTTGACGAAGTCGTCGCAGGTCACGCGAAGCCGGGCCGTGGCTTCCGCGGTGGGCGCCACGTTGCACGGGGGCGCATCCACACCCGCATCGGCCGGCGTTGCATCCACCCCGGCATCAAGCGCAAGGCTTCCATCGCCACTGGTGTCCCCGGGTCTTTGATCCATGGCTGCCACATCCATGAGCGCGTCGCTGCCGCCGTTGATTGTGCCGCCGTCCAAGCTTGGCGTACGACTCTCGTCATCCGAACACGCCACCAGACCCGCAGCGCTGGCGGCCACGAACAGACCCAATCGAATGCACCGTTTCATTGCCGGATCATGCCTGTTAATGCGAGCTTGTCGATGTGGTCACAAGTGGCAGGGAAGCCTGCCCGCCATGCCCTGCGTTGGCACGCGCCTTGTACATTTCGCTGGCCACCCAGGTCTCGAAAACGGCGCCTCGTAAAGGGTGTGTTTGCAGCTGCTCTGGTGAACGAATGCCCAGCAGGAAGCACTTAACTTTCGATCCATGCAACCTGATGCGTTATAGGTCGGAGGCACCTGTGCGCGCGAGCTCAAGTACGAGCGCGTACGCTTGCCGCCTTGGCACGCCCGTGTCGAACGCCAGCTTCTGGGCGGCATCTTTGGCTGAGAGGCCGGCGGCCAGCAGCGCGCGCGCTTGATCTTCCAGTGTCACTTCCGAATCGCTAGTGGCCCCCGCCTCATGCGCGCCGGCGACCACCAAGGTGATCTCGCCGAGCGGCCGCTCGTGTTCGTATTGCGCAAACAACTGCGACAGCGGCGCGCGCACGAACTCTTCGTAGGTCTTTGTTAATTCACGTGCAACTGTGGCGGGGCGATCGCCCAGCACGGCCAGCATGTCGGCCAACGTTTCGGCGGTGCGCATCGGCGATTCGAAGAAGATAAGGGTGGCCGCAAGCTGTTTGACTTCACCGATGGCCTGGCGACGCGCGCCTTGTTTGCGCGGCAAGAACCCGCCGAAATAGAACTTATCGGTGGCCAAGCCTGACGCCACCAACGCACACAGCACCGCCGATGGTCCAGGCACGGGCACCACACGCACGCCCGCTGCGATCGCCGCTTGCACCATGCGGTAGCCCGGGTCCGATACCGCGGGCGTGCCGGCTTCGCTAAACAGCGCCACCGTTTTGCCGGCGGCAAAGTGCGCGGCCACTTCCTCGGCGCGTTGAGCTTCGTTGCCGTCGAAGCACGATTGCACCGATCGCGGGATGCCCAGTTCATTCAACAAGCGTGCGGCCGTGCGCGTGTCTTCGGCGTAAAGCACGTCAGCGGTGCGCAGAACGTCGGTGCCTCGGGGCGATAAGTCCTGAAGGTTGCCCAAGGGCGTGGATACCAAATAAAGCGCGGCGCCCGACATGGCGGGACCATAGCCCAAAATTGCTGCGCGATCGGGCCCCTATCGCACGCGCGGCTGCACGCTGTACGCAGGACCGCTGGGCGGTGGCCGGCGCGGCGCGGGCGGTGGCGTGGCAGGCGGCGCAGGCGCGGGGGGCGCCGTGGCAGGCGGACGGTGCTGGCCATAACCACCCAAGGGCGCTCCGAAGGTTTGATAGCCGTAGGCAGGGCGAGCGTAGGGATAGCCGTAGCCAAGCGGGATGGGCGGCGTCGCGAAGGACACCGGGTTGTCGGATTGCAAAGACGAAGGCGGAGGCGGCGCGGGCGCGGCCGGTGCGGCCACAGGCGCCGGGGCGTCGTCGCGTTCGGGCGGCGGGCCCCAGCTCAACATCTCGGCAGGCATGGGCACCGTTTTGATCGAAGGCGCACGCGCGCGGTTTTGCAGGTATCGGCCTTCGGAATAATAGAGCGGGTAAAGGTCGCGGAAGAAGTGAACGTAGTAGGGATAGTAAACGCGGAACTGCGCATCGAATCCGCCGCCCCAGTAGTAACGTTCAGCGATGCGTTGCATGTAAGGCGAGCGCATACGGAACGCGTGGCTGTGATCGTTGTCTTGGTAGCACCAGCCGCCGCCCTTTTCTTGCGGGATCGGATGCATGCCGTGAAAGGAAAACAGGCCTGAATACGCGCCGAAATCGCTGGGATCGCCGGTGAATTGATAACACGCGCCATCGAACGTGAAGAGGCGCAGATCAACCGGCGCGTAGCTGTGTTTGTGGTGCCCCGTAGATTCGTGCCACATCTGCGGTTCGGATTCATCGTGATCCGCCAGCGTGGTGGGGTGGCCGCCCGAAAAGCAAAAGCCTCCCCCGGTGGCGCGGACGGGCCCTGACTCAACGAGCGGCGGAATCGAAGCCTGCCAGCCGGTGGCGGACTCAGCCACGCCGGGCATATAGCGATCGTCGCTGGCACCCAACGTGCGGACGATCGTTTGTGCGTGTGCGGCGCTCGTGAGGCCGCAAAGGTAAACCGCCAGTCCCAGGTACCGCTTCACCATGCTTTAAGCGTAAAGCCAATCCGAGGTGGTTGCCGCAGGCGAAAATGCCCTGGCTGGTTGAAGCGGAGCGTCGCGATCGACGGAGATCAGCACAAAAAGCGGCCTGCAGGTGGGGCAAGGTGGGGAATCTACCAGTATCCTCAACCCCGGTGGGTCCGTTGCAGTTCGGTGACAGTCGATGCCTGTTGGCGGTGATGGCGTACGCGCTTACGAGCGCGGCTTGTTTGGTGGACAACCCCGCGTACGACTTGGACGGTGGCGACGGTGGCCAGCCACGCCTCGACGCGCTTCCGTTCGACGGCGCTGTTCGTGATGACTTGGCGGACGCTCCTGTCACGGCGGACGTGGCGTTCACCGAAGCAGGAGCGCCAGACGCCGGCGGCCCCCGCGTGGTTGGCCCCGGTTGCGACCCCAACAACAGTGATCTGCAGTTCTGTTTGGCGTTCGAGGGATCGCTGCGCGATTTGTCTTCGAACGCGGTTGTGGTGACGGGCGAGCCGGCGTTCATGCCGGGGGCGGACGGTGCGGCTTATTGGGTGAAAAATGCGGTGGGGCTACAAACACCCGCCACATCTTTGTTTGCGTTGTCGCGTTTGAGTTTGGATATGTGGGTCAAGTTGCAGGCCTGGCCAGAAACGCAAACGCAAGTGTTGGTGGCCGTGCCCGACGTGATGTCGCTTTTCATCACCGGCAAAGGCGAGTTGGTTTGCGATGTGGGCAACATCCGTGCGACGGGGCCGTTGCGAGATGTACAGCTTGGCCAGTGGCAAGGCGTCGCCTGCGTCTACGATGGCCAAGGCATCACAATGTTCATCAATGGTATCAGCGTCGGGTCGCGGACGGACCCTGGTTTTGAGCCCACCGTAACCAAAGCACCTTTGTTCGTGGGCACCGCGCTTGATTACGATCCATTTACCGGCGGGCTCGACAACGTTCGCTTGTGGAGCCGGCGCTTGACGCCTGCAGAGCTCTGTAAGTCCGCACCCGATCAAGCCGAGTGTTCCCAGATCATTCGGTGATCGTCAGCGTTGTGCTTTGCAACTCTTCCGAGCTGCCGCCGACCATGACATCGAAAGCGCCGGGCTCCACCACGCGCGTTCCGTCGATGCCGTAAAAAGCAAACGCCACGGGAGGCAGGGTGAATGACACACGCTTGGATTCGCCTGCCGCCAACGTAAGTCGCGCGAATTCACGCAACGATTTCACGGGCCGCGTGACGGCGGCCACTTGATCGTGAAGGTAGAGTTGGGCCACGGCATCGCCGGCAACTTTGCCTGTGTTTGTGACGTCTACGGTGACTGTGACGCTTTGGCCGGCTTTAATGGTTGCGGCGGAAAGTTGCGGCGGGCCGTACGCGAACGTTGTGTACGAAAGCCCATGGCCAAAAGGATAAAGTGGCTTGTCTATGTTGCCTACGTAGGCGCGAAAGCGCGAAGGCTTGTGATCATAATTAAACGGCGCTTGCCCTGACGTTTGTGGAAACGTGATGGGCAGTTTTCCGCCTGGGTTGATGCGACCGAACAAAGCGTCGGCCACCGCTTCGCCCGTGTGTTGGCCCAGGTAAAAACCGCATAAGATCGCGTGCGCGTGTGACGCCACGCTGGCGAGTTCAAGCGGGCGGCCGCCAATGAACACCACCACCATTGGCTTTTTCAAAGCCGACAGCGCTTCAACAAGTTTGTTCTGATCGCCAAGCAGTGTCAGATCCGTGCGATCGCCTAGATGATTTTCACCCCAAGCTTCGCGGTTGACGCTTTCGTTGTCACCCAAGGCCAGCACGATCACGTCAGCCGTTCGCGCCACCTTCACAGCGTCCGCGATGCGTTTTGCATTCTTTTGCGGATCGGCGGCGATGATGTCGCCATCTTTCCAGAACGTGGCCTCTGATTCGATGATGCGAACGCCCTCGGCGTAACGCACGTCAAACTTGCCTGCGGCTGCTTGTTCAAGGCCCGCCTTGATGCTGGTGCCTTCGAAGGGTTCAACCGAGTAGCCGCCCAAATGAACGCTGCCAGCGTTGGGGCCGATGATGGCCAGATGTTTGATGCGTTTTTCATCAAGCGGCAGCAACTGATCATTTTTCAGCAGCACCAAAGCCTTCTCAGCGGCCTTACGTGCCAAGGCGGCGTGCGCGGGCGCGCCCACGGTGTTAATGGCGGCGTTTGGATCCACAAATGGTTCATCAAACAAGCCTAAGCGAAACTTCACGCTCAACACGCGCGCCACGGCTTGGTCCAAGGTTTGGGCGGCCACGCGGCCGTTGTTGATCTGTGAAACCAGCGTCGGATACGTGTGGTTGCGGTTGGCCAATTCCAGATCCACACCCGACCACAGGGCCACGCGCGCGGCGTCCTCGGGTGTGGCCACCACGTGATGAACGGCCAGCAAGCGTTCGACGCCGCGAAGATCGGCGACCACATAGCCGGAAAACCCCCAGGCGTTACGCAATTGTTCGGTCAACAACCACCGGTTTGCGTGCGAGGGCACACCATCCACTTCGTTGTAAGACGCCATCACGCTGGCGATGGGCGTGGCTTTCGTGATGCGTTCGAAGGGCCACAAATGCACTTCTTGGAAGTACCGCATGCCAATGTTGGCAGGCGCCGTGTTGCGTCCGCCTTCAGGCTGGCCGTGGCCCGCAAAGTGTTTGAGCGTGGCGGCCACGTGTGGCTTACCGAGCAGGGCGCCCTCGCCTTGAAAGCCTTGCACCGCCGCCAGGCCCAACTCACCGACGAGGTAAGGATCTTCGCCGTACATCTCTTCGGTGCGGCCAAACCGCGGCTCGCGGGCCACGTCCACAACGGGTGCCAACACTTGGTTTGCACCCACGGCGCGCGCTTCGGCCGCCGCCACAGTGAAGACGGAGCGCAACAGATCGCGATCCCACGTGGCACCCAGCGCAATGGCTTGCGGAAACACAGTGGCGCCTTTGGCCTGCGTGCCGTGCAGCGCCTCCGCGATGATGAGAGCCGGGATGCCGAGGCGTGTGTTTTGCGTGGCAAAACGCTGCACATCATTTGCAAGCTGTGCGTGTTGTTGGGCAGGTACCTTATCGATGGGCAAGGCCACCAGGCCGATGCCGTGCGGCCACATCTTTTGCGCCTGCGCCACGGGCAATGTGGCTGCGTGTTCAAACAGCTCGGGCGTCCAAACTGTTGTTGTTTGCGCGACCTTTTCTTCGAGCGTCATCTGGGCGAGCAACGACTGCACGCGCGTTTCGATGCTGGCCTTTGCGTCTTTGTACAGCGACGGATCGGGCGGCTGGGGCGGGTTCACATCCACGGCGGCCTTGATGGGTGGCGCGGGCGGCAAAGGTGTGGCAGCCGCGCAGGCTGTCAAGCTCAAGCAAGTGACGAGCGGGAGACAACGGAACATCGCCCGCAGTGTAAGGGGCGCGGCGCTAGATGGGCAACTCGTGGCTGCTGGTGAGATCGATTTTGCGCCAGGCGCCCGCACGGTCGCACCCAGTACAGGATTGAAGGGAATCAGTTGTCAAGGTACACCAAGGCGCCGACGGATACATCCTCGGCCTCGTTGTCGCGAACAACTTGTGGGACATCGCCCGCGCGACGCGTCCATTGTATAGTTGCGCGGTGACGTCCCCAGCCACGCAGCTGTTAGCGGATTACTTTGCGAACAAGGCAGACGAAGTGTCGGCTGTATACCTTTTCGGCAGCCACGCCACGGGCAAGTTCCGAGCCGACAGCGATGTTGACGTGGCGGTGTTATTAAGGACCGCCCCACCAAAGACTTTCGCAGGGCTGCATCTTGGCCTTGCGGGCGAACTGGAACGGCTGCTATCGCTGCCGGTCGATCTTGTGGTGCTAAACGATGCGCCGGTGGATCTTGTTCGGCGCGTATTGCAAGGCGGCACTTTGGTGGCGGATATTGATCGCCAAGCGCGCATCGCATTCGAGGTCAAGGCACGGAACGAGTACTTTGATTTGTTGCCATACCTCGAAGAGTATCGGCATCCGAAAAAAGTGTCCGCATGACTGACGAACCTCTATTGGCCAAGAAGCTTGCCTTTATTGAAACCTGCTTGCGCGAGCTGCGTGAACAAGCGCGGCCTTCCCTGTTGCATGAAATACGGGAACTGCGGTTCGTTGAGCACACCCTCCAGATTGCGATTCAATCGGCGCTGGACATTGCATCACACATCATCTCAGACGAGCGCCTGGGTGAGCCAAAAACCAACCGTTCGCTGTTCGACCTTCTGGCCAACCACGCGTGGGTAACAACAAATCAAGCCGAAGGCTTGTCGCGCATGGCAGGCTTCCGCAATATTTTGGTACACGGATACACTGAAGTGGATCCGGCTATCGTAAGGGATGTGCTTGAGAATCACCTGGGTGATCTGGATGCATTCGTCGCGGCAATTCGCGCCAAGTTGGGGCCAAGAACCTAGCTGCAACCGTTGGTTGGCTAAGCCCAGTAACACGCGCGCCTCGCGATAAAAGGCTGCCACCGTGTCTGTGAACAGACGGTGTACAGCGCCCAGTAGGCGAGCGTCGAACGCCAAGGGAAAGCGCAACACGAAGGGAAGCGCTAACACCCATTGCCGAAGCGCCACGCCATTGGGCAACACGGGAATCTCTCTCCTAGGGCTCGTGGGAGCGAAACGATGACGCCCACCATGGCGGTTGCCCTAGAGCGCGTTTGTAATTGCAAGATGCGACACAAACGGCTTAATTAGTGCTGTGCATACGACGCGTCTTAATTTGCTGGCACTACTTTGCCTTGCTTCTTGTGCCACAGTCGCACCGAAAAACGCCCCACATCCGCTCGCCGGCAATGGGCTGCTGGAAGATCCGCATCTGGTTTGGGTGGGAACGAATCCAAAGACCCCAGGCATGGGCAAGATCAAGTACGACGTTAAGGAGACGCGACTTCCGAGCGGCCTGTGGCTATTGACGGAGCATGCGGCGGCTCGGGGTATGGTGGCCTTGTCGTTGAATGTGGCGGCGGGAAGCCAAGATGATCCTGCCGATCAGGCGGGGCTCGCGCATTGGGTTGAGCACCTCATGTTCAGGATGCCCGTTGGTCCGAAGGGGCAAACCTATTCGGAACTTATGACCATGATAGGCGCCACGAATGTCAATGCATTCACACGCCCCACATCGACGGAGTTCATCGCTTCCGTGCCGCGCGGGTCGTTGAAGACCGCGCTCACTGTCTTCGCTCGCTTGTTCGACGCTCATCTCGAGCACATCCCTATGGCCCAGGTTGAACTCGAGCGTTCCATTGTCCTTAACGAGTCACTCGATCGGGACGAAACGGGTGAGCCCGGGCAACTGATGGGTTGGATCCACCAAGCCATTTTTCCTGCGGGCCATCCATACATACGGCCTGTGGGCGGAAACCGTGCCAGCATTGCTAAATTCACCATCCCGGACGCTCAAGCCTTCGTCAATCGTTTGTACGTGCCCTCAAACGCGAGCCTCGCCGTGGTGGGCGATTTGCAGGGCTTAGACTTCGACGAAGAGGTCATTAAGCAGTTGCCTTCTGTGATGATCAAAAAGGGCAGTTTCGATGCTTCCCCCAAACCGAAAGAAGCCGTGTTCGACGTCGATCTTGCCGCAGTACCCGAAGGCGGTTTCGTCTCGCATAAGGCCGTAGGCATCACGCGGCCACGTTCCGTAAGCCTGTGGCGCCTACCGTCCATTTACGGTCGTGCAGGGCACTATTCGCAGCTGTTCGGAAACACCAAAGTTTTTCAAAAGGTGCTTTGGTACCTCGAACGTCTTGAAGGTGTGCATTCGGCAAGCATTTTCCCCATTCACTATCGCGACGACACACTGCTGGTTTTGTCTTTAGATTTCGAGGACGCCACGAGGTGGCAAGAAAACACCCAACTCGCCGTTAGAAGTTTGATGCTCCCCTTTGTCTTCAACATCGACGCGCGCTCTAACTATGAGTCGCAATTAGAGGAAGAGACGCAACGGTTGGCTCAGACTCGGCAAAGTGTGATCTTGGCGGCGTTGTTGGACTCCGAGCCTTTCGTTCAGCGAACGACCCGTTGGTCGGAATTTGCGCTCTATCGAGGCAAAGGAATCTTTTATGTCGAGGCGCTGCAAAGGGTGCTTCAAACTGAGGGCAACTTGGTCGCGGCGTATGCACAGTGGCTGTTGGCTCCAGGCCGAGCGCGCGTGATGTTTATCGAGCCCGAAGTGGCACAAAAAGCCGCAGAACTTCCTGTCGTCAACTACGCGCCAGAAAGCGCGGCCGACATAACGGCGGAAGGGGCGAATTCGTTCCCGTCTCCCCCTGTGGCCGCAGGCCCTCCAGAGTTTGAGCCACACAACCGCAGACTTTTGACCTTGCCCAATGGCATGCAGGTCGCCTTGCTGAGTCGGAAACAGTTTCCTACCGCCGCGGCTGCCGTGGTGTGGAAGGGGGCTACTTTGCAGTCCACGAAGCCTGCTGCGGCCCGCATGCTTCGCCACCTTGAGCGGACGGTGCAGTCGAACGTCAACGGGGGTTGGCTTACGTGGTCGGCTGGCGACGATGTTGATGCCGACGTAGATCTTATCCAGGGTGGTTCCGGAAACCTGCACAGCATCCTTTACCGAGTGGCTCAGAAGATTCGGGTCACTGAGAAGCTCTTCGATTGGGAAGCCGTCTTCGCCCAGGGCACCAAGGAACAGAACAAATCCGAACTGAGCATCAAAGACAATGCGGCTCAGGCGGCCAAACGCGATCCCCGCGAAAAGGCCTATGAGCAGGTAATACAGCTTCTTTATGGAGCAGACAGTGGTTTTGTCACGGAAGTCAGTGTCGCGCAGATACGCGCTCTGACAGCCGATGATATGAGGCGCGCCACCGCGCAGCTGCGCAACCCGGCGAACGCCATCGTTGTGCTAGTCGCGGATGAGAGCCTCGATACGATGGAGCAACTTGTTCGTGATTGGTTGCAAGCCTGGCAGCCAAAAGTCGAACCACTGGCGGTCACGCGCAAGGTCCCCAAGGTTTCTCCGCCTCGTTCCGGCGAGCCGCAAACTGTGGTTGAAGACCTGCCTGGCGCTCCTTCAATCGAGTTGAAGATCGCCTGCCGGCTGCCAAATGACAAGGACGAGGATGGCGCCATCAACCAGGAAGCTCTCGGCATCTTGGCGTCGTGGCTTTCGACGAGGCTTCGCTATGACGCTGGCCTGACGTATAACCTGGACGCCAAGGCCAGAACGCTTAGCGGCGGGGCGGCAGATCTGCTTGTGAGCTTTTCAGTCAATGAAAGCCAGTTCAAGGACGCATTGAGAATCACCAAAGGCGTATGGGCAAGTGTTATGAAAGGAACGATCGACGCGGGCACGCGGAGTCAGATCGCATGGGCGCGCACAACGCATGACAATCTGCGGTTTCAAACAGCAGCGGAGACGGCAATGGCTACCGCATTTAGTTTGAGCCGAACGCCTGCTACTGAGAGGCGCCCTGATCTCGGCATGCCGATCATCGGTCTTAGAAAAAGCGCCTCCGATGACGAGATCAAGCGTGCTCTGCGAGTGTGCGAAGGCAGCACGATCTTCTCATACGTCGGAAATCGCTCTATCATCGAGAAGGAGCTGGCGACGGCGAAGTAGAGGTGAGCAGCCTGGGCGGCAGCGGCGAAGGCGGTTTCCATCCTTTCGTGATTGCCTCGGCTTCTTTGATCTCAAGCGCCGTCAGCTCTTGGGATGTACCCTTTAGGTACGTCGCACCTCGTTGTGAGCCCCTGAGCGCGGCCAACATGAACAACCCATAGGCGCGCACCTTGTCTTGGGCCACACCGTCTCCGTTCAAATAGACGAGTGCCAGGTTGGAAAGAGCGTTGGCGTCACCCTGTGCGGACGATAGCTCGAACAACCGGACAGCTTCGGGGACATTTTTGTCCACGCCCCGACCATACTGATACATCAATGCGAGGTTATTTTGAGCGTTGAAATCGCCCATCGCCCTCGCGAGAAAAAACCATTCGAATGCGTGATCAACATTCTGATCCACGCCCCGACCATTGTCATACATGAGGCCCAAATTGTTCTGCGAGCCCCTGTGGCCTTGTGCGGAGGCCAAGGCATAAAGCTTTGCAGCGAGCTGCGGATTTGGGCGAACGCCGTCACCGTTGTCGTACGCAACGGCGAGGTTGTGCTGAGCTGGTGCGTAGCCTTGCCTCGCGCCCAACAGGTATAGACCCGCGGCCATCGTTGGATCCGACTCCACACCACGCCCGCTGTCGTACATCAGACCAAGGTTGTATTGCGCTTGGACGTTCCCTTGCTTTGCGGACGCCGTGTAAAGTTGAGCCGCTTTCTTCAGATCCTTTGGCACACCTTCACCGGACTCATACATGACGGCCAGATTGTATTGCGCAGTCGCATGGTTCTGGGCCGCTGACAGCGTGAGCCACCGGATCGCTTCGTGGACATCTCGCGCCACGCCCTGGGCGTTGTCGTACATGATCGCAAGGTTGCACTGCGCGCCTGGGTGCCCTTTAGCCGCTGCGGCCTTATAGAACCGCAGCGCCTTCGCTGCGTCTTTGAAGACGCCCTCACCGTTGTGGTACATCACACCGAGGTCGTTCAGCGCATCCAGTTGACCTTGCTTTGCGGCCAGCTCATACCAATGTCTAGCGCGCGTTAAGTCTTGCGCCACGCCACGTCCCAGGTAGTGCGCAAGCCCAAGCTGGTACTGTGCCGAAGCGTTTCCTTTGGCAGCCGACCTGTTGAACAAACCAAGCGCCTCTTCGTAGTTGGGCGCAACGGCGCGCCCTTCGATCAGAAGCTTGCCAAGGTCGTACTGTGCCTTATCGTCCCCCTGCTGCGCGTGCAGCCTCAATTCCTCAAGCGCCTTCGGTGACATGCCGCCTCCGCTTGTTCGGCAGGCAGTGGCATTCAAGGCGAAAGCGATCAGCAGAATTGCTAGGAGCGGGCGCGGTTGCATCAACCCATGATAAAGCGGCCGCGTCCCATATGGCGAGCACAAAGGCCTCACTGTAGCCATCAAAGTGGCTGATACAACGGAACATCGCCCGCAGTGTAAGGGGCGTGGCGCTAGATGGGCAACTCGTGGCTGCCCGTGAGATCGATTCTGCGCCAGGCGCCCGCGCGAAAGCGCCAGGAAAAAGCGATGGCCAAGAGAACCAGATACCCCATAAGGCACATCATCGCAGCCACATAGCCCTGGTGGCGCACGCTGACCACATAATAGGCCACCGGCATGAAGGTGAGCCAGGCCAACACCACGCGCGCCCACAAGCACCAGGCCGTATCTCCCGCGGACCGCAGAATTTCGCTGAGGCTGATGACCACGGCGTCAAACAATTGCCAGCAGGCGGAGATGGCCAACATCGTGCGTCCCACGCGGATGAGTTCCGCGGCGTCTTGGCCATCGGGTGCGAAGAGGCTTATGAGATAGCGGGGCAAGGCGAGATAGATGAGGCCCACCGATCCCTGCCAAAGGCATGTGATGATCAACGTGTGCTTGAGCACGCCGGGCACTTTGTCTTTGTGATTTTCGCCAATGGCTTGGCCCGCCAAGATGGCGCCCGCGCAACTGAGGCCAAACGCAGGCATGAACGAAACCGAGTTGATTTGCATCACCACCATGAAGGCGGCCAGCACAGTGGTGCCAAGTTTGGCGATGACCACCGTGATGAAGATCCAAAACGCTGTGAACTCGAGGAACCAGTTAAAGCCGTGGGGCACGCCAAAGCGCAGCATGCGCCAAAATTCGCTGGCGCGCAGGCGCAGCGGCCCCTCGATCTTTCCAGTCATTCGCCGCGTGACGAACGCCCACAAAAGCACGGCCACGCCACACCACGTGGCGATCGAACTGGCCCACGCCGCCCCCGCCACGCCCAGCGCGGGTGCGCCCCAATGGCCACCGATGAGCGCGTAGTTCAACAGCACGTTGACCACCATTGCCACAACGCTGGCGATCATTTGCAAGCGTGTGTTGCCGAGGCCGCCGAACCAGTTGCCCAGCACCTCTGTGGCCACCACGGCGCCAAGGGAAGTGAACCGAATCACAAGGTACGCGCGCATCGGCTCGCGCACATTCGCCTCGTAGGGGAACCAGGATAAAAAACGATCCACGCCGAGCGGCGCTGCAAAACCAAGCAGCAAGAACAGCGAGGACAACATGAGGCCGTAGTGCCCGTAACGCCGGGCCGCCGCCAGGTCGCCTTTGCCCTTAAACTGCGCCGCGAAGCTTTGCAGGATGTAAGCGAGACCCATCGGGAAGATCACCATCGCGAAAAAGTTGAGGCCGCCCGTGGTCACGGCCGCCAAAGCGGACTGCCCGAGCGAAGCGCTCATCAAGGCGTCCGAAAAGCCGATCACGGATTGGGCTGAGCGCGCCAGGATGATTGGCCACGCCAAAGTGAACAGCGTTTTGAGCATGGTGGCCCTTAGAAAGCGCGATCGGGTGGCAAGTCCAGCTGGTTTTTGGGCAGGCCCGTCCACCAGACGAAATCAACGCCCAACAGAACTGACACAGCGTCAATCGGGCTGCCGGGCAGAAAGCGTGCGCCGAGTGTGGGCGTGATCGCGAACCCGCCGGAGAATGCCTTCTTGTAGGGGAAAAAATCATAGGAGAGGCCCAGCATATAGAGCGCTCCGTAAGCGCCACGCAATTTGTCGTCCGGATCAGGTGGGTTCTTCTGGCTGACACTGGCGTAGCCGGCGCCGAAGCCGCCTTGAACGGCGAGCTTGTTCCACACGCGGAACCCTGTTTCGATCAACAAGCCTCCGAGCGCCGTGGTTTCATCGCCCTTTTTGCCGCCGGTAAAGTCAAGCCGCAGGCCCATGCTGAACCGCTGCGTGAGCAATTGCCCCAGGCGAAGGATGGGTACACCCGTAAGCGCCGTGGGGTCGCGTGAGTCGCCTTTGTCCCACAGGAACCCGGCCCCGGCTTCAATGCCAAGCGATGCGTAATAGCCTTGCCGCGGCGAGGGCGGCTCAAGCACTGTGTTGGGTGTGGTTTGTGCAAACGCGGGCGACGCAAGCGTGGCCACAAGCGCGCCACAGAGAAGCAGAGTGTGCCGTTTCATCGTCATTGCCTCCGCCTAGAACTCGGCCCGAATGCCAATGATAGGCACGAGCGGCAAACCCTGTTGTGTCTTTGATTGACGGTAGTTGAAGTTGTATTGCAACCCTTCGGGGTTCGACCGGTTGTACACGTTCTGGATGTCAAGATACGCGTTCAACATCCACCGGTCGTAGATCCACTTTTTATCCACGCGGAAGTCAAGCTGGTGAAAAGCGCCTGAGCGCGCGGTGTTGGCTTGGCCATAAACCGGATCATAACGATCGGCAACCGAGTTGTAGAGCGCGCCAACCACAGGCGTGCGGGGGTTGCCACTGACGAGACGGAACCGGCCGCCCACTTGCCAATTGCGCGGCAAAAGGTAACTGCCCAGCACGGTGAGGATGTGCGGCTGGTCGTAATCGAACAAGCGTGATTCCGTTTGGCCCGAATCGCGGCGCTTGGAGCGCGACAAGGTGTACGCGATCCATCCGGTGAAGTTGCGGTTGAACTCGTGACGAATCACCGCCTCCATACCGTAAACCTGCCCCTCGCCTTTGTTGTCATAGCGCAACGGCTTATTCATGCCGTTCTCCACAACTGTGGCGTCTGTTTGGCTGATGAGGTTGTAGAGGTCTTTATAGAACCCGGTGATGTCGAAGGTGAGGTAGGGGCGGGGGCGGTATTCGGCGCCGGCCGAATAGTGTAAAGCGCGCTCGTTCTTGACGTTCACGTTGCCGAAGTCCGCGGAGTTTTCCCAAGGCTGCGGCCCCTGCGAAAACAGGCCCACGCCGCCTTTGAGCACCCATTGCGTGTTAAGTGAGTGGCGCATGGTGACGCGTGGCTGAACCACCACCTCTTTGACCTGCGTTGAATAATCGAGGCGGACGCCAGGCAGCACCAATAGCTTGCTGGCAAGCCGAATCTCGGCCTCGGCGAACGCGGCGGGCAGCCAGTTGTCGTCGTTGTTGAATTCCGCCGTGATGGCCTTGGAAGCGTCGAACTCAGACTGTGGTTGCCCCTCTTGTGGAGGCGGCGGCAACCGAATGAGCCCCGAAGCGCGGTTGAACAACATATCAACGCCGTAGCGCAAAGTGATGCGGTCGCTCAGCTTTTGCTCCACGGTGTCGCGGATCTGTGAGCTGTACGTGGTCAGATCAAACACCAGGTTGCCCACGCGGAAATTGAACCAGTCGCGGCCTTGCGAGACGCGCAGATAGTTGGAGAACGACGGGCTTGGCACATAGCGATAGCTGGTGGCCGATCGGTAAAACGTGGTGCTGGCAGAAAACGCGTTGTCAGTGACAGACGTGTCCAGCAAGGCAGGGTTGTTGAACAACAGCTTCAAGCTGTCGTCGGCGCCAAAAAAGAAAAAACGCAGATCGTGGGCGGGCGCCGGTCGGTAGTTGGCCAGCAACTGGTAATCGTAATAGCGCGGCGCCGCGACAACGTTGACCGCGGCGTCATCGGGAACAGCGGCGTTGATGATGAAATCGATGTAGCTGCGGCGGCCGGCAAACGCGATCGAGCCTTTGTCACCAAGAGGCGTTTCCAGGTAAAGACCCGTGTCGAGGATGCTCACGTCGGCGTAGCCGTGCGTGCTCTTGGGCAGCTTGCGCTTGGTGCGCACGTCAATGACGCCGGCGGTGGCGCGGCCATATTCAGGCGCGTAGTTGCCGGGGTAAAAATCGATGCCGTCCAGCATGCCGATCGGGATCACGCTGCGCAGGCCGCCGAAGTGATAGATGTTTGGCACTTCCACGCCGTCAACGAACACCTTGGTGTCCTCTGGGGCCGAACCGCGCACGATGATCTGCCCGCTGCCCAAGGGCGCGCGCGCCACACCGGCAAAGTTCTGCACAATCGAAAGCGGATCGCCTGCGGTGCCCGGAACTTTATCGATTTCGGCGGCCGAGATAACGGTACGGCTCACCTCTTTGCGCGGGCGCGTGGCCGTCACTGTGACGTCGTAGGGGTTGTACGACGCTCGTTCTTCGTAATACGTCACATCAATGGCTTCGCCCTTGACGATGTCTTCCGTGGTGCGGAAGGGATAATACCCAGGCGCTTCAGCCAACACTTTCCACGCACCCTCGGGCAGATCGAAGAACTTGAAGTGGCCTGTGTTGTCGGTGGTGGCTTCATAGCCAATGGGTTGAGGGCCATCATCGCGGAACACGGTGACGATCACGCCAGGCAAAGGCGCGCGCGTGCCGCGTTCAAGCAACACACCGGTGAAGTTGGCCACGGGGGCCCTCGCCGGTTTTGCGGGCTGTGCGGGAGGCGTTTGGCTGGGATCGGCGTTGGGCGCGGGTTGAGCAGGAGCCTCTGGCGCGGGCGCGGCCGCCGCCAACGTGAAGTGGTACTTGTACGCCAGCTGCACGGCGATGGGTTTCCCGTTGACCTCGGCAGGCTCAAACTCAAACGTTTGCGCCGCGATCGTGGCGGCTTCTTCGAAGCCCAGGCCCGGCGCTGTGCATTCCACAACGCTTGCCGCATCGATGAGGCCCTTGTCGTTGATGTCCAGCAACAACGTCACATCGGCCTCAATGCCCTTGGCCTTGGCCTCCGCGGGGTAATCGGCCTGGGTGAACTTCGTTTGCTTGGGAACCTTGCTGAGCTTCGTGGCGTCGATGTTCTCGCGCGCTTGGGCGCCCGCAGGATTGCCAGCGGCGCCGTTGACGCCTTGAGCGTGCGCTGTGGCTGTGAACGCACACACCGCCAAGCACGCCGCGTTTTGCAACCACTTCATTGGGGCGCCTCCACCAAAGTCACAAGGCCCCAGGTCCAGGCAACACCGCCGCGGTTGTCGCGAATCACCGCCACCACTTTCGATTGCGTGCCTGGATATTTCTTGGCGATGGCCGGCCGCCAATCCGTGGTGGTGGCATCTTCCAACTTGGTTTTGCCGGCGATGAAGCCGGTGCGTTCATCGTCGGTTGTGCCCGCGTCGATGAACCACGAAATGAATAAGCGTTCTTGTGAGGGCACAGGTTCGCCACGCTCATTGCGATCGATGGATGGCTCGGCGCTGGCAAGCGGCACAACCGCGCGCAGGCGCATCGCACGCTGACGAAACGCGATTGCCAGGCCGTCGGTGGTAAGACTCTGCGGTTCGGCCTCAGGGTCATCCGAATCTTTTTTGAGCTGTTGCCCTGTGAGCCCCGAGATCTGCGGGTTGGTGTTCGGCAACGCGGCGGGATCGTACGCGAGATCCAGCGTGCGCACCGTTGTGACGGTGTCGGTCACGACGCCCGCTTTGCTGCTGGTGGCCACCATTTTGATCTGAATGGGGAAGCCGTTGGTGCAGCTAAAGACGCTAAAGCCGGAAGCGGTTTCGTTGTTGCAAAGCATGGCCAGTATCGCGGCGGGAATGTTGTTCGTGAACGTGGCCGTGGGTTCAGTGCCCAAGTTAAACGGCGGCAATTGCGCGGCGGCTTCGGGCCCCAGAATTTGCGCCAGCTGTGATTCTTGAACCAAGCACGGCGATCCCTGGTTTGCGGGCCCCGCCACGGGGCACCACGACCACGCATAGGTCACGATTTCATCCGCAGGGGCGAACACCAGGGGCGAAAGCGTGGTGGTTTGCCCAAACGCGGGCGACACCGGTTCGCTCTGCACCGCCAACACGCGCAAACCTTCGAGCCTGTTGTAGGGCGCGAAGTCCTCGCTGCAACTGGCTGCGGCCAGGGCCACACAGGCCCAGCCGAGCGTGTTCATGATGGTTCGTCTCATGATTCTTCCAACCGAAAACGATAGGTGAACGTGATGCTTGTGGGAACGTCGACGCCGTTCTTCTGGGCCGGCTCGAACTCTTCTTGTAAGGCGGCTTGTTTTGCCGACTCGTTCAAATCTGGCTGAGCTGCAGGCTTCACAATTTTCACGCCCGTGACTTTGCCGGCGGCGTCAAGCGATACCATCACCACCACGTCGCCCTCAATGCCTTGGCTCTTTAGCGTTTCAGGATAACGAGGCTTCACTTCACGTTTGCGCTTGGCCGGCGTGAACACGATGCCCACGGTGGGAATGCGCGATGCCACACGGTTCGGGGTTTCTGTGGGCTGTTCAACGATCGGGCCCGCGCCCACGGGCGCCACCTTGGTTGGATCGGCGGCGGTCTTGCCTGTTTGACCTTCTCGCGTGTTGCCCACGGCGAAGGCCGGGCCGTTCCCGCCTTCGGTGGTTGAATCGAGGCTGAGGCCCACCACGCGCGGGGGTGGTTTATCGGGTTGAGGGGGCGGTGGTTCAGCTTGAGGCGGAGGCGGCGCCGCAGCCACCTTGGGAGGCGGCGTTTTTTCCACCTTGGCCACAGGCGGCTCGGGTTCAGGCTCTGGCGGGGGCGTGGGCTCGGGCGGTGGAGGAGGCGGCGGCTCGCGCACTTCTATCTTTACTTGCTGTTCGTCGCGCTTGAACTCCGGTTTGCGCCCACCCAACCAAACACCCGTCAACACCGCCAGCGCGTGCAGCGCCACGGCCGCCACAACCCAACCCGCGAAGGCCGCGGTTCGCTTGCCCCCGCTGCGTTCATGGCTGAGCGGATCAACAGCCTTTTGTGCGGCCGAAAGCGGCGTGCGCACAACGTTGCGCATGCGCAGTCGTGCCGCTTGCCGCGTGGCGGTGCGGCGCGCGGCAAAGGAGGTGCCGGTGGTGGGCTTGCGCGCAGGCGTTTGTGAGCCGACGGGATCCATGACGGATGCGCTAGGGCGCCGCAGCGCCGTTGCTAGGCACAACGGGAGGCGTGCCGCGTTCAATGTCTAAAGCAAAGGCCTTGATGCCGTTGGCTTTCACGATGTCGATCATTTCCACCACGCGCCCGTATTCCACGCCTTTGTCGCCCGCGATGACGGCTTGTGTTTTCGGATCCGCGTCGGCCGCCTTGCGAACCAGGCGCGCCGCCTCTTGCGGCGAAGACACGGGTTCACCGTTGATCAGAATTGGCCCCTCTTTGGGCACCACGAGGTTCAACGTGGATTCCACCCGGCTGCCGCCTGACGCGGCTTTGGGCAGCTCCACCTTTAAGCTGGCGCGAACGATGGTGGCCGACGTGAGCATGAAGATCACCAGCAACACCAAAACGATGTCAACGAACGGGATGATGTTGATCGAGGCGAGTGGTCCGTCGTCGTCGCCTGCGTCGTCTAATGAAGCCATGCGGATTCTCCTTCGCCGCGTTAGCTGGCTTTGCCGCTGCCGTCGGTGGCCTTCAACTGCGCCAGCAACACGCGCGACAGCATCTGGCAATCGGTGACGGCGTTCTTCACGCGGCCTTTGAAGACGTTGTAAGCAATGACGGCGGGAATGGCGACGAGCAAACCCACTGCGGTGGCGATCAGAGCTTCAGCGATGCCCGCCATCACAGATGTGCTGGCGTCGGCCATGTTCGCAGCCAAATCACGGAACGATCGCACGATGCCCAACACCGTGCCGAACAAACCGATGTAGGGCGCGTTGCTGGCCAACGTGGCGAGGAAGCTCAAACGCTTTTCATAGCGCGTGCGTTCGCGTCCCAAAGCGCCGGCGAGCAGATCCTCGACAGATTCGGGGCCCTTTTCCGCAGCCTGCAACCCCACCAACACCACATTGGTTTCAAGCGAATCACGCTGTTGCATCAGCGCCGCGGCGCCCGCAAAATCGCCCTTCGTCAACTTGTCGGAAAGCTGCTTGCGCAGATCGTCGGCGTTGACCTTGCGCTTTTGATAAAACGCGAAGCGTTCAACCATGACGGCGATGGACGCGATCGACAAAAAGATCAGCAAATACAGTACCCATTCGGATTCGAAGATGGGCAGCTCCAAAAGCGTTTGGATGAATCGTGAATTCTGGTTCATGGGGCATCTTCCGCGGACGGTTCACAAACGCGGCCCCGCGGGCCGGCGAGGCAGAACAGTAGCACCTGGTTTTGATGCCAGCCAAAGCCAAACCGAACTTAAGATTACTTTACAAATCCGGACACTTGTCCGCTTTCGGCCGTGTGTGCGAACACTTCGATTTCGTTGTGGTTGTTGTGCATGTGTTTGGCGCGTGCAAACGCGAAGCCCGTGCGCAGCAACACCTCGATCACAGGCTCAACGATGGCGTGGTTGCCGGTCGCGCCCTTAAACTTGATCGTTACCACCAGCTGACGACACCATCGCTTTGATGCCCAGGATTCGATGAGTGTGACGCTGCGGTGAGGTTCGCAGATCACGTCACACAGCAACCAATCCACGGGCGCGGGCGGCACAAACGCGAAAGCATCGCCACGAACTTGTTGCAAACGCGGATGCCCGGCCGCCGGTGCCGCCAACGGCGCGCGATCCACGGCGGTCACAAAAGCGCCGCGTTTGAGCGCGGTATACGCCCAACCGCCAGGCGCGCCTCCGAGATCGACCACCGTTTGGTCCGGCAACGGAGCCCGCCCCAACCACGCAAAGGTCTCTTCCAGTTTGCGGTACGCGCGCGAAGGGGCTTGTTTGTCGGTGCTCACGGGTGCCAGTCCCGCGGGCCAGGGCGCTGTCACAAAGCCGCCGCTGGGCAACGCAGGCGGGGTGACCGCACTCACCAACGCTGACGTTCGGCTCACCACCATCACCTGGACAAACGGGCTGCCTTGCTTCCAGCCGCGCAACAACGCCTTTTCATCGGGCGGCAGCAATCGAACGTGGCTGGTCTGGCAGTGGGTTTTCAAACGGCTGCGCAAGCCAGACAGCAGCGGTGCACAGCTTCTGTAGGGACCCTCGTGCGGTGTGAAGACATGCAGGCCCGCCACTTCCTTGGCCGCGGCGGCTTGCAGTTGGCCCGCCACTTCTTGGATCACGAGGTCGCCCAAGGCCTCGCTGGTTTTTGCCTTCACCAGCACGGCCTCCGGCAGAACTTGCCGCGCGAACATCGGATCGGCCTTGGCGCCGGGCGGTCGGGTCAAAACACCGGGCCAGCGGGGCGTGCGCACGCCGCTTGGTCCGAGTTCAGCGTCGAGCGCGTCCTCAAACTCGGGTTCAACGACGTAGGCGCAAAGCGCGCCGGTGGGAGGCGTAGGCACAGCAGGCGGCTATCAGGTTGCGTCGCTAAGCGCAAGCGTTGTTGCCTGCGCTGGCCAGGCAAGGCTGGATTGTCGTTTTTCGCCCACCTGGCTTATCTTCGAGGCGCATGCACTTTATCCGCGTTTCGCCTTGTCCGCCGTGCTGGGCGCTGGCGTGCGTGGTGGGGCTCGTGCTGTTGTGTGGGCGCGCCGCGTGGGCGCAAACCGCGGTGCCGCCGCCGGCCCGCGTGGCGGCCCTGGGCACGTACCAGCAAGAGGCATTGCAGAAGGCGCTTGCCGCGCGCAACTTGGAGGTGGATCCAAACCCCACAGGCAAACGCGTGGCCGGCATTTGGGTGAAGAACCTTGATGTGTTCGGGCCCGAAGACAGCGCGCTTTTGACCTGGCTCAACGTGTTTCACATGACCACGCGCGAGACGATCATTGCGCGCGAGGTGTTGCTGCGGCCGGGCGATGTGTGGAGCGACGACATTGCGGAGGAGACGCGCCGCCGCCTGATGGATCCGTTGTTCACCAGCTACGTGGTTGTGATGCCCGTGCGCGCTGTGAACCCGAACGAAGTTTTTGTTCTGGTTGTGACGCGCGATTTGTTTAGCCTGCGGTTGAACACAGACTTCGAATATCAAGCGGGCGTGTTTTCGCTGCTGCGCATCGAGCCGGCGGAAAACAATTTTCTTGGCCGACGCAAACGTGTGGCGGGTGTATTCGAGATGGATCTGGGGCGCTTTAGCGTGGGGCCCACTTATTACGACAGCAACATCTGGGGCTCGCGCTGGCAATTATCGAGCGCGGTCCGCGCCATGTTTGCACGTGAGACGAGCGAATATGAGGGAACCGCAAGCGAAACCAAGTTGGAATATCCTTTGTGGTCGTTTGCGCGCAAGTGGAGCTTCGTCACAACCTTCACGCATTTCAATGGGCCACAGCGCAGCTTTTTAGGGCCAGACCTGCGCACCTACGACGATAAGGCGACGCCCGATGAGGAGACGCTGCCTTGGCGGTACCGCTATAGGCGCGTGGGCACGTCAACCAGCGTGGTTCGTCAATACGGCACAACGGTTTTGCAGCGGTTTGGCGCCGGATACAGCTTCAATGTGCGGCGCCCCGGTGTGTTCGAAGAAGACTTTGCGACCACGGCGCCTGACGTGCGTGCAGCCTTCATGCGCGACGTGCTGCCGCGATCCGAGCGCGTTTCATCGCCGTTCATCTCCTACGTGGTTTTTACGCCCCGCTTTGTCACGTTCCGCGATGTCGAAACATTCGATCTTCCTGAAGACAGATCCCTGGGGCCCAGCCTTATCCTCTACCTTGGATGGTCGGAGCCTGCGCTCGGTTCTGGGCGCCGGTTCCTTGACCTTTCAGGAACGCTGGCGTTCGACGCCGAGATCGGCCACCGGGGCCTCTTGCGTCTATCGGCCAGCGGCTCGGGGCGGGCAGATGTGCATAACAATGATTTGTACGACGCGCGCTGGAGCACGAATGCTTTTTTCGCCACGCCACAAGTTGGCAAAGTGGCACGGCTGGTCGTGCGGCTGGGCAGCGAGCGTTTGATCGACAACCAAAGCGTGCGCAACGTGGCCATCGGCGGCGATTCCGGATTGCGCGGATACCCCATCAACGCGTTCTTCGGTCCCACGTTGGTGCGCGGCAACGTGGAGCTGCGTAGCGCGCCACTGCGCGTGGCATTTGCGCGGCTCGGCCTGGCGGCGTTTTGGGACTTCGGCCACGCGGCGCCGCGGTTCGCCGATCTCGTGATTCGCCATGATTTCGGAATGGGCTTTCGGTTGTTGCTGCCGCAGTTGCAACCAACGGTGATACGGTTCGACTGGGCGGTTGCCACACAGGGGCCCACCGCCGGCCTTCCTGGCCGCTTCACGGCGGGTTTTACGCAGGCTTTCTAAGCACCTCAAAGCGCCGGCGGTTGTGGTGTAGTATGCGCGCCATGGCCATGGTTCGTAGGTTCACAGTGAAGACGCCGTTGGGTGAAGACGTTTTGCTGCTCAAGAGCATGACGGGGCACGAGACGCTGGGGCGTTTGTTTCGTTACGAAGTGGAGCTGCTTTGCGAAGCGGGGCAAATCGACGCCAACAAGCTAATCGGCGAACCGCTGACGGTGACGGTGCAGTTGCCTGACGGCAGCAAGCGCTATTTCAGCGGTGTGGTCACGTCGATCGCAGAGGCGGGTGGTCTGGGCGGTTACGCGCGCTTTCTGGCTGTGGTGGAGCCGTGGCTGGCTCTATTGGACCTCACCAACGATTGCCGCATCTTTCAAGCCAAGGCCGTTCCCGAGATCATGAAGCAGGTGTTTCGTGACTTGGGCTTCTCGGACTTCGAGGAGCGCATCTACGAAACGTATCCTGAGTGGGAATACATGGCGCAATATCGCGAATCTGCGTTCGCCTTCGTCAGCCGCTTGATGGAACAAGAGGGCATCTATTATTACTTCAAGCACAGCGACGGACGTCACGAACTGGTGCTTGCTGATTCGCCAAGCTCTCACGAACCCGCACCGGGCTTCGAAGAGATTCCCTTTTACCCGCCTTCGGAACACAGCGATCGGCGCGAAGAAGAGCACTTCACGGCGTTCGCGATGGTCAAACAAATTCAATCTGGAGCCTACGCCACAACGGACTTCGACTTTAAGCGCCCCAAGGTCAGCTTGATGTCCAAAGCAAGCGATCCGGCGGGCCACACTCATGCGGATCTCGAGGTCTACGATTACCCGGGTGAATTTCTGCAAGCAAGCGAAGGCGCCGCGATTGCCAAACGCAAGCTGGAAGAGCTGCAGCTTGGGCACGAACGCTACGATGGGGCGGGCAACGTTTCCGGCGTGGGCGTGGGCCACACTTTCAAGTTAACCAACCACACCACAGACGCGCACAACAAGGAATACCTGGTGACTTCGTGTCGCTACAACTTGGTTGTGGCCGGTTATGAATCGGGGGCCAGCACCCTCAAAGAACGTTTTGAGGTTGCGTTTTCCGCCGTGCCTTCAAAAACGCAGTTTCGCACACCTGCCAAGACGCCGAAGCCTCATATTCGCGGCCCTCAAACGGCCGTGGTGGTGGGCCCGGGCGGCGAAGAGATCTGGGTGGATGAATTCGGGCGAATCAAAGTGCAGTTTCACTGGGATCGCCTGGGCAAGAACAACGAAAACAGCTCGTGCTGGGTGCGCGTGTCACAGGCGTGGGCGGGGCCAGGGTTTGGCGCGATACAGTTGCCGCGCATCGGCCAAGAGGTTGTGGTTGAGTTTTTGGAGGGTGATCCGGATCGACCCATCGTCACGGGGCGCGTTTACAACGCCGACAACATGCCGCCCTACAAGCTGCCCGACAACAAGACGCAAAGTGGGATCAAGTCTCGCAGCAGCAAGGGCGGCGCGGCGGACAACGCCAACGAACTGCGTTTCGAAGACAAAAAAGGCAGCGAGCTGCTGTTCATGCAGGCCGAAAAAGATTTTGAAACGGTCATCAAGAACGACGAGCGGCGCACCGTCAAAAATGATCGCAAGAAGGACGTCACCAACAACGAGGACAGCACGATTGGTAAGAACCGCACGGAAAGCGTGGGCGAGAACGAGTCGATCAGCATCGGCAAGAACCGCGCGCTGACGATTGGTGGCAACCACGACGTTTCGGTGGATAAGGCGCAAACGACGTCTGTCACCAAAGACAACACGACGTCGATTGGGGGCTCAAATTCATTGTCGGTGGACAAGGACGATTCCACCGCAGTGACGGGCGCGCAGAGCATTTCGATCGGCAAGGATCGCTCTTTGACCGTGTCTGGCGGCCACACGATCGCGGTGACCAAAGACGAAAACCACACGATCGACGGCGCCCATAATGTCAAAGTGAAAAAGGATGGCGCCATCGACATCGGCAAGAAGATGTCGATCACCGTGGCCGATCAATTGACCATCAAGGTGGGCAAAGCGTCGATCACCATGAAGAAGGACGGCACGATTACGATTGATGGCAAAGACATCAAGCTTAACGGATCGGGCAAGATCGACATCAAGGCGTCGAGCGACGTGAAGATCAAGGGCAGCAAGGTGGGGCAGAATTAGCGGCGCCCACACGTCAGGCCGTCAAGGCACTGCCCTTCCCCTGTCGCAAGCACGGCGGTCGAGAAGCGTAGCACGTGGCGATAGACGAAAGTTTCGCGGCGCTGCCCTGCGGCCCACGGCAAATCCGGGCCATTGATGTCGGAGCTGTAGTCATAGACGATCAACTGATCCGGTTCCTCTCCGCTTATGACGGAGGCGAAGCAGGTGTCGCCGCGCGAGGGAAGGTCCATCACGAATGCCATTCGGCCGCGACGCTCGTCCCAACGCCACAAAGCACACCGCTTTGGTGTCGTTATATAGGAAAGCTCATTGCGAACCACCCGCCACAGACGGGGACCGGAAAAGACGTCGTAGCGCCCCGAATCTGTGACGTTGCGGCGCCCAATCAAGAACGTCTGCCCGCTGTGACTGAACACCAAAGGGGAGTCGTACTTCTTGGGATCGGTTACACACTTCCACACACCCAGATGTGGTGCCTTGGCCGTGCAGAGCTTGGAGCCGTATCCATCTTGGTCGCCCGCCTCGTTCCTGACGACGGCAAATAAGTCTCCTGTTTCAAGGATACGAAAGTCAGTCTCGCTACCGCCGCCTTCGAGCACCGCCGGGTTGTGGCCGAACGCGGCTTGCCAATTGTAGCCGTCTGTGGACGCCAGCACCTGCACCTGCATCGGCTTGCCGTCGAACCGGTACATGTTTTCGCCGCCGGTGTATCCGACCATCAGGGCGCGATCTGCCAACACGTGAACGCGCCACACGATGAAGCCTGGTGGCCCCACGATCTTCGGCTGGGTCCACACGCCCTGGCCGTCGCTTTCGCTCACGCTGATTCCGCGCGGCTCGAATGCGAACGGATCCTTTCCTAGGCGCGCCACATACAGCATAAGGCGCCCCTTCCACGACAAAAACCGAGGTTCCCGCAGATCGGTGCCCATCGCGATGCGCGTTTCAAACCGCCACGTCTGCTCGTCTGTGGAGCTCACGACGTTGATGGCCGCTTCGGCACCAGCGAAGTGTGAGCCGGCGGTGCGCCATGCCAAATACACACGGCCACCGTGACGAATGACATCCAGGTTGTTGTTGGCTTTGAGGCTCACTGCCTCCGCAGGCATACCCGCCGCCGGAGCCACCACGCGCGTGGAGATGAGTTCGACCTTAACCGGCCCTGCCTCTGGCGTGGGCGGGCGTGGACACGGATGCGATTGCTCCCAGGTCGCCGGATCAATACGACCAAAATACGCCGCCACTTGGTAGTGCCACCCGGCCACGCCGGCGGCGGACAGAACGAGCGGTAGGGCCATAAGAACGCGCCACAACATCAACGGCAACCTCGGTGTTCAACACGCGAAGCTAGGGTTCGGGGTTGCGCGTAAGTGGGCATGAAGCGGGAAAGGTTAACATCGGTGCCGACGTGCAAAACTGTTGCGTCCACCGACGGGCGGCCAACGCTGGGTGTGCCGGTGTTGGACAACGGTGGGAATTGTTTAGGCTTTGTCACGCAAGCGCCGCTTGGAGGCGCAAAAATACACGTTCATGCCATCCACGGTATTTCTAGGAATCGGTCACTTCACTCCTTCACGCGTTGTCACAAACGACGAGCTGGCCACTTTGATGGCCACCTCTGATGAATGGATCCAACAGCGAACGGGGATCGTCGAGCGCCGGATGGTTGACTTTGAAAAGGAGCCCATGGGCGCCTCCGAACTGGGCACCCGCGCCGCGCGCCAAGCTCTAGAGAACGCCGGCGTTTCGCCAAGCGAAATTGACCTCATCATCTTTTGCACGTTGTCCCCAGACCGCGTATTTCCCGGCGACGGTTGTTTGTTGCAAGCCAAGCTCGACATTCCCTCAGGCGTGCCGGCGCTGGATGTGAGGAACCAGTGCTCTGGGTTTCTTTATGGCTTGGCAATAGCGGATGCGTTCATCCGCAACGGCACGTACAAGAAGGTCTTACTTGTGGGGGCGGAGGTGCACTCGTCAGGGCTCGATTTTAGTGACCGAGGTCGCGATGTCGCGGTCATCTTCGGTGACGGCGGTGCGGCGGCCGTTTTGGGTGCCACCGACGATCTCGGGCGCGGGGTGTTGTCGGTGGAATTGCATGCCGATGGACGTTTTGCGGATGAATTGACATGCCGATACCCTTCGAGTGCGGAAATGCCCCGCCTACGCGCCGAGCGACTGGAAGATGACGATCAGTTTCCCAAGATGAACGGACGCAACGTCTTTAAGCACGCTTCGGTGCGCATGCCTGAGGTGGTGCAAAGCATTCTGGCGAAACACAACGTGAAGCCGCAAGACTTGAAACTGTTGATACCGCACCAAGCAAATCTGCGAATCAGCGAGATGGTGCAGCAACGGCTGGCCTTGTCACCCGAGCAGGTGTTTAACAACATTCAAAAATACGGGAACACCACGGCCGCGTCCATTCCGCTTGCGCTAAGCGAAGCCGTGGCGCAAGGCCTTTTAGTGAAAGGTGATCTCGTTTGCTTCGCAGCGTTCGGTGCAGGCTTTACCTGGGCCGCTGCGCTGCTTCGGTGGTGATGAACACAATTAACGCCGGGGCTTCGTCAAAACATAGTCGTCGAATGTCGCTTCAACACGGGTATCGCCCTGCAGAACGCCCAAATCTCTTGCCGGCAAGAACCACCAATCGGCTTCCTGCTTATGCTTCGCTACGTAGGCGTTGAAGTTGGCTTCGTCGACGTTGTTTAGGTTGTTGCGTAGCATCGGCGCCACGACAACGAACCCCGCGTCGACCAGGTTTTGCGACATGTGCTCGTCGCTTAGCACCATCTGCTTGGGGCCTACTTTGCCCAAGGCGGCCCGCAGGTCGTGGCCGGGACGCTCTTGCCACGCAGAGTTCCACGATCGCGCTTTCGTGGCGCCGCGCCAGGCGGGATAGACGAGGCCGCTCAAAATCGTTGTCGCGAACACGGTGCCCACGGCCCATCTTTCCACGGCCCCCGTTTGCTTCTCCCAAAGCGGCACCAGCCACGCAGGCGCCGTGAAGAACACCAGTTGCACGGAGAAAAACAAGAAGCGATCCACGTCGGCTTTGGGCCACGGCCCCAAATGCATGCACACAGCGGCGCTGAAGCCCGCGACAAACGGCAGCAGGAGCAGACGTTGCGGCGACGAGCCGCGCCACGCAACGAAGCCGAAGCTGAGCGCGAAGACTGGCCCGAGCTCTTCAAACAACAGCTTGAGGGCTTGCCAAGAAAGCAGCGGCAGGCCCGCGTGCGCCGTCTTCCAATAAGGCAGCGTCAAGGGCCAAGCGAAGCCCGGCTGAGGGCGGAAAACGATTTCCGGATCCATCGTTGTCTTTGGCCAGAACACCTGCGCGTCCCATACGCCGTATGACAACGAAGCGATGGCCGCGATGACGGCAGGCCACGGTAACCGTCCACACACGACGAGAGGCAGAGCCAAAACGCCAACAAACAAGAGCATCTCTTCGCTGGCGTGAGGCAAAAGCCACAGCGCCGGTAACGCAAGACATAACTGTGGCCGCGCGAGCGCGTGGCGTTTGGCATAGGGGAGTAAAATCGCGATCACGAACGAGCCCAGGGCGTGGCTGAGCGCCATCGGCCGCCGGCGTAGCAGATCGGGATAAACTTGCGCCATGCGGCCGTGCAGACCCATCATGCCTTCATCAAACAACCGCACGAACGTGGGCCCAAATGCCAGTAGGAAGAAGACGATTGCCCAAACGCGGACGGTGGCGTGGCTCCACACTTCGCGGGCCGCGGCCTGCAAGTTCAGCACGATGACGAGCAGCAAGGCGACGCTGACAATGTCCATGCCCAGCTCAAAATCGACTGGCAGCGCATGCACGATGACCGCCACCAGCGCGTCATAAAGCCCGTGGTAGGGCAGGGGCACGTGTGGCGCGTTCGAGGCTGTAGGCGGAATGTTCCCGCGCAGATAGGACGAAATAACAAAGTTGTGGCACGCGGAGTCTGCGAGCGGAATCAGCAACACGAAGGCTGCCACGAAAATGACGCTGGCCACTTCGAGCTTCGACCAAGGCGGCTCCCTCAGGGTGCGTTTGCTTGTTCGTGCGGCAAAACCACACGCTGTGGCTTGCAAGGCCACCGCAAAGCCACACATGGCTGCGAATGAATGGAACGCTTCGCCCAGTTTGAGGCCAACGACGGCCAAGCTGAGCATGAACGCGGGCGCCAGCTTGACGCCGTGTCGTCCGAGGTAAAAAACAATGCGGCGCGCGCGGACGAAATGCACGGCCCAAGCCGCGAAGATTAACGTCACGGCCGCCATAGCGGTACTGACGGTGCCGGCGGGCATCGACGAAGCGTAATCGGCCGTTCATGCTTTTCGCAAGGAAGCGCGATGACGATTTGCAAAGGTTTTTTCGAGCTCTTGCGGCCGCTGGTGTGTGGCGGGTGGGGCTTGGCCATGGTGGCTTGCACAAGCGACGATGGCTTGAACCTTGAGCGTGAGCCGTTGATCAACGAGATCTTTGAGCGCGAGGGCGCGATGTCGATGTCCGCCATGCTGGGGGAAGGCGAGCCGCCGCTTGAGCACGAAGAAGGCATCGAAGACGACAACTGGAGCGACATCGAGGATTTGGATTCGCTCGATCGCTTGGTGCTGCCTGCGGATCTGGGTTTGACGAGCGAAGCGTATCTCTTTCACGCCGCCAAGCCGAAGCAGCGTTTGTTCATTTACCACCAAGGCCACGACGGAAACTTCATCAAGGGCAAAGACCCCATCGCGACGTTGCTGTCTTGGGGTTACGACGTGTTGGCGTTTGACATGCCGCTGATCGGCGCGAACAAGTCACCGGAGCCCCTTGAAATTGAGGGCATTGCCATCAGCGATCATGACGATTTCGTGGCGCTTGAACGCGCAAACCTGCCGATCATGCGTTTGTTCTTTGCGCCTATCCTTTCGGGCTTGGACTACGTCATGGAGCGGTACGAATACAAGTCTGTGGACATGCTGGGCATATCGGGTGGAGGGTGGACCACACATCTATACGCGGCGATGGACACACGCATTCGCCGCAGTTACCCCGTGGCGGGCGCCATACCTTTGGACTTGCGCACGCGTGGCTCTGACGTGGGGGATTTCGAACAACGTGCGGCGCGCCCACTTTACGACGACGTTTCGTATGAAGAGATTTTTGCGATGGCGTCGCTGGGCAACGATGATCCCGAGCGCCGCCAAGTCCAGATCTTAAACTACGATGATCCGTGCTGCTTCTGGGTGCACGATCGCGAGCAAGAGATTCGCGCCTACGAATCGCGTGTGCGCCAGGCCCTGCAGAAGGACGGCCATAGCCCCGACGGATTCAAGGTGCTGTTCGACACCAGCCACAAGATGCACTTCATCTCGCCGTGGACGATGGAGGCCATTTCACGCGATCTGCCGGCTTCGGACAACGACGAAGACGCGGCCGAGTGACGCTTACCCCTTGCCCTTCGGGGCGGGCTTGCCGGCGTCTTCCGCTTTGACCTCTTCCATCGACGTGCGCAATGTTCCGCCCGTGTCAGACTTTTTCACGCCCGGCGGGCGCTCCCACGGGATCTCTTCCAGCGGCTGATCGGCTTTGGCTTCAAACAGAAACCGCGCTGACATAGGCACGGTGAGCATGAATGAGGCGTCTTTGCGGCCCAGCGGCCGTTCGCGCAAATCGTCGCCAATCCACGTGGTCAACATCCAGCGCGACGTGTAGCCAATGAACCACGCGTCCATGGTGGCGCTGGACGTACCCGTTTTGCCAGCAAAGGGGATCTGCGTGGCACGCATCGCAGGCGCATGGCCGTTGGTCACCACGTGCCGCAACAGTTGTGATGTGAGCCATGCCGTGCGGGGTGGAATCACGGGCTGGGGCGCGGGGGTGGTTGCCAGCGCCACCAAGCGATCCAACCGATCCGCGGGCGTGCCCATCGGATCGCCAATCTCGGTGTTGTCTTCTAGAAGCACGCCTTGGCGGTTGTGCACGCGGCGAATGTAAACGGGATCCACCAACAGGCCGTTGCGCGCGAAGGCCGAGAACGCACGCGTTGATTCGTCGATGCGTGCACACGAGGCGCCCAGGGCCAAGGCTTGATCCGGGATGATGGGCGTTGTGAAGCCCAGTTTGCGGGCCCACGCTTCCACTTCGTGTCCACCCACAAGCTTGAATAGCTGCACTGACGGCACATTCTTCGACCAGATCAGCGCGTATTCCAGCGTGACCTGGTATTCGGATGTGTTGTTCAAGTTGGTCGGCGTCCACACTTCACCCGTGATCGGATCCACTTCGGCGCGCGGAATGTCGTTCAACAGCGATGCGTATCCGTAGCCTTGATCCAACGCCAACGAATAATAGACGGGCTTATAGGTTGAGCCGGGTTGCCGGCAAGCCTGCACCACGCGGTTGAACTGCGAGCGATCCGCATCATGCCCGCCCACCATGCTGATCACGTAGCCACTGTGGTGGTCATACGCAAACAAGGCCGCTTGCGCTTTGGGCAACTGCTCAAGTTGCAACTTCGGGGGGCCTTTGGGCGGGGGCTTGTCTTTATAGGAGGCAACGTAGCGAACCTCGAACTTTTCGTCGTACGTCCAATCGCCCCAGCGTTTCGTTGAGCTGTGATGCGCGTTTGAAACCCACACCACATCACCCTTACGGATGGGCTGCGCCCCGTCTGCCAAAGGTACGTCGTTGTCGAAGTTGCGTGTGCTGTAAGGCGAGGCCCACGCAAAGCCGGCGCGTGGCAACTCATAAGTCTTCGTGCCGATCAACACTTTGGCGCCCGAGGGCGACGCCGATTCCACGAGACCCAAATACAAACGATCTTCTTGCAGCGGTACCTCGCCATATCGTTCGGCAGAGCGCGCGCGAAAACGCTCAACCGCTTCACCCGCCAGGCGCGCCACCGGGCCACGGTAACCTTGCCGCTTGTCGAGTTTGCGCAGCGAAAAGTCGGCGTTTTCTTGCGCCACCGCATCCACCCACGGCACCAGCGTTGTTTCTACCTGCAAGCCCGCGCGCCACAACTGCTGCTCGCCGTAGCGTGCGATCACGTCGCGGCGGACGTGTTCAGAAAAATACGGCGAACGATCGTGGAAGATGTCCGGTGCAGGGTGTGTGACGATGGGGTGCGCCTTTTGTTTTGTCGCTTCGTCTTCCGAAATGAAATGCGCGGCAACAAGCGCATCAAGCACGTGGTCACGACGCGTGCGCGCCAAATCAACGCGCAAAAACGGCGAAAAGCGGCTGGGCGCGCCTGCCAGCCCCGCGATGAGCGCCATCTCGCCGACGTCTAACTCAGACAATGATTTATCAAAATAACGGCGGGCCGCGGCGGCCACGCCATAGGATCCGTGACCCAAAAAGATCTGGTTCAGGTAAAGCGTTAAGATCTCGTCTTTGCTGTTATGGGCTTCCAAACGCCGCGACAAGATGGCTTCGCGGATCTTGCGCGTGATGGTGCGCTCTGTGGAAAGGAATGACTTGGCCACCTGTTGCGTGATTGTTGATCCACCCTGTGCGACGCGATCGGCGCGCAGGTTCGCCAGCGTGGCCCGCAAGATGCCGCGGTAATCGATGCCACCGTGCTCATAAAAGCGCCGATCTTCCACCGCCAAGAACGCCGACACCAAGGGCTTTGGGATCGCCCGCAAAGGCACAATCTCGCGGTACTCCTGCGCCCATTCGGCCAGCGGTGTGCCATCCCAGCCACGCACCACCGTGGTGGCCGCGGCATCATGCTCAAACCGAGACAGGTCCGGCGTGGGCGGCAGCGTGTTCGCGAAGTAAACGTAAGCCGCGAGGCCGCCTAACAGCGCCAGCCCCGCCAGGCAGCACAAACCAAACGCGTAGAACTTCAGCAGCCAATAAAAAAAGCCGCCATCGGCCGGGTTGGAGATCTCAACGCGGCCGACGCCTGGTTGGTTATGACGAGGCCATTGCACGGAGGCACGAATCTAACACCGGGCGGGCGGTTGCGCCGACCCCGGCCGCTAAGTTGCCGGTCCTTTGCCGCAAAAAACAGAACGGGGGAGTCGCGTAACACGTCTCCCCCGTTTTGAAAGCGACCACGAAGCTATGCTTCTGGGCGCGGTGTGACATTGGGATTATCCCAGCGCGGCCAGGGCCTTGTCGTAGTCAGGTTCGGTCGTGATTTCGGGCACGAGCTGCGAGTAGATGACCTTGTTGTTCTCGTCGAGCACCACCACAGAGCGGGCCAACAAGCCTTTGAGCGGCGTATCCAACAGCTGCACGCCCCAGTCCTTATCGAAGTTGCTGCGGAAGGCGGAAAGGCTAACCACGTTGGTGATGCCTTCAGCTTCGCAGAAGCGCTTTTGAGCGAAGGGCAGATCCTTCGAAATCACGAGCACCACCGCATCCGCGCGGCTGCCCACCATCTGGTTAAACTTGCGCGTGGAGGTGGCGCAAACACCCGTGTCCAGGCTGGGCACGATGTTAAGCACCTTCTTTTTCCCTTGGTACGCGTCCAGCGTCACTTCTTCAAGCGTGCGGCTGACAAGAGACACGCCCGGCGCCACCTGCCCGACCCCGGGGAGCTCGCCACTGGTGTGGGCGGGGTTCCCTTTGAACGTCACATTAGCCATTGAAGTCTCTCCTCGTATGTTGTTGCGGTTGCCGAATTTGTTGCCGCTTCATACAAACTGAGGCCGCCCTGCGCTAGCCAAGCGCCTCGGATTGCCGCTCGGGGGCCAAGACGTTCGCGGCCCCGGCATGGTAGTTTGCCGGCCGTGCCCACCCTCATCGAAGGCCCGTACTTTCGTGACATAGCTGCACAGCCACAGGCGCTGCAGGCCACCTGGCAATCGCTGGTGCCTTCGCAATCGCTCCTTGAGTGGGGCAAAGCGCTGATGGCCTCGCAGGCGCCGCTTGTGCTCACGGGCATGGGCGCTTCGCTGTCAGCCTTGGTGCCGCTGCAGTTGAAGCTGATCGAAGCGGGCCTGTGCCCCGTGTTGATTGAGACGAGCGAGCTGATTCACCACGCGTGGCCCCTGGTTCGTCCTGGCGCGACGGTGATTGCGGTTTCGCAATCGGGACGCAGCGCCGAAACGGTTCGCCTCCTTGAGCGCGTGCCCGCGGGTGTGCGGTTGATTGGTGTGACCAATGACGCCACGTCTGATTTGGCCACGCGTGCCTCCCTGGCCCTTGTCACGAGCGCCGGGCCCGAGGCCACGGTTTCGTGCAAGACGTACGTGAGCACGCTGATGGCGCTTGAGTGGTTGGGCGCGCAGTTGGTCAATGAGGATCTGCAAGTGGCACACGAAGAGTTGGCGCAGGCTTCACCGCTGGTGGCGACCGTTGTGGGCAGCCTGCGCGAACGCGTCGACGCGCTTACGGCCATCTTGGTGGACACCGCCTTGATCTATTTCGCTGGCCGTGGCGCTTCGTTAGGATCGGCAACCTGCGCAGGCCTCATCACAAAAGAGGCCGTGCACTTTCCGGCGGAAGGGCTATCGAGCGCCGCCTTTCGCCACGGACCGCTTGAAATGGTGGGGCCCCAAGTGTTTTTGGTTGTGTTCGAGGGCACAGGGGATGCCGCGGCGTTGAACAAAAACCTGGTGGGCGAAGTGGTGCGGCGAGGGGGCCGCGCCGCTTTGTGTGGCCCAAACGGTGAGGGCCCGTTTGCGTTGCCCGCGGGCGCCGCGCGGCTTTTGCCGATGCTTGAGATCCTGGTGGCGCAGCAGATCACTTTGGCGCTGTCGGCGCGGGTGGGGCGCGAGGCCGGCAAATTTAGCCACGCATCCAAGATCACGGCCGTTGAATAGCGATAGACAGGTTGCTGACATACCTCGATCCACAGCCCACGGCGCTTGAGCTGCCGCGGTGTTTGCCAAATCCGTTTGCCTCGCAGCCGCACCTCGTGGCGCGGCGTGCGGCCGAGCACTTGCAACAACAACTGCAGACAGGTCTGCTGCCGAGCGACGCGTTCACGTGTAAGCGTGGCGGCAAGATGTTGGGTGTGCTTGTGGTGGCCGATGCCCGTGGCAACGTTGGTTACACGAAAAGCTTTTCGGGCATGATGCAAAAGTCATGGCACGTGCCAGGCTTTGTGGGCCCCGTGTTCGACGCGGCCGCGCGCGACGCCGTATGGCCGGCGGGCTTGGCAAGCTTGGCAGCGTTTGATCGGCGGCTGCTGCAACTCACAGAGCCTAACGATGTGCTGACACTCAAGCGGCAAAAGGCCGATTGCTCGCGCGCGCTGCTTGAACACTTGTTTGCGGGTTACCAGTTTAAGAACGCGCGCGACGAAATCCGGTCTCTGCGTCACATCTTTGCGCCGCAAGCCCCGCCAGGCGGCGCGGGCGATTGTGCCGCGCCAAAACTGTTCAAACACGCGCTTGCTCATAGTTTGCGGCCGATCGCCCTGGCCGAGTTTTGGTGGGGCGCGGTCGTGGGCGCGCGCGGCCGCGTGCCAGGCGGTTATTACCCGGCCTGTGACGACAAATGTGGTCCTGTGCTTGGCCACATGTTGCAAGGGATCACGATGAGCCCTTAAGCGGAAGCGGGAAGCGTGACGATAAACCGGCTGCCGCCCCCTTCGCGTGCCGCATAAACCACGTCGCCGTTGTGGTAGCGCGCCACCTGCCTCACCAAAGCCAAACCAAGGCCCGTGCCAGGTGATGGTTCCGAGCGCCGCGGCCTGTAAAACGGTGCGAATATTTTGTCGCGCTCCGCCGCCGGCACGCCAGGCCCACGATCCTCGACCGTCAGAACCACCTGGTTGTTTTCCTCTACGAGTGACGCGCGTACGTCTTTGCCTTGCCCGTGGGCGACGGCGTTTTCGAGAAGATTGCGCACGAGGTGCCGCAGCATTGAGGCGTCGCCCGCGAGCATAACGGCTCCCGCCACCGGGCCCTCATACACAGCGTGGCAGCGCTCGGCTTCTGACTGCACCACGGTGCACACGTCCACGGATTCAAACGGCCGTCGGTGCGCCTGCGCGTCGGCGCGCGAAACCAGCAACACGTCTTCCACAAGTGCGTCCAATTCAACAATGTCTTGCGTGGCCCGTTCGATGAGGCGCTGGCGATCGGCAACGTCCGTTGATTCGCCGATCAATTCAAGCGCCATGCGCAAGCGGGTGAGCGGCGAACGCAATTCGTGCGAGGCATTCGCCAACATTTCGCGCTGCTGTGTGATCAACGATTCGATGCGCGCCGCCGCTTGATTAAATGATTGAGTCACACGTGCCACTTCGTCTTTGCCATCCACGTGCAGCCGCGAGTTAAGTTCGCCTTGCCCCCAGCGCTTGACGCCCGCATCCAGCGCTTCAAGCCGCCGCGTGATCGTGCGTGCGATGGGGTAACAACCCAGGGCCATTCCCAGCGCCACGATCAACAGCACCATGCCCATGTGAGGCGCAGGGTTGTGCCGGCCGCGCTCACGAATCGCCACGCGCGCGCCCCGATCCAGCTCAACCACGAAACCAAGCTCGCCTTTGTGGCGAAACCAGCCGGGCCGCAATTCAGGTTGTGTTGGCCACGCGTCTTTGGCCGCGTTGCCCAGCACGCGTCCGTCGGGGGCCATCACCAAAATGTCCACGCCCAACTCACCGGCCAAGCGGCGCAGGCTCTGCTCGAAATCTGGGGAGCGGGGCGGCGGCAAACCACGCATCGCCATGCGCGCCGCGGATCGCAAATACCGCGCAGGAGGGCCGCCAGGCTCGTTAAAGGATCGAAATGCCATGCCGGCCGCAAACAGGCACGCCACCGTGACCGCCATGAAGGCGACGTAAAGCTGCAAGTAAAGCCGACGATTCACGTGGGCTCTCCCCGCCGTGGGGGCGAGAACACATAACCGGCGCCCCGCACAGTTTGAACAAAGCGAGGCTGCTTTGGATCTTCTTCAATCGCGCTGCGAATGCGCGAGATGTGCACGTCGATGCTGCGATCCACGCTGCTGTCAAAATCACCTGCGCCCAAGGCTTCCATGATCTGTTCGCGGCTTTGCACGCGCCCCGCGCGTTCGGCCAACAACCACAAAAGGTCGAATTGCCGGCCCGTGAGATCCGCGCGCTGATCGTTGACGAGCACAGCGCGTGCGTCCTTATCGATCACCAAGCGGCCAAACCGCAGGACTGTGCCTTCAGTTTTGGCGCTGCCCCGCGTACGCCGCAACACGGCGGTCAGCCGCGCCAGCAACTCGCGCGGGTTGAACGGTTTGGGCAAATAATCGTCGGCGCCAAGTTCGAGGCCCACGATGCGATCCAGATCGTCGCCTCGTGCGGTTAACATCAGGATGGGCACTTGGCTGTGGGCACGCACTTGCCGGCACACCTCGAAGCCATCGATGCCTGGCATCATGACGTCCAAAATCACGGCGTCGAATCTTCCTGTGAGTGCCGCCGCCAAGCCGTCTTTCCCATTCGCCCTGTGTGAAGCTTCGAAGCCTCGGCCCCGCAGATACACCAGCAACATCTCGGCCAAGCGTTCGTCGTCGTCGACCAATAAGATGTGTTCGGCCATGGCGTGTGAAGTTTCTATAAGGATGCCACCGTGGCAAGAGCGCTATCGTAACCCAGCTCTTGCCACGGCACGAACGTGGTTAAAAGCCGAACGGGCCGCCCGGGCCAGGGCCGTGGCCATGACCTCGCCCATGCGCCATGTGCTCCGCCAATTGTTGACGTTGCGCCTGAGTCAGGATCTGCCCCACCTGCAACGCCACCTCGGCAAACACCCGTGACGATTTATCGGCTTGCGCCACCATCTTGCTTCGCACGCCTTCCACAGCCGTGGCATCAAGGTTTGGCGCGGTCATCAAGGCACGCATGGACTCGTGCAATTGCTTTCGCTCTTGGTGCATCGCCTGCATTTGTGCTTTGTGATTTGCGAACACGGCCTTGATTTGAGTCTCCTGCTGCGGCGTCGCGTTCAAGTGCTCAAGCATGCGGGACAGCCGCTTCTCCATAAACTTCTCGCGTTGCTCTTGCGTGGGCGCGCCATCTTTGCCGTGCCCCCAGCCGCCGCCGCCAGCCAAGGCGGTTGTGGCAAAAACGCCACTGAGGGCCAACGCCGGTAAGCCCACCTTCAACCAACGCCAACCGGCCAACGACCGGCCCTTGTTCACAGCAACCTTAGGTGCATCATTTTCATACGACATGGTTTCTCTCCTTGTTGCGGAAGCGCCGTTTTGCGCCCCGTCTATGGATTCACTATGTCGCCCGGCTTTTGCTGGCGTTTGTAGCCTGCGTAAAGATATGTAAAGCGGCCTAAGTGGTGGTGACACAAGGGCTTTGCTTCCTGGGCGGGTGCAAAGGCTGCTAGGCTCAGGCCGCCGATGTTGCCGTTTATTGACCCCCGACGTGAAGCCCTGCGAGGCCAAGTGGCGGCGTTCGCGGCCAGCTTGCCGAGGGAGGAGCCGGAGCTCGGGCGTCCCCTGGCATTGCAAGCGTTGGCGGCCTTGGCCGAAGCTGGGATTTTGCAGGCGGTCGTGCCGGCACGTTTTGGTGGCGCTGCGCCGCAAGTGGAATCCCTGTCGTTGGTGGTGGTGCGCGAGGGCCTGGCGGGAATGTCTTCGCTGCATGACGTGTTGTTTGCGGTGCAGGGGTTGGCGGCGCACCCATTGGCGGCGGCGAACCCTGCGGTGGCCGCGCGGTGGTTGCCTGCTTTGGCGCAAGGGCAAGCGATCGGCGCGTTTGCGGCCACCGAAGCAGAAGCTGGCTCAGATCTCAATGGCATGACCACAACAGCCACGCGCGACGGCGACGACTATGTCCTTAACGGCCACAAAGTTTTCATTTCGAACGCCGGTTTGGCGGACGTCTACATTGTGTTCGCCAAACATCCCTCAGAAGAGCAACGTGCGCCCACGTGCTTGTCGGCATTCGTTGTGCCAGCCGACGCGGTTGGTGTGCAGACGCATCCGATGGACTTGATGGCCGCGCATGCGATTGGTGGCGTGTGGCTGCGCGACGTGCGCGTGCCTGTCTCGCATCGCGTGGGTGCGGAAGGCGATGGCATGTCGCTGTGTCTATCCACGCTTGAACTTTATCGCCCCACGGTGGGCGCCGCCGCGTGTGGTATGGCCGCGCGGGCTTTGGCCGAAACGCAAAAGCGCGTGCAAGTGCGAAAGCAGTTTGGGCAAGCCTTGGCGGCGCAGCCCACCGTGCGTTTCGCTTTGGCCGACATGGCCACAAGCCTTGAGGCCGCACGCGGACTCGTGTATCGCGCGGCTTGGAGCAAAGAGCACCAGCCGGCGGGTTCACACGATGTGCGCCGCTTGGCCGCGATGGCGAAGCTGCACGCCACCGAGGCAGCGTGTGCCATAGTGGATCAAGCGCTTCAGCTTCACGGGGCCGCGGGTTTGGTGAAGGGCGGCATCATTGAACGCTTGTACCGCGACGTGCGTGCCTTGAGAATTTACGAAGGCACCAGCGAAATTCAGCGACTGTTGATTGCGCGCACCTATTTAGGGGGCAAGTGAAGCATGTTTGGTTTGATTGCACGCACGGGTTTCTTGGCGCTGCTGGGCGTGGCGGCGGGGCTCATCTTAAACGGTGTGCGCCCTGATGGCGTGGCCCTTAACGGGGGGCCGCCTGCAGCCGCCTGCCAATTGACCACGGTCGCACAACCGGTGGAACGGTTGACCCCCGCGCAGGCCAATGCCTTGTGTGGCAACCCGAATGTTTTGATCGCCGATGCTCGCTCGCCTGAGAGTTTTGCCGAGGGCCACGTGGCGGGCGCGGTGCACCTGCCTTGTGCGGCTCCCGGGGGCGTGGCGCAAGGGATCCCAGGGCTGCTCGCGGGACGCAGCACGGTTGTGGTCTATGGTGAAACAACCGACGAAGCTTTGGCGGTGGCCGATGGGCTTGTTCGCCGCAACAGCAACAAGGGATTGCGCGTGGCCGTTCTGGTCGGCGGGTTTCCGGCCTGGCAGTTGGCTGGCTTTGCGTGTGCATCGGGCCCCTGTCCTGAATGCGCCGAAGACGCCTTGATCTGGCCCGGACCGGCAGGAGATCACAAATGAAGTGGCTTTTGTTGTTGCTTCGCTTGGTGCTGGGAGGGCTGTTCATTCTTGCCGGGGTGCTGAAGCTGCACGATCCAAGCAAGTTCGCGCTTGAGATTTCGAACTATCAGTTGATCAGCACGGGCACAACGGCAATGGCCGCGCTGCTGCCTGCGATCGAGATTGTGTCGGGCGCGGCGTTGATCGTGCTGCCACAAGCGTGGCGACGCGCGGCTGCGTTGCTGATCTTGCTGATGGTGATGATGTTTTCCGTGGCCGTCAGCAGCGCTTACTTTCGCGGCATCAACATTGATTGTGGCTGCTTCGGTGGCGCGGCCTCTCCCATCACGTGGCTCACGTTGGTGCGCAACGCGGGGTTGCTTTTGGTCAGCTTATTCTGTGTGGTGTTCGATCGACCCGCACCGCGGCCTTTCACCGCTTCGCCTTCACCGTTTCGCGCATGAAGCCGATAGGAGAGCTGCCGGCCGTCGTGGCGCAATCCCTTGTGGGTGTCGCCTTCGATGTTGATGATACGATCACGCACGAAGGGCGCCTTGAGCTGCCCGCGTACGAGGCGATGTGGAAACTGCGTGCGGCGGGCCTGCGCTTGATGGCCGTCACGGGGCGCCCCTTGGGCTGGGCCGACGTGTTGGCCAGGCAATGGCCGATCGATGTGGCCATCGGCGAAAACGGTGCCGGCTGGATCCACCGGGAGGCGGCGCGGTTCCACGAAGGGTATTTCGCCTCGCAGGCCGAGCGGGACGCCAACCAAGAGCGCCTGTCCGCTTTGTTGGTTGAAGTGAAGCGGAAGTTGCCCCACATCGTGTTGGCGCAAGATCAGCGGGCGCGTCGTTGCGACATGGCGTTTGACATCGGCGAGAGTGAACAGGTGCCGCCGGAGGACGTCGCCAAGCTGTGCCGCTTGATCGAAAGCGCGGGGGCCCTTGCGGCGGTGTCGAGCGTGCATGCGCACGCCGTGTTTGGCGATTGGAATAAGGCGCGTGGCATCGTGCGCGCGGCACAGGCGGTGTGGGGTGATGATGTTGAGGCCTTTCCTGCACGCTGGTTGTTCATTGGCGACAGCGGCAACGATGCGCCTGCGTTCTCGTTTTTTCCTGTGACGGCAGGCGTGGCCAATGTGGTTGAACATTTGCAGCGTTTGCCGAAGGCCCCCGCCTATGTGGCCACGCTGCCGCGTGGCCGCGGTTTCGCCGAGATCGCCTCGCACATCTTGCGCTTGCGGCAGGAGCCTCTCGCGTGACCTTGTTCCGTCCCGCATTCGGTTTGGCGAACGCGCACGCCCAAACGATCTGGCCGTCCAAGTTTCGCCGCGTAAAGCACCTTCCCGTGGTCCAGGCGGCGTGGCCACGTCCACAGGGTGGCGTGGTGGATATGGTATTGCGGCCTTATAAAACCAGCTGCCCCGGCGTGTTGCTGTTGCACGGGCTTGAAGGTTCGGCGCGATCGAATTACCTGCGCGGCATGATGAGCGCGGTGGATCAGGCGGGCTATAACGTGGCCGCGCTCGAGTTTCATTCGTGTGGCCCTTCGCCCCCTTCGTCACCGCAGCTTTATCATTCAGGGCGCACAGATGAGATAGCGTTTGCGATCTCCCAGTTGCGCACGCTGTGGAAAGGCGCGCCGCTGGCGGCCTGCGGTTTCTCGCTGGGTGGCAACGCGCTGTTGAAATATCTCGGCGAAACGGGGGACGATGCGCCGTTGGTGGCGGCCGTGGCGATATCAGTGCCATTTGATTTGGCGGCATGCGCACGCAGTTTGGATGGCCCCGGTTTTTTCGCCAAAACTTACCGAAACTACTTTCTTAAATCGCTGCGGCGCAAAGCCATCGAGGTGGCACAACGCTTTTCCGTGCCGTTCTCCGAGGAACAAGTCAACGCGTGCCGCACGCTGCGGGCGTTTGACGATCTGGTTACGGCGCCTTTGTTTGGCTTTGCGAGCGCAGAGGATTATTGGGCGCGCAATTCATCGGCCGGCTTTTTGGCGGGCATTCGTCGCCCCGCGCTCCTGCTTTCTGCGGCGGACGATCCGTTTATCCCGAAAAGCGCAATCCCTCGCGACGTCATTGCCGCCAACCCGCGTTTGCAGCTTCTGCTTTCACACCAGGGCGGCCATGCCGGGTTCTTGCACGGGCCCCCGTGGCGTTTGCGCTATTGGTCCGAATCCGCCGCGCTAACGTTTTTGCAGCAAAAGCTAGGCGTCTGACGCAAGACGGGCCGCGCTGGCGGCCACGTCGTTAAGCTGTTCTTCGTTGAGGTGAATGTGCGGCGCCATTCGCAACCATCCCAGCCGTTCGGCCGCCACAATGCCCGCTTCGCCTAACCGCGTGACGAGGCGACTCATGTCCTTGCCCGGCATACGCGCGGCCACGATGGCGCTCTTCCCGCCACCAAACTGATCGCGCGCCAACTCGAACCCATGCGCGCGCAAACCATCTGCCAAGTGTGTGGCGAGCGCATGCACGCGGTCTTGCACCGCTGCAAATCCCAACGACGACAAATAGTGCAAGCTGGCTTCAAAATGCGTCCAATCTGTGAAGCTGGGCGTGGAAACAACATAACGAGCCACGCTTGGTTTAACTTCATCCCGGTAGGGAAAATACACGTGATCGTTGATCACCGAACCCGTGCCCTTGAACGGGAATTCCAACAGGTCCAAAAGATCCCGGCGCATGTAAAGCGCGCCCAGGCCGATGGGGCCCATCAGCCACTTCCAGGCCGAAAACGCCATCGCCGCGATGTTGCACGCCACAACATCGATGTTCACGTGCCCCACGCCCTGCGCACCATCAACGATGAACAGCACATTGTGTTCGGCGCACAGACGGCCAAGCGCTTCGAGAGGCAAGGGCATGCCCGTGCACCAATGCACGGCCGACACAGTGAGCACGCGCGTACGTTCGTTGAACACCTGACGGGCGGACTCAACAACGTCTGCGGGCGTGGGGCCATCTTGCAACGCCACAAGCTTCACACCCTGGGCCAGCAACTGCTGCCAGGGATAAACGTTGCTGGGGTATTCGTTGCGCATGAGCACAACTTCATCGCCTGCCTGCAGCGACAAGCCCAAACTGATGAACGTCATGCCTTCGGTGGTGTGGTGAATGGGCGCCACGTCTTCGAGGGGCGCGTTGATGAGCGGCGCCAGTTGGCCTGCGATCGAGGCCATCAAGTCTTCCTCAGAACGCGTGCCAAAGATGACCTTGCGTGCGTAGCCTTCCAGGTGCGCCTTCACCGCATTCATCACGGGCGTTGGCATGGGCGCGATCCCACAACTGTTGAGCCACGTGACCTCATTGTTCACGCGAAAGTCCTGAGCCACAGCAAGCCAGTTGGGCGTTAAACGCGCGGAGGGCATCCGGCGACCTTACTGCGCCGCTTGGCAGGCGCGCAACCCTGCGCTATTCGGCCGCGAGCAAACGGTTGACGGCGGCGGCCGAAAGCCCACGAAACCGCTTTCGTTTGGCCGTTTGCACCTGCACGGCACCAAAACGTGCGGGAAGGGCGCCGTCACGAATGCCCCGCTCAAGGTGCGAAAGCGCTGGCGGCGACAACGTGGCGAGCGTGCCTGAAAGAATCACATTCGCCAGGCCAAATAGGTTCAACGCGGCCGCGATGGCTTGTGCGGTGGCGGTGAGCGTGTCCAGCAACCAAGGGGCCGGGGAGGGGGAGGACAGCGCCTGCGCCACGCTCTTCGATTCCACACGTGCGGCGCTCCACGACGCATGCAACCCGCCATCACCCAACAACGTTTCCAGGCAACCGCGTGCGCCGCAGCCACACAAGCGGGTGTGGCCCACAACCGGCGAATGGCCAAGCTCGCCCACAACCGCAGAGGCACCGGCAAACAAACGCCCTTGCATCACAACCGCGGCGCCCACGCCTTCGCCGCTGTCGACCAGCAAGAAGTCGCGCTCGTTGGGGGCGTCCCGCATGTGGCCCAGCGCCAGCGCGCGGATCTCTTGCACCACGCACACTGGTTTGCCGAAGATCTCGCGGCACTCAGCGAGCCAATCGATGCCTTTGGCCCATGGCAAGTTCGGTGAGAACAAACAGCGGCCCTGGTCCTCGTCCACAACGCCGGGCAAGCTTACAACGCCGCCCCACAAACCTTTCGGTGCGTGGCCATGCACCAAGACGCGCAGCCTTTGCAACCATGTATCTGCCGCCTTGGGCGTGGCGAATCGTTCGTGCGGTGTCTCGTCGTTGGTGCCGGCCACGGGCGCCCATTGCACATCGGTGTGGTTGACGCCCACCCGCACCAGCGCAAACCGCGGCGTATTTGTTTGCAACCGCAGCGGTTGCCCCGGTCGCCCCAACCGCGTTTGCGTCGCAGGATCTTCGGTGACTTCCACGGCCACGTTTTCAATCACGCGGGCGCGCAGCAGTTCATCCAAAATCTTTCCCGCCGTGGGACGGCTCATACCCGTGCGGTCCGCAAGTTCCGCCCGTGTGGCCACTTCATCGCGCAGCAGGCGTTCAAGCAGCAACCGCTGGTTCATCACACGCAGGCTGCTGGGAATGCCTTTCATGGGGTTCCTTTAGATACCCAAAGCGCTGCCGCGTGCCAAGGCGGAGGCTGCATGTTGCACAAAATCGATGCGAACCTCGGATTCCACAACCGATCGCCGAATGCCACCCCACGCGGCGGCCGGCGTGAGTGCGAGATAATCATTGCCGGGGCGGATTTGGTCCTGCGCCAAGGCACGCAACGCCCGCTCTACTTGCGTTTGCAGCGCGTGTACATCGCGCTGGTGGCGTTTGGCTAGCGCCAGCACAGCTGTGAGTGCTTCGGCGAACCCTGCGGCCGCGGGCGCTTGCGGAATGAGAACGTGCGAGAAGCCATAGTGGCCTGTAAATGCGCCGGCGCGTTCATCGGGAGAAAACTGCAAACGCCCTATGAAGTCAGCGTAGCCAAGGCAAAAGTCGACCCACCGTGGTTTGACCACGTCGTCGGGCAACGCTTCGGCCGCCATGCATGTCCAGCTGTCGATGCCATAGCTGAAGCGACCTAGAAAATCTGCGTATTTTTCGCCCGTGAGAAAGTCGAGAGCGCGCACGGCGGCGGTTTGCAGCGTTGGATCTTGCAGCGTTCGTGCGGCTGAGGCCAACGCCATGGCGGCTTCCTCCGTGGCGAACATCTGGGCGGGTGCCTTCGTGACGCGTCGACCGGCCTGCACATCAAACACCGCGGCCAAGTCGCCGTTGGATTTTTGTTGGTGAAGTAAAAATGCGGCCAGGTCAGCGGCTTGCTTTGCCCACGTGGTGTCGCCAGAGGCACGCTGATAAGTGACAAGCGCGAGCAGTGCCAAAGCATTGGGCCCCACGCGCGCCACGGCGCCTTCGCGCAAACACAGGTGGCCATCACACGCGGGCTCCATGTGGTTTAGCAACCATTGCAACGCACGCTGGCTGCCGGCAAGAAACCCATGCCCCGGAGCCAAGGGTTCAAGCATCGCCAACGCATAGGCTGTGCCTGCGTGGCGTGCTTCGTTGTATCCCTGCGCAGGCGTTGTGTTCGTCCACGGCCGATACACGTAAGCGAATGTTCCGTCAGGCGCTTGCGCCCGCACGATGAATTGGCCGGCAGCCACGGCGGCCGCGTGCGTGTTGGCTGGGACTTGCACCACCCCTCGTTCGACTGAGCAAACATGCGCGGGTGGCTCTTCGCACTCGATGAAACCTTGCACGGCGAAGCGCTCCACCGTGCCAGCGGCAGGATGCTTGAGTTGTTGTGCAAGCCACGGCGTGGGCACGCCCAAGCGCAGCTCATTGAGGAATGGCAACAACGGCGATTCACCATAGACGTCGGCCGCGATCACATCGTCTGGAAGCACAACCGTGTTTGCATCTGCACCCTTCACACGCAACCCATCGCGCCCCGGATCAAAGGCCATGGCTTGCAGCGCTTCTGGCCACGCCAACACAGGCGCCGCAGGGCCGACGACGTCGAGCTTAAGTTGAGCGGCCGCGTTGGTATCCGGCAGACGCGAGGCCGCTTGCACGGCCGCTGCACGCAACGAATCGCCTTGACCGTGCGCGCGCGCCTGCAAACGCCCATTGGCGAAAGCCGACAGATAAACTTCATGCGCATCTCCTGAGCCCGATGGCGCTGCACACGGCTTTTGGATCAAGCACTGCCGCGCGCCTTTGAGCGCTTGCGCCACAACGTCGCGTGGCAAAGGCGACGGGGCCGCCAAGGCAAACCGCGTGTGAATGCCGGCCGTGCCGACCAGCGGCAACAACACGAACGTGGCCAGCACACCACGAATGCCTCTGCGCCACAGCTGGCTGATGCCGCCCTGAGGGGCAAGCAAGGCTTTGAGCCGCAGCGCTGGATAAAGCGAAAGCAACTGAAACGCGGTTGCGGCGATGAGCAACGCCACCAACGACGCGCCCTTGCCGAACGAGCCATAAACGGATCGAAGATAAGCCCATGACAACAACAGCCCGGCCACCGCGATGACACCAAATGCGATGCCCACCAACGCGGTCACGACGGCGACTTTTCTCGCCCACGGGCGCTGTCGCCACAGGCTTGGCGCCGTGACCACATGCGCCCCCAGGTACAAAAGCAGCGCCGCATTGGCTGCGGGCCATTTCCACGGCACAAATGCCAGCAACACCATCGCTGCAACGCCTCCGTACAAAGCGTCGAGCGCCGCCCAAAAGCGAAACGTGGATGAATAACTATGAGGGGCGGCGGGCTCAATCATGCGCAGGGCGCATGATAGGACGAATTTCCTTAGCGGGGGAAGGCTAACGCATTTGCTTCCGGCGGCGCAGGCGCATGAGCGCCAACCCGAGCAACGCCAGGGTTGGCAACCAGCTGTGTGCACGCCCTTGCCCCACGTGGCAGCTGCAGCCCTCGCCAGAACCTTGTGTGACGGCGGGAGCGGCGCCGCCGTCCATTTGCGTTTCGAATGCGGGTGGGCACGTTGTGCCTGGGGCGCTGACGCACGCGTCGCACGCGTTCACGAGGCCGTCACCATCGGGATCTTGGCAAGCGTCGCCAATGCCATCGTGATCGCCATCGGCTTGGTCTGGGTTGTAGTGTTTGGGACAGTTGTCATACAACGCGATTTGCCCATCAGGCTTGCTTTGCCCGCCGCAGTCGGCGTCGTCGTCAGCCACTTCATTGGGCTCAAAGTGCGTGAAGCGTAGAAAATCGATCCGAAGGCAGCCTGAATCTTTGAGGTTGTTAGGATCGCAATTGGTGAGCGGCTCGCTTGAGGGGCGGAAGCTGAATTGTGTGTGAACCTTGTTTGTGAAAGCATCGATTTTCGCGAGGTTCGTGGCGTAAGTGTGGAACTCACCGTCAGCAATCAGGAAGGTGCTGGGGTCGGTGGGAATGCGCACAGTGACGTCACCGATCTGCGCCGTGGCGAACGCATTCTTGGGTCCGTCCTTGGGCAACGAGAGGCGCGCCAAGAAGCTGTTGATGCCGCCTTCAACATTGGCCTGCCCGTCGATCCACAACGGCGGTTGGTTGTTGTGGCTGGCAAAAGTCAGCGTTCCCGCGGCGCCGGGCGTGCGCACGTTCATGAAGCTCAAAATCTTGTCAGTGTTGTCATCCGGTTGTGGACCTGACACCACGAACTGCAAACCACCGGTCGGCACGAATGAACGTTTGTCGTCCATCTCCTGCATGAACTCCCAGTAAGGCGTCTCGTCGATGTTCGAGTCATAACCCGCCACCATCTTGCCGCGGTAACTCGTCAACATGTACCACTGCTGCTGCCAAGCCTTGCGCCACTTCTTCGCAAGCGCGATGTGTTTGGCGTTGATCTCCGCGAGCCAATCGGGGCGCTCGCAGATTTTTCCAATGGCGCACGTGGAGCCGGGCATGTTTTGGCTTTCGTACTCGTGTGGCTTCGTAACGATCACCCACAGTTGCTTGAAGACGTGTGGCGCGTCTTCGAATGCCGGGACGCGCACGGGCGTGTTGCCCAGCAATTCTGGCAGCGTGAAGCTCACGCGGCGGCTGTCGGAGAACATGGTTACGGGCTCGGCGCCGATGCCGATTGCGAGCAGCTTGGGCAAGCCCATACGCGGACCGGCTGTGCGGGTGAACCTATCAAGAGTCGCTATTCGCCCAATCATGTCGCCCGGGCGCGCGGCGAAGGCTTGAATCGTTGGTACGCCATCAAGACGGTTCGACGATGAACTGGGAACCAGACCCAACAGCCACAGCTCCAGAGGATGGAACATCGAAGTCGCTTTCCCCCCGTGGGGCCAGGAGGACACTCGGTTGGCTGCCGGGCCGAATGCCTTCGCGGTTCGATTGCCATTTTCCTCCCAATTCACGCCGCCCATCAACGAAGTGTCGAAATCGATGAACGAGTTCCATATGCGGGGTCGAATCCGTTGGTACATTGCACCTTCGGTGTCGCACGACCTCGTCCTTTGGGCCGAGATCCTTCCCGAGGGCGGCCGAAGCGAGCCAGCTAGAGAAGATTTCACGTCCGGGCAGACCGACAACGGCCCTGCCATTTTGGGCAATATGCCTTCGCCCTGCTGAAAGCCCGATGTTTGGCTCAAATCAGGCTCGCGGAGAGCCATGCCCGGCCAGCTAGGTGGCGCCAGCGGCTCGGCGTTCGCAGAGGCTTGTGTACAGAAATTTGCTGGCAACAGAGCAAGCGGGATCGCTGGTTCGTCCCGGTTGTCCTGAGGGGAGCAAAAACTACGTGCGTCAGCAGACATCGAATACCAGCTGTCATCCTCCATTCCAGCTTCTGCCTTCAGGTATGGTCCAAACATCTGCGCCGACGCCTGCGCAAAGGCCTGATATGCTGACATGCCATCCGAGCACATTGAGTTTGGCCCGCAGTTCTTGTAGCGTCCGCGTTCAGGATCTGCATTGGCAGTGTCACGGGGTGTAGTGTCCCCCATCGTCGTTGTGCTACCACCCACGGTGAATCCCACGAATGGGAAGTTTGGGTTGCGCTGCGTGACCTTCTGACCAATTCCAGCAATCTCGTTGACGCCCTCGCTTAACGCCGCATCGCCGAGCTTGGCACCGAGGACTGTTCCAGCCTTGGGGGCACGATAAAACATCATTGGGTTTGTGTCGCCGCCGAAGACGCCGGCCTGAGCTGCATCAACATAGAATAGGCCCATCTGATCCCAGACCGCCATTGCATCGTTCGCTCTGAGGATCTGAACAGCCTTTGTTGCGACTTTGACCTGGTCGAAAGTGCAGTTCGTTCTGAATATGTTCTGATCGCGCAGGGATCCGTCACGACAACCAGATGTTAAGTCGTCAGTCCCTTCCAATATAAGGACGCCGTCTTCAACACAGTTGACCTTCTTCGCGGCGTTACATTTCAATGCTTGGTGTATCTCGGCACGCGCGGCGGCCGTCTCCGCCAAGTACCCACCAACCATCACAAACGTCGTTACCAGAGCAGCTTTTTTCATCATGTCTCCTTGATGGCTAGCGAGAGAGGGATTGCGAAGGCGTCAAAAGCAGGCAACTCTGCACCGTGCCGATCAGGCCGCACGTCGTGCCTTGTGCCAGATTGGGGTTCGTCTGTTCGTCCGAGTACCAGATGTTTGTAGGGACGCGGCACTCCGCCGCAGAGGGTGAACAACTGCGCGAACACGTTGACGTTTCGCTGGAGCAGGCGTAGCCAGGCATGAACTTTCCCCCGCACCGGCTATCAAGGGGGATGCTGAGGGACTTTGTTGTTCCTCCAGCCTCAACAGGGGCTGTGATCGCCGATCCAGCTTCGTAGTTGATACCATTGGCGTTGCACGAGAACACGCATCGGCCGACGCCGGTCTCGTCTGCCGCACAGACATATATGGGGCCATCACGCTGAATCAGTCTCTGGGATTTCATAACCAGCTGACGTTGCGCTTCCAGCAGCTCTTCACCAACCTTCGATTTCAACTGTTCGAGTTCAGCCGGCGTTGCATTGCCGTTCACGAACCATTTCTCTACAACGTCTGTCTTCTCCACCCCTGCCTCTGACGTCTCTACAAATCCTCGACACTGCGCAATGGCGGGGCCGCAAAGGGCGTTGTACCGAACTCGCTTTGCGGCACAGAATGGGATCTGCGTGCCGTTGAAGAGACCACACTCCATGCCAATGCTTGCACACGGATCCGCGCCTCTGGTAGCGTTATCGCAACCGACCAGAGTGCTTGCCAGACCCACGTTCCTCAGCACGAGGTCCTTGCGTGGGGACAAACGACTCGCAGAAATGTTGCGCGGATCAAGGAGGCCGGATTCCCTCAAGGTTCTTTCTGTTGCCGCTTCGACACTCACAATGTCCATTTCCAAATTCCACAGCCACCGAATCGGACGGTAGCCTGGAGCATCCGTCTTCTTCCGACGTGGCGCCGGCCCCGCCAACATCGATAGTTCGTCATAATACTTCTCGAGATCGAAAAACATCGCGTGCGGCACAATCATCAGACCCACCGGCGCCACTAGCGCATGCGTTTGACCGGCGGGCGCGGGCACAACGTCGATGTCGAAGGTCTGCACGCGCCGATCGTCCTGCGCACTGTCGAACAGGCGGTACTTGTCTTGCTCGGCCGTGGCGCCAGCGATGGTTTCGCCCAGCGTTTCCCATCCGTTGACCAGCAAACAATCCACGCGCTTCTTACGATGCCACAATTCAATTTGTGGCTGCGGGATGCGGCGATCGCCCACGGCATACGCTGAGATTGTGGGCACCACGTAGGCTCGCGCGTCCACGATGGGGCAATTGATGGCAAACCCTGAAGGCTCTATCTTGATCCCCGATGTGGCCGCCGACGCCGCCGCCAATAAACTGGGAACGTCCTTGACTGAATCAGGATCAAACCCGTTGGGCACGCGCACCTTCACCACTTCCCACAGCCCTGAATACTTCTCGCCACGCACATCGGCGCCGCCCGGCAACACATCCACCAACGGCCGCTGGTAATCCGCTGAACCGCGGCGTTCGTCGAGCCAGAGGTCTTCTTCGCGGTCTTCTTGCTTGGCTTGCAAGCGAGCAAAGCCATCCACGGCGCGCACATCTTTGCCACCTTTCATGAAGAACTGCCCCGTGGCCGTGTTCTTCTCAGGTTTCGCAAACAAGGGCTCGCCCTTTTCGGTGAAGAAGAAGTACATCGGGAACACCGGAGCCGCGCCGGCCGTGCGGCCCGCAAGCGCTTCGGCGGCGTTGGGCATATTGCCCTTCACGAAGTTCACATTGCCGAAGTCATAAAACGTGGCGCCTTCGCCGCGCAAAAAGGCCGGCTTCGGTTTGATGATGTTGCGGCCGCCGAGATCGACAAATAGCGAATGGGCCACGCCTCCATCGCCGCTTTCCAAGGCGTCAACGTCGGCGCCGGCATCGTCGGGCGTGCCACCGCCCACTTGCAGATCGCCGCAGCTCGTGAGTGCCACCGCTGTACATAGCCACAGGCGCGTGCGCCGCTTCCATCGTTGATGTTCTTGCATGTTGAATCTCCGCGTTCTGTCTTGACGCTTTGACTTGTTCCCGCAGGTCGTGCGGAAGTTACAGCGCAAACGCAAAGCCCAACGTCATCGTGGTGATGACGTTGGCGATCTCTGTCGTCATGCGATCGCTGCTTGTCACCAAGACCACGTCAGGCGCAAAAGGCCACGCGTTCAGGCGCAGATCCACAAAAAACGGCAATTTGCCCTTCCCTTGCCCACGCACCCCCGCTTGGGCTCCCCACGCTGCCGACCAATCCCGTTGCGCGTTTGGAACGCCCACACCTTTGGCCGTAAAAACGGACGCCGTCAGCCCAACATCGGCCTGCAACGCAAACCGACGAAACATGTTCTGCCACAAAACCGCAGGCGCGAGCTGCGTCGCCATCCAACGCGCTTCACCTTCACCCACGGCCACGGTGCGCGTCCCGCTTATGGCCAACATCACGCGTGCGCCCCAGTGCCCGCCGGCGCCGATCCTCGTGACATCGCCGAGCGCAGCGGCAGCCACGCCATTTTCATCGAACGCCAGTCCAGGCCCGAGGCCCACCCACCACGCGCCGACGGGCGGCGGCGGCGGCAAAGGCTTCGCTTGCAGTTGTACGTCCACAGGTGGCAACGCCAAGGCTTCTGGTGATGCGAGCCAAGCCGCCAGCACAACACCTGCGCGCACAGCTTGTTCTTCGCAGCTGCCCTGCGCAGGCAAGATGCGCGTGCGCGATTGCCCCAAGGGATCTGTGAAGGTCATCGCCACACCTTCTGATGCGGGCGACAAATGCAGGTGCCCTTCGGTGGTTTCGTTGGTCACCGACTCAGCGAGCACCGTGGATACCAGTGCGGGGCTGGGGCAATCGGTCTGCCCTGAAACAATCACGTCGCCGTTGAGCAGCGGCAGAAGCCAAAGAATCATCATGGGGAGTTTTCGGTTTCGTTCGTGCCTCCCAACGCACGTCGCACGCTTTGCGCAAAGCGCCCGTGGGGGAAGCGTGTTTGATAATCCAAGTACACGCGGCGTGCCGCGGCAGAATCCCCAAGTTCTGCAAGACACACTCCCTCACCGTATAACACCCGTTCTTGTTGTAAAGGACGAAGTGCCGCCCCACGAATCTGTTGCAACGCGGCCATCGCTTCCTTGCATTGATGGCCCGCAGCCAGAAGTTCTGCGCGTAACAACGCAAGTTCGATCGGCAGGCTTCGCTTGTGTGCCACGGCATTCAATGCCTCCAAGGCTTCCGAACGCTGACCCAACGCCAAGAGCGCTTCGGCGCTGAGCATCTTTGCTTCATAAGCGAGATCGCTGTCTGCGTAAACGCGTTCAAACTCTTTCAACATATCAAGCGCCACCGCGGGCCTGCGCTCCACGCGCAACGACCGCACCGCTTCACGCAGCAGTTGAGCCTCGGCAGACGGCGGAAGCGCCCACGCGGTCGTGTCTCCCACTGTCGGCGCAACGGCGTCAGTCGGTTCTGCGGGTGGCTCGGGCGGCATCTTGATTTCTGTTGCAGCGCGCTTGGCAAACGCCAAACGTTTCTGCGGAACAACGACCTCCGGTCGAACCTCAGGAGCGCTGGGGGGTTCAGCCTTCTCCTGAGGTTCCACCGTTGGTCTGAGATCTTGCTTCGGCGTCGCCGGCTTTGGCTTTTGCGGCAGCGGCGCCATGTGCGGAGCGCGCTCGTGCGCGAACCAATGTCCGCCGATGATTGCTGTTGTGGCCGCGCCCACCGTCATGCCCAGCAGCAGCACCGGCAGCGAAGTCAGCGCGGGAATAAGGCGTCGCAAAGCCGATCGTCTGTGAATGGCACGCGTGCGACGCAACAGAAGCTCCACCTGTGCGTCGTGGAATCGGGGTTGCGGGCCGGCGGCACGAAACAGATCACCGGCACGGACGCCAGAAGCGTCGAAGTCGGGAGGAACGTCGCGCAGGCGCACGGGATCTTGGATGGGCCTACTCATGGGATGCGCCTTTGCTGCCGCTTTGCAGTTGCGATAACTCGACGAAAAGTTGTGCGCGCCCCCGGTGCAGTCGCACCCGCACATTGTTGGGTGTGCAGCCCAAGAGCAACCCGATCGCCTCGGTTTCCATGCCCTCAAGCTCGAACAAGATCAAAGGGGTACGGTGCTTTTCAGGCAAACGATCGAGCGCCTTGTAGAGCAAGCGCACCTTCTCCTGCCGTTCAAGATCCTCGCCAGGGCCGCGAATGTGAGCGACATGATCGGGCTCATGCTCGCTGCGTTTGAGCCAGCGACGGAAGCGGCCCTCCGACCGGCGCCGTTTCAAGATAACCTTCTCAGTGATGCGAAACAGCCAGGTTCCAAGCTTGGCATCGCCGCGAAAGGCGCTACGCCCCTTCCACGCGGCGATGAGCACCTCTTGCACGAGATCTTCCGCATCGCACCCTGGGCCTGCCAATCGTCTCACCCAGCCTTCAATGCGACGCACGTCCTCCGCGCCCAGGGCGTCGGATTCGCCGGCTTTGGGCTCGGCTGGCAGGGCAGGGGACAGGCGCAGCATCGGAAGTGAAAGGCTTGTTCCCGCAGCCTGTCGCAGAATTACAGCGCGCGGAAGAAGGATCGTCGATTTTCAGCCAGGCCGCCCGTGTGATGGCGGCTACCCCGGGAGGGCGCACGCACAAGGCCCCTCTGGCGCGTCTGGCTGCGGCATGTTCAAGTGCAGCTGCCCCCAACATCCTCATTTAGCCGGAGTGTTTCTTGATGCGTCGTATCTCCTCGTTTCTCCTTCTAGGCGTACTGTCTCTGTGCGCAGGAACGGCCTCATCCGCAGACCTTGCCACCACACCACCCATGGGCTGGAACAGTTGGAACAAGTTCGCCTGCAACGTGAGCGAAGACTTGATCAAGGGTGCCGCAGACGCGCTCGTGTCCAGTGGCATGAAAGACGCGGGCTACAACTACATCGTGATTGATGACTGCTGGCAGATCTCCCGCGACGCCAAAGGCAAGATTGTGGCGGATCCCAAGCGCTTCCCCGCCGGCATCAAAGCGTTGGCGGATTACGTGCACGGCAAAGGCTTGAAGTTCGGCATCTACTCAGATGCGGGCACCCAAACGTGCGCCAAGCGGCCGGGATCCAAAGGGCACGAAGCGCTGGACGCCAAGACGTATGCCGAATGGGGCGTTGACTACGTGAAGTACGACTGGTGCAACACCCCAGGGCAAGACACGCGCGATGCTTACGCGCGCATGAGCCAAGCGCTGAGCGCATCGGGCCGCCCCATGGTGTTTTCGATTTGCGAGTGGGGCTCAACGCAACCGTGGTTATGGGCGCAAGGGGTGGGGCACTTGTGGCGCACCACGGGAGACATTCAAGATTGTTGGGATTGCGCGCGCAGCTGGGGCGGCATGGGCATCACGCACATCATCGATCAAATGGCGGAGCTGCATCCCTTTGCTGGGCCGGGGCACTGGAATGATCCCGATATGCTTGAAGTGGGCAATGGCGGATTGAGCGCCATCGAAAACCGATCGCACTTTAGCTTTTGGGCACTGTTCGCTGCACCGTTGATCGCAGGCAACGACCTGCAAAACATGACGCCCGAGGTTCGCGCGATCCTCACGAACAAGGAGGTCATCGCCGTGAACCAAGACGCTCTCGGTATGCAAGGGCGCAAAGTGTGGGACGACGGGCCGGGTGAAGTGTGGATTAAGCCTTTGGTCAACGGCGCCCGTGCGGTAATTCTGTTTAACCGCGGCACAGAAGCGCGCAAGCTCACGGCCACGTGGCAAAGCCTTGGCCTGTTTCCGGCGGGCAAAGCGGTGGTGCGCGACTTATGGACGCAAGCTGACGTGGGCACGATGACCGAGAAGTTTTCGGCCCAAGTCGAACCGCACGGCGTGGTGATGGTGACAATCAAGCCGAAGCCATAGCGCTACGGCAGGTCGCGAACGCAACGGAAACCAACCGCATCCCAGGTATCAAAACCGTCATATTCGTAGACGCTAAAATCGAACATGGCGTTCCATCCGCGCATCAAGGCCTTTGAATCTCGATATTCCTTTTTTGCAGTAAACTCGCCGAAGCCACGATCGCGGTTGGCGCCGATCCATCGCGTTCCGTTCCACGTCGAGGCCGCGGGCAAGATAAACTTTGGATCAAGAGCAATAAAGCGCGGTGGCATTTGTGTGTCGGTTTTGGAGCGTGCCAAAACTTGCACAAATTCGGCGCTGTCGAACTGATAGACGAGCGCTTCGCTGGAATCCGTGCCGTCGCCCGCCTGCACGCTCAGAAGCACGCTGTTGCTGTCCTTCTTCACCTCTAACCATTCAGCGAAATTATTGAAGTCCCATATCACCTCGCCGTTAATTAACGTGAGTGCCCGACGTTTCTCACCACCTTGGCCCCAAGGTGTGGCCTCTGTGGCGCCTGTGTCGCTATAGGGATTTGAAGTGTTGCTTACAGCCACACCGCCAAAGCCAGTTGGTAAGTTCCCCATGCCCCGAGCACAGCCACTCCACGTCCAGCTCGCGGCTTCCAACTGCAGCGCGATCGTCATCCACTCGTCGTTGGTCATCAAGTGGTAGCCTGCTCCCAAAGCCGCGCATTGTGCCTTGGCCTGCTTCTGGCTGATAAAACGCCAAGGCCTTCCGTCGGGCCGTGATTCTGGATGGTGCTCCGTCAGTGACAGCTGTTCAGGCTTTCCGTCGGCTCGCCCCTCCAAAACAACTTCGCCCTTGCTGTTCACAGCCTTCATTTCAAATTTCGGCACGCAGAAATCACGATCCACCTGTCCAATGCCCGTTGATGATTTACCTGGGACCAATGCGTATTGCGCAGGGCAACCAGCGTTGGTCGCAAGCAAAGGAATTTCCTTGGGTGGCGAGCAGGGGTCAGTCGGTGCGGTGTCGGGCACGTTTGCAACCACGGCGTCGTCGACGGTGTTGCGCATGTCGATGCTGCGCGTGTCATCAAGAGACGCGTCGGTCAGTGCTGCCCCGGCATCCGTGACTTCGCCTGGGCGTGCGACCAGCTCGTATCCCAACCGACCGCACGAGACGAACGCGATGCCAAGAAGGACCCAAGGAAGGTGGTGAAGGATTGGACGGCTCACGTGTTCTCGCAGGCGCAAGATGCGCACATCGAAAATCATCGGCAGGAGCGCCTCTGCGCTTTAATCTCGTGGTCGCCTATTGCAAATCAGCGAGTGCGCTTTAGCGACGTGAGTAGGTCTTTTTTTGCTTCGCGCGCACCTTGCGCCGCGAGTTCGTCAGCGCGCGCGTTCCCCGCGTTGCCGTTGTGTGCGCGAATCCATTGCCAGCGGACCACAATCTGTCTTCTGTGGATGCACGCAGCAATGCGCCTTACGCTCGCCGCGATAAGCGGGTCCACCTTCGCAAAATCACTTTGGCGCCAGGTGTCCAGGTTCTTCGTCATGTTCTGCACAAGTGGCAGGTTGTCGGAAAAGACAACCACCGCCGCGTGATCAGGCAGCACCGATAACGCTTCTGCCACCGCCTGGTACTCCATAATCTTGGCGAGCGTGCCTATTGCTTTGCCGTAGCCCTCGACCGGTAACCCCGCTGGCGGCTCGATCCTAAAGCCCCGTCCCCCTGGTGCGCCCTCGCTGGCCTTGCACGACCCGTCCGTGTAACACAGGTATTCGACGCGCGTCACTTCACCAGGATAGGTTACAAACCGAATGGCGTGCAACCAAATGCGCGACGCAGGACTCGGGGCAATCCGTTAACGCTTACCAAACCGCGGTACCCGCTTCGCGGTAAACGCTGCGTAGCCTTCTTGAAAATCTGGCTCCTGCATGCACTCGACTTGCGCCGTCATCTCAGCGGCGGCGTGTTCATCAAATCCACGCACCCACGTGTCGTTGAGCAAGATCTTTGTACGCTTTGTGGCTTCTGGCGGTGTCTGCAGCAGTTGCTCCACCAACGCGTCCGTCCGCTGACGCAGCTCTGGCTCGCTCGCCACGACGTTCACCAAGCCGATCGCAAGCGCGTCGCGTGCATCAATGAAACTGCCCAGCAGCAGCAACTCTGCAGCCCTCCCGTGCCCCACCAAGCGTGGCAGCAACCAGGACACGCCCATATCGCCTGCGCACAAGCCAACTTTAGGGAACACAAACCCCAACCGTGCGCGATCGCTTGCCACCCGCAGATCAGTCGCCAAGGCCAAAGCTGCGCCGCCCCCCACCGCGACGCCATCGATCGCAGCCACGATGATCTGCGGCGCCGCGCGCATGGCCTGCACTGTAGACATCGTCAACTCGTTGAACTGGCGCAGCTCTTCTGCGCCCGCGTTTACCAAGCGGCCGATGATGTCTTTGACGTGACCCCCGGAACAAAAGTTCCTGTTGGCGCCAGTCAAAACCACTACGCGCAATCGTTCATCTAGCGCCACCGCACGAAAGCCGTCGCGCAGCTCTTCGTACGTTCCGATGGTCAGGGCGTTCTTGTGTGGCGCATCTAGTGTGAAGGTCACAACACCATCACCGTTCGCTTCACAGCGGAAGTGTCGCGGCGCAAACATCTTAGGGGATCACGGCCAAGCCTTGGATCTCAACCACGGCTTCAGCATCGATCAAGCCTTTGACTTCCACCAAGGCCATCGCGGGATAGTGCGAGCCGAATACGTCCCTCCACACTTGCCCCACTTCTTCGGTGGCGAAATGGTATTGACGTTGGTCCGTCACGAAGATGGTCAGCGAAATGACGTCGGTGGCTTGGCCCCCCGCGGCCTTGACCACTGACAGAACGTTCGCCAACGCTTGTGCGAACTGCGCGGCGAAGCCACGGCTGACTTCCATCTTCGGCGGCTTGCCCCCTATCTGCCCCGCAATCGCCAACACGCGGCCCGTAGCCGCCACCCCGTGCGCGTACCCTTTGGGACGCGACCAACCCTTCGGCAAAATCACTTCGGACATGTTGCCCCTGTTTATCGGAAAGGCGCGCGCCCGTCGATGTGGGCCTGCGTGCCGGCTTGCAAATCGACGCCTTGGCGCAGAAAAAACCTCGCTCTCAGACGTTCCGGCACCTTAGTGATTTGGTATAAGTTACTGAAATTAAATGTAAAAATAAGAGGCCATTGGCACTCTCGCCTGCCGCTTGACAGTGCAATCGTTGTGCTTATACCTAAGTCGCCACGAGCTGAGGAGTCCAAGGATGCCGGTTTACGAATACCGCTGTAACGCGTGCGGTCATGAATTTGAAGAGCAGCAGAAGATGAGCGACGAGCCCATCAAGGTCTGCCCGAAGTGCAAAAAGAAGAAAGTTGAACGGCTGATCAGCCTCACCTCGTTCCACCTCAAAGGTGGTGGCTGGTATTCGGATCTCTACGGCTCGTCCAAGGGCGGCGCCAAGGCCGAAGCCAAAACCGAATCGTCGTCCGAGACAAAATCAGAAACGAAGTCTGAAACCAAGACCGAGGCCAAGGCTGACAAGCCCGCCAAGGCCGAGAAGGTGAAGAAAGCCTCCTCTACGTAATTTTTTGCGGCCGCGTGTACACCACAAGCGGCCGTTTGTTTTTTTGAATTAGAGACCCACCACAGGAGAAACACCATGAAAGTACGTCCCCTTTACGACCGTTTGTTGGTCAAGCGCATTGCCGAAGAGACGAAGACCGCAGGCGGTCTGTTCATCCCCGAGACAGCCAAAGAAAAGCCCCAAGAGGCTTTGGTTGTGGCTGTTGGCAACGGCAAGATCCAAGAAGACGGCAAGCTTCGTAAGCTCGAAGTCAAAGCCGGCGACAAGGTGTTGTTCTCGAAGTACTCGGGCAACGAAATCAAGATCGATGGCGAAGAGCACCTAATCCTCAAAGAGGATGATGTTCTGGCCGTTCTCGAAAAGTAAGATAACGGAGACACGAACATGGCAGCTAAAGACATTGTATTTTCGCAGATCGCGCGCAACCAAATCGCGCAAGGCTTGAACCTTCTTGCCAACACCGTGAAGGTCACGCTTGGGCCCCGCGGCCGCAACGTTGTGATCGAGAAGTCATGGGGCAGCCCGACGGTCACCAAGGATGGCGTGACTGTGGCGAAGGAAATCGAGCTCGACGACAAGCTCGCGAACATGGGTGCGCAGATGGTCAAGGAAGTGGCTTCCAAGACCTCTGACATCGCCGGCGACGGCACCACCACCGCCACGGTGTTGGCACAAGCCATCTACAACGAAGGCGCACGCCTCGTTGCCGCTGGCCACGCCCCGATGGACCTCAAGCGCGGCATCGACGCTGCGGTTGTGGCCGTGACCGAAGGCCTTAAGAAGCAAGCCAAGCCCACCAAGGGCAAGGTTGAGATCGCCCAGGTTGGCACCATCAGCGCCAACGGCGAAACTTTGATCGGCGATCTGTTGGCTGAGGCCATGGAGAAGGTCGGCAAAGAAGGCGTCATCACGGTCGAAGAAGCCAAGTCCATGGAGACAACCCTGGACGTGGTTGAAGGTATGCAATTCGACCGCGGCTACCTGTCGCCTTACTTCGTGACGGATCCCGAGCGCATGGTGTGCTCGTTGGAAGACGCCTACATCCTGGTCTACGAAAAGAAGATCAGCAGCATGAAGGATCTTCTGCCTGTCCTCGAGCAAACCGCCAAGAGCGGCCGGCCGCTGTTCATCATCGCTGAAGAGGTTGATGGCGAAGCGTTGGCAACCTTGGTTGTGAACAAGCTGCGTGGCACGCTGCAGGTCTCCGCCGTCAAGGCGCCAGGCTTTGGCGATCGCCGCAAGGAAATGCTGAAGGACATCGCGATCCTCACCGGCGCGCAAGCCATCACCGAAGACCTCGGTCTGAAGTTGGAAGGCGTGACGCTCAAGGATCTCGGTCGTGCAAAGCGCATCTCGGTGGATAAGGACAACACCACCATCGTTGAAGGCGCTGGCAAGAAGGCCGACATCGATGGCCGCGTAAAGCAAATTCGCGCGCAAATCGAAGAGACCACCAGCGACTACGATCGCGAGAAGCTCCAAGAGCGTCTGGCGAAACTGGTTGGCGGCGTGGCCGTGATCAAGGTGGGCGCAGCCACCGAAGCAGAGATGAAAGAGAAGAAGGCCCGCGTGGAAGACGCGCTTCACGCCACCCGCGCTGCGGTGGAAGAAGGCATCGTTCCCGGCGGTGGCGTTGCGCTCGTGCGCGCCGCTTCGTCTCTCGACGATCTGAAGTTCGATGACGATCGCCAATACGGCGTGAAGATTATCCGCCGCGCCTTGGAAGAACCGTTGCGCCAGATTGCACAAAACGCGGGCCAAGACGGCTCGATCGTTGTGCAGAAGGTGCGCGAGGGCAAAGGCTCGTTCGGCTACAACGCCGCCACGGAAGAATACGAAGACTTGGTGAAAGCCGGCGTCATCGATCCTGCCAAGGTGGTCCGTTGTGCATTGCAGAACGCCGCGTCGGTGTCGGGCCTCATGCTCACCACCGAAGCCTTGATCGCCGAGAAGCCCAAGAAGAAGGAAGCAGCTCCTGCCGGCGGCGGCGGTGGCGGCGGTATGGGCGGCATGGGTGGCATGGGCGGCGAAGACTTCTAAGTCTCACGCACCCACAATTCCCAAAAACGAAAGGGATCCGGTCATTGACCAGATCCCTTTTTTTTCTTGTGCCCCACACAAGCGGCGCAACTAGAGCGCAGCCTCATAGCTTCGGGCTGACAAGTCTTATGCCCACAGAAGCCCATCGTTCAAAACGTTCGTTTTGGGACGCGCCCGGCACTGTCACCAAGGTGCTGCCGAAGGTGCCATCCATCTGGACGTTGTCGTTGAAGATGTAACGAAGCCCGAGTTGCATCGCTGGGTAATCGGTCCGCGGGTCGAAGGGGTCGCCATAAAACACTTCGGTGGCGCTGTGAAGGCCCGCAAAAAGATGTGTCTGCACGCCAATGCCGCTCGTGGTAAGCGTGCTTGCGCGGTTTCCTCCGGAGGCGGAGAGACCTCCCGGCGACGCGCTGCCTTGGTCGCCGCCAGAGCCGCTTGCGTTGCTGCCATTGTCAGCCGCTGCAAACCCGAGATTCACATGGATGAGCACGGCCTCGTTCCAAAGTGACTCTGTGGCCGCTGCATACACAAAGCCTCCCCATCCGGGCGCTTTAAGTGATCCCGTTCCAGCAGGCGCGAGTGTGCCGGCGGCGACGGCAAGACCTGGCCACCCGTTGTCTTGGGCAGCAATGATGAGCGCCTTAGCCTGCAGAATGGGCCCAGAGATCGAATAGCCGCGCACGGCGCCCGTATGGTTGGCCCCGTGAACGAACCCCGCAGTTAACTCAAGCCAATCGGTTGGACCATAAGCGGCGAGGGCGTTGTGTTCGTAGGCGAGGCGGTCGACCAACAACCACGTTTCAAGCTGGGCCAAACGCTTTCCAACCACGCGTGCGTCGTCAGTGACGAAGGGCCGAATTGCGTGAGCAACGCCTGGCGTGGTGAGGGGCGCAACCCACACAAAAGCAGCCAAGATCCGCGCATAGGCTTTCACTGTTGCCGGCTTAGATGAGTGGCGGGCGATGCACATTGGAAACCACAACTAGCACACCTTGCCGTCCCCAGCGTGACAAAGGCCGCCTCCGCGAGTTGGGCCTCGCAGCAAGAGGCAATGTGCGCTAGGCGTTACACATGAGCTACCAAGCGTCAGGGCGGCTGCTGAAGAAGTTTGACATCAACCAGGTGTCAGATCGGTTTCGTAAACGCGAGTTCGTGATTGAGATCGCGGATGGAAAGTATCCGCAGACAGTGATGTTTCAACTCACGGGCGATCGATGTGACCAGCTCGACAAGATCGAAGAGGGGCAGCCTGTGGAGGTGGAGTTTGCTTTGCGGGGGCGCGAGTGGACAAGCCCGAAGGGCGAAGTGAAATACTTCAATACATTGGATGTCTGGACCGTCAGTGCCTCGCGAGGCGCCGGCTTTGACGACGAGCCTTTGCCCGAAGAGCCGATGGAGCCTTCCGACGACGTGCCATTTTAGGCTCTACCGGTGAGCAGCTTGTGCCGCAAACAGGCAGCGTGGCGCGCCGGAGTCCGCGCTATGATGTGCCTATGAGGCTCATCGGTTTCTTCTTCGCGGGGTTGTTGGTTGCGACGCTCGGTGTGCAAACCATCATCTTGCGCAAAGCCAACATGCGTCTTGAAACGTTGGAGAAGCAGCTGACAGCGATGCGTGATGAGCAGCACGCAAGCGAGATGCATGGTGCCCCCGTAGAGCGCGAAGCCACCCTGCTGCCCTCGCATCGTCCCGCATTGCTTGACGCCACTGACTTGCCAGCGGCGTCGTTGGGCGCGTTGGGCGCCGCCGCTCAACAAGCGGGCGGCTTGGCCGGCATCGCCGCAGCCGGTGATGATCCATTGCCGTTGCCCCTTGAATTGTCGTCGCCCCAAGCGCGAGAGCAATTGGCCGCGTTTGTACGTGTGCAATTCGCGAAGGAGCGGCAGGCCGAAGAACGGCAGCGGGTGCAAGAGATGATCGAACGGCAAAACCAGTTCAACGACGCGCTCGCGCAAAAGTTGGGACTTGCTGGCAACACCAGCGCCCAGTTCCTCAGCGTGCTTGGCCAGGCTCAAGAGCAGCGCCGAGATCTGATGGCCAAGGGAGTGCAGAACAACATGCCGCGCGCCGAGCTTCGCGATAAAATGCGAGAGGTTTCGCAGAAAGCGGACGACCAGATCAAGGCGCTGCTCGGCGAAGAAAAGTTCAAGCAGTACGAAGACCACCGCCGGCAGGAGGGTCCCCGCGGCGGGTTTGGCAGGGGTGCAAATCAATAGCTTGGTAGGCGCCCACGGCGGTGTTGTCTATGCCGCGCAGGTCCGGGCGGCCACCGGGCCAGGCGTCAGAACGGTTTGCCGTTTTCCCATGATGACAGCGAACGTTGTTGTCCATTTGTGGTGCCTTGCCGAACCGTCTTCGCCTGTCTATGTGTGGGATTGATCTCGGCTTGTGCGGGATCAACGGCTCAACCAACCTCCACGGACCCCTGCGTGCTGCCTCACGGGGCCACCAGCGCCAAAGCCACCGCCGCCTACGAAACATTCAAGCGAGTGACGGTAACCGCAGATGGTGCATCAGATTTCTTACGCGTCTTTAAGCCAGATTCCGGAACCGTCATCGGTTCCACGGTTTCCGAGGGCATGGGCTACGGGCTGTTGCTGGCCGTTTATCACGACGATCAGGCAGTCTTCGATCAGCTGTGGCGTTACACCGCGAAGTACCTCAACGCCAATGGCCTCATGGATTGGGAAGTGGATCCACAGGGCGCGGTCATTGGCAAAGGTGCCGCCAGCGATGGCGACGAGGACATCGCTTTTGCCCTGGTTATGGCGTCGCGCAAGTGGGGCGGCCGAGGATCGCTTGATGAAGCCTATGTGACCCTCGGCGTGCGCATGATCGACGCCCTTTTGAAACATGCAGTGGACGTGGATCGAAACAGCCTGTGGAAGCCGGGTGACCGCTGGGGCCCGCGCGACATCACGAATTTGTCATATTTCGCACCTGCTTATTTTCGCGTGTTTGGCGAAGTTTCTGGCAAGCAGGCTGCGTGGGACGCGGTGATCGACGGCAACTATGACGTCTTGGATCGCACGCTTAACGATATGTTGGGCAACAAGAACAACGGGCTCGTGCCTGCTTGGTCTAACTCGGTCGGCGAAACCGTTTCGGCCTATACAGGTGCAGCCACACACTTTCAGAACGATTCCACGCGCACGCCGTTTCGCATCGGCCAAGACTATTGTTGGTGGAAGGAACCGCGGGCGAAATCCTACCTCAACAAAATTGCTGCCTTTTATGCAGGTGAGGGCGTCGCAAATATCAAAGATGGCTACAACCTAGACGGCACGCCACGTCCCGAGCGCCCCAACGTTGCCACCCAAGCCGCATCGTTCGTCGGCCCAGCAGGGGTTGCTTTCATGAGCGATCCCAAATACCAAAACCAGCTCGACGAAGCGTGGGCCAAGGTTGCAACAGAAACGCTCACCAATGGCACCATCTACTATCAGAAATCATGGACGGCCTTGTCGCTGCTTATGATGGCGGGAGATATGCAGGTGTTGCCACAGAAGTAGATGGTCTTATCTGTGCGCGTGTCGGCTTTGTGGCGAGGTGGCGCGGGCTTTGGTGCGGCCTGAAAGTGCGGTGGCAGCCTTGGCGCCATTTGCAGACTTCCGCGTGGACTTGCGGGATGGGCGGCTCGTGGCGGAGGCCTCAAACGCGGTTGTCATACCCGAAGTGACTTTCGCGGTGTTGTGGGGCCGCTCCGCCTGGCTGGCCTCCAACTCTTCGACATTCACGCCGCTGTTCGCCAAGGCTTCTTTACGGGCCCGACTCTCATGTGGCTCGGCAGAAGCGGCATGCTTGGTTTCTTCAGTCAGACGTTTCTTTTTCATGACATGAGGCGTGTGCATACGGTGGGCCAAGAGCTTTGTGGTATGGAAACGGCATCACAGCGTCCCCTCAAGGACCCGTTAAGCGAACACGTGCGTACGAACTTGGATCACGGAAGCTCGTATCCTGTGTTGTAAACCACGCCACTTTGCGTTCGCGCAAACCGCCGTCGTCATCGTCGTTCACGTGAACGTCCAAGCCGAAAATCTTTCCTGAGGCGGCCGTGGTGCCCAAGGTCGTCCATGGGAACGTGATCTCCATCCCGTAACCGTTGCCGGATTGGTCTTGCCCAAACACCACGCCCTCGATGCGTCGCAACGAAACGTTTTGCGGCTCGGTGTCTCTCCAGCCGAAGAGGAAGTGATGATCGTTGGCGCCGTCCAGCGTGGTGCCTCGGTTGCCATCGGCATCAATGTAGACTTCAACTGTATCGTCATCGAACGAACCTTGTCCGGGGCTGTCATTCACACGCATAGCGTCTTGCACAAGCACCAAGAGGTGCAGACCCAAGGGAGACCAAAACGCCCTGAATTGCACACCGAAGTTATTGACGGGTGTGCCCACTACATATTTTTCGATCGCTTGCGGAGCGCTGGCCGTGGCCCACGCAAGGTCGATGTCGCCATTGATCACGGGTGGGGTGGACTTCCACGGAATGTCGAGGATCGGAAATGCGCCACATGCACCAAGAACACAGATGTTTGCGCCTGTGCAACCAACGTCGCTTGAACAACGTTGCAAGCACGCGGCCGCACCCCCACACACGTAAGGGTTGCAAGACGTCGTGGTACCAGCCACGCACGTACCGGTGCCGTTGCAAATCGACGCTGCCTTGGCTTGGCTCGCAACACATGAGGCTTCTGCGCAGATCGTTCCCTGCGGATAAACCGCACACTGGCCTTGTCCATCGCAAGCGCCATTGCGGCCACACGTGCTGGCGGACATGGCGCTGCATTCACCCGGATCCGCCATTTGCCCCGCAGGAACGAACCGGCATTGGCCGCGGCTGCCGGCCACCGCACACGAACGGCACTGCCCGCCGCAGGCTTCGTTACAGCACACGCCGTCAACACAGAAATTGGTGGCACACTGGGTGTTCGCTGTGCAGGCGGACCCCTCATTGCGCCGGCCTTCGCACACGCCGCCTTGGCACGTGAAGCCTGAGGCACAATCCGTGGATGAATCACAGCGTGTGAGGCAACTTGCAGGCCCACAAACAAACGGGCTGCAAGGAATGGGCGCCGCTGGCGTGCAGGTGCCGGCACCGTCGCAACTGCCTCGTCCCTTCGCCGTCATACCTTGGCACGATTCGGCGTCGCCGCACACGGTGCCCCTTGCATGTTTGCTGCATCCGCCCTGCCCATCACATTGTCCGGTGGTGCCGCATGTTCCGGCTGCCTCAGTGACGCAGACGTTGCGAGGATCCTTTTGACCGGCTTGTGCCAACCGGCAACGGCCTTTGTCCGCTGCGCTTGCGCATGTGCGGCAAGCGCCTCCGCAAGCTTCCTCACAACACACGCCATCAACGCAAAAGCCACTGGCGCATTCACCCGCACAGGCACACGTTTGGCCCGGTGATTTGCCAAAGCCTGTCGCGCCTACGCACGGCAGGGTGGCAACGTCAGGCGCCGCGGCATCGCCCGAAATGGCTGCCCCACCGGATCCGCCCCCGCCATTGCCCAAGGCATCCATGACGTTGCCGGCCGCGCCTGCTTCAGGACCTTCCCCAGTGCCGCCTGTGCCCGGTTCATCGTCCATTGAGACGGAAAGGCCTGTGTTTGAGACCGTGCACGCACACAAAAGCGTCACCCCCACCATCACCAACCAAAGCTGTCGTGTCATCGAAGTTACCTACGTGTTAAGGACTCACGCCGGATGCGCCGGCAACTGCCGAATGTTTAGCACGCGACGTCGCTTCGACACGCGAACCTGCACGTGGGGCTAGCGCATGCCGTGGGCCACGGTGTTTAGCGCTGTGACGATCGCGTGAGCCATACACGTCACCTTGGCGCCACCGACGTGTTGTGACCGGACCGTCTGGCGGTCGTGGGGCCGTTAAGACGCATCAGATGTCACAAGCGCCATATGGCCTTGGAGTTGCAAACCCTCGTCAATGGAGGCAGCGGCATGGCATCAAGGCATAAGGATTCTATCGATCCAAGGGCAGGCACCTTGGGTAAACCAACGACCGGCAAGGGTGTGTGGTCAGGCGAAGCGGTGGCCCGCGCCCGCGGCGAGGAAGCGGAAGCCGGCGCTCTGCGGGCCGAGGGCCATGGTCCTGTGTCTGGCGCCCGCGCCTTAGATGAAAATCGATCGGATGTTGATAAGCGCACGCGCAAACCACCCGCAGTGAAGCAGCACTTGTCACAAGAGGACATCGAGGCGGCACAGCGCCTGAAACAAGAAGCGGCCGCCGAGGAGCACCGTCGGGTGCAGGCTGAACGAGGCGTGGGCCCCCACGGCAAGCTCTAAGCAGACCGAGGGAACTCGCGGTATTGTTGGCAACGTGGCTAAGGACGAGGAAGAGCTGGTCATCGCGGGCCAGAAGGTCAGGGTGAGTCATCCGGATAAGCCGTACTTCTCCAAGCAAACGCGGCTATCGAAGATCGACATCGTCCGGTATTTCTTGTCGGTGGCGCCGGGGGCGCTGGCGGGCATTCGCGATCGACCGATCGTCCTCAAGCGTTTTGTTGATGGGGCAGAGGCAGAACCATTTTATCAAAAGCGTGCGCCGCAGACGCGGCCAGATTTCATCCGCACAGTGACTCTGGCATTTCCGTCGGGGCGAACCGCGGAAGAGGTCGTTGTGGATGACGCCGCCGGCTTGGCTTGGGTTGTGAACCTGGGTTGCATGGAGCTGCACCCGCACCCTGTGCGCAGCGCCGATCTCGAACACCCTGACGAGTTGCGCGTGGACTTGGATCCCACAACAAACGTTCCGTGGGCCGATGTGAGGCGTGTGGCTTTGGAGGTGAACGCCGTTCTGGGCGAGATGAAACTGCAAGGGTGGCCAAAGACGAGCGGCTCGCGCGGCATCCACATCAACGTTCGGATTTTTCCGCGTTGGACGTTCACCCAAGTGCGACGTGCGGCTTTGGCTTTGTCGCGTGAAATTGAACGCCGCTTGCCTGGTTTGGCCACGTCAAAGTGGTGGAAAGACGAACGGCAAGGCGTGTTCTTGGATTACAACCAAAACGCCAAAGATCGCACCACATGTTCGGCGTATTCCGTGCGCCCTTTGCCCGACGCGCGCGTATCGGCGCCCTTAACTTGGACCGAGGTTCCTGATTGCGAGGCGGCTGATTTTACGGTGCACACCATGCCCGCACGCTTTGCGGCGTTGGGCGATCCACACGCAGGTATGGACGGCGCGGCGGGATCGCTCGAACCATTGTTGGAGCTTGCTGATCGCGACGAAGCCGCGGGGTTGGGCGATGCGCCGTGGCCACCGCACTTTCGCAAGATGGAAGGCGAGCCCGCGCGCGTGTCGCGCAGCCGCGCCGCCAAGCCCGCGGCGGCGACCAAAAAAGCCAGCCCACGGGTGCGCGCGCCGTTGGTGGTGGTGGCAAAATCATCCGACAAGGAAGCGGCGTTGGCGGGGCTGCAACGCTGGAAAGCTCGGCACAAAGACGTGGCTGCGCTAATCACGGATGAAGACGTTCTCGTGGATCGCATGCGGGGGCGATCCACAGTGTGGACGCGTGTTCGCGTTAACTTGAAGAACGTGCCGCCTGATTTGCACCCGCCACCCGAAGAGCCGGACCCCAACGACGATCCCACCGCGGCGTTTCGCGCGAAGTCTTAAAGCGCGAAGATCTCCTGCAATTCGCGCGGGGGAACCACTTCCAATTGAAGAAACGTGCAATCGCTTGGGCGTTTGTCGGTACGCCAACGACGAAAGTGAGCGATGTGACGAAAGCGGCTGCCTTGCATGTGGTCGTAGGCCACCTCCACCACAAGTTCGGGCAATAATGGCACCCACGAGAGATCTTTGCCTTGGCTCCACCGGCTGGCACCGCCGGGTCGACGGTGGTTGTCGCCGCCATCGGACGCGCCCCATTCTTTCCACGGGTGATCTTGTGTTGATGCCAGCTTGTAAGGGGCCAGCACATCCACCAATTCCTTGCGCTTGGCTTGCGTGAAGCTCGAACACACGCCCACGTGTTCAAGGCTGCCCGCATCGTTGTAAAGGCCAAGCAATAGAGATCCCACCATGGTTCCTTGCGCGTCCTTGTGCCAGCGAAAGCCAGCCACCACGCAATCGCAATCGCGCTCATGTTTGACCTTCAACATCACGCGCTTGTTGGGCTCATAAGCCCCGTCCGATGGTTTGGCCATCACCCCGTCAAGCCCGGCTCCCTCAAAGCGGCTAAACCAGTCCACGGCCAAGGCACGATCTTGCGTGGCAGGCGTGATGTAAAGTGGTGGCGAGGCTTTGGCCAACAACGACCGCATCATCTCGCGACGCTGCGCAAACGGAACACTCCGTAGATCGTGCGTGCCTTCGCACAGCAAATCGAAAAACACGATCGACGCGGGTATCTGTTGCGAGAGCAGCTTGATGCGTGAAGCGGCGGGGTGCAGCCGCAGCTGCAGGGCCTCGAAATCCAGCGCGTTGTTGCGCGCAATCACGATCTCGCCGTCGAACACGCAGCGATTGGGCAGCTGTTGCAAGAGCGGCTCAATCAACTCAGGGTAATACCGCGCCAGCGGCTTTTCATCGCGGCTTTGAATCAGCAGCTCGTCGCCGTCGCGGAACACCAGCGCACGAAAGCCGTCCCACTTTGGCTCGAAGATCCAATCACCCGTGCGCGGCAGCTCGCTCACGCGTTTGGCGAGCATAGGCAAAACCGGAGGGGCCACCGCAAGATCCATGCACCTGATCTAGCATGCGGGGCAGCGCCGTTGAACCCGGCGCCAGACCGGAACGTCCCCGCCGGTCTAGGCCAGCAGCGCCCCGATGGTGCTCGTGGCCATCGAGCTGCCTTGGCCAAACTGCTTCATCGGCAGGCCAATCGCGTTGAGCACCGAAAGGTGTACCGTGGAAGGATTGCCGCGGTTGCCACGGATGTGTTGATCCGTTTTCAGTTTGCCCCCGGCGCCGCCCGCCACGATGATGGGCATCTCTTCGCGTGAATGGCTGCGCCCTTCGGACACTTCCGACATACACAGCATCGCCACATTATCCAACAGCGTGCCGCCTGCCTCGTTCACGCCCTTCCACTTTTCCAGCATGTACGCCAGCTCTTGCATCACGAACACGACGCCCTCATGGATGCGGGGCTGACCGGCGCCACCCCCATCGCCGTGGGTCATGATGTGAAAATCTTCCGTGTGTCCCAGCTCCTTGAAGATGGGCGCATACCAGGTGAACAGCTGGTACGAAAACGCGCGCGTCAAATCGCAGGCCAGCGCCAGTGTGAAGACGTCAGTCATGAGACGGTTCCGCAAGCGCAACTCTGGGTTCACGGACTTGACGTCTGTGGGTCGCGTCGGTGTGGCGCACATACCGCTGCTTCCCATGGCGGGCGCCGCTTTGAGGCGCTTTTCGATCTCGCCGATCTCCGATAGGTGTTGATCGAGCCTGGCCCTATCACGCGCGCCCAACCGGTTGCGCAACGTTTTGGCGTCGGCGTTGATAACGTCGAGAACGCCTTGTTGTGCGCGCGCCAGGCGGTCACCGTCGGCGGGGGACGTGGTCGACGTTCGGCCTTTGAAAAGCTTATCGAATACGATCATGGGCGACGTTTCGCCGGGGTTCACGCTGCCCGGGCCATTGTGCGAAATGTCTCGCGGCGTGGTTCCTTCGCCCCCAAAGGGCGAGCGGTGGGCCGCCAAGTGAAGAGCATCGAACGCGGCTTTTCCCGCCCACGCCTTTTTCACGACCACGTCTATGGAAGGCAACGCCGCCGTTGTGCCCGATTGGTATCCCATGGGCCCGGCGCCCGTGAGCATCGCTTGCTGCCCGGCGTGGTGAACGGTGCCATCGGGGGAAGAGAACATGCCCGTCACAACGCTGATCTTGTCTTTGACTTTGGCCAGCGGCATGAGCTGATCGCTTAACGCCCACTGGCTGCCTTGGCCCGTGGCTTTCGGGATCCAACGGCTGGGCAACATGCCGCTGCCCCACCACCACACGCCAAAGCGGACAGGCATCGGTCCGCCTGCGGCCAACGCTGTTCCATTGGTGTTCACCATGGCATCGAGCAACGGCAACGCCACGGCTGTCGACACGCCACCCACCATTCCACGCAACACAGTCCTTCGGGGCAAGCTTGTGGTCTTCATGTGTGTCCTATGGATTTGCAGAGGCGAAACGGAAGCCGTCGCTGGCGGCGATCGCGGTGACAAGGGCTGTGAAACGGTGGTCGCCGGTCTTCCACTTTTCAGTGACGCTCGCGATGACTCTGGCTTCGTCGTCGCTTTCCACGTGCGACGTGGTGAAGCGATAAAGCTGGCGTACCAAGCATGATTCGGCGTCGGGGCTCTGCTTGATCGCGCTCGCCAGTTCGCGTGCGTTCTTGAAGGCGACGCCGTCCAGCTCGCCCGAGGCGTCGATCGTGAGCGTGCGCTCCGTTTCCCGGTAGACGCCTATGCCGTCGAAGTTTTCAAGGCCAAATCCCAGGGGATCGATTTGCAGGTGGCATGAGCGGCATTGAGGTTTCACCAAATGATCCGTCAAACGCTGCCTTGTGGTGATGTTCTGGTTGGCGGCGGGTTCGGGGATGTTTGTGTCAACGTCAGCAGGCGCGGAAGCCACGTGTTGGCACAAGATCTCTTCGCGGATGTACTTGCCGCGCAAAGTGGGCGACGAACGCGTCTCTTTCGCGCGGTGGGCAAGCCAAGCGCCAAAGCCGAGGATGCCGGCGCGCGCGCCATCGTCGGGCAAGGTGATTTTTGTAAAGCCCTGGCCCGAAGGCGCGGGCAGGCCGTACAGTTTTGCCAGATTTGCGTCAACGAACGTGGTGCGGTTGTCGAAAAGATCACGCAGATCGCCCTCGCGTTCGAAGATCAAATCTTGCACCGTTCGTTCCACTTCGCCTTTCATAGACGCAACCAGCGCTGGGGAAAATAACGGGTACGAAGCGGCGTCCTTCGGCACGCCCTCAAGTTCTTCCAACTTGTAAAGCTCAAAGAACACGCGGGCCAACGCGTCGCGCGCCTTGGCATCTGCCAACAAGCGCTTGGCTTGCGCTTGCACATTTGACGATTTCACCAGCTCACCTTTTTCAGCAGCCGCCAGCAATTCCGCATCGGGCGTGGTTGCCCACAACGAATAAGAGAGGCGGCTCGCCATCTCGTAAGACGTGTAGCGTAGCCGGCTGCTGTCAGCTGGATCGGGCTCACCCAACTCGACCCGGTACAAGAACGCGGGCGACTGCAGAAACGCCGCCAAAGCGAATTGCAGGCCCATCCACGGGCTTGAAAAGTCGGCGCCCACGGCCGCAACCAGCGCCAAATACTTCTTCACTTCATCGTCCGTCAACGGCCGCCGGAACGCGCGGCCACCAAAGCGACGCACGAAGGCTTCGATGCAGGGATCGGTGGCCGACGCTGGCTCACATCCGACGAACGCTCTCCGAAGCGTCGTATCTTTGAACAACGCTTCCGCTGTGCTGTAGGCGGCGTTCTGAAACTTATCGACGGCGCCCGCCGATAGGGTGCCGTTTGCCGCACCCACCACGCTGAACCCCGCTTGCGACGGCACCTCATCAACATCGCCGCTTGGCGAAATGCCTAGAAGGTCACGCACTGAATTGCGGTACTCGATGCGCGTGAGGGCACGCAGGCTGATCGGAGCCGCTTTGAATGGCGGTAGATCAGGATCCACCATTGGATCGTTTCCGCCGGAGCCGCCGTGGTTGCTGTCGCCGCCGGAACCACCCGCTTCACCATCATCGGGCGAAGCCGAGCCGCTACACGCGGCGAGCGTCAAGGTAAGCGTGGCGAACAGTGCGCGGCCTGCGATCAACCGCGAGGCGGCACGACGGCTTCGCACGCACAGGCTTGCGAGAACTTCTTCTGCCAAGTGCATCGTAGGTCCAGTGTGTGTCCCTGGCCGCCAACGCTGCAATCGGCAAACCCACGCAAACCCGCGTTTTCGGGGAAACTCTCATCGAATGCCAAAGAAGTTCGGGGGCGCCGCAAAGGCGTAACTCGGGTGCGCCTTGGGCTGACGGCACCCTTGGCGCGTCAATCCAACCCTGCGCCAAGACAAAAACGTGGGCCGCACACCTGATATTTGGGCGCGTTTAGCCCGCGGACCGATCGTCTAAAGTACAATCCTGCCCTCATGTTTCGACCGTGCATTGATTTGCGGCAGGGCAAAGTGGTTCAAATCGTTGGCGGCACGCTGACCGACGCTGGCACGGACACGCACACAAATTTCGAGTCCGACAAGCCGCCCGCGTGGTTTGCGCAGCTTTACCGCAATGATGGCCTCACGGGAGGGCACGTCATTGCGTTGGGCCCCGGCAACGAAGCGGCCGCGCGCGAGGCCTTGGCGGCGTGGCCGGGCGGTTTGCAGTATGGCGGGGGTGTCACGGCCGACAACGCTGAAGCCTGGCTGCAAGCCGGGGCTTCACACGTGATCGTGACTTCCTGGGTCTTCAGCGCCGGGCGGCTTAATGAAGAGCGTTTGGCACAGCTGCAAAAGCGCGTGGGTCGCGAACACCTCGTACTCGATTTAAGTTGTCGCAAACGCGATGGGGCGTATTGGGTGGTCACCGATCGCTGGCAAAATTTCACAAACATGGTGGTCAACCAGCAAACGTGTGAATCGCTTGCAGCGGCGTGCTCTGAGTTTCTTGTGCACGCCGTTGACGTCGAGGGTTTGTGCCGTGGCATTGACGGTGATCTGGTGGCAAACTTGGCGCGCTGGTCGCCGCTTCCAGCCACGTATGCGGGGGGGGCCCAGTCACTGCAGGATCTGCAAGACGTCGAACGCCTAGGTGCTGGCCGCATTCACCTCACGATTGGCAGCGCGCTCGACATTTTCGGCGGCCACGGTGTGCGTTATGACGACTGCGTGGCCTTCAACAAGCGCCTCGCTTGACCGCCGCACGCGCACGGAATAGACAGCTCAGGTGTTTGCTGCTTACACCGCCCTCGCAGGCTTAGCTTTCAAATCCGTGGCGTGGCTTGCCGCGGTGGCTGGTGTGGTGCTGTTCCTCGGGGGAGCGATCGTGACCTTTGTGTTCATCGATACGGTGAACCGCGCTTTGATGGCGCGCCCTCAACCCACGTATGTGCGCCGTTTTGCGACCGCGGCCTGTCTGTTGTGGGCGCTTGTTTTACCGCTGTTTTTTGGCGTGGCGGGGTTCACGTGGGGCTTGGGCCGCGGGCTCGGCAGCGTTGTTGAGGGACCCGTCAGCCGAACGGTTCGCGGCTCGGCTTTGCCATGGATCGCCACCGCCGATGGCTTCGGCAGCAAGTTGCTGGGCCGATGGGCCTTGGCAAAACGTTTGTCGGAAACGGAATTCACACTGGTCACGCAAACGGCGCCGCGGTGGTTGGCTGATGTCTTGTTCCCGGGTGATAAGCCAGCGCCGTGGTTGAGCGCGATCGGCGTGTCCGTGCCGCCCGCGGTGGTGAGCGTGCTGCGCGAGGGTTTGCAAACCGCCCCGCAAAAGCACCCAACACTATTCGGTGCGGCCCTGCGCAACTTGCGGGATCGCAGCAAAGGCGACGCCAAGAACCGCCCCACACTCAAAGAAACGCTTGAGGCGATGATCGCGCCGTCTGTGTTCCACAACGCGGCCCAAAGCATTCGCGACAAGGCGTGGCACTACGTGGCGTGGCTGCTTGTGATGGCCGTATTGGTGGCGTCTGTTTCCGCGGCGGCGCTGCGCTTATTGTGGCGATCGCCCGGTGCTGCGGTAGGGGCCGCGTCGTGAGCGAAACAAGCGGCACGTTCAGCAAACCCGTGGCGTTTGTGCGCGCGTTCGTGAGCCAGTACGCGCCGTGGTTGTCACTGGCCATTGGCGTCTTGGCGCGGGTGCTCAGCAACCACGATATTAACTTTGCCCCCAAAGCTGTGGCTTTGTTGATCGTCGCGTGGACTTTGCCTGCGGTGTTTGCGCGGGTGCTGCCATCGCCGCAGGCGGGCGTCAAAGAGCCAAAGTGGCGCAACGTCATCCGCACCACGGGCGCGCCGTTTGTTGTGGTTGCCCTTTACAAGAACGTGCTGTTCTTCTTGGTCCCCATCTGGTTTGGGTCGGCGCACATTCCTTCCGTGAACATGGGCGCGCCCCTTGTGTTGGCGGCCATGGCCTTGTTCACATGTTTTTCTCACCAATACCACCATCACGTGATTGAGCACCCGGTTCGTCGCGTGGTGTGGTCGGCCGTGGTTCTGTTTGCGGCACTGGTCCCGGCGTTGGCGGTGCTCGCGTTCATGTCGCCACGGCTTTCTTTGTTCTTTGCGGCGTTGCTCGCCACGGCCATCGCCACCGCGTCGCTCAAAGGTGGCGCGAACTTGCTTAGCCACCGCGCCGTGGTCCGGCTCTTGTGGAGCGCCATGCCGGTGGCACTGCTGGTGGCCGCTGCCGCGCCGCTGTTGCCGCCCGTGCCGGCCGTTTGTCACGACAAAGGTGCAGGTACAGCTTTGCTTAACCATAACCTTGTGAACCAGGCCAACTCGTTTCCAAAAGGCACACGTCGCGTTTATGCGTGGTTTGCGGTGTCGCTGCCTGCGGGTTACCGCCAGCGCGTGGCGTTTCAGTGGTTTCACAACGGCAAGAAGGTGGGCGGGCCGATCCCGTCCACAATCGAAGGCGGGCGCAGCACGGGATACCGCACGGCCACCTACAAAACGGCACCCGCTGTGGGCCACTGGCGTGCCGAGCTTTACAGCGACGCTTCACAACTGGTGGCGCGCGTGTCGTTCGAGATCGAACCGTAAGTGGCTAAGTCATTTTGCTGTGTGGTTCCACCTCAAGACTTTGGTCATAGGGATTGTGCTGTGGGCTCACGCACGTGCAAGTTGCAGAGGCCGAAAACACATCAAGGTGATCTGCTTCTTTGCCCCCTAAACTGGCGCTTATGAACCGCCGGCTGTTCTTGCAACAATCCTCGTGCGCGCTCGCTTTGTTGTCCGCAGTCGCCAAGACCGCGGCCGCCAGCAATGTCATCACATATCAATACCCGCGGCTTGCCCCTCGCTCCCCTCTTTACAAGGTGTGGGCCGGCGGCCATGAGCAGGTGGTGTATCAAACGTCCGTGGGCGGCATGGCCACGTTCGCTTGCGACGGCGATGTGGAAATCGAGGTGCAAGTGCCGCCAACGGCGCGCGAGGTGCGCGTGGCACCCGCCCGCTATGCAATTACGGCAGCGAAGACGGGTGATCGCTTGCGCTTTCGCATGCCGTCGGGCGCCAACCTGCTCGTTGAAATCGATTCCTTGCCCCACCTGTTCATCTTCGCCAACAAGCCGGAAGCGCACCTGCCCGATCCAAGCGCACAGGGCGTGCACTATTTCAAAGCCGGTCAGATCTATGAAGTGGGCGAGTTGCGTCTGCGCGACAACGAGACGCTTTACATCGAAGGTGGTGCGGTCGTCCGTGGTTGTGTGCGCGCCACGTCCGCCAAGAACGTGCGGGTGGCAGGCCACGGCATCCTTGACGGCGGCTTTTACCAAAAAGAGATCGACAGCCGTCGTTTGATCGTGTTTGAGCAGTGTCACAACAGCACGATCGAAAACATCACTTTGATCGAGCCTTCGTCATGGATGATCATGCTTGGCGATTGTGAAGACGTAACCCTCAGCAACGTAAAGGAGCTGGGTCTGCTGGGGGGCACCGACGGCGTCGATATCGTTGGCTCACGCCGCATTCGCGTTCAAAACGGCTTTTTGCGCAACGGTGACGATTGCATCGCGATCAAGTCGCTCGATATGCGCCGGCACGGCAAAGACGCGAGTGTTGATTTTACGCGCGACGTGCAAGACATCGACATCGTGGGCTGTTCGTTCATGGCTTATCTTGGCGGCCAGGCCATGGAGGTGGGCCACGAGCTGCGCTCGCAATCGATCAAAGGCATCCGCTTCCGTGATTGCGACGTCCTTAAGAAGCCAAACTACGGCGCGCCGTTTGGCATTCACAACGCCGATGGCGCCACCGTGAGCGATGTGCTGTTCGAGAACATCCGCGTCGAACACCACTACGATAAACTCGTCGATTTCCGGATCATTGAAAGCCGCTGGTCGCAGGGGAAAACGCGCGGCCACGTGCGAAACGTTACGTTGCGGAACATCGACGTCACCGTCTCGCAGTTCAACACCGGCTACACCATGTCGTTGATTGGTGGCTTCAACAAAGACCACAAGATCGTGGGCGTCACGTTCGATAACTTCCGGCTCAATGGCAAACGCGCCACGAAGCCGGACGATCTGGATCTGTATACGCGCTACGCCGAGAAAATTGGTTTTCGCTAGCGTCTGGTCATAAGCCCGGCACGGCTTCGCCGCTCAAGCCTAAGCTGCGTGCCGGCGCCGTGTTCTTGACCGATACGAAGAACAAAGCGGCCTGGTGGCGCTCCAGCTTTGCTTTTAGGGTCTTGCCCGCGCCCAGCGCCGTCGACGCCCCTGGATTCCACTGCCACACATAGCTTTGGCCGCGCACACCCAGGCTTGCCAGGTCGATCGATGCCTCCACAGGGTGTTCATTGCGATTCAGCACCAACACGGCGTGCGCCTGCAGGGCGGGGTAATCGCGCACGGCCACAAGCGCGTTCACATCTTTGCCGTGTTTGCCCCACAACGGAAAGCGCGCCTTGCCGAAGGTTTTCCCTGGTTGAACGAACCGCAACAGCGCCAACCGATCGGGCGCCAAACGGTGCGGCCGATCCGACGTGGATACCACTCCACCCAAGATGCCATTCCACAGCGTCAAAGCCACGGCTTCGTCGTTGCTCAGCCGCGTTGAACCCGTGCCGTCGCGCACATAAAGTACGTCTGGATCGTTTTGCCACAACACATTGTTCATGTATTGCGTGGCGATCGTTTCTTGGAACATGTTCACCGTGTTGCCGTCGCTCGTCCAACTGTCAGTGTCCACGTCATATCCCACGCGCATAGAATCGGCGTAACCCAACATGGGCCCAAACGGTGTGATGCAACCGTGGAAATAGGCGTCCGCGCCGATTTCTTCTTTGATCATGCGAACCACATCCACAAAGTTTTGCACCGACGTTTTGCCCGGCGTTTGGCGCTTTACCAAGGTTGAATCCTTAAAGCCCCACTCCATGAAATCCATCTTGTAGGCTTTGACGCCCCACTTGCGATAGGTGGCAAATACATTGCGCAAGAACGCAAAGGCGCCAGGGTGCGTGGTGTCGAGGTAATAACGCTCTTCTTCAGTGGCGTAGATGTAGAAAAACGGTTTGCCTTTCCCATGCACGATCGGTTTGCCTTGCAGATCGTGCACGACCCACTCGGGGTGGTCTTTGTAAAGCCGGCTCAGCGACGACACCATAAACGGCGCCACCCACAATCCCGGTGCATATCCCGCGTTGCGAATCGTGTTGAAGGTGGCTTGCAGGCCGCCTTCGTAAACGCGTTCATCCGCTTGCAGCCAATCGCCGAGTGGGGAAAACCCCGCATCGATCAACACGCTTTGAAATGGCAAAGGCGGTTGTATTTTCGCCATGCCAGCCAACGTGTCTTTGAGCCGCGCGGTGTCGTGGCCCTCGTAAAACTCATACCAGCTGTCCCAATGAAACCGCGGCGGCGATTTGACCTTGATGTTGTTTGCCTGCGCCAAGCGCTGCGCCCACGTGTCCAGCGCTTGCGGCAGCGAGGGCGCCGCCAAAATGTGCAAGCGCGGCAGGACGAGTCGTTGCTTGGGCAGCGGGATGTTCTCGGTTGAGAAACCGGCTTCAAACAAAACGTCATCAAGCGCCGGCTTCTTCTCAACCAATTCCCGCCGGTGGCTCTTGTTGTAAAGCGTGCAGCGTTGCAAGTAATCCTTGTGATCCACGGCGCCTGCCAAAAGCGTGTGCTCCGTGCCCGCCACCACAGCCGTGGTCAAAAATGAATCGTATGACCACGCCGCCTCGAACAATTTATTGGGCGAATGTGTGTTGGTCGCGGCGGGAATCTCAAACACGCCGCTGGGGCCGCCAAAGCCTAAGCCCTGTTTGAAGAAGCGATCGGCACCCACAACCCGCGCTCCCGCCAAGGGGAACACCCAGTGCGGTGCCGTGCTGAACCCTTCGAGGACCGCATCCACCCAAGCGACTTCGCCGTCCGCGCCCACGTTCAATACCAGGCGGCCCCCCACGAGTTCGTAGGTGATCGTGGTCGCGTCGCCCGATTTCTGCGTCTGCACGCGCACCGGATGAACGGGAACGTCATCGATGGCAGGGTAGGCCCCCTGCAAAGCCAAAGGGCCCACGCGCACGTCGAAGCGGCCGTCCCCAAACGTTTGCACGCTCGGGCTCGCCTTAGGTGCCGCCGCTTGGGTGGGGGTCGGCACCTCGAGAGCCGCCAAACCTGCAAGTAGGCCGCGTCTTTTGAATTTCAGGTCACGCAACTTGGGCGATGTCATCGGCGCTTGGTTGCCGCCCATGAACAACCGTTCGGGCCCGCGGGCGGACATGTGCGGCCGACGTCACACTCGCTCTTTGGGGCCCTCCACCAAGAATTTCTCGCGCCGTTTTTCGTGTTCGCGCCGCGCCACCCTATACTGAAGCGGCACTATGGTCGTTACGTCAGACCGCGATCGGCGGGGGCTTCACCGCGTGGAAATCTACGCGCAGGCCACATTTCGCGGCGCGGAGGTTCAGATCATGGATGTGCGCAACCTGTCATCAGGCGGCGTTTACCTGGTGGGCACGCCGCAGGAGTATCCAGAGCTTGTGCCGGGCCGGGAGTTTGAGCTGGTGATCTTCGGCACGGAAGACGGGGCCGGCGATGAAGAGGAATTCAACATCATTTGCCGGGCGCGGGTCATTCGCGTCGATCCAGGCTGGCCCGACAAACGCCCCCCCGGCTTTGGCGTCACTTTGGATCCCGCCGATCAGGACCAACGCGATCGGTTGGCCAACCTGTTGTTGCGAGCCAGCGCTTACCGCCCGGGCGGCCGCACGGGCGATTGATGGGCCCGGTTTGCCGCTCCGTGTAGGCGAAAAATTGCCGCCGTCGGCCTCCCGAGATAACAACAAGAGGTGTTTCGCATCCTCCGCATCGGATTTGTTGTGGCGTGTTTCGGCGCCTTGTTCTGGTTCGGCACGCAGGTGAAGCTGGGTGAGCTCACGCTTTACGAACACGTGCGGGCCATTGGGCAAAGCAAAGAATCACAAGAGCTGATCGACGGCACCAAGGAACGCGTGTCAGGCGTGCTGGGCGGCGACGACGAAAAAACGGTGAAGGCCACCCAGCCGAAGGACGTGGCCAAGCCGGGGCGCCCCCGGGGCGAGATCGCCGCTGGCAAACCTGCCGACGCCGTGCCTGATTCCGATCGAAAGGCGTTGAAGAAGCTCATCGAGTCGCGACGGTGAGGTGGCGTGGGGCGGCCGTGGCCTTCGCGGCCGTTGTCACGCTTGCGCCGCGCTTGCACGCCGAGGCGCCGCCGCTGTGGCGTGAAGGCAAGCCCAACCGCACCAACGTACCATTGTCGCAATTGGTTTCACGGGCGCGCGCTGGCGTGGTGCAAGTGCGCGGTCAGCTGGCAGGGCGCGCGGCCTATTCCGCTTCGGGCCGCTTGTCGGTCGGCACGGGGTTTGTCATCTCGGCCGAAGGCTACGTCATCACCAATGAACACGTGGTGCGTGAAGCCGAGGAGCTGCAGGTACGGCTGGCCGATGGCAGAGAGCTATCCGCGTGCGTGCAAGGCGTGGACGCCATCACGGACATCGCTTTGCTCAAGGTGCGATCGCCGCGGCCGCTTGCCCCTTTGCCGTTGGGGGATCCCGCGTCGGTCAAAGAAGGCGACGACGTGTTCGTGATTGGCAACCCGTTCGGTTTTGATCACAGCGTCACCGCCGGCATTCTTTCCGCCAAGGATCGCATTGTTGAACGGCAAGCCACCGCGGAAGCCGTCACCACAGCCCCGTATGCGTTTTATCTGCAAACCGACGCCGCCATCAACATGGGCAATTCCGGTGGGCCGTTGTTGTCATCACAGGGCTTTGTTGTTGGTGTGGCCTCGGCGTTTTGGGGCGGCGCTCAACCCGCGCAGGGCATTGGTTTTGCCATCCCGATCGATGTTGTGAAGCAGTTGTTGCCATCGCTCGCGTCCACCGGCCGCGTCATACGCTCGTGGATGGGTGTGGATGTGCAATCGGTGGATCCGGCGCTGGCGGATGCTTTCGGACTGCCGAGCACGCAGGGCGCCCTCTTGGCTGCGGTCGCGAAACAGGGTCCGGCCGCGGTGGCGGGGCTCAAGGCGGGCGATGTGATGGTGGCGTGGGGCAAGCACGCTTTGGCCGGGGTTGAGGATTTTAAGATCTACGCGCAGCTGACGCCCGCGGGGCAAAAGGTGGACGTGCGCGTGTTGCGACAGGGAGTTGTCGTCAAGGTTCCGATCGTCACAGGCTCGGCGCCTTCCACACCCGCATTCGTGCCGCACCCCGCTGCCTGCGCCAGCAAATTGATGGGTGGGTTGCCGGCGTTGGGGCTCGACTACAAAAGCGCCGAAGGTGGCGGCGTTGTGGTTCGCAAGGTGAGCGCGGGCGCCGCGCGCTTGGCAGGCCTGCTGCCCGGCGATGTGATCACGCAAGTCAACGACGTGATTCTCAAAGACGCGGCTGACTTCACGCGCGCCCTCGTGGCCTCAAACAAACCCCACCCCATTTTGATCCACCGCGAAGACTCGTTCTTTTGGGTTTCGCTGCCGGCCCACCTGCCCCCCGCCCCGGCGCCGTAATCGCCAAGGGTGCTATACCGGCACGTATGAGCACGATGGAAGAAAAGCGGTACCGCCAGCTGGTCGACGATGCGTTCGCCCGGATCGACGCCGCCTTTGAAGAGGCTGATCCGGATCTCGCCGAATCATCGCTGTCGCAAGGCACGCTCACCATCACGTTCAAAAACCGCCACCGCTTCATCGTCTCGCCACAGACCCCGGTGCGGCAGATCTGGGTCGCTTACCTCGACCGCGCCTGGCACTTGGACTATCAGCCACAAAGCGGAAGCTGGCTGGACGATCGTGGGCAAGGCATCGATCTTTACCGCTTGGTGGAAGACACGACCTTGCAGGCCGCAGGCGTGACCGTGAAGGTGGCCTAACGAACCGAGACGGCGCCTGCGCGGTAGACCAAGCGACTTACGCGCGGCACCTCTGCCGGCGCCGCGGAAAGCCGGCGAGGGCGGGGGATCGGGGCAATGGCTCGGGCCATCGGGCGTGGGCCGGGCGCCGGGTCAATGCGCGGCACCGCACGCAAAGCTCCCACGCCCGCCGTTCCCGCAGCTTTGCAGTCGGGTTTGTTGGGTTGGGCAAACGCGTGCTTCATGACAAGCATCGTTGAAGCCCTTGTATCTACGGTCAAATTTTCGAACACGAAAACTTGCGTTGGCCCGCAATCACTGGGGCACACGCTTGCTCGGGCCGGCCAAATTAGCGGTCGCAGCCACTTCGGCCTTATAATGAAGCCGTGTCAGGCATGCTCTACGATGTGTTCGTGGTCGGGGCGAAAGACCCTTCACCTGTGGCCCAGATGCATTTGGCCGCGGCCCTGGCCAAACATTTCCAGGCGCCCGTGGCAGACGTGTCGCAGGCCATCACCAGCCGCAACTTGCGCGCTGGCAAGTCGCTCGACGAAGCGCAGGCCCGCATCTTGTCCCAGCAACTCGCCGGCATGGGCGCCGAGACCGAATTGCGGCCCAGCATGGCGGCGGGGCGCGCGCGGCAGCCCACCATGTCGGGCGGCAAGCCGGGCACCGGTGAAGGCACGGTGCCAACACTATCGACCCTCACCACCACGCCAGGCACCGACGTTGTGGGGCGGGATCCATTCGCCGGCCACACGGCTGTGCCGCACGCGTTGCCCACGGTGGCCACCGGCCCTCATCACAGCGGGCCGCACACCTTGGGCGGTCACATGACGGGTGTGGCCACGGGCGGCCCTCTTCCTTCGGTCCGCCCTGGCGGAAATCAGGCCACCCGCGCGGGCACGCAGGCTGCGCCCGCCACGCGGGGGGCAGGAGGCGCACGCGACGCTTTTGGCGCGCCAGAAGAGAATCTGCCGCGCCTGGAATTGGCTCGCCCCACCAGCACAACGCGCGCCGTGACCGAGACATCCGAGGTGTTGCCCAAGGCACGCACGTCGTTGCCCGGCACCTCAGGGATGGATCACATGCGCCTCGGCGCCGCCGATAGCGGCGTGTCGGGCGTGCAATCCGAAGGTGATCAAGCCAAATCGCACATGCAGCGCTGTGCGAAGCACGGCCTCTATTACGACCAGCGCACGTCTTCTGGGTGTCGCAAGTGCCTTGAGCCGGCCAAGCAGCTCGCGCGCAAGATTGAACGCAACGCTTTGGGCTTTAAACTCATGGCTTTGCGCGATGACCCCGCCAAACGCGCCTCGTGGGGTTTGGGTTTGGCCTTGGCCTTGGGGTTCATCCCCGCGGCCTGGCACGCGCTCACCTTCGGGCGCCCCGAAATTTCCGCTCTGCGCGCGGAGCAGGCCGTGCTGTCGCAAAAAGTCGGCACCGAGGAAACGATTCGCCAATACCACGAGCTTGATAAACGCGTGCATGAGTCGCATTCCAAGCACCGTCGCAACACCGGCTTGCTTTGGGTGGTGGTTGCGGGCGGCGCTTTAGCAGGGTGGTACCGGCTGACGTGATAGGCTTACATGCCTCATGAGTGATTCTGGTTCGAGCTTCGGCGGTCGCAAGCGATCGATGCGCGATGTGGGCGGCACCTCGGGTGGCCTCGGTGAATTCTTCATAGGCGCGGCGATGGCCGCGGTGGGCGGTTATCTGTTGACGAACCAGGTGGAAGTGCACACCTCGTTCTGGCGCTTCGGCGGCTATGGCTTCGGTCCCACCCTCATCCCGCTGCTCATTGGTGTGTTCGCCCTGTTTTTCAACGCCAAATCAAAGCTTGGGTGGGTGCTCACCGTGGGTGGCGGCTTGTTCATTTTCGCCAACATCTTGATGAACATGGACATCCTGTTTCGCCCCACAAGCTTGTTCAACACGCTGCTGATGTTGGGCCTCTTGGCAGGCGGCTTGGGGCTGGTATTCAAGAGCCTGCGCCCCCACCGGGCGGCCGCTTCAAGCGGCGATGAATGAATATCAGGCATTTTGCCTACATGTGGGTTAAGATCAAAGGCTGTGAGAATTGGACGTTATCTAGCCCTCGAGCTCGCCGTGTTGGCTTTGGCCGTCACGGGGTTGTCGCTCGGCATGGGCAAGTTCGCGTCCGCTTTGGCCGCGCGTTCCACCCGCGCCTACGATCGTCCCGCGCCGTGGTTGGTTCCGCGCCAAGAGCTTGATTTGCACCCGCGGCCGCTGGCACGTGAAGCGGCCGGCACCTTCTTAGGAATGGCCGACGAGCTTTTGCTTGAGCGCATCCGCAAGCAACCTGTGGTGCGCGTCAAGGTCAACAAAGGCGGCTCGTCGCTGTCGTTTCGTCTCGATTTTGCCGATGGGTCGCGGGCGGCGTTCAAACCCGCGCAGACCAATTTGCAAACCATTCCGCGCAAAGAAGTGGCGGCTTACCGCTTAAATCGCCTTTTGGGCCTCAACGCTGTGCCGCCGGCCGCGCCGCGCTCGCTGTCCCGTGAAGAACTGCTTTCGCATTTGCATCCAGACAGCGCGCCGTCCATTCCGCGCATCGAAGCTGAAACGATCTTCGCCGCCGCGGGCACGACCCAGGGGGCCGTGTCCTACTGGATTCCGGTAATCAAAGATTCTTTGCTCGATAGCCCGCAGGCTGTGGCGCAAAGCGAGCAATGGCTGACGGTGGGCCAAGAGATTCCGCGCGAAAAGCACACTTTGATGGGGCAAGTCTCGGATCTTGTGGTGTTCGACTTTCTCACGTCGAATCCCGACCGCTATTCGGGCGGCAACATGCAGATGTCGGCCGATGGCCAGAAGCTGTTTTTCATGGACAACACGATGGCGTTTTTCGTGAACGACGAGGCGCGTGAGATCAACCGCAAGGCGTTGCTGCGCACGCAGAAGTTTTCGCGTCATTTGTGGCAGGCGCTGCCGCGGCTCACGGAGTCCGCGTTTCGCGCGGCCATCTTGGAAGAGCCTGGCATCACAGTGTCCGCCGTGCTCACGGAAGCTGAGCTGCGGGCCGTGGTGGCACGCGCCCGTTTCGCCCGGAACTACATCCACACGCTGATCGAACAGTTTGGCGAAGACCAGGTTTTGGCCTTCCCCTAGCAAGTCGAGTGTCACGCAGGGGCGGGGGGCGCCCCGGGACTTTCCTTGTTTGCCGCGGGCACCCTGCTACCTTTGGGCGCTGGCATGCCCTCCCCATCGTCCGGAAATATCGCTTCCCCCGCTTCGCGTGTTGCCAGAGGCGATCGCAAGACCGTGCACTTCGTGTCGTTGGGTTGCCCCAAAAACCGCGTCGACACCGAAGTGATGTTGGGGCACACGAGCGACGCCGGTTACGAGCTCGTCACCACGCCTGAAACGGCGGACGTCATCGTGATCAACACGTGCGGCTTCATTGGCGAGGCCAAGCAAGAATCAGTCGACGCCATCCTTGAGATGGCAAAATACAAGGAAGCAGGCAGCTGCCAACGCTTGGTTGTCACGGGCTGTCTGTCGCAGCGGTATCCCAAAGAGTTGGCCGACGAAATGCCCGAAGTGGATCACTTCTTGGGCACCGATGAAGTGGATCAAATCACAACGGCGATCTCGGCCAGCGAGCGCCGTGTGCAGGTGGTTGAAAAGCCCCGTTTCTTGTACGACGATTTGGCGCCACGGCGTCCATCAATGGCCACGCACACGGCCTACGTGAAGATCGCCGAAGGCTGTGATCGCCCGTGCGCGTTTTGCATCATTCCACAGCTGCGTGGCCCGCAACGCAGCCGCGCCCCTGAGTCTGTGTTGCGCGAGGTGCAAGCCTTGGCGGCCGCGGGCACCAAAGAGATCTGCTTGGTGGCACAAGATCTCACCACGTATGGGCGCGATCTGCCGAATGGCAAGGATGAAGACGGCCCGCGTTTGGCCACGTTGCTTAAGTCTTTGGCGCAGGTGCAAGGCATTCGTTGGATTCGCTTGCACTACGCGTATCCCACGGCCGTCACGGATGAGTTGTTGGATGTGATGGCGAGTGAACCACGCGTCGCCAAGTACCTCGACGTGCCTTTGCAACACGTGGACGACGGCGTCCTCAAGTCGATGCGGCGTGGCCACACATCGAAGGCCGTTTACGATTTGGTTGAACGCGCGCGCCGCAAGGTGCCGGGCCTGACCTTGCGGACCACCTTTATCGTGGGTCATCCCGGTGAAACGGATGAAGCGTTCGAGAAGCTGCGCGCCTTTGTGGCGGGAGCGGATCTCGATCGGGTAGGTGTATTCCCGTATTCCAAAGAAGACGGCACCGTGTCGGCGTTGCTGCCGTTGCGCGTTCTAAAAAAGGACTCCGATTCTCGGCGCCGCGCGCTCATGCGCCTGCAGCGCGACATCTCCAAAAAGAAGATGGCGGCGTTCAAAGGCAAAGAGATCGAAGTGCTGGTGGAAGGGCCGTCCGAGGAATCGGAATACGTCCTTAAAGGTCGCCACGAAGGCCAAGCCCCGGAGATTGACGGGCAGGTGTTCTTGACGCTAGACGAATACCAGCCGCGTCAAGGTGAGCTCGTGCGTGCCATTGTCACGGGCAGCGCTGAATACGATTTGGCGGCCACGGTTCTTGGGCCCGCTCACGTGTCATAAAGCCGCCAAAGCGCCACATCGCTGACGCTTCTCGCTGGCTTACCTTGGCACCGGGCCATTTTTACCCGGCTGGTCCACCTCCTAGCCCACGCAAGGTTCAACCGGTGCGCCGTTCTGCCGATGGGTTCTTCGGAAACCCATAGTGGCCACCAATTCTTTTCCACCCAACGACGATGACGCCGAGCGCGCGCTCGAGCCTGGCACGCGGCTCGGTCGCTATCAGCTCGTGCGGTTATTGGGCCACGGCGGTATGGGCGCGGTGTATGAAGCGATCCACGTTGATCTGAAAAAGCGCGTGGCGCTCAAAACGCTGTTGCGTAAGCACGCGTCCAACAAAGACTCGCGCGCGCGGTTCTTGCGCGAAGGCGAGGCAGCGTCCCGCATACGCCATCCGAACGTGGTGGACGTCACCGACGTGGGATTGGATAAGGGCATTCCATTCTTGGTGATGGAATACCTCACCGGCCAAAGCTTGCACGATCTGTTGACCAAGCGTGGTTCGTTGCCTCTGGTTGAAGCCGTGTCGCTGATGCTGCCTGTGCTTTCAGCGGTCGCAGAAGGGCACCGTCGGGGCGTCTTTCACCGTGATCTCAAACCCCACAACATTTTCGTCGGGCAAACGCGCGCCGGCGAGGTGCTGCCGAAGGTGCTCGATTTTGGCATCTCGAAACTCAAAGACGAAGGCAAACCGAACACGTTTACGGAAGCCAATTCGTTCTTAGGCACCGTGACCTATATGTCGCCCGAACAAGCGCGCGCCGCGCGTTCGGTGGACGGCCGCAGCGATGAGTATTCGCTGGCGGTGGTGCTGTATCAATGCGTGACCGGGCGAACGCCGCACGTGGGTGAAAATACGATCGAACTTATCTACAAGATCGCTTCTGGCGAGTTCGATCCACCGCGCAAGCACCGGCCCGATCTGCCGCAAGAGTTTGAATCCGTCTTGATGCGCGCGTTGTGTACGAGTCCCGACGCGCGCTATGAGTCCGTGCGCCTGTTTGCGTCGGCCCTCTTGCCGTTCGCTTCACAAGAAGCGCGTGCGTTGTGGGAGCGCGAGTTCACCGAACGTGAGCGGCCTTTGACGCCTGCGCCGCCGGCCCCCGATTCCACCTTGGCCGCGCTGGCGACTTTGACCACTCTCAACGGCGCCACCACGCTCAGTGGCAGCGCTTCAGAAGTGGACGGGCCACCATTGTTTCCGACGGGACGACGTTTTCCGCGGTTGCCCATCGCTTTGGCGGGCGCCGCCATTTTGACCGCGGCGTTGGCGTTCTTCATTTCCTCGAAGCTATCGTCGCGGACGCCTTCGCGCCCAGAGGTGATCGCGTCGACCGTGAGTCCTCGTCCAACGAACGGTGAAAAGAATGTGCGCACGTTCTCGATCAAGGCGAGCGCGCCGCACGCGCTTATCGAGCTCGATGGCGTTGCTGTTGGCACGGGTGTGGCCAAACAAGCCGTGCCCGTGTCAGAGCAGCCGCATCACCTTAAAATTACGGCGCTAGGGTTCCATCCCTACGAGACGATGTTCACTGCCGACGCTTTGCCGCCCGCGTTTGTGGAGCTGGAGCGTGTGGCTGCCGCCGCGCCCGCCGGGGCCGCGCGAAAAGCGCAATCTGTTGCCAAAGCCACAGGTCCCATCAAGGGCAAATCTGGCAAGCCAAAGCGTGGCACAAACAACGCGCTGATCTTGGAATAGCCGATGCGATCGCGACACCTTATCTTGCTTGCGTGTTTGGCACTGACCTTCATGTGGCGGCCAACGGTCATGGCCGCCCCTGCCGATGGCAGTGAAGCGCTGATTCGTGAAGGCCTCAGCCTGCGCCGCAATGGCGATGACGAAGGCGCGCTCGAGCGGTTTTCCCGCGCAGCCGCGATCCACCGTGGTGGCCGCGTGTTGGCGCAAATTGCGTTGGCTGAGCAGGCGCTCGGGCGTTGGGTGGACGCCGAAGCGCATCTGGTCGAATCGCTCGGCTTGCGCGAGGAAGCGTGGATTGCAAAGAATCGACCCCTGCTCGAAAGCGCGTTGGCCGACATCTCTGGGCATCTTGGCACCTTAGAGCTCATAAGCAGCGTCGCGGGGGCCAGGGTGAAGGTCAATGGAACTGAACGTGGCACGATGCCTTTGCGCGCGCCTCTGCGTGTTCCCTCAGGCACCGTCACCGTTGAACTTGAAGCCGACGGATACTTCCCACTCGCGCGGGGCGTGGTGGTGTTGGCGGGGGGCAAGGCGCGCGAGACGTTGAATATGGTGCCGGTCAAAGAGAATCTGCCCACGGTGGCGTTGCTGCCCCGCCCGCAAACGGTCGAGCCTGCCGCTTCCATGTTGGTGCAACCCGCGGACGCGCCGCCAGCACCCTCAGGGCGTTGGCAACGTCGAGCGGCGTGGACGACGGCTGTGGCTGCCGGCGCGCTGTTGGTTTACGGCGGCATCAGCCACTATCAGCGCGAGCACGCCGTCAAGGACGGCACACGCGACGGTTGCACGCAAATCAGCACGGATCCGAAATGCGAGAGCTTGCGCGCGGATCTGGACGCATACGAGACGAAGATGGCGATCGGCTATGCAGGCGCCGCGGCGCTGGCTGCAACCTCGGGCCTCTTGTTCTGGTTGGCGCCTGAGTCGTCTTCCAGCAACAGCGCCAGCGCCACCTTGTTCATGCGAGGTAGCTTCTAATGGCAAGGCGCGTGTCATTGCCCGCGGTTCGCGTGGGCCTGTTCGCTGTCGCTGCGCTTGTGTGGGGGTGTTCCGAGTTGCCGCTCGGCTCGCCTGACGCTGAAGATGTGATACCAGCTGCTGACGCCGCCGCCGGCGGGACCTCGGTGTTGCCGATGGGCGGCCAGGGGGCGTTGGCGCTGCTTGGCGGCGGCGGCCAACCTTCTGGCGGGACCGCTGGCGTGCCTTCAGGCGGCGGTGGCACACCCAACACCGGTGGCACACCAAACACAGGTGGTGCCTTCAACACAGGTGGCACACCAAACACTGGCGGCACACCAAACACTGGCGGCACACCAAACACAGGTGGCACACCAAACACTGGCGGCACACCGAACACAGGTGGGGCCCCCAACACTTGTCAACCCGAGCGCATCACTTGCTCAATCATGACGCGCACCGTGTGCGATGCGAGTGGCACCGTCGCGACCACCTGCCAATTTGGCTGCCTGACTGGCACCACAGATTGCCGCGAGTGCCCCACCGATGGCGTCATCGATTGCCCTTCAAACACCACCACACGCTCGTGTACCAACGGCCGATGGACCGCGACCACCGCCTGCTTGGCCACCAAGGTGTGCGAGGCCAACAAGGGCTGCGTGTGTCCCGCAGGCCAAGGCTCGTTGCTTGGCAAATGCTACGAAACAGCCGGTTTCACAGTGCCCTTCAACTATCTGGGGACTGTTAGCCCAGGCTTTCTTTATGTTCAGAAGATGAATCTTTCAAGGGCCGGCAACGTTGTGGGCCTAGGGATGCTGGGGCAAACTGGATCGGGCCGCGCCCGCATGGTTCTTTATAAAGACGCCAGTGGCCCTTCATCGCTTGTTTCTGAAACACCCCCTTTTGACGTGTTCAGAGGCCAAGTGAACGTCGCGGCCACCGCCACAGTCGCCGTCACGGCGGGTGCGTATTGGGTGGGCGCGGTCTTCGAAACCACAGGCAAGTTCAACCAAGACTACAACACCTCGGTGAACGCACGCACGCGGGCTCACCCTTTCACGACATCGTTTCCGGCGACGTTTGGCAGCGGCACAGATTCGACGCCGCCACCCATCAACTACTACGTGCTGATCGAATAGCCACAGTCCTGTGTTGAACTTGTCATCGCATCGGCACGCCGCGGTCACCGCGGCCTCGATACGATGCAACGTATGCCAACGCGCCGAACCTTGCTGGGCCACGCGGCCAAAGGAGCCGCGGTTACCGCTGCGTGGCCGGCCACCAAGATCCTCGGCGCATCGCGAAGCAGTTTGTCGGCGGTCAAACACGTCGTTATCTTCAGCCAAGAAAACCGCTCGTTCGACCACTACTGCGGCACCATGGGCGGCGTGCGCGGTTACGGCGATCGGCACCCGGTCCGCCAGCCCAATGGCGACGTGGTGTTTGCGCAACGAACCCGCGGGGGAAAGGTTGTGTACCCGTACCGGCTGGCTTCAGGTATCACGTCGGGCCAATGCGTGGGCGAAGTGGCGCACGATTGGAGCACGGGAACGGACGCCCTTAACGACGGCCACATGGATGGCTGGGGCCGGCACAAAGGCCATAAAGCGATGTCGTACTACACGCGCGCAGACATCCCCTACTTCTATGGCCTCGCTGATGCGTTCACGCTTTGTGATGCCTACTTCTGTTCGTTCAACGGACCTACGAATCCAAACCGCCTCTTCATGATGACTGGCACCATCGATGCCGGTGGCCGCCACGAGGGCCCCATCACCGACAACCACGAGCCTGGTTTTTCGTGGACCACGTACCCGGAGCGCTTACAAACCGCCGGCGTGTCATGGCGCATCTACCAGGAAGAAGATAACTACGACAACAACGCGCTCGCCTGGTTCAAACAGTTTCGCGACGCCCCTCGTTCATCGCCGCTTTACCAAAACGGCATGCATCGTTGGCCGCGATCGCAGTTCGCGTCCGACGTGCGCAACAACACCTTGCCAGCCGTGTCGTGGATCTTGGCCCCGACTGAGTTCTCAGAACACCCCGAACACTCGCCGAACCGGGGCATGCACTTCGCCGCGCAAAATTACATCGCCGCGCTCGCGGCGAACCCCGATGTGTGGGCCACCACGGTGTTCATATGGACGTACGACGAAAACGGCGGCTTTTTCGATCACGTCGTGCCACCGATGCCTGCGCCGGGCACACAGGATGAAATGATCGATGGGCGTCCCCTCGGCTTAGGGCCGCGCGTCCCAACGCTGATCATGTCGCCTTGGAGTCGTGGCGGCGCCGTTTGCAGCGAGGTTTTCGATCACACCTCGTTGCTTCGCTTTTTGGAAGTTTGGACGGGCGTGCAAGAGCCCAACATCAGCGCCTGGCGGCGAACCGTTTGTGGTGATCTGACGTCAGCTTTCGATTTCACTTCCATGACAGTTGCGTTTCCCGGCTTGCCCGATCCGCAGCCCGCCGCCGATTTAGCCGTGCAAAACTGCGAGTCGTTGCGACGCGCGGCTCCTGCCGATGAGAACGCCGTGCCGCCGCAAGAAGAGCGGCTAAAGCCTTTGCGCGTGTCACCTTACCGCTTTGAAGCGGAGCTCACTGTGCAAGCGCACGCACAGAGGCTGAAGTTGACGGTAGCAAATGCAGGTGCTGTGGGCGCTAGCTTTCACGTGCGCCAACCTGAATCGGCGCCATTGCACTTTACAGCCAGCGCAGGCCAGGTTCAGCGCGTGAACCTCGGGATCAAGAACAATGTCTACGACGTTGAACTGCATGGTCCTGTCGGGTTCTTCCGGGGGTGGCAAGGGCGGCTTCTGGAGGGCGAGCCTCAGCTTGAAGTCACCGTCGATGCGGCCCAACGCAAGCTCGCTGTGATCGTGGCGAACCCATGTGAGCAACAACTTGCCCTCGAGCTTTCCTCGCCTTTGGCAGGCCTCGTAGACCAATGCCGATCGATGGTGGTCCCAGGGCGAAGCTCCTTCGCGCTTTCGCTTCCGTGCGCCAGCGGCTGGTACGACTACGTTTTCACCTGCGAAGACGTATTGCACTGGAAGCGCCAGCTCGCGGGCCATGTCGGAGCCCGCGCGACGATCAGCGGCGGACCATCCCAAAGCGCCGCCTGACGCGTCTATCTGCGCTCAGCTTGCCAACTCGATCATCCGCAGCATGGCGCGCGCCGCGCCCTCGCGTACGTTGTCGGGCACCGTGATCAAGCGTTCTGCCGGTTCGTCACGCAGCGTTTCGTACACCGATTCCAAATCGGTCGCCTTCATGTACTGGCACAAGCGGCACGGCTTATAGAACTGCTTTTCCGGGTGTTCAAGCTCCATGCGCACCACCAGGCCGCACTCGGTCAAGATGGCGTACTTCTTGATGTCGGGGTTGCCTTCCACGAATTTCGCCATTTGTGACGTCGACAGCACGTGATCGGCCGCGCGTTGCAGCTCGGGGCGCACCTCGCCGTGCACGATGATCGCTGTTTGCGGATCTTGAGCGCGAATCTTGTCGATGTCATCGCGGGTCATCTGGTGATGCACATGGCACGCGCCTTCCCACGCGAACACGTTGCCCGCCATTCCGTCACGTTCACCCTGTTCGATCAGCGGTTGAACCATGGACCAATATTCTTTAGGCGAAAACGTGTGCGGATCAGGCGGTGGCAAATACATCCGGTTGGTTTTGATGGCCACCTGGTAGGCCAAGTTTTGATCCGGCACGAACAAGATGTCGGGTGCGCCCAATCGATCCGCAATCTTCGCGGCGTTGGAGCTCGTGCAGCATGTATCTGAGATCGCTTTGACGTCGGCGTACGTGTTCACATAGGTCATCGTCACGAACTTGCGGCCCATCGAACGCAGAAACTCTTGCCGCTCTTCCACATCGGCTGCGTCCACTTCGGCAAGCGAACACAACGCGCTCATGTTGGGCAGATACACGGGCCGCTGGGGGGCCAATGTGTAACAGCCCTCCGCCATGAACTTAACGCCGCAGAACACCACCATGCGCGCGTCGAGATCGCGCGCGCGCACCGCCAGTTCAAACGAATCGCCCACGTAATCGGCCACGGCTTGCACTTCGGGGACCTGGTAATTGTGCGCGGGCACAAACGCGTTCTTCTCGCGCTTAAGGCGCGCGATCTCTTGCCACAAAAAGCTCACGCGATCCGCAGCTTGTGCCTCGATGTTGCCCGAGCGAACCAATTTATCAACGGTGATGAGCGACATTGTCTTTCTCTTGCATAGCGCGTGGCACAGCGATCGTCACAGCCCTTTGAGCTGGGCTTGCCCGCTTGCCTTGGCTTTCGCCATCGCCGCCCGCCGCAGCTGCCCACCCGTGGGCCCACGTCCAAGCTTCGCACGCGTTTTCTCGCCGTGACCCGGCCCTAAAATGTCGCGCAAGTAGGCCGTCAACTCGAATGTGTCCGAGTGCTTTTCATTGTGGCACTGCTTGCACGTGGTTTCGGGCACCGCCGTATGAACGGTGGCCGGCTCGTCCAGGCCTTCTTCGGCCACGTGCAGCGAGCCTGGCCCATGGCACACCTCGCACTGCACAGATTCAAGTGCCTTCGTGAATCCAAGAGATGTGCCGCCCACTTGTCCGTATCCCGTCACGTGGCAGCCCACGCATTCGAGATCGGCTTGTTTGCCGCCATCCACAAGTGTTTTCCATGCGTGTGCATGCACGGTGGTTTTCCAGAACTTCATCTCGGGCTTGTGGCAGCGCGCGCATGAAGCATCGCCCACATAGTGTGCGCGTGCCGGCTCCGCTTTGGGAGGCGGCGTTGCGGCCGCCAAATTGATGGCGCCGATGGCTTTGTCCAAAGCGCGCATCGCTGTGGTCACCTGCTTGTCTTGTGGCAAAGCGCGCCGCATGGGTAGCAACTCGTTCACGAAGAACGAGCCGTTGGCGGGGGGGGCCCATCGCCCTGGCAACGCTTGCTGCTCGGCCACCAGCGCCTCGTATTCGCGCTGCTTGCTGGTCACGAACGCGGCGTCCGCTGTCTTGTCTTGTTTCCAAACGGTGAGCTGCTTCGCGAGGTTGTCGGCCGTGCGACGCAGCTCAAGCCGCCGCGCTTGCAGGGCCGCCTCGCTGCCGGCGTCTTGCAGTGGCTCATAACCGCCCCCCGCCTTCGGGCGCAGCACCACTTCGATGCGTCCGGCTTTTTGCAACTCCGCCGCCGCCGATACGATGAACGTGCTGCCCACGCCATCGGCCTTTTCCATTCCCGCTTCGGTGGCCGTGCCAAGCACGATGAAGTCTGCACCGGCTTTACGTGCCAGTTTGCGCGCCATGGGGCGATCCACCGCGGCCACCACCACCACCAAATCGGCGCCAGCGGCACGCAACCGCGTTACGTCCTTTGCGGCTGCCGCCACCGGCTCGTCGGCCGCCAGCTTCGCAAGCGCCGCCACTTCGGGCTCCACCACGCCGATGACGCCCACCTTAACGTTGCCGACCTGCCGTAGCTCTGCCGCTCGCACCCCGGGCCCACGCGCGTTGGCGGCCAGCCGGGGAGGCTGCACAAACGCCGCGCCCGCCGCCAGATCGGCCGCGCCCAGTGCCGAACCCGCCAACCCCAACGCCGTGAGGCGCTCGGCCAGAAATTGCGCCTTGAGTTTGGCGGCTGCCAGCTTCTCCGGCGGGATGCCGAGCGGAAACAGCATGTTGCCGCCATCCACCAGCAGCACCGGTCCCCGCTTTTGCGCCGCACGCACGACGCTGGCATAGCGGTCGATGCCACCCAGCGGGTCGCTGTTGCAGCCGCAGGGCTCTAAGGTGCCGCCGATCGCGCTTGTGTAGAAGATGGTCACGCGCGCTTCTTTGGTGTTGGGTGTGCCAGCGAAGGCTGGCGCTCGCCCACAGACCAGGGCCATCCAAAGAATTGTTTGAATCAATCGCAGGCGGCGCCCGCCACGGTGCGCTGGTCGGGCCATCGAGGGCTTCGTCATGATTTGCGGGCTATTTATGCCACGGAAGTGGCAGATGGTCGTTGCGCTCACCTCGGTTGCCGGCTATTCCTGGTCACCCGATTCGCCCGGTCACGACGTTCCCTTGGGACGTTCCCTTGACAGGGCGGTTCTGAAAAAGTAGTTTGTGCCGCTCTTCTCCGAGGATCACGAGGATCATTATGTCCGTTTCCCTTCGTTTGACGCGCGTTGGGGCCAAGAAGGCTCCGTTTTACCGAATTGTTGCGGCTGACAGCCGTAGCCCCCGTGATGGTCGTTTCATCGAGCAGATCGGCGTGTTTGACCCCCTGCGCACCCCACCCGAGCTCCGGCTTGACGTGGATCGCGCTGCCTACTGGTTGAAGAACGGGGCCCAAGCCTCGGACACTGTCGACGGTCTGCTTCGGACCGCCCGCAAGGCGGCGGCGGAAGCTAAGTAAAGGGGCGCCCGTGAGTGAGGGCACCCTAGAGTCTACAGATGGCGTCGCGCAGGCAGAGGCTTTGCGCGACTTGCTCGATCATTTGGCCAAATCTCTGGTTGAAAGCCCCGAGAAGGTCGAGATCACCGAAATAGAAGAGCCCGACGCTCTTGTATTCGAGCTGCGCGTTGACGAAGCCGACTTAGGGCGCGTGATCGGCCGCCAAGGCCGCACCGCCAAGGCGCTTCGCACGGTGTTGTCCGCGGCCTCCGCCAAGATGAAGCGACGGGTCATCTTAGACATTATCGAGTGATTTCACCTTCGCTTTTGCCAGCTTAGGTATATTGGCCCTAAGGTAGGGATTCATGGGAAATCCCTTTGCTTACGACGATGCGCGATTGCCCTTGGGCGTGGTTGGTCGTGCCCATGCCACCCGCGGCGAGGTCAATTTTCGCGCATACAACGAAGACAGCCGCACTCTTTCGAATGTGCCGCTGCCTTTTGCGGCTTTATTGGAAGACGCCCAGGCCCAGCGCCAAGAGGTCAAGATCACCTCGGTGCGGTTCGTGCGCGACCACTTCCTGGTGCAATTCGAAGGCATCACCACCCGCGATCAGGCCGAGACGCTCACAGGCCGCGTGCTGTGGCTGGAGCGCAAACTGCTGCCGCCGCTTGGGCCGGGGGAATACTACTGGCAGGATCTCGTGGGCTGCGACGTCTTCGACCAGCATGACGAATCGTTAGGGAAGGTGCAGTCCGTCTTCAGCAACAAGGCACACGGCGTGGCCGTGGTGGTCTCGCCAGCGGGCGACGAACTCCTATTTCCGCTGGTGCCGGCCGTGCTGATGGACGTAAACATCAGTGAACGTCGGGTGCGGGTGGAACGTCTGCCCGAAGAAGATCTCAACGACGCCCACCTGCAATCCGATTGAATCTTGGCATGAACGCCCCGCCGCTTCACTGCGAACTCATCACGCTGTTCCCCGAGTTTTTCGCCAGTTTCGTCAGCACCAGTTTGCTTGGCAAGGCGCTGGACGCAGGCATGGTGCGGTTCGACTTCACGAACCCGCGGGATTTTTCCACCTCGAAGCACCGCACCGTTGACGACACCCCTTACGGGGGCGGCCCTGGCATGGTCCTGCAGGCGCCGCCGGTGGTGGCCGCCGTTGAACACGCCCTGACCGAGCGGGGCCCCGCTCACCGCATTTTGTTGTCGCCTCAGGGGCAAGTGTTTGACCAGCGGCTGTCCGAAACTTTAGCGGCCAAGCGCAGGCTGCTGTTTGTTTGCGGCCGTTACGAGGGCGTCGATGAACGCGTGGCTGAGCTGTGCGCCGACCAGGTCATTAGCATCGGCGATTTCGTGCTTTCAGGCGGCGAGTTGGCCGCCGCCGTCATCATCGAAGCCGTGTCGCGCCTCATTCCCGGGGTTTTGGGTTCGCAGGCCTCCGTGGAAGATGAATCGCATGCCATCGGGCGTCTCGAATACCCGCAATACACGCGGCCTCCAGAGTTTCGTGGGCACAAGGTGCCCGACATCCTCATATCTGGGGATCACGCCAAGATCGCGGCCTGGCGCCGCAAACAAAGCTTTCTGCGGACTGTGGCTCGCCGGCCCGACCTGTTGTTATCCCATCCGCCGAGCGCTGAGGAGAGGGCTTGGGCGGCGGCCGCGGCGGCACAATCCGCTGACCCGGGCGACGAGCAGGTTTAGCTGACTCGCTGTCTTGACTTCCCCGCGATCTCCGCGTAGAGATGTCAGCCCTTCGCGAGACTTGTCATGAGCCAGAACCCCATTATCCAGAGCATTGAAGCCTCTTACCTCAAGACGGAACTGCCGCAGTTTCGCCCCGGGGACAGCGTACGCGTTCACTCCAAGATTCGCGAAGGCGACAAAGAGCGCGTCCAGGTGTTCGAGGGCATCGTGATTGGCCGCAAACGCGGTGGCGCTCGCGCGTCGTTCACGGTTCGCAAGATTTCGTACGGTATGGGCGTGGAACGCGTGTTCCCGTCTCATTCCTCCCGCATCGAGAAGGTTGAAGTGGTCAGCCGCGGACATGTCCGTCGCGCTCGCCTCAACTTCCTGCGCGATCTGCAAGGCAAAGCCGCTCGCATCAAGAGCGATGTGGTCGGTTCGTCCGTCGCTCAGACCGGCCGCTAAGGCCACTCGGTTCCGCAGGCCAGGTTTAAAGCCGACTCCGCGTTGCGGGGCCGGCTTTATTCATGTGTGTCGAACGCGGCAGGCACGTGTTGGCAATCCCGCACCTGCCCCCCTTCGTCGAAGGTCACCGCCACCACGTCAAAGCGATACTCGCGCGCGGGCAGGGACTCTTCGCTTAAAAACAGGCGGGCCGCCCGGATCACCTGTGCCCGTTTCGACGCCGTAACTGTCTCCAGGGCGTGCCCCTGTTGGTCCCCGGTGCGAGAGCGGACCTCCACGAAAACGCACGTGCCGTCTTTGGTGGCCACAATGTCGAGCTCGCCTTGCGGCCGGCGCCAATTGCGAAACGCAATCGTGAAGCCTTGGCCTTCGAAAAGACGAACGGCGAGCTCCTCGGCCTGTTGGCCCAAAGCTCGCCGCTGCAGCGTCATCTAAGCTCGCACGGAAGGCTAAAGAGCCTCGCAGGCCTTTGGCACCGGCGCCTTGCCCTTGGCGTCGACCTTCACGAAGTCTTTGCAGACGCACATTTTCTTGCAGGCCAGGGGGCCCACGACGAAGGGTTGAGCGCAAGCGAAGCCCTGGGTGCAACGCTTGTCGTTGGTGTTGTTCTTGTCCCGCGTCTCGGCCTCGTCGCAGTCCGAGTTCTTGGAGCACTCAGCCGTGCAAAACGCTGACGTTCCGCTGTTCACCACGCCCTGGTCGTAGGAAGGCTGGATGCAGAGCCGGGTGGGGCATTCAAGCGCTTGATCGTTAAACACACCCGAGGTTTCAGTCGTGCTGGCGAGTACTTTGCAGGTTCGACCGATCGCCTGGTCTTCACAGGCCGAGGTGCCGAGGAGCGCTGCCGCCATTACGAAAAGTCCAAAACCGTTTGCCAGGTGGCCCCATCGGCCGCGTGAAACGTTACGGGTCAACTGCAGTAACCAAGCGCGCGAAGCACCAAATTGGGGGCGCATGAAAGCTCCTTCGGGGTCCCGGTAGAGGACAAGCCTGTGCGGCTCGTCGAGGGTGAACATTCTTAGGTCTTCGTCAGTAGAGTGTCAACACGGCAGGAGGGTTGCTCGGGAAACCGCTGCGAAAAGTTCGATTTGGCCAGCAAAACCCACACATGACGTTTGTTTCTCAACACCTTACCACGAACGCTGCCGCTGGAGCTTCCCTTGACAGTTTCGATCGGGGTGCCTTAGCATGGGCCCCTTTCCGGACTCTTAAACTTATCTTCTGCCGGTCCGGTGTGGGCTTTGTGTCTTAAGAGTTTCGGCGCCCGGCGCCTTCTCGGCGTCAATGTGTCTGACTCGGTGCCTGTCTCGATGCTCATCCTCGACCCCCTTTGTGTTCTATGGCGTGAGGGCTTATTTGCTACCCTCCCGCTTCTTTGTTCTCTTCCTTGCTCCCTGCAACCCTAGCTTTGACCGTTGCCCCTTATCCCGTTGTCCCTCCTTGCTTTAGGGCACAACCAACATTTTCAGGACACCCGTGAGGACCCAAGACATGACTCGTCGGACTGTCGCAGCCGTCAGCTTCTCGCTGATCTGCAGCCTTTCATTTGTATGTGCACCCCAGGGCCTTGCGTTGGCCGCCAAAAAGAAGAAGGCCGAGGCGGAAACCGCCGCGGCTGGAACGGGGGAGCAGGGCTCACCTGTTCTTGAGCGCGCGCTCAAGCTCTATGACGCCAAGGAGTACCAGGGCGCCTCTATCGAATTGTTCAAGGTGGTGGAGGGAGAAACCGCCGACACCGACGCCAACAAGAAGAAGGCCGAATTCTTCATGGGCAAGACCTTGTACAACATGAAGTTCTTGTCGGCGTCGCTCACCTTCTTCGACCGCATCGTCGAAGCGGGTCCGGCGCATCCGTTTTACGGTGAAACGCTGAAGTGGCTGGCTTCGCTGGCGCAGGGGCTCTCCGATTCAACGGCGGTCATCGACCGCATCGGCAAGTACGACCGCAAAGAGCTGGATCAGCCCGCAATTGAAAGCGTGCGCGACCAACTTTACTTCTTGCTGGGGCGCTCGTTTTACCGCAAGCGCGAATTTGACCAGGCCGTCAGCCTGTTCCGCGCCGTCCCCAAAGACAGCAAGTACTACGTCAAGGCGAAGCTGTTCGAGGGCGCCACCTTCGTTCAGGAGTACAAAGGCAAAGAAGCCGCCGAAGCCTTCAAAGAGGTGCTTCGCGTGGCCGAGGAAAGCGACAAGCCCGAGCTTAAGCCTTACGAAGAGCTGGCCAACCTTTCGCTTGCCCGTACGTTCTATTCCACGGGCCAATACCAGTTGGCCGCCAAGTACTATGACAAAGTATCGCCTGAGTCTTACGACTGGGCCAACAGCTTGTTCGAGGCATCGTGGGCGAACTTCATGTTGAAGACGGCCGGCTACCCGAAGGCCCTGGGCAACATTCACACGCTGCAGGCTCCTTATTTCGAGAACTTCGTAAAGCCTGAGTCGGTGGCCGAGGCGCTTACGGTGCGCGCCACCATCTATTTCTACAATTGCCTTTACGACCGCGCCGCCGACGCCATCGCCGACTTCAACCGGCGTGTGCCCCCGTTGGCGCAAGATCTTGCAAAGATGCTTCAAAGCACGCAGGACAACACGGAGTTCTTCGAGCTCGCGGTGAAGATCCAAAAGGGCAAATCGGGCCTGCCCAAGAACGTGGAGCGCGCCGCCAAAGCCGTGCTTTCCGACTTGAGCCTCGAACGCCGCTTCCAATACGTTGAGCAGTTGGATGGCGAGATGAAGCGCTTTGATGATTCGGAAGCGGCCTGGAAATCCACCGCGATTGCCAACGCCGTTTACACTGATCTCACCTTGCAAAAGTCACTCACCACAAATGAGGCCGGCGATTTGGCCCGCCAGCGCATCACACGCTTGGTCAGCGAACTGGCCCAGCTCATCAAGCGCGTCATCAAGATCGAATACGAAATCTTGCAGGGCGAAAAGGGCACGTTGCAACAGGAGATCGTGACTGAGCAACAAGCCAACAAGGTCAACAAAGCCAAAGAGGTTGGCAATGTGCGCGTCGACGACGAGCACTTGTTCTGGCCGTTCACGGGTGAGTACTGGCGCGACGAACTTGGTTACTACCGCGTTCGCCTGATGAACAAGTGCGCCCGGAACGCCCCCGAAGGCGCGCCGGTGGGCCCCACCGAGTAGCCAGCAGTTTGATAGCAAAAACGAAGATGTTGTTTAGGCATCCCAAGGAGCTAGGTCTTATGTCGACCACGCGATCGGGCGCTTTGCGCCGTTTCTGTACTCTGTCCACCCTGTCGGCATCGCTTCTGTTGTTGGGCGCGTCGTCGGTGACGGCCGCCCCCTACAAAAAGGGCGAGCGCGAGATCTCCGGGGTTCAACAAACCGATCTGACCAAGCCCAAAGCTCCGGACGCCTCCAAACCGGGCGCCACCGGCCCGGTGCTGACGATCGATCAGTTCGTTGAGCAGAAGCGCTCGGAGATCATGAAGATCGTCGACAAGCAGATCGAGCAAATGCAGCGCTTGATCAACGTCACCGACGACAGCGATCCGCAAAAACCCGACTTTCACTTCCGTTTGGCGGAGTTGTTTGCGGAAAAGCACCGCTATTACACGTTCTACGCGCGTGGCTTGGATCAAAAGATCTTCGACGCCAAGGGCAGCGAGAAGTCGTCCTTGCAGTCAAAGCAGAAGGAAGCCGAGAAGCGCAGCGACGCTTACTTGAAGGAAGCGGTGAAGGGCTACATGGCCGCCCGTAACTTCAAGAAGTACCAGCGCATGGACGAAGTGCTGTTCAAGCTTGCGTACCTGTTGCAAACGGTCAAACGCGAAGACTTGGCCCGCGAAGTGTTTCACGAGTTGATCAAGGATTACCCCAACTCGAAGTACATCCCCGACGCTTATCTTTCGTTCGCTGAATTCTATTTCGCCAAGGGCGAGATGGACGCGGCCCGCAAGTTCTACGAAAAGGTGGAACAGTTCCCTGACTCAAGCGTTTACGGCTACGCCGTTTACAAAAAGGGCTGGTGCTACGTCAACTTAGGCGACTTCAAGAAGGCGCTTGAGATCTTCGTGGGCGTCATTCGCCTCACCGAGCAAGGCAAAGGTGGCAACAAAGGCCAGCGTGATGCTTTGCAAAAGGAAGCCCGCAAGGACGTGGTCAAGGCCTACGCCCGCGTGGGTGGCCCCGACAAGGCGTGGGAGTTCTTCCAACGCGTGGGCGGCGACTTCGCTCCCAAGATGATGGAAGGCCTCGGCGAGCTTTACTGGGATCAAGGTATGTTCGGCGATTCCACGAAGGTCTACCGCCGCATCATCAGCTTGAACCCAGAGTCGGAGCGCGTGTGCGAATGGCAAAACAAGATCCTGCGCAACACGCTTTCCGAAGGCAAGAAGAGCGACCAGGTGCAGGAGCTGCAACGCATGGGTGCCGCCTATGAGTTGGCCTCCAAAAAGCAGGGCGTGAAGAAGAACATTCTCGACGAGTGCAAGAATGCTTTCCACGACACAACCAAAGAGCTGGCGCTTATCTGGCACAAGGAAGCCCAGAAGACAAAGAACCCGGACACCTACGAGTTGGTGCGGTTCGTTTACACCGAGTACTTGAAGTATTTCGAGAACGAACCCGGCGCGGCCGATATGCGGTTCTATTTCGCTGAAGTTTTGTGGATGACCGAACGCTGGAAAGAAGCGGCCGAGCAATACACAAAGTTCGTTGAAGCCAACCCCAAGCACAAAGATGCCAAGGATGCAGCCTACGCGGCCGTGTTGGCGTGGCAGAACGCTTTGAACATCACAGACACGCGCCCAGCGCAAAAAGAAGACGACAAGAAGTTCGAGAAGATCGAGCTGCCTGCCGCGCAGCGGAAGATGATTGAGGCCTATGACACGTACATCAAGTACGTGCCCGATTCGCCTGACTTGGTGAAGATCAAGTACCGCAAGGCGCGCGTTTACTACGAATACAACCACTTCGAGGAGGCCGCGAAGTACTTCGCCGAGGTGGTGAACAGCCACGCCGACGACGAGCTCGCGATCTACTCGGCGAACTTGCTATTGGACTCTTTGAACGTGTTGGGCAAGACCGAAGAGCTGGTGGTCTGGGTGGATAAGTTTGTCCAAAACCCCGTGCTTATGAAGGACGAAGAGTTCCGCAAGCAGATGGTGTCGTTGAAGACCGACGCGCTCGTCAAAGAGGCGAAGGACTTTGAAGGGCAGGGCAAATACAAAGAGTGCGGCATCTCGATGGTGGCCGCGGCGGAGTCGATGCCCGATCACCCCAAGCACGACGAGCGTTTGTACAACGCGGGCCTGTGCTTTCAAAACGCACGCTTGATTGGCCAGGCAATTCGCTATCGACGCCAGCTGATCACCGAGCACCCAGACAGCAAACTTTCGCAGCGGGCACTGTTCCAGGTCGCGGCCGGTTACCACCAGATCGCTTCGTACACGAAGGCGTCGGAATACTACGAGCAATTCGCCACCAAGTTCCCTGGCGAGGATCGTTCACCCACCGCTTTGGGCAACGCCACGGCGTTCCGCATTGGCTTGGGCGAAAGCGACAAAGCCAAAGAGAACATGAACGCGTTCATCAAGTACTACGGTGGTCGCAAGCCCGTGGATGCGGCTGACGTGTTCTTCCAGATGGGCGAGATCTACGAGAAACAAGGCGACGACGATGGCCTTGTCAAGCACCTCGATTCTTACCTCAAGACCTGGGGCAAGAAGGGCGGCGTTGATAAGGAAATCTTGGCTCACTTCAAGATGGGCGAGATCCTTTGGAGCCGTTCATGCCCCGTCAAAACGGTCAATGGCGCTTGTATTGAGGTCAAGCGCGTCGAAGCGACAGGCCGTGAGTTGGCGTTCGACAAGATCAAGCGCTCGCAGAAGGGCAAACAAAAACGTTTGCGTGTGCCCAAGCAAACCCAGTGCGGTCCGGCCACGCGATCAAAGGTTATTGTGCATGACCGTAAATCGAACCTGGCCAAGGACGCGCAAAAGCACTTCGACGCCGTGTTGAAGTTGTTCAACGGCGGCAAGGCCTTGGACCGCGTGCCGGGCGATTCGGCTGAGAAGCAAGCACGCGCAGGCTTGGCCACGTCGGCCGCCGCCGGGTCGGCTTTCTATCAAGCGGAAGAGGTTTACGAAGAGTTCTTGCGCACCAAGTTCCCCGAGGGCCTGGACTTCCAAACGCCGCAGTCCTACTACGGCAAAGCTAAGAACGACAAGATCAAGAAGACGCTTGAGGACTCCACCAAGCGGTTCGGCAAGTACTTGGACGACAAGGGCAAGATCACCATCAAGTTGGTGGGTGATCCGGGCAAGAGCCAAGGTCTTTACGAGAAGGTGTTTGCGTTCAAGGTGGCCAACTGGACCATCGCCGCTGCCGCCCGCATCGGGCAGGTTTGGCAGAATTTCACGGATCAGCTGTACACCGCTGAGATCCCCAAGAACCTCAAGGAAGTGGACGAATACGGCAACCGGCCGCGCGAGATCTACTGCGACGCCTTGGTGGATAAAGCCGAGCCAATCGAATCCAAGGCCGTGGTTGGTTTCCAGGTTTGCTTGGAAGGCGCCACGCGTGAGAGCTGGTTCAACGATTGGTCGCGTTTGTGCGAAGTTGAACTGAACCAAATGCAGCCTTCGGAGTACCCGTTGGCGGCCGAAGCAAAACCCGAAGCCGGCTACACCCCCACGGTTGTGAAGCCTGCGCCCGTCGTCACGGATCTGCCTGACGCGAAGAAGGGCCTGTCTCTGAGCGGCGGTGACGAATGAGCCTCGCCATCCTACGGAAAATCGCAACCACTTACGGCCATGACGGTATTGACGGCAGGAACAGCCAAGTGAAGCCAACGAAGTTCAGCATGAAACTGTTTGCGGGCCGGGGCGCGTGCGCTTTGGCCTTGGGCGCGCTGTTTGGCGCGGGCTGTGGTGGCCCTCAAAAAACAGGCGGTGGCGGTGTCAGCGGTGGCGGTGGCCCGGCGTCAGAGCAAGGCGCGGATTCGATCATTGAAGGCACGGCCAAAACAGCGCCCGCTCGTGAAGTGTCCGCCGAAGAGCGCGAGGACTTTACGAAGGCGATGGCCAAGTATCTCGACCTCAAGGCCGACGGTACGCTGTCGAGCGGCGAGTGCGATATGGCCGCGTCTGGGTTCAAGAAGGCTGCGGATGCGAATCCGAAGCTGCGCGAGGCGCGCTACAACCAAGGCGCTGTGCTGATGGAGTGTAGCCACGACAACGAGGCACAAACCATTTTTGCGCAGATGGCGACAGGCAAAGACGCATTTGCTCCTGCCGTCACGCAGCTGGGTGTGGCCGCGTATCGCAAAAACGATCGCGCCGAAGCCGAACGTCAGTTCACACGCGCGATCGAGATCGATCAGAATCTGAATTCGGTCGCCGCTCGCAACAACTTGGCACAGCTGCTTCGCGACCGAATGTTGGGCCAGCAAGGCGACGAACGGAAGCGGACGGCCAACCGAGCGATCCAGCACCTGCGAGCGGTGTTGGCAATCGATGGCACGAACATTCAGGCCTACGCCACTTTGTGCCACATCTATCAGCTGCTCGGTTACCCCGACATGGCAAAACTGGTGGGCAACCAAGCCATCCGTCGCGCCGCTGAAATTGCCACGGGTTCCGTCGAAGAAGAACAAGGCGGTCCTGCCGAAGACGCCGAAACAGCAAACGCGGGCAAGACGAAGGGCAAAGCCAAAAAGAAGGAAGACGCTCCGGCAGCCAGCAAGAAGACCAAGGGCACGGGTTACACCCGGGAGATGAACCAGCAGCTGGGCCTGGTCTACAACACGTTGGCGCTTATCGACCTGGACAAGAAGAACGTCACGGGCGCGATCGGCAATTTCAAGTCGGCCATCCAGCGAGATCCCGACCTGATGGAAGCGCGTATGAACCTGGCAGCGATCGCGTTGAACTTCCGCGACTACACAACGGCTGAGGAGAACTTCCGCCTGGTGTGGAAGGCGCAGCCTGCGAATTACGAAGCCGTCATTGGCTTGGGTGTGGCACAGCGAGGCAACAAGAAGGCTGACGACGCTGAACAGACCTACTTGGCGGCGCAGAAGATCGACGCCAACAACCCCAAGAGCTACTACAACCTGGGTCTGCTTTACCAAGACTACAAGGGTGGTCAGAAGCCCGAGCTGCAAAAGGCGCAGGGCTACTTCCGTGACTTCATCGCTAAATCAAGCGGCGGCGAATTGAAGAAGGACGCCCAAAAGCGCATCAAGGACATCGACGAGATGTTCGTGGCGTTGGAAGAGGCAGCGAAGCTCCAGGCCGAATACGAGAAGATGCTCAAAGAGGCCGAGGAGATGGAAAAGAAGCAGAAGGCCGAAGAAGAGAAGGCCGGTGCGGCTGCCCCCGCGGGCGACGCGACCGCTCCCGGCGCCGCTGCGCCTCCGGCCACAAAGTAATTTCCGATTAAAATCAAGCCGTTGCGACTTTGCGGGAACTTTGTTCGCAAACGGTTGTCTAAAACCGACACTAGGCGAGGAGAACGACATGAAGACGCGTACCGGAATAACCATGGCTGCTCTGTCTGCATCGCTGTTGACCTGCACGCTGGCTTTTGCCCAGGCAAAACCTCCGGGTGGCGAAACGACCTCTGAGGACGGAGCCACCTACAAAGCCAAAACGGTATACGACTTCGATGACGACAATGTTGAGGGTGATCTGCAGCGTCCGGACGGTGAGTTGATCAACTCCCTCAACAACGTGAAGCACGACAGCCTGATTGAGATCCGCAAGGACTTCATCCCCGAGATGTTGAAGTCGCTCGAGGACATGTAAAAAAAATTTTTAGAGCCGGTTTCCGTTCGCCTCCGCCCGCCTGTCTCTGATTCGGTTTTAGCCGCTGTTCAAGGAGTTCCCGTCAATGACCACGTTTAAGGTGCCTCTTCGCTTTCAGATCTTCCACGGCGACGAACTATTGCGGGAGGAAGTGATCAGCGAGCCGGTGATCAAGGTCGGCAAATTGCCCTCTTCGCACTTGCGCCTCGATGACGAATCGGTGTCGCGCATGCACGCGGTGATTGAGGTCAATGGTCCCGACGACATTCAAGTCATCGACCTTGGCTCAACCCACGGCACGCTTGTAAACGGCGACAAAGTGGCCCGCACACGCATCAAGCCCGGCGACGAGATCGCGTTTGGCCATCTGCGTGTGATCGTTTCTTACGCGGATGATGAAGCCACCAAAGTGGCGGCGCCCGCCTACGCCGAAAACGTGGTGCCCCAATCCGCCACGCCGCCGCCCGCTTACGTGGCACCGCCCGCGCCAGCTCCTGTGGCACCACCTTCGCCCGTGGCCGCGCCCCCGCGCATGGTGGCTCCCACGGCTCCGATCCCGCAATCCGCTGGCGGCGCGCCCCCGCGTCCTCCCGCGCCGCAGTACCCATCTCCTCCCATGATGCAGCCTCCGCCCGGTTTTCCTGGCGCCGGAGCGCCAACAGGTATGTCGCAGATGGCCGCGGCGGCCTCCGCTGCTGAAATTGAAGAAGTGGGCAGCCAGGCGGTCGAGGTTCAGTCCTTGTTCCGCGGCGTTGTGGTGAACACCCGCCACCTCACGGATCCCTCGGGCAAAGCCCACAATGGCACCGGCAAGATCATGACGATCGCGGGTGCGGTGTTGGCCGTGATCGCCTTGTTGACCTTGGCCGGTGCTTCGGTGCAAGAAGGCCACGAAAAAGACGCCTTCGAGAAGCACATGTCCGAGGGCAAAGATCCCGCGAAGTTCGTGCACAGCCGCGGCAACCCCGCGTTGGACGTGTTGTTCTTCGGCGGCATCCTCGTCGGCGTGTCCCTTTCGTACATGGGCCTCAAGCGCTGGAGCCGCATCGAAAAGGATTACGTGGTTGGTTCGTCCACCGGCGCGGATGCGCCCTTGGCGCCTGAGTTCGCAGGTGGTGAGCGCCTGGCGTTGGTCACGGCCAGTGGCAGCGACTTCGTTGTCCACACCACGCCGTCAATGCAGGGTGAAGTTTACATCGGCGGCCAGGCGATGCCGTTGGCCAACTACGTTCAGCAGCGCGGCCAATCTTTCCCGCTGACCGACGGGGCACGCATCCGTCTGGACGCGGGCGAAACACGCTTTTTGATTTCGTCGGTGGCAAAGCCCCGCACGCTACCCGTTCCCTTCTTGCTGTGGAGCTGGGCCGAACAAAAGTTCACCCTGGCCGCCGCGGGCGTGTTGTTGCTGTTCTTGGTGATCATCTTCTCGGTGCCACCTGATCCAAAGTCATTGTCCTTGGATCTTTTGAACACCGACAACCGCTTCGTGAACTTCCTCATCAAGCCACCCGAGGAAAAAGAGGAAGAAATTCCCGAGTGGCTCAAGAGCAACAAGAACGACGACCAGGGTGGCAAAGGCAAGGCTCACAAGGGCGAGCAAGGCAAGATGGGCAAAGAGTCGTCCAAGAACAAGCAAGGCTTGTACGGACTTAAGGGCCCACAAGACAACCCCGATCCACACTTGGCCAAGAAGCTGGCCGAAGAAGAAGCGAAGAACGCGGGTATCTTGGGCCTGATCAAGGCCGACGAAGGTTCGCATTTGGCTTCGTTGTTCGGCCGCGATACAGCTTTGGGCAGCGACGCCGAGAACGTTTTGGGCGGCTTGTTGGGCAACCAAATCGGCGAGGCCTACGGCGTCGGCGGCTTGGGCATGACCGGCACCGGCTCGGGCGGCGGCGGCACCGGCGAAGGCACGATTGGCCTCGGCAACCTGGGCACCATCGGCAAAGGTGGCGGCGGAGGCAATGGTTCCGGCTACGGCCGTGGCGCCGGCGGTTTGCGCGGTCGCCGCGCTCGCGCCCCCGACGTTATCCCTGGCCAGGCGGCTGTGCGCGGTTCGTTGGACAAGGAAATCATCCGCCGCATCATTCGTCGCCACATCAATGAAGTGAAGTATTGCTACGAGCAAGAGCTCGTGAAGAAACCAGACCTGCAAGGCCGCATCGCCGTCCAGTTCACCATCGCGGCCACGGGCCAAGTGGTGACCTCGGTTATGCAAACCTCTTCAGTGGGCAGCCCCAAGGTTGAGAACTGCGTGGTGCAGGCGGTTCGTCGTTGGGAGTTCCCAAAGCCCAAGGGTGGCGGTATCGTCATCGTTTCATACCCGTTCGTGTTCAATCCTGCCGGTGGCGGGGACGAGCAATAGGCGTCTCGTTCAGCTTAAGTTCTGAACGAGTTTGAAGAAATCAGGAGAACGCGAGATGCAACGCCACCTTAAGGTTGTGCTGGTGCTGGGCCTTATCATTCCGGCCTGTGACGCCTTCGTTTGCAGCCAGCAACGGAAGAAAGCCATGGAGCTTTCAAATGAAGGCGTGACGGCCTTCAAAAATAACCTCTACGATCGCGCTGAACGGGAGCTCAAGCTCGCCATCCAGACCGATCCCACGTACGCCCTGGCCCACTACAACTTGGGCAAGGTCTACCAAAAACAACGCAAGTGGGACAAAGCGGTGGAGTCGTTCGAGGCCGCGGCCGAGGGCGATTCGGGCAACGCCAACTATCAATACGATCTGGGCGAGGCTTACCTTGAAATGAAGCGGCTCGACAAGGCGCGCGACGCCTTAAAGAAGTCGACCGACCTCAACAACAAGGATTATCGTGTTCACTGGCGCTTGGGCATCGTCTACAAGTTGCTCGAAGAGCCCAAGCTGGCCGACGTTTCCTACCGCGCCGCGATCAACGCCAACCCACGCTTCGATAAGGCGTTCCGGGATTTGGGCTACTTGTACATGGAGTACGAGTACACCAAGGAGGCGGCGACCGTGTTTTCGGAATGCGCCCGGATCAACAAGTTCGCGGCTGAATGCTTCAATGGCCAGGGCTTGGCGCAAAAGGATTTGCACGAGTACGGGGACGCCACCAGCGCCTTCAAAAAGGCGATTGAGCTTGAGCCCACACTGTTCGAGGCCGTTTACAACATCGGCATGACCTACGCCGATTGGTACGAGCAATCGCACGCCGAAGACCACAAGGCGATGGCACGCGACTTCTTGCAGAAGTTCGTGGCCTCGGGTGGCGCCAAGGACGGTGGCGTTGGCTACGTCAAAGCCGCCAACGACAAGCTCTACGCGCTTTCAGGAACGTAATCGCGCTTGCCGTTCACAACCGGCGGTTGTGTGTCAGCGTGCTCGGTGGGGGCCTTCGGTCGGAAGGCCCTTTGCCGTTTCTGATCGCAACCGCCGCGAAACCTCGCTCGGCCTGTCGGTGCAAGTGCTCTGGCGGCGCACACGGCCGGAAGTTCAACTGCCCGTTTTCTCTCTAGAAAACACAGGGGTTCCGATTGTGGCCGTGTTTTACAGCGTGGTATAAGAATCCCTCTTTTCGACCCCGACCCTCGCTAAACAGATCGCCCCTTCATACGGAGGACCAACGTGGGGAAGTCCAAGGTGCCAAAACAGCCCGAATCCGCTCAAATGAGCCAGCAGACAGAACCACCTCAGCAGGATTTCCCCGCCGAACTTAAAGAGCAAGTGGCCGCCGCCCTTGCTGCTGAAGGCGAATCGGTCGACAAGGGCATCGATGCTTGGAAAAAAATCGTACAGGCCGCTCCGGAGGCGTGGGCGCCCCGGCGGGAGCTTGCGCGCGTTTATAAGCAAGCCGAGCGGTGGAAGAACTACGTAGATATCCTCAGCGAAGGCGTAGACAAAGCGTCGTGGTCGTCTGACGCCGACAAGGTGCCGCTCTTGTGGGAGATGGTGGAGGTTTACCGCGATCGTTTGAAGCTGAACCAGAAGGTGATCTCCAGCTTCACGCAGTTGCTGACCATCGCGCCCGACAACCTCGAGGCCGTCGATGCCCTGGCGGAACAATACGAGGCCATGAACCGCTGGCCCGACGTGATCTCGTTGCTGCGCAAGAAGGTCGAGGTCGTTGCGACCGTGCCTGAAAAGATCGCGTTGCACCTGCGCATCGCCAACCTTTACATCGAAAAGTTCTCAAACCAGGCCGAAGCCATCAAGGCGTTCGAAGCCGTACTGGATCTTGATTCGTCGAATGCGTCTGCGCTCGATTACCTCAAGCAGATGTACGAGAAGCGCCGCGATTGGGACAAGCTGCTGAAAATCCAGCTTGCCGAGATCGAGCGCCTCACCAACCCGAGCGAGCGCGCCGCGCGTTTGCTCGAGGTGGCCAAACTTGCGTCCGAACGCCTTAAACGCGCGCCTGTTTCGATTGATCTGTGGGAACGCGTGCTGGCCGAATCGCCCGCCAGCGCCGAAGCGCTGACCGAGCTTGAGAAGCTTTACGAACGCGAAAAGAACTACGATCGCTTGGCCGCCGTGCTCGAGCAGCGCGTGGCCGTGGGTGCGATCGACGCTGACCCCGTGGTTGTTTTGGTGAAGCTGGCGACGCTTTACAACGACCGCCTGGAGAACAACAGCAAGGCCATCGAAACGTGGCAAAAGCTGCTCACGATCGATCCCGAAAACCGTCGGGCGCAAGACGCGGTTAAGAAGCTTTACGTCACGCTCAAAGATTGGGATGCACTTGAAAAGTTCTATGCGGGCCAAAACCGCTGGGACGAATTCGTGCGCGTGCTTGAGCGCCAGGCAGACACTGAAGAAGGCGAAGGCCGGGTGTCGCTGGCGTTGAAGATCGGTTCGCTCTACCGCGATCGGTTGGAGCGTGCCGACCGAGCGACGCGCGCGTTCGAGAAGGCCCTCGAAGCTGACGCCAACAATTTGGCCGCGGCCGAGGCTCTGGTTCCGCTTTATGAGCAATCCAACGATGCCGCCAAACTGGCTGGCGTCCTAAAGGTAGTGCTCGCGCATACGAAAGATCCGGCTGAACGCCAAGAGCGCATGCTGAAGATCGTCGAGTTGCTCGACGGTCCCGGCCGCGATAAACCGGGCGCCGCCGATATGGCGTTGCGTGCGTTCGCCGAAGCGCCCGAACAAGCGTGGCCGCGACAATGGGCAGAGCGTTTGGCCGCCGAAGTAGGCAACTGGGAAGCCCTGGCCGCCGCGTACGAGCAAGGTCTGAACTCCGTCAAAGGCGAAGCAAAGCTTGGCCTGCTGCGCACCTTGGCTCGCGTTTATGAACGCGAATTGATGGACGCTGAAACCGCGATCGCTTGCAACCGCCGCGTGCTGGAGGCTTCCGCCGACGATGCAGAAGCCGTGGATGCCTTGCAGCGCTTGTTCATCGCCACCGAGCGATACGAAGATCTGCTGGCGATTTATGACAAGAAGCTGGCCATGGCCACCACCGATGACGAACGCCGTGACGTTCGCTTCAAGTTGGCCAGCCTTTACGAAGAAGAGGTGAAGGACGCTGACAAAGCCATCGAGGCTTACAGCGCCATCCTGAAAGAAGCGCCTGAAGAGACGGCCGCGCTGCAAGCGCTTGATCGCCTCTACAGCGCCACCAGCAATTGGAAAGAGCTGGCCAAGACGCTTGAGCGTGAATTGGCCCTGGCCCTCGACGAGGTGGCGTCGGCTGACCTTATCTATCGCCTCGGCAAGATCAAAGAAGATCACCTGGGCAACCCCGAAGGCGCGGTGGAGGCTTACACGCGGGCCCTGGGGCTTTACCCGGCGCACGAAGAAGCCCGCCACGCTCTGGAGGCCCATCTAGCGAAGTCGCCGCACCAGATGGCGGCGGTGGCGGCGCTTGAACCGATCTATGAACAGCTACAAGACCTTCCCCGGTTGGTGGAAGTGCAGCGAATCAAGCTTGCAAACGAAAAAGACAAGCAAGCGCGGGTGAATTTGTTGCTGCGCGTGGGCGCCCTTGAGGCCGCGCTTGAGCACAACGTGCCTGCGTTCGAGGCCTACGCGGCCGCGTTCAAAGAAAGCCCTGCGTCTGGAAAGGCGCGCGCGGCTTTGCAAGATCTGGCCGCCACGCTTGAACGCTGGGACGGCCTTGCCGCGCTTTATGAAGAGGCGTTGACGGCGGGTGGCCTTGAGCCCTCGCTTGAGCGTGAGCTGTTGACGGTGCTGGCCGAGGTCTACGACACGCGGCTGGGTCGATCCGATAAAGCCGTCGCGTGTTTGCAACGGGCGCAAGAAATCGCTCCTGAAGACGCGTCCGCGCTTGATTCGTTGGTGAATCTTTACACCCGCACCGAGCGTTGGCCCGAACTGGTGGAGACGCTTAAGCGCAAGGCTGAGCTTGTGACCGATGGCGAAGTTCGCCAAGAGATCTACGAGCGCATCGCCACCATCGCCGAGGAGATGACCGGCAACAACGCCGACGCCATCGCGGCCTGGAAAGAGGTTCTTTCCGAGAACGCGAGCAGCGTACGCGCGCTGCGCGCCCTCGATCGCCTTTACGCCCATGAAGGGCTTGACACCGAGCTGGCAGACAACCTTCAGCGTCAGCTTGAACTCACGGCTGATCCCGAAGACGTGGTGACCTTGCTGTCACGCTTGGGCTTGCTGCGCGAACAACGCCTGGGCCAAGTCGCCGCGGCGGTGGAAACCTATCGCCGCTTACTTGAGATTGAGCCTGAGCATGCCGCCACCATCACGGCGCTTGAGCGCATTTTGCCGAATCCGGCACACGAACAAGCGCTGGCCGAACTGCTCGAGCCGGTTTACCGGGCGCGTGGCGATTTCGCTTCGTTGATCCGCGTGATCGAGATCCAAATCAAACACATCGAAGAGCCGCAACGAAGGTTGCAGCGCTTGCACGAGATCGCCACCTGTTACGAAGACGGGCTGGACGATCCCGTTCGTGCTTACGAAGCGTTGGCGCGTGGTTTGGTTGAAGATGCATTGGATGCGGAAACGCACCGTCGCATCGAGCGTCTCGCTCGCGTGCTGGGCCGGTTCGAAGACTTGATCGAGCGTTACCGCACGATCGTAAAATCGGTTGCCGAACCTGAACTTAAGCGCGCCTTGTTCCACAAGATCGCGCAACTGGCGTCCCAAGAAGTGGGCCGTGATGACGTGGCGGCAGAGGCCTATCTGCAAGCCATTGAAGTGGCGCCCAACGATCTGGAAGCGGCCGACGCTCTGCAGGCCATCTACACCCGCAGCGGCGATTACAAGCAGCTGGTCTCGCTTTACCGCAAGAAGATGGACATGGTGTCGGACCCCGGCGTTCGTAAGGATTTGGGCTTTAAAGCCGCTCAGATCTACGAAGAGATCCTGGAAACGCCCGATGAGGCCATTGGTGCGTTTAAGCAAATTTTGGCCACGGACGACGCCGATCGCGCCGCGCTTGAAAACCTGGAACGCCTGTATGTGCGGCTGGGCCGTTGGAGCGATCTAAAGGACGTTTACAGCCGCAAGGCGGAACTGGCGCAAGATCCGGCTGAACGCAAACGCAGCCTGTATGTGTTGGGCCAGGTTTACGATCGCGAACTCGCGGATCCCGCGCGCGCCATCGAGACGTATAGCTCCGTTTTAGACATCGATCCCAACGACATGGAGGCATTGCAGGCGTTGGATCGCCTGTACGCGCAAACCGAACGTTGGTACGACCTGCTGGCGATCTTGGAGCGCCAAACCGAGCTTTCGCCTTCAAGCGCCGAAGTGGTTTCGTTGCGCTTCCGCGTGGGTGATTTGTGGCGCGAGAAGTTGGGCGACTTGGCCCGTGCGTGTGAGGCCTATGGGCAAGTTCTGTCCATCGATCCGACGCACGAACAAACGTTGGCGGCGCTTGAAGACATGATGGCGCGCGGCCAAGAGCCGATCACCGCCGCCCGCGTGCTTGAGCCGATCTACGAAGTGGCGAGCGACTGGGACAAGGTTGTTCGCGTTTACGAAGTGATGGTCGCCCACACGGCAGACGCCGCCACGAAGCTTGAGTTGCTGTGGCAAATCGCTCAAATCCAAGAGCGCCGCCTGGGCAATTTCGACGACGCCTTTGGCGCTTATGGGCGGGCGTTGGCCGTGGATCCCACGAACAACGATACCATCGCTCACTTGGATCGTTTGGCTCAGGTCACAGGACGCTGGGCCGATATGGCGCAGTTGCTTGAATCGCAGCTGGGTAAGATCGAGGACGCACGCCTGCAGGTGGAACTGCTGCTGCGTGTGGCGCGCATCTATGAAGGCGAGACGCGCGAAGATGATAAGGCCATCGCCGCTTACAAGCGCGTGGCCGACATCGAACCAGAACGTCGCGAAGGCCTTGATGCGCTCGACCGCCTCTACACCAAGGCAAGCCGCTGGGAAGAGTTGGCAGAGGTGCTTCGCAAAGAAGTCCGTCTGGCAGGCTCTGAAGAAGAGATCATCTCGTTTACCTTCCGGTTGGCGCAGGTGTTGGAACTGGCGCTTGGCGACGTGGCCGGCGCGGTTGATTGCTACCAAGACATCCTGAACGCGGATCCGGCGCATCCGGAGACGCGCGCGTCGCTTGAGAACCTGTTGCGGGCCGGCACGATGCAGGCCGAAATCGCTCAGATCCTTGAGCCGCTTTACCGCTTGGGCGAAGAGTGGGAAAAGCTGGTTGACCTTTACCAGACTGAGCTCACCCGCCTTACGGACAAAGAAGAGCGCGTGAACCTGGTCCGGCGCTTGGCCGACATCGCGGAGAACAAGCTTTACGATCAAGTGGGCGCGTTCGAGTGGTGGTGCCGCCTGGTGCTCGAAGATCCTTCGAGCGAAGCGGCCTACGAAGATTTAGTACGCTTGGCAAAGGCCACGCACCAGTGGGAGCTCTACGTTGGCACGCTGACCGAAGCCGCCCAGCAGGCGACAGATCCCGTCATCAAACGCACCGCTTTGTTGCGTTTGGCCAGCACCTACGAGCACGAGCTGCGCAATTTGGCTTCGGCCGAACAAGTGTTGCAGGTGGTGCTGCAAACCAACGCTCAGGATCCGCAAGCGCTTGAATCGCTGGATCGGATCTACAACGCCCAAGGACAGCACGAAAAACTGGCAGACGTTCTGCGCCGTCGCATCGCTGTGACGGACGACGGCCGCGATCTTGTGCAGCTGAACCTGCGCTTGGGCCGCGTGGTGGGTGAAGTTTTGGGCGACACTGAAGCCGCCATTCGCGCCTACGATCAAGTGTTGGAGGCGGAGTCGCGTTCGCCTGAAGCGCTCGAGGCCTTGGAGCGTTTGTTCCTGCGCGCTGAACGCTGGCAAGATCTGTTCGGTGTGTATGAGAAGATGGTGGACATCGCCCGCGGCGATGCGGCGCTGTCTGACTGCTACGCCCGCATGGCGACGTTGACCGCGCAGGTGTTTGACGATCGCGAAAAGGCGATCGATCTGTGGAAGCGCGTGTTGGATTTGCGCGGCCCGGATTTGGTGGCGCTCACCAACTTGGCTGATCTTTACGAGGTGGCTGGCGAATGGCGCGAGCTCACCGACATTCTGGACAGCCAGATTCGCGTCACCGACGATCCGAACGTCAAGATCCCGCTTTACAAGCGCTTGGGTCGCATCTGGGGCGAGCAGCTTTCACGTGAGCGCAACGCGCTTGAGTGTTGGCTGGCGGTGCTTGAGCTTGATCCCTCGGATGTTGAGGCGCTCAAGGCGTTGGCCGTCAACTACCGCGCCACCGGCGCTTGGGAAGAGCTGGCGGATGCGCTTCGCCGTTTGATCTACTTGGGCCCAGGCGTGTTGCCATCCGAGGAACTCAAAGAGCTTTACGCTCAATTGGGTGAACTTGAGGGGCAGACGCTTATGCGCACCGACGCCGCGATCGAAGCGTGGCGTGAGGTGTTGAACCTCGATCCCGAAGACTTCCGAGCCATGGCGGCGTTGGAAGGCTTGTTTACGCAAGAGGCGCGCTGGGAAGAGTGCGTCGAGATCTTAGAGCGCCGCGCGAATGCGCTGACCGATCACGCCGACAAGGTCGACGTGATGATGCAGGCGGCAAGCATCTGGGCTGACAAGATCGGCAACACCGCGCAGGCGGCAGGCGTTTACGAGCGCCTGATGGAGATCGATCCGAACAACCAAGTTGCCTCGGTCGAACTCGAACAGATTTACCGCCAACAAGAGAACTGGGAGCCGTTGATTGGCTTGCTGGTCGGTCGCGCCGAAGACGTAAACGCGGCGCCTCGGCAACGGCAAGAGAGCCTGTGCGCCGTGGCGGAGATCTACGAACGCCAACTGGGCGACGCAGACAACGCGTTCACCGTGTTGGGGGCAGCGTTTGAGATTGATTTCTCAAACGATCACGTCGCGGCCGAGCTTGAACGCTTGGCCACGCAAGCGGGCAAGTGGAACGAGCTTGTGGGTCAATGGACCCAAGTGGCCCAGGCCGAGCAGGATCCAAAGGTCGCCGCGGATCTGTGGGTCAAGATCGCTCGTTGGGGCGATTCCGCTCTGCAAAACACGGACTACGCCATTCAAACGGCTACGTACGCTTTGCAACTCGACGCGAACAACGCGGGCGCCATGCAGGCGTTGTCTGACTTCTACCGCAAGAAGCAGATGTGGCCTGACTTGGTGGCCATTCTCGCGCGCCACGCCGACGTCGAGGAGGATCAGGACAAGCGCGTCGCGACGCTGCTGTCGCTCGCCGAGACCTACGAGAATCAAATGGGCGACGTGGCCTCCGCCACGGACGCTTACGAACGAGCCTTAAGCGCGGATCCGCGTTCGATGGCGGCCATTGATGCGCTCGAACGCTTGTATCGTCGCACCAGCGCCTGGGATCGCTTGGTGGATGTGCTGGCCAAAAAGTCGCACTCGGTGGACGACAGCGATGAATCAATTCGCTTGTCGCTGCAGGTGGGCCAGATCTGGGAAGAGCGCTTGGGCGACGATCGTCGTGCCATCGACGCTTACAAAGAGGTGTTGATCGCGGACGCGCGCAACACCAACGCGCTGGATGCGTTGGAACGCCTTTACGGCAAGACCAACCAGCTTGAAGCGCAGATGGACATCGTCGAGCAGAAGCTCGAGGTGGCCGACGTGGGCGCCGACCGCATTCGGTTGCTGCAGCGCCAAGCCAAAATGTGGGAAGAAACCTTCCGCAAGCCTGACCGCGCGATTGAATCGCTGCAAACGGCGCTCATGCAGGACGAAGGCTTCATCCAGGCCTACCGCGATCTGGAGCGCCTCTACCGCGTTGAAAAGCGTTGGGAAGATCTGGTCGAGAACTACCGTCGCCACATCCTGGTGACGAACGATCCGGCCGAGCGCACCGCCCTTTATTACCAAATGGGCTTGGTCTACGAAAAAGAGATCAAGGACTACGACCGCGCCATCGAAGCTTACGACGATGTCGTTTCGTTCCAACCCGATCACGTCGAAGCGCTCTCCGCTCTGTCACGCCTTTACGAACTGACGGAAAACTGGGATCGCGCCGTGGACGTGATGACCCGCATCGCGGGCTCTGTGGAAGGCCCTCAGCGCGTCGAGCTCAACTACCGTTTGGGCAAGATCTACGACGAACAAATGCGCATGCCTGATCAGGCGGAGCAGTGGTTGTCGGAGGCCTTGGCCCTCGATCCCGGCCACTTGCCCAGCATGATGGCGTTGCTGAACCTGTACAAATCACGCGGCGACAGCCTCAAGGCCGCCACGTTGATGGAGCGGGCCGAAGGCCAAACGCGCAACACGCTTGAGAAGACGCGCCTGCTTTACGACGCCGGCCGTTTGTACCTCGACGATTTGGGCGACGAAGATCGCGCCATGGCGATGTTCGCCCGCGTGGTTGAGCTGGATCCGGAGCACGCCGAAGCTGGCGAGCCGTTGGCCGAGCTTTATTTCCAGCGCGAGCAATGGGCGCCTTTGGTGCCGGTGCTTGAGATGTTGGCGCGCAAAAAAGATCGCAAGAGCGCGCGCGAACTGCATCCCACCTACTTCCGTTTGGCGAAAGCCTGCGCGGCGCTTGGGTTGGATGAAAAGGCGCTTAAATACTACAAGCAAGCCTTTGATCTTGATTCAACCCACCTGCCCACCTTGATGGGGCGCGCGGATCTGCTGTATCGCAAAGAGCAGTGGGACGACGCCTTCAAGCTGTACCAAACGATTTTGGTGCACCACCGCGAGGCCCAGGGTGACGATCAGATCGTCGAGATCTTCTACCGCATTGGCCGCATCAAGTTGAAGGTGGGCGAGAAGCCCAAGGCCATCAACATGTTTGAGAAGGCGCTTGAGGTACAGCCCGGCCACAAGCCGACGCTCGAAGCGCTCTCGGAGATCTACGCCGCCGCCGGTGACTGGGAAGCCGTCATCAAGCAAAAGCGCGTTCTGCTGGCCAACGCCCGCACCGACGAAGAGCGGATGGAGCTGCTGCAGCAGATCATCGACATCTACCTCGGCAAGGTGAACGATAAGCAAAAGGCAATTGCCGCTTACCTTGAGATGCTGGACATCGAGCCAAGCTCGATGAGCCTGCTGCACAAGGTTTTGGCGTTGTTCTCTGAAACCAGGCAATGGAAGAAGGCCGTGGAAACGGCGCTGCGCTTGGCCGAGGTGGACACCGACAAGATTCGCCGCGCGAAGTACTTCGAGGCCGCAGGTAACTTCACCAATTCCGAGCTCAACTCACCTGACGAAGCGATCGAATTTTACAACCAGGCGTTGGATGAGAATCCCGACGATCTGAAGGTGTTCGAACGCATCGACAAGATCCTGACCAAGAAGAAGGATTGGAAGAACCAAGAGCGCGCGTACCGCCGCATGATCAAGCGCTTGGGCACCGATGTGCCGGAAGACAAGCGCCCCACGCAGGTGGCTTTGTGGCGCGGCTTGGGTGAAATCTATCGTTCGCGTCTCAAAGATCTGAACGCCGCCATTCAAACGTTTGAAGTGTGCGTGGGCCTTGAACCGGGCAACTTCAAAACGCGTGAGATTTTGGCCGAGCTTTACTCTGTCTCGGGCCCCGAGCATGCGGAGAAGGCGTCACGCGAATACCGTGTGCTGATCAATAAGGCGCCGGATCTGCCGCAGATGGTGCCTTACATCCACCTGCTGTGGAACTCGTTCAAAGAAACCAACAACTACGACCGCGCTTGGTGCGTGGCCCACGTGTTGACGTTCTTGCGCCAAGCCAATGAGGAGCAAGCGCGCTTTTACGAGCAGTACAAGATCAAGGGCATGCAGAAGACGCGGCTGCGCCTCACCGAGGAAATGTGGCGTCGCTTCGTGTTCCACAAGGACGAGGATTGGTTCTTGTCGCAAATCATGGCCACGATCAGCGAGGCCGTGGTGCAGCACACGCTGGTGGACATGAAGACCACCGGCGTGCGTCGCAAAGACGCGCGCGACATCACGAGCGATCCGCTGCTGTTCAGCAAGATCTTCAGCTCGGTGACCTTGGCCTTGAACGTGCCGCCGCCCGCGGTGTTCTTGCGCGAAGAGAACCCTGGCGACATGGCGTTCTATTCGCTGTTCGACAAGCAGGGGCCGTTGCCCGCGGTTGTCGTGGGCAATGCGCTTTTGCAAGGACGCACGGAAAAGGACCTGGCGTACTTGCTGGGACGCAAGGTGGCCTTGTTGCGCGCCGATCACTTGGTGCGTTGGCCAACCATGGTGGAACAGGTGGCGCAGCTCAAGGCGTTCGTCATTGCCGCGATCAAACGTGTGCAACCGAACATCCCTGTGCCGCCCGATATGGCGCCGGCTTTGCCGAGCTACATGGCCATCCTTGAACGTATGTCGGGCCGATCGCTTGAACATCTGGCAGCGGTTGTGAACCAACTGATGCAATTCAAGGGCGATCTGAACACCAACAAGTGGGTCAAAGGTGTGGACTTCACCGCCACCCGCGCCGGCTTCTTGATGTGCAGCGACTTGGAGGTGGCGTCTCGCCTGATTCAGGCCGAACCCATGACCGTGGGGATGGCGGATCCGCGCGAGAAGATCCGTGACCTCATCGAGTGGGCGATCTCTGACGAGTACTTTACGTTGCGCCAACAGGTCGGCATCAGCATCGGAAGCTGATCCATGTCGGCCACTGTTTCCCTCGTCGCGTTTGCCACAGCCACCATCGGTGCTGTGGTGGGCGCGGCTGTGGGGCGCTGGCGGCGTCGCCTTGAACATGAGCAAGCCGCGCGGCACGCGTTGTTGAGCGAGTCCGAGTCCGTGAAACGCCAAGCGATCGACGAAGCGCGCGCGTTTGTTCTTAACGCGGACGTGTTGGCGCGCGAAGAGGGCCTGTCGCGGCGGCAGGCGGCCGAGGAGCGACTGACGTCGATGTCACGCCGGCTGGAGCGGTTGGTGTTACGCAACGCCAAGCTTGAGGCCGAAGTGACCGTGCGAAAGGGCGAGCTGGCGCGCACGAAGGCGCAGCTTGAAAAGCGCGAGCAAACCGTTCGCGTGTTCGAGAAAGACGTCAGCGCCATTCGGAGCGAGGTGCGCAAGGCCGAATCAGACGCCCTTAAGCGCTTAGAGGAAACGAGCGGCATCACGGCGGCCGAGCTGCAGCAACAGCTTGTGGCGCGCGCCTTGGAAGCGGCCCAGGCCGAGGCGGCCAATGTGGTTCGTCAAGCCGAACAGCAAACGGCGGGCGCCGAACAGATCCGGATGTCGAAGCGCATCTTGGGGCTTTCGATCGGGCGGTTCTCGGGGCACTACTTAACCGAACGGCACTTGTCTTTGGTGCCGCTCGGCGAGCCCCGCCGTGGGCGCCCCGCCGTGGGTGAAGAGCAGCTGGCCATCATCGCTGAGGTTGCCGGTGTGCAATTAACGCTCAACGAAGAGCTCGACGCCGTTCGCCTCGAAGGTCTGGATGGCGTGGGCCGCGAAGTGGCGCGCCGCTGTTTGAACCGCTGCCTGAAGCGTCCCGTCCGCAACGCGGAAGAGCTCAAGCGCGTGGCGCTGAATCAAAAAGATCAGTTGGCCAAAGAGCTGCTGGACCTGGGGCGCAAGGCCTTCGCGGCGTTGCGCATCCCGCGCGCGCATCCGGAGATTGTGGATCTGGTGGGCCGTTTGAACTACCGCACGAGTTTCACGCAGAACCAATGGAAACACGCCGTCGAGGCGGCGTTTTTGTGCGGCATGATGGCCGAAGAGTTGAAGCTGGACGCGAAGGTGGCCCGCCGCGCGGCGCTCATGCACGACATCGGCAAGGCGCTCACGCACGAGATCGATGGTTCACACGCCGTGATCGGCGCCGACATTGCGCGCCGGCTGGGCGAGGCGGAAATTGTGGCCAACGCGATCGGCGCCCACCACACCGACGAGCCGTTCAACAGCCCGTATGCCTTCTTGGTGGCGGCGGCGGACGCGATGTCCGGCGCGCGGCCCGGCGCCCGTCGCCAAACCGAAGACAATTACGTGGGTAAGATTTCTGATCTCGAGCGCATCACGCGGGGATTCCGGGAAGTGCAGGAAGCGTTTGCTGTGCAGGGCGGCCGCGAAGTGCGCGTGTACGTTAAAGAAGATCGTGTGGATGATTTAGGCGCCATTGATCTTTCGAGCCGTCTGGCGCAAACCATTTCAGACGAGATGACGTTTCCGGGCCAAATTCGCGTCACTGTGATTCGCGAATTCCGTGCGGAAGAAAACGCGGGTTAATCGATCATGTTGCCACCAGCTTTGTTTTACGGGCTCGCAGGAGCCCTGATTTTTTTCGGCCTCCTGCGCCTTGTGTATCTGGGTGTGTTCGCAGACAAGCGCAGCCCCGCCAAGCCCAAAGAACCGGCCGGTGGCGTTGGTACCGACGAACGCGGGGACGCGGATGACGATGGCGAAACCATCGACGATGAAACGCGCAGCGAGCGCTACCGTCAGCCGCCGCGTATGGGCTTCGGCCTCATCAGCTTAATGGGCCTGGGGCGCATGGCGCCCGCGAAACGTCACACAGTGATGGGCGCGTTGTGGATCGTGCTGGGGCTTTACATGGCGTGGACGGCGTTCAACTTGTCACGCCAGCAGCAAGCGGCGGCCGAGTCCGTCGAAGATCCGGCGCCGATGCGTGTGATTCGTGCACGGGTGGGAGAACCGGGGCCAGCCGCCGCGCCGCCCGCGGAAGCGAAACCTGCCCCCTCGCAATTAAACGCGGCGCCTGCCGAGATCAAGCCCGCGCCATCTGAGACACCACCCACCGCGAAATAACTTACGAACTGGCCGATGTGTAATTGCGGATCGCACGCAGCCACACCAGGCGCGCGGCCACCGCAAACCCAACGCCACCGGCCGCGCACACGAGCGTGGTCTGCACGCCTAGCCGCCCGAGCAGCGCCATCGCCGGGTACGTGGTCATAAGCGCAATGGGAAACACGATCGTGAAGATCACTTGCAGCACAACGTGGAACACGTTGACCGGCCAACGGGCGGCGTCGAACAAGGAACTCAGCAGGTAACTGAGGTTGTCGACGCGCACGACGAAAAACGACGCGCTCACAATCAGGATCCACACGGAGTAAAGCAGCACCAGCGCCACCACCAGCAGCAACAACGCTTTGGCCACCGCGGCGAAACTGGGCGGGTGCCCCATCTTTGCGAACGCGTAGATGAAGATGCCGAACGCGCCGGCAATGTCCACCGCCCGCCAGGGTTCAAACCGCGCCGTGGAAACCAACACCTGGGCGTCCGCGGGCTTAAGCAGCGTGAAATCGAATTTGCCGTCGCGAATGCCTTCGGTCACGGTGGCCATGCTGGGGGTGACGCCGCCCTCAAGCACGCCCTTGAGCAACACGAACCAACCCACCACCACGAGCGACTCGGGATAGGTCCAGCCCACCATCATGTGCTTTTGGCTAAACACGACCATGAGCGGGATCAGCGTGACCACCAACCAAAACACAGACATCACACCCTTGAGCACGAAGTCGAAGCGGTACTGCATCGCGAGCGCGGCGGACGTGCGCGCTTGGATGCGCAAGAGGGCCGCGTACCGAGCAAACGCCGACGCCATCATCAGCCTCCAAATGCGACAAAGCGCCGCATGCCTTTGCGCCACATGGTGATCGCCGCCATGGCCATGATGGCCACAAACATCCACTGCACCCGCAACTGGTGCCATGCGTCTGCAATGGACAGTTTGCCAATCCACGTTTCCACGGGAAAGGCCAAAGTGTAACGAAAGGGCGTGGCCGCGGAGATCGGCGTCACCCACGAGGGCAACAACTCCAGCGGGAACAGATACCCCGAAAGCAGAAAATGAATGGCCAACCACACGTCGAAAACCGACAGCGCGCTTTCGATAAACAGCGCCAAAGAGCCGATGGTGAGCATCGTGAAGAACAAGATGCACCACGCGCCCACGAGCGACATCAAGAACAAGGCCGCGCGTTCCAGGCTGCCAAACAGCAACGATTTGCCTCCCACCCACAAAAGCACGGCAATAACAGGCGAGATCATTAGCACGCGCATCGGCACCGCCGCCACGTGCTCGGCGCTGTATTGCACCAACGGCGAAATGGGCCTCAACAGGCGCGTCACCAACGTTCCTTGGCGAACGTCCATCGTCATCTCCCACACCAACCAGTTGTTGGTGACGATGCGGACGATGAGAACGGCCAAATAATATGTGATGAAGTCGCGCTTGCCGAAGCGCCCCACAGGACCATCTGCGGCCACGGCGGTCCACAAGCCCATCATCACCAGCGGCATGTTGGTGGTGAGGATCCACACGAGAAACTCCGCGCGGTAGGCCACCATCTCGGCCAAGCCCACGCGCAGCAGCGCTGGATAGGCACGCAACGTTCGCCGCACTAAATGGCTCCGGCGTTTGTGTGTTGAAACATCTCGCGCATCACGTCTTCAAGCGGTGGATCCTCAATGGTCAGATCCGCCACGGGCAAGTGCGCGAAGGCGTGTTTGACGGCATCGTTGACCCGATCCGTGGGCACGGAGATCACGCAGCGGCCATCCTCGTGCGTGATGACAGCACCCAACGGCGCGACTGCTTCGCTGCTGACGGACGTCGCCAAGCCGATGGTCAAACGGCGCTCGGGGCGAATGCGTTTGACCAACGCTTTGAGATCGCCGTCATAGATCAACGCACCCTTGTCAATGATCACCACGCGCGGACACAAGGCGGCCACGTCTTCCATGTAGTGGCTGGTCAAGATCACCGTGGCACCGAATTCTTCGTTGTAGCGCTTGATGAACTGACGCATGCGCGACTGCATCGAAACGTCGAGACCGATGGTAGGCTCATCTAAGAACAGAACTTTGGGTTTGTGCAGCAGCGCCGCGCACAGTTCACACTTCATGCGTTCACCCAACGACAGTTGCCGCGTGGGCTTGCGGATCAAATCCCCGATCTCGAGCAAGTCGATCAACGTCGCCAAGGTCTGATCCGCCTCGGCTTTGGGCAGATCATAAATGGCGCGGTTCATCGCGTAAGTTTCCGCAGGCGGCAGATCCCACAACAGCTGCTGCTTTTGCCCCATCACCAGCGTGATGCTCTTTAAGAACTCAACCTGCCGCGCTTGCGGCGTAAAGCCGAACACTTTGGCGTAACCCGAAGACGGGTGCAAAAGGCCGGAGAGGATCTTGAGCGTCGTGGTTTTGCCAGCGCCGTTGGGGCCAAGAAATCCCACGCGCTCGCCGGCGGCGATCTGGAACGACAGGCCCCGCAACGCTTCCACCGTTTCATAGTTGCGCTTGAAAACGGATCTGAAAGCCGCAAGCACGCCGGGCGGACGTTTGTGAACTCGGTAGTTTTTCTTGAGTTCCGAAACCTCGATCACCGCTTGGCCCCAAGCCCCAACTCAGCCGCCGCTCCCACGGGCCACAGCCACGCCGCCCCCCGCACGCCACTTGAATCGCCGTGCTTGGCCTTAACCAGACGTGTGCTCACAACGTCCGAGAACGCGTAGGGCTTCCACAACTCGGGCACGTTCGTGTAAAGCCGTTCAACGTTTGAGACGCCACCGCCCAAGACGATGACTTGTGGGTTCAGCACATTGATGATCACGGCCAACCCGCGCGCCAAACGATGTTCATAACGGGCCATGGTGGCAAGCGCTGCGGCGCTGCCTGCCGCCGCCGCTTGGGCCACCTCGGGGCCTGACAGGCTCTCACCCGTCACGCGCTTGTGATCGGCGGCCAGGCCCGTGCCTGACAAAAACAGTTCGACGCAACCCGATCGGCCGCACCAGCATTTCGGCAGCGGCCATTCGTCTTCTTGCGGCCAGGGCAGGGGCATGTGGCCCCATTCGCCGCCTATGCCGTCGGGACCGTCTAAGATTTGGCCATCGACCACCACACCACCGCCGGTGCCGGTGCCGATGATCACGCCAAACACCACATGCGGGCTTTGCCCCGGCTGCCGTGGTGAGGTGGGGGCGCCGGCGCCGTCGGCGGCTTCCGAAAGGGCGAAGCAGTTGGCGTCATTGGCCACGCGGACGCGGTTGCCCAGCCGGGCCGCCAAATCGCGATCGAGCGGGTGGCCAATCAACGCTGTGGTGTTCGCGTTCTTCACCAGGCCCGTGGCCGGCGAGATCGTGCCCGGAATGCCCAGCCCCACAGTGCCTTGGGCGCCTACCTCCGCCTCCACATCGCCCACGAGCGCTACGACGGCGTCGAGGATGCTTTCGTAAGAGTCTCGCGGTGTGGGCCGGCGTTGCCTGCCAAGTTCACGGCCTTCGTCGTCGATGGCCAGCGCTTCAATTTTCGTTCCGCCTAAGTCGATTCCAATCCGCATTGGGGGCTCGTGGTGAGTGGTGGTACTCTTATGACAGATGGCTGTCTATGTGTCCGAATACGCGGCTGAGCTTCGCAGCCTGGGTTCGGTGGATTTCGCGGTTCGTTATCCCTCACCGGCGTTCATTGTCAAAGGCGTCACCGGCAACTTGAAGGATTCAAGTGGCAAGCAGGGCGGCACAATGATCACGGAAGATATTGCTGACCAGATGCGGCAGGCCAGCCTATTGATCGGCCGCGTGTTCCTAATTCGTAAAGGCCGCGGCGCGAGCCCAGGGCCCATCACGTTGGGGCGCACGGCGGCCAATGACGTGGCCATTCCCGAATACTCAATTTCGCAGCGTCACTGTCTGCTGAAAATCGAGCCCGGTGGCGTGAGCCTGACGGACGCCGGATCGACCAACGGCACCTTCGTCAACGGCACGCGGTTGGTGCCACAAAAGGCTTTGCTTCTGGTGGATGGCATCGAAGTGACCTTGGGCCGGTTCGTCTTTACGTTCTACTCGCCGGCGGGCTTTCGCAAGCGGTTGGCGCAAGATCCGGCTTACACGGAGTAGGTCGCTCTAACGGTTTAAACGCGCTTTCACCCGGCGTTGGCCAGGGCGTGCCAAAAGCGGCGTGCTCGGTTGCTTGGGGGGCGCTGTCAGTGCCAGCCAGCCCTTGGGCAGCAGTGCCACGGTCTTCGCCAGCGCCGTTTCTCCATCCCACACCAGGGGGGACCATTGGTTGTTCCAGGCGCCTTGCCGCGCAGGTTGGCGTGGCACCGCGCCGAAGGTCATGCCGTTCATCGACAGCGGGTTCTCGTACATATGCGCTTGCCCGGCGAACAGATCCAAGCGCAGCCACGTGAGCTCTGGGTGAAGCCCCACGTCCACGCGTTCAGGTTCAGGCAGCATCACGAGGCTGAAATCTTCGGGACGTATGAAGCGCTCAGGATTCGAAACATCTTCGCTGGCGCGGAACCCAGTGATGCCACCGCCCACGTTTTCAAACACGCCTGGCAGGGGGTAACTGCCGCCGCTTTGCAATCCTGACCAGCGCAGGAAATGGCTTTTGCCCCCCGTGTAAACCACCACATGATCTTCACGCGGATCGCTGCCGCCCACGCGCACCACTTGTTTCGGTTCGTATGAGAATTCGTGGAAGAAGAACTGATAACCCACGGGGTGCCAGGCGTTGTCGTCCGTGAGACGCGAGGGTCCGCGCAGGATCACGTTGATGTGTTCCCAATCGCCCTCGTGGTGGTTGATCCATTCGTTGTAAGGGAAATAGAACCAGTACTGGATCGCTAACAAACCCTTTTCGCGGTTGAGCCAAAACAGATGTGCGTGCTGCGTGGGCGCGTATTGCAGGCCTGCGGGCGTGGTGCGATCCAACGGATCGCCGCTCATGATCGCGCGCCAGCGGCGCCGCCACGACGAGACGCCGCGTTCGGTTCGATCATCTCCCGGCGCATCGATCGAATAACGAATGGTGTTGCCGTCGGCATCGGTGGTGGGCATGTCACCCCAGTCGTCGTTCGTGAGCCGATCGTTTGAAAGCGCCTCGTATTGCCTGACGACCTGTCCCTGTTCATCGATAACGCTTGCCATGAGTGACGAGCCATCGGCCCAGGCGTAGCGCAACGACACAGGCCAGATGTCGCGGTGGCCGAACGCCATCGCAGGGTTAAACCGTCGGGCTAAAATGGCACCGGCTGGCCCCGCCTCTTCGGCTGGTGTCAATGGCGCGGGTGACGCCAGATCCCGCCACGAGGACACGGTGTTGCCTTCGGCCCGAGGGAACGCGGCTTGTGCCGGTAGGCCGCCTCGACCTGTGAGGGCGGCGGCAAATACGGCCAAAAGTACGGAGACTCCGCGTTCGTGCATGTATCCTTGAACATCGCCGCTTCGTGCGTTCACCTTGAAAGCGAAGCGTGGCCTTCCCCCTTATTCCTCCCCTGCATTCAAGGATGCGGCGTCGAGATACGATAAGTATTACATGAGCAGACCACACCGCGCCGCTGACAATTTCACGCTTCGGCCGATGAACGCGTGCAGCGTATTGGCGGTGCTGTGGTTATGTGTCGGTTGCAACAAAGAGCTAAAGCAGCCCGTGCTAACCGCTGCGGCGACGCCCGTGTCAAATTCGCTCAAGGCGCCCGTGTATGAAGCGCCTGGCAAGAACGACAAGGTGGCGTTGACCGAGCGCAAGTGGGGCACGCGATCCATGGGTACCACATCGTCCCCTTTGACAACGGCGAACAAAGCTGTGGCGGCGGCGCAGGCGAAAAGTTTGAACGATCATCCCCAAGGTTTGCGCCGCGAAGAGCTGCAAAAGGTTCTTGATGAACAGATGGGCAACCTCGCCAAATGCTTCGACAACGCGGAGGTGACGAGCGTTGGTATCTACTTCGAGGCCGATCCCTCAGGCACCGCCCGCGGCGTACGCGTCAACGGCGCGCCCGGTGACTCCGAAGCGTGCGCGAAGAACATCATCAGCGCGCTTAAGTTTCCCGAGTTTCAAGGCAGCGCCGTGCCAATCGACTTTCCGATCCGCATCTCGCGCACGGTCAAACCCGTGGCTGGCGGCGCGGGCGATCAGGCCAAGCCGCCTTCAAACGCCAATGCGTTCGTGAATCCTTAAAAGCGCATGCCGCGCTTGGCGCGGAACATGAACCACTTGTAGGTGAGGTAGGACGCGCCACCTGCGGCAGCGGCGCCCAAAATCACGGGCGCTCCCGTGGTTAGAAGCAGCGCGGATCCTGCCCAAGCCCCCACGGCCCATAGGCCCTTTTTGCGGGCCACATCCTTGTCCCTCAACATCAAGCTGCCCATGCATGCTTGTTAGCACGCGCTGACGGCGGCGGCCAACCCGACGCTAATACGGTGCGTAAGCTTTGACCTCAGCGATGGCCGAGCCCAGCAAGTCGTTGATCTTACGTTTAAGGGCCGCGCGACGATCATTGGTGTGATAAACGGCGCGCGCCAAAGCCACGAAACGGTCGCCAAAATCCTGTGCCCGTTCACAATCGCGAATCTGGTCTTCGATGTCCCAGAGCACGGCGTTCACCTCGCGCAACTCTTTGGTTACCGCCGCCAGCGCTTCGCTTTGTGCGATGGCGTGGCTGCGGCGATCTTCGAGCAAACGCAGCTCATAGAGCACAAGGCTGCGTTTGGCCTCTTCAGCCACGCGTTCGGCTTTTATCTCCAGGATTGTGATCTTGTCGATCAGCTCGCCTGGGCTTACGTCGATGGTTACCGTCACGCGTCGTTCCCCGAAAACATCTTCCCGGGACATCGACGGATGCGGCGCGTGGGTTAAGGGCCCACAACTTCATTTGCGTGCGGGCAGGACCAAGTGCGTGGTGGCGCCGGCCCGCAGCGGCCACGACCGCCCCGCCCACACAAATTCACCCGGAACGTTGGGGGGCAGTGCCACGTCGGTTGACCAGCCGTTGGCGTTCTTGCGAAGGCCAACGCTGATTGTGCCAGCCGGGTGAGGCATGGCCGCGGTCAAGCTTTCGAGCGCACCGGGGTTCGGCGCGACGCGCACCTTTGCGAACCCGGGCGCGGCCGGGCCGATCCCAGCCGCGATGTTGAGCAGATCGAGCGCTGGATGTGCTGTCCATGCGTGCGAATCGGAACGCGTGGGATCACTGAATTCAGGGAATGTGGTTAGGCCCAAACCCAACATCTGGCGCCACGGATCAAGCAAGGCCAAGAACGCGTCGCCCTTGCCCACGTGGTTAAGCGCACGGTGCAGGTAGTAGCGAAAATATATGCTGGCGGGGGCCACCTCACCGGGGGTGGCGCGGCGGCCAGGTGCTTGTTGTCCCAACGCCAAAACTTCTCGCTGCAGGCGTTCGCGCTTGGTGCCGCTCAAAACGTCTTGGTCCAGCGCCAAGATGTTCACGTCGTGGCTAAAAGTCTTCGCTTCGGGGTTGTCTTTGAGGAGGCCGCGTTGTGGATCCCACAACCTTTGCAGCGCTTGTGCGGTTCGCGCGGCGGCCGCCCTATACACCCCCGCACGGTGCGCATCGCCGAGCGCGGCTTCAAGTTGCGCAGCCTCCCGCAACGCCATGAGTAGTTGACCCGCCGCCGCGGCCGAGCCGCCTTCTTCCGTTTGCCGCGCGCCACCCGCGGCAGGATCGATGTGCGCCCACCAAGGAAGGTACGCAGGCAAACCATCCGGGCGCACACGTGCCAAGAACCAATCGATCACTGTGCGTGTGCCCGGCAGCAACGCACGCACAAACTCGGCATCGCCTCGGTACATCCAAAAGTCATGCACCATGCCCACCCAAAACAAAGAATATGGTGGAATGTATTGCTGGTCCCGCGTTGGATAGCGGCTCATCGTCAGTCCATCTGAGGTGCGTGATTGATCGAACGCCAACAGCGCCTGCCGCGCCAAGCGATCCTCATTGGCCAATGCGTAAGACAACAACGCCGTGATGCGCGTGTCGCCGATGTATTGCAGCTGCTCCCAGTATGGTGAATCCATATACGTTTCCCACGCGGAGATGCGCAGCGTGCGAAATGCCATGGCCCACAGCTCCTGCAGTTGCGGATCGCTGCTTTCAAAGGTGGCCAGCGGCTTGAGCGGAAACAGCGTGGCGCGTGCCGCAAGATTTGTGATCGCCAGCGGCGCTTCCCGCGTCTCGATCTGCACTTCCAGGTAGCGCCACGATCGCCACCACAACGGTTGATACGTGTGCGTGCGGCCATCGGAGACGAACTCGTCATACAGGCCGATCATGTCTTTGCCTTCGATCTCGTTGCGGTTGCCTTTGCGGCCCTGCTTATCGAACAGTGACTCGGCGTATGTGAGGCGCACCACGGCGTCTTTGCCGCCGGCCAATGTGATCGAGGGGTATGCGTTGATGATCTCCTTGCGATCCAACAAAACCACCGCGCGGCTGCGTGCGGGAACTTGCAAACTGCCCCCTTCGGGAAAAGGTGCAGCCACGGTTGCGGGGCCGCTTGAGCGTACGATGGAACCAACGCCCACCATCGTTTCTTCCATCGCGGGCAGAGCGTCAGCGACGAGTTCCCAGCCCGGTGGCGAAAGCTGATGGGGCGAGCCGTCGCGCATGCCGCGCGGCGTGGCGCGTTCGATCGACGCAGCGGCGGGCCACGCTGTGCCCTCGTTCGTGTCCCACTGCCAATCCCACACATTGCCATCGCGGCGTTCGGGTGTGCCCGCGGCGTAAAAATAATGATGCGCGCGAATGGGCCCCAAGCCAGCAAGGTTGACGGTGTGGCCGGGTTCCACTTTGGCTTCCCACGTTTTGTCGGTGTTGCACACCGTGGCCACGTCATCTTGCGCTTGCATGAGGAAGCCGGTGCGGCGGCTGATCTGAGCGTAAGGCGCGTCCACGCCGAAGTTCCACACCGTGGCCGCCACCACATTGACGCCCGGCTGCAACGCGGGCGATAAGTCGAACGTTTCATAGCGCCAATGCTCGATGTCACCGCGCGCGGGACCGCGGCCAATGACCTTGCCGTTGACGTGCAACACGAAGCGGTTGTCGGCGCTGACGTGAACAACAAAGCGCTCGGGCACCTTTGCCAACGTAAAGCGCTTGCGCGCATGAATGACTACGGGATCACGAACGGCCGCACCCTTGGCGGTGATCCACGAAGCGGTCCAGGTGGAACGCAACAGCGGATCGGTGGGCACGTGCGGTGTTGCGTGCGCCTCGCCGGTCGCGGCCACGGCGAGCACAACCAAAACGGTAAAGAGCTTCATCGCCGACCACACTAGCGCGCCATGCGCTTGCGAAGGAAGCTGGACGTGGGCCCGTTCACGTCGAACGCGACAAAAAGCCCGGCAGCTGCGCCATCACCTGCGCCAGGGGGTGAGCCCACTGGCCCATCTGCTTCTGCCGAAACAGACGCATGCTGGGGTACCAAGGCGAGCGGGGGACGGTGGCTTCCCACCGCCAATCCGGCACCGCCGAAAGCATCATCCACGTGGGCCGTCCAAGAGCGGCCGCCAAATGAGGCAGTGAGGTGTCGCTCGAAATCAATAGATCCATGTGCTCCAACACCGCGGCGGTGTCGATGAAACTGTCGGTGCCGTTGTCGAGCTGTTCGGCCAGATTGATCACGGGGGCCGGCGCGTTGGCCGCGTGCCACTCGGCCAGCTGCTCGCTGCCGAAACCTTTTTGCAGCGAGTACAAAGCGATGGGTGCGCCTTGCCGCTTTGCCTCGAACAGAGGCTCGAACGTCGACAGCGGCATCGAACGCCGCGTGTCCTGGCGGTATTGCGGGTTGCCCTGCCACGCGATCGCGATGCGTGTGCGTCCATCGCGCGGGCCCAGCGCTTGGCTCCACCGCTGCAAGGCTTGGGGGGCCGCGTGCAAATAGCGGGTGGGCGCGCTGATGCGGTTGGGCTCGGGGCCGCACAAGTGGGGCAACGAGAACAGTGGCGCAAACAATTCCGCGCGCGGCATCGGCTCGCCTGGTCGCAGCACATGATCCACGCCGGCTGCCGTTTGCGCCAAGCTGGTTAACCAGGGGCGACCCGCCGGCAACCCAAGCGGGGGCGCCAAGGTGATGCGACCGACGCGCGGGCGCGCCAACGCCGCAAAACGAATGAGCTGAATGGTGTCGCCGAGGCCTTGCTCAGCCACAAGGATCAAGTGGGAGGCCGGAGCCGCCTGGCCTTGCCACAGCGACGGAGCCGGCCACTGCGCGGGAGGCACAGTCGCCCATTGCCGCACGCGATCTGCGTGCAGGCCCGCCAGGCCTTCGCGCCAACGTCCACGAAAGCAACGCAGCTGCGCCAAGTTGAAGGCCGCCACCGCGTGCTCAGGCGCTTCGGCGCACGCGATCTCCAGCTGACGTTCGGCTTTCTCGGCGCTGCCTGATTCACGCATCGCCGAGGCAAGGCTGACCCGCGCGTCCACGCATCCGGGCCACAACCGCAACGCGTGCGACGCGGCCTCCGCGGCTTCTGCAAAGCGGCCAATGCGCACGAGGGCGCGCGCGGCCAGATCAAAGAAGTGCGCTTGCTGTGGATGAGCGGCAGCCAAGTGCAAAAACGTGAGCGCCGCTTCATCCCACGCTTCCATGGTGGCGAGCGTGAGGAACAAGTTGTGCGCGTGGCCTGGCACCGTGGGCTCTAGATTCACGGCGGCTTCATGCAACACGCGCGCTTCAGCGAAGCGTGCCGCTCGTCGTTCGTCGGCCGTGGCCTGGCCGCGTTGACGCAAAAGATTGCCAAGCGCAGCGTATGCCAACACAAACGATGGTGCGTCTGTCAGCACGCCACGCAACTCGGATTCAGCCTCATCAAGCTTGCCTTGGCTGCGTAGTGACAACGCCAAGTTCTGCCGCGCTTGCAACAAGGTGGGTTCAGCCTGCAGCGCGCAGCGGAACGCCTCCACCGCCGTGCTGTGGTCCGCCCTTTGTTGTAGGCAAACGCCCAAGAGAAAATGCGCGGCCGCTTGGTTTGGAAATTGCGCCACGGCAACGCGCGCTTCCGCCTCCGCGTCTTTCCAACGCCGCTCTGCGAGCGCTGATTCAATGCTGCTTTGCCACGCGGGGACCATTGATGAAGCGCTGGCGAACTAACGGCTGGTGAGGGTTGACGTGCAGACCTTCGCACAATTAAGTGGCTGGGTTTCGCTTGAACGCAAATCTATGCATGCGAGGCGTTGCAGCCCATCTAGACACGAAGACGCTTTGCTCTCTTGAAAGGTTTCATTGGTGCCGCAGGCGAAGGGTTTTTGTGCACAGCCGGCTTTGAGGTTGGCGGTGCAGGTTGCTTCACTGGTGCCGATGTCGATGCCGCTTGCCAGCAGCGTGGGGCGTTGCGCTTCGCGCGCGGCGGCCTCAGTGCAAACCCAAAAGACTTTGCAATCAATGGCTGCCAAGCCTTCGCAGTAGGCCACAGCTGAAATGGGTTCCGGCACCGACGTGTCCACGCAGCCGGAACCAAAGCCAACTGTGGCGGTCAATGCAATGGTGGGCACGAGGACGCGCTGAATGCGGCGAAGAGCGAAGACATGGCGAGCGGTGAGGCGCATAGGAGCCAAGTGTAACCTGCAAAAGCCCACAATGTGCGCCACGGCAACGGGTGCGCGAGGGTGTGAGGAATTTATCGCGATCCGCCGATGGGGATATGCTGACGAGGGGGATGGGCTATGGCAGTACATCGCAGGAGCGGCAGACCTTGACCGGCGGCGGAGGTTTGCGCGTGTTTCGGGTGCAGACAGACTATGCAGAACCCACACAATTGGCCGAGAAACTCGCACCTTTTTGCGGCGACGACTCGGTGGTTTTGCCCGGCGCGCGCGGTCTGTCTGTGGGGACGGTGACACGTTTTTCGGTTGCGCTGTCGTCTGGGATCGCGGTGCTTTCGGGCCGCGGCCAGGTGCTCACCGTCAAAGGCGGCACAGACGATGGTGATGGCTCGCACGTGCGCGTGAAGGTGCTGGAGATCGACGACGAAAGCCTTTCATTTTGGGCCTCTTTGCTTTCACGTCGGCGGTCCGCCAGCCGGCTGCCGGCGCCGCCGCCCACCCCGGGCGCTGTGGGACGTCCACCGGCCCTGCCCGCGATGGAGCCCGCCGCCCACGCCTTGGCCGGCGTGGCGAAGCACACGTTCTTCGGCGAAGAAGCGCGCGTCTCGCAAGACAACGAGGCAACCGTTGTCGCCGCGGCTGGCGTTTCGGGGCCAGCGATCGACGAGGCTTCGGGTGGCATCGTGCCTCACTTGGCTGCGCCCGCTCGCATGGCTGGCGGCGTGGGGCGCGTCACCGGCAAAACACTCGGCTACACCCCTGGCCACACAGGCAAGGTGATGGTGGCGCGCAAATCGAACGTTCCGCCTTGGGCGGCGCCCCTTGTCACGCGCTTCGCCGCTGTGGCGAAGGCCATCTGGCAGCGGGTTCCGGAGGACGCCCAGCCCGCCGTGGCTCGCTTTGGGCCTTGGGGGGCGTTTTGGATCTTGGGCCTGTTGTGCGGCTTTTGGTGGGCGCCCAAGCCCACGCCCGTCAAGGATGTCGCCTTGGCCAGCGTGGCGGCTCCCGTGGCCCCGGCCGCGCCCGTACACGCTGCGCCCGTTCCATCGCGACCCATCTACGACCATTGCAGCGTCAACTTCACCACCACGCCCCCGGGGGCCCTGGTGCAATGGGGTGACCTTTCGCTTGGGCAAACGCCACTTCTGGGCGTGACTGTGCCGTGCGGTCGCACGCTGGTGTCATTTCGCCTGGCTGGCTTTGAACCGTTGGTGGCCACCATGACCGCCACGCTTGATGGCCCCGTGGTGTTCACGCAAACCCTAAAGCGCAACGAGGCCACGCTGTACCTCGTTAGCGCGCCCGCTGGGGCCGAGGTGCGTCTTGACGGCAAACCGGCGGGCAGCACGCCGCTGTCGTTTGCCGTGCCGCAAGGCCAACCGTTTGAGCTTGAACTTGAGAAACCTGGCTACGTGCCGTTGAAGAAGACGATGCGCGTGACGGGACAAAAAGCGTTGCAATTAAAGTTGCAGCCGGCAAAAGCAAAACGAGCACACCCGCGTTAAGCACGATCAATGTTTCGCCGACGGCACATTCTTCTTTCCGCGACCTCTGCGGTGACCTCTTTCGTTTTTGCGATGGGCGGGCGTCGTGCGCGCGCGGCTGACATCGATTTGGATGTCATTAGCCACAAGGCAACCTCATTCGCGAAGCTATCGCGCCAGGAAGTGGCCGCGATCTTTACGCGCGCGATTCGCACGTGGCGCGGGGGTGAAATGTTGCGGCCGTTCAATTTTCGCCCCGGCAGCGCCGAACGGTTGACGTTTGATCACGTGGTGCTTGATATGGATCCGGATCAGAGCGCCCAGTTTTGGATCGACAAACTGGTTCGAGGCGAAGGCGAGCCGCCCCGCAAGGTCGGTGACGCGCGCACCATGCTCAAAGTGGTGGCGTCATTGCCTGGGGGCATCGGTTATGTGCCCGCAGGCGTCGCCGATGGCACTGTGCGAGTGGTTGCGCGCATCCGCAAAGGCAAGGTGGAGTCGCCATGAGAACACGCCCGCCATTCATCGTGTTCGCTGCTTTGTTTGCGGCGCGTGTGGCTCACGCGCAGGATCTCGTGCCCGCTGCCGAGGCTGCGGCCACCACCGACGAAGCTGACAAGATCCTACGCGAAGTTGAGGCCGAAGCAGACACCACGGCTGCCGACGCGGCCGTTGATTCCAAACTCTTGGTTTACGGGTTTTTAGATGCCGGCGCCCAACGGTATTTCCGAGCCGACCCGCAAACGCAGGGGCTGCTTGCCACCCAGTCGTCGACGTTTGTCTCGGGCAACACCAACCTTTATTTCGACGCGCGGCCGGTGCGCGGCTGGCGGGGCTTGATAGAAACGCGCCTGTCGCTGCTGCCCCAGGGCGATTACGATATTAGCCGCCTGGGCGCCGTGCCTCGCACCGATACCCGCAAGGTGGATGCCACGAGCCCATCGGGACGCAATAACGTTCAATTGGGCAGCGTGATCGTTGAACGCTCGCAGATCGAATACACGCACAACGACGCCGTGAATCTTCGCGTGGGGTATTTCTTCACGCCTTGGGGCATTTGGAACGTCGATCATGGCACACCCACGCTGATCTCCCTGATGATGCCGTCGTTCTTGGTGCAAGAGGCGGTGCCCCAGCGACAAACAGGCGTGGAGTTCTACGGATCTTGGAACGGGCCGCCGTGGCAGATCGGTTATCACCTATACATATCGAACGGGCGCACGCGTACGTTGTTTGATCTCAGCGACGACAAGGCCGTGGGGGGCCGGTTGTTGGTGAGCCGGCAAGGCCGCGTTCGTTTCGCGTTGGGCTTTTCAGGTCTTTATGGGACCAGCAGCGACGAATCCAAATCGATCACTCTCGATCCCGATGGCTACCCGGTGATCAACGCCAAGAAGCTTTACTCCTTTACGGAAAAGACGGTGGGCGCGGATCTGTCGCTTGACGCTGGCGGCTTCCGGTTGCGTGCCGAAGTTGTGCATCGACAGCAAATTTACGACAAAGGGTTTCACGAGCCGTCGACTCTGCGGCCGGGCGGCGTGCTGCCGAATTTCGCGGGGAACTTTGCCTATATCATCGGCGCTTACCGCTTCGCGCGGCACTATGAGCCCTACGTTTATGCGGAATGGGGCGACGGTGGATTGCGCAACAACATCATTGATTCTGGGTCTGTGTTCTCGGTAGGTCTGAACATCTATTTCACGCCATACACCCAGCTCAAAACGCAGTATGTTGAAAGCGTGTTCTCGAACTTCAGTGGTAACAATCATCATCTGGGGTTCTGGAGCGCTCGTTTGGTGTTGGCGTTTTGAACATGAGGCGCGCGACGATGAAAGCGATGGTTGTGATCGGTGTGCTGTTGTCGTTTGCGGCCTGCAAGCCCGAACCTTGCGATCCCGGATACGAGCTGCGCGACGGGGTGTGTTGGTTGCCTGTGCCTGTGGGTGACGCCGGCACCGACACAGCAGCCGCGGGCCCTACGTTTGGCTCCTCCTGCTCTGACGGTGTGGGGCACAGCGATTGTGCCAGCCCAGCCAACGTGTGCTTGATCCAGCCAGGTCAGCCCACCGGGTTTTGCAGCGCCGTGGGGTGCGATCAAAACCCCAGCCTGTGCCCGGCCGGGTGGGCGTGTTTTGACCTGTCCCAGATCCAGCCAGGAGCGCCCTGGGGCTGTGTGCATTAGCCGCTCGTTCGGAGCACTTTCTGTTGATCTTTCCGTGCCAGCCGCTAAGTTGGTGGCCCTCGACCGCGATTGCCTCCGAAAGCGCGACCCGAAGTTGGGTCACAAACCTCGAAAGCATCGTAAGTCGCTGAAAAAACAGTGTTTGCCGGTGTAGCTCAGTGGTAGAGCAACGGTTTCGTAAACCGTAGGTCGGCGGTTCAATCCCGCCCACCGGCTCCAAATAACTGTTGATTAGAGGGGACGCGCGGGCCCAAAACGGCCTGCCTCCCTCGACGCTCCACGCTCGGCGCGGCCTGCATCGTTACATCACCGTGGCCTTGCGTGGGGCTTTTGTGACGCCGAGTTCCCCGAAAATCTTCAGGAATTTCAGTGTTTTATCGGGTACCACCGTTATCCAAAGCCTGTCATTCTTTACGGGTTGGCTTTGCGATTTAAATTGGTGTTCGAATGACGAGCGGTTCACATGGCTGGCCAGTGCTGGTGGTCGAAGACGACCACGAGATACGTGAGAGCTTGCTGGACATTCTTTTTGACCAGGGCATTGGGGCGGTGGGCGCTGTGAACGGCCGGGATGGCTTGACAAAGTTGGCGGCCGCCGGTGGTGAGATATCGCTTGTTCTATTGGACATGATGATGCCTGTGCTGGATGGCGACGGCTTCCGCGAAGAGCAGTTGCGTGAGCCTCGGTTCGCCGACGTGCCCGTGGTGGTGATGTCGGCTTACCGCGATGTGGCCAGCATGGCCGGGCGGTTGGGGGTGGCCGGTTACATGCGCAAACCGTTCAATGTGGCGGAAGTCTTAAACGTGGTGAACCTGCACCGGCGTCAGGTCCCTTAGAGGCTCGCCAGCAGCGTGTGCAGGGCCGCCAACGTGGCGCCCTTGATGTGAACGGTCTTCTTGCGGCCGGTGAGCCCACGGACGATCGTCACGTGACGTTTGGGCACGCCGAACAGATCCGCCAACGTCTGCACCAGCTCTTGGTTGGCGGCGCCGTCCACGGGAGGCGCCGCCAAGGCCACTTTCACGCGCTCGCCCAGCACGCCCACGATTGCACTGCGTGAGGCGCGCGGCTGCACCTGGACGTCCAAGTGCAGCTCGCCCTCATGCTCGCGCGCCGTCAGGGGTGACACGCTAGGCGACCACGATGTTCACGATCTTGCCCGGAACGACCACGACCTTGCGCACCTCTTTACCCTCAATGTGCTTTTGCACATTTGGTTGCTGCAGTGCCAAGCGTTCGGCTTCTTCTTTCGCGATGGTGCGTGGCACATCGATGCTGCCACGCATTTTCCCGTTGACTTGGATCGCCATCGTCACCACATCGTCGATGGTCAAAGCGTCGTCGAACGTTGGCCACGGCTGTTCGATGAGGAACCCCTTTTCGCCCAACGCTTGCCACGCTTCGTCACCCACGTGAGGCGCGTATGGCCCCACAAGTTTTACCAGCGTGATTAGATCTTCGCGTGTCGCGCCTTTGCCGGTCAACCCATTGACGTATTCCATCATCGCGGCCACGGCCGTGTTGAATTGCATGCGATCGAGATCCGCCGTCACACGTTTGATCGTTTTGTGTCGCAAACGCAGATGCGGATCGTCTTGCGGCGCTGTCTCGGGCTTCCATTCTTCCACCAACCGCCACAAGCGACGCAAAAAGCGGCTACAGCCCTCGATGGCGCGCGCGTCCCACGGTTTGGGCAGCTCGAACTCGCCCATGAACATCTCGTAAAGGCGCAGAACATCAGCGCCGTATTCGTTGACAACGTCGTCTGGATTCACGCCATTGAGACGGCTCTTCGCCATCTTCTCAACCGTGACCTTCACCGCTTCGCCCGTGCTTTTTAGGAAGGCGCCTTCTGGCCGCAGATCAATGTTTTCGATCGGGTGGTAATGCTCGCCTTGATCTTGGTACGTGAACGCCAAGACGGTGCCTTGGTGGCGCAGCTTTTTGAATGGTTCGAGCGACGACACCTTGCCCAAATCGTAAAGCACCTTATGCCAAAAACGCGCGTAAAGCAGGTGCAAAACGGCATGTTCAGCGCCTCCCACGTAGAGATCCACGGGGCCCCAATACTTTTCTTTCTCCGAAGAAAAGATCTCATGGCTGTTCTGCGCGTCGATGTAGCGCAAGTAATACCAGCACGAACCCGCCCATTGCGGCATCGTGTTGGTTTCGCGGGCAAACCACTGGCCGTCCTTTTGGAAGAAGCGCCAATCCACCGCTTTGACCAAAGCGCCTTGTGGATCGCCGGGGCGGTAATCATCGATCTCAGGCAAACGCAGCGGCAGCTCGGCTTCGTCGACGGCGATCGGTTGGCTGTAATCGATCTCGAAGGCCGCCCCTTGGCGCGGATCACCATCGGTTTTCACGGGGAAGTAGATCGGAATGGGCTCGCCCCAGTAGCGTTGGCGCGAAAACACCCAATCGCGCAAGCGATACGTGACGGCGCCTTTGCCTTGCCCTTGCGCTTCGAGGCGTTTGATCATTTCACGCTTCGCCTCCGGGGTGGGCAGGCCGTCGAGCGGCCCAGAATGAACGGCCACGCCTTCGGCTGTGTAAGCCACTGACAAGTCAATCGCTTGCCCGTCCGCAGGCGCAACCACTTGCTTGATCGGCAACCCGTACTTTGTGGCAAAGGCGTGATCGCGTTCGTCGTGCGCGGGCACCGCCATGATGGCGCCGGTGCCATAGCCGGCCAAAACATAATCAGCGATCCAGATGGGAATGCGCTCGCCATTGACCGGATTGATGGCGAACCCACCGGTGAAGGCGCCCGTCTTGACCTTGGTGAGTTCGGTGCGTTCAAGATCGCTTTTGCTGCGGGCGGCGTCTTGGTAGGCCTGCACTTGCGTGGCTTGTTCGGGCGTGGTGAGGCGAGCCACCAACGCGTGTTCAGGGGCCAACACCATGTATGTGGCACCGGCCAACGTATCGGGCCGCGTGGTGAACACACGCAATGCTTCATCAAGGCCATCCACCTTGAACACAACTTCGGCGCCTTCGGAACGGCCGATCCAATTGCGCTGCATGGCGAGCGTTGAGTCGGGCCAATCCACGTGCTCAAGATCAGACAACAAGCGATCGGCGTAGGCGGTGATCTTCAACATCCACTGGCGCAAGGGCTGGCGCACCACGGGGTGGCCGCCCACTTCGCTTTTGCCGCCGATGACTTCCTCGTTGGCCAACACTGTGCCCAAGGCAGGGCACCAGTTGACAGCGATCTCAGATTGATAGGCCAAGCCCATCTTGAACAGCTGCAAGAAGATCCACTGCGTCCACTTGAAGTAGGCTGGATCGGTGGTGTTGACCTCGCGATCCCAATCATACGCGAAGCCGACTGAATCGATCTGACGGCGAAAGTTCGCAATGGCCGTGTACGTGGTCTCGCGCGGGTGAATGCCCGTTTTGATCGCATAGTTCTCAGCCGGCAGGCCGAACGCGTCCCAACCCATGGGGTGCAGAACATTGAAGCCCTGCATCCGCTTCCATCGTGTGATGATGTCTGTGGCGGTATAGCCCTCGCAATGCCCCACGTGCAGCCCGGCCCCCGAGGGGTAGGGGAACATATCGAGTGCGTAGAACTTCGGGCGCGTGGGGTCGAAGGGCGTTTTGTGCAAGCCGGCTTCGGTCCAGCGGGCCTGCCATTTGGGTTCAATCGAGCGGTGGTCGTAGGGCATGGAAGGGCGGCATTTTACACGACCACACGCAGGCCGGGTTACGGATTCGCCGTCCCGGGCGCCAGCTTAGGATTCGAGGTAATTCAGGTCTTTTCCATACGTTTCGTGCAGCATCAGCAGGGCCCCCAACGCCAGCGCCAACGTCAAGGCGCCCACGGTGGCCGCGCTGCCCACGATGCCCAAAGGTTTCTCCAGGCTGCGGAACAGCCACGTCAAAAGGGGCACCGAGCCGCGAACGAAATTAGGCGCGGTGGTTGTGACGGTGGCACGGATGTTGGTGCCAAACTGCTCGGCGGCGATGGTCATGAACACCGCCCAATAGCCCGTGGCCACGCCCAGCAGCGCGCAGCAAGCGTAAAAGGCGCCAAGCGACGTGTGGCCCACAGTGAAGTAGACAACGATGCTCACGGCTGTGAACACGATGAAGGCCGCCACAATCTTCTTGCGGGTCTTGAGCCACTGGCTCAAAAGGCCGCTGCCCAGATCGCCGACCACCAAACCAGAATAAGCGAAAAGAATCGCTCGGCCCGCGCTGGGTGCCACCGGCATGCCGAGGGCCGAGCCCAACTCGGGTGACAGCACCACCAACAGCGCGATCACGTACCAGATGGGCACGCCGATCAGGATGACCGCGAGGTACCGGCGCAGTTTCTTGCCGTCGCGGAACAGCATGAAGAATTCGCCGCGGCCGGTGTGGCTGGCTTTCGCGGCCTCAAACATGCCTGACTCCAGCACCCCCACACGCAGCAGCAGCAGAGCCAAGCCAAGGCCACCCCCGATGAAATACGCCACGCGCCAACTCCACAGCTCTCCCACCAGCGAAGCCACGATTGCACCCAAGATTCCCACCGAGGCCACGATGGCGGTGCCATAGCCGCGCGATTCCTTCTTCATAAGCTCGGCCACCAAAGTGATGCCAGCGCCCAATTCGCCCGCCAGGCCCAGCCCCGCAATGAAGCGGGCCACCGCGTATTGCGGGACCGTGGTCACAAAACCATTGGCGATGTTGGCCAGCGAATAGCAAATGATGGAGCCGAACAGGACCGAGAGCCGGCCCCGCTTGTCGCCGATGACGCCTGCGACGATGCCGCCCACGAGCATCCCGTACATTTGCACGTCCAAAAGGAACAGGCCTGTCGTTTTGAGCGCGGCACCTGTGATGCCCAGGTCAGCCAAGCTCTTCACGCGGATGATGCCAAACAACAATAGATCGTAGATGTCGACGAAATATCCGAGGGCGGCCACGAGTACGGCCATGGTTACAGCGGAACTCGCGCGCGTGGTGGGAGAAGGGGAGGACAACATGGGCGCGCATCATAGGTCACAGGCGCCCAGGCGGGGAGGTTTCGTTGCGCGAAAGTAGCGGCACTTTAGGTGTTGGACCGCTGCTGTTACGGAGCTTAGCGAAAGCGGTTCAAAGATGACGATGGCCGGCAATCTAGGCGTGGCCTGCTCTATGCATAAGTCACGAGGTGAACCCAATAAAGCAGGTGCAGGATGGACCTTTTTACGGAATCAGCTCGTGGTGGCAACAACATAACAGGCTTGCGTAACTTCGCGTGCGTGGGTTTGTGCGTGGCCGCCTTAGGCGCTTGTGGCACAAGTGGAGCCGAACATAAACGCAGCGAATATGGGGCCACGATGTCATCCACCTGCCCGGCACCCATCAAGCGCAGCGTGGTGCGCGTTGTGTACGGACCACGGCAAGCCACGGCTGTGTGGATGTTGCCCGCAGGCATGCTTGGTTCAAAGTCGCCTCACGATCTTGCGGTGCTGCAACAACACGTTGCTGACCTTGCGGAGCGCATGACGGCGGAGTCGGTCGGAACTGCCGATCGCATCGTTCGCTACGAACCCAGCGAATCCGGTGCCGCGATCACTGTTGAGGATTCGAACGTGGATCGTCTGGATACCACACGCGAAGAATTTGATCGTTACGCAGCTTTATCGAACCAAGGCGAATGCGCTACCACGGCCCTGCTCAACGTTGCGGCCTCTGTAGCCTCCGCTGATTAACAACCCACGGCCCATAAGCGGCCCCACAGAAAGGTAAACGTCATGAATTGGGACCATGTAGAAGGCAAATGGAACGAGTTCAAAGGCCAATTGCGCTCCAAGTGGGCGAAGCTGACCGATGACGATTGGAACCAGATCGGTGGCAAGAAGGACCAACTTTTGGGTCGCTTGCAACAGCGCTATGGGTATCAGCGTGACGAAGCTGAACGCGAAGTTGATTCATTCATAAAGTCCATCTGAACAATCAATAACTCAACATTTAAACGCCGGAGGGGATCATGCCTCTTCGGCGTTTTCCATTTTCTATTTCTCTCCCGGCATAGTCGCTCCTTTTCGTAGTGATCAAGGAACGCTTGCGCGGGCATGTTTCCAATATGTCCCGATCACGCGCCTCATACCCGAACAAACCCCAGATTTGTAACGATATCGCTGCGAGTTTCCTTCGGCACACTGCTTGCTGAGGGGGAAGACAACAAAACGAGGAGCACAAGGGGTGTTCCGCAATATCGAAAGATAGGGACAGGAGATAAATTATGAAGACCGCAATTTCGACTTTGGGTATGGGCGTTGTGATGTCGATTCTGGGTTTGCAAACCACGGCACAAGCACAGGTCGTTGTGCCCGATCCAGATCCAAACGGCACTCAGGTGGGAGCGGGTGCACCTTCTGAGGCATTGCCTCCTCCTCGGTCAGACAACGATGCACAGCCACCGGTGGCTGCACCTATGGCACCTGGCGTGGGTGTAACCAAGCAAGCTGGTGTTGGTGGGACGCAAGCGTACGGTCGTGCAGGCGTGCTGGAGTTGGGTGGCTCGGGTGGCTTCTCTATCTCTGATCGTTACAACCGCTTCGAATTGGCTCCTTCGGTTGGTTTGTTCATTGCTGACAACCTGGAGATCTCCGTGATTGGCGCTTACAGCCGGGTTCACGTGGACGGCCAAGGCACCTCGCCCGGTGCCACGGCCTCTGAGTTCAAGCTCCTTTTGGAGCCAAGCTACCACTTGCCATTCTCTGAGGTGCTCTTCGGGTTTTTCGGCTTGGGCGCGGGTGTGAAATACCTCTCGGGTCAAGACACTGGTTTCGCCTTGGCTCCTCGCTTGGGCTTAAACATCCTGATCGGTCGCTCAGGCATCCTCTCGCCTTCACTGAACGTCGATTACTCGACTGTTGACGTGATCAACACGCCAAGCGGAACTGTGGTGGGTGTTCAGACCTCATACGGGATGAACATTGGCTACACCGTGATGTGGTAACGCGAATCGAAGGGCTTAAACGATGCGCTTACTTTTAATTTCGACTGTTCTGTGTGTGGGGTTCGGTTTAGGAGCATGCAAACGGCCAGCGGACAAAGATGTTGTTGAGCCAGGCATGCAAGGACAACAGAACAGTATGGGCGGCATGGTGGGTGTTGTGGCAGGTGCGGCGGGTATGGGTGGGGCTGCGGCAGCAGCGGCAGGTGGCGAACCTCTGCATGCCGATGAGGTTCCGCAAGCCGGATCGAATGCGGCTGCCGTTCAAGGGGCGGGTGGGGCTGCGGTGGCAGCCTCAGCAGATGACGCAACACCAATGACAGCAGAGGAAAGTGCGACTTACCACAAGCTGTGCCACTTCGTTCTCAAACGGATGGCGGCGTGTGCAAAGGATCCCGGCTTTCTCAAATACCAGGGCCGCTGGACAAGCAAGGGCGCACCAAAAGCGGGTGGTCCCAGTTTCGAGAAACGAATTATTTCTTGGGGCGCTGAGGGCGAGCGCGCCAACAGCTGTAAGAGTTGGTCGACACGTCCGGGCACGCGCGCTCACTTCGTAACGAAGGGCAAGCTTTCAAGCTTGAATGAAGACTCGAAGCTGTCGTGCGAAATGTTCGGGCAAGAGTTAGACGACGACGGTTGGTTCCCGGCGACGTTGAGCGACACATAGCCCATTCACTAAACTAACCACAGCTTAGACGTCTGCCTTCGGCATAGACGCGCAGAGAGGACGCCTCACAACGGCGTCCTCTCTGCGTATCGGACTCGTTGTTTCGACGATGTGGCGCTTGTGTGGAAACGGTGTCGAACAAAGCCCGTGACACGACGTGGAGTGGGAGAGTTCATGTGGCATGGGAGTTGCTGGAAATGTCAGGCGGAGGAAACACGATGAATCCAGTGAAACTTGGACTGTTGGTTGGGATCTTGGGAATGGGTTCTGTGGGCAACGTAGCGTTGGCTGCAGACAAAGCAGCGCAGAAGGATCGGATCGAGGATCGCGCTGACCAGAAAAAGGATCAGATTGATCGCAACGCTGACCGGCAAAAGGCGAAGGTGGATGAGGACGCCGAGCGGGCCAAGGATCGCGTTGACGGCAAGGATCGTGATGGCAAGGTCACCGCAAACGAAAAGACGAGCGTGGGTGAGGAGGTGACCGACGCATGGATCACCACCAAGGTGAAAAGCAGCTTCATTGGAGAAGACGCTCTCAAGGGATCCGACATCAGTGTGGACACGGAGAACAAGGGTGTGGTGGTGCTCACGGGCACGGCTCCCACGGTGGGTGCGCGCTTGCGTGCGGCTTCACTCGCGGCGTCCGTTAAGGGCGTGCGCAGCGTTCGCAATGACATCCGCATTGCGCCCGCACGTTAATCGCTGAATCAACAAACAAGTCTCGGCCCTGCGGGGCCGAGGCCTTTTGGCTCGTTCATCAGGAAAGATCCGGCTATGTGGATTGAGAACGTCCATTCGCACCACCAAGAGTCACCCACAGTGGCTCGGAAGCAGACGTTTCGTGCACTCGGCAAGATGTTGTGGGACGCCGCGAAGATGTGGCTCGACAAGAAATCGCCTCGCTTAGGCGCCTCGTTGTCGTACTACGCCGTGTTTTCAATTGCTCCGACGCTGCTGGTGGCCCTTTCAATCGCGGGTCTGGTGCTGGGAAGCGACGCCGCTCAAGGGCGCGTGCTTGATGAATTGAAGACCGTGCTTGGCCCCGACGCCGCGCAACTGGTTCAAACGATGCTCGCCAAATCGTCCGAGCAAAAATCAGGCATCGTTGGCTCGATCGTGGGGATCGTCACTTTGATTCTAGGCGCCACTGCCGTGATGGTGGAACTGCAGGCGGCGCTCGACATCCTGTGGGATACGGCGCCGCGGACCTCGGGAATCAAAGCGTTGATCAAAGAGCGAATCCTATCGCTGGCGCTCGTATTGACTGTGGGCTTTTTGTTGGTGGTGTCGTTGTTGGTCAGTGCGGCCATGGTGGCGGTCTCGAATAGCCTTGGTCGGTACATGCCTGGCATGGTGGTGCTGGGAACCATTCTGAACAACGTGGTGTCGTTCGGCGTGCTCACCGTGTTCTTTGCGTTGGTGTTTAAATATCTGCCAAACGCGAAGGTGGCTTGGAAGGACGTCTGGATGGGCGGTCTGCTCACTTCGGCGCTGTTCCAGTTAGGTCGTGCGCTCATTGCGCTTTACATTGGGCGTGCGGGCGTATCTTCGACGTTCGGTGCCGCCGGTTCGTTGGCTGTGTTGTTGGTTTGGGTTTACTACTCGTCGCAGATTGTTCTTATGGGGGCCGCTGTGACCCGGCTGTGGGCGGAGCGATTCGGTGGCGGCGCGCCGCGTGGCACGTAACGCCATCGCACCCCCGGTTACGTCTTTGTGACCGAAATCGTCGTAAATCCTGGGTGCGGAAACAGGCGTTTTGCGGCGTGGGATTTGCAAGTCGTTGCGAAATACCCTTATGCCTTCTCCAATTCCGGCGGCCACCCAAAGCCCAACTCCGGCCCCAGCGGCCAAGGCGGCTGTTTTACTGGTGGACGATAACCCGCACAACTTGGCTGCATTCGAGGCGTCGCTCGATGGCATAGACGCGGAGCTCATCAAATCAACCTCCGGTGAGCATGCGCTTAGGCAACTGTTGTCGCGCAACGACTTTGCGGTGGTGGTGCTCGACGTTCAGATGCCCATGATGGACGGGTTCGAGACGGCGCGCCTGATGCGCTCGCGGCAGCGCAACCAGCAAACGCCCATCATCTTCGTGACCGCATACTCCCGCGACGACGTGCAGGTTCTTGAGGCCTATAAAATGGGCGCCGTCGACTTCTTGTTTAAGCCCATCACGCCCGAGGTTTTGCGCGCGAAAACGTCGGTGTTTATCGATCTGCACAAACGCTCGGAACAAGTGCGGATGCAGTCTGAGCTGCTGCGGGAGCACGAACGCCGCGAACATGAGCGGCTGTTGGAAGAAGAGAAGCGCGCTTGGGACGAATCAGCCATGCGCGGACGCCTTGAAGAACTGGCGCGATCCGATCAACGCAAGGATGAGTTTCTTGCGATGTTGGGACACGAGTTGCGTACGCCTTTGGCGCCCATCGTGACGGCGCTTCATCTGCTCAAAGAACGGTTGGGCAACGCTGAGGACGTGGGCTCGCCCGAAGGGAAGATCTTGGCGACCGTGGAACGGCAGATGTCGCATCTGCGTCGTTTGGTCGACGATCTGCTTGATATTTCGCGGATCAATTCAGGAAAGATCGAACTTAACCTCGTTGAGGTGTGTCTTGCGGCCCTGGTGAACGAGGTCGTGCAGGGGCTCATGCCCGCCGCGCAAGAAAGACAACACACACTTGAAGTTGAAATGCCGAGTGAACCTTTGGTGGTCAAAGGTGACGCCGTTCGGCTGACTCAGATCGCGACGAACCTGCTGCAGAACGCGTTCCGTTATACAGAGCCGGGCGGACGCATCCGGGTGGGCGTGGTCCGACGCGGCAACGCGGTTGAACTTTACGTCACGGACAATGGCACAGGCATTGAGCCGCAATTGCTTTCGGGGGTGTTCGACATGTTCGTGCAGCGGCGCTCGGGCGCCAATGGCGGACTTGGCGTGGGATTGACGCTGGTGCGGCGTTTGGTGGAGTTACACAGCGGCACGGTGCTGGCATCGAGTGAGGGGCTTGGCAAAGGCAGCCAGTTCACAGTGACGCTGCCCCTGCTTTACGCCGGCATCCGCGCCAAGGAAAACTGCGAGCACGCTGAAGCGCACGGCGTGGCGCAAGAGCCTCCCCAACTGACGAGCAGCGCTGACTTGCCTGTCGTCGCCGCCGCGGGAGACTCGGGTACGGTGGCGGTGATCGATGACAACGAAGACATTCGCGAAACCTTGCGCGAATTGCTGGAAGCTTGGAACTACAGCGTGCGCTGTGCAGGCGATGGCATTGAAGGCGTGGCTTTGATCCTTGAACACAAGCCCGTTGTGTCGTTCGTCGACGTTGGCATGCCACGCATGGATGGCTTCGCCTTGGCGAGGGAAATTCGCGGACGCTTAGGCGCCGCACCCACGCTGGTGGCGATGACAGGTTTTGGCCGGCCAAGCGATTTCGCTGAGGCCGCCGCCTCAGGTTTCAACGGCTATTTGGTCAAGCCCATCGACGTCAAAGATCTGCGCAAATTTCTGCCGGCCCCACCCAAAACATGACAACCACGTCCACCCCCAAAACCGCCTCCACAAAAGTACGTTCGGCTTCCAACGGCAACGGCGCCTCGCACGCCTCGCCCGTCTTGGACAAAGCATCAGACAAGGCATTCGAGAAAGCCATTCTCGCTGGTTTGCGGCGTTTGCAGCGCGGCGAATTCGACGCGCGCTTGCCACTTGACCTTGTGGGTACGCAGGGACAAATCGCCGAATCATTCAACGAGGTGGCCAGCCTTTTGTCTGCACAGGTGGCAGATATGCGCGCGCTGCGCTCCGAGGTGGCTGAGGAAGGGCGCCTGCACAAACGCATGCAGCGGGGCAGCGCCAAAGGCGGATGGTTGCAGCTGGCAAGCGACACCAACGCCCTGTTGGAGTCGTTGACAGAGCATACGGCCGACGTCATGCGCGTGGTGACGGCGCTTGGCAAGGGCGATTTCTCGCAACAAGTCGATCCCGACGGGCGCGACGGACCGCTCAAAGGCGATTTCCTGCGGCACGCCCGCGTGCTCAATGGCTTCACTTTGCAACTGGTGAATCTCACCGAGGAGATCACAAAAGCGGCTGACTCGATTGCTGTGGAAGGCAAGCTTGGCACGCGTGTGCATGCACGCGGGGTGGCGGGTGCTTGGAAGGAATTGACAGCAGGCTTCAACCGCGTGGCCAGCAACCTTTCGGAACAGGTGCGCGAGATCGCTGAAGTCACAACTTTGGTGGCGCAAGGCGATCTGTCTAAGACAGTGAGCGTTGAAGCCAAGGGCGAGATGCTGGCGCTCAAAAAGACAATCAACACGATGGTGGCGCAGCTGGAAGCTTTTGCGTCCGAGGTGTCGCGTGTGGCGCGCGAGGTGGGCACCGAAGGCATTCTCGGCGGGCAAGCCCGCGTGCGGGGCGTTTCAGGTATTTGGCAAGAGTTGACCGAGAACGTCAATTCGATGGCGCACAACCTGACGTCGCAGGTGCGCAACATCTCTGAAGTTTCAAGCGCCATTGCGCGCGGCGATCTGTCGCGAAAGATCTCGGTTGAAGTCAAAGGCGAGCTTCTTGACCTCAAGAACACCATCAACACAACGGTGGATCGCTTGGGCGCCTTCGCCGCGGAAGTGACGCGTGTGGCACGCGAGGTGGGCACCGAAGGCGTGCTGGGCGGGCAGGCCACAGTTAACGGCGTCTCGGGCGTGTGGCGCGAGCTCACCGAGAGCGTCAATGGCATGGCCAACAACCTGACCATGCAGGTGCGCAACATCGCCGAGGTGGTGACGGCGATCGCGCAAGGCGATCTGCGCCACAAGATCACCGTGGAAGCGCGTGGTGAAATCCAAACCTTGAAGGCAACGATCAACACGACGGTGGATAAGCTCAACCGTTTCGCGGCGCAGGTGTCGCGCGTGGCTCGATTGGTGGGCACCGAAGGCACGCTCGGTGTGCAAGCCGAAGTGTCGGAAGTCTCGGGCGTGTGGCGTGAACTCACCGACAACGTGAATCAAATGGGCCGCAACCTGACGAACCAGGTGCGCGACATTGCCACGGTCACAACGGCTGTGGCCAACGGCGATCTGACCAAGAAGATCACAGTGGAGGTTCGTGGTGAGTTGCTGCAGCTGAAAAACACCATCAACACGATGGTGGATCAACTGAGCACGTTCGCTGATCAGGTTACGCGGTTGGCCACCGAAGTGGGCACCGAAGGCAAGCTGGGCGGGCAAGCCGACGTGCGCGGCGCTGCCGGCACGTGGCGCCACCTGACCGATGCCGTCAACTCGATGGCGAACAATCTGACCCTGCAGGTGCGAAATATCTCGCAAGCCGCCACCGCGATCGCGGCCGGCGATCTCACGCGCAAGATTGAGGTCGAAGCGCGTGGCGAAGTGTTGGAAGTGAAGAACACCTTCAATGCGATGCTTGACCAACTGGGTGCGTTCGCGGCGGAAGTGAGCCGTGTGGCACGCGAGGTGGGGATGGACGGCCGCCTGGGCGCGCAAGCTTCAGTGGCTGGCGTGCGCGGCATCTGGAAGGAGCTCACCGACAACGTCAACCTGTTGGCCAGCAACCTCACCAGCCAGGTGCGTGACATCGCGCAGGTGGCCTCGGCCATCGCCCAAGGCGATTTAAGCCGCAAAGTGACCGTGGAAGTGCGGGGCGAAATTTTTGAACTCAAGAGCACGATCAACACCATGGTGGATCAGCTGAGCAGCTTCGCGGCCGAAGTGACGCGCGTGTCAAGAGACGTGGGCGTCGAAGGGGTCTTGGGGGGGCAGGCCGCGGTACGGGGCGTCTCCGGCGTGTGGCGTGAGCTCACGGACAACGTGAACTTAATGGCCAGCAACCTAACCAATCAGGTGCGCGACATCGCTGAAGTCACGACCGCTGTGGCGAACGGTGATCTGACCCGCAAGATCACGGTGGAGGTGCGCGGCGAATTGGCCGAGCTGAAGAAGACCATCAACACGATGGTGGATCAGCTCAATGCCTTCGGCGCCGAAGTGAGCCGTGTGGCGCGCGAGGTCGGCACCGAAGGCGTCCTGGGTGGGCAAGCCAATGTGCCGGGCATTTCCGGGGTCTGGAAAGAGCTCACAGACAACGTGAACTTGATGGCCCGCAACCTGACGGCGCAGGTGGGCGGTATCGCGCGCGTCGTGACCGCGGTGGCACGCGGGGATCTTACCCAGAAGCTGGCGCTTGAGGCGCGCGGCGAGATTGCGTCTTTGGTCGATACGATCAACGGCATGATTGATACGCTTTCGGTGTTTGCACAACAGGTCACCGGCGTGGCCAGGGACGTGGGTGTCGAAGGGCGCTTGGGGGGGCAAGCGGATGTGCCGGGCGCCGCAGGCCTGTGGCGCGATCTCACCAACAACGTGAACGAACTCGCCGGCAACCTCACGCGACAGGTGCGCGCCATTGGTGACGTGGCTACGGCCGTGACGAAGGGCGATTTGACCCAATCCATCACGGTCGACGCCCGCGGCGAAGTTGCGCAGCTCAAGGACAACATCAACCAGATGATCCGCACGCTGGCGGACACCACCACCACCAACCAACAACAGGATTGGTTAAAGACCAACCTGGCACGTTTTACCCGCATGCTGCAGGGCCAGCGCGATCTCGGGGCTCTGGCCAACCAAGTGTTAAGCGAATTGGCGCCCGTTGTGGGCGCGCAGCACGGCACGTTCTTCTTGGCCGAAACGCATGACGGCAAGACGCAGCTCAAACTGTTTGCGTCCTACGCTTACCGTGAGCGCAAGGGCGTGGCGAACGTTTTTGGCATTGGCGAAGGTGTGGTGGGGCAGGCGGCCCGCGAATTGCGACGCATCACCATCACCGAAGTTCCTGACGACTACGTCAAGATATCGTCTTCGCTCGGTGAAGCCACGCCACGGTGTGTGGTGGTCGTGCCGATTGTGTTCGAGGGCCTGATCAAGGGCGCGCTTGAGTTCGCGTCGTTTACGGATTTCACACCCATTCAGCTGGCGCTTTTGGATCAGCTGGTCGAAAGCTTGGGCATCGTGGTGGCCGCCGTGGAAGCCACCATGCGTACTGACGATCTGTTGCGCAAGTCGCAAGGTATGGCTGAAGAGCTGCAAACGCAACAGGAAGAGCTGCAGCAAACCAACGAAGAGCTGGAGGAAAAGGCCAGCCAGTTGACCGAGCAGAAGTCAGAGGTTGAGCGCAAGAACCGAGAAGTGGAGCTGGCCCGCCAAGAGCTGGAGGAGAAGGCGGAACAGCTCACCCTGACCTCGCGGTATAAGTCCGAATTCCTTGCCAACATGTCGCACGAGCTGCGAACGCCCCTTAACAGCTTGTTGATACTTTCGCGGCAACTTGCGGAGAACCGCGCTGGGAACCTATCTGAAAAGCAGGTGGAGTTTGCGCGCACAATCAACCAAGCCGGCGCCGACCTGCTGTCATTGATCAACGAAATCTTGGATCTCGCCAAGGTTGAGTCGGGAACGCTTGAACTCGATTTTTCGCGTGTTGCGATCAGTGACCTGCAAGACTACGTGCTGCGGACGTTTGAGCCGATGGCCAGCGAAAAGCACCTGACGTTCAAGGTCAATGTGGCACTTGACGTGCCGTCGCACTTGAACACAGACGACATGCGTCTTAAGCAGATCCTGCGCAATCTTCTGTCGAACGCACTCAAGTTCACCGAGAAGGGAAGCGTTTCCCTGACGCTCGAAAAGGCCGGGGTCCCGTATGCCGGGGGCGGGGCCGTGGCGTTCCACGTGAGCGATACAGGCATCGGCATTCCACGCGACAAACAGCGCATCGTCTTCGAGGCCTTCCAACAAGCCGATGGCAGCACCAGTCGCAAATTTGGTGGCACCGGCCTCGGCTTGGCGATTAGCCGTGAGATCGCCACGCTGCTGGGAGGCGAGATTCGCTTAAGCAGTGAACCAGGTGTGGGCAGCACGTTCTCGCTTTACCTGCCTGTCGATTCGTCGCAGGTGGCGCGACGTCCAATGCCCGTGGCCCGGCCGTTGGCACCAGATCCACGCCCGTTGCCGCCCGCGGAAGCGCCGGCGTCTGTCCCCCGCCGCGGGCTCTCGTCCAACGTGCAGGACGATCGACGCGACTTGAGTTCGGGCGATCGCAGCGTGCTCATCGTGGAGGACGATGAAGTGTTCTCGCAACTCTTGGTTGGCCTCGCGCGCGAGCGTGGCTTCAAAGCCGTGGTTGCCGCTGCAGGGGCAGACGCGTTTGAATTGGCCAAAGAACTGCAACCGGACGCGGTGACCCTGGACCTCGGTCTGCCTGACATGGACGGGTGGGTGTTGTTGGATCAGCTCAAGCATCACCCTCAAACGCGGCACATTCCGGTTCACGTGATCAGCGGCACTGAGGCATCCAAGCGAGGCCTTGAACAAGGGGCGTTGCAGGTTTTGCAAAAGCCCGTCTCTGCGGACGCCCTCAACGGCCTGTTTTCGAGCATGCAAACGTTCCTCGAAAAGCGCGTGAAGAACCTTCTGATTGTGGAAGACGATGCCAACCAACGCAGCAGCATCGTTGAACTCATCGGCGAGGGCGACGTGAGTACCACCGCGGTGGGGTCGGCCAAAGAAGCCTTGGCGGAGCTAGAAAGCAAGCCCTACGACTGCATGGTTCTGGATCTCCGTCTGCCGGATATGACGGGTTTCGAATTGATCCGTGAACTCAAAGAGCGCCCTAACCTGCGCCGCGTGCCGATCGTGGTGTATACAGGGAAAGAACTAACGCGCCCGGAGGAGCTTGAGCTGCGGCGGCTGGCCGATAGCATCATCGTCAAAGATGCGCGCTCGCCCGAACGCCTGCTTGATGAAACTGCGTTGTTCTTGCACCGGGTGGAGGCACAATTGCCGCCGCCCAAGCGCGAAATCTTGCGTCGCTTGGCCGAAACCGATCCGGCTTTGGCGGGCAAACATGTGCTGGTGGTGGACGACGACGCTCGCAATCTGTTTGCCATCACCACGCTCCTTGAACAACACGACATGCGCGTGTCGTTCGCAGAAAACGGTAAAGAGGCACTGGCGAAGCTTTCCACTTTGGATGACGTCAACGTTGTGTTGATGGACATCATGATGCCTGAAATGAACGGCTATGAAGCCACCCAAGCGATTCGGAAGATGCCCGAGTACGCGAACCTGCCCGTGATTGCCCTGACGGCCAAGGCAATGAAGGGCGACCGCGAGAAGTGCTTGGAAGCGGGCGCCTCGGATTACATCACCAAACCCGTGGACCCCGATCAATTGGTGTCGTTGTTGCGCGTGTGGCTTTACAAGTAACCGGAAAGGGGGAGGGCCGTGCGGGCTGACGCCAACTTGCGCGAAATCGAAATCGACCTGCTCCTTGAGGGCATTTTTCGCCTTTACGGTTACGATTTTCGCGACTACGCGCGGCCTTCGTTGTTTCGACGCATCAACCGGACCCTCGAACGCGAGGGACTAGAGCGTTTTACGCAGCTTTTGGATCGTGTGCTTACCGATCCGATGGCGATGACCCGTCTCATCGAATCCATTTCGGTTCACACCACTTCGATGTTTCGTGACCCAGAGGTTTATGCGGCCATCCGCGAAAAGGTGGTGCCCATCTTGCGGACGTATCCGTTTGCGCGCATCTGGGTCACGGGCTGCTCCTCGGGCGAAGAAGTCTATTCGCTGGCGATCTTGCTTACCGAGGAGGGCGTTTATGATCGGGTGCGCATCTACGCCACGGATATCAGTGACCCCATCTTGGATCGCGCGCGGCAAGGCATCATGCCGCTTCATAACATGCGTGAGTATACGCATGCCTACCAGCTGGCAGGAGGCCGCGAGGACTTTTCCCAATACTACCTAACCGATGCGTCACACGCCATTATGCGCAGTCACCTGAGGCGCAATGTCGTGTTTTCGCAGCACAACTTGGCCAGCGACCAAGCGTTTAATGAATTTCATTTGGTGATGTGTCGCAACGTGAACATCTATTTTGCGGAGCCGTTGCAGCGCAAAGTGTTCTCGCTGATACACCAAAGTCTTGCGCCGTTTGGTGTTTTGGTGCTGGGCAAGAAGGAAAGCCTGCGAGGCAGCCCGAACGCCGCGGAATACGAAGAGCTCGTGCCCAGTCACCGCATCTACAAGAAGAAGGGAAAGTGAGATGCGGTTGGTAGCCGTGGGGGTGTCTCTCGGGGGCTTAGACGCGGTTCGAAGACTGCTGCGGGCGTTGCCTGCACAAGTGCGTGATCCGATCGTATTGGTGCAACACAGGCGCCACGATGTGGGGGCCGGCCCTTTGGTTTCGCTGCTGGCTGAGTGCACCAAGCGCGTGGTGGTAGAGCCTGAGGACAAAACGCCATTGCAGGAGTGGCACGTTTTTGTAGCGCCGGCTGGTTATCACTTGCTTGTGGGCTTAAAGGAGTTGTCGTTGTCTATGGAACCACCCGTGCGGTACGCGCGGCCTTCCATTGACGTGCTGTTTGAATCGGCGGCGGTCTCGTTTGGAGAAGATCTCACCGCTGTGGTTTTAACGGGCGCCTCGGACGATGGGGCTGCCGGCGCCGCGATGGTTCGAAAATGTGGCGGTCGTGTGTTTGTGCAGACGCCTGCGTTGTCAGAAAGCGCTGTGGCACCCTTGGCGACAAAGGCGAGGCTGTTGCCCGACCTGGAGGGTGACATCGAAGTCCTTGCGCAGGGCCTGCTTCGCGAGGTGGAGTCTCCGCGCGTACGCCGCGGGCGCCGGATGGCACGAGACTTGTAGTGCTTCTGTGCAAGGGCGGACCATGAAAAGCGATAGACATGACGACGCGGACGCCTTCATTCGTGAGGATGAAGCAGGCAAAGCCGGCGACGATTTGGCCGAGATGTTGGCCGAAGAGTTCCTAGAGAACGCCACGAGCGGCGAAAGCACGAACAACGATGTTCATGACGAACTCATTACAGAAGAGATGGGCGGACCGTTTGTGATTACGGCCGCACGCACTGAATTTGGCGACACCGTGAATCAAGACGACGACGACGAAACGGCAGAGCAGGACGGCATCGAGAAAGAAAGCTTTCCGCAAGCCAACGCGCCGCTGATCGTGAAGCCACGTCGCAAGTAGCGACGCGGTTGCGTCCTGTTCCATGCGCGGAACCCATGCATGCGTTCTGCCGAAATTGAAGAGCCTCGCACGCAAAGAGGGGCACTTGGCACATCGCTTGAAGAACAAAGAATTCGGAGGATCACATGGAAAACACGAATAGCCGAGACTCGATCGATAAGCTCAATGAGCTTTTGCGTGGCGAATTGTCCGCGGTTGAAACATACAGCCAGGCCCTGCAAAAAATTGAAGAGCCATTTTCTGCGCGTGAAGAGCTGCAAAGGTGCCACGCCGCCCATCTTTCACGCGTGAATTTGCTTCGCCAAGCAGTCATCAACCTGGGTGGTGATCCGGCTGCAAGCTCGGGCGCGTGGGGAAGTTTTGCCAAGTTGGTGGAGGGCACGGCGACCCCGCTTGGCGCCAAGATGGCAATCGCGGCCCTCGAAGAGGGCGAAGATCACGGCCTCAACGAATACAATGAGGCCCTCAATGACCTGGATGCGGCGAGCCGCGCCTTGGTGGATCGGGATCTGTTGCCTGGGCAACAGGCAACGCATCGTGCGTTGAGTACTTTGAAGCGGCAGATGTCTGCCGCCTGAATTTTGGGTGGGGTAGGGAGGCAAACGCAGACACGTGGGGCTTTCATGGGGCCAGCCTCACGTGTCTGCGAGGGGTGGTATGCCAAACGCCCTTTGCATTGTGCTGTCGAACTGTTCGGCCGTTAGAAGCCCTTCGCGAAGCACCACATCTCGCAACGTTACGTCTTCAGCCTGAGCGAGCTTGGCAAGGCGCGCGGCCGCGTCGTATCCGATGAGCGGAGACAACGCCGTGGCGGTCATGAGGGTGCGTTCCACGAAGTGCGCCGTGGCCTGCGCATTCACTTGCAATCCGTCAACGCATCGTTGGCGGAACGAATTCATCGCTTGCGCGAGGAGGCCACCAGACTCAAGCAAGCACAGCGCTAGCAATGGCTTGGCCACATTTAACTGCAGCGCCCCAGACGAAGCGGCGAGATACGCGCAAGCATGATTGCCAGCGACCCGCATACACACCATCACAAGCGCTTCGGCTTGTGATGGGTTGACCTTGCCAGGCATAATTGAACTGCCTGGTTCGTTGGCGGGCAATTGCAGCTCACCAAGGCCGCAGCGGGGGCCCGAAGATAGCCAGCGAATGTCGTTCGCCATTTTGGTTAATGCCGCCGCCAGCCGGGCGTAGGCACCCATCACAAACAGCAGCCCATCGTGGCTGCTGACCGCGGCAAACTTGTTGCTGGCGCTGGATAGGGGCAGGTTCAAATCACGTGACAAAGCGGCCGCCATAGCCTCGCCCCAGTGTGCAGGTGCGTTGAGCCCTGTGCCGATGGCTGTCGCGCCGATGGCAAGCTCCGTTAGTCGCGTCGCTGCCTGTGCAATGTCCTCGGCAGCGGCACTCAGTTGTGCAGCCCACGCGCCCGCTTCCTGGCCCGAGGTCATAGGTGTGGCATCCATGAGATGCGTGCGTCCGACCTTTGCCATCGATCGCCACCGCTGTTCCAGCTTCTCGAACGCGGCCGCCAACGCTTGCGTGGCTGGAACCACATCCTGCAGCGCCTGTTGTGCTCCTGCAATGTAGACAGCCGAGGGAAAGGCATCATTGGACGATTGCGCCATGTTGACGTGATCGTTCGGATGCACCGGCTTATGGCTGCCGCGCATGCCCCCCAGCAGCTCGCTTGCCCGGTTGGCGATGACTTCATTCACATTCATGTTTGTGTGCGTGCCGCTACCGGTTTGCCAAACACTGAGGGGGAACTCATCAGCATGTTGACCCGCCAAGATCTCTTCACACGCAGCGATGATCGCTTTGCTAACCTCGACTGGAAGCGCGCCTCGTTCCGCGTTCAAAATCGCAGCGGCGCGCTTGATGGACACAAGAGCCAGAATCACCGAGCGTGGCACCGCATGATCGCCGATAGGAAAGTTATGCAATGAGCGCTCGGTCTGGGCGCCCCACAGACGTTCTGCAGACACCCAAACCTCACCCAGCGAATCACTTTCCTTGCGCCGCTCGGCCATACTTCAAAGTTCAGATGTGGCGATGCGGCGGGCGTTGTGCTTGCGCAGCATCTGGCGGATAAGGTTCTGGCTGGCTTCGTCTTCGACCCCCACATTCAGCACAACCTTTTGTCCGCGCACGCGCGTGGCCAGCACTTGCAGGTTCCGATCGGGAAACGCGCGACCGATCAGCGCTCCCGCCAGGCCACTCAGAATCGCGCCGCAAACGCCGCCCGTGAGCATCGCGACTCCCACGCTGGAGCCGGATAGGTGTAAGCCTGCGGTAAAGAGCGCCCCTAAGAGCGCGCCAAGTCCTGCGCCCACCATCATGCCGAACCGACCGGTGGCAAAGACAGAGCGCTCGCTGCTTTCAGTCTTTTTGTCACCAACGGGCACCCACGGCTCAACACGGATGGCCGCCTGGTACTTACCATCCAATTCTTTGCGTTCGCTCAATCCCTGCAAGGCACGGCGCGCGTCAGTTTCGGTGGGGAACAATGCAAAAAGGTTCTGTGCCATGGTTTCATCCTCGCCTTTTTGGATGTGCACAAACCGAGCCAGCGGGTGGTGTAACGTTTTAGTGACGGTGTCGGCTTGGATGATCTGTTTCAAACCCGCGCCTTGAAAGCTAGTATTTCGGCTTACGGCGCTTGCAGGGCATGCTGTAAGTCCAACGCCAAATGCCGACTTCCCTATGAGTCTATTTGAGAGCCTCGACAGTTATTTTTCACAAGCGGCCTTCATGCCGCACGGCCATTGTTATCTGTGGCGGCCGGCGCTGGTTTGGACCCATGTGATCACCGATCTATTGATCGGTTCAGCCTATGTTGGCATTTCGGTTACTCTCTATGTGTTGATCCGCAAGATTCGGTTGCCGTTCTCGGCGATGGTCTTGGCCTTCGGCATCTTCATTGCGGCCTGTGGCGCCACACATTTCATGGAAGTGTGGAATTTGTGGCAAGCCGACTATTGGACGGCGGCCCTTGTTAAGGCTCTCACCGCGGCGGCTTCTGTGGCCACTTGCTTGTGGCTTGTGCAGTTGCGGCCGCAGATATTCGCGGTGGCAGAATCCGCTCGGCTATCGGAGCAGCGTCGCGAAGCGCTTGAGCTGATCAACCTTGAGCTTGAACGAAGAACCGGCGAATTGCAGCGGACCAACGAAGCGCTGGCCGAGCAGCAAAAGCTGCTGGCGCATTCGGCGAAGATGTCGGCCCTGGGTGAGATGGCGGGAGGGATCGCCCACGAGATCAATTCGCCACTGGCGATTATCACGATTCGAGCCAAGGTACTGGCCCGGCTATGCCAAAGGGGTGGGCTTACGCCTCAGGTGGTGGAACGCGAAGCCGAGTTGCTGGCGAAGACAGCCATGCGTATTGGCGACATCATAAAAGGGCTTCGCGCGTTTGCGAGAGAGGGCTCGCACGACGCGTTCGAGTTTGCGAGTGTGAAGTCAATGATCGAAGACGCTTTGGTCTTGTGCCAAACGAGGTTTAAGAACCGCGACGTTCTTCTCGAGGTGGGTGACGTGTCCGATGACGTATCGGCGCATTGCCGACCAGTGCAAATCACGCAGGTGATTTTGAACCTGCTTAGCAACGCATTCGATGCTGTTGTGGAAGCGAACGGCGAGCGCTGGGTGAAAGTCAGTGTGGAGCAACGGGACGCCCACATCGAGATAGCGGTGACCGACAGTGGCCTTGGCATACCCCGAGACTTGCAGCAAAAGATAATGCAGCCCTTCTTTACCACCAAAGAGGTGGGCAAAGGCACGGGTCTAGGGCTGAGCATCTCGAAGGGCATCGCCGAGTCGCACCGCGGAAGCCTAGAGCTGGATACGATGTCGCCACATACGCGTTTTGTTTTGCGTCTACCCAAGTCGATGGCAATGGAGGGGGCAGATGAAGAATCCAGCTAGCTTGGTCGGCAAGACCGTCCTGATCGTGGAGGATGAAGACGAGCTTCGTGAGCCGCTGGCCCTCGAGTTCGAAAGTTTGGGCTCGCACGTGTTTCAAGCGAGCAATGGCGTGCAAGGCTATGACATCATAACCCAGCAAGACATCGATGTTGTGATCTCAGACATTCGAATGCCCGGCGGCGACGGCATCGAGATGCTGTCGAAGATCAAGGCTTTGCCGCGCCGTACGCCGGTGGTTATGTTGATCACCGGCTTCTCGGATGTGTCACTCGAAGAAACCTACGCACGCGGCGCCGAGGCGATTTTGGCCAAGCCTTTTGATCTCGACGACATCGAGACCACCGTGGAGCGGCTTCTCACGCCGCCTGCGGAACGCTGGGCTGCGCCCTTTGCACCACCAGAGCGCATCAAGCGTCACCTTGAGCGGACCTGTGAGAGTCTTGAGGCGGCTGCGCGCGAGGGCGTTTTGTCGCTAGGCAAAGGTGGTTTCTTCTTGGGCCGCCCGCAGCCACATGAGAAAACCAACGTTGGCAACCTTGTGTCCTTTCACGTGACGTTCGAGAAAGGCGAGGCCCTCGTTTTCGAGGGCACGGGAATTTTACGCTGGATGCGGCCTCAAGAGACCGCCGAGCTTCAATCAGGTTGCGGCATCGAGTTCTGTTCTTTGGCGCCTAACACGCGCGACGCGGTTTTGCGGCTGGTAGAAAAGTTACCTTCGCCTTCCTACCTGCCGCGAAACGCGCCTTGATTGCCTATTGCGCTTGTTGCATCGACAATTGATCGCGGTGAGGCACGATCACTTCAACGCGGCGGTTGTTTGCGCGCCCTTCAGGTGAGCTGTTTGCCGCCACGGGTTCGGATTCGCCCTTGCCCACCGCCACCACGGCCGCTGGTGGCACACCATTTTCGATCAGGTAAACACGCACCGATTCGGCGCGTGCCTGCGAAAGTTGTTGATTAAACGAGTCACTGCCGCGGTCGTCCGTGTGTCCTTGGATCACCACGGGGTCCCCCGACTTATAGTTCCGCAAGGCTGTGGCCAAAGGCTGCATCTTTTCTTTGGCTGTGCCAAGCAAGACGCTCTTGCCCGACTCAAACAACACGCTGCCCGCGAAAGTGATGACCAGTCGTTCGCGATCTTGCTTAACGGCTGCCATCGCTTGCAAGTCTTTGAGCGCCGCGTCCGCGCGCGCTTCGGCTTCTTGCCGCGCCTGCGTCTCTGCAGCCAATGCCTGTTCCTTCTGAGTCAGCTGTTGGTTCGCTTGGTTAAGCCGCGCCTGATCCTGCTGCGCCGCCGCCTGCGTTGTTTCAAGCTTGCCGGTCGTGCGAACGAGATCCAACTCCTTCTTGTTGTTCTCCTCTTTCAAATCGGCCGATCGACGTTCAAGCGTGGTCGTGTAGGCCTCCTGGTTCTTTTCGCGTTCAAGGCGTGCCTGCTCGGCTTGCGCGTGGGCAACCGCTGTCAGCGTCTTGCGGTGTGCGAGGTAGGCATAGTGTGTCTCGTCTCCAGAGCGGGGATCGTCCTTGTGTGCGGCCTCGGCCTTTGCCAGCAGCTTCTGGGCTTCGTAGAGGTCTTTCGGGGCGTATGTCGACGCGCGTGCCTGGTCGGCGGACTGCATCGCGGTTCGCGCCTGCACGAGTTGGCTTGACGGCTGGTTGGAGCCGCAACCCAGCATCAACGTGGTCACAGAAATGAAACCAAAACCTAATAGCGTTTTCATTGGGGTACCCTCCACCGGCTAGAAACGGCCGTCTTGCAGTTGCTGCACGCGCGCGGCCGCTTGCTGCGCACTTTCCTTTTCGCCTTCAGCTTTCGCCACGGCGATGGCCACTTCAGCGTCGGCTTTCGCACGCTCAAGCACGCGCGCGGCCTTTTCCTGTTCGCCGTCTTTCATCAGCTTTTCGGCGCTAGCAATCTGTTGCTTGGCCAGATCCAGGTACAGGGCCGATTGCGGCACACCCTCTGCGCCCACTTCTTCGGCCGCGCGCACCGCGGCTTTGGTGTCGGTTTCTTTCTCCACGGGCCGCGAGGCGCCACAGGCAAGGATGCCGAGCGGCAAACCCAGCATCAACATTCCAGGGATCGTTCTTCTCATGTCGTCCTCCAATGGTTTCGACATAAGAAAAGCAGCACGAATCGTGCCACCAAGCGACGGCCCTAAGCGGGAAGGTGTGTGCGGGGTAATGTGATCTTAAAGCGCGTGCCGTCTTGTGGGGTGGATGTCAATTCCATTTTGCCGCCGTGCAAACGGATGATCTCATCCGCGATGAACAACCCCAGGCCCAGGCCCTGGCGCGACGATGAAGCACCCCGTCGAAACGGCTTAAGCAGATCCGGCATCACGTCTTCGGGGATGGCTCCGCCGTTGCTAACCTCGATCACCACTTGATCGTTCGTTGTGCCGTTGATGGAAACAACAACCGGGGCGGCCGCGTCTCCGTGAACCAAAGCGTTTGACAGCAGATTGGAAAACACCTGCCCCAGTCGATCGCGATCCCATGTGCCTACCATGGCGCCATCACGCGAAAAAGTGAGCGTGCGCTGGCTGTGCGCCGCACGTAACTCCTCAACAAGGTCGGCGATCAGTTCCGCCAGATCAAAGGCCGACGGCCGTACCTCCAATCCCACGCCTAGCCGCACCCGGGTAAAGTCGAGCAACTGTTCGATCATGCGTGTCATGCGGTCAGCGCTGTTGGCGATGCGTGTGCCTATCTTCTGCACACGATCCGCGGGCGCGTTGGCGGGCGTCATGGAAAGCATCTGCGCACCCATTTTGATTGCACTGAGTGGATTGCGCAGATCGTGGCCCAAGATGCCGATGAAAACCTGGGCAAAGTGTGCAACGCGTTCAGCTTCTATGCGTGCGCCGCGTTCACGTTCAAAAGCGCTTTGCACGCTTTGAATGTTGGTGGCGGTGCCATACCATCGCGAAACCTCTCCCTTGGTATCGCGTATGCCGACGGCGCGGCTTACGTGCCATTCATACGAGCCATCCGCGCGCAGCAGGCGATGCTTCATTTCATAGACGGAATCTCCGTCGCCCGGGGTGTTGGCCTGCAGCCAGGCTGCCGATGTTGCGGCGCGATCTTCGGAATGCACAAGAGGCCGCCAGTCCAAAACTTGGCCGTCCGGGTTTGCGTACTCGCGTCTGCGGTCGTTATAATAGTCAACGTGGCCATCCCCAGTGGCGCTCCAAACCAACTGAGGCATCGTGTTGGCGAGTTCTTTTAGATGTTCTTCGGCCTGTTTGCGTTCACTGATATCTAAAACCGTGAACCCCACGCATGGCTGTGCGCCGGGAATGGGAAAAACGGAAATATGCCAACACGCAAATTGAAAGCGTCCCTGCGGCGTAGGCACAGACACCTCTTCGTGAACCACGGTGTTGGTCGCATGAACTTGCTTGATAAGTTCAATCGTCTTCGCGCCGAAGGTGGCTGCCACCTCGGCCACGGGCCGTCCCTCGTGTTGGTTCACGGGAACGCCGTCCATCACGGCCAGCGCGGCGTTGACACGCGTAAAGCAAAGATTGGCGTCGACAATCGCCATCCCGAGGTGCGTGTGATCGAAGAACGCATCTAACAAATGTCGTTCGCTCGTCAAAGCTTCGCCTCCAAGTTGCGCGGATTCGCCATTTGTCGCAGAGCTTGTGCCCTATCGGTCAAGGGGTCAAGCGCCAGCAGAGTGGACAACATGTGTCGCCGGTTACTCGCCTGTAACCGATGGGGAATATTCGCTTTCAAAGCGTCTGGCTTTGCATCCACTGTTGGCATCGCTCTTGAATGCAACCGCTGCGGAGGCCCGAAGATGAAAAAGGCGAATCGAGAATCCACAGAGGCGGTTGACCCGTCTTTGTACAACGCGAAGACCGTGAAAACGAACATCGTTCCCGTGATGACGGAACAGGTGATGGCAAGCGTGAAGGACATAATGACACCCGAGGTGGTGGCGGTGGAAGGAAGCCTCCCTGTTGCTTTCGCGGCACAGCTCATGCGCGACAACGACGTGGGCATTTTGCCAGTTGTGAATGAAGAAGGTGCCGTGGTGGGGTGTGTGACGGATCGCGATCTTGCCATCCGCGCTTTGACTCCGGATGTCTCCAGCCCGCAAGCGTTGGTGGTTCGGGACGTCATGTCCGAGAACGCTTGGTGCGCCAGCAGCGACGACAGCGTGGAAGATGTCTTGAATGCGATGGGTAAGTACCGCGTGCGACGGATACCTGTTGTGGATGAGGGCAAAAAGCTCATTGGCATTATCTCGATCGGGGATGCGGCGGTGCGGGCCGATAGGGACGAAGCGTTGCAGAGGGTGCTTGAGAAGATTTCGCGACACGAAGGGTTCTGGCAAACCGCGTGGCGGTAGCAGGCGTGAAGCGGTGGCGGACGGCCCATATTCGCCGCCCGCCACCGAATGGTGGCCCGCCTCACCAGCGGAGCAGGTCGGCGTTGATTCGTCGCCACACCTGAACCGAACGCCCCGGCAGGTCAAGTTTATCTCCCGGTGCCAGCGTGATGGAAGGCGCGCATTGCCCATCTGCCGTATCGAAGTCTTTCACGAAAAGTCCGCCGCCGAGCGCCGCGGGTAAAACGAACGGCAGCGGATCCCAGTGCGCGTTGAACAGCAGATAAAAGTCATCGTCCACCACCTTGAACCCACGTTCGTCGGTTGATTGAATGCCACGCCCATTCAAAAATACGCCCAGGCTCTTTGCGAAGGACGCGTTCCAGTCGTCCTCGGACATCAAAGAGCCATCGGCTCTGAACCAGCCGATGTCTTGCAGGCCTGTGCCCCGGATGTTCTTGCCCTCAAACCAACGTCGGCGGGTGAACACGGGATGTTGCTGCCGATAAGCGATCAGCGCCCGTGTGAAGACCAGCAGGTCTTTGTCGAGCTTTGACCATTGGATCCAAGCCGTCTCGTTGTCTTGGCAGTATACGTTGTTGTTGCCTCCTTGCGTTCTGCCGAGCTCGTCGCCATGAAGCAACATCGGTACGCCCTGCGAGAGCATGAGCGTTACCAAGAAATTGCGCCTTTGCTGCTGGCGGAGCTGTTTGACGGCAGCATCGTCAGTGGGACCCTCCACTCCGCAGTTCCACGATCGGTTGTTGCTTTCACCGTCGCGGTTGCCTTCGCCGTTGGCGTCGTTGTGCTTTTCGTTGTACGAAACCAAATCATTGAGCGTGAAGCCGTCGTGCGCAGTGATGAAGTTGATCGAAGCGTGAGGACGTCGTCCGTTGCTCAGATAAAGGTGTGAACTGCCCGTGAAACAACCCGCAAAGTGAGGCAGCGTTTGTTCGTTGCCCTGCCAGAACGAACGCATGCAATCGCGGTAATCGCCATTCCACTCGCTCCACACCGGCGGAAACTTGCCGACTTGATAGCCGCCATCACCCACGTCCCATGGCTCCGCGATGAGCTTTGTTTGGCTGATTACAGGATCTTGCTGAATGAGATGAAAGAAGGTTGAAAGGCGGTCCACCGCGTGAAGCTCTCGGGCCAGCACCGAGGCCAGATCAAAGCGGAACCCATCAACGTGCATCTCAAGCACCCAATAGCGCAAAGAATCCATGATCATTTGCATCACGTGGGGATGCTTCATGTTCAAGCTATTGCCCGTCCCGGTGTAGTCCATATAGAATTCGGGCGCTTCGGGCGAAAGCTTGTAATAGGCGGCGTTGTCGATGCCACGCCAGCACAGCGTGGGCCCTTTGTGGTTGCCCTCGCAGGTGTGGTTGTAGACCACGTCAAGAATGACTTCGATACCCGCTTGGTGCAGAGCCTTCACCATGCTTTTGAATTCTTGCACCTGCTGGCCGCGGGTTCCCGCGCTGCAATACTCTTGATGGGGCGCAAAGTAGGAGAGCGTGTTGTACCCCCAATAGTTGCGGAGCCCCTGGTCCAAGAGGTGGCCGTCGTGCAAGAACTCATGCACAGGCATCAGTTCCACCGCCGTAATGCCCAACCGCATGAGATAATCAATGGATTCCGGATGAGCGACGCCAGCGTAGGTGCCCCGCAGAGCCTCGGGTATGCGAGGGTTCAGCGCCGTGAAACCTTTGACGTGCATCTCGTAGATCACGGTCTCGTTCATCGGTGTGCGCGCGGCTCGATCGTTGGCCCAATCAAAGTACGGGTTGATCACAACCGAGCGCGGCGCGAACGGCGCACTGTCACGTCCCTCCGGTCCGACGGACTGCAACGCTTCGTTGGGGATCACCAAGCCGTCGATGGCCTTGCTGTACGGATCCAACAACAGCTTGCTGCTGTCGCAACGTTGACCTTGCACGGGGTTCCACGGGCCGTGAACCCGATAGCCGTATCGCTGGCCTGGTCCCACACGAGGCAAATACGCGTGCCAACAGTTCGCCGTCATTTCGGGCAGGCGAATGCGGGTTTCCTTGTTGTCTTCATCAAATAGACATAGATCCACCGCTTCGGCTATTTCCGAGAACAACGAGAAGTTTGTTCCGCTACCGTCGAAGGTGGCGCCCAGCGGAAATGGCTTTCCTGGCCACACTTCACTTGCGGTCTGAGGGCGCAACCGCGGGGCACGCGCCTCCGTCGGGGCTTTCGAAGTCTTGGGCTGAGCCGAAACCTCGGGTGGGCTCTCTTCGTGAATCTTCTCTTTAATTGGTTTTGTGGGTGAGTTCATCTCGCGCGTCACAGAAGCAAAACGAGTACCAAACGTGGGGTGCACTTGGGAACTCACCAGCGCCACGCGCAGGGCAAAGATCGTAACCCGCGTTTCTGTGTCCGCCCGCTGCGATCGCCACAACGTCTCAGCGTCGCGCTGGCGCCAACTCCGACGGCCCGTTTGGTCATCGCAGTTTTCCGGCACGACTATTGAATAGAGACGCTGTGAATTGTTGCGGAATACTTTGCAAGGAGAACACGTATGAAACTGGAAGATCTGAAATCACTTTCTAAAGACGACATCCTCGGCGCGCTGGGCCTCGAGACCAAGCGCTCCACCTCGGGTGTTGTCGCGAGTAGCCTTGCCGTGTTCGGTATGGGCTTGGTGGTTGGCGCTGCCGCTGCGTTGATGATGGCACCCAAGACGGGCCGAGAATTGCGCGACGACGTCAGCTCTCGCTTGCGGTCGTTCACCGGTAAGGAAGGCGCCAAGCCCAATGATGGTGAAGTCTCGGCGCTAACGTAAGCGTTTCCTTTAACTTAATACATCGTAGGAGAGAACAACATGAAGCGGATGATTCTAGGGTTGTGCGGGCTGTTGGGTGTAGCTGTGGCGGGATGTGATGAGGCAGACAAGATCTTCGATTGCCAAAGCGTCTGCGATCGTTACAAGAGCTGTTTCAACAACTCCTACGATGTGGGCGCCTGTCGCGATCGTTGCAAATCGAAGGCTGACGCCGATAAAGACTTCGAGAAGAAGGCGGATGCCTGCGAGTCATGCATCGATGATAGGTCGTGCACATCCGCGACGTTTAATTGCGCGACTGAATGCGCCTCTATCGTTCCCTAATTGCGAGGTGACGTGATGCTTTGGACAGTAGCTGTAATCTTGTTGGTCCTTTGGGCCTTAGGCATGGTGACCTCATACACTGTGGGCGGGTTCGTCCACATTCTTTTGGTCGCCGCCGTGATCGTGGTCTTGGTGCGTTTGATTCAGGGCCGCGCACCGTTAAGATGAAGAGCCAAAGATGAAAGAGAAAGGCCGCCTTGGGAACTCCAAAGCGGCCTTTCTCTTTACCACCAAGCCGAACAACCAAAGGGCTCAGTGACGGCGCCTGCCGCCCATGTGCCCCACGGCCCAGCCCACCATCACCCCGCCTAACAGCGCGCGCCAGGGCATACGAGCCACCCACATGCGCCAGCTTCCGAGGTCTTCGACGTGCGTCTTCAGCAACGTCACCGATTCGGTGAATCGCTTGCGATGAATGTCCACCTCGTCTTCGATTCGCTTAAGTTCCTGGTTCTGTGTCAGAAACAGATTGTCTGCGTCGCTCATCGTTTTCCCCTTTAACGCGCGGTTGAGACCGCTGCCTCAACTTGACGCACGCTTTCGTTCACTGAAGCGCGTGTTTGATCCATGGGAGCGATGTGTTTGAGTTGCGACAGTGTGAGCAAGGCACCAACGATCCCCACCACGGCGTTAGCCGCGGCCACGATTGCTAGCCCCCAGCCCCAACCTAACAAACGCGCCAACCCGGCGGCTGCCGCTGCGCACCCAAACAAATAGGCCACGGCCACAAGGGGAGCAAACAAAGCGAGTTTGGCCGCGCGTTTAATAAAATTCCGCGCGTCCAAAGTGATCTCGGTTTTGGCCAAACGAATTTGCGCGCCAACCAGATCAACCAGCGACTCCAATGTATGTCGCGTCAGCGACGCCACCCCAGATTCTTGTTCTCTCATCGCTCTTTCGGACACGGCTAACCTCACTCTGTGGCAGGTTCGCGTTGGCGTCCGTTCTGCGCGAACAGCTGTCCGCCCAGCTCCATGCCCCCACGAACAATCACGGGCAACGACACCGCTCGCAACGCAAAGCGCGTGGCCGTTCCCAACACGCGTGCGGTCAAGCTGGAAAACAATCCGCCGCCCAGCACGTAACCAACGCCCACGCCGATCAGCGTTGTGCGAATGGGGTTCTCTTCAACCTCCTTGCGCACGTATTGCTGAACTTCATCCCATGTCTTGCGCGGTGAATTCATCAAGGCGGTGCTCCCTCGCTTGCCCTTGCCAACTTGCTCACGCATAGCGGGCCACCTTTGCCAAAAGGAAACCAACGGCAAACGCACCAATCAAGCAGGTGCCTGGCTTTTCCCGGATGAGCGTCTCAGCCTTGGCCTTCCAATCGTTGGCAACGTCACGGGCTTCTTCCATGCGCTTTGGGAAGTCTTCCGCAAAAGACTGCACGGTCTCCGTGGCCTCTTTGACCTTGTCGCCAACTGAATTCTTTGTTTCGTTAAATCCCATGGTGTTCCTTTCGTGAGTTGCAAGCGAACACCGCTACAAGACCTGTGCCAAGCGCGGGCGGGCGGGCGCAGCCCCAACGCGTCCCGCCGTGGTTACCAGGATGAACCGTTGCGCTGTGGTGGTTACACTCCGCGCTCGCTATATGCTCTGCGAAAGTCGCCGGCCCTTTATGGAGCTTGGTGGCCTGTAACGTGCATTGTAGGTAACCAGTGGCCAGTTGGAAATTTGCTTGGGTAACGTGGCGACGAACACTGCTTTTGCTGCTGATCTTGCTGTCTGGAATAGGCATCGCGTGGCTGTTGGTGCTCTCCGCCCAAATGCTGTTGGCGGTGTTCCTGGGCCTCATCCTTGCCGTCGCCATCCGGCCGGTGACTGAACTGCTCACCAAGGCCGGCTTGTCGCGCGCGTTGGCCACGGGCGCCGTATTTTTGGTTTTGGGAGCGGCTTTGGTCTTTGCCGTGGTGTTGGCGATGCCGTTGGTAGAAGCGCAGGCCGAATCATTTTGGGCCTCGGCGCCGGCTGCCTGCAGACGCACCGCCACGTGGCTTCCCACCAGTCTCTTGGGCGAAAGCCGCATTCATGAGGTGGCCACGGCTTGTACAGCGCTTGTCAGGCGCAAAAACGCGCCTTCACAGGTTGCGGTGTCGTATCTTGCCACGCTGCCTCATGTGGCTTGGACGTTGACCATCATCCTCGGCGTGGCGTTTGTGTGGACGCGCGATCGAGAGAACCTCCTTCGTTCGTTCACGATGTTCGCCAACGAGTCGCGCCGGGACGCGTGGCGCACGTTTTGTGAGCTGGTGGAGGCCCGTTTGGGTGCCTTCTTACGTGCCCAGTTGGCGCTGTCGGGTCTCGTGGCGGTGGTCGTGGGCGCTTTCTGTTGGTCGCTCGGCATTCCCAATGTGCTGCTGGTGATGGCGTTGGCGGCGGTGGGCGAGGCGTTTCCCGTCGTTGGGCCTTTGGTGGTGGGCGGGTTGATGTTGGCGTCGGTGGTGGGGCCGCAGCCGCACCTGGTGGTGGCGGTGATTGTGTTCTGCGTGGTGCTGCGCGGCTTTGTGGATTATCTCTTCATGCCGCTGTTGGTTCGACGCACGGCCGACGTAAACCCCTTGCTGCTGTTGCTATGCATCTTGGGTTTGGGCGCGGCCAGTGGGTTTTTAGGCGTGGCTGCGGCCGCTCCCGCGGCGGCGATCATTCAACTGGTGTTGTCATTGTCGATGGAAACCACGCGCAGCACAAAGGAGGGCGGCGATCGCGGTCATTGGGCGGTGCTTGGCTACCAAGCGCACGTCACGGCGCTGTCAGCCCGCCGTCTAGGGCGCGATCGTATTGCGAAAGGCCAAGAAGCCTCGCTTGAGGACGCGTTGGAATCGCTGGCCATGGACCTCCGTAAGGATGTGGCGGCGCGGGCGGAAGGGATCCGGTCGTGAAGGCCACGCTCCAGTCAGTGATGGTTGTGGCGTTAACGCTTTCGGGGTTGATGCTGCTTTACGCGCTTTTGCCGCTGCTGGTGACGTGTTTGGTGGCCCTTGCCTTGGCGTCCACAGCGGAGACGATCGTGCGAGGCTGGACGCGCCGAGGCGTGGGGCGCGGCCTGGCGGTCCTTATGACGTATGTTTTGGGCATCGCCGTCGTGGCTCTGCTGGCGGTGGCGATTGTGCCAACGTTAAGCGCGGAGCTGTCCGCGTTGGCCAAAAACGCCGTTCCGCTTTATGCCGACTTTGTGAATGATTGGCATGCACGGGGCGGGCTGTTGGCGCTTATCGCAACGGCGCTGCCTGGCAAGCTCGTCGTGGAGCAGGCGTTGGCGTTTCACTGGCAAGACGTATTTAAAAGCCTGCTGTTGTTTGGTGAATCCACGGCTTCGGCGGTGGTGGTGCTGGTGCTGGCGGTCTACTGGTCGATTCACCGCGCACACTTAACGGCCGCCGTGCATGGTTTGTGGCCCGCGCAACACCGGGCCATCGTGCGCAGGACTTTGGGGCAGGTGGAGGTGGCCTTGGGCTTTCACGTCGTGGTCGAGGCCGTCGCTTCGCTGATTACATTGACCATGGTGTTCTCGGTTGCCGCCGCTCAAGGGCTGCATTACCCGGTGTTGCTGAGCGTGGCGGTCGCCTTGCTGCGCTTGATTCCGTTTTTGGGGCCACCGTTGTGCATCGTGTGCGGCATCGTCGCTGGCCAAGGGGCAAATTCCACGGCGGCCATCGTTTCGCCGTTGGCCATCTTGGCCATTGAACGTTTGTCCAATGCACTGGCCAATAACATGCTGGGGCACCGCAAACACAACGCTTTCCTCGTGTTGATCCTCTGCGTGGCGGCCGTTCGCCTTGAGGGTTGGGTTGGCCTGCTGATGGCGCCCGCCCTGGCCAGCGTTGTAGAGGTGATGGCCGCTTTGTGGCGCACGCCGAAGCACAACCTGCTTGAAGGGGAAACGTTATCACAGCGGCTTGAGGCTCTGGAGGCGGCCGTGGAACGCGAAGGCGGAGCGCGCGCACGCAAACTGGCGCCGCTTGTCAGCCGTTTGTCCTCGTTGATCAGCCTGCAAAGAGACTGATGCGGTTCGCGATTGCGGAGAACCACGCCCGCGCGTGCGTTTGAACCGATTCCCACCGCACATCGAAGCGGCTCAAAAGCACCCAACTCGTGATGGCACCCACGGCCAATCCCAAAATGGCCAGGCCGAACCCATTCCAAAGCGACGCGCGGCGCGAGCGCACGTTCACCGTTGTCTCGAAACTGCGCTGCGGGCCAATGCGGATCGCGCGAATGGACTCCATCGGCTCCAACGACGTGGCCGTGAGATCGACAGACGCGTTGATTGCGTCTTCCAGAGCTTGGGCGAACGCCATAACCGTGGCATAGCGATCGTCGGGCAATTTCGACAACGCCCGCGAAATAACGCTGGCCACCGATTGCGGCACCGAGGCCGGAAAAGGTCGGATGGGGCTGTTCACCACGGCGTAAAGCACGGCCACTGGCGTTTGCGCGTCGAACGGCAGGTCACCGGTTAAAAGCAAGTAGGCCATGATCGCCAGCGAGAACTGATCCGAGCGACCGTCGATCTCGCGCTGCCCTTGGGCTTGCTCTGGTGACATGAAGTGCGGGGTTCCCATGAGAACTTCATGCGCCGTCACACGCGAGGTTTTGTGGCTGATCGAAATGCCGAAGTCGATGACCTTAACAAAGTTGTCCTGGCCGGGGGCGCTGATCAGCACCACGTTCTCAGGCTTAAGATCTCTGTGCACAATACCCACGTCGTGCGCCGCTTGCAGAGCCGAAGCCACTTGCTTGATGATGCGCGCCGTGCGTCGGGGGCCAAAAGGCTTGCGTGGTTCAACGAACACGCTGAGATCTTCGCCGTCCAGATACTCCATCACCAAATAGGGAGCACCGGAGGGCGTGAAGTTAAAGTCGATGACCTGAACAACGTTCGGGTGTCGTAAAGTGGCGAGAATCTCAGCTTCGCGACGAAAGCGCGCGTAGTTCTCGTCTGAGTTATTCAACTCTTTGGTCAACACCTTGGCCACGTAGTGACCAGGCAAACGCGTGTGTCGGCAAAGATAAACCTCTCCCATGCCACCCACCGCCAGCCGGCGCTTGACGCGATAAGAGCCACCCAACACTTCGCCGGGGCCGAACGTCCAGTCCGGCTCCTTCGGTGTTTCGTGTTTCGTCTGCTGCTTGGAGGCCATCACAACTCAACCTCTTCAGCAGTCACAGGGTGTTTCGGGCGCACCACCAGGCTCGCGCACGCCGTTGCCACCGCAACGGCTAAGAAGGCGTGAACAAACCCGTGGAACGCATGCGATGACAGCACCGCAACAACCCAGATTGTGAACATAACCGCGCTAATGGCCCACGACATGTGAAAGATTCCTCAATCGTGGGTGATACAAGAACGAGGCCAATCACAAAGGGGCGCTTTTTGCCCGGAATAATGAAGGATTTTGGCCCTTGCCACTACGCCAGTTACCAGCCCGTGCCAGCGCTAGCGAAGCTTTTCCCACAGTGTTTTGCGGGCGATGCCGAGCAGGTCAGCGGCCTTGGCGCGCTTGCCGCCGGTGGCGGTCAACGCACGGCCCAGGTATTCACGCTCGAATTCACGAACAGCCACAGCCAACGGTTTTAGTTCTCCCGAGGCGCCTTCCACGGCGGCAAACTGCGCTGAACGCGGTCGCACGGCTTCAGTGATGCTCACGGGCAGGTGATTGAAATCAATCGTCTGTCCGCCAGCGAGCACCGTCGCGTGTTCGATGGCATGTTGGAACTCACGCACGTTGCCAGGAAACTCGTATTGCTTTAGAGCCATCCACGCCGCCGGCGTCAACGTTGGCAACTCGGAGCCGGGCGGCTTAAAGCGCTCGAGCAAGTGTCGCAACAGCAGCGGCATGTCGCCGGGACGTTCGCGCAACGGTGGCAACGGAATCTCGATGACGTTGATCCGGTAGAATAAGTCTTCGCGGAACGCGCCGGTCTTGGTCAGATCGCGCAGCGTACGGTGCGTGGCAGAAACGATTCGCACGTCCACCTTCACGGTGATGTTCGTGCCCAAGGGTTCAAACGTTCCTTCCTGTAGCACGCGCAACAGTTTTGCTTGTGCATGCAAAGGCAACTCACCGATTTCGTCCAAGAACAGCGTTCCACCATCGGCGGCTTTGAATCGCCCATCACGCTTCTTGACGGCGCCCGTAAATGCGCCACGTTCGTGGCCGAACAACTCAGCTTCGATCAGGTTCTCAGCCAGCGCGCCGCAGTTAACGGCGACGAACGGCCCCTTTGAACGCGGGGAACCTTCGTGGATCATGCGCGCCACAAGTTCTTTGCCGGTGCCGCTTTCGCCCGTGATGAGGACGGGGGCATCGCTTTGCGACACCATGCGTACCATCTCCTTCACGCGGCGGATGGGGGGCGACTCACCGACCAACGTGGTGCCGCCCGTCACCTGACCGGTGGCCAGTTGCGACCGGATCTGTTCAAGTTCGGACTTGAGTCCCAGGTGTTCGCTGATATGCGTCAGCTGAATGAGAAGTTCTTCGATGTCGAAGGGCTTGGTCAGATAGTCGTAGGCGCCTTCCTTGAGGGCAGCCACGGCGTCAGTGACCTGGCCATAAGCCGTCATCATGATGACCTTCGTTTGAGGGGATTCACTACGCACGTGTCTTAGAAGCGATAGCCCCTCAACTTTGGGCAGTCTCACATCGGTAATCACAACGTCGAAGACATTGTGTTCCAGTTGCCCGAGGGCCTCAGACCCATCGGCAGCCGTTTCGACCACGTATCCTGCTTCTCGCAGAGCGTCCTCAAGGACACCTCGTAACTCAGGTTCGTCGTCAACCAATAGGATTCGCAATGATTTCCCCTGCGCTTCGGCGGGTTGAGAGAGTTTTGCTTGGGTCATTCTGTCGGCCTCGATGATACTTTTCGGTAACGCCAGGTACCGATGTGGTAACACTCTGAATCCGTTCCGGCGCGTTTGCCGGCGATTTCTCCTGGCACACCGCTTGTAACTACAAGAACCGTGCCTTTTTTCTCCCACTCCCACGTCGATGACGTCGCGCATGAGGAACGCGTGCCGCGTATCAGTTCCATCCGGCGTGGCCTTCTGCGTGAGACATGGCTGGCGTACGTGGTGTTTGCCGCCGCGCTTTTGATCACCGTACTTTTGACCAGCGCGTTTTTGAAGGGCGAGCAGGAGCGCCAGGCCTTGGAGGCACAGAAGCAGGCCATCGACGTTCAGAACCGCTTCGCGACGAGGATGGGTCGCAATATGACAGCGCTCGTCGGCGGCGCGGCGTTGTTTGGTGTGGATGCCCGTTTGACGCCCGCGGAATTCAGAAATTTCGCTCGCAGTTTGCAGCGCTTCGGCGCCCTTGATGGCGTTCTCGCGTTGGGCTTTTGCCCCCGCGTGACGGCGCAAGAGCTGCCGGGGTATTGGGCAACCGTCAAACAGCGCGTGCCCGGCTTTCACGTGTGGCCCGAGGACGCTCGCGATGAGTACTTCCCTGTTGAGCTCATCGAACCGTTGACGGAGCAGAACCGTAAAGTGATTGGCTACAACATGCACGCCGAAGCCGTGCGCAAAGCAGCCGTGGAGTTCGCCAGAAAGCATGGTGAGCCCGCCGCTTCGGGACGCTTGTCGCTGTTGCAAGATCAAGGCAAACAGGGCCGCTTCGGCTTCGTAATCTATGTGCCCATTTATCAGCGCGGCGTAGAGCCGGGCTCTGCCGACGAGCGTGGCGCCGGGCTGGTGGGGTTCATCTTTGCGGCCTACCGGGCGGATGATCTTGTTGCTTGGATCCTATCCGCTGCCGAGCGCGCCACTTTCGCCGTGCAGTTGTTCACGGGGCCGAGGGACGCCGCCGAAGCGCTTTACCAAAGCCCTTTGCCTGAAGGCAGCGAGCTGATTTCAAGCCGCTCACTCGGAGTGGGCGGGCGCGATCTAACCTTGAGCCTTTACCTTAAACCACACGCGGTCTCTGCTTGGGATTCGGAGTTGATCGTCAGCGCTGCGTTGGGCGTCATCGTTAGCTTGCTGTTATTCTTGGTGCTGCGAACTCAAGTGCAGGCTCGGCTCAAGGCTGTCACAAACGCGGCTCATCTGCGCGAAGCGCGAGCGACGGCCGTGCGCAACTTGCGCGCGCGTGAAACCTTTCTGTCTGTGGCGTCGCATGAATTGAAGACGCCTTTGACCGCGTTGCAGCTGCAGGTTGATTCGCTCGCCATGTCCTTGGCGAACGCTGCGCCCGTGGACCTTGATCGACTGCGCGCTCGCGCCGACAACATTGGCCGCCAAACAAAAAGGTTGGGGTCACTGGTTGAGGATCTGCTGGATGTCTCGCAGGTCAGCGCCTCACCCCTATCGCTGCAGTTGGAGAACACAAGCCTTGTACCACTGATTCAAGACGTCATAGATTCATTCGCTACGGCGGCGAAGCAAGCGCACAGCGAGGTGCGGTTCGAGGCCGATGACGATGCCTTGTCCGGTATGTGGGACCGGCGACGGTTGCAGAAGGTGATCTCGACCCTGGTGTCGAACGCCATCAAATACGGTTGTGGACGTCCCATCGTGCTGACTGCCAAGCGAGAAGACGCGAACGCAGTGATCACTGTGAGCGACCATGGCATCGGCATCGCGCAAGCGGATCAAGAGCGCATCTTCGGCCGGTTTGAACGGGCCGTTTCGCCAAAGCACTTCGGCGGCATGGGCCTCGGCCTTTGGATTGCTCGCGCGATTGTGGAATCCATGGGCGGAACGATTCGCGTGGCCAGCTCACCCGGCGCGGGCGCCACCTTTGTGGTTTCGTTACCAGCAGCCTCGGCCGATTTGCAGGCCTCAGGCGATGCGATGGGCGCCGCGTAAGCAGCGCCCATCGTGGTCGCGGTCGTTCTTAGCGTATCTTAAGGCTTTCAAACGTTTGGCGAAGGGCGTTTGATGGTCTTCGCCCGGCCGTTGCGTGCTTTGCCGCTCGTCTCTTGCAAGTCCGTCAGACGCTCGCGCATTTGTTCCGCCAGTCGATCCAACTCGTCTGATGATAGGTCCTGCGACACTTGAGGAAACAGCGACTGCTCTTCCTCTTCCACATGGTGTTCCACTTGCTCCTGAAGAACGCTTACGGTGGCTTTGAGCATTTCGTCGCCGGCGCTCATGGCTTCGACGTCCGCGATCAGGCGCTTCACAGACAAGTGTTCAACCGCGGCTTCAGCCACAAGATCCTCCGTGTCTTGCGTGCGTGCGGCTGGGTAAAAGATCTCCTCTTCGATCACGGCGTGTTGCGTGAGCCGATCACAAATCGTTCGCGCCGCCAGATACGCGTTCTCACTGGCCGGATCATCCTCTGCAAGTTCATCGAATTGATCGAACAGCTCTTCCACCTCACGGTGTTGGGCCTCCAGCATGTCGATGGCACTCACGTTGTCGTTCTGTTGCTTTTTCATCGTCGTTTCCCCCAGCGGTCATCCGTGCAACCGCCGTTCCAGCGGCGCGGGCGGACGTGCCACCGAATTCATGTGCTGGCGGTAACGGTTTGGGCCTCGCGGTGTAAAACGAGTAACCGTCCGGTGAGTTTGAAGAATGAAAAGCGCTGCACAAACTTTGGCACGTTTCTCGAAAGGGACGCGTGGCCATTATGGCTGATTCCGCTCCCGTACTCACGTATCGCATTCAAGTGAGCCGCGCCTTTGACCTAAGGCGTGTTGGCGATCTGCTTCCGTACTTGCATAAGCTCGGCGTCAGTCACCTGCACCTTTCGCCGCTGTATAAAGCGATGCCCGGTAGCAACCACGGTTACGATGTTATCGATCACAGTTGTTTGAACCCCGACGTTGGCACCGAAGAGGAGCTACAAAAAGTGGCTGAAGGCGCCCAACAACTTCAGATGGGGTTGATCTTAGATTTGGTGCCCAATCACATGTGCATTGCCAGCGCTGCGAACCGGCAGTGGCAGGATGTGCTCGAAAACGGCCCCAGCGCTGCAGCCGCAGCCTTTTTCGACATCGATTGGGGGCCCCCGAAAGCTGAACTTGTGAACAAGGTGCTGCTGCCGATCCTTGGCGCTCAATTTGGATTCGAGCTTGAGCGTGGCGCCCTGGAAGTGATCGAGCAGGCGGGTGTGTTTGTGTTGCGGTACGGCAGTTTGATGCTGCCGTTGGCGCCGCCCTCCTGGCAGCTCATCCTGCAGCCGTGGTGGAAAGCTGTGCGGGCCCAAGAGGGCCAAGATGGTCCCAACGCCATCGAAATTGAAAGCATCCTGCGCGCCGTCACCCACTGGCCCACAGACGGCGGCCCGCGCGCGTGGCGACACGAACGCGAGGCGATGGCACGCCGGATCACGCAGCTGTGCCAAGACGATCAGGTGGCGCAAGAGCTTGAACGGCAGCTGGTGCTCATCAACGGCACGCCTGGCGAACCTTCGAGTTTCGATCGGTTGGAACAGCTCATCGGCCTGCAACACTATCGTTTGGCGAACTGGCGGGTGGCGGCGCACGAGATCAACTACAGGCGCTTCTTTGACGTGGACGCGCTCGCAGCGATCCGCGTGGATGACGACGCCGTCTTCGATGCGGTTCACGCCTTACCGCAGCGTTGGCTCGCCAACGGATGGCTCAGTGGTTTTAGAATCGATCACGTGGATGGCCTTCGCGAGCCACAAGCGTACCTAGATCGGCTGCGCGACCTTGTGCCGCACAAGACGCCTTACGTGGTCGTGGAGAAGATCTTAAGCCCCGGCGAATCACTGCCTGATTCTTGGAGCGCTTCGGGAACCACCGGATACGAACACCTGGCCTCTGTGGCGAATGTGTTGGTGGACGTGGAGCAAGCGTGGCGCGTGCGCGAAGCCTGGCGAACGCTGACAGGCTCCGAGGCGGGCTACAAGGACGTGGCTTATGAATCGAAGCGCCTCATCTTGGGCAGCAGCTTTGCAGGTGAGCTCACTGTGTTGGGGCGACGTTTGGACCGCTTGTCAGAGCAGCATCGTTACAGCCGTGACTTCACCTTGGCGAGCCTTACGGATTGCTTGCGCGAGGTGATCGCTTGCTTTCCCGTGTACCGAACCTATGTCACCGAGAGCACGAGCGACGTCACGGATCGCGACGCCCGCATGATCACGCTGGCCCTCGAAGAGGCGCAACGACGCAACCCCGTCACAAACCAAAGTCTGTTCGATTTCATGCGCGACGTTTTGATGTTGCGTGATCCGGGAGGGCTGACCGCCGATCAAATGCAAGAGCGCAAGGACTTCGTGCTGCGCTTCCAACAGCTGACCGGACCCGTGACGGCCAAAGGCCTCGAAGATACGGCGTTCTATCGATACTTTCCGCTTTTGGGGCTATCTGAGGTGGGCGTGAATCCAGACCACCTGGGCGTGTCTGTGGATGAATTTCATTTCGTGCAGCGGTTGCGCGCCGAAACGCGCCCCAAGGGCTTATCGGCGTCGGCCACACACGACACCAAGCGGGGCGAAGACGCTCGGGCGAGGCTGTGCGTTTTGTCGGAGATTGCCCCCGAATGGGTGCAAACTGTGTTGCGCTGGCGGGAGCTGAACGCGCCTTTGCGAGTTCACCACGCAGGCAAGTATGCGCCCGACGACATCACCGAGACTTTCATTTATCAATCGCTGCTTGGCGGCTGCCCACCGGAAGGGTTGGATGTGTCCGGTGATTTTCCCTCGCGCTTTAAGGCTTCGTTGCATAAGGCCCTTGCGGAAGCCAAACGCGACACAAGCTGGACCAACCCTGACAAAGCCTATGAGGCCGCGATCGATCGCTATGTTGACGCCTTATTGTCCGAGGAGAAGAGCACCGCTTTCTTGGCCGATTTTCGCGCCTTCTTTCTGCGCCTGAAAGTGCCAGGCGTGCTCAACAGCTTGGCGCAGGTGATCTTGAAATTTGCGTGCCCCGGCGTACCCGAGCTTTACCAAGGCACTGAAGGCTGGGATCATTCCTTCGTCGATCCGGACAACCGTCGTCCCGTGGCTTTCGAAACTCTGGGCGCGCGGTTGTCAGCCGTTGCCGACGCCCCTGTGTCTGCCGAACAGGTGGCCATGTGGCTGCAGAAGCCGGACGATGGCTTGATAAAAATGCTGGTCACCCAGCGCTGCGCGCAGCTTCGGCACCAGCGCGCGGCTGCGTTAGAAAGCCACCGCTATGAAGTTTGTCGCGTATGGGGGCCACTGGCTCGTCACGTGGTGGCGTTTGCGCGTGGCTACCCGGGGCAAAGGGTGATCGCCTTGGTGGGGCGGTTGTTTGGCGAGCTGTCGAAAGACGGAGTGGTGCCGACGGGGAAGGCCTGGTCTGAAACGTTCGTGGATGTTGCCGAACTTATACCGCAGGCTCGGTACGTGAACGTGTTAACCGGCGAAGCGATCATCCCTGGAACGAACAATGGTGCCCAAGGTTTCGCTCTTGACCAAACCTTCACGACGCTACCGTTCGCGCTCATCCGCGAAGAAACGTGACGTAGAGGTACCCGGCACGAATCATGCTTATTGAGCTTGGACGCAGGAGGTCCCTCATGAAAGCAGTGCCAGCCAAGACGCGAAACCTTTGGGCGATTGTTTTAGCCGGCGGCAAGGGCGCTCGCATTTCGCCCTTGAGTCGCAAGCTTATTGGGCAAGAGGTGCCGAAGCAGTACCTGCCTTTGTTGAGCTCGAAACGCAGCCTTTTGCAAGAAACCCAGGATCGCTTGGCGTCGTTGGTGCCGCAGGAGCGCACCGTGGTGGTGGTGGCGAAAGAATGGGCTTCGTTGGCCGCCAAGCAGCTGCAAGAATACCCTGGTGTGCGCATTGTGCCCCAGCCTGCTGATCGCGGCACCACAGCCGGGATCATGTTGCCGCTGTGCCACGTGTTGGCGCATGATCCTCAGGCCGAGGTGCTCATTTCACCGTCGGACCATCACATCGAGCGCCCCGAAGCCTTGTATGAAGCTGTCGCGCAGATTCGCCAAACAATTCAAGAGTCGCCGCGTGACATCGGCATCTTGGGCATCAAGGCCGAGCACCCCGCGACTGATCTGGGGTGGATTGAGCCTGGCCAACCTGTGCAGAATTGCCGACGCATCAAAGGGTTTATAGAGAAGCCCGACAGCGAAACGGCGCGCGCGCTTTATAAGGCACAGGCCCTATGGAATACCATGATCTTAATGGGCCGCGCCTCGTCTCTTTGGGCCACCGTGTTGCGTGGCAATGAAACGATTCCCTCTTTGTTCGAGCCTTACATTCAGCAGTTGGTGCAATCGCCATTGTCCGCTGTGGGCTTTGCTGATCGCATTTACGAGCAGATGCCCAACGTTGATTTCAGTTCGGGCGTGCTTGAGAGGGCCGACAACTTGTTTGTGGCAACCTTAGAGAGGGCAGGGTGGTTCGATTGTGGAACCCCTGAGCGCTTGTTCGACTGGCTACGGCGGACACCAAGCAGCGACAGTCCGTTTCGGCGTTTGATGGATGCCGCATAGCCAAAGACGTGTGCGTCCTCCGCTACAGGTGTCACCACTTCGTAGCGTCAGGAGCTCTAAGCGCAGTCGCTGACCATTCCACGCGCAGGCTCATCTGGAGGGGCCCATCCCCCCGACAAAACACTGGGCCGTCGCCTGCGTCATCGTGTTTTCGAAAACGCTGGACGCCGAGGCGGTGCACCCCGGCGTCCTCACTCAAACCCGTCGCCTCTACCCCACCGCCAAACTCCCACGCCACCCAATCCCTTTACACCGCCCAGCCACACCTACCGTACCCCTGCACCTAACCCCCAGTCCTCCCCATCACCATCCCCGTTTCGTGCCCTCCTAATATTCAAGTCACATGCCAACGCAACGCCCGCCGTTTGGGTCGACAAAAGCCGCTCATTCAACGGAGCGCCGTCCCAAAGCCGTTACGCGCATCGTGGTTCGGTAACGTCGTGCACCTCCGCAGATCGTCGGCATACGCCCTGCACATACGATTGCCGAGGCAATGAAGACAGTGAACAACACATCGGAAACAACTCGCAAACGCAGCTGGGTTTGGGGCGCAGCGGCCGTGGTGGGAGCCACCATCGGAGCTGCTGCTTTGGGTGCAACAACGTCTCGCCCCGGCTTGTGGTATCACCAGTTAAGGAAGCCGGTGGGAACACCACCCAACGCCGCTTTTGGTCCGGTGTGGACTTTGCTCTACATGGGCATCGCCTATGCCGGTGTCCGTTTGGTGAGAGCCCCCGCCTCACCTGAGCGCAGCAAAGCGCTCGCGTGGTGGAGCACACAGCTCGCGCTCAACGCCGCTTGGTCGCCAGTGTTCTTCGGCGTGAAACAGCCAGCGGCCGCGATGGTGATCATCGGTGCTTTGGTGCCTGCGATTGCCGCCACAACAAATGCCGCCCGTAAGGTGGATGGTCCCAGCGCCGTGTTGATGTTGCCGTACTTGGCGTGGACCTCGTACGCAACGTATTTGAACGCCGGCATCTTGCTGAAGAACCACGTCTAGCAATGCCTGCTGATCCCTCGAAGCCCGCTCGACGTGGCTGCGGCCCCGGCTTGCTCCTCGTCCTCCTTACATTGACGCTGATTGGCTGTGCCCAGAAGCAAACGCCTGCGGGGCCGCAGGTGAAGGCGCTTGATATCGAGGGCAACAAGGCCGTAAGCGATCGCGCGATCAAAAAGAAGATCGTCATGGAAGCCACGGGCTGGTGGCCCTTTGCAAAGAAAAAGTACTTCGACCCTGTTAGCTGGCACAAAGACAAAGAGCGCATCAAACGTTTCTATGAAACCCAGGGGTTTTATAAGGCGGAAGTGAGCGTGTCTGATGTGCCGCCCGCCACCCGGCGCGACACGAACGAAAAGGTGGCCTTGCAAGCCAAAGTGGCTGAAGGGCCACGCTTCGTTTTGGAGACGTTGGCGATCGAAGGCCTCGACGGCGTGCCACCCAAGGTGAAAACGCTTCTGACCGAGGATCTTCCTTTGGTGAAGGGCAAGCCGTTCACGGAGGCGGCGTGGGCCGAAGCGAAGAATTCACTGCTTCATGGTCTGCGCAACGCCGGGTTTGGCGAAGCCGAAGTCAAGGGTATGGCACGCGTGGATTTGGACACGAACGCCGTGCACGCGACGATCCGCGTGGCACCTGGAACCAGTTACAAGTTTGCCGCTCCTGTTGTGGTGCCCGAATCGCATCCCAAGGTGGATCCCGAATTCATCCGTCAACAGGTGCTGTTGGCCGCGCCTGTGGGTGCACCTTACTCGGAAGAAGACGTGGAGGAAGCCACGAGCCGCGTGGCCGCGATGGGCGTGTTCTCGCGCGCGGAAGTGCACCCCGATTTTGAACACGCGTCGCAGGGCGCCGTGCCTCTGCGGGTGGAGACAGATACAGCGCCGTTTCACACGCTACGCCTGGGTGGTGGCGCGGGGTTTGATCAGGTGCGCAATGAGTTGAGGTTGATCAGCGACTGGTCCGATCGCAATTTCCTAGGCGGCTTGCGCATCTTGCGCATCCAATCGAAAGTGGGTTGGGCGTTCCTTCCAGACGTGCTTACCAACGTCAGAGGCGATAAGGCGCTCACCGTGCGCAGCGGCCCCATCGCAAGCTTGCGAACCGAGTTTGAACAACCCCGCTTTTTGGGTAAGCCATCGCTGAAGCTCACCGTGCGCGCGGAGGGTGAGCGTCAGTTGCAGGAGGCATTCAAGGCATCGACAGGTCGGGCCGGCCCCGAAGTGCAGTGGTTGATCCGATCCAAGTTGCGCTTGTCGGTGGGGTACACGCTTGATGGCTCTTACCTGGAGACGTTGGCGGCCATCAATCCGATCTCGGCACCGATCGTTTTAGGCTGCGACAATGAAGAAACAAAGTGTTTGCGATGGCTATCGTTCGTGTCCCAGCGCCTGGTTTACGATCGACGAGACAACCCCCTTGAACCCAAACGAGGTTTCTTTGCAGACTTCGAGCTTCAAGAAGGTGGCGGGCCCCTGCAAGGCAATTTCACGTATCTGCGCGCCATTCTTGATCTGCGGGTCTATGAGACGTGGGACGATTTTACGCTGTCGGCGCGCTTTCAGGCTGGATCGCTTTGGAACCCCGCCAACGATCCCGACAAGACGCCCATCTCGCAGCGCTTGTTCGCGGGTGGCGGTATGTCAATGCGCGGCTTCGGGTACCGGCGATTCTCGCCGTTGTTGCCCGTGTTTGAAACACCGACCAGCGAGGACGCGGCGTACGTGCCGATTGGTGGGAACGGACTTGTTTTGGGGGCGCTGGAGGCGCGCTATGGCATGACCGAAGTCCTGGGACTCGCCACGTTCTACGACGCCGCCAACGTCACGCACAAGGCGTTGACCGTGGAAGGCATCGGATCGTTTCAGCACGCGCTCGGCATTGGTTTGCGGTGGAAAACGCCCGTGGGGCTGTTTCGTTTCGATGTGGCCCGTCGCTTGCCGGGTGGCGTGGTGCGGGACGTGATTGGGCCCGAGGCGGCGCGCGTGGGCACGGTTAGCGAGGACAGCAGCTGCTTTGGCATCGGCGGAGGCGGCAGCACGCTGCCCGATGGTGCGTGCCAGATCCACCTTTCGATTGGAGAGTCATTCTGATGCGTGTGTTGCGCTGGTTGGGCTTAGGCGTGTTGTTGTTGATTGTGTTGGTGGCCGGCGCCGCGGCGTACGCGGTATCGCATCACGGGCTCAACACACTGGCGCAATGGGGGCTCAAGAGATACAACGCCACCTTCGTGGGGCAAGTGCAAGTGCGTGAACTGCAGCGCCACGGCACGGCGCTCACGCTTCTTGATGTTTCGGTTCTCTACAACGGTGTTGTGGTTGCGCACGTAGATCAAGTGAAGGTGCAGCCTCACTGGAAGACGCTGCGGCCACAGAACATCAGCATCGATACGTTCGATCTGTTGCGACCAACCTTGTTGCTGCAGAAGGATGCAGCGGACGGAAAGTTCACGGTGGCCAAGGCCCTGGAGCCTAAGCAGGAAGAACCCAAGAAAGACTCCAGTCACAAGAAGAGCAACCCGCCGAAGGTCACTCTGGGGCGCCTACACGTAGAAAATGCGGCTGTCCGCTATGTGGGGCCGCCCCAAGAACTGGCGGTGGCCAAGATTGATTTAGATGTTCACGCGAGTGTAGCGTGGCCTCGCATCGAAGCGCTGACCGTGAGTGTGGCTGGCCAACTTGAAAAGCCCGACAGGCTTCCCTTCCGCCTGCGCGCGGAGGCGCAAGGGTTAGCACCCGAGGGGCTAAACGGGCACGTGGCGTTGTCTGTGGACAATGGCGTCGTGCAAGGCATCGCGTTCAAAGACGTGGCGATCGATGCCGCCGTGAAAGATGGCATCGCCACCATCGCTCGTTTGCAAGCCAATGTGGATGGAAACGAGCTGCGTGTATCAGGACGCGCAGGGCCATGGAAGACGCTTCTCACGCCGTTCGCTGTAAACGCGTCCGTTGAGCTTGCTGATCTTGCGGGGACGGCAAGCCGGCTTCGCACGTTTGGCGTTGATGTGCCGCCGCTGGCTGGATCGGGCGAACTTACGGTGAACGCCGAAGGAACACCGCTTGCGCCCGTGGTAAAGGCCACAGGAAAGTTTGCGCAACTGCAGGCCGACACCATGCGCGTCGAAGCGCTGGCCCTGTCACCAATAACGGGCGGCAAGCTGCAAAACGAACACCGTTTGGTGTTGCAGGGTGTGCAAGTGGACAAGCAGGCCTTAGGTACGTTGACGGTGCAGGCAGGGCTTCTTAAGGGGATGACGCTGCAAGGAACGCTCTTGGTGCAACACCCCGGTGCGAACGTGCAAGCCAGGTATGAGCTCCCGCTCTTGGCTTTGAAGGCGGACAACACCGTGCCGCTGCCGTTAAGCTTCGACGTCACCGCCACCGTCCCCTCAATCACAAAAGCGGCGCGCGCGTTCGGCGTCCGCGGCCCACCGCTTGAGGGCAATGTCCAGGCGACGCTGTCAGTAAGCGGCACCTTGGGCGGTCCCGCCTTTCCTGACGTGAATGTGAAGGTAGAAGCCAGGCGCCTCCGTCTTGGGCAGCAATCCCTAGGCGATGTGGCCGCCACGGTTCTCATGCCAGCGGGGCAAAGCCTGGCGGCCGAGGTGGATTTCACAAACCCGCAGGCGATCCAGCGCTCTCACATACGCTTGCGGGGACGATGGCGTCGCCCCCTCGACGTTCGCGATGCACAAGCGTGGCGCGCCGCGATCATGCGGATGACGTTCGACACCGATGTGGATGTGAAAGGTGCCGACCTCGCTGCTTTGAAAACGTTGGCGCAGCCCTCGCTTCCGCCAACATCCTTGGCCGCCTTTGAAGGCTTACAGGGCGATGCGGCTTTGCAGATGCACGCGAAGGGATCGATGACCAGCGTGCAGGGCCAACTGGACCTCGTGGTGCACGAAGTGCGCACGAATCGGTTTCCCGCCACCAACATTACGTTGCAAACGAACATCATGCCAGCCCGTTCAAACTTGGACCTGCGCGTGGACACTGTGGCCAAGGTGAACAACCTCCAACTGGCGGAACGTTCAGACGTTCGTTTTCGCGGCCGATGGCGGACGCCCGGCAACCTGCAGAACCCGAACGCCTGGCGCGCCGCCATTATGCGCATGACGTATGACGCCGACGTTGACGTCAAAGGCGTTGACCTTGCTGTGCTCAAAACACTGGCGGCGGCAACGGCACGCCCAGGGGCTTTGGCAGCCTTGGAAGGGCTGAAAGGCCGCGCGGGGCTGCAAGCTCATGCGAAGGGATCTTTGCAATCGGCCCAAGGCACCTTGAGCCTGCTCGTGGACCGTGCGCGCACGAACCGCTTCCCAGCGACGAACGTGAATTTGCAGGCAAACCTCACAACGACGGATGCGAACCTGTCTTTACGGATAGACACCGTTGCCAAAGGCAACGCCGCGCGTTTGGTGATGTTGACCGCGCAAGGCAGGCCCGCGGGCCGCATGCTTGATGTGAAGGCTTGGCAGCACGCAGACGTGCAGTGGCAAGCGGAGCTTGGGCCCCTGCGCATGCAGCAGATCCAGTCGTTCGCGCCAGAGCCATCGCAGTTCACGATGGAACCAATGCAGGGACGGTTTCATGCGTTGATGAGTGGCAAGGGAACCTTGCCGGCGCCCAACGCGCACGTCGAGGTCACAGTGTCGCAAATCAAGCGCGGTACGCGCGCGCTGGGCGAGATCGATATCAAGGCTGACTACGAAAAGATGATCCCTAAGCTAGTGGCCCACCTAACCAGCGCCAATGGTGGCACCTTTGACGTGAACGTTCACACCACGAGACCTTTGCCATTGGCACCCCTGCCGGCGCGTGAAGCTTTGCCCCCCACGAATGTGAACGTGACGGCCACGGCGTTCAACCTGGCCCTGTTCGACGGCTGGATCGAGAGCTTGCGTGGCGTGGGCGGCATGATGAATGGACACCTCAACGTCGGTGGCACCATGGCGGCGCCCAAATTCGAGGGCAACCTATCGGTAAAAGATGGATCGGTCGAGGTCATAGAAGTCGCCCGCTTCGAAGACATTGATGTACGGATGAAAGCCGCGCCGGGGCAGTTGATTCTTGAAGCTTTCAATTTTGAAAGTGGTGCGGGGCGGGGTGAGATGACGGCCAAACTTGAACGCACGGGTAAGGACGCTATGGCGCTCACAGGCGCGTTGAAGCTGCGCCGGTTTCCTTTGCAGGCGCCGCAACGAAAGTTGGGCGAGCTTGACCTCAACGCCGGCTGGAAAGGCACCGTTACCTTGAGCAAGCTCACGATCGAGCCTTTGCATATTCGAGAAGCGCGGGTCTATGCCGAGCGCGCCAAAGCAAAAGCCCTGCAGGATCTCGATCGACCCGACGACCTGGTGTTGTTCAATGGCGGGCAACCCGCCACGAAGGCCGAGCGCAAAAAGTATGCTGGCCTCGTCGCCAAAGAGGCCGTGAGGGACGATCAGGCGAACGCGGTGGCGCCTGCGGGCCTCGCGCTGCCTGCGTTGGGATCGTATCCCATGTTCATCCACGTCAAAGCGCCGCGCAACATATGGGTTCGCGGCGATGACGGTTCGCTTGAGTTGGGGCTAGGCGACAACTTCCGCATCGAGCGTGAGGACGGTCTTGAGATCTATGGCTCCGTCTTCGTGAGGCGCGGCCGTGTGAGTGTGCTGGGCCGCGCTTTCGAGATCCGCGATACGTCTGAAGTGAAGTTCATGGGAGAACCGGGCAACCCACAGTTGGATTGCACCGTTGACCACTTCAACGACCAAGAGCAAGTGCAGATTACGATCACAGTGAAAGGCAGGGCCGAGAATTTGAACGTGAAATTCACGTCGAATCCGCCGTTGGCGCAGACCGAGATCCTTTCTATTTTACTTACGGGCCGCAGGGAACCTGTGGGCGCGGGCGGCGCGCGAGGGGGTGGGGGCCAGCCCCAGCAGCAGGCGGCCGCTTTGGCCGGCGGCATGTTGGCTTCCAAACTGCGCGGAACGATTCTCCGCCGTTTGCCGGTGGATGTTCTTTCGATCAGCGCCAATGCAATTGAGGCCGGGACGTACGTCACCGATCGGCTGTATGTTGGGTATGTCCGCCGTCTTCTGGCGCAGCCTTGGCGTTATGAGAACCAAAACGCTCTGCACCTTGAATATCAACTGACGCCGCGCTGGAGCTTCGAAGGTGAATACGGCGACGTTGGTTCAGGCAGCGGCGATTTGGTGTGGAAGAAAAACTATTGATGGTTGTGTAACGGCAGACCCGCCCGTTACCGCCCTGACACGCATTTTCTGAAAATCGAAGGCCATCTGAGTGTAAGTGGGGCCGATGCACATGTGTCGCAAGTGGCACGAGACTTGAATTAGTGCAGGTCGTTCACATCGACAAAACGACACTCTAACAGGAGCAAAGAGCTATGAATCCAGCGTACGGCATCATCATGTGGGTCATTATTGGGGCATTGGCAGGTTGGATCGGCAGCAAGATCATGGGTACCGACGCTCGCCAAGGTGGTTTGGCCAACATCATCATCGGCATCATCGGCGCTGTGGTTGGTGGCTTCATTGCCCGCGCTGTCTTCGGTGATAGTTCGTCAAACAACGGATTCATCGCCAGCACGGTTGTGGCGCTGTTGGGCTCCATCATCGTCATCGGCATTTGGAAAGCGTTGTCACGACGCACAGCCTGAGCCGGTGATTATCTTTATTTAGAAAAGCTTATTTTGGGGGCGGGTGGCGATGTCACGAGGCGGACGAAGGGCGTTAATCGCGCTGGGGGTGGTTATAGGTGTCTGCCTTTTGATTCGGGTGGTTCTTGACCCGCTGGCGACGTGGGCGATTCGTCGCCAGCTCAAGAAAACACCTGGTATGGATGGCGTTATTGCCGGTGCGCACGTTTCAATTGTGCCGCCGGGTTTGACGATTGATCGCCTAAAGTTGATCGAAGTGCCTGGCGGTTCGTGGAAAGAGCCGCTGTTCTACGCAGAACGCATTGAGGGCGGTTTGTTGTGGCGCGCCCTGTTTGAGGGCGATTTGGTGATGAAGGCACGAATCGAGAAGCCGAAGGTTGTGGTTTACCGCCGTGCCAAATCGAAGGCCAGCAAAGGCATTGATCTGGCAACCATGCTCGAGAAGCAAGCGCCCGTGAAGGTGGCACGCATTGAAGTGGTTGATGGCGAGCTGACGCTTGCAGCGGGCGAAGGCAAGGACAACCCCACTATATGGCTGCATGATTTTGAGATCGTGGCGCAGAACCTGGCTTCGCGAAAAGATCTGGGCGAAGGGCGTCCTGCCACGGTAATGGCGCGCGGAAAGCTGCAACGCACGGCCACGGTCGAAATGTTCGCAACATTGGATCCGTGGAATAAGGGCCTCAATTTTTCTGGGCGTGCTTCCATGCGCGGCCTTGGCGGTTCGGACATCAATGGATTGCTTGCGGCCAAGGGCGATATGGTCCTTAAAGCAGGCACGGTTGATCTGTTCTCTGAATTCGACGTGCGCAAAGGTGTGATCTCGGGCGGCGTGAAACCCGTGCTCAAGAACATCGAAGTGCGCTCTGCCGATGACGGTTTGTGGAACCGTTTCAAGGCGTGGGTGGTGGATGAATCCTTGGACATTCTGTCTGACGACGTGCCAGGCAGGGACGCTGTGGCCACTGTGGTCCCCTTGAAGGGGCGCATCGATGCGCCGGAGGCGCAAATTACGCCTGCGATCATCGGCGTCATTCGCAATGCATTTGTGGTGGGCCTGCGTTCTGGGTTTTCACATTTGCCGCCGCCGCAGGCCGGCGAAAAAGAATCCACCGTGAAACAGATCAAAGAGGGCCTCGATCGTAAGAAGGGGCCCCCAGAGGCACAACCAAGCAAGAAGTCATGATGTACGCATTTGTGAAACGCGCTCTGTTTATCGGATTGATGGTCATCGCGCCTGGGGCCTGCAGCCACACCAAAGAAGTGGAAAGCGGATCGGAGGCCAGCAAGGCAGCGAAGCCCGAGAAACAAGACAATGCCGCCACCTCATCGACCAGGGCCAAGCCGGCCTCGCGTGGCCGGGGAAACGACGACGTCCCGTTGGCCAGCGACCCGCTACGGATGCTGACACCCGAGGGCCAAAAGGCTTTGCGTGAAGAACTTAAGCGCCGCGACTTGTTGCAAGAGCAAGGGTCAGTGCCAGCGGCCCTGCGCAAGTTTCAAGCGTCGCAAGGCATTCCCGAGACGGGCATGCCCGACGATGAGACGCTCAAACGGTTGGGGCTTGATCCAAACGATGTGGTTGTGCGGGTGCGCCCCGCGACGTAGTTTTGCTTTTGGTCTCTGCGGTGTGGCCAGCGACCACGTCGTGAACAAAGCGCAGCTTGGCGATGGCCGCCGCTGACAACGCGAAGGGATACCAATCCAGGTGACCCATCGAACGGTTCAGCCCGTTGAGCGCGAACGTCAACGGATACCAGTAGGCCATCATCGCGTCGAATTTGTCGCCTGGAGCGGCGGGCAACTTCAGCTTCTCGGTGTCAGCGCCGGTTGTGGGATCCTTGCGCGGCCGCAATTGCACGCCGTATGAACGCCCGGTGTCCACGGCGTCAACGATGTGAAGATAATGCGCCCATGTTTCCGCCCAGTCTTCCCAGGGGTGCATGGATGCATAGGCGCTCACGCAGCGGCTGCTCCAGTCAGGCGGCGCGCCCTCTGAATAGTGCCGCTTAAGCGCCTCATCATAGCTTACGCGTTCATCGCCAAACACCTCGCGAAATCCCGCCAAGCGGCTCTCTGAAGGCGCCACCAGCAAATCCCAATAATAGTGACCCACCTCGTGTCGCAGGTGGCCGAGCAGCGTTCGGTAAGGTTCACCAAGGCTCAACCGCAACGTCTCGCGAAAAGGGCTGTCAGCCTCCTTCACGTTAAGCGTGATGACGCCGTCGGCGTGTCCCGTGATCACAGGGGCTCCGTCTTGCGGCATCAACAGATCGAAGGTCAATCCCGATGGTGACTGCAGCTTTGATTGGATGGGCAGCTTCAGATCCAAAAGCTCGTACACCAAGCGCCGCTTGGCGGCTTCAATCTTCTGCCACCCTAACCGTGCATCTGCGTCGGCTTTGTTGGGAATGGTTCGGTTGAGGCTGCAACACACGCACAACGAATCTTCGGCGGGTGCCAGCCAATTGCAGCCCCCGTCCGCGAAGTTCGCACAACGCTTGTGCTCCGTTGTCACCACAACCAATCCTGCGGCCGTCGGGTCAAACGCCAGAGAAGTTTGGCAATGCACGCATTGCACGTTCTCGAAATAGCTGACTTCTTCACACTGTGGACACGCAAAAAGCCTCATTGCGATGGGGGTGAGTGCAAGGCATGTGCCCCCTCTATGTGACATTTCAAGTCGCCTAGGAACGATCGCTGTATCGCCCGTGTTACGGTTGAGGACTCACGTGCATGGGCGGTAACGGTCCTTGGGCACCTCGCCTCATTTAGGCAACATCCAGATTGGCACGGACCTTGTTATCGGTGGTCACATGCGCCTTGAGCCAGGAAAAACCTGCTGGACCGTGGAGACCGGAAGCCAAGTGAAGCTGCTCGTTGATGCGGCCGCTTACTACGAAGACCTGCGGCGGTCCTGCACACGCGCGCGCCACAGCATTTATCTGCTGGGCTGGGACATCGATTCGCGAACGCCGCTGCACGGTGAGCGACCGCCCGATGACGGACTGCCGGCGCAGTTGCTGCCGTTTCTTACGGCGCTACTCGAACGCACGCCCAGCCTGAACGTTTACATCCTCGCGTGGGACTTCGCGTTGTTGTACGTGTGGGAACGGCAAACCTTGCCCTCCTACCGCTTCGCATGGGAAGGTCACGAGCGGCTCACATTTCGGATGGATGATCATCACCCGCCAGGGGCCTCACATCATCAGAAGATGGTCGTCATCGACGATGCGGTGGCGTTTTGTGGCGGGATCGATCTAACACTGGCGCGGTGGGATACGAACGCGCACCTGGCGAACGACCCGCGGCGAACGACGCCCGACGGGAACACTCACCATCCCATGCACGACGCACAACTGGCGGTGTCGGGCCCCGCGGCCCGCAAGCTTGGAGACTTGTTTCGGGAACGTTGGCGCTGCGCTCAAGACACTTCGTTGCCCGCGCCGCCGCTGGGCCAGCTTGCCCTCGACCATGCGGAGCTGACGGACGTGAAGGTCGGGATTTGCCGAACCATGTGCCACGATGAAAGCCAATGCATCACCGAGGTGGAGGCGCTGACCGTCACCGCCATCCGCGAAGCCAAGGAACACATTTACATCGAGAACCAATATCTCTCGTCGGCCGCCGTGGGTCGTGCCCTGCAGGAAAGTCTGAGCCAACCGCAGGGGCCCGAAATCCTCATCGTGCTGCCCAAGGCCGAATCCGGCTGGCTGGAACAAGAGTCGATGGGATTGCTTAAACAGCGGCTGTTGGCAGGCCTTCGTAAGGCCGACGTGGGAAAACGGCTGCGCGTGCTTTATCCATTTGTTCGTGCCGAAGACGGACGCGAGGTTGACGTTTACGTGCACAGCAAACTCGTGTTCGTGGATCACCAGTTCGCCAAAGTTGGATCTTCGAATCTGAGCAATCGATCGATGCGGCTCGACAGCGAGTGTGACCTTGCCATCTTGGCCTACGGCAATGGCACTGTGAGCCGCGCCATCGCCGGGTGGCGCGCGCGCTTGTTGGCGGAGCACCTGGGGCTGACGGTTGAGCACGTTGAACAGGGCCTGCAGGAACAAGGCATGCTGGCCTTTATTGACACTCAGGCAAAGAACGAGCGCGGCCTTCGGCCGGTTCCTGAAACGGTGATCACGGATCCCAATTTTGATTTCAGCGTTTACGACGGCGTGTTCTCCGATCCTGAAAAGCCGCTCAGTGCCGAAGCTTTGTTGGGCGAAGCCATGCCCGAGCCGCAACGGCGCTTGGTGCGCAGCACGTTGGCGCTATACACCGTGGTGGCGCTCGTCATCTTGGGCGGCCTAGTGGCCGCGAAGCTCGGCTGGCTGTCGCCGCAGGTCACGGCGGCTGCCGCCTGGTTTCACGCAAAGCTTGAGCCCTACCTGGACTCGCTGCCCGGTTGGATTGGCTTGGGCTTGGCCACAGCTTTGGTCACCAGCGTGTTTGTGCCGCTTAGTATAACGATGGCCACCGTGTGCGTGCTGACGCCCGGTTGGCCCGCCTTCGGCATTCTCTTTTCGGGCGCGCTCTCTGCTGCCCTTGGCACCTACTGGGTGGGGCGTTTGTTCCTGCAAGAGCTGCATATACCGTGGCTGCAGCGGCGCACCCAAAAGCTGCGGCCGCGCCTTCGCCATGGCGGCTTCCTGGCTGTGCTCATTGCACGCTTGGTGCCCGTCGGCAGCTTCACCTTGATCAATCTCGTGGCCGGTGCCTTGCGTATTCCTTTTCCAGCGTACGCGTTAGCCAATGCCGTTGGCTTGTTACCGGGCATCACCTTGATGTCGCTGCTCTCCGGGAGGTTTGCGGCCTACTGGCAGCACGCCAACACACGCAACGCTGTGGTCGCGGGGTTGTCTGTGTGCCTTTTGTTGGGCGGCTTCGCTCTCATCGGCTACTTGGTGCGCCGACAACTGGGGGCCCGTCGATCACGTGGCGACGTGGCGCCTGTGCAGGAAGGTGCGTAGCGTTGGCTTGCTCGTTGCGGGTTGGGACCTATAACGTCCACGGGTGCGTTGGCACCGACGGCGCGTTCTCTGTGGCACGGGTGGCCCAGGTCATCTGTGAGCTCAACGTGCATCTCATTGGTCTGCAGGAGATTCATTGTGCTTCGGCGTCGGAGCACCGCGAGCTTGATGAATTGGCGACGCTTACGGGCTTGTTGCCTGTCAACGGCGGCGTGCGCCTGAACCACCGTGGTTACTACGGCAATGCGCTGCTTACCAAGTTGCCCGTCCTGTCCCAGGCACGCATTGACTTGACTGTGAAAGGGCGCGAGCCACGTGGTGCGTTGGACGTGGTGTTGGCCGCTTCTGAAGGGCGGCAGTTGCGCGTGATCGTCACGCACCTCGGACTGGCCGCCTGGGAACGACGCGAACAAGCGCGGCGGTTGGTGTCGGCATTGGCCGCCACGGCGTCTACGCATGCGGCAACGATTTTGCTGGGTGATTTGAACGAATGGCTGCTGTGGGGTCGCCCCTTGCGGTGGCTACACGCCGCTTTGGGCAAAAGCGCGCACCTCGGAACGTTTCCGTCGCACCTGCCCGTCTTGGCGCTGGATCGCATCTGGGTGAACCCACGGTCGGTGCTGCGCAAAACAACACGACGTTGGACGGCTAAGACGCGGGTGGCGTCCGATCATTTGCCGCTGGTGGGGGAGCTCACGTTGCCGGAGCATCCGACGAAGACAGCTTAGCCAAAACTTCGTTGAGAGCGGCGAGTTCAACCGGTTTGACCAAATGATGATCAAACCCAGCCCCTTTGGACTGCCGCTTGTCCTCTTCACTGCCCCAGCCTGTCAACGCCACAAGCATCACATTGGCGAGCTGTGCATGGGCGCGCAACGCACGCCCAACGTCATAGCCGCTGATGCCTGGAAGTCCGATGTCGCAAAACACCAGCTGTGGTTGAAACACGGCGGCTTTCTCAAGCGCCGCTTCGCCTGAGTAAACGGCCACACTGTGGTGCCCTAACCCTTCAAGCAACATGGCCAACAGGTCCGCGCCATCCTCGTTGTCATCAACGACTAGCACGCGTAGAGCTGGCGACTGAGGCCGCACGCTTGGCTTGGTTGGGCTGCCATTCGGCTCGTCTATGCTTAACAACGCCGGAAGGTTTACAATAAAGGTGCTGCCTTGTCCCAGGCCACCGCTGCGCGCTTCCACTTTGCCCCCATGCTTTTCCACCAGACGCTTTACCAAAGCGAGGCCGATGCCCAAGCCGCCTTGCGATCTATGCAACGTGCGGTTCACTTGCGCGAACATGGTAAAAACATCCGGCAGCAGCTCGGGCGGTATCCCGTAGCCATTGTCCTGCACCTGCAACACAGCCGCGTCGTCTTGCCGCTGCAGGGTAAGATCGATGCGCCCACCTTCACTCGTGTATTTGGAGGCGTTGTTTAAGATGTTGCTCAACACTTGAGCCAGCCGTGTGGCGTCGCCATCGACCCACACGGGCGTGGGCGGTGTGGCCACCGTCAATGTGTGTTTGGCGGCGTCGATGAACGGCCGGCATCCCTCAACCGCAACGTCGATCACCTCGCGCAGGTCGATGCGCTGTTTCTTCAACACCACCTTGCCACTGGTGATGCGCGAGACGTCCAGCAAATCATCAACCAGACGAATCAAGTGCGCCAACTGGCGCCCCATCATGGTGCGTACTCTTTCGCTTTCCTTCGCATCGGAGGTGGAGTTCAGAACCTCGAGGCCTGTGCGAATGGGCGCCAAAGGATTGCGAAGTTCATGAGCCAGCGTGGCCAAAAACTCATCTTTGCGTCGATCGGCGTCCCGCACCGCCTGTTCTGCAATCTTGCGAGCCGTGATGTCTTGAGTGACCGCCAACACGTTCTCAACTTCACCGTACGCATCGCGCTCCGGAACGATCCGTGAAGCAAAATGGCACGGGCCTGCAGGCGTTGTGTAGCTGAATTCAAGGGAGCGTGGCGTGCCGGTTTCAAATACGGAGCCCAGGGCCTCCTCCCATAGATCGCAAAGATCGCTGGGCATTCCCAGCTCGCGGTTCGTCTTGCCCAAAAAGGCTGAGGGCAGCAGGTTCGTGGCCTGCGTGACGGCAGAGCTGACGAAGAGATGTCTGAAATGGCGATCAAAGCGCGCCAGCACATCAGGGCTCGTGTCTGTCAGCGCCTGCAACTCACGATCGCGTGCACGCAACCGCTCTTCGGCCGCCACTTGCTCGGTGATGTCCGTGTGCGTCCCGATCCACGCAACGATGGCGCCGCTTTCATCCCTGATGGGATTGGCAATGCTCAAAAATGGCCTGTACTTCCCATCGGAACCCTGCAGGTGCAGAACTTTGCGCAAGGGTTGGCCGGTGCTCAATGATCGCCGCCAACGCTCAACCGTGTCGGCCAGTTCGTCAGGCCTGTGCACGGCTTGCCATGCCCAACCCAGTGACGATTCTTGGGTTTGCCCCGTGTACTCAAGCCACCGGTCATTAAACCAAAGCATGCCGCCGTTGGCGTCACCCATCCACGCCAATTGGGGAATGGCGTTGGCGAGCATGCGGAAGTTCAATGCGTCCATCGGAGCGCAGGCAGACTAGCATGGCCGTTTCTTGTGGACTACATGGCCAAAGGCGCGTGCCGAGTGCAAGCGCGTGGCGCCGGCATGACGCTATAGTATCTGCTGGCCCACCAAGGCATGAGCAACGAGTTTTCCAACGGGTTACAAGTCTTTCACCCCGCCGTCCGGGACTGGTTCACGCGTTCCTTTGCCGCACCCACCCGGGCGCAGACGCTTGGTTGGCCTGCCATCGCTGCAGGGCAATGGACCTTGATTTTCGCACCCACGGGCAGCGGAAAAACGTTGACGGCCTTTTTGTGGGCGCTCGATCGTTTGATGTTCACCCCGCGCCCTGCAAAGGAAAGGCGTTGCAGGGTTATCTATGTTTCGCCTCTGAAGGCCTTGGCCATCGACGTTGAGCGAAACTTGCGCGCGCCCTTGGCCGGCATCGCCAACGTTGCCACTGAACGTGGCGACGCGTTTACCATCCCGCAAATTGCCATACGCACAGGCGACACCCCGCAGTCAGAGCGGGCGCGGTTCCTCAGAGATCCGGCCGACATTCTGATCACGACGCCGGAATCGCTTTACCTCATGATGACGTCGAACGCGCGCGACGTGTTGCAAGGCACAGAAACGATCATCATCGACGAAATTCACGCGCTGGTGCCCAACAAACGTGGCGCGCACATGATGCTTTCGATTGAACGCTTGGCATTGCGATGCACTAAGCCGCCCCAGCGGCTGGGCCTATCGGCCACGCAACGGCCGTTGGATGAAGTGTCGCGCTTTCTGGCGGGTCCCACCCGTCCCGTCACGATCATCGACACGCAGGAGAAGAAGAAGCTTTCGCTGCAGGTGGAAGTGCCGATCGAAGATATGGCACGTTTGGCGGAAGCCACGCTGGTCAGCGGCCCGGCGGCGGCGGGGCCACGTTCACCATCGCTATGGCCCGCGATTCATCCGCGCTTGCTGGAGCTCATTCGCGCGCACACGTCGACCCTGATCTTTGTCAACTCGCGACGCTTGGCGGAACGCTTGGCCACCGCGCTCAATGAGTTGGCGGGTGAGCCGTTGGTCCAAGCGCACCATGGTTCCATCGCGCGTGCGCAGCGTGTCCTTATTGAAGATGCTCTAAAGTCGGGCCGGTTGCCTGCGCTCGTCGCCACGTCCTCGCTCGAATTGGGGATCGATATGGGCGCGATCGACCTTGTGATCCAGATCGAAGCGCCGCCCTCCATCGCTTCGGGATTGCAACGCATCGGGCGCGCCAGCCACCAGGTGGGCGCGCGGTCTGAAGGCATTTTGGTGCCAAAATTTAGGGGCGATCTGGTGGCGTGCGCCGCGGTGGTGGAGGCGATGCGTGAAGGCGCAATCGAGCCCACCCGGTACTTGCGCAACCCGCTCGATGTGTTGGCGCAGCAGCTTGTGGCCATGGTGGCGATGGACCCTTGGTCTGTCGACGCGCTGTTTGAAGCCGTTCGTGCGACGGCGCCTTACGCCGACCTATCGCGCGGCAGTTTCGACGGCGTCCTCGACATGTTGTCCGGGCTCTATCCGTCAGACGAATTCGCTGAGCTGCGGCCACGTGTCACGTGGGATCGTGTGGCCGGCACGCTGACGGCACGGCAAAGCGCGAAGCGGGTGGCCATCATCAGTGGTGGCACCATTCCAGACCGTGGGCTCTACGGTGTGTTCTTGATGGGCGCCGAGAAACGCTCGCAGGCGCGGGTCGGTGAATTGGACGAAGAGATGGTGTTCGAATCGTCACCCGGCGATACATTCATGTTGGGCGCCTCCACATGGCGAATTGAAGAGATCACACACGACCGTGTGATGGTCACGCCGGCACCGGGGCAGCCTGGGAAGATGCCCTTTTGGAAAGCGGATGCGGCCGATCGAAGCGTTCCCTTTGGTGAAGCGATCGGCAAGCTCGTGCGAGAGATCGGAGAAGCGGCGCCCGAGGCCGCGTTGGCGCGGCTGACCACGCGCCACAACCTGGACATCAAGGCGGCGCACAATTTTTTGCAGTATCTGCGCGATCAGGTGGAAGCCACGGGTGTGGTGCCTGACGATCGCACCATCGTCATCGAGCGTGTGAAAGACGATTTAGGCGATTGGCGCGTGTGCGTTCTGTCGCCGTGGGGTGGCAAGGTGCACGCGCCGTGGGCCATGGCCGTCACCGCGAAGGTGCGCAATGAACTGCAGATCGAAGTGGAAACGATGTGGAGCGACGACGGCTTCATCGTGCGTTTCCCCGACACAGAAAACGCACCGGCTGCTGACTTGTTGTTGCCAACGTCCGATGAAGTGGAAGGACTGGTGTTGCGTCAATTGGGTGCCAGTGCCCTGTTTGCCGCGAAGTTTCGCGAAGCCGCCGCGCGGGCCTTGTTGCTGCCGCGGGTGCGCATCGCTGGCCGGACGCCGCTGTGGCAACAGCGAAAAAAAGCCTACGATCTTTTGCAGGTCGCCTCTCGATTTGGGTCTTTCCCAATTTTGCTTGAAGCTTATCGCGAAACGCTGCGCGATGTGTTTGACGTCCAAGCGCTGGTTGAACTGACGAAGAAAATTGGCGCCCGCGTGATTCGCGTGCACACAGTGGACACACAAAAGCCTTCGCCGTTTGCGTCGTCGGTGCTGTTTCGATACGTCGCCAACTTTCTTTACGACGGCGATGCGCCTTTGGCCGAACGCCGGGCCCAGACGCTGGCCATCGATCAGTCACAGCTGCGCGAACTGCTGGGGGAACCCGAGCTGCGTGAGTTGCTTGACGCAGATTCATTGACGCAAACGGAACTTGAGCTGCAACACCTGGCCGAAGGGCGCAAGATCACCAGCGCCGATGGCCTGCATGATTTGTTGATCCGCTTAGGTGATCTGAACGCAAGCGAGCTTCGCGCGCGCAGCTCGGTGGACGTGTCGCCATGGCTCGCTGAGCTGCAAAAGCAACGTCGCATCATCGAGGTGACGGTGGCAGCGCAACCACGGTTCATCGCCGTTGAAGACGCTTCCCGGTACCGAGATGCCTTGGGCACACCCTTGCCACCAGGGCTTGCCGATCGCTATCTGCAATCCGTTGACGATCCTGTGGCAGATCTCGTGTTGCGCTTCGCGCGCACGCACGGACCCTTCACGGCACAAGATCTGTCGAGCCGCTATGGGTTGGGGGTGGCCGTCGCCACGCTGACGTTGAAACGGTTGGCCGAACGTGGGCGCGTGCTGGAGGGGGAGTTTCGCCCGACCGGCACGCAGCGCGAATGGTGTGAGCAAGACGTCCTGCGTACGATTCGGCGGCGCTCGCTTGCCAAACTCCGCAAAGAAGCTGAGCCCGTTGATCCGCCGGCCCTCGCGCGGCTTTATGCAAGTTGGCAGGGCGTTACGCGCAAGCGGCGCGGCCTAGACGCATTGCTCGAAGTCATCGAGTCCCTGCAAGGCACACCGATGGCTGCATCGATCTTCGAGCAAGACATCCTGGCCGCGCGTCTTATAGATTATCGACCTTCCGATCTCGATACGCTCTCAGCGGCCGGCGAAATCGTGTGGGTGGGGGTGGAGCCGCTTGGCAACAACGACGGCCGCATTGCTTTATACCTCACCGATCACCTGCCCGCGTTGTCGCAGCCACAAGCGGCGGAGGATGCGCCGCTGCTCACGCATCTACGTGCACGGGGCGCGTCGTTCTTCAGCGACATGCAGTATGAGTTAGGGGGCTTTCCCGGTAAGTTGGTGGATGTTTTGTGGGATCTGGTGTGGAAGGGCCTGGTGACCAACGATACCTTTCACTCGTTGCGCGCCTTCACGAAGCCCAAGCTGCCCCAACGAACCGCACCGCGCTTTCGGTCGCGTCGTGTGGCCGCTCCGTCCACCGAAGGGCGTTGGTCACTCGTGCCACGCACGCAAGTCACTGACACCCAACGTTGCAAGGCCTTGGCTCAACAACTCTTGGCTCGCTATGGCCTTGTTACGCGTGAAGGCGCCGCCGCAGAGAATCTTGTGGGTGGCTTCTCTGCGATTTATCCCGTGCTCAAAGCCATGGAGGAAGCGGGCAAAGTGCGGCGTGGTTATTTCGTGACCGGTCTTGGCGCCCTGCAGTTTGCGACGGGCGGTGCCATTGATCTGCTGCGCGTGCTCAAGGATGAGCCCGAGAAGCCTGAGACACTGATCTTGGCCGCCACGGATCCCGCAAACCCCTATGGCGCCGTTTTGCCGTGGCCGTCATCCATGTTCTCGCTTTCGCGCAGTGTGGGCGCGCATGTGATCTTGGTCAACGGCGTGATGACCTGTTATGTGCCACGCGGGGAAAAGCAGCTGTATGTGTTTTTGCCCGAGGACGACCCGCAACGCACCGTTGCCGCGCGCGAAGTGGCGAACACACTTGCCGCATTGGTGAAGCAGGGGCACCGACGTGCGCTGCTGATCGCGCTTGTGAATGATGAATCGGTGGGCCGTTCACCACTAGCGCCGTTTTTGGCGCAAGCCGGTTTCGTCCCCACAGCGGTGGGATATCAGATTCGCGTGACCAATGCCTGAAGGCGATACGATTCACCGTGCTGCACACACCCTGAATTTGGCGTTAGCAGGCCAAACCGTGACTTCGTTTGCCAGTGTGTTTCCCGCGCTCTTGCGCAGGGATGAGGACCATCCCTTGGTGGGCCGCGTGGTCGAACGTGTTTACGCCCTTGGCAAGAACCTATTGATGCAGTTCTCTGGCGACCTGTTTTTGCGGACGCATATGCGCATGCATGGCAGCTGGCACATCTATAAGCCTGGCGAGCGTTGGCAGCGTCCCCGCGATGAGATGCGCATTGTTATCGAAACGCCGGCGTGGGTCGCGGTGGCGTTCGCTGTGCCGGTGGCTGAGTTTCATTCTGCGGCCTCGCTGCAGCAGCAAGAAGATGTGCGTCTGATTGGGCCTGATTTCGCTGCAGAGACGTTTGATTTCGATGAGGCCAAACGCCGCGTGCAGGCGCGCCCCACAGAAGAGATCGCCGATGTGCTTCTGAACCAGCGTGTGGTGGCGGGCCTTGGCAACGAATACAAAAGTGAGGTCCTATTCATTGCTAAGGTGCATCCGTTCGCCTTGGTGCAAGCGGTTCCTGATGCGGCGCTCATGAAGGTGCTCGAGACGGGGCGCAAACTGATGCTGGCCAACACGGCACCGGGCGCACGTGGGCGCGTGACAACGTTTAGCCTTGATCCAAGGCAAGCCCAATACGTTTACGAGCGCAGTGGTAAGCCCTGCCGGCGTTGCGGGGCTAGGATTCGCTTTGCTCGTCAGGGTCCCAACGCACGCGTGACGTTCTGGTGTGAGCCCTGCCAATCGACCGGGGCACCTGCGCGCTAACTGGATTCCGCCGTTTCGCTCTCCGCCGTTTCTTGCTTCCACAGTTGCAAGAGCGTGAAGAACAAACTCAAAGCCAAGGGCCCGGCCACCAACCCGATCGCACCGAACAACGCCACACCACCCAACAGGGAGAAAAACACCACCGCTCCGTGCAGCTGCTCTTTGCCCTTGGTCAGCAGTGGCCTCACCACGTTATCCACCACGCCAACCACCAAGGTGGCCCATGCGGCCAAAAACAAGGCCGAATACAGATGCCCCGTGGCATACAGCAGCAGCGCGAGTGGCAGCGCCACCAGCGCGGTGCCGATGGCAGGGAAGAACGAAGTAAAGAACGTGAGCAGGCCAAAGAAGAAAGCCTGGGGCACGTGCGCGATGAAATAGCCAATGGTGGCAACCGCGGCTTGCGCCAACGCGGTCAGCAGGTTGCCGCCAAGGACAACGCGAGCTGATTGACGAAAGCGCACCAGCACTTGCCTCGTTCGATCCGATCGCAGCGGAACGTTGTTGTTAGCCCATCGTCGCAAACCGGGCCCATCCGCAAACAGGAAGAACATGGCCACGGTCATCAATGCATATTGAGTGACGAAGGCACCGAGCACAGTCAAGCCGCCCATCGCCCGACGCGCCAGCGAGCCCGACGCCCCCAAAGTTTGCCCGATGTCTTTCGGCAAAGTGACGGTGTAATCAAGCAGCCGTGAAGCGAAGGGCTCAGGCAGCTTCATGAGCAGCTCTTTGTACTTGCCTTCGTCGATGAAACCGCGCACGACGTAAAGAGCGTCATCCGCTTGCGAAATGGCGATGGCCACCAGCAACGCAATCGGTGCCAGAATCAAAACATTGGTGCCCACCGTCATTACCGTTGCCGCCAACCAACGCCGCCCCCGAAACGTGCGAACCAGCTTTTCCTGAATGCCGTTGAGCCCCGCGGTGATCACGGCGGCCAGCAACAACGGTTGCCACAGCGGCAGGAGCAATGCGGCGATCAGCGCCCCGCTCGCCATCAGGGCCCAGAAGGTGAAGCGTCGTTCCGTTGTGGGTGGTGCAACGACCAAGTGTGGCTCCTCCGGATTCACTTTCGTTCGTAGTGGCACAGCCCCCCATTATATGCACGGGATGTGCCCGAAGTTGGCGCAAACAGTGCAAGGAAACCCAGCAAGGGCACCTGTCGTTTGCGAACCTGCGGCAAAAGGGCCGCGAAACCATACGAAATATGACCTGGAACCCCAAACTTTCTTCGGCAACGGCGCGGTTTGAGCACATGGCGCGTGAGGCGGCAAGCGATCCCGACGTCATCACTTTGGGGGCAGGCCTACCGGCAGAGGAAACGCTTCCGTCGGCCGAGCTTTCACAAGCCTTCGCGCGAGTGATGTCGTCGCCAAAGTTGGCTTCCGAAGCTTTGCAGTATGGGTGGCCCGAAGGCGCCGCGCCTTTGCGTGAATACATCGCGCACCGGCTCGCTGCACGCGGGGCCACGGTTGAACCCGACGAGGTGATCGTGACCAGCGGTGCCCAACAGGCGTTGGCCTTGATCGTGTCCGCTTTGAAACCGCTGTTACCGTCCAGCAAGTTGCAGATCAACGTGGGTGAACGCTCCTATGCCGGTGCACTTGAACTGTTCAGGGCGCACGGTTTTGCGTGCGTGGTAGAACCCGCGCCCGTTGTCTATGCGATGCCCGCGCTCGCCAACCCAGGCGGCGAAAGAGGGTTGGGCCCTTCCCCTTCACCATCGTCGCAGCCTGGCACCTGGTTCCTTGAAGACGATGCCTATGCTGATCTCAGCTTTGATGGGCGCACGCCGCGTTCATGGTTGGCGATCAATCGCTGCAGCGTCTTTCACGTGGGCACGCTTTCGAAAACTGTGTGTCCTGGTCTTCGGGTGGGTTGGGTCGTCCCGCCTCCTGCGCTGGCACGATCGATGTTGCATCTAAAACGTGAAGCCGACATTCAAACAGCGGGCTTAGGTCAAAGCACCGCCCTAGCGTTCTTGCAGGCAAACGACTTCGACGAACGCCTCGCGCGTCTGCGCACCTTTTACGCCACCCGTGCCGACGCTTTGATGTCGGCCCTGCGGACGCATCTGCCATCTTGGCGCTTCGTTGAACCAGAAGGAGGCTTTTCGCTGTGGGCCGAGCCGGATGTGCCCCTACAAGAAGCAGGCTTTGTGGCCGCGTGTTTGGAAGCCGGCGTGAGCCTCGACCCCGGTTCGGCTTGTCGTCCTGTTTCGCCCGGCCAGGAGCACACGATCGCGCCGGGGCTGCGCTTATGTTTTTCCAGCCAAAGTGAACGACGGTTACAAGCAGGCACGCGACGCTTGGCTCGCGCCTACGCACGCTTGGCCGCCTCCGTCGTCAAGCCTGCTTAAGGCGCGGCCACAATGGCCACGTTGCCCGCTTCGTTCCACCGGTGTGCGAACTCATCGAAGCGTTGCACCACGTAGCCACGCTGCGGATCGATCAACATCAGTTTCGATGCCACGGGCGACGTGCCCACAACCACAACGAAGTGACCATAGCGCCGCTGGTTCTCGTCCATCGCCACGCCAACGATCACAGGGCGTCCCTTGGCCGTTTCGTTCTGCAGATCGCCGATGGATCCGGCGATAACAAACGCGAGCAACCCTGACGCTTCCAACGCTTGTTTGATTTGCCCCGCGCGCACGCCATTGTCGCCGGTTTTCATGGCGACGGGCACGGGTTTATCCCAATGGGCCACCACCATTTGCGCCGCCGCCAGGCCGCACGCGCGGCGGTCCGTTTGAATCACGGGCGTGATGTGTGGCACCACGTTCCACGCGTCTTGCGTGGCCAGTGTTGGTGGTTGGTTCACAACCGCGGGAGCGCAAGCGCCCAAACCCAACACCACGCCCAGCAGCCAGAACTTCACAGCACCACGATCAAGATCACCAACAACAACACGATGGCCGCGGTGGAGCCGCCAATGTAGAGCCCGGCGCCGCCGCCCTCAAAGTTCTTTTGGGTCGTCGCCATCTGTTCGCGCCCTTGATAAGTTTGCACGAACGCCGCACGGTCTTGGCTGCTGTTGGCTAACTCAGCATTCCCCGCTGGGCTGGGCGGCGTTGGTTGAACGGCCACGCCTGCTGTCTCCGTGGGCGAGCCCCACGCGGGCATGCCTTGCACACACAACCACAGTCCACCCAAACCGATCGCTGTTTTCATCCATGTACTGGCTGTCATTTGTCCGTCCTCGTACTGGCTGTCATTTGTCCGTCCTCGTTAGGCCGCCGCACTTAGCTCGGACCATTGCGGCCCTTGCAACACTGCAGGTTTTTCAGGGCGATGGCTGCCAATGCACTTCGCCAATGTCTTCGAGTCCCATGCTGCATCGATCGCCGTCACAGGCACGGTTGTGCGTGCGCCGTTGGCATCGAACACAGCCACACTTGCCACCCCTTTCGCCGAAGCGACGCGTTTTGCAGCCGCCACGGTGAACCACATAGGCACGGTCACCATGGCTGGTGCCGCGGCCTTCCCCTCAATCCTGTATGCCCCCGTCTTCATCTTGCCGAACAGCAATACAAAAAGCGTGCCGCAACAAAAGGCGACCCAGCACTGGTATAAAGGGCGTGCGTTGCCAGGCTTTCCTCGCTCACGTTTCGTGCTTTGGATTATGGTTTCTGTGGCGGTTGCTGCCGCCGCGTGGGCTGTCTATCGCCTGCGTTGCGACGGCCGCCCGCCGCTAAACAATGGAAACTGCCCCGATCCCAGCGAAGAAGCGGACCCGTCAAGCCTCAAACAAGGCTCCATTCCCGGCAACCGTGACGGTACGCCGGGGCAACAGATCCGCTAAGCCCTGTGCACCCACAGAGCGGCCATGGATTGCCGCGAAGGGCGTTCAACCGCGCACGTCTCTGTAACCAGCACATCGACGAGTTCCGCAGGTGTAACGTCGAACGAAGGATTGAAGGCTGCCGAACCCGCGGGAGCGATGGCCGTGCCTGCAAACATCGTTACCTCTTGCGGGGGACGCTGCTCGATGGGGATCTGTTCGCCGTCACTGAGCGCCCCATCGATGGTGGAAGTCGGCGCCACCACCATGAACTTGACCCCATGATGGCGGGCCAAGATCGCCAAGGGATATGTGCCCACTTTGTTCGCCACATCGCCGTTGGCAGCCACGCGATCCGCGCCAACGATCACCCATTGCACTTGGCCCTGGCGAAACAACGTGGCCGCGGCGCTTTCGGTGCTCACGCAGAAGGGGATGCCTTCTTGCTGCAACTCCCAAGCGGTCAAACGCGTGCCTTGCATCCACGGACGTGTTTCACCCACGAAGGCTTGCTGCAGGTGACCTCGCCGAAACGCTTCACGTACCACCGCCAAAGACGTGCCTTCACCGCCTGTGGCCAGGGCGCCGGCGTTGCAATGCGTGTAGACGTTTGAGCCGGCCGTGATGAAAGCGGCGCCCCGCTGGCCCATCGCCGCGCATGCCGCGCGATCTTCGGCTGCGATCGCGTGCGCTTCGGCCAAGAGCCTTGCCACCAAGCTTGTCTCAACGTCGCGGTGATCATGAGCTTGCCAAACACGCCGCATGCGCCGCAAAGCCCAAAACAGATTCACCGCCGTGGGTCGCGAGGCTGCCAAGATCTCCACATCAGCGTTGATGGCTGCGGCGTTGCTGCCGTGCTGTTGCGCCGCCAACACCACCGCATACGCCGCCGTGATTCCGATGGCAGGCGCGCCACGCACCACCATATCTTTGATGGCGGTGGCCACGCCCTTCGCATCGACAAAATCGAGGTAGCAAACGTTGTGGGGCAACAAACGTTGATCCAGCAGGCGCAAGCGCTCGCCGGACCACAACACAGGCGAGGGCGTCTTCATAACGGGTCGTAGGTGGTGAAGATAAAGTCTTGAGCTGCGGCTTTGGCGTGGCAATCCATGCATTTGCTCTGGGGGACGGGCACGCGCTCGTGGCCTTCGTTGTCGAAGTTGCGCGTGTACTCATCCCAGCGCCATCGGCCTTCTTGTTTGCGTGCCGTTGCCACCAACCACGTGTAAGCCACGCCAGGCCGGCGCGATTCCTTCACGATGATCGTACCGTCAGGAAAGGGCCTCGTGTTGGCCAACAGCACCGGCAAATCAACGTTGCAGGCGAAGACGTTCTTGATGCCCTTGTGGGGATCGCCCTCATACGGAGGGATCGGGTCTTTGTTCAAACGCACGCACGTGGGCGCCGTTTGATAACCTTCGATGTCAGCGGGCAGCGTTTCTCCGCAGGCCGCCACGAGGGCCAGCGCCAGGGCCAAACCGATTCGCCAGAACATTGGGCGCAGTGTAGCCCGAAGGTGTGCGTATCAGGGTATTATCTGTGTCGATGTTTGGCCTACGCCTGATGACATTTGTCCACGCTTCGTTGGCGTTTGCGGCCCCGGTGCAGGTCGCCGCCAGCGTTGAGGGGATGCCGCGGCCCACGGTGGGGTTTGGGCTTGGCCCCGCGGTGTTGTTGAAGTCGCAGTCGCACGCGGTTTCGCATTTGATCAAACCTTTGGCCTCGCTGTACGTGCGCTGGCCTTGGCGTGAGCGTTTTGAATTTGGCGCGCAGGCGGTGGCACTTGCCGATGACAACCAGCACTACCGGGTGCTGGGGGCCTTGGGGCAAGCGCGTTGGCAGGCTTGGGCGCGCGGCGTGTTTTCCACTGGTTTTGCCGCAGGGCTCGGTGCTGGCCACGATGCCGACATTCTGCACGCCAACCTGCAGGGGGGCGGGATCTCCGTTTACGGCACCGCCGGCGTGGATGCCCGCTGGAATGTGGGCTCGCGCTGGGCGGTGGCGGCTGAGGTCGACACCCTCAACCTTGCCACCGTGCGCCTGGCGGCGTGCTTGTCCGTCCGGTTCTAAGCCCAGCGGTGAAATGGCCTTGACCGCTCAGCGACGATCTCGCACACTGAAGCTGCGAATAGGAATACATCAATGAATAAACATGCAAAGTCCCCTTCGTCGCCCGGCGCTCACCCTTCCTGGTCTTTTGGTGCGGGCCTCTGGATGTTCGGCCAGTTCGTTGATCGTTATGCCTCCGACGCCTATGGCCCACCGGTGAGCACCGTGGAAGCCATCGACCGCGCTGGCCGGGTGGGATCGTTGTCTGTGTTGGACATCAACTACCCATTCAGCGAAGCCTCGATTGATGTGCCTGAAGTTAAAGCCGCGCTTGAGCGCAACCACCTGCGCGCGTGGGCCGTGACGCCTCACATCTACACGCGCGAGTTTCAAAAAGGCGCTTTCACCAACCCCGATCCCAGCGTGCGCAAAGGCGCCATCGAGCTGTGCAAAGAAGCGATTGAAGTCGCGCGCGGTTTGGGCGCCAAGTATGTGAAGTTTTGGCCCGGCCAAGACGGTTTCGATTACCCATTTCAGGCCGATTACGGCGAGCTGTGGGATCTCACAGTGGCGGGCATCAAAGAGGTGGCCAGCGCGGATCCGAATATGCAATTCGCGATCGAATACAAGTTCAAGGAGCCACGCACTCACATGACCTTGAGCACGGCTGCACGCACGCTGCTTGCCATTGAAGAGGCCGGCTTGCCGAACGTGGGCATCGTGATGGACTTGGGCCATTCGCTGTTCGCGCAGGAAACGCCTGCAGAAGTGGTGGAACTTGTGCACCGCCGCAAGCGCTTAACAAGCGTGGAGCTCAACGACAATTGGCGGCAATGGGATGACGATCTCACGGTGGGCGCGGTGCACTTGGTCGAAACGCTTGAGTACCTGTGGGCCCTGCGCAAGATCAACTGGCAAGGCCCGCTGCTGCTGGATCAGTTTCCCTTCCGTGAAGATAGCGTCGCGGCGGCTCAACAAAGCATTGCCACGATCAAAGCCTTGGTGCGCACGCTCGACAAGATCGACGGGGAGACCCTGCGAGCCGCACAACGCAAACAAGACGCGCTGGCCGCGCAGCGCTTGGTGCAGAAGTTGTTTCTGCAGGAGTTTGATCTGGCGGACGGGGGCCGGAAGTGAACTGGCAAGCGCCAGGCTCGCCCGCCGAGCTGCGTGCCGAAGCGCAGGCCGCTCGTCAAGACGCCCTCAACATGATCGTGGGCGCCGGCTTAGGGCACATTGGTGGTGACTTCTCGGCGCTCGACATCGTGACGGTGCTTTACGGCGCCATCTTGCGCGTCGATCCCGCGAACCCACGTGCAACCGATCGCGACCGTTTCATCATGAGCAAGGGCCACGCCACCGGTGCACTCTACGTCACCTTGGCCCGGCGCGGGTTCTTTGCCACGGAAGAGCTGCGTACCTTTGCCAAGCCGCTTTCGCGCTTGGGGGGCCACCCCGATCGCACGAAACTGCCAGGCGTGGAGGCCAACACAGGCCCCTTAGGTCACGGTCTGCCGGTGGCGGTGGGGGCGGCCTTGGCGGCGAAGCTTTCGGGCCAAACCTATCGTTCGTTCGTGCTCACGGGCGATGGCGAGTTGCAAGAGGGCAGCAACTGGGAGGCGGCCATGACCGCAGCCCACAACAAGTTGGATAACCTTGTTGTCACGGTGGATCGCAATCACTTGCAACAAGGCGATCGCACCGAGAACACGATGGCGCTTGAATCGCTGGCAGCCAAATGGGCGGCGTTCGGTTTCGAGGTTGTGCACGTGGACGGGCACGATCATAAGGCGCTGCTCGAAGTTTACAGCCACGTTCCCGTGCGTGAAGGCAAACCCACCGTGGTGATCGCGCGCACCACCAAAGGCAAAGGCGTTAGCTTCATGGAAGACGGCGCGGCCTGGCATCACAAAGTTCCTTCGGCCGCTGAGTGCGCGGCCGCGCTGCGCGAACTGCAAACGAGCTAAAAATGGAAAAACTGTTTGATTGTAGAGACGCGTTCGCCGCCACCTTGGAAGCGTTGGCCGAGCAGGATCCGCGCGTGGTGGTTGTGTGCAACGACTCGGTCGGTTCAAGCAAGCTTTCGGGTTTCAAGCAACGTTTCGCCGATCGCCTGGTGAATGTGGGCATCGCCGAACAGAACATGATCGGCGTGGCGGCGGGGCTTGCAAACGGTGGCAAAATACCGTTTGTGTGCGGCGCTTCGTGTTTCCTCACCGGTCGGGCGCTTGAACAGATCAAAGCTGATTTGGCCTACGCCAAAGCCAACGTTAAGCTGTGTGGCATGTCGAGCGGCATGGCCTACGGCGAGCTTGGGCCCACACATCATTCAATCGAAGATCTGGCGTGGACGAGGGCCATCGCTGATCTCGCAGTGGTGGTGCCTTCTGATCCCATCGAAACGCGGGAGGCCGTTAAATTCGCGCACGCGTATACGGGGCCTGTGTTCTTGCGTCTTTCGCGCATGGGGGTGCCCGCCGTGCACACGGAAGATTATCAGTTCGCGTTTGGCAAGGCTGATGAACTGCGCGCCGGTCACGACGTGACTTTGATCGCAAACGGCACGCTGGTCACACGCTGCTTGCAAGCGGCTCAACGGCTTGGCGACGGTGGCATCTCGGCGCGCGTGTTGAACATGCACAGCGTGCGGCCCCTGGATGATGCCGCTGTTGTTGCCGCCGCACGCGAGACGGGCGCCTTGGTCACAGTGGAAGAGCACACGACGCGTGGAGGTTTGGGCGGCGCCGTCGCTGAAGCGGTGGTGCAAGGGGCGCCTGTGCCGATGGCGATCCTGGGTGTGCCCGGCGTGTTCGCTCCCACAGGGTCGGCTGAATTTCTGTTGGACCATTTTGGCATGAGCGTGGACGGCATCGTGCAAGCCGCGCGCGGCGTGATCGCGCGCAAAGAGCCGCGGCAAAAGGCAGCTGTGTGACGCGGCCCTATGTGCTCGCGATCGATCAAGGCACCACCAATACGAAAGTCTTGGCGGTTGATGCCGATGGCCGCGTCTTGGCGAAGGCGTCCGAGCCTTTGCCCATCGCATACCCGGAACCGGGCTGGGTGCAGTGTGAAGCCCAGGCGCTGTGGAACACGGTGCAATTGGCATGCGCCAAGGTGCTCGCCGAACTGCATCCCCAGCTGCCGGCGGCAATCGGGATCAGCAACCAACGTGAATCGACCCTCGCGTGGGACAAACGCACCGGCGAGGCGTTGGGCCCTGTGGTCGTGTGGCAATGCCGGCGCTCCACGGCGTTGTGCGATCGCGTCCGTGAACACGCCAGCACCATCCACAAGATCACCGGCCTTGGCGTGGATCCGCTGTTCTCAAGCACGAAGATGCAGTGGTTGCTGCAAAACATTCCGCAAGCCGCGCGCGCGGCTTCGCAAGGCCACTTGGCGCTCGGCACCGTGGACGCGTGGTTGTTGTGGAATCTGACGGGCGGCGCCGCGTTCGCAACCGACGCCTCCAACGCCAGCCGAACGCAGTTGTATGGCTTGCAAAGCGGAAGCTGGGACGCCGCTATGTGTGAGCTGTTCGATGTGCCTATGCACGCGTTGCCGGAGATCAAAGCCACGAACGCCTTGTTCGGTCACACGGCCAGCGGCTCAGGACTGCCCGCGGGCGTACCCATCTTTGCGTTGTTCGCTGATTCACACGCGGCTTTCTTTGCTCATGGCGCCACACAGGGTGGGGTGAAGGCCACGTACGGCACAGGCTCGTCTTTGTTGGCCACCACACCCCAGCTTGTTTTGTCGCAACGGGGGTTGTCATCGACGGTGGCGTGGCGGCTCCAAGGCGACGCCGCCGCGACGTTTGCGTTAGAAGGCAACGTTGCGGTCGCCGGTGCGGCCTTGCAATGGTTGGCGCAGGTGCTGTTTGGCAACGATGATGTGGCGCGCGTGGCTGCGTTGGCGGCCAGCGTTCCAGACGCCGCGGGGGTGTATTTGGTGCCTGCGTTCGTGGGCTTGGGGGCGCCGCATTGGGAACCGAACGCGCGCGGTTTGCTGACGGGCCTCACCCGGGGCACAACCGCGGCGCACATCTGCCGGGCGGGCTTAGAATCGCTGGCTTATCAGGTCAAGGATGTGATCACGGCGCTTGAAGCCGAGCAGGGCGCGGCTTACGCGTCTGTGTTCGCCGACGGCGGCGCCAGCGGCAACGATTCGTTGATGCAATTTCAGGCGGACACCTTAGATCGGCAGGTGTTGCGTGCGTCGCAGCCTGATCTGTCTGCCTTAGGCACCGCGTATATGGCGGGCCTCGGCGCCGGCCTGTGGAATTCCGTGAAGGACGTCGCTGCCTTACCGAAGGATCGCCACAGCTTTGTTCCGCGTATGCCCGCCCACGTGCGCGAAACGGCCTACGAGGGGTGGAAGCGCGCCATCGCGCAAGTGCTTGAGCGCGGCCACTAAGGGCCTACGATCACCCGCGACCGAACCACGACAGCCGCGTCGCGTTTATGCGGCGGCTGCAAACGCGGTCGAATGAAATTCGATGCTTAGCGCACAAAAAGCCTTGGCCCTGCGGTTGCAGTCAAGGCTTGCTCATGAGCCAGACTGCGCGATTTCATCAAGCCCTTGTGTTGTGCACCGCCTTGGCCTTCGTGTTGGCCAGCGGGGCGTGTACGAGTATGGACGCGGACGAAGGATCGTGGAACGATCAGGGCACCACCAACAGCCCTACGGTTCCCGCCAATTCGGGTGCGGCCGGATCTTCGGGCACCTCCAACGCGGGTCCCTTCGTGGGTGCAGATGCCGGTGCGCCGCTGGGCTCCGGTGGGTTTTCGGGCACGGGTGGCATGCCCGGCACCGGCGGCGGGGCTGTGGCGGCGGTGTTGCCCACGAACCCGTTCGTCAACGTGGCTCACGATCCCTTCTCCACGTTTGCGACCGACGTGGACACCGCCAGCTACGACATCTTTCGTCGTGACGTGAACCTCGGGCGGTTGCCGCAAGCCAGCCAAGTTCGGCTCGAAGAGTTCGTCAACAGCTTTGCTTATGAATACGCGGCGCCTGCACCCACCTCAGAGGTGCCGTTCGCCATTGGCATCAAGGCCGCCGTCTCACCGTTTGCTTCTGGCACCACATTGGTGCGTGTGAATGTGCAAGGCAAATCTGCGGCGGCCGTTGAGAAAAAGCCGGCCAACATCGTTTACCTCATTGACGTGTCGGGCAGCATGGCAAGCGATGATAAGTTGCCCTTGGTCAAACAGGTGGCGCGCGCAAGCTTGGATGTCTTGTCACCCACCGATAAGGTTTCCATCGTCACCTACTCAGGGTCGACCGAACTCAAACTATCGGCTGTGCCCGCCTCTGAGAAAACAAGAATTCGCGCCGTGATTGACGGGTTGCGCGCCGCTGGTTCCACGGCGGGAGGCAGCGGCATCACGCTCGCTTATGAAGCGGCTGCCGCGGGCTTCATCCCAGGCGGCATCAACCACGTGATCATGTGCACCGATGGTGATTTCAACGTTGGCATCAGCAGCACCGACGCGCTCGTTCGACTGATTGAGGAGAAACGCAAGACGGGGATCACCTTAACGGCGCTCGGTTTTGGCTCAGACAATTTGAACGACCTGATGATGGAACGCGTGAGCAACGCGGGCAATGGCGTGTACGCCGTGATCAGCAACGAAGGCCAAGCGGCCACTTATGTGCGCGACTCGCTGTTGTCGACCATCGTTCACATTGCCAAAGACGTGAAGATCCAAGTTGAGTTCAACCCGGCGCGCGTGGTGGCTTATCGGTTGTTGGGCTATGAAAATCGGGCCATCGCCGACACCAACTTCCGCAACGACGCCATTGATGCAGGCGAAATTGGCGCCGGCCACCGCGTGACAGCGCTTTACGAAGTGGTGCTTGTGGGAGGCGTTGTGCCGATGCCGGTCGGCGCGCCGGCGGTGCAGACGGGGGCACCTGTGGCCGGTGCGCGGGAAACGCTGGCCACCGATTTGGCGATGGTCAAGGTGCGCTACAAGTTGCCTGGCGCCACCGAATCCGACGCCGCCCGCGAAGTGAACGGGCACCTCAGTGGTGACGAGGTTGTGCAGACCTTGGCCGCCGCAGACGCCGACACGCAGTGGGCGGCCGCGGTGGCGGCGTTTGCCGAGGTGCTCAAGGGCAGCCCGTTTGCGAACCGCGGGAACCTCGGCACCATTGCCGCGGTGGTTGAAGCTCAAAAATCGCGCGACGAAGGGCGTGGTGAATTTGCGGTGCTGTTTGCCAAAGCCGTGAAGCTGCTTGGGCAGTGAAAAGCGAAGCCGCCCGGGTTTTCTTGGCTTCGCGAAGCCGCCCCCGTGTCGGCCAGCGGTGGCCGTGGTAGTGTCCACGGCCCGCTGTGACTGCACGTTATTGCCGTTTGCCGTTGTATGTAAACCCCGTTTTGGCTGCGCCCGGCTACGCTGGAGCGGCGTATGTCTGAACGACCCAAACTTGCGCCTGGCGCGGGCGACGATCGACGCAGCAGCGCCGATCCGCGTGAGCTGCGCTTGCTGGCCAAAGCGGCACGCCTTTACTACGAAAAGGGCCTAAGCCAGGCCGAAATTGGCGCGATCATGGATCTCTCGCAAGCCACAGTGTCGCGTCTTCTCAAACGCGCTTTGGATGAGAAGATCGTGCGCATCACGGTCAGCATTCCGGGCGGCACGTGCCCCGAGATCGAAGATCAGCTCGAACGCCGTTACAACATGCGCGAGGTGATCGTGGTGGACGCCGTGGGCGACGAGGCCGACACGCTCAAAGATCTAGGCGCCGCTGCTGCTTTCTACGTGGAAACAACCCTAAAGCCGGGCACGGTGGTTGGGATCTCTTCGTGGAGCTCCACGCTGCTGGCGATGGTGGACGCCATGCACCCGCCGTTGCGCGGCGGCGGCACGAAGGTTGTGCAAATCTTGGGTGGCGTGGGCAGCCCCACCGCCGAAGTGCACGCCACGCGGTTGACGCAAAGGCTGGCGCAACTGTTGGGGGGGCAAGCGGTGTTGTTGCCTGCGCCCGGCGTGGTGGCCAGCCCAGAGACGCGGCGGGTTCTGTTAAAGGATCCCTACATCGCTGATTCGCTGCAGGCGCTTGAGCAAGTGGAGGTGGCGCTGGTGGGCATCGGGGATCTCGAACCGTCCAAGCTGCTGGCCGCCAGTGGCAACGCTTTTTCCGCGAAGGAGTTGGAAAGCCTGCAAAAGCTCGGTGCCGTGGGTGACATTTGCCTACGGTTCTTCGACAAGGAAGGCAAGGCCGTGCCATCCAAGCTGGATGAGCGGGTGATCGGCATGTCGCTGGCGCAGCTGGCGAAAGTGCAACGCACGGTGGGTGTGGCGGCTGGCAAACGCAAAGTGCCCGCCATCGCAGCCGCTCTGCGCGCGCGGTTGGTCAGCGTCTTGGTCACCGACAAAACCACCGCCTTAGCCATCTTGGCCCACGACGAAGCCTGAGTCCGTTCAGCAAATTTGCGGCAAACGAAAACTCCCCGAAACAAACAGTCGCGTACACTGTCGACGCTCGTCACAGCCGCGCTTGCTAGGAACACATATGAAACGACGTACAAAGATCATTGCCACCTTGGGCCCCGCTCTTGATGAAGGCGACGCCTTGGAGCGGTTGCTGAAGGCCGGAGCCGACGTTTTGCGCGTGAACCTTTCGCACGCTTCACCCCGGCAGCAGCTCGATCGCGTGCGGCGCGCCCGCGCCATCAAGCCCGACGTGGCCATCTTGGTTGATTTGTGTGGCCCGAAGTTGCGTTTGGGCGAGTTGCCGCAAGAAGTTCTAGTGCAGGCCGAAGAAATGGTGATTCTGGGCGCGGGGGGCATCCCGGTTGGCGATCCCACGCTTTACGCTCGTGTGCGACCGGGTGATCCTGTCTACATCGCGGACGGCACGATTGCCTTGGAGGCGATTTCATCGGGCAGCGATTACGTCAAGTGCCGCGTGATTGTGGGCGGGACCATACGTTCGCGCAAAGGCATCAATTTGCCGTTGGATGTCTCGTCGCTGCCGTGTTTGACCGAAAAAGACAAGGCGGATTTGGCCGACATCGATATCTTGGAGCCTGACTTCGTTGCTTTGTCTTACGTGCGCCATGAGCAAGACCTGGCGGATTTGCGCAAGCTGACCAAGTACCCCATCGTTGCGAAGATCGAAAAGCAACAGGCACTGGATCGCTTAACGCAGATCGTGGCGTCCGCTGACGCGGTGATGGTGGCGCGCGGTGATCTGGGTGTTGAGATTCCGATCGAAAAAGTGCCTGCAAACCAAAAACGTTTGATTCGCGAGGCCAACCGCGTGGGGCACGGCGTGATCACGGCGACGCAGATGCTGATGTCGATGGTGACCAACCCACTGCCCACGCGCGCCGAAGTCACCGACGTGGCCAACGCCGTTCTCGATGGCACAGACGCCGTGATGCTTTCTGAAGAAACCGCCGTGGGCCGCGATCCGGCTGGTGCGGTCAACATGATGGCGCGCGTGCTGGCCGAAACCGAACCGCTGTTGGTGGAGCACGAAGGGCCTTCGCGCTCGATTCCCGAAAATGCCTTGGCCTACGCCGCCGCCAAGCTCGCCGAAGATTTGGACGCGGCCGCCATCGTGGCGCCCACGCGCACAGGTCTCAGCGCGCTTCGTTTGGCGGCCTTTCGCCCGAAGCGGCCGATCTTGGCTTACAGCCGTGTGCCTGCCACCACGCGACGTCTGCACATGGCGTGGGGAGTGACTCCGATCGATCTGGTTGTTCCCGAAGGCGTGGATCCTTTGCAGGCCACCCTGGACGCCGCTCGACGTGATCTGCCACCTGGCTCGCGCGTGGTGCTGCTCGACATATCGCCGATGCATCCCGGCGTGCCTTCGTTGGTCAACGCCATCACGCTTTGAAGGCTACGCGCGGTGCCTGGTCACAGGGGCTGCTTCGCTGTCGCGACCGTTTTTAACAGATTCAACGCTTGCTCGTGCACAAGGCCGTTGGTTGCCAACACGCGGCCTGTGCGCGCGTCAAACGTGCCGCCATCCACATCGGATACGCGCCCCCCGGCCGCCACAACCAAGGCGGCCCCCGCGGCGATGTCCCACGATTGAATGTGGGCCTCCCAATAGCCTTCGATCCAACCCGCTGCCACAAAGGCAAGATCCAGCGCCGCCGAGCCCACCCGCCGCACGCCGTGCGTGGTGTGAATGAAGGCAGCAAATTCAGGCATGTTCGCGTTTGGTTGGCCCGCGACGTAAGGAAACCCAGTGGCAAACAATCCATGCGGCAGCGCGGCCGTATGTGAAACCGCTATCGGCATGCCATTGCGCGTGGCCCCGCCCCCCACCATGCCCGCGAACGTCCACCCGAGCGCCGGCGCGTGCACCACGCCCACCACGGGCGCATCGTTTACGACCAAACCGATGGACACCGCAAAGAAGGGCAAGCCATGGGCGAAGTTCATCGTGCCATCCAAAGGATCCACATACCAAACGCACTTGGCGTGGCTTGGGCCAATGCGGCTGCCTTCCTCGCCCACGATGGCGTGTTCGGGAAAATCGGCGGCCAAGCGCTTCATCACCACCTCTTCGGCGCGCTTGTCATATTCAGTCACCAGGTCGGTGGGCGCGGATTTGGTTTGAGTGGCCGGTCGTTGCCCCCAGCCCTGCAACAGCACCTCGCCCGCCGCGTGTGCGGTTGCCACTGTCAACGGCAACACATTGGGGTTCAACAAAGGTGTCGTAAAGGCCATGCCCTCATCGATACCACGGCCCGTCGCGTCTGCGAGGGCAAAGCGCTGTTCACGCGGGTACCTAGCCCACGACCGTGGGCAGCGGCGGCTCGAAGGTCTTGCTTGAATCGGCGAACACCCGCGCCCGCGCCGCGTCCAGGTGCACAACATCGCCCGCCACCAAAGCCAGCCGATCCACTTCGTCTTGCGGCATGTGCACCGAAAGCGATTCACCGCTTTGGGTGGTGACATCCACCTTGGCGATGGAGCCAGCAAACACCAGCCGCGCCACGGTCACAGGGGTGCCATAGTTGGGATCGCGGCTGATGCGCAGGTCGTGCGGCCTCACGATCGTGCGCACGGGGGAGCCATCGGGCATGCGTTCGGTGACGGTGACGTCCACGCCAGGGGCGCTCGCGCGGCCGTTGCTCACGCGACCCATCAACACGTTGGCCATGCCCACGAACGACGCCACGAAAGGCGTGCGCGGCGCTTCGTAAATTTCGCGTGGCGTGCCCACCTGGTGGATGCGTCCTCGATCAAGGACAACGATGCGATCCGATAGCTCAAGCGCCTCTTCCTGATCGTGCGTCACCATCAACGTGGTGATGTGCGTGCGTTCGTGCAATTCGCGCAGAAACTGTCGCAACTCCAACCGCACTTGCGCGTCCAAGGCGCCAAAGGGTTCATCCAGCAGCAAGATCTTGGGGTGGGGGGCCAAGGCGCGTGCAAAACCCACGCGTTGACGTTGCCCGCCTGAAAGTTGTGACGGGTAGCGATGGCCGAGCCCCTGCAGCTTTACCAGATCAAGCAGCTCTTCCACACGGGCATCGATCTGCGCTTGCTTCATCTTGCGCACGCGCAAGCCAAACGCGATGTTCTCTTTGATGTTCATGTCGGGGAACAGCGCGAAGGTTTGAAACACGAAACCAAAGCTGCGATCGCGCACGGGCGTGAAGGTGATGTCTTCGTCGCCCAAGATCACGCGGCCCTCATCGGCGGTTTCAAGGCCTGAAATCACGCGCAGAAGCGTGGTCTTGCCCGAACCCGAGGGGCCCAGCAGCGTTGTTATGCCGCCGGGGGCCGCCTCGAAGCTGGTTTCAAAGATCGCAGGTGTGCCTTTGAGCGTGAATCGTTTGGTCAGTTTTTCAACGGTCAGCGTTCGAATCATGACGCAGTCCTTCTTGATACCACTCAAAAAGCTTCTTCGTGCTCAAGGTGATCACTGCCACCAAGGTTAGCAACGACGCCACGGCAAAGGCGCTCGTAAAGTCATACTCGTTGTAAAGGATTTCGACCTGCAGCGGCATCGTGTTGGTTTCGCCGCGGATGTGGCCCGAAACCACCGAAACGGCACCGAATTCACCTAACGCGCGGGCTGTGCATAACACCACACCGTAAAGCACCGCCCACTTGATCTTGGGCAGTGTGACACGAAAGAACACGGTGAAGCCGCTCGCACCCAAGGTCAGCGCGGCCTCTTCTTCATCGTTGCCAGCGGCTTCGAGGGCTGGCAGCACTTCGCGCGCCACGAAGGGGAATGTGACGAACGCGGTGGCCAGCACGATGCCCGGCAACGCAAAGATGATTTTAATGTCGTGGCTTTGCAGCCAGGGGCCAAGCAGGCCCTGCGCACCAAACAGCAGCACGAAGATAAGGCCGCTGATCACGGGCGACACGCTAAATGGCAAGTCGATCACCGTGCTGAGCAGACGCCGGCCCCAAAAGCGATGCTTGGTGAGCAGCCACGCCGCCGATACGCCGAAGATCGTGTTGGCGGGCACCACAATCAAGGCGGCAAACAACGACAAGCGAATGGCGGCCCACGTCTCAGGGTTGGCCAGCGCGGCGGCGTATCCCGCCCAGCCTTTGCGAAAGGCCTCCACGAACACCAGCGCCAAGGGCAGGGCCACCAAGCCGCCCAATCCCACCACGGTAAACGTGATCAAGATGGCGCGCACGCCAAGCGGTTCCGTGATCACAGCCTTGTTCGCACGTCGGCGGGCCTCGGTTGAAACGGGCACCAACCCAGGAACGGCGCTAGCCATTGAACGTTCGCCTCCGCAATTGCATTTGCAACAGATTCACCGCCAGCAACGTGAGGAACGATCCCGCCAACATCACCAGCGCGAGCGCTGTGGCTTCGGCGTATTGGTATTGTTCAAGCTGCGTGACGATGAGCAGCGGCACGATCTCTGTGGCGAAAGGCATGTTGCCCGAGATGAACACCACCGAACCGTATTCGCCCACGGCTCGCGCAAACGCCAAAGCAAACCCCGTGAGCAGCGCGGGCCACAAGGAAGGCAACAACACCTTGACGAAGGTTCGCCAGCGGCTGGCGCCCAACACCGCGGCGGCCTCTTCGGTTTGCGGATCCAGCGACAGCAACAGGGGCTCGACCGTGCGAATCACAAAAGGAATGCCCACGAAAATCATGGCGACGATCACGCCAATCGGCGCGAAGGCCACTTTGATCCCCCATGGTTCGAGCCAGCGGCCAATCAGCCCTTCGGGGGCGTAAAGCGTCGTCAGTGTGATGCCGGCAACCGCGGTGGGCAACGCCAAGGGCAAGTCCACCAAAGCGTCCACAAACGCACGACCTGGGAAACGGTAACGCGCCAACGTCCATGCGAAGACCACGCCTAAAGCCAGGTTCACAAACGCCGCCACCGCCGCGCCGCCAAAGCTAAGCTTGTAAGCGGCGAGCGCGCGCGGCGAAGACACCGCCGCCCAGAAATCCGCCCACGACAAGCTGGTGGTGCGCCACACCAACGCCGCCAACGGAATCAGCACGAGCAGCGTGACGTATGAAAGCGTGATGCCAAGGGTCAGGCCGAAGCCTGGCAGCGCGGCTTTGGCGCGCGCGCGGCGGCGGCCTTTGATGAGCGCGGTCACGGCGATTCTCTAACGTCGCGCCGTGGCGTAGATCTGGTCGAAAGAAGCGCCATCGGCAAAGTGCGCTTTTTGCGCCGCCTGCCAACCGCCGAAGTCTTTGGCCACCGTGACCAGCTCAATCTTAGGGAATTGCGCCGCCCACTTCGCCGCCACCGCCTTGTCGCGCGGCCGATAGAAATTCTTGGCGATGATCTCTTGCGCTTGCGGGGCGTAAAGATACCTCAAGTATTCTTGCGCCAACGCCAAGGTGCCGCGCTTGCTGGCCACCTTCTCAACCACCGCCACCGAAGGTTCGGCCAAAATGCTCAATGACGGCACAACGATCGCGAACTTGTCAGCGCCGAATTCGCGCAGGATGAGGTGCGCTTCGCTTTCCCACGAGATCAACACATCGCCAATGCCTCGCTGGGCAAACGTGGTGGTCGCACCGCGGGCGCCTGAGTCAAGCACAGGCACGTTCTTGAACAGATCGCGAATGTAGCCTTGCGTCTTGCTGTTGTCGCCTTTCCACTGCTTGGTCGCCCAAGCCCAGGCTGCCAGGTAGTTCCACCGCGCGCCGCCCGAAGTCTTCGGGTTTGGTGTGATGACTTTGGTGCCCGCTTTGGTCAAGTCGCCCCAGTCTTTGATCCCTTTGGGGTTGTTCTTCCGCACCACGAACACAATCGTGGACGTATAAGGGGTGCTGTTGTCTGGAAGCTTGCTTTGCCAGTTCTTGGGCAGCAGGTCACTCTTCTCCGCAATGGCATCCACATCCAACGCCAAGGCCAAGGTCACCACGTCGGCGGGCAAGCCATCAATGACGGCGCGGGCCTGCTTGCCCGAACCCCCGTGGGACTGTTTGATCTGCGGCGTGGCGCCCTTGGTCTTCTTCCAGTGTTCCGTGAACAGTTTGTTGTAGTCCACGAACAGCTCACGGGTGGGATCGTACGACGCATTCAAGATGGCGTCTTCGGCGGATGCCACGCGGGAGCACCCTAGCGCAACAACAGCAGCGGCAAAAACCAGGCGGCGGGTGAACGTGAACGACCGATTCATAATTAGAGACGGTAGTCTGGTATAGTGGACAAGTCAAGCAACTGTTCCGTTTGGCGGACGAAAGTCTTGTATTACAACAAGACCGCTTTAAACTGGAGCCGTGAGCACCGCAGCGAAATCCAAGACCGAAGCCAAGGCCAACCGGGGGTCCAAGCGCGAGGGGGCCATCCCTGCCGGCGACGACGTGGGGGCCGCTGACCTGACCCGCCGCATCGCGCAGCGCCTGAAATCGGAACGAGCGGCGCGCAATATGTCGTTGGATGAGTTGGCAAAGGCCTCCGGGGTCAGCCGGGCGGCGCTGTCTCAGATTGAAACGCTCAAGAGCAACCCCTCGATTGGGGTGCTTTGGAAGATCGCCGTGGGCTTGGGCTTGCCTTTCGCCGAGCTGCTGGACGAGCAACGCCACGAAGGCGCCGTCCTGCGCCGGGGTGAGACGCAGGTGCTCAAGTCGCCGGATGGCCGGTTTGAAAGCCGCCCTTTGTCGCCCGCGGGCGTCACGCCGTTCGTGGAGGTGTACGAGCTTCGGCTGGCGGCTCGCGCCCGCTATGCATCCGAAGCCCATGCGCCCGGCACGCGCGAGATCTTGGTGGTGCTCAGCGGCCTGCTGAAGGTCAGCGTTGGCGACAGCGTGTTTGAGTTGGAGCCTGGTGATTCGTTGGCGTTCGTGGCGGATCAGCCGCACGTCTACGAGAACCCCGCCAACAGCGAAGCCCGTTACCACAACGTCATCGTTTACGGACGAACATAGGCGTTTCACCGGCTGGCGATGCGCGACTGCGCCGCGGCCTTACGCTCTTGCCACGCGGCGAGCACGCGACGCACGTAGGCTTGGGTTTCTCGAATGTCGGGCACGCGATCCTTTACGTTTCCTGGGCCTGCATTGTAGGCGGCGATGGCCAGCGGCCACTGGTGGTACCGCTTCATCAGACGCGAAAGATAGCGGCCGCCCGCATCCACGTTGGTTTGTGGATCGAACGGATCCAACACGTGCAAGTCGGCGGCGGTGCCGGGCATCAGTTGCGCGGGCCCCATCGCGCCCGTGGGCGAGATGCGATGAACTTGGTTGTTTGATTCGATCGTCACCAGCGCGGCCAGCAAGTGCCGGGGCAACTTGTGGCGCCGTTCTGTTTGTGCAATCCACGCGTCCAAATCCAGCACGTCGTGCCCTTGGCCAAGGCAGCCCGCACGGTGGTGCGCGTAGGCAGCCAGCGCGTGTGCTTTTTGTTTCAAAAAAAACGGCGACAAAGGGAACACGGCGCTGCTGCCACAGATGGCCACCGTTAGGTTCAAAGCTGCCAATGGCGACAGCGCCACCAAGGCGACCCACAACCAGCGGTGACTTCTTGTTATTGCCTTGGCCACGGCCGGCCAGTTTCGTCCGTTGCACGCCTGCGCGCAAGAAACCGTATGCGCTCCGCCCCGCTTGCTAGGCTACGCACGTTTTGTCGTCGCCCGCGCCCATAAGAGTTCTGCTGATCGGCAACAGCCACACTCACGTCAACAATGTGCCTGCGTTGTTGCAGAAGGTACTTGTGTGGGGCACAGGGCGGCCCGTCACCTGCTTGGGCTGCACCACAGACAGCGTGAGCCTGCAATGGCACTGGAATCACCACGCGTCTCGGCGCGCGCTGGATGCAGGGCCTTACGATTTTGTCGTGTTGCAAGATCGCAGCGGTGCGCCGCTTGAAGATCCGCATTCAACGCGCACCTACGCAGGCCTGTGGTGTGACGCCGTGAAACACCACAACGCCGAACCCGTGCTCTATATGACGTGGGCCTTGGCAGACGCGCCGCAGACACAGCGCCAGATCAGCATGGTCTACGACGAAGTGGCGGCCGCGCATGGAGCCCACGTGGCCCCGGTGGGGTTGGCCTGGCAGCGCGCGGGCTATATGGCGCACAAGCCAGCGCTTTATGATCCTGACGGGCGTCATGCGGCGCCCGCCGGATCGTTTTTGGCGGCCGCCGTTGTGGCGCAAACCATCGCCCCCGACGTGTCGTGGCGTGCCTTGCGCGAGCCGCCACCGGTGTTTGCTTCACTGTCGCCCGAACAGGTGTTGACGCTGATGAGCGTCGCCGCACAAACAATTCTTGCACGTCTACGCCCCGCGGGGGCGTAACATCGTTGATTCGCATGCAACGTCGTCCGCCCGCCACACACCCCGCCTCCAAGGCGAAACCATCTGACGAAGCCGATGAGTCACAGGCCGCTGCAAAAGAGGAAAAGAATTACATCACGCCCGCGGGTTACAGGCGGCTGACCGAAGAGCTCGATTACCTGCGGTTCAAGAAGCGCTCGGAGGTTGTGAGCGCGCTGTCGGACGCGGCCGCTGAAGGTGATCGTTCGGAGAACGCGGAATACATCTATCGCAAGAAGCAGTTGCGGGAGATCGACAAGCGCATTCGTTTCTTGGCGAAGCGGATCGACGTGGCGGTGGTGACCGACCCGCGCGAGCAAAAACAAACCGAGCGAGTGTTTTTCGGCGCCACCGTAACCGTGGAAGATGGCAACGGCGAACAGGCCACTTACCGCATCGTGGGGGTCGACGAGATCGACGGCGTCAACCACGCCATTTCGTGGCGATCCCCGGTGGGCCGCGCGCTGCTGGGCAAACGGCTTGATGACACCGTGACCGTCGCCTTGAACGCAGGCGCGCGTGAGCTCACCATCGTGGAGATCTCGTACGCCATCCCCGCCACGCAAGACAGCTCGCCCCCGGCATATCTTTCCCCCGAGCGGAAACTTTTGCCTAACCGCTAGGCCGCGCGGCGCCACGCCTTTGACATGTTTGTTCGGCCCTGATCTTGCTGTTGTGAAGGCACGTCGGCTTTCCGACATAGCGAGGAAATCATGTCGAATGGTCTTTATGTATCAATGGCAGGCGCGGCCGCTCGGTCGGAGCAATTGGACGCGATTTCCGACAACTTAGCCAACGTGCAGACACCAGGCTTTCGGTCGACGAAGGTGGCGTTTCAATCCTTTTTGGCCTCGCCGGGTGTGACGGACAAGGTGTTTCCTGCCGCCGTGTCTTCCGGTTTGGACATGAAGCCCGGTCAGCAAGTTGTCACGGACAGCCCGATGGACGTGGTGCCCGATGGCATGACCTTCATGGCCGTGGGGCAACCCAATGGCGCCGTTGCCTACACGCGCAATGGCGCCTTGCAAGTCATCAATAACACGTTGGTGTCGGGAGGCATGCCCGTCATGGACGTCACCGGCAAGGCGATCATGATTCCGCCAGATGGTGAACCTCGCATGGATCCCGATGGCAGCGTTTTCGTGGGCAGCCAAGTGGTGGGGCGTGTCGCTACGTTTGAGCTCAGCGGCAACATCCAGCGCTTGGGCGCCACATTGTATGCGCCAGGGCCGGGCGGTGCGGCCACCCCGGCGGCAGAGCCTGCATTGGCGGTGGGCGAGCTCGAAATGGGGTATCCGTTGGAAGCCAGCATCGGCATGATTACGGCCCAACGCAGCTACGATATGTCGATCAAAGCGCTTGAGACCTACCGCAGCCTCGACACCCGCGCCGTAGAGATTGGCCGCGTTCGCTGACCCTGCCGCGCGAGTTACGTTGGTTTTCCGGTTACGAAACCCGGTCGAAATGCAAAGTCGCTAACTTCTATTGCGTCGAACCGACGAGCACTTCGGCCTCGGGACGTCACGGGCGCGGCGTGACCGCGTGTGTGAACGGATGACCCTGGCAGGCTGAAGAACCCATGGGGTCAAGGAGAAGGCTTCGTGAAGACAATGAATTTGATCAAGGTTGGGTTGGTCGGTTGTGGGTTGTTGGGCGGCGTTGCAACGAACACAGCACGGGCGGAAGAAGCCCCTGCGACGGTAAGCGCGGTGGGCACAGCGGTGGCGCCACCCGCAGCCCCCAAACCACCATATTCGGTGCCATGGCAACTGCGGCCAGCCGCGGCTTTAACGGTGTTACGCTCTGACACGAGCGTCGCGTTTTATGACGCTCCTGACGCTGTCACGAAAGAAGATCGCTCTGGCTCAACCATCGCCAGCACGTTCTTGGCCAGCTACAAAGTCACCCCCGATTTTTCACCGCTGTTGCGATTGGCGGTTGTGCAGAACTCAACCCCCGATGTCAGCCCGATGGCGGCGCCCAACGCCACGTCGTTCGTGAACCCCATTGTTGGTGCAACGTACGCTCGCAACATCGGCGTGTATAAACTTGCCGGCTTCTTAGGTGCCACTGTGCCCATTGGTTCGGGCGGCGGCGACGCGCCAGACAAAGGTGAAGCGGAGGCGTCGGCGCGCGGCATTCAAGCGCGCTCGGCGATGGACAACGCGATGTTTGCGGTGAACTACTTCACAATGATTGCCGGCGCTGACGCGGCCTATGTGGCGAACAAACTCACCGTTCAGTTCGAGTTCACAGTGCTTGAGCTTCTGCGTGCCCGCGGCCCTGACACGCAAGACAAGCGCCGCACCAATTTCACCTCAGGCGTGCATGCAGGCTACTTCGTGCTGCCGATGTTATCATTGGGCGCCGAGGTTCGTTACCAACGCTGGCTGACCGATGCGGCGCCCGTCAAAGCCAATTCCAAAGCACGCGAATCTGTGACAGTGGCGTTTGGCCCGCGGTTTCACTTTAAGGTTGGCTCCCACTGGATCCGCCCAGGCATTTCATACTCGCGCTATTTGGACGAGCCCTTCTCTAAGAGCCACTACCAAATGTTGCAGGTCGACGTGCCATTCATCTTTTGATAGACCAAACGGCATCGCAACGTCGCTTGTCCGGTATCTGAGCCCCCGCCCTTGATGAGTCTGCGGTTTTAGGCGACTCTTGCTTGGCGCACCGCCATCTAGCGTGCGAAGGGGGGCCCAGGATGTTTGAGGATATCGTTCACAAGGCGCGGTTGTCGCGGTTCGTCGAGTTGATTGAGTCCACCTTTGACGTGCGGCTGCAAGTTTGTGATGCGGCGGGCACGGCGGTTGTGGGCACGCTGCAGACGCCCGCGGCAACGTTGGCAGCGCAAGCTCCTGTGGTCGTGGGCCTCATCACCGCGGGTCGGGTGTTGGCTTATTCCGATAAGCCCGTTGACCCTCGCTTGCAGGGGTTCTTGGAGGCCCTGTCCGATCTAACCGCGGCCCTGGCGGCCTTTTCTGCCGAGGCCGGCGCCAAATCGATCGAGGTGGCGCGCACCGAAGAGCGCTTGCGGCTGGCGCTGGAGGCCACGACGGACGCGATCTGGGACTGGGACCTCACCACAAACAAAACCTACTACAGCCCGCGCTGGTACCAAATGTTGGGTTATGAGCCCGGCGCCTTTCCCTCATCCTTTGAGTCGTGGGCCGCCATGACAGACCCGCAGGACGTCGAACGCACTGTGGCCGTGGTCAATGCGGCCGTCGCCCGCGGCGAAGGGTATCATTCAGAATTTCGCATGCGGCACGCTGATGGAGGCTGGCGCGTGATCGTGGGTCGCGGCCGCGTGAGCGCGCGCGATGCCAGTGGCAAACCGATTCGCATGTCGGGCACGAACACCGATGTGACGTCGCAGCGCGAGGCGGAAAGAGAGCGCCTGCGGCTCGAAGGGGCCCTGCGACAGCGCGAGAAGCTCAGCGCCATCGGGCAGTTGGCGGGCGGCGTGGCGCACGATTTTAACAACCAGCTCACCACCGTTTTGGGCTCTGCAGAGCTATTGATGGAGTCGGTCAACAACCCGCAGGATCGGGAGCTTGTGCAGGACATCTTGGCGGCGGCTTCACGTTCTGCGGAGCTGACGCGCAAGTTGTTGTCGTTCTCGCGGCAGGGCCAAGTGCAACGCAGTGAGATCGACGTTCATGCTTTGATCAACGAAGTGGTGGCGATGTTGCGGCGAAGCATTGATCGCCGCATTCGTTTGGAGACCGATCTGCGCGCGGCCTATCATGTGGTCAAAGGCGATTCAGCCGAGCTGCAAAACGCCATCTTGAACTTGGCGCTCAACGCGCGCGACGCCATGAGTGACGGCGGGCAGCTGACGTTTAAGACGCATAACATTTTCTTTGGCGCCAACGATCACGATCAGTTGCCCGATTTGGTGGAGGATCAGTATTTGGTGGTCGGTGTGGCGGACACAGGCCACGGCATGTCGCCCGAAGTGCAGGCGCGCTTGTTCGAGCCGTTCTTCACCACAAAGCCCGCCGGCGTGGGCACCGGCATGGGGTTGGCATCGGTTTATGGGACCGTGAAGGCGCATCAAGGCGCCGTGCGCGTGACCACAGCGCTTGGCAAGGGAAGTGAATTTGCGGTGTATCTGCCTGTGATCGATACGAGCACGGCCGTACGTGTGCGCCGCACGTCAGATCTTCCCCAGATCCCGGCGTGCCGCGTGCTGGTGGTGGATGATGAGCCGCTCGTGCGGGAACAGTTTGCGCGATCGCTTCGCAGCCTTGGCCATCTTGCTGAAGTGGCCAGCGGGGGAGGGATTGGTGTGGCCCGCTTGCTGGCCTCCGAAAATGCATTCGACGTGGCGATCGTCGACGTGAGCATGCCCGACATGAGCGGCCGCGAAACAATTGCGGCCATGCGCAAGGTGGCCCCACAACTGCGCTTCATCGTCACCTCTGGTTTTGCGGTGCAAGGCGAGGTGCAAGCGACGTTGGATGAAGGCGCGCGCGCGTTTATTCCGAAGCCGTTCTTCCGTTCGACCCTTGCACACGCTTTGGCCGAAGCTTTGCTGTGACGAACTTAGTTCTTGTAGCCTGAGGAGCGGCTGCGCCCCAAGGACCAGGGCGCCGCGTCCGCCGTGGCGTCGTCATCGTCCAACAGATCGGCAGATGTGAACCCACGCGCACGCACGGCGCGGTTTTCAACTTGAATCGTTCTTGCCACGGGCCGATCGGCTTTCTCGGTCAGCTGACGAACGATTCGCGACAGATCGCCAAGCGCGGTTTCGCTCACCCTGCAATTGGCTTCGACGGTCGACGCAATGTACGGGCGCGTGCCGAGTGCGCCCCGCAACTCGCGCGCAACCGTGGCGGCTTGCTTCGCCATGTTGCCGAGCTCCTCCACGAACGACACGATCACGGCGCGGGCCGAGGTGCCTTTGGTTGCTTCGCCAGACGCTCGAAACGTGGCTGTCGTCAGTTGCGCCGCCATGGCTTCGATGTGGTCGCACACGCTTTTTAAAGCCACCAAGCGCTGCGCCACGTCGTCGGCTTCGTTGCGAGCCAGCGACAAGGCGGCGCGGCTGTCGTCTATGATGCGGTTCGCCTGCACCTCAAGGGCGCGCGGATCCGCCTCGGGAGGCAACAACGTTCCAGGTTTCGTCGACGTGGCGTTTGACATGGTTGTAACCGGCACACAAATAATACCAATCCAAGTCCTACAAGCGAGCACAATCAATTGCATGTAGGTGGGGAAACGAGAACCTCAACGATTACGTGCTAATAAGAAGGTTCCGCGCCATCGGAAAACGCCGCGGCCTTCGCCCCGCAGGGCGGCATTCGAACCAGGTCCGACAGCAACATGAGCCGAACAATCTTGGTGGGCGACGTACACGGATGCATTGAAGAGCTTGAGGCCTTGCTCAAGGCCTGCGCCCACACGGCAGACGATCAAGTGGTGTTGGTGGGCGATCTGGTGGCCAAAGGCCCCGATTCCGCGGCGGTCGTCCAGTTGGCACGCGAATCAAGTTTCGAGGCCGTGTTGGGCAACCACGACGATCACGTGTTGTCCGTTATTGCGGCAGGCGAGGCCTCGGCCAAACGCGCTCACCACGCGCAGGTGGCGGCAACTTTAACGAAGACAGATGTTGCCTGGCTGCAGGCGGTGCCGCTTTACCTTGATGAATCTGTCCTTGGCCCGGGGCTTTTGGTGGTCCATGGAGGTTTGGTGCCCGGCATTCCCCTGCGCGAGCAATCTCGCAAACACTTGCTGAACCTGCGCAGCTTTGCTGACGACGGCACGCCCTCGCGCAAGATAGAAGGCGTTCCTTGGGCGTCGCGGTGGCCCGGGCCCGCACGTGTTGTGTTTGGCCATGATGCGCTTCGCGGCTTACAACAACACCCGCACGCCACGGGCTTAGATACTGGGTGCGTTTACGGGCACCGTCTCACCGCCTTGGTGCTGCCTGAAAACCGCTTGGTTTCCGTGGCGGCAAAGCGCGCCTATAGCGGTTTCGATACCTAAAGGATTGCCGGACTGCGCCGATACCCCTTGTGGGGTTGCATTTGCCGTTTACACGTCGGCGCCTACTTACAGCGGGCTTAGTGCCAGTTGCCGGCTATTTCGGCAGCGCAGGGTTCGCGTGTGCGGCCGAAGCGGCGGGGCTGGTACTGGTTACAGCGGCCAAAACGCAGCTCGAGAACATCTCCGCAGGTGATTTGCGGCAGCTGTTCTTGGGAGAAACGATCCGCGACAAAGGCAACCAAAAGCTGGTGCCGTTGAACCATCAGCCCGGCAGTTTGGAACGCGGGCTTTTCGATCAGCGCGTGCTCGGCATGAGCCAAGACGAAATGGCTCGTTACTGGATCGACCAAAAAGTGCGTGGTTTGAAAGGGCCACCGCGCAACTTGGCACCCGCACAGATGGTGGCGCGTGTGGTGGAACGGTTTCCGGGCGCCGTTTCGTACCTGAGGCCGGAGCATGTGATCACGGGCCTTCGAATGGTGCGGATCGAAAACGTTGAGCCGGGCGCGGATAACTATCTGCTGGCAGACCGGGGGCGTAAATGAAGGCTTGGCTTTGCATTGCCGTCACGGTGTTGGCCTCGGCGGGCTGCTTGTTGGACACCGACAGGCACTGTGGACCAAATCAAGATCTCACGATCGAGAACGTGTGTGTTTGCAAACCCAATGCGGTGGTGTCTGAAACCGCGGCGGGTGCGTGTGTCTTGTGCGGCCTAAATCAAGCCGTCGTGGGCGGTAAATGCCAGTGCGTTGATGGGTTTGTGGCCGCTGCCGATGGCACCTGCGCGCCCAAGCCCTCCGGCTTAGGAGACGCGTGCAACCCGGCGGCCCCTGCGTGCGGCAACGCTGATTTCAATACATGCGTGGCAACGAGCGGAACCACGGGTTATTGCAGCAAGGCCGGCTGTGCGGCGCCCGCGGATTGCCCCACAGGTTTTGCTTGTGACACAGCCGTCACGGGCGGCGTGTGCAAGCGCGCACCGCGAGGGCAGGGCCAAGCCTGCAGCCGTGATGCGGAGTGTGCGGGCACCGAGGCTGAATTTTGTGCACCAATCATCAACCAATGTCTCGTGCAGGGTTGCGCGTTGACGGCCCCGGGCGCGTGTTTTCCCGGATACATCTGCTGCGACCTCACGGCGTTGGGCGCCGCCAAAACGGCGTGTTTGCCAGCAGATAAGCTGCCGCAAGGAAAGTGCCCATGAGACGTGGTCGGCTTGCTTTTGCAGTCAGCCTCATCGTTGCGTTGGCGCAGCCGGCCGTTGCTTGGTCACAAGACACCGGCGCACGCGATGTTGTGCCGGCGGTTCCCCCGGCGTCTGCGGTGCCGGAGGCTTCTGTGGTGCCCGCGGCAGCGCCCGCGGCTGACGCTCAGACCCCCCTTGATCTCACAGCGCTTGATCCGAATTTATTGGCCGACCCAGGCGATCCCCGCGCGAATGAGGCGCGGCTCGATATCTACGGGTTCTCTGATTTCACCTACGGCGGCTTTTACCTTCCCAAAGGCAACCGCTGGCGTGGCTATCTGAACCCGCACTCCGGGTTCGGCATCGGCAACTTGAACGTCTATTTCAAAGGCACGCTCAGCGAGCGTGCGCGCAGTTTGGTCGAGATTCGGTTCATGTATTTGCCCAGCGCATACCCGCAGGTCCAATCGGACGGTAGCGTTAAATACACCGATACAAAAGTGCGTGATCCGCTGGAGTTAAACCGCGAGCTGCGCTGGGGCGGCATTGTGATTGAGCGAGCTTGGGTGGAGTACGAACTGCATGAGCTGCTCACGGTGAGGGCCGGGCAGTTCCTCACGCCGTATGGCATTTGGAACGTTGATCACGGCTCGCCCACAATCATCGGCATTCGCCGCCCGTTTGTGGTGACAGAGCCCTTCATTCCCGAACGTCAAACGGGCATTGAGACGTACGGCCGGCGCAGTTTTTCGAATTTGGTGGCGGGGTATCACCTCACGCTCTCCAACGGACGCGGCATTGGTGAAGAATATCTGGATCGCGATGACAACAAGGCCGTGGGCGGCCGCGCGTTTGTCACAACCATGGCCGTGGGCGAACTCACGCTGGGCGGCTCTTTTTACCGCGCCCGCCGAACCACAACCGCAGACAAGTTCACCTATGGGCCTTCGGGCGAAAAACTGTTCACCGATCGAATCATCGAGCGCAGCCGCGAAATTGGTTTGGCGGCCGATGTGAAGTGGCGCTGGCGCAATCTGCATGTGCAAGGCGAATTGCTGGCGCGGCAACGTAACTTCGACGACAACGCGCGCGAGCGGTTGTCGGACTATTCAGTGCCCTCCTTCACGCCCAACAACTTCCGCTGGGGCGCCTACGGCTTGGTGGGTTACCGCACACCATTGGCAGGCATCATGCCCTTCGTGTTGGTGGAGCGGGTCACGTTCCCAACGGGCGATCTCCCAAACGCCATGAGCGTGCACTTGGGCCTGAATTACCGGCCGGAGGCGTCTTTGGTGCTCAAGGCCGAAGCGATGTATGCCTGGTTCCCTGGCGCCTTGCAGACCTCGTTCGGCGTGGACAATCTCATCTCTTACGCTCTGCAAGTGGCCTGGGTGTTCTAGTCTGCGTCACCCGCTTCGATGCCGAAGACAGTGCGGTAAAACGCGAGCTCTTCATCGAACACACGGCGAATGGTTTCGGCGCGCCTGAAGCCGTGACCCTCATCTGGGAAGGCCACGTACTTCGTGGTGATGCCTTTGGCCAGCAAGGCTTCATACATCCTCTGCGCCTGAGACGCAGGCACGACCTTATCTTCTAAGCCTTGAAAAAAGATGACGGGGGCCGTGATCGCATGCGCGGCGTGCAGCGGCGATCGCTCCCGATACACCGATGCGGCCGCCGGGTAGGGGCCGATGAGGCCATCAAGGTAACGGGATTCAAACTTGTGCGTGTCACGCGCCAACGCTTCTAGATCAGACACGCCATATAGAGTGGCGCCAGCGCCAAACACATTGTGAAACGCAAGCGCCGACAACACCGTGAATCCACCAGCGCTGCTGCCCCGAATCGCCATGCGCGCTCGATCCACCCAACCCCGCGCGCTGGCTTGCTGTGCGGCGGCCACACAATCAGCCACGTCAACGACGCCCCACTGGCCTTGGAGTTGCTGCCGAAACGCGCGCCCATACCCCGTGCTGCCGCGGTAATTGACATCAATCACCGCGAACCCGCGTGAGGTCCAGTAGGCGATGCTGGGATTGAACGCGGGATGGGTTTGCGCCGTGGGACCACTGTGTGCCATCACCACCAGGGGCGGCTTCTCGCGCGCGGGGCCTTCGTGCGTGGCACTAAACGGCGGATAGAACAGCGCATGTGCCGCGCCCTTGTCGTTGGTTGTAAAGTCATACGCCAGGGGTTGCGCCACCGAGTCTTTGATCTCGGGTGTCACTTGCAGTGACGATTTGATCAACGTGTAGCCGCCCGTCAGCGGCACACGCACAACCGCGTTTGGCACATGGGGCGCAGAGCCGATGGCAACGATGACGTCATCTTGCGCATGCAGATGTGAAAGGGCGGGCAGATCGTTCACAAGCACCCGCTGCGAACCATCGGTGCTGTTAAACGCGTAAATCTGCCAGCGACCTGCAGCGGTGCCAGCGGCAACAAGTGTGTGTTCGTTGCACCAACCCAGCGTTGACATGCCAAACTGCCACTGCGGCAGCGCGAACTCCGTTTGGCCCTGCGTGAGCGCTTGCCTTCCTTTGTGTGGGCTCCATGTGTAGATGTTCCAGTAACCCTCGGCTTCCCATGCGAAAGCCAACGTCCCCGTGGGTGACCAAGCCGGCCCGAAGACAGAGGCGCTCGCATCGCCCGCGATGTGCGTGGTGGACGCGAGCGCCCCGTCGCTGGCCACGTCGCAAAGCCACAGCTCTGCAGCATCCCACGGCATGTGCGGGTGATCCCACGCGAGGTAAGCGAGCTGGTCACCATGGGCGCAAAGGCGCGGGCTTGCGAAGAAGCTTCGGCCGCTCGCCAGCACGGCAATTTTACCGGAAGCCAAATCGATCGAAACCAGCGCATTTTCAGGCTCGCCTTCGCCAACGTGGTTTTCTCCCACCGCCAACAGGCGTTGACGTTTTTCGTCGTACTGGAGATCGGCCAACCGCCAATCGCTGGGCTGTGTGATCGCACGGCAATGGCCGTCACCGCGTGTGTGGAACACCTGTTCGGAGGCGTCATCGCAAAACCACAGATCATCGCCGTGCACGCAGTAGGCACCGCCGCCGTACTCGTGCACGCGTGTGCGCGCTCCAAACGGCGCCGGGATCCAATCGCGTGTGCCGCTTTCGTCGTGTGCCACCACCACCATGCGCCCTTGCTCCCACGGCCGCCCCTCGACCCAAAACAACCTCTGCCCCTGCGCTTGCGCCGCTGACAAACGAAGCGCGGCGTTGGTGAGCCAGGTGGTGGTGACGGGTGAGGGCCACGCGCCAAATGGCGCCACGGTTTTGGTGGTCATGCACGCAGGTTAACAGGCGCCAGGCGTGCCTTGACAGCGCCGATGGCACAACCCACCCTTTCTTCATGCTGGCTTATTCGCGTTTGTCACGGTCGTGCGGTGTCTTGCTTGTTTGGGCGGCCGTGGCGGTGGCGTGTGACAACGCAGACGTGCCCGGTTCCGCCACCACGCGTTTGGCGTGTGAGGCCTTCAAGCAAACCATGGCGACCCCTGTCACATTCGAGGCCTTCTCGGCAGGGCCAGGGCCCATCCTCACAACGCAAACCACGCCTTTTGCGGTGACCTTGGCGCCCACCGTGGCCCCGGGGCAGTATTCGGGCCACGCGCAATGGCAGATCAATGCGCCCGGGATCTACGGCATGTACGTGGACCAAGCGGCCACTTTTTTACTTCGTGATTCCGCGAAAGCCTTGGTGACGTTCAAGCACCAGCTTGGCTCGCCTCGCTCATGTGAGGCCATTGGCCGCTACGCGTTTATGAACCTGGCGGCCGGTGTGTATTCGATCGAGCTTGGCCCCACCGTCTTTCCTTCGGTGCGCTTGCAGTTGGTGCCCACGGCCGCCAACGACGACATCTAAAGGGGTTTCGGATCGGGATCAATTTGCGCTGGCTTGCCAACGCTTGCATCGAATTCGAAAACTTTGCGTGTTTGAGGCCCCAGGATCGCTGGTAGCCTCACCACATGACAACCACGCGACCTGTTCTTGTTGCCACCGACCTTAGCGATCACGCCAGCCTCGCCTTGCGCATGGCAGACAAGCTGGCGCGTGAGCAGAACGCGCCGCTTTTCGTGGTGCACGTGTTGCCCGAAATGTATTCGGTGCACGCGCTGTTTCCGCAGTTGAACCTCGATGCTGCATTTTCTTTCGCGGCGCTGGAAGTGCAGGCCGCCGAGGCGGTTACAAAGCACGTCAACGATCAAACGGGACGAACGATCGAGGAGTACAAGATCTTGCTTGCCCACGGCACCCCCGACGCGGGCATTGACGAGCAGGCGCGGCAAGTGAACGCGGGTACGATCGTGGTGGGCGCCAGTGGCCGTGGTGTGGCTCACCTGCTGGGCCGCACTGTTCGTCGCGTGGTCAGGCATGCGCCTTGCGATGTCTTGGTCGTCCGCAAGGCCGGCCAAAACGGTGTGGTGGTGGGCACCGACTTCTCAGACGCTTCGCAGCCCGCGATTGTCCGCGCGGCCGAAGAGGCCCAACGGAGGCATGCGAAGGCAGATCTTGTGTACAGCCTTGATTTCATTCCTCCCGGCGTCGCCCTGCCGGGCGTGGATGTGCCCATGCCCAGCCTTTCGGCGTTGGATCAAGTGCGCGCGCAGATGCAGCAGTTGCTGCAAGAACAAGCCTCAAAGTTTGGCGCCACGCCTGTTTTGAAAGAAGGCCCGGCCGCGCACAGCCTGGCTGAGGTGGCGCGCGAAAAGGACGCGGGGCTGGTGGTGGTGGGCACGCACGGCCGCACAGGCTTTGGCCGGTTTGCTTTGGGCAGTGTGGCTGAGACGGTGGTTGAAACCGCCCCGTGTTCAGTCTTGGTTGTGAGAACCACGCCCACCAGCTAAACAGGGCGCATGCCGCGCTCTGCACGCACGCTCATGGTGGTGGATCGCTTCGCGTCGCAGGCCAAAGCGATGCGAAGCGTGTTCGACGAACGCTTTGCGGATCCGCGCCGCACCAACGGTGACCGGTTTGTATGGGATTACTGGCACGTGCCGGGCCAATACACGGCGCTGCGTACGCCGGCCTATCACTACTTCCCCGCGAAATTGTATGAAGCGTTTCACAATCACTTGGTTTGGTGGGGGCGCCGCACGTTGGGGTGTCACGACGTTTCGCCACCCTGGTTGTCTTGTTACGTCGAGGGCTGCCGCCAAGAGCTGCACGGCGATGTGCCGCACGGACCCTGGGCGTTCGTGTTCTCGTTAACGCCCTGGTTAAAGCGCGTGTTTCGCGGCGGCGAAACCTTGATGTTGCGCGACGACGTTTTGGATTATTGGCATGGCTTTGCTTCCGACGGAATCGTCGAAGAGCCGCAGGTGCTGCAAGCGGTTGCGCCGCTGTTCAACCGCTTGGTGGTCTTTGACCCGCGCATCCCGCACGGCGTGCGACGGGTGGAGGGCACCCACGATCCACGGCTGGGGCGGCTTGTAGTGCATGGGTGGTTCGTGCAACCACGGCCTTTCATTGAGGGACCGCTGCAGCCTGCCGTCTTAGAAAGACGCATCGATGATCTTTCTGCCGCTATTGAACGGTTGCTGGCAGGCGGCATCGCCGTGAGCGGCATGATGAGCCTCAAAGTCAATGTCACGGCGAAGGGTGCGGTGGCCAAAGTCGCGGTGCTTTCCGACAACACGCGCGTTCCGGCGGCCTACGCTGCGGACCGCGCACGGCTGCTGCGGGCCATAACCGCCACGGTTCGCGCTTGGACCTTCCCCCGGCGTCCGGCGCCCTCGGCCATTACGTTGCCGTTGGTGTTTGCGAGCTAAAACACCAGGAAAAGCGCTTTTGATTGGTTTGCACACCCTGGTGTGCCTTGCGCCGGGGCAGCGGCATCACATATTAAGCCCTCCAGGCACTCATTATGTATCGCGTCACCAGCGGCATTCATATTCACTTCGGTCACCACGTGCGCGGCCACGCCGGCCCGTGCATCTCTCTTCATGGTCACACCTGGCTGTTCCAAGTGACCCTGGAATCGAAAGACTTGGACAAGCAGGGCTTCGTTGCCGATTTCGACGTTTTATTCGAGAAAGTGCTGACGCCGTGCCACCAGCTTTTGGATCACTCGCTTGCCCTTGGTGAACAAAGTTTCAAAGAAACCGAAGGTCCGTTGGCGCAGATGGGTGAATCGTTGGTCGCTTCACGCATGGAGATCTGCGGCAATTTAGGCACGCGGCAAGCAGGCCTCGAGGGCGTCCTGGCCGGCGCTCGCAACGTGTGGCCCGGAGGCATCAAGGTGAGCGTGTTTCCCTTTACGCCCACGTCAGAGCGGTTGGCCGAATGGCTTTACAATGCCACCTCGCAAAGCATGTCAGACGAACGCGTGCGCGTGGCCGTGGCCCGCGTGTACGAAACGTTGAACCCCGTGGAAAGCTACGCCGAGTACATTCCGTAGCAGGATGAGTTGGCCGATTCGTCAGGTGTTTGGCCGATGCGCCAGCTGAGACTGTTGCGCGGGAAAAGTACGCTGATCTTCAAGTCAAAACTTGGAGATCACCATGCCCACACCGCTTCAAATCCTCGCTGATCCTGTCTCGCTCGCGTTCTTCGCACTTTACATAACGCTTTTGCTTTGGGAGGCCGTGCGACCGGCGAGGCGTCTTCCTGCCGTCCCAGGTTGGTACGTGCGCGGCGCGGTCGCCACCGTCGGCTACTTCTTTGTCTCGTCGTACTTGCCGTTGTGGCTGGCGCCCTATCTTGAGCCGCTGCAAATCGTGAATCTGAGTTCACTCGGAACATGGTGGGGCGGCCTGGTCGCCCTGCTCGCGTACGAATTTCTAGGGTACGCCTGGCACCGGGCGTTCTTGCACGGAACTGACTTCGGCTTTCGGGTCTTCCATCAGTGGCACCACAGCGCAGAACGCTTAGACGTCTCGAGTGCCCTGTGGTTCAGCCCCCTTGATATGGTGGGCTGGACGCTGGTGTCAACCGTGGCGCTGGCCGTTCTTGGTGTCTCGCCGGGGGCCACTGTGGTGTTCATCTTGGCCTCAACGTTTCTGTCTATCTTTCAGCACGCGAACATTCGCACGCCCTTGTGGTTGGGGTATTTAATCCAGCGGCCTGAGAACCACGCGCGACATCATGAACGCGGTGTGCATGCGGGCAATTATGCAGATCTTCCCGTGGTCGATTGGATGTTCGGCACCTTCGTCAACGCATCTGCGTTCCCCGCACACACGGGCTATGGGGAGGGTGCTTCGTCGCGCTTGGTAGACATGTTGCTTTGCAAGGATGTGGCAACCGCGAGCCCGCCGCGGTCAAGTGCGGCTTTGCTCCAGCGCTTTGCGAAGTGATCCGAAACGCCGCCGGTACTCGACGGGTGTCATCCGCACCAGCCGTTTGAACAACCTTGAGAAGAACGTGACGTCGCCATAGCCAGCGCGTTCCGCGACGAGCGCAAGGGGATCGTCGGTGCTTTCAAGTTGCTTCTTCGCTTCCTCAAGCCGCACCATGTGAACGTAAGCGAGCGGCGTCATCCCTGTGGCATCGAGGAAGCGACGCTTGAAGGTGCGTTCGGCGAGGCCACTTAGCCTCACCATGGAGGCGACGGGGGCCTCCACGCCGGGGCGTTGTCCAATCCACTCCTGACACTTGGCGATCACGAGATCCTTGTTCTGCCGAGCGGAGGCCAGTCGGGCGTATGGCTGTTGTCCGCGGGAGTGCCAGTCGATGAGGTTCAGCCGCGCCACTTGGTTGGCGGTTTCCAGGTCTGACGCGCGGGCGATGAGATATAGGGCCAGATCAAAATACGAGGTGCCGCCACCCGCCATCACGAGGCGTTGCCCCTCGCCGGTGATCACCAGCGCGCGTTCTGGATGAACCTTCACCTTTGGATAACGTTGCGCAAGCGCATCGCAGAAAGCCCAATGAGTGGTGGCATCGTAGCCATCCAACAAGCCCGCCTCCGCAAGCAACAAGGCGCCTGAGCACGCGGATGCCACCACCGCGCCTGCTTGGTGTTGCCGTCGCAACCAATCGGCCTCTTGAGTGTATCGGCCAGCCACCGTCACGTTGGGGCTGACGGCCAACTCGGGCACGCAAACGATGTCGAATGGCTCGTCTGCCAAAGCACGTTGGGGACAGATCACCACGTCGTTGGCCGCCGCAAACGGCTCCTGGCTGGCGGCGAGGATTGTGGGTTGCAGCACCGCGCGACCTGGCCGGCCCGTGGTCACCAGCCCCCAGTCGCGCCCGGCCGAGGCGAACAGATCGAACATGCCGAACACCACGGAAGCCGATGCGTCCGGGTGTGCCAGAATCGCCACGCGGGGCGGCTTCACCTTTGCGGCTCTGTTAGACATCGACCCGAACCGAGAGCTCACCGTCGGCGCTCACCACCACCTTGATGGAGATGGGCCTACAACAAACGTCACAGTCTTGCACGAACTCTTGTGTGCCGGGCTCGGCTTCATCGACATCGGCCAATTCACACGGCTCGCCGCAATAAGGGCATTCAATGAGCTCAAGCATGGCGTCAGGTTATCAGAGCCGCGGGCGTTATCGTTGGTTTGTGGCCGAAGTGTCGTCCGAGCCGCGTAAACCTTCTGGCTCATAGACACCGAGTACGTTGTTGGCGGTGTGCCACAACTGCAGGGCCGTTTTGTCCTGCATGGGTGGCTCACCCGTCATCGTTAAGATCTTCATGAGCGCTTCGCGCGCGCGCCGCAACTCGAAGGCAAGCCATGTGACATCAATGCCCGCTTGTGTGGAATCGGCGCGGAACCGTGTTTCGATTTCGCGAATGCGGCGTTCAGTCAACAGATGACGGCGTGGCGGGCGCCCGGTGCCGTCACAGTCGGTGCAGCCGATCGGACCGTTGAGGCTGCCCACTTCACCGGTTCCTAAACACGTCAGGCACTTGCCCTGTAATGAGTTCTGTTGCGCTTGCATGCGTGCATTCTTCCCTTTGCGCCTCGCGAACGCAAATGCGGTCTACGTAGGTTCCCAGCCGGGGCCCCGTGTTTCGAACAGGCCGGCCAACGGTACGGTCGTGATTCCAGCAATGAAAATACGAGAGTCGAACCACGTCACACCGTTTTCGTGATCCACGGCGTGCGCCAAACCTTGGTTGCGCAAGGTGATTTCAACTTCACCCAGGCGGCTGCGTATAACCAGCTTGCCATTGTCCTCACGCCGCCATCTGGGCCGCAGGCTCAATACAGTGCGCGGCGTTGCATCTGGTTTGGTGCATGACACATAGCTGCTGGTGATACGAAACCCGAGCGCCGTTTTTACGCGGGATATGGCGCCCACAAGCTGTGGGGTGGCCTCCTGAGGATACGTTGTGAAGTAAAGGTATTCGGGAAGTGTGCGCCCGTAATGTTGGCTGATGGTTCCTGCGGCGTTGCTGAGCGTATAGTGACGTGCCTCGCCGTTGCGCGCGGTGAATGAAATGCCGCCGTTGTACACCACGCGCGGGTGATCTTTGGCTGTGATGGCGAATACCCCGAAAGGATTCAAGGGCGCCACGGCGCACGCGCTTTGCTTTACCGAGAACCCAATGTCGAAATTCAGACCTGTGGCGCTGCGTGTGATGCGATCGCCTGTGGGCGACAATGACGAGCCTCCGCTGGCCGGCTCATCAATGACCTCGTGGTGTTGCAGCTGTTCGTTCTGCACCACGAAAAGCCGCAGCGTGTTGCCGCGCGGGCTGCGTATCACGTCCAACATCACGAAGGCCTGCGGGCCCACGGCGATGAAGTGGTAGGTGCACTCGAAAGGCAGACGGGGGTGAACGCGCAGCATGTTGTGCACAGTAACCGTTTGGCGGGCGCCCGTCGATGGGCGCGCCAAAGCGGTGGTGTCGCGGAACGGCCCGCTTGTGGCTAAGCTAGGCACATATGAATGCCTATGCCGCGTTTCTTCGTGGGGTCAGCCCGCTGAATTTGAAAATGCCCGTGCTGAAGGCGGCATTGGAGGCGGTCAATTTCGTCAACGTTAAGACGCTGCTTTCAAGCGGCAACGTGGTGTTTCAAACACGGCTTTCCACAGAGACGACTGTGGAAACCAAAGTGGAGGCAGCGTTGATCGATCACGTGGGGCGGCCGTTTTATACGATCGCCCGCTCTGTGAACGCACTGCGGGAGATGGTTGCCAGCCAGCCGCACGCGGCCTTTAAGCCTCGGGCTGAAGCCAAGTTGGTGGTGACTTTCCTGCGAGACAAACCAAAGCAGCGGCCCGTCCTGCCGCTTGAGCGTGATGGCGTTCGCTTGTTGGCGATGACCGATCGCGAAGTGTTTTCAGACTACGTGGTGGGCCCGGCCGGTCCTGTGTTCATGACGTTGCTCGAAAAGACGTTTGGCAAAAACATCACGACGCGCACGTGGGACACAGTGGCCAAGGTTGTGGCGGCGGGCGATAAGTTTTGCTCCTGAGTTCCGCGCCCCCTATCCTCGGGGCAGTTTTGTCAGGGCAAGGTCGGCAGCAAAACGTTCGCAAAGCGCAGGGGGCGTTTCACACCCGCCTGCTGCAGCCATTGGTTTGCCGCTGCCATTTCCGCCGAACGCTCGGCGGGCACAGGGGCCAAGGCAGCGGCACGCAGACGCGCCACGGCCGCGTGGCCTTGCATGTTTGCCTGCGAGAACGCCTCGGTCGCCGCTAGGTATAAGGACCGTGCCGCTGCGTCCTGCGCCAAAGCTGCCACGCCAGCCCGCAGCCCGGCGGCCAATGCTTGGGCCCAAGGGCTGGCCTCTTTGCGGAGCGAGCGCAAAACGCTGTGCAGCTCGCCTAGAGCTTTTGTGCGTTGCAAAGGTTGTGCGATGGCCCTTGCCAACAAACAACGGCCGCGCAAATCAAGGTGTTCCACGCGGGCCGTTTGGACCCGCAACAACAGCGATCGTCGCAGCGCCTGCGCGTCGTTGTGCAACCGCTGCCACGCCTGCTCGCCTTGCCCTTGATAAAGCGCGAAGTGGCACTGCGCCACCATCTGCCAATACGACAACGCGTGGTAGGGCTCGCGCGGCCAGCGTTGCGTTCGCTCCTGCAGCACGCGCGCGCCCGTGACGACGTCATCGTTGAGCAACCACGGAAAACACAACACGGATGAGCTGAGGCTGGTGGCCGTATACAAATCGCCGCGGGCTTCCGCTTCGGCCACTTGCAGCGGCAGTTGCTGCGCAAGCTCTTTCCACGCGCCCAGATAATAACGCGACCACGCGCCAAACAACCGTGCGGAGCCCATTTCCCACCACACGCCCAAACAACCTTCAAAAGTGTTGGCGGCGCTGTCACACAGGCGCACCGCCTCTGTGTGCTGGGCCTCAAGGTATTTGCCCATGCCTTGCGCCAAAGTGGCCCAGCCTTGCGCGAATGGCTCTTTCACGCGCGCGGCGGCGTGTGCCGCGACTTCCACCAACGCCGCCGTTCGCTGTTTTGTTGCCGTGCCTCGCACGGCTGAATATCCCGCTTCGGCCGCCAAGGCGCGTGCGATGCGGTTGGGCTCTCCGAGTTTCAGCGCCAAACGCAGGTGCCGCGTTTGAAAATCCATCGCGCGCACGTTGTCGATGATGCCCAAAGCTGTGGACACGGACCAGAACACATCAAGCCGCAACAACTGCTCCGCAGAGATGGTGGCCTCGGATCGCTCCTGATAGCGCAACCCGCGCCAACGAATGCGCGCGCGCCGCCACAGCAAGGGCAGAAGGGCCCGGCGAGACGATGAGGCCAAGCGTTCGCCGATGCTGCGCAAGACGACGTCAAGCACCTGCAACCCCGCTTGCAGGTGACCGGTGCGCAGCAACTGCTCTGCCGCGCGTCGACGCAGATCCAGCGCCTTGTTTGGCTCGCTGTCTTGCGCGGCTGCAAGATAGGCGTTCGCCGCGGCTTCGCCCCGCCCCAAGTTCACGAGCGCGTGGCCCATCCGCTCGTAAAGGGGGCAAAGGCCTTGTTCTGTCGGGCCGTATAGCGTGATGGCCTGCCCGAGCAGATGCACGGAATGCTCGAACGCCAAGGCCGCGTCGGCACGCGCGCTCGCCGCGGTGAAGGCCTGCGCTGCCTCTTTTGTGCGCCCCACAGCCAGATAATGCGAGCCCAAGATTTCAGGGTCAGCGTCTTCGCGGCCCAGCAGGGCATGCAAAAGCTTTGTGTGGCAGTCACGTTGCTGTGCCGGCGGCAACAGCCCCGTGATGGCCGCCCGGATGCGATCGTGATCAATCTCAACCACGTTGTCGTGGCTGCGTAGCAGGTGGGCTTGCCGCAGCTCCGTCACACAATCAGCCTGCGTGCGATTCAACGCCGCCGCTTCCATCGCGATCTCCAGAAGCGTGGGCCGTCCGGCTGTGGCCACAATGTGCAGCAAAGACCGTGCGGGTGCGCTGAGGGCTTCCATGCGGGCGCGAACCATGTCTTGCAACGTTGCGCCCGTGCTGTGCACGTCGCGCTTGCAATGGTTCACAAGCGCACGCAAAAAGAAGGCGTTGCCCGCCGCCTCACGCGCCAAGCTGATCGCCTGCCGTGGATCCTGCGAAGGCAGCCAGGCTTTCGCAAGGGCCGTGGCGTCCGGCTCCGGAAGCGGCAGAACAGGCAGGGTCACATGCGTCACCGTCGTGGCCTCTGCCAGGCCTTCGGCGAATGTGCGTAAGCACTGGTTGTCGTCCTCGGTGCGGTGGCACAGCACCAACAACAAAGCGGGCGCGTCGGCGGCGCACAAGGTTTCAAGCATCAGACGGGCGCTGTCTTCGTCGCCCCATTGCCAGTCGTCGATGCAGATGAGCAACGGCTTTTCGTCAGATAGACGTCCGAGCAATTCGCGAAACGCATGCCACGCTTGGCGACGTTGGGCTTGTGGATCTGCCGCCAGCGGACGTCGCACCGATCGCGCAAAGGCCGGCACCCGCCGTAACACGGGGAACAAACGGGTGAGCGCTTCGGCATCTCGGGGCACCACGGCGCTCGTATCCTTGCTTGCCAACAAATGCCGCGTCAGTGCGTCGATCACGCTGTCAAGGCCGCGGTAGGGCACCAGCTCGCGCTCATAACATCGCCCCGCCAACACCACGGCGTCATGGCGCTGCGCGATCTGTTCAAGCGCGTGCCGCAGCAGGGCGCTTTTGCCCACGCCCGAACTGCCATGCACCGTCATCACCACGGTGTGCCCCTGTCGCGCCTGCGCAAACGCCCCGTTGATCACGTTGGTTTCCTCGCTGCGCCCCACCCACAGGGGGGCTTCGGAAGGCGTCGTTTGCGGCAGCGCCATGGCGCCCAGCGCGGCCAGCACAGTTTGTGCGTTGGGACGCTTCGTTGGATCTTGCTGTAGGAGCGCTTGGCACAGCTCATCAAGATCCGCCGGCACGTCGGGGCACAGCGCGCGCGGCGAGGGTGCGGGTGTGGTTTGTTTGCTCTGCAACACCTGGAACAGATTGCCTTCGAATGGCGGCTGCCCGGTCAACGCTTCGAACAGCATCGCACCCGCGGCGTAAAAATCAGTGCTCGGCTGCAAGGTCTGCCCGGCGGCTTGTTCGGGCGAAAGATACGCGGGTGTTCCTACGAGCCTTGGTTCAAGCGTTGCGAACAATTGGGTGAGCGCGATGTCCGTGACCAGCCCGAAATCAAGCAGCACCACGCGGCCTTCGGGCGTTACCAGGGCGTTTGACGGCTTGATGTCACGGTGCAGTTTTCCGGCGCTGTGAAGTGCCTCCATTCCTTGCACCAAAGCAAAAAACGCTTGGCGCAGGCGCTGCCACGTTTTGTCTGCTCGCACATAGCTGACAAAGTCGATGCCGTTGATCAGCTCCATGCTCAAGAACCAGCGATCTTGATCGGCGGCGCCAAACAGTTCGTAAAGGCGCGCCAGGTTCGGGTGCGCCACGTCGGCCAGCGAGCGGAACTCGCGCTTTAGGTGGTAAATGCCGTTGGCGTCCATGTGGCGCAGCGTTTTGAGTGCCACGTGGCTTTGCCGCTCTTCGTCCCACGCTGCAAAGACCACACCCGTGCTGCCTTCGCCCAGGCGCCGCTCGAGACGAAACCGTCCCTTCGGTCCTAAGGTCGTTCCTGGTTCAGCCTGTGCGTCCCACATGGTGTCTCTGCGTCTTCACCGCGGCCCTAGGACGCGCGACCGCGAAAAATCGTGCACGCCAAATAGGAAAAACGCCGCGGCCTGTGTCTTGCGCCACAAGTGTTGTGCTGCAAGGGCAAGGACCAGTGCGGCCACGGCGAAGGCATGCCCCCACTATAAAACCAAGGCCTGTGTGTCCGGCAAGAGCGCCGATGCCCGCATCACAGGTCGTGCGGCAATTTTGCCCCTCGGCCCTGAAACAGCAACGGCGAGCCACCTGGTAGGGGGGCTCGCCGTCGGTGCACCAACCGCAAAGGTTAGTTGCTGGGTGGCCCGCCCAAGCGCGCCAAAATGTCGGTCAACGCCTGTGGCTTTGCGCCGGCCGCGAGCGTCACAGACACAGTGAACAACTCACGCGGCTCGGACACCAACTTCAGCTCCACCGGCCCGCCCAGCGCCTCCGTGAAAAACGCGCTCAGTTCCGATTTGAAGGCGTCGAGCGTGGCTTGTGTGCTGGGCGCGCCCAACCGATCGTTGACCCGGAACAATAGTTCATCGGTGGCGAACTTTACGCCCAACGATGCCTCGGCCTGCAACCCCGCCGCGACGTTCACAGCGCGGCGGAAGCTGTCACGCAAGCGTTCTGCCGGAGCCGGTGCCTCTCGCTTGCGGCTGTAGAGCAAGCCCAAGCGGCCCTTGCCTTCGTCAATGTAGTAGTCGCTGCCATGGCCCACAAACAGGATCCCGGGCCCCGCGGGCACGTGATCGTAAGGCGCCACGTCGATCATCAACTCGGGCAACTTCTTCGTGCGAATCCACTCGTGAAACACAGGCACAAACGCCTCCAGGTGGGCGCTGTGGTTGGTGGTAAACAACTTAATCTGAATCTTTTGCACGTTCATCTGGCGTTCCTTAAACCACAGGGGCCGCTGGGTTGGCGCTGGACCCAATGCGTACGTAGCACTGGTGAGACGCGTCCACGAACAGCTGGGCTTCCTCAATCATCTGGTGGGCCGCTTCGAAATTATCGGCCTTGCCTGCATCTTCATGCGTCTTGAACAAGATGTTCGCAAAGCGTGGGCCTCCGAACGGATCGAAGAACAACTGTGTGTCGAAAAAGTGCTTCTTGAATTCAGCCACGATCTCATTGGGATCGTCGCTCAGATTCAGGTTGCGATCCTTGGTCAAAGCGCGCGCCGCTTGCAGCATCGAGCTGTAAGCGCGGCGGCCGGCGCCTGCAATGTCGCCCTTGTCCAGAAGCTCTTGTGCCTCATAGATCTCTCGCTCGGCGCCTGCCAAGCCCACCTCGATCAAAGGGACCACTTCGCCCGCGCACTCGCCCACACCCATGTCGCCGATGGTGTAAACGCGGGGATCGCCCCAGTCGCTGTAGAAGTTTGGATCTTGCTCAAAGCTGGGGATCGCTTGCAATTCGTCCACCAGCGCGCGGATTTCCTTTTTGCCGACGCGGTTGATGTACGTGTGGAAGCTCTCGTCCACTTGGCGTTCAGCATCGTACTTGGCGACGATGCGTTTGACCGCCTCAGGCACGCGCTTGGAAGGAATGGCGCCAATCGCCATGCCGTAAGAGCCCGCGTTGTTCTCCCACTCGCCACCCACAACCAATTGGAAGTGGGGCACGCGGCGGCCGTTCACGTTGCGGCTCACGCCCAGAAAACCAAGGTCGGCCACGTGGTGTTGCCCGCATGAATTAAAGCATCCGCTCGACTTGATGTGCAAGCCACGCGCGGCAGGCGGCAGCGTGTCGCCCATCGCTTTGAGTTGCTTTGACAGTTCGGCCGAAAGCGATCGCGACGAAGAGATACCCAGCTTGCACGTGTCGGTGCCAGGGCACGACGTGATGTCGCTGATGGTGCCCGCGCCGCCGGCGCCCAAGCCAATCTTCTCCAGATCGGCGCGCAAAGCGGGCAAATCAGCGTTGCTCACCCAACGCATCACCAGGTTTTGATCCGCGGTGGCGCGCAAAGTGTCGCCCGTGTACTTGGTCATCAGGTCTGCCAGCGATCGCGCTTGATCCGATGTGAAATCGCCGAGCGGCAACGTGATGGTGACAGCGGAATAACCCTCTTGTGCTTGCGGCCGCACGTTGGTCTTTTGCCACGCGGTGAACGCCGCGGGTTGCTCTGCCGGCACGGGACCAGGCGCGCGCACGGGCTTCTCGTCGACCACGTGCAAATCGCCCAAGAACGCCGTCCACCGCTCATCGGGACGCAGCTTGGCGCGCTCTTCGACCACCAAACGCTTGAACTCTTCGAGGCCCAACTTCTTCACCAAGAACTTCAAACGCGCTTTGGCACGGTTGGCTTTTTCACCCAAGCGGGCAAACACGCGGCAGATCGCCTGCGACGTGGGCAAAAGTTCGTCTTCGGGCAAAAATTCGTCGAACAACAAAGCGTTTTGCGGCACGGCACCCAGGCCGCCGCCCACGTAGAACTTAAAGCCACGTTCAAGCTTGCCGTTGTCCATGCGGGACGTGGCCACGGCACCGATGTCGTGGAAGTTCGCCAAGCCGCAGGATTCACCCTCGCAGCCTGAAAAAGCGATCTTGAACTTGCGCCCGAAGTCTTGTGCGTCGTCGTGGCCCAACAAGAAGTACGTCAACGCGTTGGCGTAGGGGGTCACGTCGAACGATTGGCCGTGGCACACGCCCGCAAACGGGCACGCTGTGACGTTGCGTACGCTGTTGCCGCACGCTTCACGGGTTGTGATGCCCACCGCAGCCAAGCGGCGCATCAGGTCAGGTGTGTCTTCGATGTGCACGAAGTGCAGCTGAATGTCTTGGCGGGTTGTGACGTGCAGGATTTGGTCTGAATATTCCTCGGCCAGTTCGGCCAGCACTTCCAATTGACGCACGCTGATCTTCCCGAAGGGGATCTTGATGCGCATCATGCCAGGGGCGTCCCACACGGTCACAGGGCCCTTGGTCAACGTGCCGCACGGGAAGTTCAGCTCTTGCGACTTTTCGCCGTCATGGCGTTGGCCGTTGTCGTACCGCTGCCCGTAAACCCCGCGCCGCAGACGCGTTTCGGCGAACAGCTTCTCTTCAATCTTGCCTTGCTTGCGCAAGTTGATCTGGGTTTCAAAAACATCAATCTCACGAGCCAGGGGCTCGGCGATTTGGCCAGCCAGCTTTTCTTTCCAGGTCGGGAGGGAGGGGGACGACGGTGATGACATAGTGCGTTGCTTCCGAGAGGGGTCCAAGTGGACGGGAAGGCGGCATCCTACAAGGTTTGATTGCGAAATCCACGCGCCCCCCGTCACCGATAAGTCCAGGTTTCGCGCCAACAAAGGTGACGAGGGCCGGGGAATGCCAGTATCTTTACAGGCCATGCGCCGGCCGCCCTTCCAGATGATCCGCTCCTTCCACTTGGCGGACCTATTTACCTTGGCCAACGCATTTTGTGGCATGGGCGCGGTCTTTGCGGCGATGTCGGCCATGGAGGCCCAATCGGCGCGGGGCTTGGTGGCCTCGGCGGCGTTCATTCCCTTGGCCCTGTTCTTCGATGTGTTAGACGGCAACATCGCGCGCTGGCGGAGGGCGCACTCGGCCATGGGGCGTGAGTTGGATTCGCTGGCGGATGTGATTTCGTTCGGCGTGGCGCCCGCGGCTTTGGCTTATGCGGCCGGCATGCGCGGGTTGTGGGATTGCTTCATTCTCACGTACTTTGTGGCCTGCGGTGTGAGCCGTTTGGCGCGCTTCAACGTAACTGCCGAGGCGCTTTCCGAAGGCAGCGGCAAGGTGAAATTCTTCGAAGGCACCCCCATCCCCACCAGCATCGCGTTGGTGGGCGTGGTGGCGTGGGCCGCACATGCAGAGCGCGTGAATGAGGCGCTCTACTTCGGCTCGATGAAGCTTGGCCCGGGCGTGTTTCATCCGTTGGTGGTGCTGTTTGCGATTTCGGGATCGCTGATGATCAGCACCATCCGCATTCCGAAGTTCTAAAGCTGTGATTTTTCGGCTTCGCTGCGCGCCGGCACACATGTTAAGAAGGCTTGCACGTCCGCCAGTTGCAGCTCGTGCAGAGTGTCGGCTTCCTGCACGAGCAAGCTGGCTTGGTTTTCGCGGCGGGGGGCGATGCCGATCAAGTGCACACGCACGCCAAACGCCTGTGCTTGTTCCACACCTGGGCGCAGATCTTCATCGCCTGTCAACACCAGCGCATCCGCGATCGCTTTGTTTTGCGCCAGAGCGACAAGATCACTGATCAGCAATTCGTCCACACCGCGTTGGCCACCTTCGGGTGTCATGGCACCGATGCGCACTTTGACGTTGTGGCAATAAGCCATGGCCACCTGTTGAGGCGTGGGGGCGGCCGTGGCGCCGTCGTACCAATAGATCCTCAAGAGTGGCAAGCCGGACAGCGCCGCCGTCAGCTCGTGCAATGTTGCAATGATGCGTTCGTGGTTAAGCTGCAACTGCCGGCGAGGCAGGCGCTCGTTGGCCACAAGCTTAGAGCCCGAGGCAAATAAATAGCCCGCATCTACGAAAACGGCCGCACGATCCATAAGGGACCCTACCAGGATTGTGAACGCAACCGCGCCGGCGCAGTAAGAAAAGCGCGCCGCCGGGCGGCCAACCGTTATTCTGCAAAGCGAACCACCACCTTTCGTTCACCAAAGGAAGCCTGTGCGACCAGAACTTGTGTTCGTGCCAGCGGCTGCGCTGGCCCTATGGACCTGTTTGATCTTGTTCTTCTTGGGCGCCAAGCGGGTGGGGGCTGTGCGGGCGCGGCGCGTGCGCGCAGGCGACTTTCGCACGGGCGATAGCGCGGCGGTGCCGGCAGACTTGGTGCTCATCAACCGTAACTTGATGAATCTGCTCGAGATGCCGGTGCTGTTCTATGCGGTTTGCACGGCGTTCTATGTCACGCACCTTGTTGTGCCTGCCATCGTGTGGTTGGCGGCGTTGTTCACGTTGCTGCGGGTGGTGCATAGCTTCGTTCAAATCGGCACCGCGTGGATTGGGCGGCGGCTGATGGTTTTCGCCCTCAGCAACCTACTGTTGGTGGCGCTGTGGCTTTGGTTCCTGGCTCGGTTGCTTTAGCCACTTTGTTGCCGTTCATCTGCGCGTTCTGCAGCCGCCTCGGAATCGAACACGTATGGCTGCCCCTCTCTGCGCGGGCGGACGAAGATCACTGAAGGAGGCCCCTTTTTGTGCAACCCCTTGACGCCGTTTTTGCCGTGATTCCGAAAAAAGGCCGTCGGAAAACGACTGCAAAGGACAGCGAAAAGACAGGAGGACAACCCCATGAAAGTTAGGCCCATTCATGATCGCATCCTGATCAAACGTACAGAGGAAGAACAGAAGACCCAAGGTGGCTTGTTTATCCCGGATACAGCCAAAGAGAAGCCCCAGCAGGGCGTGGTGGTGGCGGTAGGCAATGGCAAGGCGTTGGACGATGGGCAGGTGCGCGGGTTGCAAGTGAAAGCGGGCGATAAGGTTCTGTTCGCCAAGTACACGGGCACCGATGTGAAGGTGAACAACGAAGAGCATCTGATCTTGAAGGAAGACGAAGTCCTTGCCGTGATCGAATAACGCACCTTTTAAGGAGACAACGAGGAGACAGACACATGGCAGCCAAACAGATTGTGTTTTCGCAGTCGGCGCGTGCCTCCGTGGCGCGTGGCCTTGATGCCTTGGCCAATGCGGTCAAAGTGACGTTAGGACCGCGCGGGCGCAACGTGATCATCGAGAAGTCATGGGGCAGCCCCACCGTTACCAAAGATGGTGTGACCGTGGCCAAAGAGATCGAGCTTGACGACAAGCTGGCCAACATGGGCGCACAGATGGTGAAAGAGGTGGCGTCGAAAACGTCGGACATCGCTGGCGATGGCACCACCACCGCCACTGTCTTGGCACAGGCAATTTACCGTGAGGGTTCAAAGCTTGTGGCCGCCGGGCACAACCCCATGGACCTCAAGCGTGGCGTGGACGCCGCCGTGGTGGCGTTGGTGGATGAGCTCAAGGCGTTGTCAAAGCCCACGAAAGGCAAATCAGACATCACGCAAGTGGGCACCATCAGCGCCAACGGCGAAGCGCAAATTGGCGAGCTGTTGGCCGAAGCGATGGAGAAGGTCGGCAAAGAGGGCGTGATCACGGTTGAAGAGGCCAAGTCGATGGAGACGGCCCTCGAAGTCGTGGAAGGTATGCAGTTTGACCGAGGCTATCTGTCGCCTTACTTCGTGACGGACTCTGAACGCATGGAAACGGTGTTGGAAGATGCGTACGTGCTCGTGCACGAAAAGCGCATCGCCAACATGAAAGACTTGTTGCCCTTACTAGAGCAGGTGGTGAAGTCGGGGCGCCCGTTGTTGGTGATTGCGGAAGAGGTGGAAGGCGAGGCCTTGGCGACGTTGGTGGTCAATAAGCTGCGTGGCACGTTGCAAGTGTGCGCGGTCAAAGCACCGGGCTTTGGCGACCGTCGTAAAGAGATGCTCAAAGACATCGCCATTTTGACCGGCGGTCAATGCATCACCGAGGATCTCGGCCTCAAAATCGAGAACCTCACGCTTAAGGATCTGGGTCGCGCCAAACGCGTCAAGGTCGACAAGGACAACACCACGATTATTGATGGCGCGGGCAGCAAGGACGAAATCCAAGGCCGCACGAAACAGATCCGCGCGCAGATCGAGGAAACCACGAGCGACTACGATCGCGAGAAACTGCAAGAACGCCTCGCAAAGATTGTGGGTGGCGTGGCCGTTGTGAAGGTGGGCGCGGCAACCGAGGCCGAGATGAAGGAGAAGAAGGCGCGCGTGGAAGACGCGCTCAACGCCACGCGCGCTGCTGTGGAAGAGGGGATTGTGCCAGGTGGCGGTGTGGCGTTGGTGCGGGCATCGGCCGCTCTGCAAAAGCTGCAGTTCACGGATGATCGTCAATATGGTGTGCAGATCATCAAACGTGCGGCCGAAGCGCCGCTGCGGCAGATCGCCGAGAACGCGGGCGTCGATGGTTCCATCGTGTTGGAGAAGGTGCGCGCGGGCGCGGGTGGGTTCGGCTTCAACGCCGCCACCGAGACGTACGAGGACTTGGTGCAGGCGGGCGTGATCGATCCAACCAAGGTGGTGCGCACGGCGTTGCAGAACGCTTCGTCGGTGGCTTCGTTGATGCTCACCACCGAAGCGCTGGTGGCTGAAAAGCCCAAAGCTGAGGAGGCAAAGGCTGCCTCAGCGGGCGCCGACAACCACGCGCACGACGACGTCTGACCCAGGGACGCTAAGTCCACGCAACGCGGCCGTGGGAATGCTGAAATGGCGTTTCTCCACGGCCGCTTTTTATTTGCCACGGGCTGCTCGTTAGTTCAGTATGTTTGCCCATGGGGTCGGTGATTGGGGTGGCGATTTTTCCTTGTGCCCACTGCAGCAAAAACTGCGATGGAACAGTGGTTTTCACGCGCGCAGGCTTTGTTCACATCACGTGCTTGGGCGCCTTTAAACGGTCCGAGAAGTTCAAACGATTGTTGGCGGAAGATCCGCACGTGATGATGGCCGAAGATCGCTGCACCAACTGCGGCGGTGGCTGCCGATCTACTTGTTGGATGCAAGACCGTTGAGGCTAATTGGGCTCTTGTATCTGCACACCTTGCAAGGGTCCGCACATGGCAAGGCCGCCAAAACCTGCGGCGCGCACGCCCATGATGTTTAGGAGCGTGCAGCCCAAGCGGTGATGGGGTTGAGGTCCGGCGTCAATCAGCTGTCCGCGTGTTTTCATCCGTCCACGTGCGCCGCCCAACATCACCACAGGGATGTCGCTCATCCCGTGGGGCCCGGTGGCAAGCTCATTGCCCCAGACGATCAGCGAATTGTCCAAGGCCGTGCGTCCGTCTGTGGAAGGAAACGCCAATAGGCGTTCACCAAGGTCGGCAATCAAGCTGGTGTACCACTTCTTGATTTCGGTGTTGATGCGTTCGATCTCCGGATCGCCTTGGTCTTGGTGGGCCACGAAGTCATGCGCATCTGATGGCATGCCGGGGATCTTCAACCAATCGTAGTGAAAGTGCTCACCGCCGCGACCGAACTGAAACGACAACACGCCCACCATATTGCAGGCAACCGTGTTGGCGATGAATTCGATGAACAGGCGGCACAGAATTTCGGCGTTGGCTTCGTTGCCTTGGCCAAAACTTGGCACGCCCCGTTGCGCAGGTTGCGCCTTGGCACACGCAGCTGCTCGTGGCGGCAAGGCGGACGTCAGCCGGCGCTCGAAGTCGCGCACGGCCGTGGCGTGGAGCTGCACCTTCGCGCGCTCTTGGGGGCCCAGCCGGTTTTCAAGCAGCCTCAGATCATCAGCCACGCTGTCGAGGATCGAACGCTTCTGTGCCAGGCGACGCTTGGCACTTTCAGGATCGGGCGGCGCGGCCTTAGACGCACCAAACACTGTTTCATACAGCCTGTAGATGTCGAGCTCACACGGTGCCTGTTGCATGCGTCCCGTGGCGGAAAACGAAATGCGCCCGGCGTTGATCGCTTTGTAATTCACAGCATGCACGCCGCAGTGAATGTGGCGAAGGCTGCCGGCACCGGAAGGCACTTCATTGGCGATGCGTTGATCCAACGAGATGCCGCCGCCGAACGAGCCGCCCGGGCCCAACACGCTGTCAAAGCCCGAGTAAAGGCCATGAAAGCCGCGGTCGTGTTCATTGCCACTGGGCGATTTGATCGCTTGATAGTTGATGCCTTTGATCAACGTGGTCTGCGCCGCCAAGCGCGGGTCGTTGAGCAACGCGCGCAGGATCGGTGAATCAAACGTTCCTGGGGCGGGCCAGAAATTCTTTTGGTTGGTGCCATTGGTTTGCATCAACAACACCAAAGCCGGTGGTCCTTGCGCTTCCGCTTCGCTAGCGAACGCGCGGCGCAGAAACATGGGAGTGGTCAAAGTGAGACCTGCGGCCTTCAGCAGGTGGCGCCGAGTGAAAAGCCGCGAGGACGGAGTCATGGTCTTACTCGCCTCTCGAAGCTGGCGTGGCCCACGAAGGCCAAGAACAGTGAATCTATGCGATTGCCATGTTGTTCGAACGCTTGCTGTAGATCAGCGATCACGCATTGATCGGCATCTGTTGCCGGACGGCCAGCCGCAAAACGGAAGAACTGTTGCACGAAGCAGTCGCTCACGGCACGGCTGTGCGCCAGCTTCTCGGACAGCTGCGCCACGCCCACAAACGCGCCATCCACGTCCGTATCCAGCAACATGCCTTGTGCATCCACCGGCAGCTCATTTTCGGTTGTTCGGTGGCGCCCAAGGCCATCCATGTCTTCGAGTCCAAAGCCGATCGCATCAAACGCCGTGTGGCAGCCGGCACACCGTGGCTCTGAACGATGTTGTTCGTATTTTTGCCGTGTCGTCCTTGCCTTGTCGGTGGCATCGATTGTTTGAGCGGCGATTTGCACGGCCAAGTCCGGCGGCGGGGAAGGCACCTGTTGGCACAGCAACTGGCGGCGCACCAGCAGGCCCCTTTCGATCGGTCCCGAGTGTTGATCCGCCGCGTGGTACGTGAGCCACGCGGGCAGTGACAAAACGCCGCGGCGAAACACGGGGGAAAGCACAGACCCATGTTCCGTCATTTGCAATTCATCGCCGTAGATGGAAAACAGAGCGGCGGGGATATGCTGGCTTGTGTCCGTGAACAGCGCCTGCAGTGTGGCGTCGGGTCCAAAACTGTGAGCTCGCACAAAAGCGTCTATCTCCGCTTGCATGGCTGTCGCCACTTCAGCTGAATACGCGGCGAACGCGTCGCCGTTCTTGGGCGCCGTTGCCACATCGTCCATGTCCAACCAACCCAGGATCAGCCGCTGCGCCTGCGCGCGGCCGCGCGGCGTTTGCAGCAATCGTTCAACTTGCATTTGCCTATGCTCGGGCAGGGCCAAGAGTCCCAAGGAGGCAACCGTGGTGAGCGTCTCGTCGGGTCGCGCGGCCGTGGTGAGCAACGCAATCTGGTTTGCCAGCTCGTTGTCCGTGAGCAAGGATGGATCCAGCGTTGGCGTTACGTGGCCAAGTTCAGTGCTGTAGAGCGTGCCCGGCGCTTGCAGAACGTATTCGATCACCAGCCGAAGCGCGGTGGGTGTGTCGTCGGCCTGGTCCGAGAGCGTGGTCAGCGCAGCGCGCTCTGCGGCCGTGGGCGCGCGCCCGAAGGCGCGGTGGGCGAAGGCCATAGCAAAGCGATCCACGCACGCTTGGCGTGCTTCACCCAGCTCGCACACGGCATTCGGCAAGGCTTCGCGGCTCAACGTTTCGGCCACCACGGCAAATGCACCTTGCATCAGCGAGCCCACGCGCAACGCATCGTCTTGGTTATCAAAGCCGGCGATGTTGGGCTCCGCAGGCAGCAAGGTGGCCGCGCGTTGCCGCGCTTGGGTGCCCAACAAATCCTCAACCACGTTAAGATATTCGCGCTGCGACAACCGACGAACGCGCGGCGCCGGTGCTTGTGCGCATGTGAAGGATGGCGTCACCACAGCGTCAGCGGTCCCTGCGTCAACCACGGGCGGTGCAACCACTTTCGGCATGTGAGGGTGCTCGCAAGCGCCAAACGCGAGCGCCGCCACGAGGAGCAGCGCTTGGCGATGCGCCCTCACGCTACACATCAGCCAATCTCCACCTTTTGCACTTGAACCGGCTGATCCAAAATCCACGTGGCGTGTTCAGCGAACCATTCCGGATCGTCCGTTGTCACGAATTCACGGCGGCCCTGTCGGGTGAGGCGGCTTGTCATGTCCGGGTGACGCCGCAACCAATCCGCAAGCCGGTCTGCCACAAGCGGTCCCTGCGCCAGCACTTCAACCGCTGGAGGCACAATCTGCCGGATGCCCGCGTAAAGCAGCGGGTAATGCGTACAACCCAACAGCACCCGGCTGGGCGCGGTGCTGGGATCAACGAACAGCGGGTCGAGGTATTGATGCAAGAAGTGTTGCGTGCCCGGGCTGTGCAGTTCACCTGCTTCCACCAGTGGCACCCACATCGGGCACGCTTGTTGAATCAAGCGCAGCCGCGGCGCCAGCTTCGCCAATTCCAGGCGATAAGAATCCGAAGCGATTGTGCCCTTCGTTCCCAGCACAGCCACCGTGCCTTCGGCAAGGGCAGGCGGCGTCACGCCGGGCACCGCTCCAGGCGGCAACCCCGCCAACGCTTCCGCCGAAGGGCGCACCACACCCAGCAAACGTTTGTCGGGATGATGCGTTGGCAAATAGCGCTGCTGCAAAGTGCGAAGCGCACGGGCCGAGGCTGTGTTGCATGCCAACACCACCAGGGGGCAGCCTGCAGCGAACATGTATTCCACCGCCTGCCGCGTGAACGCCGTCACCGTCTCGTGGCTGCGGATGCCATACGGCGAGCGCGCGCTATCACCCAGGTAAAGGTAGTCGTATTCCGGCAGACGCTGCAGCAATGCTTGCAACACCGTCAGCCCACCGAAGCCAGAGTCGAAAACGCCGATCAAAACACCCCACTTTACACAGAGGCTGAGAAAAAAGGCTGACTGGGCTGCCGCTTCTCAACGCCAAGCCGCGCAGATGGTGCATCGCGGCTTGCGGCAGCTGCCCGAGCTTGTGGAAGGCCCGCCTGCTACAGTCGGCCCCCTCACTCCCCAAGATGAATATGCCCGCCGCCAACCCGAAGAAGCAGTCGTTAATGCCCGCTGGTCCTTTGCGCCGCAAACTGCGCGCCGCAGGTCACAACTTGCGCCCGATCGTTCACATCGGCAAAGACGGCACAAGCGCCGCCGTGCTCAAACAGTTGGATCAGGCGTTGCTGGATCATGAACTTGTGAAGATCAAAATTGCCGGCGAGTGCCCGCAAGATCGCGGCGAGGTTGCTGCCACGCTGGCGGCCGAGCCCAATCTCGCTGTGGCGCAAGTGTTGGGTCGGACCATTCTTGCCTACCGCAAGCATCCCGAAAAACCTTCGTTCGAGTAGCCGCGGCCATGACCAAATCGCCCGAAGAGATGTTGCGCCGCAAGCGCAGCCTTCGCTCGTTGATGTTGATTCTGTTTCTGGGCGGCGTTGCGGTGCTCATCTTGTTGGTGCGCGCGCGCGTCCGTGGCCCCACCGACGCCGATGAATTTTTGGAAACCATCGCAGCATCGCGAGCCGACGTGGCGCTTGTGGCGTACACGGTAGGGGCCGACGGTTTGCCTGACGCATCCGATCCAATTGTGCAGCAAAACGCCGGCGAGAAATTTCCGTTGGCCGCTGTGGCGCGCATCCCTTTGTTGTTGGCTTACGCGGACGCCGTGGTGCAGGGGCGCGCGAAAGTGGATGAGCCTGTCTCTCTTGATGCGTGGGAACGCCATCACCTCAACGGTACGGACGGCGGCGCGCACGCCACGGCCTTGCGCGCGCTTGGTTTGCATGTAGATGCCGAAGGCTTCTCAGTGGCGCCCAAGCGTGACGTGTTGCTTGACGATGTTGTGGCGGCGATGATCCAGCACAACGATAACTCGGCGGCGGATTTTGTTTTGGCCCGCTTGGGTGCGGTGGCGGCGGCGCAAGCGCTCTTAGATGCAGGCTTGACGAATCATGATCCCATCTTGCCCACCGCCGGCTTTTATTTGGCCGCCGCTGATGCCGATACGGAAGCGGGTGCCAAACGCGTGCTGGCACAGGGGCCGCAAGCCTTGTGGCAAACCGTGCAAGCTGCCGCGGATCGTTTTGCGAAAACCGAAGCGGGAACGCCCGCGCAACGGCAATGGTTAGACAAACACCCAACGCCTGGCACAGGCGTGCAAGCGCTGTGGGCCGATCAAGCGTTGACCCAAGGCGTGGCTTCACAATACGCCACGCTTATGGCGAAGATCGCCACGGGTCACTACGGCAGCGCCGCTGTCTTGCCGATCGTGCAACGTCACTTGGCGTGGGCGATGAAGCTCGAAGGCAACGAGAAGTTGTTCAAAACATTCGGCAGCAAAGGTGGCACCTCCGTGAGCATCATGACCGAAGCGATGTTCGCGGTGCCCAACCAAGGTGATTACGCGGGCAAAACGCGCGTGGTTGTGTTCTTAAACCGCCGGATGCCATCACTGCGTTGGTTCGCGCTCGTGCGCAGCTATGTGCACCAGCAATTCATCATGAAGCTGGCGCTCGAACGTGCCTTTGCCACGAAGGTGGCCGCGACGTTTGCCGCTCCTGCCGCGCCCTAAAGGCCCTTTTCGTCTGTTACGCCGAGTTTGCGTTGCTGCCACAACCCCGAAACGAACTTTGAGGCACACTAAGCCCGGGTCAAGGTTGGGGTGTTCGTGGCGGCGGCGTTGTGTGATGGCAGGGGCGCGGGCGAGGGCAGGTGAGGGGCGGCAGTGGCGGCGGGCGGGGGTTCGTCAGCGGGTATGGGCAGGGGGGCCAAGGGCGGGTGGCTGGGCGGGCAGGGGCAGGGGGCGGAACGACAAAGCGAATCGGGGGCGGCGGTCGTCGTCGAGGTTTCTTCGGAAACTGCGACGGCGGCTTCCGCGTTTGTGCCGTTTGCAAAGCAAATCGATGACTTGGCGGCAAAAACAGCAGCCGCCCGTGGTTTTGATACGCTTAGAGACAGCCGCGCATGAGCCAGAACGTGGCACCTGCACGTCTTCTTTACTGGCACATGAAAACTGGCGGCACACTGCGTCTGGTCAAGCCCGAGCCTCTCGAGGGCGCGGTAGGCGTGCCTTCGGTGCCGGCTCTGTACCAGCTCTACAGTCGCTACGTGGCCAGCATCGCCGCCAAACTGCTGGGCCGCGAAGATGAAGTGAAGGACGTTGTCCAGGACGTGTTCGTGGCGGCCATGGAACACTTGGACGAACTTCACAAGGCGGAGTCCGTCAAAGGTTGGCTCGCAGCCATCGCCGTCAACAAGGCCACCAGCCGGCTCCGGCGGCGCAAAGTGCGGGCCATGTTTGGCCTCGACAGCGGTGTTCACACACCGCCCGCGCATCCTGCCAGCCCGGAGCAGGCCGCCTATCTTGCGCAGCTCTATAAAGAGCTGGATCAGCTGCCCGTCAGCCACCGTGTGGCTTGGACACTGAGGTATGTGCAAGAAGAGCCGCTTGAAGAGGTGGCAAAGCTTTGTGCGTGTTCGTTGGCCACAGCCAAGCGTTGGATCGCTTCGGCGCAAGAGGCAATCGTGGCGCTTGAAGCCAAAGCGGGCGCTTCAGGAGGCGGTCCGCAAGCAAGACGACCAGGGGAGGGGAAGGCGTGATGAACGATATGATCAAGGCACTAAAAGATGTGGAACCAGCGTGGACGGGCGCTGAATATGATCGCTTGTTCGCGGACGCAAAGTCTCGCGTTTCGCAACGGCGGGCGCTTCGACGCCGCCTTCGCGTGGCCGGTGGTGCTTTGGGTGCTGTGGCGTTGGCGGTGAGTGTTTTGTCGCTGGTCAGGCGGCCCGCGCCAACCACCGTGGCCCAGATTGAGACGAACCAGATGGCAGCAAGCTCGCGCTTGTTGCGCTTCCCTGACGGGTCCACCGTTGAGTTGCTCAAGCCGCAAACCACACTCACGCCGCACGAAGTGAGCCTCACGCAAACGCATCTTGAATTGGCTTCGGGGTCGGCCCGCTTCGCCGTCACATCGCAATCCGTTCCGCACTTTCGCGTGGATGTGGGCACCGTTTCGGTGGAGGTGCTGGGCACCAAATTCGATCTCGAGCGGCAAGACGCGCGCACACTTGTGACGGTTCAAGAAGGCCTCGTGTGGGTGACGTGGCCTGGCGGCGGGGCTGAAGTGCAGGCCGGCCAATCGGGGGTGTTCCCTCCCGTCACCGGGCGGCCTTCCGCGGCGGCAAGCGCGCCACCGGCCGCCCGCGTGAGCTCAAGTGATTGGCGGCGCCTGGCCCGCCGGCAAGACTTTCGTGCAGCCTTGAACGTGCTCGAGCGCGAACAGCCGGTGGTGCGCGATGAGCCGGGCGATCTCTTGCTGGCCGCGGACGCCGCGCGCTTGGGTGGCAAACCCGCCAAAGCCGTGCCGTACCTGCAGGCGGTTGTAAAGCGGCACCCCGCGGACGCGCGCGCCTCTGCAGCGGCGTTCACGTTAGGGCGGCTCTACCTCGACGCACTCGGTGAGCCCCGCAAAGCGGCTGACTGCTTCGCCGACGCCCGCCGGTTGTCGCCGCACGGTCCTTTGGCCGAAGACGCTTTGTTTAGGCACGCGGAGGCTTTGGCGCGCGCGCAAGCATGGCCACAAGCCAACGCCGCGCTTGCCGATTTCGAGCGTCTGTTCCCGAACCCGCGCCGGGCTGAGGCGTTGCGCGCGCTCCTACGAAACCAACACCGGCCTTAGCTGTATGTGGCATGGGCGGTTGGCTTGGACGTGCGCGCTGCTGGCGGTGCTTGCTGCCCCCGTGCATGCGGCACCGCCGGCGACCAAACCCGTGATCCGCATCGAGGCGTGCGCGGACCTCAACGACGCGGCTACGCGCAAGTTGCTTGCGCTTGAGTTGGGCAGCCTGGCCGAACGCTCCACCGTCAGCATTCATTGTGATGGCACCACGGTTGTTTTGAATGTGACGGCGGGCGAGCGGCAAGGCAGCCGTTCGATGAACTTGGCGGGAACAGACGCGCGCGCTTGGCCCCGCATTCTCGCGCTGTCCGCTGTGGAGCTGTTAACTGAGCCCATCATCACGCCAGAGGTGGCCGAGGTGGCGAAACCGAGCGCCTCGCAACCAGCCACAACCATTGCCGCGGTGGCACCCGCTCCTGTGCGCTCTTCGCCCGTGGGTGTGCAGATCGCGCTGTTTGCCGGCGCGTTGATTCGTGCGGTGCCTCGGCTGCAGACAAGCACGACGGGGCTACAACTTGGCGGCATTGGTGTGTGGCCTCAGCCGCTTGGGCCATGGCGCTTGGGTGCGCGCGTGGCGGGCGGTTTCGAGCATGGCCAGCGTTCACTGGATGCCGGCGATGGTGTGGCCAACGCGGTGTCGGCGCTTGTCGCGATGATGGCGTTGCGTCCTGGCCGATGGGCGCCTTGGGGCAGCGTTGGGCTGCGCGCCGGTCGCGCTTGGTTGCAAGGCGTGCCCACCGACATCGCCACGGGCTCTTCTTTTTCCGCGCCATGGCTTGGGCCTGAAGCGAGTCTCGGGCTGCAATGGCGCGGCGTGCATGGCCTTGGGGCCGGTGCGCATGTCGACGCGGGGTATGCCGCCGTCGCCGCCGTGGCGCGCGGCATAGCGCCCACTTCGTCACGCTTTGGCTACGACGGCGCTTGGTTCGCGCTGAACATTTCGCTAGCCTTGCAGCTGTGACTCGCCCGCCTCAGACGTTCGTTGCGGTGATTGTGGCGGGCTTGTGCCTTGGGAGCGCCACCGGGTTTATTGGCTGTCGCGATGAACGACCGGTGCTGTCACTGCGCGACAGTGACGCGGGCGTGTTGGATGGATCTGCGAGCGGCGAACTCAGCGTCACCGTCGATGTGACTAAAGTTGTGGGCGAGATCAGTCCGTTGATCTACGGCTTTCACTTCCCCGACAGCGCGCCATCAGACCTCGACTACGATGCCATTCGCCCCGCGTTGTTGCGCGTGCCGGGGTTTCGCCCCACCACCTACAACTGGGAAATCAACGCCAACAACGGCGGCATCTCGTGGTGCAATGAAAACGGCGGTGCGATGTCTTTGGACGACACCTCGGCGGGCTTGATCGATGTGGGGGCCGCTGTTGCGACCAAGCTCGGCGCCACCTTGGTGATCACGGTGCCGATTGGAGATCATGTGGCGGCTGACACGAAAGGTGGCAGTGGTCCGCCCGGCTGCACGGGGGATGTGCGCAAGTCGCCAAACTACCTCACCACCCGTTTCATCGCGAATTTGCCCGCGGCCCCTTCACCCCTGGGGGCAGCGCCCAATTTGACTGACGCTCAGGTGTACCAAGATCAGATGGTGGCGTGGATTAAGCGCAAGCATCCGGGGTTGCCCGTGGTGTTTAGTTTGGACCGCTATCCGGATCGCTGGTCTAGCTTTCATCCAGCCGTTTTCGCGCAGCCGCCGAGCTACGACGAGATCTGCCAACGCGGGATCAAGTTTGCGGCCGCGATCAAAAGCATCGCGAGCGATGCTGTGGTGACGGGACCCGATGTCTCTGGCTGGAGCGGCCTCGTCGCGGGGGGGGCCCTCACAGAGCGTGGCACCAAGGGGGATTTCTTTGAGCACTACTTGCGTTGCATGTGGGCAGCGCAGCCTGCGGCGCCTTTGCTTGATGTGTTCGAGTTTGCGTGGGTCAGCGAGGCCGTGGCGGGCAACGAGGCCGTCAGTGGCACGGGCACTTCTGTCGATGTGATTGCCGCGCGCGTTCAGGCGCCCCGCTCGCTTTGGGATCCCACATACGTCGAAGACAGCGCGCCGGCGCAGAGTGAGGGTGCTTTGCGCCTGCTGCCTCGGTTGCAGGAGATCATCAAGAAGGTCGATCCGCAGGTTGGCATCTTTATTTCGGAGTGGAGTTTTGGCGGTACCGATCATGCCAGTGGCGCCGTGGCCGTGGCAGACGCGCTGGGCGTGATGGGCAAGTGGGGCGTGCGGATGGCTGCGTTGCGCTGGCATCAAGAGCCGCAGCGGTATTCGCTGGGGGCATTGCGCCTTTTCCGAAACTTCGACGGCAAAGGCGCTGCGTTCGGGTCCACGGCCGTGCTGGCGGATGCCACGCAGATTGCCACCGTCGGTGCCTACGCCAGCAAAGATAACCGGGGCTCGTACATCCTGCTCATCAACAAAACTCTCGAAGAACAAAACCTGGCGCTGACTGTGAGAGGTCTTGCCCAAAGCACGGTTTGGCAGGTGTTCCGGGTGGGAGCCGATTCAGCGAACCCGCGACGCGAGGCTGACTTTGATGGCAGCGCGAGGCGAATCGTTCTGCCTGCGCTGTCCGTCAGCTTGCTGTACGCCCCCCGCCCCTAGGTAAGCGGTTTTGGTTACCGTCACTACACCGTCCTGGCGCATTTTCACGGCGCCGTGACGACCCTCCGTCAATCTGACGTCTTCGGCGTGTCACCCCGCTGGGCGCGATCGTCTGGTTACGTTCAGTTACGCACGTGCGCCTTGTCAGGCATGGCCCTTGCAGCTGCCAAGCTCATGAAAAAGCGAAGCACCGTTAGCAAAGGAAAGCACACCCGGTCGCCTACAGAGCAACCCGCCTTGTCTTTGGGCGACGTTGTTTCGGCCGCCTTCGACCAAGCCTACGAAGTCACCAAAAACCAACAGCAAGCCGCGGCGTTAGCCTCCGTGGTGGTGCAGCGTTTGTTGGGTCGTCAGGCGCGCGGTCTTTACATGAAGCGGTTTGCCGTCGCCTGAGCGCGTTCGACGCTTTTAGGACCAAAGAATCAACTCGCGAACTATCGCTTTCGCTTTTTCGTTGGCCTCGGCTCTTTCGTTTTCGCTTTGCGGCGCTTCGCCGTTTTGCCCGTCTTGGCTTTTGTCTGTGCCGCGGCAAGACTTTGATTGTGTCGGCGCGCCTGGGCAATCGCGGCTTTGGCGTGAACGCCCATCTTTTGTAGCTCTTCCATCCAGACCTCTTTGTAAGGCCTGAGGATCGACACCAGCGTCTTCAGCACAGCGATGTCGCGGAACCACTTTTTGTTGGCGGGAACGATGTGCCAGGGCCGTTCGGGGCTGCTGCACTTGTTGAAGACGTCTTCGTAAGCTTCGGTGGTTTTGTCCCAAGCGTCCCGTTCAAGCCAATCCGACGGGTTCAGTTTCCAGAACTTACGAGGATCCTTTTCGCGTTCGAGCAGCCGCTGCTCTTGTTCGTCGGCGCTGATGTGCAAAAAGAATTTCACAACGATCGTTTTTGCGTCGCTCAGCACTTCTTCGAACGAATTAATCTGGGCGTAGCGCTTCTGCCAAATGCTTTTGGGCGCCAGCTCATGAACGCGCACCGCAACCACGTCTTCGTAGTGTGAGCGATTGAAGATCGCTAGATCGCCTTTTTGCGGTGCTTCTTTGTGAATGCGCCACAAATAGTCGTGCGCGAGCTCTGCGGCCGAAGGCACTTTGAAAGCTGTGACGCGGACCGTTTGAACGTTGGCCACTGATAAAATCTTGCGAACGCATCCATCTTTGCCGGCGGCGTCGCGGCCTTGGATGATCACCAGCAAAGAGTGTGACGCGGCGTAGGCCAGCAGATCGGCCAACTCGCGGAATTCTTCTTCAACGGGCTCCGCGTGCGCGCGTGCGGCTTCTTTATCTAAACCCCAGGTTTCGCTTGGATCGAGTTCGGTGAGGTGGAATTTTCGGCGGCCATTGACTGGGATGACATAACGCTGCGACCGTAAGGGAGCCATCGGTGCCGGCAGTGTGGCCTACTGGTGCCAACGCCGTCAACGCCTGCGTGGCAAATGACAAGGAAGCGGCACGTACGCTGCAGATCGTGGCCTGCTGGTTGTGGACAAGTGTCCGGACACGCGGCGGACACGGACAGGTTTTTCGCGCTTCGGGGCGGACAAACACGGCTCGTTCGCGCATTGTATTCGTCCGGTTCAATGCTGGACCCGAAGGACCCACGTCCTTGCTTACTACCCTTGGGGCGCCAACATGACATTTTATGATCTAGAAGCAGAGTCCATCGACGGAAACGTTGTGCCGTTGGAGGTTTACCGCGGCAAAGTGGTTTTGGTCGTTAACACGGCCTCTCAATGTGGCTTTACCCCACAGTACGAGGGCCTTGAACAGCTGTGGAAGGACTACAAAGAAAAAGACTTTGTGGTGTTGGCCTTTCCTTCTAACGATTTTGGCGCGCAGGAGCCAGGCACAGCGGAAGAGATCGAAGCCTTTTGCAAATCACGCTACGGCGTCACTTTCCCTCTGTTCGCGAAGGTGAAGACGAAAGGCCAGGGGCAGTCGCCGATCTACAAGTTTCTCAACGCCAAGTACGGCGAGCCACAGTGGAACTTTCACAAGTACCTCGTGGGCAAAGACGGTCAAGTCAAGCGGGCCTTTCCCGCAAAACTCGGTCCCGAGTCAATGCCGTTGCGGGCCGCTATCGACGCCGCGTTGAAGGAGTAGAGTGTTTGGGCGCGGCGACGGAGCGATCGATGCGCACCCAGTTGTGCCCGAGCGGCAGATAGCCAGCGGCCCTGCGCAGCGCTGGCGCCGCACAAATGCCTTCGGACAACACGTCGGGCGCATCGGCGCGCCGGCGTTCCGGCCAATGCACGCTCGCCAATGCCCAGCGCAACCGCAGCGGCGCCGTTTGTGTCAGTGGCCGTAGGTAGCCGAAGCGCCGCCACACGGAAAACCGCATGCGGCGCAGAACCTGCTGATCATCCGCGGCCAAATCTTCGAACACAAACTCGTCGAGTTCATCCAGGCTCACCGTGCCTAAGCCTTTTTGTAATCCATAGAGGATGGCGCGCAGCCCGCGCGAACCAGCGTTTTCCCAAGCCGTTTGCAGCGGCGCAAAGTGTTCGTCGATTGTGTGGCGCACAAACGTCGCCAAGCGCGCGCGAACGGCTTGTTGCAAGCTCGCAGGGAACGCAGGCAAAACCAGCAGCTCGGGTCGCAGAAGCTCGGTGCCGGCGGTGAGCCGGCCGAGCGCCTGCGCGCCATCGTAGATGCAGCCATCTTGGCCCAATCGAAATTGCGACTCGTCGGCCGCCGTCCACGCCCGCGCGGCGGCTTGCTCTTCTTCGCTGGCAGACACGGGCGTTACGAACGCCGCCAGATCCGCCAAGGCGTGCGCCGTTTGATCTGGCCTTACGCGCGCCGGGACACTTTGCGGCCTGGCTTTGGCCGCGGGCGCCGTGCGTGTGGATTTGCGCGCCCGCTTGCCGTGTCGATCAACGAAGCGGCTGAGCAGTTGCTCGTGTAAGGCGTCGCTGAGGCGATCTTCAATGGCGAGCGTGCGCTCTTGCCAGCCGGCCGCATCCGCCAACCAATCGCTGCGGTGGCAAATGAATGTCCAGGTGCGAATGGCCGCCATGCGCACCAACAAGGTGTCCAACTCACCAGCCACATCGTCAAGCCGTTGCACTTGGGTGCGCACCCAATCGGTTGACAGCTGCCCCTTTTGCGCCAGCTGCAAGAATACGGCGGCCAGGAGCTCGAAGTGATCGTCCAGCAGCAGTTTGCGGAAATCGGGTATCTGGCACACCTGCCACAACAAGCGAACCCGCTCGGGCCCCACAGCCAACGCTTGCACGTCGCCTCGGCGGACGAGCCGGGCCAACGCCTGCTGATCTTCAGCGTTGTCAGTGAGGATGAGCCCCGGCGCGAAGGGCCGCGCCGACAGTGACTGCACCAAAGCATCCATTGATGAATGGTCGAGCTCGGCGTTGCGCCAGAACAGCCGCAACACCGGCGCGAAGCGATGCTCTTCGATTGCGTTTTGCACAGCAAACGGCAACGGTGGCAACGGCGCCAGCGTGCAAAACTGCCCATCGTTGCGGTTGCGGCCGGCGCGGCCCGCGATTTGGGCCATTTCAGCGTCATCTAAGCCGCGGCTTTGACGGCCATCGTACTTCTTGAGATCCGCGAACGCCACGCAATCGACGTTCATGTTCAAGCCCATGCCGATGGCGTCGGTGGCCACCAAGAAGTCCACCTCGCCCGCTTGATACATCTGCACCTGCGCGTTGCGTGTGCGCGGCGACAGCGCGCCCAACACCACGGCCGCACCACCGCGTTTAAGCTTGAGCCGCTCTGCCAATTCGTATACGCGCGCTGCAGAGAACGCGACCACGGCGGTGCGAGGCGGCAGCTGGCCGAGCGTGGCGTTGCCGGTGCCGCGCAACACCGAGAGCCGCGGTTTCTTCTCGACGCGCGCCGTGGGCAACAGCGCTTGCAACATGGGGCGAATCGTTTCTGCGCCAAGAAACCAAGTTTCAAGGGTGCCGCGCCACTGCAAAAGGCGCTCTGTGAAGATGTGGCCGCGTTCGTGGTGGGCCGCCAACTGAATTTCATCCACCGCCAAGAATTCAACCGCCAACGCGGGCATCGCTTCGACGGTGCAGATCCAAAACCGGGGGTGCGCCGGCACGCGCCGCTCTTCGCCTGTGACCAACGCCACCGCCTCGGGCCCCACCTGAGCGCGTACGCGATCGTAAACTTCGCGCGCCAGGAGCCGCAGCGGCAACCCCATCATGCCGCTGCGAAACTCAAGCATGCGTTGGGTTGCCTGGTGTGTTTTCCCCGTGTTTGTGGGCCCCAATATGGCCGTGACGGCCGAGGGTGCGCTGACGGGTGAGCGGAGTTCAGGTCGCATGACCTAACCACAATCCTAGTGCACAATGGCCGGCACCGCACCCATCGCGCACGCACTTCCATGGCGGCGCTGGTTCTTGCTATAGACGTTTGCGTCGGCCATGAAGACCAACGCTGCACGCATTCTTGATCGCCTCGGCATCGCCTACGAGTTGCGCACCTATGAGGTGGATCCTGAAGATTTGTCCGCGGAAACGGTTGCCCTGAAGGTGGGGCTGCCCCTTGGGCAGGTGTGGAAGACGCTGGTGGCGCGCGGCGATCGCCACGGCGTGTGCTTGGCCGTGATCGCGGGCAGCGCGCGTCTTGATTGCAAAGGCCTCGCGAAGTTGGCCGGCGATCGCAGCACGGATACGGTGCCACTCAAGGAAGTGCAGCCTCTTACGGGCTACATTCGTGGCGGCGTGACGGCGCTGGCGTGCAAGAAGGATTATCCCGTTTACGTGGACGAGACCGTCGAACTGTTCGACACCATCTCTGTCTCGGCGGGCGTGCGCGGCACACAGATCGTTTTATCGCCGGCCGATTACCTCCGCGCCACCCAGGCCACCTTGGGGGCGATCGCCATTTACTAAGCGACGGCGGCTTGGTGCAAAGCCGCCGTCAGTTCGTGGCGGCGGTAAGGTTTCTTTAGGAAGCCCTTCGCGCCTTGAGCCATCACGTCGTCGATGACACTTTCGTGCACGAATCCTGACACCATGATCACCCGCACGTCGTGGCGAAGTTGCTTAAGCCTTAAGAAGCACTCGCGCCCGTCCATGCGTGGCATGATCACATCCAAAAGCACCAGCGCAATCTCGTCTCTATTTTGTCGAAAAACTTCTACGGCTTGTTCGCCATCCCCGGCCGTCAGCACGGTGTAGCCCGCGCTTTGCAACAGCATCGCGCAAGTGTCCCGGATGACGTCTTCATCATCAACCACCAAAACCGTGCCATGTCCTGGCGGGATCTGTGAGCGCTTCTCTGGCCGCGCGGCGCGCGCGGCGGATAGGGGCAACCATAATGTGAAGGTTGTGCCCGCCGCCGCTTCGCTTTGCAGTTCGATGGCGCCTCCATGGGTGGTGACGGCGCCATACACGGCCGCCAACCCCAGCCCCGTGCCTTGCCCGATTGGTTTGGTCGTAAAGAACGGCTCGAACACCCGTGCGCGAATGGCCTGGGGAATGCCAAGCCCCGTGTCTTGGACGGCCACCTCCAGATAATCGCCCGGCGTTACAGCGAACGTGCTCAATCGACATTTTTCTTCGCTGAAGAACACGTTGCGGGTGGCGATTTTGATCTCGCCCTCTTCCGGAATGGCGTCGCGGGCGTTGATGCACAGATTGAGCAGTGCGTTTTGCAGTTCCGAAGGATCGCCGGACACTGTGGCGTGTGTCGCGCCAAGGTCGGTTGTCAAAACGATCCTTCGGTCTACGGATCGTTGCAGAATGGCAACCACATCCGCGATCGTTGCATGCAAATCCACGGGCGTGTTCTGCATGCGCCCGCGCCGCGAAAACGTCAGCAGTTTTGCCGTTAGCTCTGCCGCGCGGTGGGACGTGCGCGACATCAGATCCACCAAATCGATCGCACGTTGCCCGAGGTCTGGCTCCATACGCAACAACTCGGCGGCGCCAAGAATGCCGCTTAACATGTTGTTGAAGTCATGGGCGATGCCGCCCGCCAGCTGACCCACCGATTCCATCTTCTGCGAATGCAGCAGCTGTTCTTCAAGGTGCCGTTGCGTGGTGATGTCGCGCACCACCACTACAATGCCCATGAACGCGCCCTGCGGATCCACAATCGGTGAAGCCGTCTCCGCCAACTCACGCGTGATTCCATCTTTGAGCGTGAGCCGGACGCCCGCCGCTGACGAGGTCGTCAATGTCTTTTGCAACTGCGCAAACAACAGGCGCGGCGTTGTCTGCGGTGAGAACGTGCGATAAATGCTGTCGAATGGCTTGCCGAAGCTTTCGGCCTGTGTGCATCCCAGCAGGGTTTCTGCCACAGGGTTCATGGCCGTCACGCGACCCTGCGCGTCCGTGGCGATCACTCCCTCGGCGATCGCGTTCAAGGTCGTCGACAGGCGCGCCTCACGTTCGCGCACGGCTTCTTCCGCCAGCTTCCGTTCAGTGATGTCTTCGTAGGTGCCGAGGATCCCAACGACCTTACGCTGCACATCGAACAGCGGGATCTTGCTTGTGTCGAGCCACGCGTTTTTGCCGTTGGCCTGCAGCTGAGGTTCGATGATGTGATACCGCGGTTGCCCCGAATCCATCACCTCGCGATCCACGGCGCGAAAAAACTCGGCTTGCTCACGCGTCCACGCCAAGTCAAAGTCGGTCTTGCCTTCGATGTCTTTGGGCGTGCTGACGCCGGCGGCCGCAGCAAAGTTGCGGTTGCAGCCGAGGTAAACCGAATCCCGATCCTTCCAAAAAATGAACTGCGGGATGTTGTCGATCACCAACTGAAACAGCCGTACGCTGTCTTCCACCAGGCCAGGCCGCCGCTCACGAGACACAGTCTCTAGTAAGCGGCCTTCCCCGTGAGCCGTCAAGTTGAGGTGCAACGCACCTCACAAACCAGTCACACCTACATTCCGCCCAAAGCGGCGTTGATCGCGCCTCGCAATTCGTCGGATTCAGGGGTCACCTTGGATGGGAAGGCGTTGATTACTTGGCCGTCCTTGCCCACGAGGTACTTGTGAAAGTTCCACTTGGGCTCGCCATGTTTTGCGGCCAGGAACTTGTAAACGTCCGACTGCCCTTCGCCCTTGGTCTTCACTTTCGCGAACAACGGGAAGGTGACGCCAAATTTGACGCTGCAGAATTTCTTAATCTCCGCCGCCGTGCCCGGCTCTTGCCCGCCAAAGTCGTTCGATGGGAAGCCCAGCAGAACAAAGTCTTTGCCTTTGTAGTCTTTCCACAGCTTTTCGAGTCCTGCGTACTGCGGCGTGAAGCCACACTCGGACGCGGTGTTGACCACCAAAACAACCTTGCCTTTGTAAGCCGATAGAGGCTGCTCGGCTCCGTCGATCGTTTCGGCCTTAAGAGAGAAAAAGTTCATGGGCTTTTCCTTTACCGGTTTTGCGGTTGACACCGCGAGTGACGCCACCATTGCTAAAATCAACATGTTCGTAAGATGCCGCAGGGCGGGCGTCTTGTCGCCGTTTCCGGCCAAGGTTGAGAGCTTTGTCACTACCCTACGCCTACAACGCCCGTGTGCAGAGTTTTGCCTCGGTGCGGGATGAGTGATTCAATGCCGCCATGCAGGGGGGCCCGGCGACAACAGTGTTCAGCGAGCCGTTGTCGCGGCGAACATGGCTGGGGATCGGCCTAGCCTCGTTGGTGTTGTTTTGTGTCGTCTATCTGTCGCCCCCCAACATCTTTGGCACCATCGATTGGGTCCGCATCCATGTGTTCTACAAGGACTACGCCCGTGCGGCCTTGTGGCAGGGCCGCTTGCCGTTGTGGAACCCACATATCTTCTTGGGCCGCCCGTTCTTGGCCGATGTGGACGCGGCCACCTTGTTTTACCCGCTTGGTCTGCCGTATTTGCTTCTGCCCGCGGAAGTGGCGTGTGTGCTTGTGGGCGCCATCCACGTATTGCTGGCCGTCTACGGCTCGCTGCGCTTGGCGGAGCGGTTAGGTGCCCGCCGCGCGCTGGGCATCGGCGTTGGGTTCGTCTTTGCCTTTTCCGCACCGATCGTCGGATCCTTTCACAGCGGCCTCGTTCACTATGGTCCGGCCCTGTGTTACGTGCCGTTGGTGTTTGCCCTGGTGATGCGGTTGCAAGATCGTGTTGCCACGGATCGGTTGAACCGCTTGCTTGCGATTTTGTCGCTGGTGCTGGGTTTGCAATTGTTGGCGGGGCACCCGCAAGCGGCTTGGTTGACCTGGCTAGGCGCGGCGAGCTTTCTGTTTGCACGCCGGTGGCAACGACCGTGGCCTCTGCGCCCCTTGTGCGTTGACGTGGGCTGCTTCGCGGTGGCCGTGTGTTTGGCATTGGGTTTGGCCAGCGTCACGTTGCTGCCGCTCGCTGAACTAAGTGCACAAAGCAACCGCGGCGAAGCGTCGCTCGATTTCTCCGCCGCTTTCGCCATGCCGCCTTATGCGTGGGCGTCTGCGTTGGTGCCGAGCGATCCCGCATTTTCATTCTTGGCGAACGCACAGCTTTACATCGGTCTTGCGCCCGCGATGGCCGCCGCGCTTGGCGCTTGCCTATGGAAGAATCGCAACGCGCGTGCATTGTTATTCGTTGCGGTCGTGGCGGCGCTGTTGGCCGCCGGGAACGCCACACCCTTGTTTCGCCTGTTCTACTGGACCATTCCGGGCGTCAGCTCACTGCGCTTGCATTCGCGCGCGAGCGTGTTGGTGGCGTTCGCGCTTTTGTTCTTGGCGGTTGTGGCCGTGGGACAATGGCAGGGGGGCCGCAACTCATCGACGGTTCGTCGCCCGCCCTCTTTGCTCATCGCGATGGCGCTGGTCCTCGTTGTGCAAACCGCATTTGTGTTGTGGTGGCCTGGTTTTGAGGGTCACCGCACCTGCCGTGTTGTGGTGCGCGTTGCATTGACGTTGGCGGCGGGCGGCACGCTGCTGTGGGCGTGGCCTTCCTTATCTCACCAAGGTATCAAGCGTCGATCACAATGGGCTTTGGTTGGGGTGATGGTGCTTGATTTGTCGTGGGCGGCGTGGGGACTCAAGCCGCAAAACCGCGATGACGGCGATCGACCCAGCGAAGCCGCCCTCGCGCAAGCGGTGGCCACGGCGGCAAACGACGTGGCACCGGCGCGCGTCTCAATGCCACGGCCATACGCACGCGAGAACGCTGGCATGAAGTACGGTTGGAGCAGCTTTACAGGTTACGCGGCCCTGTGTCTCGATCGTGTCTGGCACCACGCGCACGCGGTGTTGGGCCTACCCGTGCCGCGGCAGCAGAATACGTACGTGGCAAAGCAGATCTTCTGGCAGGGGCCTTTTCCTTTCGACTCGATGAATCTGGCGCTGGGATTGGATCCGCAAACGCGCCAGCTTGTGGCAAAACGGGTGCCCGATCCGCGCGCTTATCTCGTCGGCGCCGCCGTGGTTGTCGCAGATCACCGCGAGGCCACGCGACGCATGCAGGCAGGTCACAACATCCACGACGTGGCCCTTGTTGAATCCCCGGTGCGCTTGCCATCGCAGCGCCCAGGTGGCGTGGGTTCTGCGCGCCTGGCCGCGTTTGCGGCGGAGCGCATCGCTGTGGATGTGAACGCGAAAGCACCCGCGCTGATGGTTCTTGCCGAGGCGTGGTATCCGGGCTGGCAAGCGAAGGTCAATGGCATGGATGCCCCCGTGATTCCCGTCAACGCTTGGATGCGGGGCGTGGTGGTGCCGCAGGGGTCATCTTCAGTGGTTTTCACTTACAGCTGCCGTCCCCTCGTGTGGGGCGCCTGCGCCACCCTCATAACCGCCGCCTGGGTCGCCGTTTTGTTTTTGCGTCGCCCTCGCTGTGGAGCCAAGTACCGTGTGGCAGAGGCATAATGCCCCACGGGGCATAAACGGACGAACTTCGGTCGTTTTTGGATGGGCGCACTCGAGCGCATGCCCACTGGCCGCGAAACTGCCTCTCCTCACTCGCGAAACGTCCCCGACACAAAGGCTGAAACCGTCTGTTTACGATAGTTTTGGCACCGGTTTCGCTACCTTCGCCCGCGGAGGAAAATGAATGGCGGACCCAACCTTAGGCGATCTTGCGAAGCAGATTACGGACACCCAGACGGCTTTGAACATCGTATGGACGATGGTCGCGGCGTTTCTCGTCATGTTCATGCAGGCAGGCTTCGCGCTCGTAGAAACCGGCCTCACCCGGGCCAAAAACGTGGCCCACACGATGGCCATGAACTTCCTCATCTATTCGATCGGCATCCTTGGCTTCTGGGCGATCGGCTTCGGGCTGCAAATGGGCGGCGTTGGTGCGCTGGCAACGCTGGGTGGCGACGCAACTCTGTCGAATGAATTCGCGGTGTCGTTGGGCGGCAAGGACTTCGGTCTGTTCGGCATGACCGGCTTCTTCTTGTCGCCCGCGGTGTTCACGCCGGCGGTCGCCGCGATGTTCATTTTCCAGATGATGTTTATGGACACGACGTGCACGGTGCCTACGGGCGCGATGGCTGAACGCTGGCGCTTCTCAGGGTTCGTGATGTTCAGCTTCGCCATTGCCACTGTCATTTATCCCATCTACGCCAACTGGGTGTGGGGCGGCGGTTGGCTGTCATTGCTTGGTAAGAATTTTGGTTTGGGGCACGGCCACGTCGATTTTGCTGGCAGCTCCGTGGTTCACATGACGGGCGGCGTGATGGCGCTTGTGTTGGCCAAGCTCTTGGGCCCTCGCATCGGCAAGTACGGCAAGGACGGGCGCCCGCGCGCCATTCCAGGCCACAACGTTCCCATGGTTATTACAGGCACGTTTATCCTCGCCTTCGGCTGGTTCGGCTTCAACGCAGGCTCAACCCTCGCTGGCATGGACACGCGCCTCACGGTGGTGGCCGTCAACACGATGCTGGCCTCGGCTGGCGGCGCCTTCACCTCTTACCTCTACATGAAGGTCCGCTTCGGCAAGCCGGATCCCACAATGATGTGCAACGGTATGCTCGCTGGTCTTGTGGCGATCACGGCTCCTTGTGCGTTCGTCACCGCGCCCGTCGCGGTTTTGATCGGTAGCTTGTCGGGCGTGCTGGTGATCGTCGCGGCGATGTTCATCGAGAACACATTGAAGATTGACGATCCCGTCGGCGCTGGCGCTGTTCACGGCGTCAACGGCGCCTGGGGCATCGTGGCCTTGGGCTTGTTCGCCGATGGTCGGTATGGCGATGGGCTCAACGGCGTGGCTGGCGGCGTGCGAGGGTTGTTCTATGGCGATGCTGGACAATTTATGGCCGAGCTGATCGGCATCTGCGCGAACGTTATGTGGGTGGGCGTCACGGCGGTGGTGGCCTATAAGGTGGTCAATGTCTTTTCGCCCCACCGGTCTTTGGCCGAGGACGAATTGTCAGGCCTCGACATTCCTGAAATGGGCATCGAAGGGTATCCGGTGGAACAGTCCCTGGCTGGCGCTCCCGCCAGCGCCACGGTAACCGCCCCCAAGACAGCGGCGGCTCCGGTTTTGGCCGACGCTCGTTAGGGTCAAGTGGGGCTTGGCCCGGAAGCGCCTCGGGGCTCACGCCTCTGAGGCGCTTTTTTATGCGCCGAAACCGTCGTCACGTGAGATATCGTTTTGTAACAAAATGAACCACGGAGCGCTTGGTTTGCCAGTCGGTGGCGCGTCTTCCCCTTTGGATCGCGCCCGTGCGAAGGCCTACCTCCGCTTGCTGCCGTTGCTGTTTGTTAGCTTTGTGGTGGCCTACATTGATCGGGCCAACCTCGCGATTGCGAAGCTGTCGATGGTCAAAGACCTGCCCACCTTCGACAACGCGGTGTTTGGCTTGGGGGGCGGCTTGTTCTTCCTGGGTTACGTGTTGCTGGAGGTGCCGGGCACTTTGATTGTCGAGCGCTGGAGCGCGCGCCGTTGGCTGGGACGAATCATGGTGTCTTGGGGCGTGGTGGCCGCGCTGCAGGCGTTCGTAAAGGAGCCATGGCAGTTCTATACCGTTCGCTTCTTGCTTGGGCTGTCGGAAGCGGGATTCATGCCCGGCGTGATTGTGTATTTGTCGCACTGGTTCCCGCCGCGGGATCGTGCACGTGCCACGGCCTTGTTCTTGATGGGTACGCCAGTGGCGCAGTTGATCAACCCCAAGGTTTCAGGGTGGTTGTTGACGTTGAGCGATCACGGCGCGGGGCCGCTGGGTTTGCTTGGGTGGCAATGGGTTTACGTGGGGTGGGCGATCCCAGCCGTGATTTTGGGCGTGTTGGTTTATCGAACGCTGCCAGATTGGCCGCACCAAGCGCCGTGGTTGCCGTCTGATGAACTTCACGCGCTGACCGCGGCCTTGGACGCAGGCCGTGCCGCTCAGCTTGAGCGTGCGGGCCACATGACGGTCGGCGCCGCGTTCCGGAACCTGCGGGTGCTCGGCACGTCGCTCGCCTACTTCTTTGCCATCACCGCGTTCTATGGCATCGATCTGTTCGTGCCCAGCATTTTGGCCCGCTGGTACCATCTGCCGTTGTCGTCCTTGACGTGGTTGTTGGTGATCCCGGCGGCCACGTCGTTGCTGGCGCAGGTGCTGGCTGGGTGGAGTTCGGATCGTTTTGCCGAACGTAAGTGGCATGCGGTGGTGCCACTTGCGTGCGCGGGCGTCGCTTTGGCGTTCGTGCCATTGTCGCATGGCAATTTGGTCGCCACGCTCGTGTTGTTTTCGGTTGCGACCGCAGGCATGAAAGCTTATCTGCCCGCCTTTTGGTGTTTGCCCAGTTTGTTCGTTTCGGGCTTGGCGGCGGCGGCCAGCGCGGGGTTCATCAACTCATTTGGCAACCTCGGCGGTTTTGTGGGCTCTTATGTTTTGGGTGGATGGGAAGCGCGCACGGGACGTTTTGAGGGCGGCGTGTACTTCATTGCTGTGTGCGCGGCGCTGGCGGCTGCCGGCGTGCTTTGGGTGGCGGCCTATCCTCGGCCGCAGGCCCAACGGGCAAGCGATCTGCGGCACCGTCAGGTCAGTTAAATGCACGGTCTTGGGCCGCTTCGAGTTGATCTGTCCGAAGCTGCGTGGTCAAACCTCACGCATATGTGTCGAGCGTGTCTTGTCGTGCTGGCGTGGGCGATGATGGCCGTGGGGGCGGCCCACGCGGCAGAGCCTGATCCCAATAAAGCTGCGGCTGACTTCGGCATGTTTCGGCAACCCTTGCCGGATCCGGACGGGCGCGTGCAAGGCAAGTGGGATTTCCCTCCCCTTCGGCCCTTGGCCGACAAGCGCGCCGGCGAAAACGTGCGCCGCACAATGACGCTGTTGACCGGCAGCACGCCGCAAAAACGCAACAAGCTGCGCGTGCTCATCTATGGCCAGTCGCTGTCAAAGCAAAGCTGGGCGGGGCGCGTGCGCGATGAACTCATGCGGCGCTATCCAAGTGTGGACCTTGAATTTTATAACCGATCGATCGGAGGGTTCATCTCATCCATGCTCGTGCGCACACTTGAGCAAGATGTGATCCCGCTTTATCCCGATCTGGTCGTCTTGCACGACTACGGCAGCGAGGACCTGTACGAAGACATCATTCGGCAGATCCGAACGCGCACCACCGCGGAAGTGATGGTGCAAACCGATCCGATCACGCCTGGCCAGAAGTTGTCGTGGCACGATGCGCACGCCAAATGGATGCGTGGCTTGGCAGAGCGTTGGCACCTTGAACTTGTTGATATTCGGCAGGCTTGGGTCGACTACATCCAGCAACAAAAGATTTCGGTTGAGAAACTGTTGCTGGAAGACAAAGGTCACCTGAACGATTGGGGCAACTTCACTTGGGCCGAAGCAACCTTACAGCACTTTGTTCCGGCAAGTGGCGTTGGTGATCAAAGCCAAGGGAACACGGTCAACCCGGTTTCGGATGTTGTGGTGGGCGCCAATGTTAAGTGGATCGACAACGTGCTGCGTGTGCCATTCATCGGCAACCGCATCGATCTGATATCTCCCTTCGACGCCAAAGGGGCGGCGGCCCAGGTTTTGATCGATGGCAAAGCGCCTTCGCAATTCCCTCAGCTTTACACGTTCACGCGTCCGAACGCCGATGCGAACCGCGATTGGCCATGGGCCACGGGCGCCGTGATCCGCGTGGATTCGCGCGCGCCACTTGTCCTAGAAGACTGGACCGTAACGTTTAACTCAGTCGATAAAACGGGGAAGATCTTCGGCTTTGATGTGCAAGGATCGGTCACGGGTTACGACGGCAGCGGTGACACGGTGTCGCCCTTCGTGTCAAGGTCGGGCCGCGTGGCATTGTCGCCCGGTGATTGGTTTTTGGAGCGTGTGCACGGGCGCAACGCGAACCGCATTGGCCCAGGCTACAACGTGACCTTCTCGGTGGTGTTACAGGGAAAGGATACGTTCATCGAAGCCGGCTGCGTGGATGCCGAGCGGCTTTGCTCAACCACCATCGCTGCTGGTTTGCCCAGCGGCCCCCACACGCTCGAATTGGTTCAAACAACAGCCGCGCGGCCCGCTCTTAACATGGTGCGCGTTTACAAACCGATGCAAGACGTGCGCTGAGCCGGCGTTAGCGCAGCTCGAAGTCGACGTGAATGTGGTTGCCGTCGGGATCGATCACATTCACTTGCACAAGCTTGAAGTCTTCCAATGTGCCGATGCGGTAGGCCACCCCGCAGGTTTCAAGATGCGCCAAGAACGCGGTTTGGTTTTGGGCGGCGAAGGCAAAGTGTTGCAGCCGCAAAGAATCACCGGGCGTGGGCGCCACATCGACGCCCACCAGATGCACCACGGGCTGCGTGCCTACGTACATCCAGGCGCCCGGAAACGAGAAGGCCGGCCGTGGTCCCTGCGACATCCCCAAGACGTCGCGGTAGAACGCAATCATCTCCGCAAGCCGGTGGGTGCGCACATTGACGTGATTCAAACCCGTGAGAAACACGCCGCCATCTTGCCAAAGGATCGCCCAAAAGAAAACGCGACCTACCATCGTAGATCGCGTTTGCTTGTGTTTGACGGCGCACACGAGTGCGCGCGGCTTTACATCTTGCAGCCGGTGAAGGTGTGCGTGCCTTGAGCGCCTTGTGTTTGGCTCTGGCTGCCGGCCTTCACCACCGCCCACCACTTCGCCGTGATTGTGCCGCCCGTGACGCACGAATTTGTCAACACGACGCTCTCAAACTTGATCAAGCTGCCGTAGTCGAACGAGAAGGATTGACCTTGCGCTGAGCCGCTGCCCTTCCAGGTGCCGCCCGCGGCGCCTTGGATGCTGGTGGCCGAAACGGTGATGTCGCCCTTCCAATTGTAAGTGAAATCGATGTCGGTCACGCCGCTGGTGCCCGCGCTTGTGGCGGAACCGTCGAGGGTTCCTTCCAGGCTCCACACAACTTTCTTGCCGCCGCCAGCCACGTCGGTCGCGGTGACCGAGCCCGTCATGGTGAAGCCACCCGCGCCATACTTATCGAACACGCAGCCTGTGGCCGTGCAGCTCTTGGTGCCCGTGGTGCCTGCCTCTGCGTTCACCGCCGTCAACGCTTGGGTCAGCGCTTGGCCTCCGCCTTTGACCGCCGTCATGCCGGCAGAGCTCAATTGCAAAGCGCTGCCCGCAACCGTCTCGCCGCTGCCTGACGCCAACGCTTTGTTCAACATATCCGCCTGGCCTGCACTGGAATTCATGGCCTGTACGTCCGCGGTGCCTGTGGCCACCGAGGGGCCTTCGCTGATCCCGCCACCATCGTCGCCGCCACAGCCCATGCCCAAAACCGCCACCAACGAAGCCAAACAGGTCATCTTTTTCATCAATAGGTCTCCTTGAAGTGAATCTGCGCACCCACCGCGCGTGCAGGTCATCGACAAAAACGACCAAGGCTTTAGTCACCCGGGCGCAACAAGGTGATTTGGGGATCACATGTCGCAGGGGCGCGCCGGCCCCAGCCGGCACACACCGCGGCTCTCGGCGCGCGGTCGGAACCATCTTCTGATGGTCGCTTCTTCTAATGATGGTGGTGGAGTTGAAGAGGATCGAACTCTCGACTTCCGCATTGCGAACGCGGCGCTCTCCCAGCTGAGCTACAACCCCAAGCCTGGCGAACCAGGTTCGCGAATCATACCCAGTCGCTTCTCCTTTGCAACAGCCGAACCCTCGAACCACGCCAGCAAAAGCGCGGCGGCCGCCGGGGCCGAGCGCCTGGCAGAAACAGCGCGGGCGGCCTCGAGCTCAGGCGCCGGCAAGCCCAGCAGCCGCAACAGCAGATCCCGCCGCGGCTCGTACGCCCGGCGTTCCTCTTCCGAGAGGGGGCCCGCACCCGGCTGGGGCCGTCCGTGGGCGCGGGCCACGTGCCTTCGTGCGGCCATCTTCAGTTTCATCTTGAGGGCCGCGAACAAAAACACAGCCGAGCCGTTCATGTCCGCCAAAACATAGTCACGGTCTGCTTCCCATGTGGCATCGAATCCGTTTTCGACGTCGCGCCATTGGGGATGGGTCATGGCCGTATTAAGTGCGGCGAAGAAGCCGACCTGGCCCGCGTGATGGTTGGGATCCACGAATTTTTCCAGGTGGCAAAGGTCGTGAAGAATAAAGGAAAGCCCGTCGGGGTGCCGGGGATCGCCGTGGGCCAAGGCCACGTCATCGCCCACCACAGAAACATAGCGCTGCCCTTGCGCCTGGATCTGCATCATCGCGCAAGCGGTGGGGATGTGATCCAGCAACACGGCGGGGCGCAAGCCGGCGTGCCAGGCACAGATGGCTTGCGCGGCAGGCTCACTGACGCCAAACAGACGCCGCTGGCTTATCGCGATGACGTCCGCGTTCGCTGCGTCGCCAACCGGCAGCGGCCGCTGGCGCGGGCCCTGATTCCAGCGGGGGCCGGCGTGTTTTTGCACCGCCTCCAGCACAAACGCGGCCACGCGTTGCGCGCTGTGGATGGTGGGGGAAGTCACGCCTCGGACCCTACCGAAACACGTCGCCGACCGCTATGGTGAACGAGCTTGTCATGACCAAGAAACCGCGCATGCGTGCTGATGACGCTTTGGTGGAGCAAGGGCTCGCCGCGCGTGAGAAGGCACACGCCCTCATTTTGGCGGGTGAAGTGTTGTGGGACGACAAGCCCATTCACAAGCCTGGTGAACTGTTGCCCACGTCTGCCGTATTGCGTCTGCGCAGCGAGCCGCAACCTTACGTGTCGCGTGGCGGTCTTAAACTGGCGCACGCGCTCGACACATTTGCCATCGACGTGCGCGGCCTTGTGGCCGTTGACATCGGGGCCTCGACGGGGGGCTTTACTGATTGTTTGCTGCAAAGGGGCGCGGCGCGGGTTTATTGCGTGGATGTGGGCCATGGCCAACTTGCACATAAGGTGGCCATCGACCCGCGGGTGGTGGTGATCGATAAAACCAACATCCGCCACATGCCGCCCGAGCGGCTGCCGGAGCGGCCCGCGCTGTGTGTGATCGATGTGTCGTTCATTTCTTTGCGCCTCGTTTTGCCCGCGCTGCCGCCGCTGCTTTTGCCAGGTGCGGCCGTGGTGGCTTTGGTAAAGCCACAGTTTGAGGTGAGCCGTGACAACATCGGCAAGGGGGGCATCGTGAGGGACGATGTGGCGAGGCAGGGTGCGCTCACGGGCGTGGCCGAGGCCGCGCGCGCACACGGCTTCGTTGTGCTTGGTGACACGGTTTCGCCCATCACGGGTGGCAAAGGCAACGTGGAGTTTTTGCTTGGGCTAACAACACCTGGCCCCCAACCGCCAAACTTCGGGTTATCTTCGGCAACGTCATGAAGATCTTGTTAACGGGGGCGGCCGGATTCATCGGCTCACATCTGGCAGAACGCCTATGCGCCCGCGGCGATCAGGTGGTTGGCTTCGACAACTTCGATGCGTTTTACCCGCGCGCCAACAAAGAGCGAAATCTGACCAAGCTGCGCAAAGACAGTCGGTTTGCGTTGGTCGAAGGCGATCTGACGGTTCCCGGCGATCTTGATCGTGCCTTCACAGCCGCTGGCGGCCTGGTGGATGTTGTTGTGCACTTAGCCGCCTTGGCCGGCGTGCGGCCGTCGCTGAGCCAACCGGCGCGTTACGCCGAAGTCAACGTCACCGGCACGGTCAACGTGTTCGAGGCGGCGCGCAAACGCGACGTAAAGAAGGTTGTGTTCGCTTCGTCGTCCTCGGTCTACGGGGCAGGCAGCGTGGTGCCGTTTACGGAAACGGATGTTTGTGCCCAGCCGTTGTCGCCCTATGCGGCCACCAAGCGCGCTGGTGAATTGATGGCGTTCACAGAAAACCACGTGCATGGCACCGGCGTCACCTGCTTGCGCTTTTTCACCGTGTACGGCCCGCGCCAACGGCCCGATCTGGCGATTGCCAAGTTCACGCGCTTGATTGCGCTAGGGCAACAGATTGAGCTTTATGGCGATGGTCTCACCTCGCGCGATTACACGTGGGTGGACGACATCATTGATGGCGTGGTCGCGTCCATCGATCAGATGGCACGCGAACCTCAAGGACGCTTCCGCATCTACAATTTGGGTGGCTCCCAGACCACCACACTCAAAGGTTTGGTGGACATGATCGCCAAGGCGTTGAACAAAACGCCGCTGCTTGCTTGGAAGGCGGAGCAGCCGGGCGACATGAAACACACGCACGCCGATGTGGCGCTGGCAGGCCGGGAACTTGGTTACGCGCCCAAGGTGCATATCAGCGCGGGCATCGAACGGTTTGTTGCCTGGTGGTGCACTGAGCACGCGGGCGAAATCAAGGCCGAAAAGCAGCGGATCGGCACGCTGCCGTACGGCGCCGATGTGAAGCCAGACGTTATTTAGCGGCGCCCTTGCGCACGCGCACAAGCTTCGAGACGCGTCCGTGGGCGTTCCAATCCTCAACGTAGAGGTTGCCGTCTTTGTCCCACGCGGCGCCATGAGGCGCGGTGAATTGGCCATCTTTCCACTTATCGGGCGCCACATCGTACTTGCCACGTAGGTCGGGGTTTTCGTTGTCACCCAGCTGCGCCACAACCTTGAAGTCTTTGTCGAAGATGGAAACGCGGCCCTCGAGATCGACCACCAGCAATGAATCGCCTTGGGTCACAACCTTAGACGGTCGCCGCAAATCTTCGGTGACTGCAGAGACAAAGTCGCCGTTCAAGGTGAACAACTGCAAACGATGGTTCTGTCGATCGGCCACCACCACACGTGGCTCGGGGCCGCGCAGATCCAACCCCACGCCGTGCGGCTCTTTGAACGCGCCGCCTTCCCTGGCGCTGCCATTCCATGACTGCAACCACTGGCCTTTGGCATCGAATCGATGCAGCCAGAAGCGCCCATAGCCATCCACTACATAGATATCACCATTGGGCGCCACATCGAGAGCGGTGGGCAGATACTCTTCGGCATTCTTATACATGCCGTTGGCGGTGGGGTAGGGGATGCTCATCAGCTCACGCCCATCCAACGAGAATTTGATCGCTGCGTGGCGTTTGAGATGCGCCACCCACAACACTTCCGTGTTGCCTTCCATGGCCAACCGCAAACCATGGCTGCCACCGCCCAAGTTATGGCCCCACACCTTTGAGATGCGGCCGTCCGGCTCGGCCACAACGATCGCATTGTTGGTGTCGGTGCTGAAGATCACATGGCCTTGACGATCAATCACAACGTCGCCATGCGTTTGACCCACCGTCATGCCGGCCGGCAATTTGAGCCAATCCTTTTGCCAACGATACGTATGCCTGCCTTGGCCCACGATCAATGAGGCGTCTTTGGTTTGTGCTTGCGTGACAGCGGGCAAAGCAACAAGGGCGGCGAACGTGGCAAAGAGGCGCAGTTTCATGAGGGCGCATCTTGCAAAGCATCTTTAGCGAAGGGCAAGAGCATTTCGCCCCAGATGCCAAGAAAAATGAATGTGGCACCAGGCGCGTTGGTGCCACGTGGAAATCAAATTAACGCAAGGATTCGGGTCGCCGTGGATACAGGCTTGGCGGGAAACGGCCTTCGATGCCGCCTGATTGATATTCCAAGAAGTACAAGATTGCCCAAATCAGCTCTTTGGAAAGCTTGCCTTTCCACACGGGCATCTCTGATTCAACACCGTCTTTATCGGGACCACCGTTGTAAATGATATTGAACACTTGCTGGTAAGGACGGCGTGCGCCAAAAAACAAACCTGTTCCCACGCCCCATCCGGGCGCCGGCGGGGGCATGGTGGACGCGTCTTCAATGTTGCGGCGGCCACCGTGGCACTCGTTGCACAACGACGTCCAAATGGCGACGGCCTCCGTGGATGTTTGGTTGTCCCAGAACACCCGTGGCGCTTGCCGATCCGAAATCGCTGCGTCGCGATCGCGGGCCTGCGACTCGCTGATGCCCAGTCCTGAAGATCGCAGCGGCCACCACGCCTCCGAAATGTGGATGGGCAGCTCTGATTCCTCGTGAGCCACGGCCTTCTTTTTGCTTGGCTTGCGCGACAAAACGAACGCGCTGTCGCTGGCCGCCGCCTTAGACTCGCCTGGCTCGATCGTTCTGACGGGCGGGGTTTGTACCGGGCTGCAACTGATGGTGGTCAGTGCAGCCGTGAAGGCAAACAGGGATTGTTTTCGCATTTTCATTCGTAGGATCCGTAGGCGCGGTTTTGTTTGTTTTTGTGCCCGCGGGCTTTGGGCTCAAGCTTCATGTCCACTTCAGCCACACCACCGCCATCCAGTTCAACCCATTGCGTGGTCAAGCGCGATCCAGGTGACCACACCACGATCTTGCGTTTGCCGCTGGGAACGTTATTGATCTCGAATGTGCCATCGGCTTTGACCTTGGCGAAGTGGCGGTTCGGTACAACCAACATGTTTGCCGCCATCTGCGGGTGAATGTTGCAGAACACATCCACGGCGCCCGCTTCATTGAAGGTGTGTGCCTTGGGTTCGCCTGCGGCGTTATAGAGGCCAAGGTCGAACGAGTTGCCCGAACTCAGCGAAAACACGTTGTGGTAAACCTTATCGAGGTTCGGAAACACTATCGTGGTTCCGCGTTGAACCACAGCCCAGGATGGAACGAACTGCTTGTCCCTTTGTTCCACAACCACCTTCTCGTTCTTCACCGGGGATGCAAACACGTTCTCAACGTAGGCGTAAGCGATGGGTTCGCCTTTAGGCACCTCCACCTTGCCGCGCACAACGCCAACGGCGGGCGCCGCTGCCATGGGCACCTCGCGTCGCCGCGCAGGCTGACCCTTGCCACCGGCTTTGCCTTCGCCTCGTCGAGGCGCTTCTTCGCGTGCGGCGGGTTCGGGCAAGCTTGGCGCCTCATCAGACGACACCGCTGGGGGCGGCGGCGCACCCTTAAGAGCACGCGCCGTGATGTCGGTGCTTTGCCGATGCAACTCAGCCAGATCCGTCAAGGCCGATTGCAGCGCCTGCACTTGTGAACGCAGTTGACGAATCTCGCGCTTCATTTCCTCGACGTTTGCTCCATCGCCAGGGGCATCCGCAGCCGACGCTGGGATTGATGCCGCTGATGCGATGGCAAGCGCGATCGCGATTATCTTGATGTTCATGGTGTTCTTGATCCTCTCTCTCGTTTGATCGTTCATCACGCTGGCTCCTGGTTTGCCTTGCGCAAGCCCAGCCAAAGCACCACGGCGAACGTGATGCACATGAATACGGCGGGGGCCCATGTGGCGACTTTTAGAAGTCCAACGCGCTCAACATGTTGGTAGTGCGGCACGAGCCACACGGTTTTGCCTGCGCTTGCCATGTTGCTCACGGGCGAGGCACTGGCCAGATAGTCCCTGTCGCTGCGAACCAGCCGCTGCTCGCCCTCGGCAAGGTCTGACGCCAAACGGAAGGCGTTAAGGACAGAGGGGTTATCCGAAATCTTCGATACAACTTTATCGCCCACCACCACCGCACCCTGCGCGCCCAGTGCCTTTTCGATGCCAGTGAACGATGATTCACCAAGCTCAAAGCCCATCATGAATAGCGCTGCAACCTCATCGCCCGTGCGGATGGGTGCCACACCAAGCACGCGCACCTTGTTGGTGAACGTCCAGATATATGTGGAGGGGTTCTCCAGGGCGGCCTTGACCAGTGAAGATGAACCTAGATCCAGGTTGCGCATTTCATCGGCCCCTACGACCGAGCGCACCTTGCCTCTGGTGTCGAGCACCGCCAGCACGCTTGCGTTCGATGATTTTTGCAAGTCCGTGAGCACGTCCGTGATGGTGGCCTCATCCAACTCAGGGGTGATGACGGTGGAACGGATGCGCGTGTCTTCCGCCAGCACGTTCACCTCTGACAGCAGATGCCGACGCTGTTGCTCAACAAACTGCGCCAACAGCGCGTTCGATTGCCTCAACGTGTCTGCATCCATTTGGTTGAGCAAAGACGTCACTTGGCGGTCCATCGCCCACGCCGCCAGACTGGTGAGCACCAATAGCGCCGTGACCGACGCGATGGCGGCCACTGGCTTGGGCCGCTCCACGCGTGTCACCGCTTGTGGCGATGAGTACATCTGAAATTTGGCAACCGTCATTCGGTCCTCCCGTGTTTGATAGATACGATTTGCTCGCCAGGCTTGATCTGGACTTGCTGTGAAAACACAACTTGATCGGCGCTCTCGACGCGCAAGCGATGTTCACCCACCGGCACCATGAAGGGCTGTGCGGCGCCCGGCATCTCAACGTCATCAACGTAGACCCGGGCCTCTGCAGGCAAACCGCGAAGAACCACACGTCCGTCGGACTCAATCATCTTGAACACCTGCGGTGGCGATTTACCGGCCACCACGGAAAGGCGGCGATCTTCGGTCTTGTAACCGGCCTTATCGAGGTGAAGCGTGATCTGTCGACCAACCTTGAGGCCACGCAGAACTGCTGGCGTCGTTAGCCCGCTTGGTTCGCCATCCACAAAGATGATTGCACCCGAGGGATCGCTTTGCACTTCGATGGCGCCCATTGTGGTGGTCTGTTGCGTAGAACCCGCCCAACGAGGAGCTTCCTGTCGCAATGAAAACCCAACGACGATGGCCACAACCGCCGCCGTGCCAGCGGCAATCATCCAAACCGGTGTGCGTGAACGTTTGGTGATGTGTGTGGCCCCGTGGCTTGCGGCACGGCTGACCTCTGTTGCTGGCAATGGTGTCTCCGCGGAGGCCCGCAACCCCGCGCGTGGAACCGCGGCGTCGGCTGCTCCCACTTGACCACCGCTGATTCGCTCAGTGGCAACATGGTCCGCGCTGGGGCGTTGTGTGGACCACAGAGCGCGCGGTTGTGCTGATAGGCTTCTGCCTGGAGCCGGCATGCCTGCGGCCGTCACCAGCCTTCGTACCTTTAGCTGCTCAAGCGCCGCTTCCACTTCTGTGCCTTGCGCGATCGCCTTTTTGAGGGCGGCGCGGTTTGGCTCAAACAGCGACTCCATCCACAAGCCGATGCTTTTCGAGGTAGGCCGTTGTTGCCTTTGTACCAAGAACGCGTCGAGGGCTTCTGAGAGCTCGTGCGCGCTTTGAAAGCGCGCGCGTGGATCGCGGCTTAAGGCCCGCATCGTGATCGCGTCAAGATCGCGAGGCACATCGGGCCTCAAAGTGCTGGGGGCCGCGATTGTTTGCGACCGTACGGCGTCCATGGTTTGTGCGTCGTTTGGTTTCGCGAACAAGCTGCGGTTTGTGAGTGCCTCCCACAGCACGATGCCAAGGCTGAAGATGTCGGTGCGCCGATCGACGTCGCCGCCGGTGATTTGCTCTGGCGCGCAATAGGCGTACTTGCCTTTGAACACCCCAGGGCTGGTTTGGGTGCTGCCTGGCGCGTTTTTCACAATGCCAAAGTCAAGCAGCTTGACCATCCCGTAATAGGTCACGAAGATGTTCGAAGGGTTGACGTCGCGGTGAACCAACCCTACGGGCTTGCCCGAGGGTTCACGGATGTCGTGAGCGTAATGAAGGCCATTGGCGCTTTGCTGCGTGAGAGCCACAGCGATCTCCACCGTCATGGGTTCGCTGCGTTGACACGCTAAAAGAATCGCGGCCAGATCTTCGCCTGGCAAATACTCCATGCTGATGAAGTAAGAGCCATCGGCTTCACCCAACTCGTAAGTTGCGACGATGTTCGGGTGCTCTAAGCGCGCCGCCATACGTGCTTCATTGAGGAACATGTCTTCAAACTGCGGGCTATTGGCGAGGTGCGGAAGAATTCGCTTAACGGCCACGATCTTGGAGAAGCCCTGGATGCCTTGTTGTTCTGCAACGAACAACTGTCCCATGCCTCCTTGTCCAAGCAATCCGCGCAGTCGGTAGCGACCAAACGCTTCGCCTTGTCCTTGGCTCTTGAAAGCTTCCACTTCACAAAGTCGTTTCGGCCAATCGCGAGATGACTTAAGAGAAAAGATCACAAACACAGGTCACGCACTGACCTCGATGGCTCAAGTTTTAAAATTCGCTGACGAGACAACCCGACGTCGCGCTGAGGATCATCTGCAAGCGCGTTAAGTGCGTCGCTTCAATCAACAAAAAGCGACGCTTTTCTCGGGAATATTGCGTCTGATCGACGTACACGCGTCACCACCATGGTCTGCAATTCGTGCGTGCGACCATGAAGACAACACCATTTGGTAACGCTCGTGTCGTCGCACATGTCAAAGGTGCCGTCGGATTTTGAAAAACGTAACGACAAGGAAACTGCGCGATGTTGTCAAACGCAAACCAGGCGATGCGCGCGCATGGTTTGCCCTCGGACAAGCCGCGCTGGAGTGCGGCGAGATCGAAGATGGCAGGCACGCGCTTCGGCACGCTGGTGAAGTGTCGCTTTACGATCCTGATCTCTGTATCTCTGCCGCAAATCTATTTGTTAAGGCAGGATTCTTAGCTGACGCGGAGGCCGTGCTGCGCCATGTGGTTGAACATCATCCTGTGGAGCTTGAAGGCCGCGCGGGCCTTGCGCGCCTGTTGTTGGAGACGGGGCGCGCCACCGAAGCCGCACGCGAGGGCGCTGTGGCGCTGCGCATTTCGCCCAACAGCATCGACCTACGTCTGTTGGCCGCGGAAATCAACGAACGCACGGGTGCTCTTGCCGCGGCGGCAGATCATCTAGCCGTCGTGTTGACGGCGCAACCCGCGCACGTTGAAGGAAACCGCAGCCTCGCTCGGATCCTGATGAGCCTTGGCGATGTTCCTGGTTCGATCAGATGTTTGCGTCGCGTGGTTGGCGCCACGCGTGGCGAGGATTTCGATTTGTTGACGCTGCTGGGACAAGCGCTGTCAAGCAACGGCCAGCATGCAGAAGCGGTGCAGATGTTGAACGACATCGCACACAAGATGCCGAACTTCAGCCCTGCCTTCGCAAATCTAGGCATGGCGCTTGTGGCTGCCACGCGCCTTGAAGAAGCCGTGGAAGTGCTTCTGCGCGCTCTTGAACTTGATCCTCGCTCCGCGCAAGCGCATTGCGGCTTGGGAATTGCGTACCAAAAACTTGGTAAGTGGGAGGAGGCCGTCGAAGCCTTTCGGGCCACTGAGCAGCTTGCGCCTGACAACGCTGTGGGATCGCTGAACCTCGGCTTGGCGCTTGATGCTGTGGGCGACAAAGACGGAGCGCGGCGCGCTTTGCTGCGTGCCGCCGCCGTGGCGCCCGAAGATGAAGAGATCAGCCGCGCGTTGGAAGAGTTCTTGTTGAAGACGTCGCCGTCAGTCTCACCGGCCACACAAGCAAGTGCATCGCCCGCACCGGCGCCGCCCGCGTCACTGTTGTCGACCAGCGAGATCCAGGCCTTGGCGCCGCAGTCGCTGCACTTTGAGGCCTCTATCAAAGGTGATCTAAAGAGTTTTCAGCTGTTCGACGTGCTTGAGTTCCTGCGGCTGCAAAACAAGACAGGATCGCTTGTTATCTCGGCCCCAAGTGGCGCTGGCATCGTTCGCATGGTTGGCGGCGCGGTGGCTTGGGCGTCCGCGCCAGGGCTGCGACGGTTGGGCGAAACGCTGGTCGACGCTGGCGTGATCAGCAAGGGCAATCTGGAATTTGCCCTGGGGCGACAGCGCGAGGCCGAAGAGCGCGGACCACATCAAGGAGCACACAGCTTCGATCCACTGGGGCTTGTGCTGCTGCGAGAGCGCCTCGTCACACGCGAGCTGCTCTCGAAATTTGTCTTCAAGCGAATCATGGACGCGCTGGCGCAGATGGTCTCGTGGCCCGCGGGCGCCTTTTCATTTCACGACGCTGATTCAAGTGAATCGCCACCCATCAGCTTCAATTTGCAGGAAGTGATGCTGGATCTCATGCGTGTCATCGACGAGCAGAACAACCCCAGCGCGCCCACATCGTGAGGCCGTGAGCGCAGCATCAACCCACTACGGAACCTCGCTACATGTTTTCACACACAAAGACCAAAAGTCCGTTCGGTATCAACATCCACACACAGGGTCGAATCATGAGAAACATTTGTTCTTGGCTCGTTAGTCTTTCGCTGGGCTTGGTTTGGATTGCCAACGCGCAGGCGCAAGAAGGGCCAAACCCCGACGCGCCAAGCCTGCCGGAGCCGGCCGACGAAGAGGCCGTTGAGGGCGATCGCTTCTCGCAGCTTGAGGAACAAATCGCGGAGCTTAAGGAGAGGGTTCGGCAAGGTGAGGCGGAACGGCAGGTCGCTTCGCCACTTACCATCAACGGCTACGTTGACTTCGGCTTCTTCGCACCCATGGGCAACAACGGCGTGGGCTATACGCGTGATGTGGCGAATCGGCAGTTCCCCCAATACCGTCCCTTTGCGTGGACTTTCTTGGGCGACATCCTCGGCAGCACGATCAACTCGCGTGGTGAAGCGGCCGACTTGGGCGACGCGCCTGGCGTCGATCGCTTTGATAGCGTTAATTCAGACGGCGCTGCGGGCTTCATTGCGAACGAACTCAATATGCGCATTGGATATGCGCTGTCGGAGAACGCCATACTGCGCACAAGCGTGAACTTCATCCCGCGCAGTGGGAACCAGGACTTTAGCCTCGGGGATTTTGTGGAAGCGGACATTGCTGAGCTGGAGTACGTCCTGACGGAGGATGGCAACACGTCTCTGTTCGTCGGTAAGATGCTTCCTGTTTTCGGGATTGAGTATAAAGATCGAAAGTCTGATCAGCGATTTGGTGTGACCCCGTCCCTCATATCGCGTTACACGACGGGACCACAGCTCGGCCTGAAGCTGCGCAGTAAGCTGCTGAACGACTGGGTCATCTTGGCGGGGTCCGTCACAAACAACTCATCCACCACCGAGCAGTTCGACTTTTACCGCGAAATTGATCGCAATAACTCGAAAACCCTCAATGGCCGTGTGGCGTTGAGCGCGCCACTTCTGCACAACCGGCTGGAGCTTGGATTTTCAGGTGAGTGGGGCGCGCAAGATAAGGACCGCAGCGGCGGACGTGAGATCTGGTTCTTGGGCGTCGACCTGCAGTACTTGGGCACCAGCGTGTGGCTTAAAGCGCAGGCCATGCGCGGAGGCGCGCCAGGCACCGCAGATGATCGTGTATGGGGCCTGAAGTTGCGTAACTCTGGTTATGTTGAGGTTGATTGGATGTTCTTGCCGCGCGTGGGTACCATACTGCGCGCCGAGCTTCGTGACGCGTTTGTCACGTTGGGAACAGAGCGCGCCTACTTGACGAAGCAGATGCGCTTTACAGGTGGTGCTCGCGTTGTGCTCAATGAGCATATGTTCGTGAAAGCGGAGTACTACTACAACCGCGAGTATGGTGGTGTAGAGCAGTTCAGGAACAACATGTTCACGAGTTCGTTGGTGCTCGCGTATTAGCACGCTTGTCAGATTTTCTGAAAAAACGCCGGGAATACTCGGCGCTTTTTCGTTCTTGTGTTGGTTCTGCGTGTGTTTGGTTGATCCCGCGGTGCGCGCGTGTGCCGCGGTTGTTGAGATCTGTGCGGCCATCTTACGTGCGTCGTACATGTCTGAGGTTTTATTGGGTCATTTTTTGTCTGGGCCTGGATTTATGCGTTTTTCGCGGGAAAACTTGAAATCCGTGAGCCGGGCGAATAGCGATCGCAGTTTTGATCTGCGATCCAAGATCGAAACGGTCACTTTGCTTTTGCAGCTTTTTTGTTCTGTCACTCAATGGCTCTGTGCAATCCGACGACACTTGCGGGGCACCGAGAATTGGTCACGGTGAATGGAGGAGATCATGTTTTACGAACGACGCTCGCTACGAAGTACGTTGCCTGCCCTTGGATTGGTTGCGATTGCGACCGCAGGCGCTTGCGGGCAAGAAGACGGCAAGAATGGGTTAAGCGCGGAAGAATGGGCAATGGTGCAAGAGATTGCACCGTACTCGAAGCCTATGCCTGCGAATCCCTTTAACCACCGCGATCAGGATGTGGCGGTGGCAAAGCTTGGACAGATGCTGTTCTTTGAGACGGATGTGTCAGAGGCTGAGCCGCTGACCGTGGATAGCCCCTTCGGTAAGAAGGGTGACAAGGCCAAGATCGGCTGCGTGACTTGCCACGATCCTGCACGCTACTTCGCGGATGCACGTCCAGGGTCCTTGTCTTTGGGCCGCAATGGATACCTCAGGCGCAACACGCCCACGATGTTGAACGCCGGCTATTACAACTGGGCCGGGTGGACAGGCCGTCATGATTCTTTGGTCATGCACGGTGCCGGCGTATGGAGCACGTCTGCCTCTGCCTTGTCTTACGCGCATTACGTGTATCGCAAGTATCGCGATGAATACAACGCGGTTTTTCCTGCGACGCCGCTCGACCCCGCGCTGGATCCGCTGGCGCCGGACGCCGCTCGCTTTCCGATGTCCGGTGCGCCGAAGGCCAATGCCATGGCGGCGGATGGGCCTTGGGAAAAGATGGCGCCTGAAGATCAAAAGATCATTCAACAGATCCAATACAACCTCGGTCGCATTTGGGACACATACCCTCGCAAACTCACAACTCCGAACTCACCCTTTGAGCGCTTCACAAAGGGCGATGAGAAGGCTCTCACCCCCGAAGCCAAGCGCGGTCTGCGTCTGTTCATCGGAAAAGCCGCTTGTTCGGATTGCCACAGTGGACCCACGTTAAGCGACAATCAGTTCCATAACATCGGTGTGGCAACGAACATGCTTGCCACGGCAGCAGACGTGGGGCGGTTCGCAGATCTTGCGGCTTCGTCGACCAATGTGTTTGGCGGCGCAGGCCAGTTCAGCGACGATCCTGCGGCGGCCGCTGCCAAGAATGCAACCGTCGTTCAAATGGATATGACGATGATGGGCGCCTTCCGCACGCCTGGTTTGCTCAGCATTGAGAAGACGGGACCATATTTTCACTCTGGGGAGTTTCCCACGCTGGAATCGGTGGTGCGCTTCTACAACGTGGGCGGCGGTGACAAGGCTGGTGATGGCGGACCCGGCACTTACGCGGGAACCAAAGACGTTCGCCTGCGTCCGCTTGGGTTAACGGAGCCTGAGATCGCCGATCTCGTTGCCTTCTTGAAGAGCCTCACGGGAGATCTTCCTCCGCTTGAGTGGACGCAAGACACCGCGAAGCATTGAACGGTTGCAATGGATGCACCGACCCGTGCATCAAGAAGAAGGGGCGCTGTTCGGCGCCACTTCTTCTCTTTCTAGGTGGGTCATGTCCCAAACAGCAAGGAGATCAAATGTACAAGCCATCGTGGGTTCTCTCATGCGGCGTCTTTTTGGTGGGCTCTGGTTGCGGTGCCCTCGATCCAAACGCCGGCGATCAAGAGGAACCAAAAGCACAGTTGCAAAACTATGCTTTGAGGCAGAACGAAACGTTCAATCTGGCAGGCGCGGCAGAAACAGCGCACACATCCGGTGTGATCGACACATCCAATCCCTTCTTCTTGGTCAGGGGCACCAACCCTCGCACCTGCGAGACGTGCCATGCAGCAAGCCAAGGGTGGACCATCTCTGCGATGGGCGCTGCCACGAAGTTCTACTTAAGCGATGGCCTCGATCCCCTGTTCAATCTGGTAGACACCGGCAGCCGACCTGACGCCGATGTTTCGACGTCCCAGGCACGTCGTGATACGTTCGATTCAACGATCGACCGAGCCGTCATTCGCTTCACACGCACGATCAACCCAGCCGCCGAGTTCGCGGTGGCGGCGGTGAGCGATCCAAGTGGGTTTTCCGATACCACCCGCGTGTCGGCCTTCCGCCGTCCTTCGCCAACCGCCAATGAATCCAAGGTGCCCAACACCGGCTGGGCAGGTGGCCCTGCGACCGCGGGTGTTCCGGCGGCACTTGCGGCGACAGCGGTTGGGGCGACGCGGCTGCATGGGCAGCGGGTTGAGCCGTTGTCTCCTGAGGATGCGGCCGCCGAACGCGATTTCATGTTCGGCGTAATCTTCGCACAATCATACGATTGGCTGGCAGGTCGCCTTGATGCCGACGGCGCGCGCGGTGGTGCCCAGAACTTGATGGCGCAACCATTTTACGAAGGCATCAACGACATCACGGGTGGCGATCCGCAAGGGCATCCATTTAACCGAAAGGTCTTCAACATCTTCGATGCCTGGGAAAATGAACAACCCAGCCCGACCGTTAGCCCTTGGCAGGCCGCCGCACGCGCCTCGATTTATCGTGGGCAGGAGCTGTTCAATTCTTACGAGTTCACTGTGTCCGACGTCAAAGGTCTAAACGACGTTCTTGGGCAACCCGTAGCAGCGGTCACATGCAGCACGTGTCACAACACACCGAACGTCGGCGGCCACTCGGTGTTCCGCCAGTTTGACATCGGCAGTGCGAACGAAGAAAACTGTGGCGCGGCTTTGCCTATCCTCACGCTGCAAAACAAAACCACCGGAGAAACGCGGAAGGTTTGCGACATGGGCCGCGCGACAGGCAGTGGCTCGTGGAATGACATTGGTAAATTCCGCGCTCCACCTTTGCGTGGCCTCGCTGCCCGCGCTCCCTACTTTCACGACGGCCAAATGGGCACCATCTGGGACGTGGTGCAATATTATGACAGGCACTTCTCCATGGGGTTGTCGACGCAACAGAAGCTCGACTTAACCGCTTTTCTGCGCGCCCTTTAGTCACACGGCCGAAAACACAAAGACGCCGGGCCATCCAGATGTGGCTCGGCGTCTTTGTGAGCGTTGGTGCTGACGTTCAAGCCCGGTCGGCGGCGGTGCCGCGCCCGATGGCATAGTATGCAAAGCCCGCCGTTTGCAGTTCTTTGGGACTCCAAATGTTGCGGCCATCCACGATGACCGGTGTGCGCATCAACGATTTGATGCGCGCAAAATCGGGGCGACGATATTGATGCCACTCGGTGGCCAGCACCAACGCGTCGGCGTCTTGCAAACATTCATAGTTGCCCACCTCGAAGCGCACCTTTGTTCCCAACACCTTTTTCGAGGCGTCCATCGCCACGGGATCGGTGACGATCACTTCGGCGCCCGCCGCCAACAACTGATCGATCAACACAAAGGCCGGCGCTTCACGGATGTCGTCCGTCCCAGGCTTAAAGGCAAGGCCCCACACGGCGACGCGCTTGCCTTTCAAGTTGCCTTTGAAGTGCTTGAGGACCTTTTCGCCCATGCGCTTTTTCTGTGTGTCGTTGACCTCAACCACGGCTTCCAGAATGCGCAGGTGGTGCCCAGCTTCGCGGCCCGTGCTGATACAGGCACGCAGATCCTTCGGGAAACAACTGCCGCCGAAGCCCGCGCCCGCGTACAGGAACTTTGGACCGATGCGGTCATCAGATCCCATGCCCTTGCGCACAAGTTCAATGTCCGCGCCCAGGATGTCGCACAGGGTCGCCAGATCGTTCATGAACGAGATGCGCGTGGCCAACATCGAGTTGGCGGCGTACTTCGCAAGTTCCGCAGAGCGCCGATCCATTACAAGCATGCGATCACGTGATCGCGTAAACGGCGCATACAAGGCTTCGAGCGAAGCGATCGCTTTGGCGTCATCGCTGCCGATGATCACGCGGCTTGGCTTCATGAAATCCGAAACGGCGTCGCCTTCCTTCAAGAATTCGGGGTTCGATGCAACCGCAAAGGGCTGCGTTGCCACTTCGCGCATCAACGCCTCGATCCGATCACCGGTGCCCACCGGCACCGTGGATTTGGTCACCACCACGGCCCAGCCTGTGAGTGACTTCGCTGCCGTTTCGGCCGCCTTAAAGATGTATTGAAGGTCGGCGGACCCATCGGGGCCGGGCGGCGTGCCCACCGCCAACACGATGACCTCCGCCCCCGCGACGCCCGCAGGTACATCGGTGGTGAACGACAGTCGTCGCTCTTGCACGTTGCGCGCCACCAGATCTTCCAAGCCAGGCTCGTAGATCGGGAGCTGGCCGGCCTTGAGCGTATCGATCTTACTTTGGTCGATGTCGCAACAGACCACATCGTTGCCCATGTCGGCAAAGCCCGCCCCTGCGACCAGTCCTACATACCCTGTTCCAATGACACAAACTTTCATGCGCGGGGGAACATATCATAGGGTCGGCCGCTCGAAAGGGAGGCAGACGCGCCAGCCGGTGGCATTTTCGTGTGAAATCCGTGCCATCTGGTACTGTGAAACTGTCGTGCAAGTCATGCTGCTTGCGGCCGGGCGCGGAAGCCGTCTGGGGGCTTTGGGGGCCGCCCTCCCTAAGCCTTTGGTGCCAATATGCGGTTATCCCCCGATCGCGTACGGGTTAAGCCTGTGCCGTGACGCGGGTTTGGCCCACGTTGTCGTCAACGTCCATCATCTGAGCGAGATGATTGAAGACGCGGTCGGCGATGGCAGTGCCTTCGACGTGCACGTTCGCTTTTCCTTCGAACGCGACTTGTTGGGCACCGGCGGTGGCTTGGTGGCCGCGCGGCGCTTGTTTCGCAGCGAGCCGGTGTTGGTGATGAACGCGAAGGTGGTGGCGGACGTTGACCTCAAATCCTTCATCAGCGCGCACGCGGCGGGCGGGCCTGACGTTGTGGCCACGATGGCCTTGCGTCCGGCGCCCGCTGGCAGCGCGTTTGCGCCGGTGGAGGTTGATGAGGCAGGGCGTGTGGTGGCGATACGCAATGCGCGGGGCGCGTATAAACCCGTGGGCCAAGTGCGCGCGATGATGTTCACGGGCATTCACGTGGTGACCACGCGTTTGTTGGATCGCTTGCCACGCCAGGGCGAATCGGATGTGATCGGCGACGCGTATCTGCCGGCGCTGCAGATGGGTGAGGTGGTGCGCTTTGTTGAAGTGCCAGGATACTTCGAAGAGCACTCAACGCCGGAACGTTATTGGCAAGGCAACATGGCGCTGTTACGGAAGCCAGCGCTGATCTCAAGCGCGCCGGGTCCACTGGTAGGCGCGGACCCGTCGTGCATCATTCACGCAACCGCCGATCTGCACCCGCCCTACCGTATATGCGAAGGCGCACTCATTGAAGCAGGCGCCGTTGTGGGGCCGAACGTTGTGGTGGGTGCGGGTGCCACGGTGCTGCGCAATTCGCACCTCTCGAACACCATCGTGTGGCCAGGCGTGGTGGTGGATGGCGAAGTGACGAACGCCGTGGTCACCAAAGACGACGTGGTGCCGATCGCTCTCAACGATGATTGATTCTGCCCCTAACAGTTGACGATCGTCCAAGCGCGATGAGTCAGATACGGAACTTCGTTTGCGGCACGACGTTCCATCGGGCGGCGCCCCGAAGCAAATTCAAAAAGAAGCTTCCCATCGCGGTTCTGCTTTCGCACAATGCGATGACATGGATGGCCCCTTCGATGCTGCTTTTGCTGCCTTCGACCCGAAACAAAACTACGATGCCATCGTGGTGGGGTCGGGCGCCGCCGGCGGCACCGCCGCATATGTTTTGACCTCGCTGGGGCTTCGCGTGCTTGTACTCGAGGCGGGCGAGCGAAAGAATGTAGACGAAGAGCTTCGCTCGACACAGTGGCCCTACGAACACCTACGCAGAGGGGCCGCGCCCTATAACGAACACGCACTTAACCGCAACGAATATGATCTGCAGCGCCCGCCTTACGCTGCAAGCTTCGCCGAACCTCGTGTCACGTCGTATTTAGGTGGCAGCGACTACCGCACGCGGTTGTTGGTGAACGAGCGTGACAATCCCTATACCGGGACCCCTTTTGCTTGGGTGCGCGCGCGCCTTTTGGGAGGCAAAACGAACATCTGGGGGCGCTTGGCCTTGCGGCTTTCGGATCTAGATTTCAAGGCGGCCAGCCGTGATGGCTACGGACAAGATTGGCCGCTCTCTTACAAAGACATCGCGCCTTACTACGACAGGGTGGATCGGTTTTTGGGCGTGGCTGGCTATGCGGAGTTACTGCCGCACATGCCCGATGGGCAGTTTCAGACAACGCCGCGCCTCACCAAAGCAGAGTTGCATCTGCGGGCTACTTTGGCGCGGCTGGGTCGAGTGGTCACCCCTTACCGCGCCGGTGTTACGACCGACGGTCTCGCTCACAATAAGTACCGCAGCCGGTGTTTGCGCCGCGGGGCCTGCCATCGCAAAGGCGGATGTGACATTCATGCCGCGTTCGATTCCACCACGGGCTATTTGTTCCCCGCCCTGGAAACGGGAAAGCTGACGATTCGTTGCAACGCAACCGCTTACGAAGTCACGGTGGATCCACACACGGGCAAAGCGCGTGGCGTGGCGTTTGTGGATTCGCAAACGAAAAAAACATACGAGGCGCGAGGACAGACGGTGGTGCTGGCTGCCTCAACGCTTGAGTCCACGCGGTTGCTCCTGTTGTCGCGATCACGACAGCATCCCAATGGCATCGGCAATTCCAGCGGGCACGTGGGCCACAACTTTTGTGAGCACTTGATGGGACCGAAAATCGTGGGAGTGATGCGAAGCCAAGCAGGTGCTCCACGCACGCGTGATGATGGACGGCCTGGCGGGTTTTATATCCCTCGGTTCCAGAATGTGGATTCCAAGCATCATGGATTCCTGCGTGGTTACGGTTTCGAGGGCGACAGCGGCAGCGCCATGCTGCCCCGCTCAATGTCGTGGGCAAAAGGCTTTGGGAAGGCTTACAAGAAAGATGTGCGGGATTACGCAGGTGCGTTCGTCTCTATGGGTGGGTTCGGTGAAGTGTTGCCACAGTTTGAAAACGGCGTCAGCCTGGATCCTGCTTTGAAGGACAAATGGGGTATCCCCGTGCTCCGTTTCAGGGTCAAGTTCGGGGATAACGAGCGCGCCATGGCGAAGGATATGGAGGCGCAAGCGCGCACTATGTTGGAGGCGGCCGGCATTGAGGTTCACGAAAGCAGCAGCAGCCTTTTGCCAGCGGGTTGGTCAATTCATGAGCTTGGAACAGCACGGATGGGCAATGACCCTCGCACTTCGGTGCTCAACCCATTTTGTCAAAGTCACGACGTTAAGAATCTATTCGTGATGGATGGCGCAGGGTTTGTGAGCGCTGGTTCACAGAACCCCACGTGGACCATTATGGCCTTGGCGTGGCGCTCAAGCGAGCGCTTGGCCGAGGAACTTAGGAAAGGCAACCTATGAGTTCGAAATCGATTCGCCCGCTTCGTCGCGATCTAGGCGCCGTGGCCTTGGTGGCGGCTGGCCTTCCCCTGGTGCGGATTCGTAAGCTCCACGCAGCGGAAGCTCCCACCGCTGGTGCCAGAGCAGGTTTTTTCTCACCACACCAATTGTTAACGGTTGAACACCTGGCGGAGCAGATCATTCCGCAGGATGAACATTCGCCCGGTGCGCGTGAAGCCGAAGCCGCGCAAACGATTGATCTCTATTTGTTGGATCTAAACCCACGCAACTCCGATCACGTCAAAAGACGTGCTTTGTGGAAGCGAGGACTCGTCCACATTGATAAAGATGCCAACGCGCGCTTTGCCAAGCCGTTTGTAAAGCTGAAAGCAGACGATCAGTATGCGTTGCTAAGCACGTGGGCTGACACGCCAACCACTGATCCCTTGCGCTCGGCTTTCTTCGCGGAACTCAAAGCGCGCGTGGCTTGGGCCTACTACACATCTGCCGTGGGAATTCACCAAGACATGGGATATCTGGGAAACACGTACTCCTCCGACTTTGAGGGTGAGGCATTGGGCCCACCCCTTGGGATCTTGTTCAAACAGATGAAGGACGAAGCGCCCTGATGGCAAAGTCATTTTCTGTTTGCACAGGCGCGGCTGTGGCGATCCTATGGCTGGTCTTGGGTTGTGGCCACAAGTCGCCAAGTGGCGCGCCCCAGGCGCCATCGGATGTGGATCGTAGGCCAGCAACACCCCCAAGCATCGAGTTGTTCAACGGCAAAGATCTTTCGGGATGGATCGTCGACGTGCCGGCCAAGGACGCAGGCGGCGACGTTCAAGATAGTTTCATCGTCCGCGATGGCATGCTTGTGAGCCGGGGCGAGCCTCGGGGACACCTCCTCACCGAGCGCCGGTTCAAAGATTACCAACTGACGGTTGAGTACCGCTTTGTGGGCGCCGGTGGCAATGGTGGTGTACTTGTCCACGCGTCCACCCCACGCGTTCTGTACAAGATGTTTCCCCGTTCGATCGAAGTGCAGCTGCAAAGCGGAGACGCCGGTGACTTTTGGTGCATTGGTGAGGACATCGCGGTCGACAACATGGAGACAAGACGCCCTCGCACGAAGGGCAACTCTTGGGGGGGCAAGGAAGGCGACGCCCGGCGCATCCTAAATTTGACGGATGGATCCGAACGTCCCCTGGGTCAATGGAACGTTATGGTTGTGCAAGCCCATGCCGATACGATTTCGGTTTGGGTCAACGGCGAATTGGTCAACCGTGGGTTTGGCGCCACGGCGCGTGAAGGGCAGATCGCCATTCAAGCCGAAGGCACAGAAATGGAGTTTCGAAAGTTGCAGCTAAGGCCACAGCTTTGACGGCCATCTACCTGCCATCAAACCTATTGGCTCTGTGCACTTCTTGCTGTGGCCGGCTGGGCGCTAATCATGCAGCTTGACGGCAATCGTCAACGGTTTTCCTTCGGACAATACCACAACGCTTTCTTCGAAGGTCGGGGCCGATAGTTTGTGAGTCACGTTGTTGCTGGTTCCCCACCATTCCTTGGGTATGCCAAACATGTTCGTATCGAGTTTTCCGTTGTTGTTCTCGTCGTGAACAACGGCCACCGCGTAACGGCCCGGGCCTAAGTTGGCAAAGCTACAAACCACGCGATCCTGCGTTTTGTGCCTTTGTATTTTTGCGCGTTCGATCTGCGTTGGGAAACCCACGTTGCTTGAAAAAAGGGCGCACCCTACGTGGCCCTGACTGTTCCTGGGCGTGGTCACAACCACCTCCAGCGTTCCGGGTGTTTGTGCGAAAGCGACATTGCCTCCCGTTGCAGAAAAGGCCAACGCCATCACTGCGTTGCGAATCGTTGTGCGTGTCATCTTGTTCTCCTGTCTTCTCGGAAAATTCTCTAGATGTGTGACGTGGGCTACGCGGCCTTCAGCTGTGGCTTGGAAGCAGGGGCGAACATCAAAGCCGAAACTTTCACCCCTTGCTTTCGCGACAAGAACCTGCCGCCTTGTGCCAGAATCAAGTTGCGACCACCGACGATGCGAGAGGGCCGATCACATTGCATCGCCTGCAATACGGCTTTGACGACGGCGTGGATTGGCAGGGGCTTGCCCAGGATTCGCGCCGAGGGGGCGTGCGCCAGATCGCCCATGTTTTCGAGAAACGGAGTCTGCACGGGACCTGGGCAGATGGTTGTGACCCGCACCCCGTGCGGGCGGGCCTCGGCCCACAGGGCCTCACTCAAATGAACGAGATACGCCTTCGAGGCCGCGTATGCGGCCATGAAGGGTACGGCCTGCAGTCCGGCGCTTGAAGCGATGTTTACGATGGTTCCGGCCCTGCGCTTGATCATGTCTGGCAGCACCGCGCGGCTGAGCAGCGTGGGCGCGATGGCGTTCACCGTGAGCATCTGCGCCAGCAAGTCAGACGACGCGCTGGTGAATTCACCATAAGTACCGAAACCCGCATTGTTAACCAGGAGGTCGATCGGGCGCGCCAGCTTTTGCAAGACTTCGCCCAGTGCCTGCGCGCCGCGCGTGGTGGCCAAATCCGCAGGCAGCACTTGAACCGAAATGCCATAGGCGGTGCCGATCTCATTGGCCAAATCTGCAAGTTTGGCTTGCGACCGCGCCGTGAGTACCAGGTCGAACCCCTGTTGTCCGAGCTCCCATGCCAAGGCTTTGCCGATGCCAGAGGAGGCCCCGGTGATGACCGCCAGTTTTTTCGCGAGAACATCGCTCTTCATGTTGCGCGCCTTTCTGTCTGAGTTTGAAAAAGTAGACACTGTCTGAATCAACTAGACAGTGTCTACTTTGAAAACTTGACGGCGTCAAGTTGGTCGGGCGACCTTCGTTTCATGGTCCCTCCCGACATCAATGCCGTGCCAAAGGCGCACTCGACGACTGAAGTGCGCCATCGATCCTCGCGTTACGTATCGGCCTCTGTAGCTTGCTTCGAGTAACGTTCAGCGGACAATTCAGCGTTTTCGCTTCGTCATCACTCGTAACTCCGTAGGCCGGTGGGGCCCAGGGGTTGGCCTGTTTCTTGCGTGATGTCGTCTATGCATGCGACCCACGTCCTTGGGTTGACGGCTTCAAAACACGGAGGAGATACGAATGAATTTCAAACACACTTGCTGTCGGTTGTTGCTTGGTTTCGCGGTCATTGGTTGCACCACGCTCTCGCTTGACAATGTGGTTCATGCCGACGATTTAACGGCCGGGGCCTCGGCCGAGGATCACCATGCGAAGGCACGCATCTATCGGGATCGCGCAAAAGCCTACCGGGAAGAGGCCGCGCAGAGCCGGGCCGAAGCAAAGAACAACCGTGAGGCGACCAACCAAAAAGGCCGCCGCGTTGTGACTCCCGAAAATCTCGAACTGGCAGCCGACCTGGAACAGATGGCCAAAGACGACGAAGTGTTGGCAAAAGATGCCGATAGGATCGCCGCGTATCACGAACGGGTGGCGCAGAAGCTCAACCAACAGGCAAGCAAACGCTGAGTCTAAAGCGGAGCAATCGACGAGTTCCGGTGGGCGGTAAGCCAGGCACGTGATTGGCCTTTTCCTGGCGCCCACGACAGCGACGTTGATTTCGCGCGCCCTCGTGTCACACCCGTCTGCGTCGTCTAGACAGTGTCTACTTTGGCGGGCTTGACAGCGTCAAGCCGGTCGGGCGAAGTTCGTCTCATGCCCCGCACCGCAGCAGCTTCAAAACCCGAAGATCTTCGCCAGGCCGTCCTCGACGCGAGCGTTAAACTCATAGAGTCTGAAGGCCTGGCGGCATTGAGCTTAAGGAGGGTGGCCAAGGAGGCGGGGGTGAGCCACCAGGCGCCCTACCATCACTTTGCGAACCGAGAGGCGATCTTCGCGGCGATCGCGCATGAGGGATTCGCGGGTTTGGCCCACGCCACGCGAGAGGCGACGCGGGTAAAGTCTGCGCGTGCGCGCGTGCGTGCGGCGGTGCGTGCCTACGTCCGGATCGCCATGGAACGACCAGCGCATTTTCGCATCATGTTTCGCCCCGAGCTCGTCAACCTGATGAACCACAGTGATGCCAAGGATGCCGCTCACGATGCGTACGCCGCGCTCGTTGCTTTGGGACAAAGCCTCAAGGACGATCGGGTGGCAGCAGGCCTATCAACCCAAGCGATTGTCGACACCTTGTGGTCCGCCTGTCACGGCGCCGCCAGCTTGGTGCTGGACGGACTCTATTCGGGGGCAAAGGAAGCGGACCCAGATGCCGTTGCGTTTGGAGATCGCGTGGCGGACTCGATGGCAAGATTGATGTCCATCGACGGCTAAGGTTTGCCCCCGACAAGGGGGGCTATACGGGGGCGTCTCACAAAGTTTACAGTCCGCCACTTGTAACAGGCAGTGACTTTGGGCAAGCTGCGCGGCGAACATCAATGCATCGCCACAATAACCCCATCTTAGTCACTCTGTTTGTCGTCCTCGCCGGCTGTGGCGGCGGCAACAAGGAACCCGGGGGCGCGGGCCTCCAGCTGACCCTACTGTCACCTGGGCCGAACGAAACGGTGGCGCCACTGTTCAACGCGCAGGCGAAAGTCGCTGGGGGAAAGCCGCCCTACAAAGTCGAATTCCTGATTGGCGAGGGACCCATGGGGGTCGTGGTGGAAGCTGAGCCCTACGTGGCCCTCCTTGACGCGGAGGAGGTGGGCGTCAGTCCTTTGCGGCTACGCGCCAAGGTCACGGATGCCGCTGGCGCAACCGCCACAACCGACGTGCTGGTTAAGGTAGGCTGGGGGCTTCAAGTGGGGAACGCGCCGCCGAAGGTGAACCTTGTTTACCCCGCGAACGCCTCGGAAGTTTGCGGCACGGTGCAAGTCTTGGCGGTTGCCCAGGACGATGGTGAAAAGGCTGCCAAGGTGCAGTTCCATCTAGACGGAAACGCCGTCTTCGAATCAACCCAAGCGCCTCACAAATGGGACTGGCCAACCCAGGACGGTGCAAAAGGGACGCACGTTCTCAAAGTTACGGCGACCGATGAACAAGGCCTATTGAGTGCCGCATCTGTCACTGTGACGGTGAAGAGTGGCAAGGCCTGTGACCTTGCGCCTTCCGTGCTCGTGACCTCGCCGAAAGCGCAAGCGGCTGTACGCGGCTCATCGGATGTCAAAACGCTGGCGACTGACGATGTAGGCGTGCAGGAGGTCCAATTCTTTATAGACGGTTCGATGATTGGCCGCGACGACAAGACCCCGTTTGAGATGACGTGGAACACGGATGAGTTCGTGGAGGGGCCCCACACATTGCGGGCGCTCGCAACAGACACAACTTCGCAGCAGACTCGTGACGATGTGACGGTCATCGTAGATCGAACACCGCCCACCGTTGAGATTGTGTCGCCCGACGAATCAACAGTTCATGATGGGGTGTTCCAAGTTGAGGTAAAGGCCTCCGACAAAGGCGGGATCTTCGGCGTTCGCCTAAGCCTGGCGAAAGACGGAGTGGTGGTACACAAAGTCGGCGCTTTGGGCCGGGGGCCGTATCGCTTCGAGGTAGACGGCAAAGCAGTCGTCGGCGGTGAGTACGAGTTGCTGGCCGAGGCTCGCGACACTGTGGGGCTTACCGCGCAAGCCTCGCGCAGGATAGCCGTTGGTGGCATGAACGCGAAGGCGTGCGTTACAAACAGTGAATGCGCCTCCGGATTCTGCACGGATGGCGTTTGTTGCAACGCCGAGTGTGGTGGCAAATGCACAGCCTGCAATTTGCCCAGCAGCGTTGGACAATGTGCGGCGATCAAATCCGCCGAAGACGTGGGCACTTGCGAAGGAAGAAACTCTTGCGACTCGCAAGGAAGCTGCCGCCTGAAGCAGGGCGAAGGCTGCAAGTTCGACGCCGACTGTGCTTCGGGATTCTGCACTGACGGCTTTTGTTGCGAATCAAAGTGCGCTGACGCCTGCGTTGTCTGTTCCAATCCCGAGAAGCGCGGGCAGTGTGTGCCGCTCCCCGCATTGGCCAAGGATGGGCCTATGTGCATCGCGGAGGGCTCGGCCTGTGATGGTGCAGGCGTCTGCAAAACGCTTAAGGGGGCGTGTGCGGCGAATGCAGAATGCGCTTCGGGCCAATGTCGCGAAGGTTCTTGCTGCTCTGATTTATCCTGCGCGCCTGTCTTGTCCTGGGTGGGCGTGTACACCAGCTCTGCGATGACATGGGTCAACGGTGTGGCCGCCATCGCTTCCACCGACGTGGTTGTGGCAGGTACCGCCAGCGCGTACAGCTTCGACTTCGACCCGACACCAGGCACGGTGGCAACCCGATTTCCCAACTTCAACAACGCTGCGTTTGTTCAAAGGCTGAGCGCGAACGGTTCCCTCGTCTGGGGGCACCTCATAGGAAGTTCGAATTCCTTCGGACAAGCTCAGGCGGCATCCGTGGTTGTCAAAGGCGATGACGTCTATGTGGCTGGGACGTTTGCGGGCCTTGTTGATTTCGATCCGGGATTGCTCACCGCCAGCTTGAGTTCCGTTGGGGGGCTCAACTCCTGGGATGCATTCCTGCTCAAACTGGATGGGGCGGGCGCGTTCAAGTGGGTTATCCCGATTCTCGCGGGGTCCGCCAGCACTCCCTTGATCCATGACGTTGCCATCGGACCTGACGGTGAGCCGGTCGTCCTGGGGCAGATTCCTTCGACCGTCGACATAGATCCCTCACCTCAGCAGACGCTGCTCTCATCCGCGCAGGGAAACACCTTCGTCGCAAAGTACAGTGCCGAGGGCGTATTGAGATGGGGCCGCGCATTCACGCAAGCCACACAGCCACGCTCCCGGTTGGCTGTTGGGCCCGCTGGCGAAATCATCCTCGCTGGCGCATTCGCAGCGACGGTTGATCTTGATCCAGGGGAGGGTGTGGAGTCTCGCACCAGCGTGGGCGCCAAAGACGCTTTCGTAACGAAGCTTTCTGCAGTTGGAGGTTACGTCTGGTCTCGATCGTTTGGTGGCGCAGGCGATGAATTCGCGGCCGCTACAGTTGATGGCACGGGAAACGTGTACGTCACCGGCGGATTCACAGGGTTGGTTAAACTGGATCCCTCCGAGGCGAATGCTTCCGGTACGCCGCTGCCGAGTTACTCGGCCTACGTGTTGAAATACGATCCTGCCGGCAACTACCTTTGGTCCAAAACGCTCTCAGCCGAAAGTTTGGTTAGTGGCCGGAATCTTGTTCCAAATGCCGCCGGAGACGGGGTTGTGGTTGCGGGCATCTTTGGGGGAGAGCTTGATTTCGATCCGGGGGCAGGCTCCCTGCGGATCCGGGCCGCGGCCGGAATTGACAACTTCGCTCTGCGTTTAACGGCTGACGGCACATTTGTGTGGGCACGCGCGTGGGGAGCCGCTGAAAGTTCCACCTCCGTTTCGATGGGGCCTGGCCCGGGAAGCACCTTGTACTTTGCCGGTTCCTTTCGAGGTCTCAGTTTCCCGATCGATTTCGATCCCTCGAACAACATTCGGATCGCGTCCTCGAACAGTTCGGCAAATGGATACGTGGTTCGTTGGGATCCCTAACCTCGCAGCACATACGAATTGGCTCAGTCATGAAATCGCAGATACTCAAAGCAAGCTTTCTTCTTCTCCTAGGCTGTGGGGGTGACGATGGAATGTCCCCAATGTCGAATCTTGGCGATGGCGGCGCGCCAATAGATGACACAGGGGCTGCCGCGGAGCCTGTGGCACATCAAGACAAGATCCCTTGGGACTGGCCCAATGAAGGTTCCGTTACGGGCGGCACAGGAGGAACCACGAGCCCGCTCGGGGGCCAGGGCGGAACCGCAGTCGTATCCTTGGTATCGAACACGCCGGGCGCAGTGTTTGAAAACGCGAGTGTAGGCCAAGGCCAGAGCATTCGCCTGTTGAGCTCGAACCTGTTGATCGACGCTCCACCGCGCGCCTTGTTCTCGCGTTGGTTCGCGGAGGTTCGCAACGAATCTGGCGCACCGCTTTGTCTCATCAAATTCGTTGTTCGGTTCGAGGATGGCAACAAGGTGCAGCTGCTGGCCCTTGACGGCTTCCTTGATGGCGCCGGTTACAAAACGTCCGCGTCCTCCTCGCTGACCACAAAGTGCATTGGAGCGGCCATGCCATCAGCGGGGTGGACCATCAAGCAAGGTGGGACGTATTTCGAGGCGAGCCGAGTCAAGCGGGTCGTGTATAGCTTCACGCCTTTCGATTACGCCGGATTGACGGTGATCCCCCACCCGAACCACCCTATCGTAGAGGCGAAGGCCAAAGGCAAAGCCATCGAAGGCCAACTCAAGGCCAAAGGCACGATCTACAACATCGGGCTGACTTTTTATCCCGTAATGGCGAACGGTTTGATCGAGGAGTACCTGTCAGACACTCACCTTGACACCCTGTTCGCAGGATCTACGTGGTTGTTCGAGACACTCGAAGCGCCCTCGCCCTTCGTAAGGTACTTGAGCCTCACGAGCTGGATTGAAGGCGCCAAGTCTGCCTTCTCCGTTCCAACCACGCCTGAAGGAAGTCGTTGGCTTGATGCGATGACATGGCATCAAGCGCGCCAAAACCTTTGGGCGAAGCGCAAACAAGGTGCCGCGCAAACGTTTGCTCCGAACCGGCTGAACTTGACTCAATAACCAAAGCGCTGAATTCGACTCTGCTTCAAGGTCTGGTGTCTAGCCTGCGCATTGTCGAAGCTGCTCACCATAGCCGCAGCCCCGATACTGTATGGGATGAGGCCTTCGAAAGCTGAGATGCGCCAAAGGGTGCGCATATCGTTCACGCTGCGAAAACAATTTGGCCGGATTTGCGTTGCGGTGACGTCATGACCTTGTCATATGCAGGCCTTCTCGCACACAGCCAGTCTTCCGTTCCTCATCCTGTCCGCGCTTGTGGGCGCGTGCGATCCGTCTGTGTCGGTAGGCAGTCCTGACGGAGGAGGTCCCACGGATGGCGCCCCCGTTGCGCTCTACCCGGTACAGACAGGTTTTTTGGCCGGTGGGCCCGTTCAATATCACAACCTTGGCGCATCCAGCTTCACCCGCGGGGGGGCCCCGCAAGCACACCTTGCACTCACAGGGACGGCGACCGGCAGTGCGCCCGTACATCCTATGTATTTCTTCTTTGACGAAGACGGCGCTCCGCTCCTCGCGCCGCTTTGGAAGCAAGAATCCACGGGCCAATTTTTTGTACGGCCTCGGGACGCCAAGCACGACTTCCATAAGCCCATCATCGATCTGACGACCGCCGACGTCGCCCCGGAATCGTATTCGGGGTTGTGGCAAGTCGTGAAAGTCGTCGTTCCCAAAGGTCATAAACCCAACGCAATCACGAGCGCCGCGGACCTTCATGCCGCCAGCAAACGCAATCGCGCAAACGTGAAAATTGTTCCGACGGCCTTTGCGATCAACTGTCCCCTGGTTGCGCCGCGAGCCCATGTGGTCCCCAACGTCACGGCGTACGAGGGGGACAGCGTTCGAATCCCTCAGCCACAGATGCAGCTTTGGTACCGCGGCAATTCGGTGGAATGCTTTTTGGCGAATGGCTGGGAGACCCTGGGGCGTGCCGTGTGGGATGACACTGGCACCTCGCATCTTTATCAGTGGCTTTCGTTTGATGAAGACGAAGCGCGAGTGCAGACCTTTGACGTTCAACAGGTGGCGAGCACCCCAGACAGTCCGATCCAGTTGGTGGCGCCGGTGGGTCTTCTCTTCGTGCCTCACACCCGCGTTTTAGGACAGGATATTTTCTTCGAAGATGTGGCCGTGTTCGCAGGGCCGCCTCCAAAGCGCCGCCGCGAAGATCCTTCGGGTTATCGACCGATTCGTTGGATCTGGAATCTGGAGGTCAAAGCCAGTGAAGATGAGCCTTTGAACGCGACAACTTTTCGGTGGTCGGGCTTAGCAGATGCCTCTCACCTAGAGCCAAACAAACTTTCGCCCCGCCAGCCCATATCCGTTGTTAACGCGCCTCTTTCAGGCGGCGAGGTTACGTGCGAAGGCGACCAAGATGGTGCCGATCCGTGTGCGTCGTTGGGCTTGGTATGTGACCCGCGCCAAGGTGGCCATCGCGCTGTTTGCGCGCCACCAAAAGTCAGATACGGCGCGCCTTGTGGCCCCAGCTTGGGCCAATGCCGCAAAACCGTTGAACACAACGACAAGATCGAATCCTGGTTTGTGCAGGGACGACGGACGCCAGAGGCCATCGAAATGGTTCCCCCGGAAGCCATTGAAGCAAGAAGCAACGCGCCCATCGTGAACGTAGATCAGCACGAGATCTATCGCTGCGTGGCGCAAGCCAGCGGGGTAGGGCGCTGCCTTTTGTCCTGCGATCCGAACCAGCGCAATGTTCTGCGCGGCCAAACGCTCACTACGTTTCGTGATGAGAAGCGCGACGCCCTTTTGGAGTTTGCTCTTGATTCTCGCTGCGGTGGTGCCCTCATGCCGGGATTTGCCTGCGAGCCACAGATGAAAGTCTGCGTTCGTTCATGCACCGTGGAGGTTCCTGACAACAACGTTTGTGCCTTGCCCACGCCTATGTGGCTTTCGGAAGATTTGATGGGCGTCGATCTCGCCGAACACACCACGTGTCGCAAGTTCGGCGAGATCTCCGCATGCCTTCACGCTTCGCCATCCTCTGATTTCTAAGGAGTCGCCACGATGCCTACGCAAAGAAGAAACACGATCGCGCTGGTGGTCGTCACCGTGCTGGGGTGGACCTTGAGCGCCCATGCCGCGCCCTTGGACATCCCAGCTGCCTTGGTCTGCCACAACTCGGGACAGGCAAACTGCTTTGATCAGGGCGTCTTTATCTTGAAGGGTAGCTCAGACCTCTTGACCATGCCCTGTCGCGCAAGACCGCTGTCAGCGAAGGATCGCACGCACACCGACTGCAACTTCGATGTTCATTTGGTGGCGCAACGGTTCGTGCAAACCCTTGAGGACGCGGGTTTGCAGCCGGGGGCTTTGGCATGGGATCAAGTGGCCTTCTTCTTCGTGGACTCGGAAGATCCCGAGGCCGCGTCCGGTTCACCGGGGATGACGTTCTTTCGGGCGCCGGTCCGTGGGAAGGAGTTTGGTAAGCCGTTGGGGGCGGCTTTGTCAGCGGGTGCGAACGAGGTGGAAGGCATAGGGCAAGCGGTCACAGGTTTGAACCCAGCGCTTCCATTTGTTGGGTACGTCGACGCCGGAAGCACGAGTGTTTTTGGCAATGTGAGAGCAAGCCTTGGCTTCGATGAGGCCGATCCAAAATTGCGATATGAACGATGTGGTCATGTCAGCGCCTGTTTGCGCGGCATGAATGGCTTTCAGGCTCTTGCGCAAGCAACCTCGCATATGTTCGGCCCCTTCTTGTCTCCAGAGCCTGGGCTGGACGACGACGCGTGGTACGCGATGCCCCAGGACCAACGCAGTCGCTGCGTGCCTTCGACTGGATCCGGGATCGATTATCCCGTGCCAGCGTCGTTGCTCCGTGAAGGCGCGGCGTGCTCGGACGATGTTGAACCCGCGCCACCCCTATCAAACGCAGACGTCAAAGCGTTTCCGAATTTGACTCAGATTGCAGGGCTCAACCTCGGTTCCTCCTTCCCTAAGCCGCTGTCACGGGTTCTGACCGTCTGCCCCGACAACAAAGAGGCTCTTGCACACCGCATGCAACCCGAAGCCTTGGTGTTCGCGGCAGACACGCATCGACAACGGTGCTTGGGTGGCGTCCCGCAACGCAGGGGCGCCGGGGCACTGCATGGGCTCACCCGCTTTCGGCAGTGGAACGCGTTTATTGATATGGACACTTCGCTGATGGGCAACGGCGCCAACTGGGTAGAAAATGGCAACGGCACAGCCACCACGACGGGGCCCGCAGCCAACATGCAAGCGTCAGCGCCACATTTTGGCCAAGCTCTACAGGTGTTCCATCCGCTTGAGCTGTGGCTGATGGGGCTCGTTCCAGACATCGGAGACATCTCCGTTTACGATGCAACACCTTCGCATCTCATCGGCCGCGCCGGAAACGATGGCAGGTTCTTTGTGAGCGCTGGGCCTCGCATGAGCGCCTCCAACGTCGTGTCCGTGGCGTCGAATGCCACAAGGCTCACCGTCTCTCCGGAAGCTCTCTTTGGGCACGCTCCTGCTCGTCGCCCGTCTTACGAGCAGGCGTCGCATCTATTGCGACAACTATGGGTTGTGGTGACGAAACCAGCTGAGCTGGGTGCCGCACACGATGGCGATCGTCTACAGAAAATCAATTCACTGCACGTAAGGCACATGCAGCGCTGGCGCAAAGAATGGCAGCAATACTGGCACATGCTCACCAGCTACCGCGGCAAAACGGTGTCGGCCTTTGGCGAAGAAGCGGATGAAACGCCCGAGTGGGAATTCATGCAGCCGCTCGATGACCGGAAGAGCTTTGTGCCGTCGCAGGGCATACGTTTCGCGGTTTCCGGGCCACAACGCGATTCGTATTCGCCCCGGGTGCTCAGCTTTATGAATGTAAGCACGGAAGGCCAATCTGGAGAGCTCACGTTGCAGCCGCACAGAAATCAGCCACCGTTGCGACTCGATGGGCGTTCCGACACGCCATGGCCCATCAACAGTCTAGAGTTTCGCGTGTCGGTACCAGCGCAAGGGCCCAGCCATTCATTCGCGACTGTATATCTTGACGATGTGGCCGTGCGGGTGCCCAACGATCCCTCGCTGTTCTTGCGCGCCGACGGCGCATTTCACACATACGTCGTTGATCTCGGCGGCGTGCCGGGGCTCTGGGACAAGGCGCATACGTCACTAAAAGTGGTTCCATCGAGCGAGCCGATTCAAGGGTGCCCGGATGAAACCAATTTCAATGATCCGACATGCTTGCGCATCGACTTCCTACGGTTCACGAACCGCCCGGCCGCTGACCTTCAAGATGAGGACACAGACTGTCTGGGACGCGTGCGCCCCGATGGCTTGCTTGCCCTCGTGGACAATTGCCCAGGTTCCTATAACCCCGATCAACGAGATGAGGACCACAACGGCGTCGGCGACGCGTGCCAAGATGACGACCATGATGGCACGATTGGCCTGTGCGAATCGCCCGTTGAAGATAAGACCGTAGCGACGGCCTCTGGCTGTAGCGTCGCGACGCACGCAAAACCCAGCGGCTGGTGTCTAGTGGTTCTCTGCATCCTCATCGTCGCGTTGTGGCGCCTGCGGGTGCGGGCCAACGGAGCACACGATCTTTTGACCCAATCAAAAGTCTAATGAAATGCCCAGCAGATAGGTTTCTTCAACGGACGCTGTGCGATAGACGTAGGCGATCGTCACGTGGCCTTCCAACGCCCAAGATTCACCAAGATAGACGCGCACCAAAGGCAGCGGACGTAAGGCCCGCCTTTGTACCGACCCGACGGCCACCACAAGCCCCTCTTGTGACAGCAGCTCACCCGCAGGCTGCCACAGCCCCGCTTGCATGACCGTCTTGGCCACGCCGCCGCCCAGGTTGAAC